>NZ_CP034842.1:1339207-2678415 GCF_004006635.1 Fusobacterium necrophorum subsp. necrophorum | reverse complement strand
AACAATTCTCATGGGATGTGTATTTTTAATATTCTCCTGTATTTTATTTGGAAAAGAATACAAACCATTGGAACAAGTGAAAAAATTTTCTTTTGAAGTAACAGAAATTAATTATATTGGAAAAAAGCAAAAAAAAATCCTTTACTTTGTTCAAATGAGTTTACCACATGTTTTTAAAAAAGAAATTCTGTTTCCTGATTTGAATAAGGGAGAGATTTACTTATATAAGGAAAATGTGAAAACAGTTTATTTACCAATGTTTGAACAAAAAAAGACAATGAAATTAGAAAAAGAGGAACTTCAAGTTCTTGATGTGATCAAGATCTTAGCAAAACAATTGTCTACGGATATGACATTTCGAAAAGAGTATTATGATAAGAAAAATGTGGAATTCATCTTGAATGAAAACTATAAAGCAGTGATACAATCATATTCAGAGATAGATCAATATTTATTTCCTAAAAAATGGCTTTTAGAAGAAAAAGGGCAAAAAATATTAGAACTGACTTTGTCTAAGATAGAAATCAATCCTAGTTTTACAGAGAGAGATTTTCAAGTTCCATGACTAAATTTATAAGTAATAAAGCCTTTGTGTTGGGAAATTATTCTTTTGGAGAAGCCGATAGAAATTTGATTTTATTGACAGAAGATTTTGGAAAGATTCAACTGACAGTAAAAGGAATTTTAAAAAGTAAAAGGAGAGATAAGGTTGCGACAGAACCTATATCTTATGTGGAGTTTTTACTTTATAAAAAAGGAGAGCAATTTATTGTAAATGATTTTTCTCTGCTAGAAAGCTTTGAAAATATTCGACAAGATTTGAACTCTCTAGGTGTTGCATTTTATTTATTGGCTGTGCTGAATAAGTTTGTGTTCGAAGGCTATCGTGTTCCTAAAATATTTCGACTATTGAAGAATAGCCTGTTTTATCTAAATCAAGAGAATGATGGAAGAAAGCAATTATTGTTACTGAGCTATTTTCTTTTCTTTTTGATGCAAGAGGAAGGAATTTTTAGGATGGATGAAATTTTAGAACATTTAAGTTTTGAGGAAAAAGAAATTTCTCGATTACTCTATCAAAAAAAAATAGAGAACATTGTGAAAAAAAAAGAGTATACGGAAGAGAAACTGTTTTTTTTAATCAAAAAAATGGAAAGCTATATAGGAGAAAAATTGGATATAGATATTTCTATCGAACAATATATGATGGGGGGATTGTAATGTTAAATATTGTGAAAATTACAGATTATATGTCTGAAGATTTAATTTGCTTAGATTTGATGGCCAGAACGAAAGATGAAGTCTTAAGAGAATTATCTACTTTGATGGGAAAGGCTCCACATATAGGGACGAATTCGGAAGTGATTTACAAAGCTCTTTTGGAAAGAGAGAAATTAGGGAGTACGGGAATTGGAAAAGGGGTTGCCATTCCTCATGCTAAAACAGATGCGGTAGAACAATTGACGATTGCTTTTGGAATCAGTCGTGAAAAATTGGATTTTAAATCTTTGGATGAGGAGGATGTAAATTTATTTTTTGTATTTGCTTCTCCAAATAAGGATAGTCATATTTACTTAAAGGTTTTAGCTCGTATTTCCAGATTCATTCGAGAAGAAAACTTTCGAAATACTTTATTAAATTGCAAGACTGAGAAAGAAGTCATCAAATGCATTCGAGAAAAGGAAGGAGTTAGTTTATGAGATGCCCATTTTGCGGCTCAGAAGACACTAAAGTAGTCGACAGTCGTTCATATTTGGAAGGAAATTCCATAAAGAGAAGGAGAGAATGTGTTATTTGTCAAAGGAGATTTAGTACTTTTGAACGAGTGGAAGAAGTTCCTTTGTATGTGATAAAAAAAGATCAAAGAAGGGTTCTTTTCGACCGAGAAAAAGTTATGAGGGGCTTGACTTTTGCAACTGTCAAACGAAATATTGGTAGAGAAGATTTAGAAAAAATTGTATATGAAGTGGAAAAAAATATTCAAAATACCTTAAAAAATGAAATTACTACAAGAGAGTTGGGAGAAATGATTTTAGAGAAGTTGAAAAAAATAGATCAGGTTGCCTACGTGAGGTTTGCATCTGTCTATAAAGAATTTGACGATGTGAAATCTTTTTTAGAATTGATTGAAGAAATGGAAAGGGAGAAAAAATAGAGTGAGAATTTTATTTATGGGAACTCCGGAATTTGCAGTATCTTCTTTAAAAAAGTTGGAAGAAGAGCATGAAGTACTTGCCGTGTTTACCAAAATAGACAAACCGAATCAAAGGGGAAAAAAGATTCAGTATACACCAGTGAAGCAATATGCTTTAGAGCACCACTTAGAAGTATTACAACCCAATTCTATTCGGGATATCGAAGTAATACAAAAAATTAGAGATTATCACCCAGATTTAATTGTTGTTGTTGCTTACGGAAAAATTTTACCGAAAGAAATACTGGGAATTCCTAAATATGGAGTGATTAATGTCCATTCTTCTTTGTTACCGAAATATAGAGGAGCAGCTCCTATTCATGCTTCTATTATCCATGGGGAAAAAGAAAGCGGTGTCAGCATTATGTATGTAGTGGAAGAGTTGGATGCCGGTCCTGTTTTGGCACAGGCCAGTGTGGAGATATTGGAAGAAGATAATTGTGCCAGTTTACACGATAGATTGCAGCAAATGGGGGCAAATTTGCTAATAGAAACCATTCGAAACATGGAAAAACAACAAATACAAGCTATTCCACAGGATGAAGTAAAAGCCACTTTTGTAAAGCCTTTTCGGAAAGAAGATTGTAAGATTTGTTGGAATCAGTCTGCAAGAGAAATTTTTAATTTCGTAAGAGGAATGGATCCTTTTCCGGGAGCTTTTACCATATATCAAGGAAAGCAATTTAAAATTGCTAGGGTGGAAGAGGAGAAAGGAGGAAGACTGCAAGGAAAGGCAGGGGAGATTCTTTCATATGTCAAAGGGAAAGGAGTTTTAGTGGCAACGGGAAGTGGAAATGTCATTATTACCAAAGCAAAGCCGGAAAATAAAAAAATGCTATCGGGAGTTGACTTAATCAATGGAAATTTTTTACAGGAAGGAGAGCATTTTGAATGAAATTGTTAGATGGGAAAAAAGTTTCTGCTGAGATAAAAGAGGAACTAAAATCAAAAATAAGAGAAGAAAAAGAAAGAAGCGGAAGAGTTCCGGGATTGGGGATCATCCAGATTGGACATAATGAAGCGGCCTCTGTCTATGTGCAATCACAACTAAAAGGAAGTAGAGCTCTAGGAATGGAAAGCTCTTTGTATTCTTTTGATGATAGTGTGGAAGAAGAAACGGTGCTAAAAAAAATTAAGGAATTAAATCAAACAGAAGAAATTGACGGCATTATTTTGCAACTTCCTTTGCCGAAACATATCAGCCATTCTCGCATTTTACAGGCAATTGATGTGAATAAGGATGTAGACGGGTTTAAAACGGAGAATATCGGACGTCTACATTTAGGAGAAGAAGGATTTAATCCCTGTACTCCCGAAGGAGTGATTGCCTTATTAAAAAAATATGATATTGAGATTGCAAGTAAAAATGTTACGATTATTGGAAGAAGCAATATTGTGGGAAAGCCAATGCTTGGACTTTTTATCAATCATAATGCAACGGTAACCATTTGTAACAGTTTGACAAAAAATTTAAAAGAACATACGGAAAGAGCAGATATTATCGTTGTGGCGGTTGGAAAAGAGAAATTTTTAACAGCGGATATGGTACGAGAGAGAGCGATTGTCATAGATGTTGGAATCAATCGAAGTAGAGAAGGGAAAATTGTAGGAGATGTGGATTTTGAAGCAGTTGCTCCAAAAGCTTCCTATATTACTCCGGTGCCCGGTGGAGTCGGTTCTATGACAGTGGCGATGCTTTTCCAAAATATTTGGAAGGCATTTATAAGAAATAGGAGGATCATCAATGGCGAAAAAAATAAAGGAGAATGAAATATCCCATGAAGAAAAAAGGCAGTACTATATTGTGGATAAGACGATTTTATCTGCTTCCATTCAAAAAGTAATTGCTGTTAATGAAATGGTAAAGAATGAACATATCTCCAAACATGAGGGAATACGTCGAACAGGATTAAGTCGTAGTACTTATTATAAATATAAAGATTTTATCAAGCCGTTTTTTGAAGGCAGTCAGGAAAAAATATTTAACATTCATATGTCCTTGCAAGATAAACAAGGATTGTTGGCAAAAATTCTGGAAGTTATTGCCGATGACAAAATGAATATTTTGACTATTGTGCAAAACGCCGCAGTGGACGGTATTGTACAGCTTACTATTTCTTTGCAGGGAACAGCAGAAACACCTAAAAATATAGAGATGACTTTGTCAAAAATTCAAAAGATTGACGGGGTTAGAGATTTACGAATTTTAGGAAGTAATTCGTAAGAGGAGGATGGCGTGAAATTAGATTTAAAGACAATGGAAGAATTGGCAGAGAATATGAACAGCTACCATTTGGAAAGTTTAGAATTGGAAATGGGAGGCGAAAAACTTCGTTTCAAGAAATTTACTTCAAAAGAAGTCAAAGTGGAGAAGGAGATAGAAACGAATAGAAAGTTTCCAATAGAAGAAAGAAAAGAGATAGAAGAAAAGGGAGAAGAAATTACGGGGAAGCAAGTCGTTTCTCCTGTTGCCGGGACTGTTTATCGAGCTCCCGCTCCGAATAAAGCTCCTTTTGTAGAAGAGGGCATGACGGTAAAAGTAGGGGATACTCTTTGTATTGTGGAAGCAATGAAGATGATGAATGAAGTAAAATCAACAGAAAATGGAATTATTACAAAAATTTTGGCAGAAGATGGTGTTGTGGTCAAAAAGGGGCAGGTTCTTTTTGAGATAAAATAAACAAGGAAGGTGTATTTTAACAATTGGACACGTATCTGTATATTGTAGTATTGGTTATTTTGGTTTTATTATCTGGATTTTTTTCCGCTTCCGAAACAGCTTTGACAGCGTTTCGAAGCATTCATTTGGAAAAATTTGTAGATGAGAAAAAAGACAGTGTGGTAGTGCTGTTAAAAAAATGGTTGAAAGATCCGAATCCGATGTTAACGGGTTTACTGATAGGAAATAATATTGTAAATATCATGGCATCTTCGATTGCAACAGTCGTAATGGCAACTTATTTTGGAAATACAGGAAAGTCCATTTTGATAGTTACTATTTTGATGACAATTGCTATTTTAATTTTTGGAGAAATCACACCGAAACTCATAGCAAGAAATCATAGTTCAGAAGTGGCGGGGAAAGTTATTTCCTTTATTTATTATTTGACCTTATTTTTGAATCCTCTTATTTTAATTTTAGTATTCATCTCCAAGGTACTTGGAAGAGCCTGTGGAGTCAATATGGACAATGGTGGAGTCATGATTACAGAGGAGGATATCATTTCCTTTGTGAATGTGGGAAAGGAAGAGGGAATCATTGAAGAAGATGAAAAAGAGATGATTCACTCGATCGTAGGTTTTGGAGAGACCACTGCGAAGGAAGTTATGACACCAAGAACTTCTATGACGGCATTTGAAGGAAGTAAAACGATTGATGACATTTGGGATACTTTGATGGAGGACGGTTTCTCCCGGATCCCGGTTTATGAGGAAACCATTGACAATATTTTAGGGGTTTTGTATATCAAAGATATTATGTCACAGGTGAAAAGTGGGAATACCAATCAGCCAATTCGAGAACTAGTACGACCGGCGTATTTTGTACCGGAAACAAAATCCATTATTGAAATTTTAAAAGAATTTAAAATAAAAAAGGTTCATATCGCGATGGTATTGGATGAATACGGAGGTATTGGAGGACTTTTGACCATTGAAGATTTGATTGAAGAAATTGTAGGAGAAATTCGGGATGAATTTGATGAAGAAGAGGAAGAATTTGTCCGAAAAGTAGGAGAAAATTTCTATGAAGTAGACGCTATGATTGACATAGAAACTTTAGACAAAGAATTGGGAATTCAATTACCTATTTCAGAGGACTATGAAAGTTTGGGAGGCTTAATTACTACAGAACTTGGAAGAGTGGCGGAAAAAGGGGATGAATTGGAGTTGGAAAATGTCAAACTGCAAGTCTTGGAAATGGATAAAATGAGAATATCAAAAGTATTGATTACTTGTGAGAAACTAGAGGAGTCGGAAGAAGAATGAAAAAATTCTTAGGAATGCTATTGTTATTGATCTTATGTCAGGGGGCATATTCTGAAGAAAAAAGCGATTGGGAATATTCTTTCATCAAGGCCTTGAATCATGAAGAGAGAAAAGAATGGAGTTCCGCCATTCAAGAATTGGAAAAAAGTAGGGCTTTACAGAAAGACAATCCACTGATTTTGAAAGAATTGGGATATTGCTATGCCAAACAGGGAGACTTTGAAAAAGCACGAGATTGTTATGAAAGAGTCTTACAGTTGGAGCCTGAAGATAGCAATGCAAAAAAGAATTTAGAAATTTTGTTAGAGACTAAAAACTAAATAGGGAGTAACAGATGGATTTAAAAAAATATGTAGCAAGAGTAGAGAATTTTCCAAAAGAGGGAATTATTTTTCGAGATATTACTCCATTGATGAATGATGGGAAAGCATATCAGTATGCAACAGAAAAAATTGTAGAATTTGCAAGAGAGCATCGAGTAGATTTGGTAGTAGGACCGGAGGCGAGAGGATTTATTTTTGGATGTCCTGTTTCCTATGCCTTGGGAATTGGTTTTGTACCGGTTCGTAAGCCAAAAAAATTGCCAAGAGAAGTTGTCTCCTATGCCTATGATTTGGAATACGGTTCCAATACTTTATGTATGCACAAAGATTCTATTAAAGTGGGCCAACGAGTTCTAATCGTAGATGATTTGTTGGCGACTGGAGGAACCATAGAAGCCAGTATTCATTTGATAGAGGAGCTAGGAGGAGTCGTTGCAGGGATTGCATTTTTAATCGAATTGGAAGACTTAAAAGGAAGAGAGAGAATTGAACAGTATCCGATATTGACATTGATGAAATATTAAGAGAGAAAGGGAAAGAGTATGAACTATTGGGATAGTTTCGTAGAATGTGTCAGACAGAACCATTTAGAAGTAGACATAGACAAAATAAAATTGGCATATTACTTTGCTGAAGAGTCACATAGGGGACAGTATAGGAAATCAGGAGAAGCCTATATTATGCATCCCATTGAAGTGGCTAAAATTTTGGTCGAATTAAAATCTGATACGGATACTATTATTGCAGCAATTCTTCATGATATTGTCGAAGATACATTTATTACTCTTGCGGATATTGAATATAACTTTGGAAAAAATGTCGCTCATTTGGTAGATGGAGTTACGAAGTTAAAATCTTTGCCGAATGGAACGAAAAATCAGTCGGAAAATATTCGGAAAATGATTTTGGCAATGACACAAAATTTACATGTCATTTTAATTAAATTAGCAGATCGACTTCATAATATGAGAACTTTAAAATTTATGAAGCCGGAAAAACAAATTGTAATTGCTCAAGAAACTTTAGAGGTTTATGCTCCTTTGGCTCATCGATTGGGGATTGCTAGAATTAAATGGGAATTGGAAGATTTATGTCTTTATTATCTACATAATGATAAGTATTTAGAAATTCGTAGCCTGATTGACAAAAAGAAAGATGAGAGAAAAGATTATATTGATTCTTTTATTCAAACGATCAGCAAAATTTTGAATGATGTGGGAATCAAAGGGCAAGTAAAAGGAAGATTCAAACATTTTTACAGCATTTATAAGAAAATGTATGAATTGGGAAAAGAATTTGATGATATTTATGATTTGATGGGAGTGCGAATTATTGTATCCAATACTTCGGATTGTTATCATGTGTTGGGAGAGGTTCACAGCCGTTATACTCCAGTTCCAGGAAGATTTAAGGATTACATTGCTGTTCCTAAATCAAATAACTATCAATCCATTCATACCACAATTGTGGGACCCCTTGCTAAATTTATTGAAATTCAAATACGAACGGAAGAAATGGATAGAGTAGCTGAAGAGGGAGTGGCAGCTCATTGGGCATATAAAGAAAAACGAAAAACAAATAAAGAGGATCAAATCTACGGTTGGTTGCGGAATATCATTGATCTGCAACAAAATACTTCAAATACTGAGGATTTTGTAAAGAGTGTCACCGCAGATATTAAGAATGACACTATTTTTGTATTTTCTCCGAAAGGGGATATCGTGGAATTACCAAATATGGCAACAACTTTGGACTTTGCTTTTGCAGTTCATACCCAAGTAGGTTGTCGTTGTATTGGAGCCAAGGTAAATGGAAAAATTGTTCCTTTAGATACAAAATTACAAAATGGGGACAGAGTGGAAATTATTACCTCGAAAAATTCCAAAGGGCCAAGCAAAGATTGGCTGGACATTGTTAGGACACATGGAGCGAAAAGTAAAATTCGTAAGTTTTTAAAAGATATCAACGCAGAGGAGATTAGCAAAGCCGGAAAAGAAAGTTTGGAAAAAGAACTTACAAAATTGGGAATCAGTTTGAAGGATTTAGAAACAGATGCCATTATTTTAAAACATATGGAAAAAAATAATATTAAAACGATGGAAGAGTTTTATTATCATGTAGGAGAAAAGAGAAGTAAATTAGAGATTATTATTTCAAAATTACGAAATAGAATTGAAAAAGAAAAAGTGGCTTCTGAGATAAAATTGGAAGACATTATGACGAAAAAAGAAGAAAAGCCTTCCCGTGGGAAAAATGATTTTGGAATTGTGATTGACGGAATTAACAATACTTTAATTCGTTTCGCCAAATGTTGTACCCCTTTGCCGGGAGATGAAATTGGCGGTTATGTAACAAGACTTACCGGAATTACGGTTCATCGAAGGGGTTGTGTCAATTATCAATCCATGTTAAAATTGGATCCGAGCAGAGAAATTGTGGTGTCATGGGATGAAAAGTTAATTCACAGTAAAGTCAACAAATACCATTTTGCCTTCACGGTGTTTGTCAATAATCGAGATGGAATTTTAATGGATGTTGTCAATGTGATTTCCAATCATAAAATTCATATTTCTTCCGTAAATACTCATGAAACGTACAAGGAAGGGAAATTATTGGCTAGTTTAAAATTTAATATTGAAATAAATGACAAAGAGGAATATAATCAATTGATCAATAATATTTCGAAGATTCGAGATGTACTATCAATTCAAAGAGATTAAATGGAGAAAAGATGAAAAGATTACCTATAACATACACTCTTGAGAGCAAGGATGGAAGGGCAAGAGCCGGAAGAATTCAAACTCCTCATGGAGAAATTGAAACTCCCGTGTTTATGCCGGTGGGAACACAGGCAACTGTAAAAGCTATGACAAAAGAGGAATTAGATGAGATTGGAACTCAAATTATTTTGGGAAATACTTATCATTTGTTTTTAAGACCCGGAGATGATGTAATTGATCGTCTGGGAGGACTACATTCCTTTATGAATTGGAAGAAGCCAATTTTAACGGATAGTGGAGGGTTTCAAGTTTTTAGTTTAGGAGCGCTACGAAAGATTCAAGAGGAGGGTGTTTACTTTCGTTCTCATATTGACGGCTCGAAGCGTTTTATTTCTCCTGAGAAATCAATAGAAATTCAAAATCATTTAGGTTCTGATATTGCAATGCTTTTTGATGAATGTCCTCCCGGACTTTCTTCTCGGGACTATTTAATTCCTTCGATAGAAAGAACCACTCGATGGGCAAAAAGATGTGTAGAAGCACATCAGAAAGCAGAAAAACAAGGTTTGTTTGCCATTGTTCAAGGCGGAGTGTATGAAGATTTACGTCAAAAGAGCTTGGAGGAATTATTGGAAATGGATGAACACTTTTCAGGTTATGCCATTGGCGGTTTGGCGGTTGGAGAACCTAGAGAGGACATGTATCGAATTTTAGATTATATTGTAGAAAAATGTCCGGAAAATAAACCGAGATATTTGATGGGAGTCGGAGAACCTTTAGATATGTTGGAAGCTGTGGAAAGCGGAATCGACATGATGGATTGTGTTCAGCCGACACGAATTGCAAGACATGGAACCGTTTTTACCAAACAGGGACGTCTGGTGGTTAAGAATGCAGAATATGCAGAAGACACAAAACCTTTGGATGAAGAATGTCACTGTTATGTCTGTAGAAATTATAGTAGAGCCTATATTCGTCATCTATTAAAGGTGGACGAAATTTTGGGGGCAAGACTGACATCGTATCATAATTTATATTTTCTGGTTCAGCTGATGAAAGATGCTAGAATGGCGATTCAAGAAGGAAGATTTCAACAGTTTAAGGCAGAATTTATAGAGAAATACAATACAAATCAACATAGGAGGAAGTAAAAAATGAAGAAATTTTTATTATTGGCGGTATTAGCATTGGGGTTGGTTGCTTGTGGACAAAAAGAAGAAGCAAAAACGGAAGAGACAACTCAAGTGGAGCAAGCAGTAGAAGCACCTGCAGCGGAAGAAACAATAATTACTTTTGCTAGAGAAGACGGGGAAGCCAACATTGTTGTAAAATCTTCTGATAATTTCGAAACGGCTACAATCGTGATTGAAGATCAAGAATATGCAGCAAAACAAGCAGTATCTGGTAGTGGAGTAAAAATTACTACAGAAGATGGAAAAATTTCTGTTCATTTCAAAAATGATGAAGGAATATTAGAAATGGACGGAACAGATGTGAATTTGACTGTTGTAAAAGAATAGTCTAAAAACAAGGAAAGAGAAGAGTTAGGAGAGGTATTTGTTTTTATAACAAATACCTTTTTTCCTCTCATAGAGATTGGAGGAAGATGTATGAAGAAAACAAATGCAATGAGAGAATTGGATAAGGCAGGAATTGATTATCAATACTATGAATATGAAGTAGATGAGGAGCATTTAGGGGCTATTGACGTTGCCCTAAAAACAGGGCAAGATATTAGTCGTGTTTTTAAAACTTTGGTTTTAATCAATGAAAAAAAAGAAATGATAGTCGCTTGTATTCCGGGAAGTGATACGATTGATTTGAAAAAATTGGCGAAAGTATCTTCGTCCAAAAAAGTAGAAATGATAGAAATGAAACAATTACTGCCGATGACAGGTTATATGAGAGGAGGATGTTCTCCGATTGGAATTAAGAAAAAACATCGAAGCTTTTTGCATCATTCCGCTTTGAAAAAGGAGAAAATTTTAGTCAGTGCCGGAATACGAGGCTTACAGATAGAGATCGCAGTGAAGGATTTGATTTCTTATGTGAAAATGGAAGTGAAAGATATTGTTGTATAAAAAATAGGATGCCACCATTGACATCCTATTTTTATGACACAAATTTATGTATTTTCTTTTAAGCTGTATGTACTGTGACTTTTTTATGTTCTTGTTTCATTTGTAAATATCGGCTACACTGTTTTCTTCTATCATACCCTAACATAATTCCTAGAATGAAATCTTCTTCAGGAGTATAATCCGTTAACGAAATTTTTCCAATTTTTTTAATGACAGCAATGCATTCAGGATCTCCGAAAAAAATATTGATTTTTTCTTTTCCTAAAGGATAAATTAAAAAAGCAATATTTTCCGCCGTTAATTTATTTCGAACTAGATTCAGATTTTCTCGAAAAGTGGAGTGTAAAATTAAATTTCGTACTCCTTTTTGGTATTCATAGATGTGGTGATAAAAGATTTCCATTGATGAGCCTCCCTAATTTTTATACAAATTCAGGTTTAATTTTTGCCAACCATTCTTCTACTTTTTCCGTCATTTCTCCTTCATCGAAAGCAGCGTCAATGGCTAATCCCATGAATTTATCATCCATAACTGCTTCAGAAGCTTCAAAGCTGTATCCATCTGTAGGCATAGCCCCTACAATTTTTGCACCTTTAGGAGAAACCGCATCATAGAAATGTTTCATTGATTCTACATAGTTTCCTCCAAAAATAGCTGCATCTCCAACTCCGATTAGAGCCACTACTTTTCCAGAAAAATCCATTCCTGTTAATTCATCATAACATCCAGCCCAGTCATCTTGTAAATCTCCCATTCCATAGGTAGGAGAAGCTAAAATAATATTATCAAAAGAACTTAGTTCTCCAATTCCATTTGCCACATCAATTACTTTTACATCTCCCAATTTAGCTGCAACGATGTCAATAACTTCTTTTGTTTTTCCACCGGTTGTTCCATAAAAAATTCCTACTGTTTTCATTCAAAAATACCTCCTTAAAATTTTGTTAGTTTAATTTTATACTTAAATTGTATTTATGTCAATATATTTTTATTTTTAAAGTATCAATATACGATTATTTAATTTTATTAAATGATTGGATAGAAAAGGAAAAGAGGAAAAATAAGCAGGAAAAAAGAAAATATGCTATAATAATAACAATAAGGAGGGAGAAAGGAATGTTTCATTTATATGCTAAATATCAACCGACAGGAGATCAACCGATAGCCATTGAAAAATTGGTGGAGTCTTTGGAGAAAAAAAACAGAGATCAGGTTTTACTGGGAGTAACAGGTTCCGGGAAAACATTTACCATTGCCAATGTGATTGAAAGACTACAGAGACCTACTTTAATCATTGCACCCAATAAAACCTTAGCGGCACAATTATATCAAGAGTACAAGGCTTTTTTCCCTGATAATGCCGTGGAATATTTTGTGTCCTACTATGATTACTATCAACCGGAAGCCTATATCAAAACAACAGACACCTATATTGAAAAAGATTCCGCAGTGAATGAAGAGATAGATAAATTACGAAATGCAGCGACAGCAGCTTTGATTATGAGAAAAGACGTCATCATTGTGGCTTCCGTTTCGGCTATTTACGGATTGGGTTCTCCCGAAATTTATAAAAAGATGACCATTCCCATTGATTTAAAGACGGGAATTTTGAGAGCAAAGTTGATAGAGAGATTGATTGCTTTACGTTATGAAAGAAATGATATAAATTTTATTCGCGGAAGCTTCCGAGTCAAAGGAGATGTCATTGATATTTATCCAAGTTACTTGGAAACGGGTTATCGCTTGGAATTTTGGGGAGATGATTTAGAAGCCATTTCTGAAATCCATACTTTGACGGGAGAAAAAATTAAAAAAAATTTAGAAAGAATTGTGATTTATGCAGCAACACAATATATTACAGAAGAAGAAAATTTGGAAAGAATTATTTCTGAAATTCGAGAAGATCAGACACGAGAGGTAAAAGAATTTCAAAAAGTCGGAAAATTGTTGGAAGCTCAAAGATTGCAACAGAGAGTGGATTATGATATTGAGATGATAAAAGAAATTGGTTATTGTAAAGGAATTGAAAATTATGCAAGATATTTGGCGGGAAAATTACCGGGAGAAACACCAAATACTCTGTTGGACTATTTTCCGGAAAACTTTTTGCTGGTTTTAGATGAGTCTCATGTGGGAGTTCCTCAAATTCGGGGAATGTATAACGGAGATATTTCAAGAAAAACAGCTTTGGTGGAAAATGGCTTTCGCTTGAAAGCGGCTTTGGACAATAGACCATTGCAGTTTGAGGAGTTTCGAGAGAGAACGGGGCAGACCATCTATGTATCGGCGACACCGGGAGATTATGAAATAAAACAGGCAGGCTCCGCGATTGTAGAACAGTTAATCCGTCCGACCGGAATTTTAGATCCTTTGATTGAAGTACGTTCTACGAAAGGTCAAGTAGATGATTTACTCGAAGAAATTCATAAAAGAATGTTGAAAAAACAAAGAGTTTTGGTTACGACACTGACAAAGAAAATGGCAGAGGAATTGACGGAATACTATGAGGAACTCGGAGTGAAAGTTCGATATATGCATTCAGATGTAGATACTTTGGATCGAATTGAAATTATCAAGGCTCTTCGAAAAGGAGAAATTGATGTTTTAGTCGGGATTAACTTATTAAGAGAGGGCTTGGATATTCCGGAGGTTTCTTTGGTTGCTATTTTGGAAGCGGATAAAGAAGGTTTTTTGCGAAGTCGCCGTTCTCTGATTCAAACCATAGGAAGAGCCGCCAGAAATATAGAGGGAAAGGTGATTTTGTATGGAGATGTTATGACGGACTCTATGACTATGGCAATGGAAGAAACCGAACGAAGAAGGGGAATCCAAGAAAATTATAATCTTTTGCATGGATTGGAGCCGGAAAGCATTGTGAAGGAAATTGCTGAAGAGATAATACAGTTGGATTATGGAATTTCTAAGGAGGCTTTCTCTCAAAAATCCAAGAAAAAGTTTCATAGTAAAGAAGAAATAGAAAAAGAGATTGCAAAATGTCATAAAAAAATAGTAAAATTATCAAAAGAATTGGATTTTGAACAGGCAATTTTAGTACGAGAAGAAATGAAACGGTTGCAAGAAATGTTACTTTCATTTTAGGAGATTACATGGAATATATTTATAAGGTCAGTGACTTAACTGTAAAAGTAAAGCGTTACTTGGAAGGAAATTATGAATTTAAAAATATGATAGTGGAAGGAGAACTTTCGGGAGTTACTTACTACAAAAGCGGGCATCTGTATTTTCAATTGAAAGATGAAAACTCTCAAGTGAAATGTGCAGCATTTTCTTATCAAAGGCGAGGCATTCCAAATGATTTGCAGGAAGGAGAAAAAGTCAGAATTTTTGCGGATGTAGGATTTTATGAGAATCGAGGAGAGTTTCAGCTTCTGGTCAAAGGAATTGAAAAGCAAAATAGTTTGGGAACACTATATGCGGAGTTGGAAGCACTGAAAAAGAGAATGGCGGAAGAGGGATATTTTTCTTTGGAACACAAAAGAGCTTTGCAAAAATATCCAAAAGCAATCGGTGTGGTTACTGCCATTACGGGAGCGGCAATTCATGATATTGTGAAAACCGTACGAAAGCGAGATCCCAGAATTTCAATTTATATCTGTTCTGCCAAAGTGCAAGGAATTGGAGCAGAACAGGAAATTGTGGCAGGAATTGAAACTCTGAATCAAATTCCGGAGATTGATTTCATCATTGCAGGTCGTGGTGGGGGAAGTATAGAGGATTTGTGGGCCTTCAATAAGGAAGAGGTCGCTATGGCTTTTTACCATTCACAGAAGCCGATTATTTCAGCGGTAGGACATGAAGTAGATATTTTGTTGAGTGATTTTACAGCGGATGTGAGGGCGGCAACTCCAACACAAGCAGTGGAGTTATCGGTTCCGGAGCTAAGCTACTATGAAAAAGAAATACAATCTCGTTATGATAGATTACAATTCATGGGAAAGCAGTATCTCTTGAAAAGAAAACAGGACTTACAAAAGAGAAGGCAGGAATATGTCTTGCAACATTTCCCAAAAAAAATTGAAAACTATAAACGAGAACTCTTACATCGAGAAGAACGATTACAAAAAAGTATGGAGGCTTTCTTGGAAAGAAAAAGGCAAAAATATCATCTTTCTTTGGAAACTGTGATTCATTTGAATCCTATGAAGGTTTTACAAAAAGGATATGCTGTATTGCGAAAAGGAGGTCAAAGATTACGTTCTTTAGAGGAAGTAAGCCTTCATGAAGAAATTGAAATTCAAATGATGGATGGAAAGATAACAGCGGAAGTAAAGGAGAAGAAATATGAAAATACGGTGGAATAGGGGAGTGAAAGGATTATTCTTTTTTCTTTTTCTGTCTTTTTCCCTATGGGCGACAGGAGAAATACGGGAAATTGAAATGATTGGAGTAAATGGAAATAAAATTTCTTCCGAAAAAATGATGGAAGATACCGGTCCAATGAAAGAAAGAAAAGAGGATACAGAAGTCATACCGGGAAAGGAAGAGTTTGTCGAAAAAGTATCGGAAGTACCAATATTTACAAGTGTTTTTCAAAAAGGAAACGCTCTTTTTATACAGAAGCAATATGAGAAGGCAAATGCAGTTTTTCAATCAGATTTTTCAGATATGAAAAATGTATTTGGAGCGGCTACGACCGATCGTTTTTTAGGAAGGCACAGTCAGGCGATTGAAGAATATACAAAAGTATTACAGATGAATGCAGAATTTGGGGAGGCATACTTAGGTCGAGCCTTATCTTATCGAGATAGCGGAAAATATTCGGAAGCCATTTCGGATTTTCAACAATACCTTGCACTGACACAAGGAGAAGATGGATATTTAGGACTGGGAGATACCTATATGGCAATGGGAGATTATTCGAAGGCACAACAAATTTTGGCACAGGGCTCTTCTAAATATCCAAATTCCAATTTGATGAAAAAAATGATGTCACAGGCATATTTAAAAACAAAATAGAAAACAAGGGAGGAATTATGTATCGAATTCAGATTGAGGACGCAACATATCCTGAATTGTTGAAAGAGATTAGTAAGCCTCCGAAAACTTTGTATTGTATGGGAGATATTCGTTTGTTGCAGGCGGAAAGAAAAGTAGCGGTGGTAGGAACGAGAACGGCAACGGATTATGGAAAACTCTGCTGTCAAAAACTTGTAAGTACCTTATGCTCTGCGAATGTTGTTACAGTAAGCGGATTGGCTTTGGGGATCGATGCAATTTGTCAAGAAGCGACCTTGAATCTGAAAGGAAAAACGATTGCCGTTGTGGGTTCCGGTTTGGATGAAATTTACCCAAAACAAAATACAAATCTTTGGAAGCGAGTTGCAAAGGAGGGCTTGTTAGTGAGCGAATATCCTTTAGGCATGAAAGCATTTCCAAAAAATTTTCCGGAAAGAAATCGAATTATCGCAGGATTGTCACAGGCTGTGGTTGTAGTGGAGAGCAAAGAAAGAGGAGGAAGTTTAATTACGGCGGAACTTGCTCTGGAAGAAAATCGAGACGTCTATGCCATTCCTGGAGACATTGACAGTCCTTGTTCCAGAGGTTGCAATCAGTTGATTCGTGATTCTCAGGCGAAGTTACTTGCAAAAATGGAAGAAATCCTATATGATTACGGTTGGAGTAGAGAAGTAGAGATGGAAATTATGCCGGAAGTATCTTCTCTGTCTCGGAAGATACTGGCAAGTTTGCTACGAGAAAAAAGTTTGGATGAATTGGAGAAAGAATTGTTGTGTTCAAAACAAGAATTGCTTTCTCAGTTGATGGAACTCGAAATAGAGGGATGGATAAAATCAATATCAGGTGGGAAATTTAAGAAAATAAAATGAGGTGTCGAATTGTTATGGCGAATAAAAATCTAGTAATTGTCGAATCTCCTGCGAAAGCAAAGACCATTGAAAAAATTTTGGGAAAAAATTATGAGGTAGCTGCTTCGTTCGGACATATTTGTGATCTTCCAAAAACAAAAATGGGAGTGGATGTAAACAACGATTTTAAAACTTCTTACTCTACCATTAAAGGAAAAGGGGATGTTGTTAAAAAATTAAAAATGCAGGCAAAAAATGCAAATAAGGTGTATCTTGCTTCGGATCCGGATCGTGAAGGAGAGGCGATAGCTTGGCATATTGCAAACGCTTTAAAATTGGATAAAGGAGAACAAAATCGAATAGAATTTCATGAAATTACAGATAGAGCGATTCGAGAAGCCGTAAAAAATCCCAGAATCATTGATACAAATAAGGTAAATGCTCAGCAGGCAAGAAGAGTTTTGGATCGTTTAGTGGGATATGAAATCAGTCCTTTTCTATGGAAATTAATCTCTCCCAATACCAGTGCGGGACGGGTGCAATCCGTTGCCTTGAAATTGATTTGTGACTTGGAAGATAAAATTCGGAAATTTGTTCCGGAAAAATATTGGGATGTGAAAGGAAATTTTGAACAAAGCTGGACTTGGCCTCTTTCAAAAATGGATGGAAAAAAAGTGGAAAAGATAAAAGAGGAGAGTCTGGTAGAGAGAGTCAAACTGTTACAGAACCAAAAATTTACAGTAGTAGAAGCTAAGATTTCCAAGAAGAGTAAAAGACCCCCTCTAGCTTTAAAGACAAGCACCTTACAACAACTTTCCTCCTCTTATTTAGGATTTTCTGCCAGTCGAACTATGATGTTGGCTCAAAAATTATATGAGGGAATTAACATCAATGGAAATCACAAAGGCTTGATTACCTATATGAGAACGGACTCTACGAGAATTTCTCAGGAAGCGAAAGAGATGGCAAAAAGCTATATTACGGAAACTTTTGGAAAAGAGTATGTAACAGATGTAAAAGAAAAGAAAGAAAGCAAACAAAAAATCCAAGATGCTCATGAAGCGATTCGACCTACGGATGTATATGTCACCCCGGAAAGTTTAGAAAAAATTTTGGAAAAAGACCAATGGAAATTATATAAATTGATTTGGGAAAGATTTTTAATTTCCGAATTGGCTTCCATGAAATATGAACAATTTGAAGTTGTATGTGAACGAGAAGGGGTTCAGTTTCGCGGTAGTATGAACAAAATTTTGTTTGACGGATATTATAAAGTTTTTAAGGAAGAGGAAGAATTAAATTTGGAAGATTTTCCAAAAATCGAAGTGGGGGATCAATTAGAGCTTTCAAAATTGGAAATAAAGGAAGATATGACGAAACCTCCGGCGAGGTTGACAGAATCTTCTTTGGTAAAAATGTTGGAAACAGAGGGAATTGGAAGACCGTCCACCTATGCTACCATTATAGAAACTTTGAAAAAAAGAGAATATATTGTGATGGAAAAAAGAAGCTTTATTCCAACGGAAATTGGTTATGAAGTGAAAGCACAGTTGGAGAAATATTTTTCAAAGATTATGAATGTAAAGTTTACGGCAGAACTCGAAAATGAATTGGATGGAGTGGAACTGGGAACGGAAGACTGGATTTCTCTGTTACATCGTTTTTATGATGGTTTGAAAGAAGAAATGGAGGCTTGCAAGGAAGCGGTTCAAGCGGAAACAGAAAAAATAATTCTTTCCGACGTATTGTGTTCCAATGGAAAAGATTATATGATTGTAAAAACAGGACGTTTTGGAAGATATTTGGCGAGCCCTGTGGAAGGAGATTCCAGCAAAATTTCTTTAAAAAATATTCCCATTCCCATGGAACAATTGAAACAGGGAAAAGTTTTTGTGAAAGAGGCTTTGGAAGAAAGTTTGAAGAAGAAAGCCGGATATAAAACGGATATGAAAACAGAAACAGGAGTCAGTTATCTACTCAAAGAGGGAAGATTTGGCAGCTATCTGGAAAGTGAAAATTTCAAAGAGGACGGCTTACGAGAAGCTTTACCGGCAGAAATTCGAAAGGAGTTAAAGGCGGGAAGCATTGAAAAGATAGATGGAATATATCAAATTCAAGAGAAGATAAGACAAATAAAAGAAGAGGAAGAAAAACTGGTTCGGGAAGCAGGAGTTTGTGAAAAATGCGGAAAACCATTTAAAGTGAATCGAGGAAGATGGGGAAAATTTTTATCCTGTACAGGCTATCCAGAATGTAGAAATATTCGAAAAATTGAAAAGAAATAGAAGAGAGGAAACAAAAGAAACATGAAAAAAGAGGTCATTGTAGTAGGAGCCGGTTTGGCAGGTTCTGAAGCGGCATATCAATTGGCAAAGAGAGGAATTTTTGTTCAACTTTATGAAATGAAAGGGCAGAAAAAGACGGAGGCTCATCACTATGATTATTTTGCAGAATTAGTATGCAGCAACTCTCTGGGAGGAAATCATTTGGGAAATGCTTCCGGTTTGATGAAAGAAGAATTACGTTTTTTGGACTCTCTCTTAATTCGAGTAGCCGATGAAACAAAAGTTCCGGCAGGGCAGGCTTTGGCAGTGGATCGTCACGAATTTTCCGAAAAAGTGACGGAAATTCTTAGAACAATGGAAAATATTACCATAGTGGAAGAAGAATTTACAAAGATTCCAAAAGATCAATATGTGTTAATTGCCAGTGGACCTCTCACTTCAGAGCTTTTATTCAAAGAATTGTTAGATATTACCGGAGAAGATTCTCTTTATTTTTATGATGCAGCGGCTCCGATTGTAAGCTTGGAATCCATTGATATGACTTCGGCTTATTTTCAATCTCGTTATGGGAAAGGAGAGGGAGAATATATCAATTGTCCCATGACGAAAGAAGAATATGAGGTTTTTTATACGGAACTGATTCGGGCGGAAAGGGCTCCTTTGAAAAAATTTGAAGAAGAAAAATTGTTCGACGCCTGTATGCCTGTAGAAAAAATAGCAATGTCAGGAGAAAAAAGTCTTTTATTCGGTCCTTTAAAGCCGAAAGGTTTGACGAATCCGAGAACAAATCAAATGGATTACGCTGTGGTACAGCTTCGACAGGATGATAAAGAGGGGAAATTATATAATATGGTAGGCTTTCAGACAAATTTAAAGTGGGGAGAACAAAAGAGAGTATTTTCCATGATTCCCGCTTTGAAACAGGTGGACTTCCTTCGTTACGGAGTTATGCATCGAAATACTTTCCTAAATTCTACCAAATTATTGAAGTCCGATCTAGCTTTGAAATCTCAGGAAAATCTATATTTTGCAGGGCAGATTACAGGAGGAGAGGGGTATGTGGCTGCCATATCCACAGGATGTATCGCAGCAATTAACATAGCAAATAAACTACAGGGAAAGGAAGCGTTCATTTTGGAAGATGTAACAGCTATAGGAGCTTTGATACGATATATCACGGAAGAAAAAAAGAAATTTCAGCCTATGGGACCTAATTTTGGAATCATAAGATCTTTGGAAGGAAAAAAATTTCGAGATAAAAGAGAAAGATATTTCGAAATGTCCAGACTGTCAATCGAGTATTTAAAAAATAAAATAAAAGTGCTATAATGTCAATAGAGGATTGTTATGGAAGAGCTTACTTTATGGAAACAAAAATATATTCATCATTTGGAGCTGCAACGGGGACTTCGTCAGAACAGTCTTCGTGCCATTCAAAAGGATTTAGAGCAATTTTTACGTTATATAGAGGATTGTCAAGAGGGAGAATTTACTGTCTTGGCGATGAAAAGTTATTTTTTTTCTTTGCAGGAGAAGCATGCAGCAAGTACAGTACATAGAAAACTTTCTTCCATAAAGGTGTTTCTTCGTTTTTTAAAAGAAGAAGATATTGTCAAAGAAGATTTTTCTCTTTATTTCACAAAAGTGCGAAAGGAAGAGGATGTCATTTTATTTTTTGAAACGAATGTATGGGAGAAATTTCGGAAATCCTTTGAAGAAGATATTAGAGATAGAGCGATTTTTGAGTTACTCTATTCTACCGGAATGAAACCCAAAGAATTGTTATCTTTAGTTTATATGCAAATTCATTGGGAGAAACAAGAAATTTATTTTTTTCAAAAAAAAGAAACAAGAACTATTTTTTTTAGTCAAAGAGCGAAAGAGGCTCTTTGGAATTATTGCGAGGAGAAGGGGATTCGAGAGGGAAATATTTGGGATTTCTCAGAGAAGACTTTACGAAATATTTTTATGAAATATCGAGAAAAAATTCCGGAACTGGAACATATGACGATATACAGCTTTCGTCACAGTTTTACAATTCAATTATTGAGAGCGGGAATGCCAAAAGTGGAATTACAGTATTTGTTGGGCTTGGAACAGGGAGAGCTATTCCAGCGTTACGAAGCTTATCTATAAAAAGGAGTGAAAGAATGGGGAAAAAATGTATTGGATGTGGGATTCCTTTACAAAATACGGATAGTAAAAAAGGGGGATATACTCCCAAGGAGTTGACAGGAAAGGAAGAATTGTATTGTCAAAGATGTTTTCGCATTTCTCACTATGGAGAGCATTCTTCCAGCTTTTTAAGTCGGGAAGACTATCAAAAAGAACTGCAACAATGGGTTTCTCCGCAAAGATTGGCTTTAGCTATCTTTGACATTATTGATTTTGAGGGTTCTTTTCAAGACGATATTTTAGACATTTTAAGAGAAATGGATTCCATTGTTGTTATTAATAAAGTGGATTTAATTCCCGGAGAAAAACATCCGTCTGAAGTAGCGAATTGGGTAAAGGGAAGATTGGCCTCCGAGGGAATTGCCCCTTTGGATATTGCCATTGTGAGTTGTAAAAATAATTATGGAATGAACGGTATTTTACGAAAAATTCATCATTTCTATCCGAATGGAGTCGAAGTGTTGGTTTTGGGAGTTACCAATGTAGGAAAATCAAGTGTTGTCAATCGCTTGTTGGGAGAAAATCGAGTGACGGTGTCCAAATATCCCGGAACAACCCTGCTTAGTACTTTTCATGAAATTACAGGAACAAAACTACGTTTGATTGATACTCCGGGCTTGATTCCGGGAGGAAGATTTTCGGACTTGGTAATAGAAGAAGATCAATTGAAAATTATTCCGTCGACAGAAATTTCAAGGAAAACTTTCAAATTGGAAAAAAATCGTTGTGTGGTATTAGGAGAATTGATTAAGTTACAGGTCTTAAATGAAGAAGGACAGAAGCCGATTTTCAGTTTGTATGCATCTCAGGGAGTACAGTTTCATGAAACGAATTCAGAAAAGGCGAGTTTACAGACAGAAAGAGTTCATTGCTTGCATTTGAAAGAGAAGGGAAAATTCCGAAAAGAGAAATTTACCATTGCAGCAGGAGAAGAATTGGTATGGAAAGGTCTTGCATGGTTGTCTGTAAAAAGAGGTCCTTTACATATTGAAGTAGAATATCCTGAAGGGGGAGATATTGTAATACGAAAGGCCTTTATTCATCCAAGGAGGGTTTCATTTTGAGAGGAATTATTTTAGTGTTGGCGGCTATTATTATAGGGATTGCTTTGATGAGTCGACCGGATCGTTTGACAGAAATAGAAAATGCGGAGCAAACCGCCCTATCTTTAAAGCATCTTCGGGTATCTTTAGAACAATATTATCAAGAGTATAAGAGCTATCCTAAGGATTTGACACAAGATGAAAAATTTTTGGAGATTTATGGAAAGAAAGAATTGGATGGAACAAGAGCTTATGGGGACAAGAAAGAAAATAATGAACTACATATTCTAGAAGATTTTAGAGAAGTCAGTGATGACGGAGGGTGGAATTACAATCCTACCACGGGAGAAATTCGTGCTAATTTAGAATTTGATAGTTATCATCAAAAAATTGATTGGCATGTCATGTAATAGAAAGGAAAGGTATGAAGAAAGAGTACGATATTTTATTTTTGGGAGGAGGACAGGCAGGAGTTTTTGGAGCATATGAGGCGGCAAAGAAACATCCAAATTTGAAAATTGCTATTATTGATCGCGGGAAAATGTTGGATAAGAGGATTTGCCCTAAAGAAAAACTCGGATATTGTGTCAATTGTCCAACCTGTGCGATTATTTATGGAGTGAGTGGAGCGGGAGCTTTTTCAGATTCCAAATTCAATATGGATTATCGAGTTGGGGGAGATGTTCATACAGTAGTCGGAAAAAAAATTGTCAATGAAACCATTGACTATGTTGTTTCCATCTATCGGGATTTTGGATTTCAAGAAGAGCCGGCAGGTTTGAAATACAATAAGGTCATGGAAGAGATTAAGAAAAAATGTATTGAGAATGAAGTACAATTAGTGGACACACCCACTATGCATCTGGGAACAGACGGGTCTCGAAAATTATATCAAAAAATGTTGGAATTTCTCGTCAGTAAAAAAGTGGATTTTATTGTAGATGCTAAAATTATTGATTTGATTGTAGAAAACAATGAGATTCAAGGTGCTATGGTAGAAAAGAAGAATGTGGTGGAAGAATATTATTCCAAGCATGTCGTCATTGCCATGGGGCGAAGCGGTGCTGCAAAAATGATGAAATTTGCAAATACTCATAAAATTTCCTATCAGGTGGGAGCCATTGACATTGGAGTCCGTGCTGAAATTCCGAATATTGTGATGAGAGACATCAACGAAAATTTTTATGAAGCAAAAATGATTTATTATTCCAAAACCTATGGAGATAAGATGAGAACTTTCTGTAGTAATCCGGGCGGTTTTATTGCGGCGGAAAAATATGGAGAAGATGTTATTTTGGCGAATGGACATGCCTTTAAGGATAGAAAATCCGAAAATACCAATTTGGCTTTACTTTGTACAAAACATTTTACAGAACCGTTTAAGGAACCTTTTGAGTATGCAACTGCGATTGCTCGAATGTCGGCAATGCTTACCGGAGGAAAATTATTGGTGCAATCTTATCGGGATTTAAAGCAGGGAAAGAGATCGACAGAGGAGAGCATGACACGTTTAAATATTGTTCCCACGACAGAAGATTATATTCCGGGAGATATTTCCTTAGCTTGTCCGAAACGAATTTTGGATAATATTATGGAATTTATTGAAGTTCATGATAAGATTACACCGGGCTTTGCTTCAGGGGATCTACTTTTGTACTTCCCGGAAATTAAATTTAGAAGTACCAGATTAGACATTGATAAAAATATGCAAACCTCTGTAAAAGGATTGTATGCAGCCGGAGATAGCTCCGGTTATGGAAGTGGACTCAATATTGCTGCTGTCATGGGAGTTTTGGCAGTTAGGGCAATTTTAAAAGAAATAGGTGGTGAAAATGGCATTTTGGAATAAGTTATTTGGAAAAAAAGAAAAAGAGAATTTGGAAGAATTGGAAGAAGTTTTAGAGGAACAGGAAACAGCTATAGAAGAAAGTATAGAAAAAGATTCTTCAGAAACAGAAAAAGCAAAAGGGATTTTTGCTTCCTTACACGAAAAATTGTTTCAAACTCGGGAAGGGCTGTTTTCCAAAATGAAATCTTTATTTTCCTCTCGAAAGGTCATTGACGATGCAATGTATGAAGAATTGGAGGAGTTGTTAGTTCAGTCTGATATCGGTTTGGAAATGACACAAAAAATTGTACGAGATTTAGAAGGAGCAGTCAAAAAACAGGGAGTGAAGAATCCTGAAGAAGTTTATACCGTATTAAAGACAGTGATGGAAGATTATTTGATAGAGTCAGAAGAAAAATTTCCAAGAGAAGAACAAAATCTGCAAGTGATATTGATTGTGGGAGTAAACGGGGTTGGAAAAACGACAACCATCGGGAAAATCGCTGCAAAATTGAAAAAAGAAGGAAAGAAGGTAATTCTGGGAGCTGGAGATACTTTTCGGGCTGCTGCGGTAGAACAATTGGAAGAATGGGCAAGGCGTTCCGAGGCGGAGCTTGTCAAAGGAAAAGAAGGAGCGGATCCCGGTTCTGTTGTCTTCGATACTCTGAGCAAGGCGGAAGAAATAGGAGCGGATGTTGCCATTATCGATACAGCCGGTCGTTTACACAATAAGGGATATTTAATGAAAGAATTGGAGAAAATCAATAATGTCGTTCGAAAAAAAATCGGGGATCGATACTATGAGTCCATTTTGGTCATTGATGGAACTACGGGACAAAATGCTTTGAATCAGGCAAAAGAATTTAATGAGGTGACCCGTTTAACAGGTTTTATTATTACGAAATTGGATGGAACTGCAAAAGGAGGGATTGTGTTCAGTTTATCTGAACTTCTACAGAAACCAATCCGTTTTATCGGAGTTGGAGAAAAAATAGAAGATTTAAGAAAATTCTCAAAAAAAGATTTTATTGCAGCTTTATTTGAATAAAAAGATTGTAATTATATTTGAAATTTGTTAATATATGGTTGACAAAAGAAAGATAAATTTAATAAAACTAAACAAAGAGTAAGGAGTGGAAAAAATGAGTTTTTTAGGGCAAGTTCGAAAAAAAGCATTACAAGCAAATCGAAGAATTGTATTACCGGAATCATTTGACGAAAGAATATTGAGAGCGGTTGCGGAGATTTTAAAGGAAAAGGTAGCACAACCTGTGTTAATTGGAAATCCTGACAGAATCATGAATGATGCAAAAGCTTATGAAATTTCTTTGCAAGGGGCTAGAATTGTAGATCCTGAAAATTTTGAAAGATTCGAAGTGTATGTGGACAAGCTGGTGGAATTACGGGCTAAAAAAGGAATGACTCGAGAAGAAGCAAGCAGCATTTTAAAAAATGATATTAACTTCTTTGGAGCTATGATGGTAAAAATGGGAGATGCAGACGGAATGGTATCAGGAGCTTCTTCTCCAACGGCAAAGGTGTTAAAGGCGGCAATTCAAGTCATTGGAACAAAACCGGGAATGAAAACCGTATCATCTGTCTTTATTATGGAATTATCTCGTTTCCAAGAAACCTATGGAAGTACTTTAGTATTTGGGGACTGTTCCGTTATTCCACATCCAAATGCGGAACAAATGGCGGACATTGCTTGCTCTTCGGCAGAAACGGCATTATCTATTGCAAACATCAATCCAAGAGTTGCTTTGATGAGTTTCTCTACCAAAGGTTCCGCAACCCATGAATGTGTGGATAAAGTGATTGAAGCAGGAAGAATTCTACGAGAAAGAAAAGTTTCTTTCCGGTTTGATGACGAATTACAAGCGGATGCCGCTTTGGTGAAATCGGTGGGAGAAATTAAGGCTCCGTTGTCTGATGTATCTGGAAATGCAAATGTATTGATTTTCCCTAATCTATCTGCAGGAAACATTGGATATAAGTTAGTACAAAGATTGGCGGGAGCAAATGCTTACGGACCTATTATTCAAGGATTGGCCGCTCCGGTAAATGATTTATCAAGAGGATGTTCTATGAACGACGTTGTTGTATTGACTGCTATTACATCAGCACAAGCATGTACAGATTGCACATTTGAATAAAAATAAAATGGAGGATAACAAGGAATGAAAGTATTAGTGATTAACTGTGGAAGTTCATCTTTAAAATATCAATTGATTAACCCGGATTCTAAAGAAGTTTTTGCAAAAGGACTTTGTGAAAGAATTGGAATTGAAGGATCTAAGTTTGAATATGAAGTTCCTGCAAAAGATTTTGAAATAAAATTGGAATCCCCAATGCCGACTCATCAAGAAGCTTTGAAATTAGTCGTGGATCATTTGGTGGATCAGGAACATGGAGTTATTGCAAGTGTGGAAGAAGTGGATGCCATTGGACACAGAGTAGTTCATGGAGGGGAAACTTTTGCAAGTTCCGTTTTGATTACAGAAGAAGTCATCAAAGCGATTGAAGATAATAATGATTTAGCACCACTTCACAATCCGGCAAACTTAATGGGAATTCGTACTTGTATGAAATTGATGCCCGGAAAGCCAAATGTAGCAGTGTTTGATACGGCGTTCCATCAAAGTATGCCGGCAAAGGCATTTATGTATCCATTGCCTTATGAGGATTATACAGAATTAAAGGTTAGAAAATATGGTTTCCACGGAACCTCTCATTTGTATGTATCTCAGACTATGAGAGAAATTATGGGAAATCCGGAACATTCCAAAATTATTGTTTGTCACTTAGGAAACGGCTCTTCCATGTCAGCAGTATGGGATGGAAAATCAATAGATACTTCCATGGGATTGACTCCATTACAAGGGTTGATGATGGGAACTCGTTGTGGGGATATTGATCCGGCAGCCATGATGTTTATTAAAGATAAGAGAGGTTTAAGCGACAAAGAAATTGACAATCGTTTGAACAAACAATCCGGATTCTTAGGAATTTTCGGAAAATCTTCTGATTGTAGGGATGTGGAAGATGGAGTTGCTGCAGGAGATGAAAGAGCTATTTTAGCAGATGAAATGTTCTGTTACAGAATTAAATCTTATATCGGTGCTTATGCTGCGGCGATGGGTGGAGTAGATGCTATCTGTTTTGCCGGTGGAATCGGAGAAAATGCAGCAGGAATTCGAGAAAAAGTATTGGAAGGATTGGAATTTTTAGGAGTAAAATTAGACAAAGAAGTCAATGCGGTTCGTAAGAAAGGAAATGTAAAATTGTCAACAGAGGATTCCAAAGTATTGGTTTATAAAATTCCTACCAATGAAGAATTGGTCATTGCACGAGATACATTTGCAATCGTTTCTGGAAAATAATTGATACTTCTTTACAAGGAATTAAATTATACTTGACAAATTTCTGAAAAGTATTTTACAATAAAGTATATATGAAAGTAGTAGATAGAAATAAAAGGTAATATATTAAGGAGGAAATGATTATGGCTAAAAAAATGCAGACAATGGACGGGAACCAAGCTGCAGCATATGCATCATATGCATTTACAGAAGTAGCGGGAATTTATCCTATTACCCCTTCTTCACCAATGGCGGAATATACTGATGAATGGGCTTCCAGAGGAATGAAAAATATTTTCGGAGTGCCTGTAAAATTAGTAGAAATGCAATCAGAAGCCGGAGCAGCTGGATCTGTACATGGATCTTTACAAGCAGGAGCATTGACAACTACTTATACAGCATCTCAAGGGCTTTTATTAAAAATTCCAAATATGTATAAAATTGCCGGAGAATTATTACCGGGAGTAATTCATGTTTCAGCAAGAGCACTGTCTGCTCAAGCATTATCCATCTTTGGAGATCACCAAGATATTTATGCGGCAAGACAAACAGGATTTGCAATGTTGGCGACGAACTCCGTACAAGAGGTTATGGACTTGGCGGGAGTAGCTCACTTAACAGCAATTAAAACAAGAGTTCCTTTCATGCATTTCTTTGACGGATTTAGAACTTCTCATGAAATTCAAAAAGTAGAAGTAATGGATTATGAAGTATTCAAGTCTTTGGTGGATTATGAAGCGATCCAAGCTTTCCGAGACAGAGCATTGAATCCTGAACATCCGGTAACAAGAGGAACTGCACAAAACGATGACATTTATTTCCAAGCGAGAGAAGCTCAAAATAAATTCTATGATGCAGTCCCTGATGTAACAGCTCACTATATGGCTGAAATTTCAAAAGTAACAGGAAGAGATTATAAACCGTTTAATTACTACGGAGCTGCCGATGCGGAAAGAATTATCGTAGCTATGGGATCTGTTTGTGAAGCGGCAGAAGAAGTCATTGATTATTTAAATGCGAAAGGAGAAAAAGTAGGTATGGTGAAAGTTCACCTATACAGACCTTTCTCTGAAAAATACTTCTTTGATGTTTTCCCGAAATCAGTAAAAAGAATTGCGGTATTAGATAGAACAAAAGAACCAGGATCTTTAGGAGAACCATTGTTATTAGATGTGAAATCTTTATTCTACGGAAAGGAAAATGCACCTTTAATCGTAGGAGGAAGATACGGACTTTCTTCCAAGGATACAACTCCTGCTCAAATTGTAGCAGTATTTGATAACTTGAAAGCGGAACAACCAAAAGACTTATTTACAGTCGGTATCGTAGATGACGTTACTTTCACCTCTTTAGAAGTAGGGGCACCGGTAGTGGTATCGGATCCGTCTACAAAGGCTTGCTTATTCTATGGATTAGGAGCAGACGGAACGGTTGGAGCGAATAAAAACTCTATCAAAATTATCGGGGATAAAACAGATTTATATGCACAAGGATATTTTGCATACGACTCGAAAAAATCAGGAGGGGTTACCAGATCTCACTTAAGATTCGGTAAAAATCCTATTAAATCAACTTATTTGGTATCAACGCCTAACTTCGTAGCTTGTTCCGTACCGGCATATTTGAATCAATATGATATGACTTCAGGACTTCGAGAAGGCGGAAAATTCTTATTGAACTGTGTTTGGGATAAGGAAGAAGCTCTTCAAAGAATTCCAAATAATGTAAAAAGAGATATCGCAAGAGCAAATGGTAAATTATACATTATCAATGCAACCAAATTAGCTCATGATATTGGATTGGGACAAAGAACCAATACTATCATGCAATCAGCCTTCTTTAAATTGGCAGAAATTATTCCGTTTGAAGATGCACAACAATATATGAAGGACTATGCAAAAAAATCGTATGCGAAAAAAGGAGATGACATCGTTCAATTGAACTATCAAGCTATTGATATCGGAGCTTCCGGATTAGTGGAAATTGAAGTGGATCCTGCTTGGAAAGATTTAGAAGTGGAAACCAAAGTAGAAGAAGCAAAAGATTGTAGTTGTTCTTCTTGCGATTGTTCTGCAGTAGAAAAATTCGTAGAAAGAATTGCAAAACCGGTAAATGCTATTAAAGGATATGATTTGCCAGTTTCTGCATTCAACGGATATGAAGACGGAACTTTTGAAAATGGAACTTCCGCTTTTGAAAAGAGAGGAGTTGCAGTAGATGTACCTCTATGGGATTCTACAAAATGTATTCAATGTAACCAATGTTCTTATGTATGTCCTCATGCTGTTATTCGACCATTCTTAGTAAGTGAAGAAGAAAAAGCAGCTTCTCCGGTAGCCTTTGATACTTTAAAGGCTATGGGAAAAGGATTGGACGGATTGACTTATAGAATTCAAGTATCTCCATTAGATTGTGTAGGATGCGGATCTTGTGTTAACGTATGTCCTGCTCCAGGAAAGGCAATTACAATGCAACCGATTGCAATGTCTATGGATGCAGAAGAAGACAAAAAAGCGGATTATTTATTCAATAAAGTAGAATACAGATCAAATTTAATGTCAATTGACACTGTAAAAGGATCACAATTTGCTCAACCGTTATTTGAATTCCACGGAGCATGTCCAGGATGTGGAGAAACTCCTTACTTGAAAGCGATTACTCAATTGTTTGGAGACAGAATGATGATTGCCAACGCAACAGGATGTTCCTCTATTTATAGTGGATCAGCACCGGCGACTCCATATACAACGAATTCCTGTGGAGAAGGTCCATCATGGGCATCTTCTTTGTTTGAAGATAATGCGGAATTCGGAATGGGTATGCATGTAGCAGTAGAAGCATTACGAGATAGAATTCAAACAGTCATGGAAGCAAATTTAGATACTGTTTCAGAAGAAATGGCAACTCTATTCAAAGAATGGATTGCAAATAGAAAATATTCAGCAAAAACGAGAGAAATTCGAGATATTTTAGTTCCAATGTTGGAAAAGACAGATGCAGCTTATGCAAAAGAAATTTTGGAATTGAAACAATATCTTGTTAAAAAATCTCAATGGATTATCGGTGGAGACGGATGGGCGTATGATATCGGTTATGGAGGATTAGATCATGTATTAGCTTCCAGCGAAGATGTCAATATCATTGTATTGGACACAGAAGTTTATTCAAATACCGGAGGACAAGCATCGAAATCTACTCCGACAGCGGCTGTTGCAAAATTTGCTGCTGCAGGAAAATCTGTTAAGAAAAAAGATCTTGCTGCTATCGCAATGTCCTATGGACATATCTATGTAGCACAAGTTTCTATGGGTGCAAACCAACAACAATACTTGAAAGCAATTAAAGAAGCGGAAGCTCACCAAGGGCCTTCTATCATCATTGCTTATGCACCTTGTATCAACCATGGAATTAAAAAAGGAATGTCAAAATCACAAACGGAAATGAAGTTGGCAACAGAATGTGGATATTGGCCATTATTCCGATATAACCCTTCTCTAGAAGCTATCGGAAAGAATCCGTTGGTAATTGATTCAAAAGAGCCTAAATGGGAACAATATGATGAATACCTATTAGGAGAAACCAGATATTTAACATTGTCAAAATCGAATCCGGAACATGCAAAGGAATTGTTTGCAGAAAACAAATTCGAGGCACAAAGAAGATGGAGACAATACAAGAGATTGGCAGCTATGGACTTCTCGGAAGAAAATAGAGCTGCTGAATAGTAAGTTCTTTGCAATGTAATTGGAAAAGAATGTTTCTTTATCACGGAAGCCCGAGAAGAAAGACTCTTTGTCAAAGGGCGTCGATAAAGAAAAAGAATGAAATTTTAATAGGGATTTTAGAGATTTTGGGAGTAAGATCTCTAAAATCCTTTTTCTGTTTGAGAATTTTTATTTTCCTCTTTTTGCGTATAGCAAAAAAAATATGTACATTTGTACAAAAAAAGATTGACTTATAGGGCGGAGAATGATAGAATAGTGAAAATTAAAAGAAGGAGGGAACAAAATGAAACAAAAGATTACAAAGAAACATGAAAAGCATTTTGCGAACTTTTTCTATTATTATTACATGAATTAGAGAGTCACCTGAAAAGATTAGTGGCTCTGTTTGAATTTGTCAAGGAGCCTCTAATTATGATAACAATATCTGAGGGCTTCTTACAATGTAAACTTGTAGGAAGCTTTTTTATTTTTACTTGTCGACAGAAAATAAAAAAACAAAAAATAGAACACAGAAAGGGAGAGATATTTATGTTTGATTTAGTACAACACAGAAAACCAACACGATTGGAGTCATTCGTTATTATTTTGGTTATTTTTATATTATTGGGATTTCCTATGATTGCCATTCCGAATATGACGCCTCATATTCCGGTATTGGTCAGTATTATTTTTCTAGTTTTATACGGAATGTTACAAAAAATATCTTTTCGAAAAATGCAGGAAAGTATGATACAATCTGTTAGTACCAGTATGGGAGCAATCTATTTGTTTTTCTTCATTGGAATTTTAATTTCCGTTTTAATGATGTCGGGGGCGATTCCCACTTTGATGTACTATGGTTTGGATATTATTTCCACAAGAGTATTTTACTTGTCGACTTTTTGTATCACGGCTATTATTGGAATTTCCATCGGAAGCAGTTTGACAACGGTTGCCACTTTAGGAGTTGCCTTGATGGGGCTATCCAATGCCTTTGGATTAAATCCTGCCATTACGGCGGGAGCTATTGTATCAGGTGCTTTTTTTGGTGATAAAATGTCACCTTTATCTGATACGACGGGAATTGCGGCAAGTATTGTCGGAGTGGATCTGTTTGATCATATCCGGAATATGCTGTATACCACACTGCCTGCTTTTATTATTTCAGCAATTGTATTCGGAGCTTTTTCTCCTTGGAATCAGGCGGGAGATATTTCCAGTGTAGCTGCCTTTAAGGAAGATATTCTATCAACAGGTCTGGTACATGGGTATGCCTTACTACCTTTTATCTTATTGATTATTTTTTCCATATTTAAGGTTCCTGCCATTGTGACCATTATTTTTACGAGTATTGCAAGTTTAGCGATTGCAAAAATACATACAGATTACAGTTTGCAAGAGATTGGAGGTTTCTTATTTGGAGGTTTTTCAAAAGCAGGACTTCCGGAAAATATAGCTTCTTTGATCAGTCGAGGTGGGATCAATAGTATGTTTTTTACAATTACCATTATTATTTTAGCGCTGAGTTTAGGAGGGCTTTTATTTGGATTGGGAATTATTCCGACTCTTTTAGAAAGTATTGCACATTTTTTAAATTCTGCATCAAGAGCCACCATTTGTGTCGTGATTACTGCACTGGGAGTTAATTTCATTGTAGGAGAGCAATATTTGAGTATTTTGTTGGCGGGAAAAACATTTAAACCTGTATATGATAGCCTACATTTGCACTCTAAAAATTTATCAAGAACTTTAGAAGATGCAGGAACAGTGATAAATCCGTTAGTTCCTTGGGGAGTTTGTGGAGTTTTTATTGCTAGTATGTTGCGAGTTCCTACTTTAGTGTATTTACCTTTTTCTGTTTTCTGTTACAGCAGTTTGTTTTTAACCATTATTTTCGGATTTACCGGTTTGACACTGACAAGAGGAGGAAATGAGTGAGAAAAACTCTCATATTACTTGTTTTTTTATTTATTAGTATTTTCAGTTTTTCAGCAAAGACCTATCAAGTGGATCGACAAGAACTAATTCATTGGAGTTATATTGTAGCAGAACATATTTTTTCTGATGATTTAGAAGGATGGAAAGATGTTTTAATAGGAACCTTGGCGGTAGAAACAAATTTAGGGCAATTTAGAGGGAACTCCATTTATGGAGTAGCTCAAATGAGAAATGGCGGTTTTCAATTTGTTCAAAGAGAATTGAAAAAAAATAAAGCAGAGAGAGAGACTTTTAAAAAATTAACAGGAAAGGATCCAAGTGCAGTCACTTTAAAAATGCTAGGAATAGATTATCAACTTTCTATTGTTTATATGGCATTTTATTATAAATTTTATGTACATGAAAAAGTTCGTCCGGAAAATAAAGAGATGGCTGCTAAAATTTGGAAAAAATATTATAATACAAAATTTGGAATTGGAACTCCTCAGAGATTTTTATCTATTTATGCGAAACAGCAACGATATATTGATGAATATAAAAAATCAAGAGAAGTGGATAAGGACGCTTTTATGAGTACAGAAGGAGAAGGTATAGACTCTATAAAAGAAATTGAAGTTTTAGAAAATTTGGAAAGTAATACAAAGTTGGATACAAATACGCAGGAAATAAAATCTACAAAAAAAGTAGAAAATTTTATAGAACTATTATCTTCCAATGAAAATGAGGAGGAAGAAAAGGTGATATCAAGATAGAAAAAATGGGAGCAGTCAAATTTATACTCTTCTTTGTCAAAGCGTATTGATGAAAAAAAGAATGAAATTTTGAATAGGATTTTAAGGATTTCGGAAACGAAATCTTTAAAATCTTTTTTTTCTATGTGATGAATTGCAATAAATATTGCGACAGCCTTATGTAATTTTAGAAATTTCGTCAAATAGCATTTCAAATGGTGTTTTAAAACCTAGACATTTTCTAGGACGATGATTTAAAAGGAGAAGAACTTTTCGTAAGTTTTCTACTTCTACTTTTGATAAATCGCTTCCTTCGAATAAAAAAGTGTTTAAAACATAAAAAATATTTGATTTTGAAAGAAAAAAAGAATATAATATTAAAAAAACTTAATAAAACAAATTTTAATGTAGGAATACAAGAGAAGAAGTATGGAAAAGATAGGAATATTTCTTTTTTTAGTCATTTCTGTTTTAGTTTTTAAATTTAAAAAATAGGAAATTTAAATTAAGTGTTTATAAGATGGAGAAAATCAAAAATTTAACAGTCCCTATGATAAAAAATAATAAGGGAGGAAATAAAATGAGAAATCGATTTTTAAAAAAAGCTATAGCGATACTATTCTTAATCATTCATATGACTGAACTATTTGCAAGCAATCTAATTGTAGACCCAAATGCAAACCACAATACAAAACTTGATAAATCTAATACAGGAGTACCAATAGTAAATGTATCCACTCCTAATCATCGTGGGATAAGTGTAAATGAATTCTTGGAATATAACATAGGCAAAGAAGGGCAGGTTTTAAATAATGCAGATAATGTTGGAAGATCTCATCTCGCAGGTCTCATTCATGCCAATCCTAACTTAGCACCTAATCAAGCAGCTAATTTAATTGTCCTACAAGTGAATGGTTCCAATCGTTCTCAAATAGAAGGATATTTAGAAGCGTTAAGTAGAGAGAAAGTAGATGTTATTCTAAGTAATGAAAATGGGCTATATATCAACAATGGTGGAACTATCAATATTAAAAACTTTACTACTACTACAGGGAAAGTTAGTCTAAAAGATGGAGATATTGTTGGAATCGATGTGGAAAAAGGAAGGATTGCGATAGGTCCTAAAGGTTTGGATGTTAGCAATGCCAATTATGTAGAATTGCTTTCTAAAACTTTAGAACTTGCCGGGAATTTAGTTACTCATGCAGATGTAAAAGTTATTACAGGTTCGAATAAGATTGATAAAGATGGGAATATAAAAAAAATTGAGTCAAGTACTCCTGTAGGGGTGGCAATCGATGCTTCTCAACTTGGAGGGATGTATGCAGGTCAAATCAAAATAATAAGCACAGAGAAAGGAGCCGGAGTCAATTCGGATGCTTTTATTGTGTCTAAAAATAAGAGATTAGAAATCACGGCGGATGGAAAAATAAAGGTAAATAAGGTACAAGGGAAAGGAATCGAGATTCAAGGAAAAGACTATGAACAAACAGGACTTGCGCAATCTGACTTGGATATTAACATAAAGGCTGATAGTATAAAGCTTCATGGGGATGGTACTCAAGCCGAGAAAAAAATAAACTTAGATGGAAATGTAGAGAATAACTCTGCTATATACACAAAAGAAACTCTATACACTAAGGATTTGAAAAATACTAGCGAGATACAAGTAAAAAAAGAGATACAAATAGATGGTAAATTAGTAAGTAGTGGAAACATCCAAGCAAATGAAAAAATATCAGTTGCTTCAAACGCAGAAAATACTGGAAATATATCAACAGGAGATAAATTTAGCGCAAAAGATACTAGAACTACTGGAAAATTGGTTGCTAAAAATAATATAGATGTTAAAAATTTAACCAATGATGGTGTAGTAGCAACTGAGGCTAAAGTAAAGATAGATGGAGAGTTAAAAAATTCTGGAGAAATACAGGCGACCAATCATATTAAAGTATTATCCAATGTAGAAAATACAGGCGACATCTTAACAGATGGAAGTGTTAGCGCAAAGGATATGAAAACAACTAAAAAGTTATTAGCAAAAGGAAAGATAGAAGTAGCCAACTTAGAAAATAGTGGAGAGTTAGTAACCAATAGTAGCTTAACAATAGATGGAAAATTAGAAAATATAGGAAACATTCAAGCAATAGGGAAAATATCCATAACTCAAAATGCAAAGAATACGGGGGAGATAGTAACGAATAATACCTTTACAGCTAAGGATACCGTTACTACAAAAAAATTAATAGCCAAAGAAGGAATTTCAGTCGATACATTGGAAAGCGCTGGAATCGTGGCAACAGATAACAAAGTAGATATAAAAGGAAATGTAATAAATAGTGGGATAATCCAAGCTGCTGATAGAATCACTGTAAAAAAGAATGTAGATAACCGTGGAGAAATAGTAACCAATGGCTCATTTACGGCAAAAGATGTCAAAACAACAAATAAAATAATGTCAAAAGATGATATTACTATAGCTAAGCTAGAAAATTCCGGGACAGTAATATCCAACAAGAAATTAAACATAGATGGAAGTTTAACGAATAGCGGAGAAATTCAAACATTAGAGAATATTGTAGTAAAAGAGAATGCTCTAAATACAGGAGAAATTCTAAGCAATGGCTCTTTTACATCAAAAGAGGTAAAAAATGAAAAAACAATCAGTGTAAGCAAAGATATTCATATAGGTAAATTAGGAAATACAGGAAATGTTGCAACAGCTAAAAATTTAAATGTCAATGGAAAATTAACAAACTCTGGGAATATCCAGGCCGTTGAAAATATTTCAGTGATAGATAATGTTTTAAATAAAGGAACGATCTTAACCAATGGCTCTTTTACATCAAAAGATATTAAAAACGAAAAAAAAGTAAGCGCAAATAAAGATATTACAGTCTCTAAATTGGAAAATACAGGGAATATGGTAACAAATAGTAAAGTAACTGTGAATGGGACTTTCATGAATGATGGCGAAGTGAAAGCAATGGATCATATAGCGGTGACTGGAAATACTACAAATAATGGGAGTATTGTAACAAATAAAAATTTTACTACGAAGAATTTAACGAATCATCAAAAAATAATTGTTAAAGAAAAAATGGATACAAAGAATGTAACAAATACCGGAACAATCGCTTCAGGCGATACATTTACTGTGATTGGAAATCTTGAAAACACAAATAGGATAGAAAGTGTAAATCTTGATGTCACAGGAAAGAAACTAACAAATAGTGGAAGTATGAAAGCGGATAATATTTCTACAAAAGTAACGGATATAAGAAATGATGGAAAAATAGTATCATTGAATAATATTACTTTTTCTAATGCACAAAATATAACAAACACGAATGAAATAACAGCACTGAAAGATATTGTAGCCAATCATACCAATCTTGTAAATAGTGGGAATATTGCTTCGAATGGAAAAGTATTGCTAAATCATTCCAGCATTACGAATACGAAAAAAATAGCTTCTAATATCGTCGAAATGCAAGAGAATAGAAAATATGATAATACCGGAGAAATCATAGGAAATGAGGTAAGCCTTGCAAGCACAAAGGATTTAAACTTAACTGGTAAATTGCATGGTGCGCAAAAATTAACTATCAGTGGAAAAAATATATCAAATGATGGAGAAACGACTGGGACAGGTCTAACAACGATCACTGCGAGTAACAATTTTACGAATCATAAAGCATTATCAGCGCTAACTCTTACAGTAAGAGCGGCAGGAGATGTTGTAAATAATAGTATGTTAAGTGGTGGAACAGTCAGTGTAAATGGGAAAAATATAGAAAATCATGATTTAATTTCAGCAGCAGGAAATGTCACGTTAACAGCAGAAAATAAAGTAGAAAATAAAGAGGGGAAAACAATTTATGCTGGAAATCATTTAGGGATAAGAGGAAAGGAAATTTTAAATACCAAAGGAGAACTTTTCAGTGGAGGAGACATCAGCTTAACAGGAAATCTTGTAAAAAATGAAATAGGTTTCATACAAGCAGAAAAGAACATACATATAAAAGCTAAAAAATTTGAAAATATAGGGGAAGTAAAAGACTTAGACAAATATGAAAGCTATTATGAAACTTGGGATGGAAAAACAATCGAGGCAGATCAACTTGAGGATTGGAAAATACACTTTTCCAAAAGTTCCTCCAAGGCAAGTAATGGAAGCGCAGGAAGTACAATCAGAAGAAGACAAAGAGAAGCATATAATGAAATTTCTGAAAGAATGAAAAATGATAAATATGATTCTCTATTATTTTCAAAATATAATAAATTAATGAGAGGATATCTGGGAAAAAGCGGAAAACACACAGAGCAAACAGGAAGTGTCAAAATACCGATAATTCCATTGAAAGAGAAACTTAGAAGTCTTGCTCAAACTACTCATGCTAAAGTGATTGCAGGAAATAATATAACGATAGAAGCAGAGAATGACGGAAAAACAGAAGAAGTTATGAATAAAGACAGTATCATATCTGCAGGAAATACTGTAAAAATAAATGCAGAGAAAGTCAAAAACGTCGTGAGTGTCGGAGATGAAAAAATAAAGGTAAAAACCGGACAGGAAACGATGTATATCAAGTATGATAGAAGAAGAAGAAAACATAGACTTAGTAAACTAAGTATGGAAGTTAGCTATGATAGAGATTTCACAAAGGATTATATTACAAAAAGAATTCCTAAATTAGATGAAAATGGAGATCCAGTATATAAAAGAAAATTGAATGGAAGAAAAGTACCTGTATATGAATCTGTTACGGAATATGTAGGAAGATATGCTTATGTCACAGGGCAACCCAGTGTAATAGAAGGAAAACATGTAATCCTAGATTCTACTGTTATCATTCCACAGTCCATAGAAGAAGCGAATGGTTTCATAAAAAATGGAATCTCAAAGAATCAATTGGAAGAGAAAACGGTAGATATTAGCAAGGGGATAGAAAAAACAAATTCAAACCTTTCCATAAATTCAAATACTCCTATTGAGACTTTACAGAATCAAACCTATCATATAGATTCCTATAAGCCTTTATCTAAGAAGGATGAAAAGCTTGAAATATATGCTAATGTTAAAAAGATGGAAGATGTTATACAAAGTGGAGTAATAAATATAAATTCAGCTTTTCCTAGCGCTTTATTCATCAAAAACGTAGATCCAAGTTCTAAATATATAATGGAAACAAGAGATAAATACATAAATCTAAATCATTTCTATGGTAGTGATTATTTCTTAAAGAGAATGGGTCATGAAGAAACATGGGACAGGGTAAAAAGGTTGGGCGATGCTTTCTATGAAAATCAATTGATAGATAGAAATGTAACGGAAAAATTAGGAACAAGGCTCTTAAACGGAAAAGCATTGTCTATGAAAGACTTAATTGATAATGCTAGTGTTGAAGTTAAAAAGCTAAATCTAACAATAGGAAATCCACTAACAAAAGAACAAATATCAAAACTGAATAAAGATATAGTTTGGTATGAATATCAAGAAATAAATGGAGAGAAGGTACTAGCTCCGAAAGTGTATTTATCTCAAAATACTTTAGCTAACTTAAATACAGACAGTAGAAGCAAAATAGGCGGAACAGAGCTGACATATATAAAAACAAAGGATCTGATAAATAATGGAGCAAAAATTGGAAAAACAGGGATAACTTATGTAGAAGCAAACAGTGTGACGAATAAAACTCTGACAGACCAACTATCTGAAATAGCAGGAACGAAGACATACTTAACGACGAATGAAGATATTAAAAATATTAGCGGAAAGATCTTTGGGAATGAGAGGGTATCTATTTTTTCAAAAAATGGAAACATTATCAATGAAAGCAAAAGTGGATATGATTTTTCCAGAAAAAATAGAGAAATTGATGTGATAGGAGAAATATCTTCCAAGAAACAAGTAGAAATTCTTGGGAAAAATTATATTTCTACTGGAGCAATGCTTATTGGAAAAGATATCAACCTTGAAATGAGTGAAAATATTCATTTGAATTCTTTACGTTTAAGTGGAAAAGAGTTAATAATCAGAAGCAATGAAAATATAGCTACTTATGGGAGAACTAGTGGTGGAATTAGAGGAGATAATATAACTCTTGCAGCAAAAAAAGATATCAATACTACTGGTGTTGAGATAAGAGCTATAAATAATCTAAGCATGCTTGCTGATCATATAAGAATAGAAACCGTTCTTTTGGATAATGAAAGAGTAATCACAAATGATAAAAAAGTAAATCTCTATGGAATCAATCGCGCTGAGCTACAAGGGAATAAGGTTCATTTAGAAGCAAGAAAAAATATGAGCATTTATGGTGCTAATATAAAAGCTACCGATGATTTAAATATGGCTGCAAATAGTATAAACATGGGAGTTGTGGAAGTAGAACAAACAGATAAAATCGGTGGTGGAAGAAATTATACAATCATAAACACTAAGAGGAACATTAAAAATGAACTGGGCTCAGGCAATCATTTAACTATTTCCACTATAAGTGATTTGAATATAAAAAGTACTGATATAATTGCAGAAAAAAATATAAAAATAGTAAGTGGAGGAAATATAGATGTTGTTTCCAGTACAGATAGTGATTATGATGAAAGGCATAGTTACAGTAAGAGAAAATGGAGAGGTTCAAAATCAAGTCATACAATTAATTATGAAACTAAAAATGTGGCTTCTAATATAATAGGGGATAAAGTAAATATTACAAGTGGAAAAAATATAAGTCTTTTAGGAAGTCATGTACAAGCAAATACGGAGGGAAATATAGTAGCGGATGGAAATATCACTCAAGCGGGAGTAAAAGATATTCATTATTCTTACCATAAAACAACTAAAACAGGATTTATGGGACTTACTTCTAAATCAGTAACAGATGAAAATTATCAAGAAAAAGCAATAGTATCAGCAACACTTTCAGGAGACAAAGGCTTAACATATGATAGTAAAAATAATCTAATACTTTCAGGAGTAAAAGTCGTTTCCGGTGGAAGTATTGATTTAAAAGGAAAAAATGTAACAATAAATCCATTAGAAACAAAATCATATCATAAACATGAAGAAGTGAAAAAAGGCTTCTCAGGTTCTTTTAGTCCAAAAGGAATATCCGTATCCTATGGAAAAGATAAATTCTCATCAGATACAGATATCGTAAACCAAACAGCTTCTCAAATAGTATCAAATAAGGATATTAATATAGAAGCAACAGAGAAGGTAAAAGCAAAATCAGTAGATATCTATGCAAAAAAGGATGTAAATATATCAGGAGAGAATGGAGTAGAGATATCAACAGCAAATAATCGTTATGATAATACGACAAAACAAAGTTCATCCAGAATAGGAGCCAGTGTAGGAATAAACTCTGCGATAGTCAATACAGTTGAAAATGTAAAAGATATAAAGAATGTAACAAATTTCTCAGGAAATCATTATGATATCTTAAACAATGCTTCAAAAGTAGTAGGAGCTATTAAAGATGGAGCAAAAGCAACAATAGCAGTAGCAGATACAAACTATAATGGAGCAACAGATGCTGGATATGATAATCTAAAAATTATGAATGATGTATTTAAAGCAAATATTTCATATAATAAGAGTGAATCAAAATCATCCGTACAGAATGAAACAGTAGAAAAAAGTTCCTTGGTATCCGGAAATAATATGAATATTAAATCTAAAAATGGAAGTATTACTATTTCAGGAACAGATGTAAAAGTAGGAAATGATTTCAATTTAAGTGCTAAAAAAGATATAACTATGAAAGCTAGTGAAGAAAATTTTACATCATCAAATTCTTCTTCACAAATGGGAATAGGATTAAGTGCTGATGTAAGGAAAGGAAAGATAGCAGATTTATCAATATCAAAAGCAGGAACAAAAGGGAGAGGAAATGGAACAAACTATGTGAACTCAACAGTTAATGTAGGAGGAAACTTAAAAACAGAATCAGAAAACTTAATTCTATCCGGTGCGAATGTAGAAGCAGATAAATTCAATATCAAAGCAAAGAATGTAGTAATAGAAAGTAAACAAGATAAATCAGAAAGAAAAGATAGCTCCTATGGAGGAAGTTTTAGTATAGACTTAGCAAATCCCTCTAATTTTAGTGCAACTATGAATGGAAGGAAAGGAAATGGAGAAAAAGACTGGGTAAATAAGCAAAGTACATTCATAGCAAGAAATGGTGGAGAAGTAGATACCGATAACTTAACTAACATAGGGGCAGTCATAGGTTCTGAAAATGAAACAGAAAAGTTAAAAATATCCGTCAATAAAGTAGTAGTAAAAGATTTAGAAGATAAGAATCAATATGAAAATATTGGTGGAGGAATAACCATTGGAACAGATGTCCCTAATGTATCAGTAAAACATGATAAGGTAGATAAAGAACAAATCAATAGAGCTACTGCACTAAATACAGATATTTCTTTAAGAGGAAAAGAAGTTAATGCAGAAGATTTAGGATTTAATACAGATATTACTAAAGCACAAGAAGTAACCAAAGATGAAGAAAAACATGTAGATGTGGAACTTCATACTGATTTAATTGGAGAAGACAAGCAAGAAGAATTAAAGAAAGCTGGAGGAATACTAGGAGATATTAGAACAGCTTTCACAAGTGCGGATAAGACAAGAGGAGATTTCCTAGAAAGATACAAACAAGCTTCCATGATGAGAGCAATCGGCGAGCAAGTAGAAAAGAATCCCGAATACTTATCAATCCTAGAAAAAGAAGCAAGAAAGAATGGCAAAATAGATGATAAAACACAAGTAGAACAAGTATCCGTAATGAATAAACTCCTAAATGATGTGCTAAGAGCAAAAGGATATGTAGGACCGGAAATCAAGATGGTACTCACCGATGTAACAGACCCAATAGGACCCTATTATACAGATACTCTAACAAATACAGTAGTATTGGATAGAAATACACTAGCGAATGCAAATAGAGATGAAATATTAAATGCTTTAGGACATGAGTTTGGACATTATAGTAAGGAAGATGATATAGATAAATCCCAAGAGATAGCAAACCATACAGGAGAATTACTGGAAGATAGAACAAAAGGTATGGTAGGTAAGGAAGCAAGCGAAGAAACCTTAGCAGCAATAAGGAATAATAGGAATGTAATCACAGGAGAAGAAGGAAAGAAATTAGCTGAAAGTATTCCTATGGAGAGAAGAGAGTATGTAAAATGGGGAAGAGTTGCAAAGGGAACGGCAATCACTTTTTTAGGAGGCTTTCGAACAGCAGTTGGGATTGGAGAAGTAGGATTAGGAGCAGCAAGTTCCAGTGTAGGAGTAGGAGTATTAGTAGCCGGTCATGGAGTAGCCCAAACAGGATTTGGAATTAGTGATATGGGAGAAGGTATCCATGATATATATTTAGGATTTCAAGATATAGATGATGAAGAACAGCAAGCAGTAAGAATTAGTAAAAAAGTCTTAGGAAAATATGAAGAGCCTTTGAACTTTACAGTAGGGGCAACAACTAATCAGGTTATAGTATTAGGGCAAGCATTTTATAGATTTCCAAGAATGAGTAATATGGCAGGAAATACCAATTCATCTACTAAAAAAGAATCTAACTCAAATGTAACAACAGAGAAAGAAGTAATAATAGTGGTACAGAAGGAGTTGTAGAAGATACAACTACTAATAAAACTCAGCCAGGAAAAGCACAATTACATGAGGGAAAACAAGGAAAACATGTAGTTGGACATAATAACTATATAGAAGGAAGAAGTGAAGTCAATATGGAGACTGCTAGAAATATACTTAATGATTTTCAAAATACAGGAGAAAAAATTGAAAGAGATGAAAAAATTATTAAAGAAATAGTAGATACACAAGGGAAATATATAGGGATATACATTAATGAAAAAGGGGAGAGAAGTGTAACAAGTAGATTTACTATACATTATGATTCAAAAGGAACTGCACATATAGTTCCAGCGAATCCTAGGCCATGAATGTATAGAGAAAGGAAGAGAGAAGATGAATGAAAGTATTGATATATTTTTTGATGAATTATTTATGTTTTTATGGAGATGTGAAGAAAAAATTTTAAAATTTATATGGGAAGATAAAAATATTGAAATTATAGGTAAATATATAGAGGATAGTCAAAGTAATTATAGTAATGAAGAACCTTTTGATTTGCCTGAAATAGGTTATGATTCAGTTGTTTATAAAGTTCTTAGTAAAATAGAAGAAGATGATTTGAAATGGGGAGAATTTGAGAATTGGGATGGATGTTTGTCAATTGAAATATCAATCTATAATTATCCTGATGAAATAAGAAACTTGGATAATGAGGTAATCTGGACAAAAAAAAATATTAAGAAGGAACATATGGATATAATTAATCAAAAAAATAAAAAATTAGAAGAACTAAAAAGAAGAGGAAGAGAGTATTTTAAGTATTTAGATGAATTGGAAATTTTAAGAAGAGAAAAAGTAAATACCCCAAAAAGAGAGGAGGAACTTATAAAAAAAATAGAAGAAAGAGAAGATGCAGGGAGACGATATGGTGAATATAGAAGAAATTTAAAAGAATGGATAAAATTTATGAAAAAATATTTAACAAATAATAAATATACTTATTAATTAGTTTTGAAAATAGAAACTAAGAATGTAGAAATAAATCCATTAGAAACAAAAGCATATAATAAGCATGAAGAGGTTAACAGGTTCTTTTAGCCCAAAAGGAATATCAGTATCCTATGGAAAAGATAAATTCTCATCTTTATGGTAATTTTATAAATTTTTAAAGAAAATTATACTAGAAAAATAGTAAAAAAGTGGAGAAAATAATAAATTTATTCTTAACTTTAAAATATCATATTAACATAGTTTGAAGGACTTTTACAAATGACTAAAATATAAAAACATAAGGAGACCAAGTAGAAAAGAATCCAGAATACTTATCAATCTTAGATAAAGAAGCAAGAAAGAATGGAAAAATAGAGGATAAAACACAAGAGATCACAAACCATACAGGGAACTTACTAGAAGATAGAACCAAAGGTATGGTAGGGAAAGAAGCAACAGAAGATACCTTAGCAGCAATAAGGAATAATAAGAATGTAATCACAGGAGAAGAAGGAAGACAACTTGCGGAAAGTATTCCTATGGAGAGAAGGGAATATCATACTAAAGAAATTTTTGGTGCAGGGGCTTATTCTTTTGGTGGAAGGGTTAGTGGAAATCTTTCAAATTATATTTCCTTTAATCCCAAAACTGGAAAAGTAGAAGAATATATTTTGACTAATGGAAGTGTAGGATTTGGTTCACCGGATATAAGTATAGCTATAGGAGCAGGAATATATTGGAAAGATAGCCGTGAAGAAATAGAAAAATTAACAAAATCGGTAGGAGGAAGTATAACATTATTAGGAGCTTCTTTAGGAGTAGATTTTTTATCTGAACCTGTTGAAAGCAAAGGAATACTTGAAGATTTTCTTAATATTAAAGGATTTAGAATTTACATTGGGTCAGGATTTATTCCATTAAAAGCAGAAGGTCATACTTCTTTCTTAGATTATGGAAAACCTATTAATGAAACTAAATATGAATCTTATGATGAATATTTTAAAACAAAACCACTTCCTTCTGCAATAAGAGCTTATTATGATGGAGGTAAAAAAAATAGATAATATAAAAATTGAAAATGATAAAAATATAGTTATTATAAAAAAAGGAATAATTAAGAAAAAATATTTAGTATCATTTCTAATAATTAATATTCCTATAATGACAATTTTATTTTCTATTTTAAAAGAGTTAGCTATCTTTAAAAAACATGAATTTATAGCTAAAATTTTAATGTATGAGATTATACTTATATGGATAATTTTTTTTGGAATTTGTTTTACAGGGACATTATTTTTAAATCTTAGTTTAGAGAAAATAAAAATTATAAAAGACAAAAAGTTAATAATTATAATAGGAGATGGAGTAAATTTAAAATTGACTTCAAAAAATAAAATAAAAGTAGAAATTTCAGTCACCAAAGAACATTTTATTTTTACAAAAGCAAGTTTTAAAGAAATGTGTACAATAACATTTACTATTGATAATGAAAAAAAATATAAATGGGGATTTAGATTATCTAAGAGAAAAGCAGAGGAAATAAAAAAAATATTGGAAAATATAGAGGTAGAATTCAATGAATAGCAGAAGTTTAATAAAAGAGATAGTAAATTATTTAGAAACCTATTATTTAATCTTTTTAATAATTTATATACTTATTACTATGGTACAATTGACAGTTCTTTATAAAAAAAGAAGCAAAATACGAATATTTTTATTTATCCTACATAAAATAATAGCTTTTGTAGCTATTGGATATTTATTGTTTTATTGTAAAAATATTTTAGGTTTTTATTTATATATAATTGGAGTTTTACTATTAGTTTTTGCATATTCTATAATAAAAAAGGAAAAAATAGTAACTTTGGAATTATTTTTGATAGGGGACATAAATTTAATAGTAGGTTTAGGCTTTCTACTTTATAACATAAAATTATAAAAAAATCTTGTAGTCAGTAAAATATTGGTATATCTTTGGAAAATAAAAATATATCAACTAAATAAATAAATATGATTTTATAGATAAAGATGTGAAAGAATAGTATTAATGAAATATGAAGAATAAGAAAGAAAAATTTATACAAAATATAATTTAGTATCTGGAAATAATATGAATATGAAATTGAACAATGGAAGTATATCTGTTTCAGGAGCAGATATTAAAGTAGGAAATGATTTCAATGTAAAAGCTAAAAAAGATATTGTTTTAAAAGCCGGTGAAGAAAATGTTACTTCTTCTAATTCTTCTTCCCAAATGGGTATCGGATTAAGTGCAGATGTAAGCAAAGGAAAGATAGCAGATGTATCCCTATCAAAAGCAGGAACAAAAGGGAGAGGAAATAGAACAAATTACATTAATACAACGGTTACTGTAGGAGGAAACTTAAAAACAGAATCAGAAAACTTAATTCTATCCGGTGCGAATGTAGAAGCAGATAAATTCAATGTGAAAGCAAAGAATTTCGTATTAGAAAGTAAACAAGATACCTCAGAAAGAAAAGATAGCTCCTATGGAGGAAGTTTTAGTATAGACTTAGGAAATCCCTCTAATTTGAGTGCAACTATGAATGGAAGTAAAGGAAATGGAGAAAAAGAATGGGTAGAGAAACAAACATCCTTCATAGCAAGAAATGGAGGAAAAGCAGATACAGAAAACTTCACAAATATAGGAGCAGTTATAGGTTCTGAAAGTGAAATGGAAAAATTAAAAGTATCTGCCAATCAAGTAGTCGTACAAGATGTAGAAGATAAGAATCAATATGAAAATATTGGTGGAGGAATAACCATTGGAACAGATGTCCCTAATGTATCAGTAAAACATGATAAGGTAGATAAAGAACAAATCAATAGAGCAACTGCATTAAATACAGATATTTCTTTAAGAGGAAAAGAAGTCAATGCAGAAGATTTAGGTTTTAATACAGATAAAAGTAAGGCACAAGAAAAAACAAAAGAGGAAGAAAAACATGTAGATGTGGAACTTCATACTGATTTAATTGGTGAAGATCAAAGAAATGAAATAAAGTATGCTTTTAAGAAATTAGGAAGTTTACATGAAATCTTGGATCAAAAGAAATTTAAAGAATCCATGGAAGGAGTCTTAGTAGATAAGTTTAAAGAGGAACACCAAAAAGAATTTCATTTGATAAAAGATGAAAATTTGAGCTTGGAAGATAAACAAAAACTGGCACAAAATTTAGTAGAAAAATACTTAAGAGAAAATGGCTATCAAGGAGTAATCCCGGAAGTTTTACTAACAGAGGAAGCACATTCCTTTACAGTGGATTCAAAAGATAAGACAACAGGAGCTAAAAGAGGAGAAAAGATATATTTCTCAATACATGATATAGCAGACCCGGATTTAGCATTCTCCCAATTATTTGGACATGAAAAAGCCCATATGAATACTTATGAGGAAGGAAAAGATGGAGAAGAAACATCGCTTCATACAAGAGAAAAGATAGGAAGTGAAAACAAGAATAAAGTATTTACGGAAGAAGAAAAAGCAAACTATCTAAATAAGTTGAGAAATAAATACAAGAATCAAAAGAGTATAGAACAACAATTTGCAGAAGCAAAGTTAGTACCTGAAAAAGACAAGGAACATTGGTATGATGAAAAAACTCATAATGAATATAAATATAAAACTACATTTACAAAGGATGAAACAAAATATCTGACAAAAAAATATAAAATTTCTGAAAAAGGACTAAAAGAAAGTCCAACTAAATATATATATTTTGATTCATTAGATAAAAACAATAAAGTTTTTAAAGATAAAAAAGAATTTGAAAAATTTCAAAATGAGTTGAAAGAAAAAATTAAAAATGAAAAAGATTTTAAAAAACGAAAAGAATTAGAAAAACAAGTTTATAACAAACTTTCTGATTCCAAATCACTTTATCATAATATTAAAATAGATAAAAATGGAAAACCATATATAGATACTAGTTTTCCAAATGAAAAATATGTCAATAATGTAGGACAAGAAGCTGTATTTAATAAGAGAACAGGAAAATGGATAAATGATGGAATAAATAATGCGACATATAATGTTGGTGTTGGAGAATTAAATTTTAATATAGGAAGAGATTATGCTGTACATCTTTTAGGTTCAAGAAGTGATGTAGGGCTATGGGAAGATTATGGAGCAAGTCCAAATGATACTTTAACAAGAGAACAAAGGAAAGCTATAAGTAAATTAGGTAAAAAATACTTTTTTAATTCTGAATTTAGAGATTTTTCTAATAGAATGGGAAAGATTTCAGAAGAAAAGTATCAAGAATACTTAGATGTCCAAAAAAAGAAAGAAGAAAACTACCAAAATCATTTGTATAAAAAATATAAAGAAAGAGGTATTAATGAATGATAATGGAAGATATTTTTTTATCAATACCTGATATTGTAGGTTTTTATTCCTTTTTATTATCTCTAATTTTGATTTTACTCATAGAGTTAATTAATATAAAAAAAATAGGATTTTTAAATTTTTCTATATTTAAAATAGTCTTATTAGTTTTGATATATACTGGAAATTTAGTACTGTATCTAATGTATTTTTTTATAGGAATATTTTATTGTTACTATTTATATAATAAAAAACACAAACACATGTTAATAACTTTATTTTCTATTTTAGATTATTTATTTATTTATTATTTATTATCATTATTTTTATTTATTATATTAAATATTAGATATTTTTTAGTTTATTATGAAAAGCTATCAAGAAGTAAGCTTGGAGAAGGAGAATAAATGGAAATCGAAGTTTTTTTAGTATTTATTCTTAGTTCCTTATATTTAATATTTACTTTATATCAAAGTATTTTACTGTCATTTAACTTTAATAAAATTAATTATTATTATTTTTATTAACAAAAATTAACCATTTCCTATGGAACGGATAAGAAAAGTCAAAAGGACACACAAAAGACACAAAATATTTCGGAGATTACCTCAGGAAAGACATTGACAATAGCGGCGGAAGAAACACTGACAGGAAGCTCTGTGAACTTGTATGGAAGAGAAGGCATAAGAGTCACAGGAGAAGAAGGAATCCATCTTAGCACGGCAAAAAATACAAGAGAAGTACAGCAAAAACAAAGTTCTACAAGAGTAGGGGCTAATATCGGAGTGAAGAGTGAAATCAAAAATACTTTTGAGAATTTAAGAAATCCTAAAAGTTTGATTGATACACAAGGAAATGTCTACGGAGTGATAAACACAGCTTCCAAGTTGACAGGTGCTATTAAAGATGGAGCAAAAGTAACAAATAGCATTATTTCCAAGAAATAAGAAGAAAAATCAGATAGTGTAAAGAGCAGCAATTTAGAAGGAATTTCCAAAAATTGGAAAGATTATCTAAGTGCCGGTGTAAGTTTAACAAAGAAGAAAGCGGAAAGTCGAAATTATCAAGAAGAAGTTGTGCAAAATCAAATGGAAAGTGAAGGAAATATTGTGCTTTCTTCCAAACAGGGAAGTATTTCTTTGGAAGGAACGGAGATTAAAACATCAAAAGATGTGAAACTTCTTGCAAAAGAAAAGGTAGAAGTGAGAGCAACGGAGCAAAAGAATGCATTTTCTTCCTCTTCCAGCCAACGAGGAGCCGGTTTGGATATGAATGGAAGTCTGACGGCTTCCGCCTCCGGACAAAAAGGAAGAGGAGAAGGAACTTCCTATGTCAATTCCCATATTAAAGCGGGAGGAGACTATCAAGTCCTTGCAAAAGAAATTTTGCATGAGGGAGCTAATGTAAAAGCAGGGACTATCCACATGAAAGGGGAAAAGATTCTTGTGGCTTCCAAACAAGATACTTCCCATCAAAAAGATTCTTCCTATGGAGGAAGCCTCTCTTTCAGTGTAAATCCAAAAGTAGCTTTAAACTCTGTTCAACTTTCCGCAAGAAAAGGAAAGGGAGCTTGGGTGAGCGAACAAACAAGTCTTCTAGCAGAACATGGAGGAGAGATTGTTGCAGAGCATTTGGAAAATAGAGGAGCCATCTTCGCTTCGGAAAGTGAAACGAACCAATTAAAGATCCGTGCGCATCACTTGGAAGTTCATGATTTGGAAGACAGTCATCATTATGAAAACAGAGGAGGAGGAGTTTCTCTTTCCTCGAAAGTTCCTAATATATCCGTTTCTCATGATAAAATAGAGAAAGAACAAAAAACAAGAGCTACAGCAGTCAATACAGAATTCAGGATAGCAGGAGAAGAAAAGAAGGCAGAAGAGTTAGGGTTCAATACGGAATTATCCAAGGCACAAGAAATAAGCAAAGAGAAAGAAAAATATCTGAATGCGCAGTTGCATACGGATTTGCTTGGAAAAGACAAACAGGAAGAATTACAACGAGCCGGAAAAGTGTTACAAGATGTTCAACGTGCGGCGATCAATGAAGAAAACACCAAAGGAGATTTCTTAGAACGTTATCGACGAGAAAGAATCATGCGCGGAATTTCAGAAGTGGTAGCGAAGAATCCGGAGTGGCTTTCTGTCTTGGATATGACAGCAGAAAACAGCGGAAAAAGTGAGGCGGAATTGGAACGGGCGAAAGCCGCTGTGATAAATCAAGCGATGAATCAATTTGCCATTTCACGAGGATATCCAGTGAAGTATGATCAAGAGGGAAATGCGATTCTTCCTATCACGACGATCGTTACCAAGATTTCCGATCCGAATACTCCGATGTATATGAGTGCAACAGGGGATCAGTTTGTCATAGATGAAGACTATGTATTATCCATGACGAAGGAGCAGGCTCTCAACGGCATAGGACATGAATATGGACATTACAGCAAAGCGGATGATATTGCGACAAGAGATCAAACGGTAGCGAATCATACGGGAAAAAGAGTAGAAGAGTTGACGAAGAATCTTTCTTCCAAGGCGGTGAGTGAAGCAACATGGAAGAATTTAGTTAATACGAGTAGTGTGATTACAGGACCGGGTGCAGATGTAATAGCAAATAGAATTCCTGTGGATGAGATGGAGTATTATAGTACGGAAATTTTCACATCAGAGGCTTATTCTTTTGGAGGAAGAGTTTCAAGAACTCAGTCTGCATTTACATTAGTTAATGATAAATCTAAGACATTAACTACATATAATATAGGGAGTACAAGCGTAGGGTTTGGATTGTTAGATATAGGAGGAAGTGCAGGAGTAGGATTTTATACAGATGAAACAGTTGAAGATTTATCTAAGTTAACGACTTCAATTGGAGTTAGTAAAGTATTTGGTATAGTAAGCTTAGGAACAGATTTACTTTTTAAAAAAGGCAGTAAAATACCAAGAGGAATTAGATTTTATATAGGGAAAGGATTACCTAGCCCTGTTCCAATCGAAGTACATACAACAGTTATAGAAATAGGAAGTCCTAAAAATATAAAGAGTGATAAAAGAGCATATAATGTATTTGATAAATTTACCAAAGAATCAAGGCAAAGAGGAGGAGAGTGGTAGATGGATAATGTCAAGATAACTATTTCACAAGAAAAAATTTATATAAAAAAAGGAATAATAAAATTAAAATTTTTATATAGTTATTTATTTTATTTTTTATTAATGAGTATAATATATTTTATTGTTACTATAAAAAAAGAAAAACAAATTAACAATAACTATCTTTTATATCTTTTAGAAAATTTTAATGACGCGTTATATTTAATTTTTATGATTAGTTTCTTAATTTTTATTATATGCCTTTCAGTATTTTTATTTTCTTGTTTTAGAAATATACATTTAGAGACAATTTCAGTATCGCAAAATATAAAAATTAGGGGGATTGATTATGAAATTACTTTAGACTATATATTTTTAAAAGAAATAATAGTGGCTAGATATTATAGAGCAAATTATAATTTTTGGAATAGAGGGAGTTATTATTCACATTTTAGAGATAAATGTACAATTATTTTCATTACACAAAATGATGAAGAGTATGAATGGGGATTTAAGTTGTCTTACCAAAAAGGAATGGAAATAAAGAAAATGATTGAAGAAAGAATGGCACTAAATTTAAGCAAGAAAAATGAAAATGTTTAAAGACAAGTATAAAGAGATGATAAAAAGAGAAAGAGAATTTTTTCTATTCTCAGGTCACTTCAAGAAATTGGAGTGACTTACAGAGTGGAAAATATTTGAATGTGGAACTACATAAAGGCAGAACTTATATATTCAACAGAAAATAAATTTTTAGGATTCAAAATATATGCTAGTAAATCAAAATATCCATTAGGAGTACATGGGGGTTTTGTTTATGGAACCAAAGTTATAAATAAAAAAGTGATGACCATAGATGAGTATAGAAATAAAGTTCATTTTGGAAGTGATAGAAATATATGGAGATAAGAATAACTAAAACAGAAAAGTATTTAAAAGTGGAAAAAATAGCAAAAAAGGAATTAATAATAAGAATAATAATATTTTTTTTAATAATATTATATTTCTTTGTTCATTCATATAAAAAATACGGGAAAATAAACAATAAGTTTTGCTTTATTTACTTCTCCAGTAGTGGTATCTTTTTATCTAGCTTTTATTATAAAATATCCTTATGAGGTAATTATAATTAAAAATAGAAAAATAATTAGATATGTATCACTTTTTGTCAAATAAAGAATTTCTCTCTACATCTTAAGTGTTATTATTCTATGGAACTCTTAAAAATTGGGATTGATTTACGTAATCCCTCTTGTTTCGCAAACTCTGATTTGATGGAAGGTACAATAGCCTATTTTAAGAGAAATCATTATAAAAATAGAATAAATGTACTATAATTAAACAAAAGAGTATTAATATTTAGCTCTGAAAATGACTCTGTTGTGATATAATAAAAAATAATAGAATTATATGAATGGGGAGGAGAATTATGGTTAAGAATCAATTGAGAGAAGTAGAAAAAAATTTGCGATGGATAGCGAAAAGAAATAGAAATATAAGTTTTTCCATAGGTCTCGTATTACTATATGTCATGTTGGGAATGAATGCTTTTGCACAAGGAGTGCATGCGACCGTAGCAACGAAACAGGAAATAGGTTTATCCACAGATAGGTTAAGTGAAATGCTAAGACGAATCAAGGAAGAAAATAGTAAGAAATTAAAAGGCACTCAATTAGAATTAGTCCAATTAATGGAACAAGGGGATCAAGTGGTAAAATCTCCTTGGTCTTCCTGGCAATTCGGATTGAATTATCTGTATAACAATTGGTCAAAAGCATACAAAGGAAGAGGAGATAAATCTGAAAAATATCTTTATGAAGAAATCTTTACAAGAAGTAATAATTTTTATGAAAGATATGTATCCCCTTTAAGTGATCAATATTCTTCGTTTTCAATAAACAGTAATGCAACTTCTGCAAGTAGTAATAATAGAAATGGATTAATTAGTGGATATGGTTTAGTAAGAGTAAAACAAGTAGAAGAACCCATTGTAGATTTCGATGTAAGTGCGGGAGTAAGACCGAAACAGGTGGTAAAGGGAACAATAACTATAGCCGATAAAAATCCAGTAACTCCAACTCAACCTGAGGCAATAGAATTTAATACTCCTACCATAAATATAATACCTCCAACAGCAGTAACAATAACTGCAACAGCGCCAACGATGACTGCTCCTACAGTGACTACCCCCACAGTAACTACTCCAAACTTACCAACAACTTTGAGCTTTTCACCTGTGACTCCATCCATAACAGCACCCACAGCACCCACAGTAAAATTAAGTACTCCACCAAGTATACTTTTTAATGGAACAGGCTTCGGACAGCCAAATGGAGCTTCTATTCCCAAAAGCAATATAATAATGCAAAACTGGAGTACTTATACTCCAACGGGAACAATTAATGTTCAAATAGAAGATAGTTCAACAACTTGGTCAGGTGGAAATGTAAATGTGAATTTAATTGGAGGAAGTTCCAATACTTTAAATCCCGGAACAACTACGACTCCATTGAATGCTTTTATTAGTCATGTTGATGATATTGATGTAGATGTAAAAGGGACATATAATATTACATCAAGTAAATCACGTATGCCACTATTTATAAGTCTAAATCCTTATATGGTTGGAACTTATTCAGCAGCTGATAAGACCTTTAAACTTAGTGGAAATTTGAATATGAGTACGACTGGTTCTGGAGGAATTGTTGGAATAGAGTATCAACTTTTGGCTGGACAACATTCAGGGAATGTAGCTCTTTCAAATGTTAATAATGGTACAACGACAATTATATTAGAAACATCTGGAAATATCAATATGACCAATGGCAAGAATATGATTGGAGTTATGATAGACACAGAGTATTTTTATGATAACAATACAACATATTTCAAGAAAAAACCTAAATATGTAAATTCGGGAAAAATTACAATAGATACAAATGCCTCTAACAGTATTGGAATAGACTTTGGTTACTATCGTTATAAACCTAACAGTTCAAATGAAAATGTTAAAGGACCTAATACAGATGTTAAAGTAGGAAATATAATAATAAATGGAAGTCAAAATTATGGATACAGACAAAAAGATTATACTAAACAAAATAACCCTCCTCATAATGATGGATTATCTCCACAATATTATGATGCAATGGGAACAGTTGATGGTTCAACAGGAGTTATAACTTTAAACGGAAGTAATAATGTTGCTTACTCAATAGCACAAGGAAAATCAACAGGAGATCCTATTGCTAATTTTACTGCTATGCAAGTTGAAGTAAATGGAAAAAATAATGTTGGATTTTTAAGAAATTCTGATACAAAAACATCTAATCATGATAGTATAACACTGAATGATACAAAACTAGGCTCAACATTTAATTTTGGAACTGCTGCAACAGGAGGAGTCCTTATAAGAAGTGATATTCATGAAATAATCCTTGATAAAGATATTACTGTTGGTGCAACAGGAATTCAGAATTCATTGATGCAAGCTGGAAAAGATGGGAAAGTAACATTAGCCTCAGGAAAGAGTATAACTTCAACTTCTTCAGATGAATTTTATGGAATGACAGCGGGGAATTTTTCTGGAGCAGACAGTAAAGAAGCAGTAGCTACCAATAAGGGTACTCTAAATATTGGTGGAAAGAAAAGTTTGGGGATGGCAATAGATGTAGATGATAAAGGTATTAACAATGGAACAATAAATTTCAGTGGAACAAACGGAGCTGGAGTATATAATACAGGTACATTTACAGCTGAGAATAGCAGTGAAATTAATGTAAGTGGAAAAAGCAGTATAGGCGCATATAATAGTAAAATGTTAACAATAAATAGTGGAGCAAAAATTACAGGAACAGCGGAAGATAGCACAGGAATTTATGCAACAGCTGGAACAGCTACAAATAATGGAACAATAAGTATGAATGGAACTTCTGTAAAAGGATTAGTTGTAAAAGGGGCAAATGCTAACATTACGAATAATAATACTGTTTCAGTAACAGGAGAAAAAGCAGTCGCAGCGGCAGCACTAGAAGGAACCATTACAACAGAAACAGGGGATGTTTCTATAAGTGGAACTTCCGGAATAGCATTATACACAGGTGGAGTTTCTGGAATTATTAATGCTAGAAGTGGAAATATTAACTCTTCAAACGGAGGAATCAATGTTTATGCTGATAAGGGTAAAATAAACTTTAGTGGAGCCACTATAAATACAATGGCTAATTCATTAGCATTTATGCAAAGTTCCAATGGAGGAACAGTAGACTTTAGTTCTGCAACAACTGCTGATATAGCTACTAATGGGACAGCATTTTATATACCTCCTGCTACAACACCTTCGACGGTTACTTATACACCATTTACAGGAATAAGTAGCATAACAGGGTTTAACAATTTAAATAATTTAACTTTAAAGATGTCTCCAAATTCTAATCTTGCAGTTGCTTCTTATGTTAAAACTAAAGTTTCAGATCTTGCAACTAGTAGTCTTACAAGTTTAGGAGCTCAGATAGAGGGAACAGGATATAATGATTATTTATTATACAAGAGTGAATTAACGGCAGATGCAGGTACTACTTATGCTGATTTTAAAAAAATAGCTTTATCGAATTCCTCTATTATCAATAATACTACATTGAGTACAACGGATGATAGTGTTAGTTTAATGGCACAAGAAAATACCGAAACTGATAAAGATTGGGTTAAATTAATAAATAATGCAACTATTGAATTGAAAGGTACAAATTCTCTTGCTATGTATGCCAGCAATGGTAAAATAAAAAATGCGGCTGGAGCAAGTATTACAGTAGGAGATACAGGAGTTGCTATCTATGGAAGTAATAAAGGAGCTGGTAGTGGAGATACTGATATAGAAAATAATGATAATATAACAGTAGGAAGAGGTTCGACAGCTATCTTTGCTCAAAACTATACAACAACCGGACTTGAAAATAATGGAATTATCACTCTTGCTGGAGATAATGGTATAGGGATGAGTTATGTATCTAACTTATCTTCAAGTACAACTGTTGAAAATAAAGGAATTATAATGAGTACCTCTTTAAAATCTACAGGAATGTATGTAGCTAAAGACACCAACTCTTTCCGATATACAGCTTTAAATTCAAATAAAATTTCTCTTGGAGCAAGTGGAATTGGAATGTATACGAATGTAGGTTCTGCTACAACAAATCCTATTCTATCAAATACAGGAACAATCACAGTGGGAGATAACGGTATAGGTTTGTATGGATATGAAGAAAAAACAACAGGAAATGTTACAGCTGGAAAGAGTGGTATAGCCCTATATTCCCAAGGAGGAAGTGTAGATATTGGAAGTGCTAGTACCAATCCAACAATTACAGTGGGAGATACCAAAGCAACGGCAGTGTTTACAACAGGAAGTGGACAAACTATAACAAGTAGAAATGCTAAATATAATATTGGGGCTACTTCTTATGGATTTGTTAACACAGGTAGTGGAAATACTTTAAATATAGCAGGAGGAGTAGCGACATTAACAGGCAATGGAGTATTTATTTATTCAAGTGATACAACAGGAAATATAACAAATGCAACAGCAATCACTTCAACAGGAAGTACCGGCTCCAACTTCGGTGTATACTCAGCAGGAACCGTGACGAATACTGGAAATATTACTTTGACTCATGGAAGCGGAAATGTAGGAGTGTATGCAATCAATAATGGGAATATTACAAATAGTGGAACTATAACTCTTGGAGCTTCTACTACAGCTACACGTAGTATAGGAGCGATAGCAAATACTGGTACAGTCACCAATAATGGAAATATAGTAGTCAATGGCCAATATGGAATTGGAACTTATTCAATCGGAAACAGTACAATAAATAATAGTGGAGATATTACTTTAACAGGAAATGAAACAATAGGAAACTATGGAGCAAGTGCTTCAAATATTAATGTAAGTTCTGGTACAGTAACATTGACAGGAAATAAAAGTACAGGATATTATTTAGCTGGAGGAAGTAATAGTACTATTGCCTCTGGCGCAAAAATAGATGTATCAGGAAATGAAGCAAGCGGAGTATATGTAAATAATAATGGTTCATTAGCATATAGTGGAGCTACTACAGTGAGTGGAGATGCAGCTTATGGTCTCATTGTAGATGGAAATTCTAGTGTCAATGCAATAGGAGGAACATTAACAGTAAACGGAACATCAGGAATACATGGAACATCTTCTGGCGCAAATAGTAATAGAGGTTCAGCAGCATTAGTAGTTACTTCAGGCTCATCATTAACTGGAAATAATTTGGATGTAACAGCAGATATAGCAGGAGAAAACTCAGTTGGAGTATATTCAGCAGGGAACTTAGCAATAGATTCTGCAAACATTTCTGCTTATGATAGTGGAGTAAACTTCTTTACAGCTGGAGGAACAATCTCGATTGGAAACAATGGAGGAACAAGTACAGTAGTAACAGGAACAGGAACGAATAAAGGAGCTTTACTATTTTATATCCCAACCGGAAGCATTTTATTAAAAGGACCGGTAAATGCAACAGTACAAGGGTCAACAGATACCATAAAAAGAGGAACCGCTTTCTATTATACAGGTGGAGGAACATTAGGAACAATTAGTAGCTATACTCCATTAAATCCAACCAATATAGCAACTTGGGCAAGAAGTAGCTATGGAAATGGAGGAACAAGTACATTAGGTAACTTAAATTTAACCATGAATCAGGACTCAAGATTGTTCTTAACAGAAAGAGTAAATATGGAGTTATCTAATACTTCTGCAATAAACTTATTCAGTGGATTATCTGCAAGTGAAAGACCTCATATAACAGGAAGTAACTTCAGAACCTTTATGTTATACCATAGCCATTTAAATGTAAATCAAGCAGTAAACTTAGATAATGCGAATGATGAATATAATTTAATGGAAATTTCAAGTTCCGCTATAACGAATAACAATACAATAACAGGAACACAAGCAGGTCAAATCGCTATGGCACAAGAAAATGATACAACTACAAAAGCAGTTGTAACATTGACCAATCATGGAACTATTGATTTATCAGGACTAAATTCAGCCGGAATTTATGGAAAAAATGCAATCATTCACAATGCAAATAAAATAACTGTGGGAAATTCATCATCCGGAATCTATGGATTAAATAATACAGAAATCTCGAATACAGGAAATATAACAACAGGTGCTTCCTCCACAGCGATTTACTATTCTGATGTAGAAAAAGATAGCGCCGGAAATATAACAACAGTTAAGAATACGACAACAGGACTTAAAAATGCAGGAACAATTGTATTAAATGGGGATGATTCCGTAGGATTAACTTATGAACCGGGAAATATTTCAGGAACTGTAACATTTGAAAATACAGCAGATATAACAAGCAGTGGGGATAAGAATGTCGGAATGTTTGCAAAACGCGCTCAAAATGGTGCTTCCTATGATACGATAAACCAAGGAAGCATTACATTAGGAAACTCTGCTTCATTGAGCAATCCAAATGTGGCTATGTATACCAACGCAACCTCAATCGGAAGCAATCCATTAAAAAATATGGGAAATATCACAGTAGGAGATTATTCAGTCGCTATGTATGGATTTGAAGAAAATAGTAGTGGAAACATTAAAGTTGGAAATGGTTCAATAGGATTGTACTCAAAGAACGGAAATGTCAATGTATCAGGAAGTATTACAACAGGTTCATCCAAAGAATCTGTGGGAGTATATACGGTAGGAAGCGGACAAACAATAACAAGTACAGGAAGCACTTTTAACTTAGGAGATACCTCATTTGGATTTGTAAATATAGGGAATAATACGATTACAAGTACAGGTGGAAGTGCAACTTTATCTAATAATGCAACCTTTATTTATTCCAGTGATGAAACCAGTCATATCACTAACAGTACCAATATTAGTTCAAGTGGGGCTATCGGTCGTAACTATGGAATATATGCTTCCGGAATAGTGGATAACTCAGGAAATATTGATTTTGGAAGTGGAGTTGGCAACTTAGGTATCTATATGGTTAAAGGTGGAAAAGGAACAAACACTGCTACCATTACCGTAGGAGCCTCAGATGTAACTAATGAATTATTTGGCGTAGGTATGGCAGCCGGATACATAGGAGATGCTACTACAGCTCCTACAACAGGAACAGTAGAAAATCAAGGTACCATCAATGTAAATGGTCCATATAGTATAGGAATGTATGGAGCAAAAACAGGGACTATAGTTACAAACAAGCATGATATTATTTTAAATGCTAGTAATACTACAGGGATCTATGTAGAAGAAGGGGCGAAGGCAATAAATGACGGAACCATAAAAACTGGTGCTAGTGGACTTTCCAATGTTAATGGAGTGGTTTTAGGTTCAGGTTCTACACTAGAAAATAATGGAACAATCAATATTGCAGCAACGGCAAGTAATGGAGTTCTATTAAAAGGAGGAACAATAGCTAACTATGGAAGCATTACTGTATCAGGTTCCGGCTCTGAAGAAACAAAACTATTAAATTCAACACCAACTTCTAAAGGAATCGGTTCTGTAGTGATAGAAGCGCCTGCCGGAGCAACAACTGCAACAATCACAGCAGGAGGAGTTGTTGTAACACCAACAATAGTAAGCACAACAGCTAGAAATCCAATCTCTGTATCGGCAGATAGTATAGGACTATATGTAAATACGTCAGGAAAAGATTTCACTTCATCTATAACAGGATTGGGTCATTTAACCTCTCAAGCTGATTTAATCATAGGAACAGAAGCAGCGGCAAGTACAATCAGCAAATATATTCAAATAAAGGATAATAAAATATTAGATCCATATAATAACGCAATATTATCAAGTGGAGTATCAAAATGGAATGTTTATTCTGGTTCATTGGGTTGGATAACGACTCCTACTTTGGATCCAGGAACGGGAAAAGTTACCAATCTATATATGGCAAAAATTCCTTATACAGAATGGGCGAAAAATCAAGATACCTATAATTTTACAGACGGATTGGAACAACGATATGGAGTAGAAGAATTAGAAACAAGAGAAAATCAATTATTTCAAAAGTTAAACAGCATCGGAAATAACGAAGAAGTTTTATTGTATCAAGCTTTTGATGAAATGATGGGACATCAATATGCCAATGTGCAACAAAGAATCCAAGCAACCGCTTCCATCTTAGACAAAGAATTGAAATATCTCAAGAAAGAATGGGATACCAAGTCAAAAGATTCCAACAAAATCAAAGCTTTTGGAATGCGAGGAGAATACAAAACGGATACTGCTGGAGTCATGGATTATAGCTCGCATGCAAAAGGAGTTGCTTACTTACATGAAAAGGAAACGGTGCAACTTGGGAATACCACCGGTTGGTATGCAGGTTTGATTCATCATGAATTTAAGTTCAAAGACATTGGAAAATCGAAAGAAGAAATGCTACAAGCAAAATGGGGAGTCTTCAAATCGACTGCTTTTGATCATAACAATAGTTTGAACTGGACCATATCTGGAGAAATGTTTGTAGGAAGAAACCGAATGCATCGTAGATATTTGGTAGTGGATGAGATCTTCCATGCCAAATCAAGATACTGGACTTATGGACTTGCGCTAACAAACGAAGTCAGCAAGACATTTAGAACCAGTGAATCTACTTTTGTAAAACCATATGGAGAATTAAAAGTAGAGTATGGAAGATTCCAAAAGATCAAAGAAAAGAACGGAGAAGTGAGACTGGAAGTGAAAGCGAATGATTACTATTCCGTAAAACCGGAAATTGGAGTGGAAGCAGGATACAAACATGATTTAAGCACAAGGGGAGCTTTGACAGCAAGAGTAGGAGTTGCTTATAGCAATGAATTAGGACGAGTTGCAAAGGGAAAGAACCAAGCAAGAGTAGCCTATACAAATGCGGACTGGTTTCATATCCGAGGAGAAAAAGAAGATCGAAGAGGAAGTCTAAGTACGGATTTAAATCTTGGATTGGAGAATGAAAGATATGGAATTACAGCAAATATCGGATATGATAGCAAAGGAAAGAATAAGAGAGCAGGCTTAGGGCTAAGAGTTATTTTCTAATGAAATGTTCAAAGGGATTTTAGAGATTTTAGAAATACAATCTCTGAAATCCCTCTTTTTTTTTAGTTTTCGATGGATATTTTTTGGAAAACGTGCTATCATATAGTTATATAAATGTTCTATTTTAAACTAAAATGCTTTATAAATAATATAAAAATGTAAATATAAAACGATAGGAGGGAACGAATGAAAATATTAAAAAAATTTTTCTTTTTCATGACAGTTATTTTTATATTTCTTTTTTCTACTACTTTTGCAAAGGAGTATGAAGGAACAGCAAAGGGGTATCATGGAAATATATCCGTTAAAGTCAATCTTGGAAAAGATAACAAAATTCAGGCCATTCATATTGGAAAAACACAGGAGACAAAGGGAATTGGAGATGTTGCAGAAAAGAAAATTCCGGAATGGATTGTCAAACAACAATCTTTAAATGTAGATACCGTTTCAGGAGCAACAATTACCAGTAATGCCATTATTGAAGCGGTAGCGGATGCTTTACAAAAATCAGGACTGGATTTAAAAGAGTATCATTATTCTATAAAAGAGAAAGAATTACAAGAAATGATGATCCCGATTAAAGCAGAAGCAATGCCTAAAAAAAAGGCCGTTACTAAAAAGATTATGATTACAGATGCAAAAGGGAGAAAAGTGGAATTAGGTCTACCTATTTCTTCTTATGCCATTAGCACCATGGATGTGATTGACTATATTATTCCTTTAAAAGGAAAAGAAGCTTTTTCCATGTTGGTCGGTTCCGGGCAGGACGGGGGACGTGGACTGCATAAATATGCAAAGCTATATACACCTATTGTCGGAAATTATATGACACATACGGGTCAAATTTCAGATCATAATGCACCTTTTGATTTGGAAATGATTTTATCTATGCAGCCGGATGTTTTGATTGTAAATTCTGCCATGGCTGCTCATAAATATGCTCTTGAAATTGAAGAAATATTAAAAAATGCAGGAATTCAGATTGTTTTAATCGATGTTCCGGGAAAACAATTGGAGAAATCTATTCCACAAACTATGAAAATTTTAGGGCAAATTTTTCAAGAAGAAAGAAAAGCAAAAGAAGTGAGTGATTTTATAGAAAAACAATATTCACTGATTGCTTCTAAAAAAGTACAGGAAAAAACAAAAAAGCCAACAGTATATTATGAAAAATCAGGATATTCCGAAATCATAGGCTCTACTTCTACAAGTAAAACGGGTTGGGGGATGCTTATTAAACTTGCAGGTGGAGAAAATATAGCGGATAAATTATTGATAAATACTCCGGCAGGAAAAGGAAGTGGAAATAAATTGGATCCTGAATATATTTTAGAAAGCAATCCGGATTTTATTATTATAAGTGGAGTCAATGATGGATGGCTTAGCAAAGTAAGTCCTAAAAAACAATTTAAGTTTGATATTGTTCATAGAAATGGTTGGAAAAATCTAAATGCGGTTAAGAAAAAAAGAATTTATGAATTTGCTCATTCTACTAATAGATCTATTTATGCTTTTTATCCGTCTTTAAAAATAGCAAAGATTTTATATCCGGAGGATTTTAAAGATGTTCAACCGGAAAAAATATTAGATGAGTTTTTTAAGAAATTTATGTTGTTGGATAGTAGTATAAGTACCTGGTTTTATGAATTAAAAGATGCTGAAAAATAATTTTTAAAATGTGAGATATTTACTGTCCCGTATTTTAACTGCTAGGAGGAAAGATGCAGCAAGGAAGTCAAATTTATCGGAAGATGATAAGAAAAAGAATGCGGATACTATTTTTTCTATTTCTAATTCTATTATTTTTAATTTTATTAAATGTTTCTGTTGGTTCTTCTCACATTACTATTTTAGAAATTCTGGAAATAATTTTCAGGAATGAGGGAAGAGGAAATCATGTTATGATTGTGAAGCAGGTTAGAATGCCTATGGCATTGATGGCAGTTGTTGTCGGAGCCTCCTTAGGAGTAGGAGGCTGCGAAATTCAAAGCATTCTTAGAAATCCTATTGCCAGTCCTTATACCTTGGGAATTACTTCTGCAGCTTCTTTTGGAGCGGCTATGGGATTGCTTTTAAACAGTAACGTCTTCTTTCTGCCGGATACTCTAGCAGTGACGGGAAATGCTTTTTTCTTTACAGTATTAGTCTCTTTAGGGATCTATGTGTTTTCTTTTCAAAAAAGAATAAGTAAAACGGCAATTATTTTATTTGGGATTGCCTTAAATTTTCTCTTTTCTTCTTTAACTATGATTTTACAATATATTGCGGAAGAAGATAAGTTACAAAGTTTAATTTTCTGGACATTTGGCAGTTTATTAAAAACAACGTGGAATAAATTTTATTTTGTTTTTTGGGTCTTACTTTTTACTTCCATTGTGTTGTATCGAAACGCTTGGAAGCTGACGGCAATGACACTGGATGATAACAAAGCGAGGAGTATAGGGGTTCCTGTTCAACAATTGAGAAGAAGGACCATTTTAATAGTCTCTTTATTATCTGCAGTATCTGTTAGTTTTGTTGGAACTATAGGCTTTGTCGGTTTGGTAGCTCCTCATATTTCAAGACAATTTGTAGGAGAAGATCAGCGATTTTTCATGCCGCTTTCTGCCTTACTAGGAGCTGTTATCTTATCTTGTTCTTTTTTATTGAGTAAGCTCATTATTCCCGGAGTCATTTTACCCATCGGATTGGTCACTTCCGTTATAGGAATTCCATTTTTTATAGCAATTATTTTTGGAAAAATGAGGAGTTTATAATGTTAAAAGTACAAGATTTAAACTTTGCGTATAGGAAGGGTGGAAAAAATATTTTTCATAATTTTTCTGTGGAATTTCAAAAGGGATTGAATGTCATTCTTGGACCAAATGGAGCCGGAAAATCCACATTGATAAAATCAATCTTCGGTTTGTTGGATTATACAGGAGATATTTTATATGGAGACTGTGATATCGGGAATATGGCATTCGAGAAAAAAATAGAATGGATGTCTTATTTGCCTCAAATGGATTTGGATATTTCAACCTTAACCGTATTGGAAATTGTTTTATTAGGAAGATTGCCGGAGTTAAAATCAAAAGTTTCTGAAGAAGATTTAAAAATTGCAATGGAGGTACTTCGAGATTTAAACATAGAAGAATTAGCAGGGAATGTATTCAATCATTTGAGTGGAGGACAAAAAAAACTTGTTTTCATTGCTCAGACTCTAGTCAGAAATCCCAAAATTATTTTATTGGATGAGCCGACCAATTCTCTTGATTTACAAAAACAGTTGGAACTTTGTTTTTTGTTAAAAAAATTGGTAAAAGAAAAAGGGATTGATATTATTGCTATTTTACATGATGTAAACTTAGCGGCAAGGTACGCAGATTATATTGTAATATTAACAGAGGAGGGAAAGCTCTATGATGCAGGAAGTGCGAATAAAGTGATTTGTGAAAAAATGTTAAGAGATGTATATGGAGTGATAGGCAAAGTATATTTGGATGAAGAAAAAAAGCCTGTGATTTCGGCTATAAAATCCGTGAGAGATTAAAATTTTGTAGTTATTTTTTTAGATTTTCCAAAAATAAAGATAAAAGTAGCTATTTTTAATTTTTGTTAACAATTTGTTATCAGTAGGAGAAATTTTCAACGATTTTTCAGGGGTTTCAGAGATAGAAAAAGCAGTATTTAAAATGGCAGGAATAAAAGAAAAGAGCCTAAACTTAATTGTTTGGCTCTTTTCTTTTCGTAGAAATTAAAACTAAAATTTAAGGAAACGTTATATGATTGACTTAATAATAGCATACAATAGTTATATTGTCAATAATTTTTTTTAAAAATTTTTTAATTCTTTTTTATTTTGATAACCTTAGTAAAGTGTATGCAGATATCAAGAGATATTTTCAATTCCCATATTATAATCCGTACTCGTCTTCTTCTATCAGTAAATTCATTTCATACCAATTGTAATATTCTTTCATGGAGTAAGGAGTTACCTGATTTTTATAGGCAAGAGCGATGATTTCATTTTCTTCTAAAAGATAAACAACATGGTGTTCCTCAAAATCATCCAAAATCATTGCCTGATATTTTTCATAAAGACCTTTCTCTTTGATTTCGTTTATGTATTTTTCTATTTCTTCCGAGCTTAATCGTTCCATTTTCATTTCCTCCTTAAATTTTCTTTATTATAGCATTTTTTATTAAAACAGTAAACATTTTTTCAAAGAGGAAAGTGAGGAATTACACATTGATTTTTCGTCAAAAGTTGTATATAATGTTATGATAGATAAAATATTTTTGAGGAGTAAAAAAATGAAGTTTTGGAAAATGGAAGCAGCCGGAAATGATTTTGTCATTTTCGATGGAAGAAATCGGAAAATAAGGGAGATAAATAAACTTGCTAAAAAACTTTGTGATAGACATTTTGGAATAGGAGCCGATGGAATTCTTTTTTGTGAATCCAGTTCCATTGCAGACATGAAAATGAATTATTATAATTCTGACGGAAGTCGAGGAGAAATGTGTGGAAATGGAATTCGTTGTCTCTCTCGTTATATGTATGAAAATGAGATAGTTGGAAAGACAACTATGACGATAGAAACGGACAATGGAGTAAAGGAAATTGTGTTGACCATTGATGAAAAAAATCAGGTCTCCTCTGTTCAAGTGAAGATGGGAAAAGCGGAATGGGAAAAAGAATTCCAAGAGGAAAGAGTGGAAATAGAAGGCAGAGAATTTGTTTTTTATCGTGTAACAGTCGGAGTTCCTCATATAGCCATTTTGGTAGAGGATTTTATGAAGGATGAGGAGTTGAACTACTGGGGGTCCCGACTGGAAAAACATCCCTTATTTCCCAAAAAGACTAATGTAAATTTTGTGAAGCTATTAAATGCGAAGGAAGTTCAAATAAAAACTTGGGAAAGAGGAGCAGGGAGGACCTTAGGCTGTTCCACCGGTTGCTCTTCTTGTGGAGTTATTTTGCAGCATTTACAAAAAATATCAGGAGAAGCGCATTTTTATACAGAGGGTGGAGATGTGTTTGTGGAAGTGAAAGATGATGTTGTAATGATTTATGGAAAGGCGAATTTTGTATTTGTGGGTGATATTGATGTCTAAACAAGTGTTGAATGTGGAGGAAAATCTAAATCATATTCAGAATAGCAACGGAAAATTATATTTTTTATGTTTAATGGTAGGATTGATTACCGGGATCATTGTCTCTTTCTATCGCTATGCCCTGCATATTTTTAATGTATTACGAGAAACGTTTGTCTCTCCCAGTACGCTAACCAATTATCCTTTTTTGATTAAATTGTGGATCGGATTTTTAGTGATAGGATTTTTCATTGATTTTCTGTATCGAAAATATCCGAGAACTTCAGGCTCCGGAATTCCCCAAGTAAAAGGAATTATTTTGGGAACAGTTCATTATAAGCATTGGTTTGCACAATTGGCGGCAAAATTTGTGGGAGGACTTTTCGGAATAGGAGCAGGACTTTCTTTGGGAAGAGAGGGTCCTTCCGTGCAGTTAGGCTCCTATGTAGCCAGTGGAATTGCTAAAGGCTTTCGTTGCAACCGAGTGGATGAAAATTATTTAATTACCAGTGGAGCGAGTGCAGGACTTGCCGGAGCTTTCGGAGCTCCTTTGGCGGGAGTCATGTTCAGCCTGGAAGAGTTACATAAATTTTTAACGGCGAAGTTAATTATTTGTATTTTTGTAGCAAGCATCGCCTCCGATTTCATCGGAAGACGTTTTTTTGGAATTGATACGGCTTTTTCTATGCTGGTATCCTATCCTAGAGACATCAATCCTTATTTACAATTTGCTTTGTATATTTTATTTGGAATTCTCATTGCCTTTTTTGGAAAATTGTTTACGACGACTTTAGTAAAAACACAGAATATTTTTCAAGGCATTCGAATTTCCAGATGGATGAAGGTTGTTTTTGTGATGAGTACCTCCTTTCTTCTATGTTTGGTTCTTCCGGAAGTAACGGGAGGGGGACATGAATTGGTAGAATCCTTACCGCAATTACAGCAAGGAATTCTTTTCCTGTTCTTTGTTTTCTTGATAAAATTGTTATTTACTTCGCTTTCCTATGCTACCGGATTTGCGGGAGGAATTTTTCTACCTATGCTGGTTTTAGGAGCGATTTTAGGAAAAATTTTCGCTTTGTTGTTATTGCATTTTTTTCCATTCGATCCGAATATTATTGTGCACTTTATGGTGTTGGGAATGGTGGGATATTTTGTATCCGTAGTAAGGGCACCTATTACAGGAGCGGTTCTCATTTTAGAAATGACAGGTAGTTTTGATCATTTGTTGGCTTTGGTTACCGTTTCTGTGGTAGCTTTTTATGTGACTGCCCTATTGAAACTGTCACCTGTGTATGATATTTTATATGAAAGAATGCCAAAAGATGATTTTGAAGAGACACATGAAGTAGAGAGCATGGGAAAAACTTTAATTGTTGTTCCGGTTGCGGCAGAATCTTACTTGGATGGAAAAAAGATTTCCGAGGTAGAATGGGGAGAAGAAGTTCTCGTTGTCGCCTTGAGAAGAAATGAAACAGAGAAGATTCCGAAAGGGGATAGCATTATGCGATCAGGAGATAATATCGTTCTCCTATTGCCGGAATCGATTGTTGCAGAAGTAAAAGAAACACTTTTACAGAAAGGAATAGAGTAAGAAAGGGAGGTTGTATGAGTTTATCTCATAATTTTTTGGAACAGGAGAGCATCGGAAAGCTGCTGTGGAAATTTTCATTACCGGCAGTTGTGGGAATGATTGTCAATGCTTTATACAATGTGGTAGATAGAATTTATATCGGTCATATTGAAAAGGTTGGACATTTGGCAATTACAGGGGTAGGCGTTATTTTCCCTGTCATGTTACTTTCTTTTGCCTTTGCTCTGCTGGTAGGCTTAGGGTCTTCTGCAAATATTTCCTTACATTTGGGAAAAAAGGAAAGGGATAGAGCGGAGCAATTTTTGGGAAATTCCTTAGTATTAGGAAGTATTTTTTCCCTTGTTTTTATGATTTTGATTTTTCTGGTTATGAAAAAAGTGATTTATTTCGTAGGAGGAAGTGATTTAAGTTACCCCTATGCAAAACAATATTTGGAGATTGTTGCAATAGGATTTCTTCCCACGACCTTGAGTTATATTTTAAATTCAGCCATTCGTTCCGATGGAAATCCGAAAATGGCAATGTTAACTTTATTGATTGGAACCTTTGTCAATGTTATTCTGGACCCTATTTTCATTTTTACTTTACATATGGGGGTAAGAGGGGCGGCATTAGCGACCGTTCTTTCTCAAATAGTTTCTTTTCTTTGGACTATTTACTACTTTACATCGTCTAAGAGTGTGATGAAACTGAAAAAGAAAAATATTCGTTTACATTGTGACCTAAGCAAGAAAGTGATAGCTTTGGGAAGTTCTTCTTTTGGAGTACAGGTTGGAGTGAGTGCTATCAACTATATTATGAATGTCATTTTACGGCAATATGGCGGAGATTTGTCCATAGGAGCTATGGCAATTATTCAATCCATTATGTCTTTGTTACTGATGCCCATTTTTGGAATCAATCAAGGAGTACAGCCAATTTTAGGCTATAACTATGGAGCGAGGAGATATGATAGGGTAAAAGAGGCTTTGTTCAAAGGAATAGGAGCTGCCAGTGTTATTTGTATTGTCGGCTTTTTATCGATAGAGTTATTTTCCCAATACTGGATTGTTCTATTTACCAAAGAGGAATCTTTATTACAACTTGCCGAATATGGTTTGAGAAGGCAGGTACTTGTTTTTCCTATTGTAGGATTTCAAATTGTTTCTTCCATTTATTTTCAGGCAGTTGGAAAGCCAAAATTAAGTTTTCTTATTAGTATGTCCAGACAAATTTTGGTATTGATTCCTTGTTTATTTTTCTTATCCTCCATTTGGGGTTTGAACGGAGTTTGGTACGCTTCTCCTCTATCTGATTTTATTGCCACCATCGTAACCTTTATTTTGATTAAGAGAGAATTAAAACATTTAGAATATTTAAAGTCGGAGAAAGAAAGGGAGGAAACACTAAAATGAGAGAAGAATTAGTAAATCGATTTTTAAAGTATGTAAAAATTCATACGACTTCTGATGAGGCTTCGGAAACTTGTCCCAGCACCGAAAGACAATGGGATTTAGCCAAAATACTTGTAGAAGATTTAAAAGAAATCGGCTTAGAAGATATTACTTTGGATAAAAACGGATATGTTATGGCAACCTTACCGGCAACTCAAGAAGGAGTAGCCAGTGTCGGGTGGATAGCTCATATGGATACGGCACCGAATTACAATGGGAAGCATGTCAATCCGAGAATGATTGAAAATTATGATGGGAGAGATATTGTGTTGGATGCTGAAAAAAGTATTGTAAGTTCCGTGGCAGATTTTCCGGAATTGAAAAACTATATAGGAAAAACTTTAATCGTTACGGACGGAAGTTCTCTGTTAGGTGCCGATGATAAGGCCGGAGTGACTGAAATTTTAGAAGCTATGAAATATTTAAAAGCTCATCCTGAAATTCCTCATGGGAAGGTAAGAGTTGCTTTTACTCCTGATGAAGAAATTGGAAGAGGAGCCGATTTATTTGATATTAAAGCTTTTGATTGTGACTTTGCTTATACGGTAGATGGAGGTGAAATTGGAGAATTGGAATACGAAAATTTCAATGCCGCCTCCGTTCACATTGAAATTACAGGAAGAGATATTCATCCGGGAGCTGCCAAAGATAAAATGATAAACTCTATTTTATTGGCTATGGAAGTACAAGCTATGTTGCCTGTCGAACAAAGACCTGAATATACAAGCGGATATGAGGGATTCTTCTTATTGGATACTTTGGAGGGAAGTGTAGAAAAAACGACTATGGAGTATATTATTCGAGATCACTCCTTCGAAAAATTCACAGAAAAGAAAAATTTGTTTCAAGAGATCATTGCTTTCTTGCAAAAGAAGTACCCAAAAGCGCAATTTGATTGTCAGTTGAAAGATTCTTATTTCAACATGAAAGAAAAAATAGAGCCGGTTATCTACATTATTGACTTGGCAAAAAAGTCTATGGAAGAATTGGGAATTACTCCTAAAGTATCTCCAATTCGTGGAGGAACGGACGGAAGTCGTTTATCTTATGAGGGATTGCCATGTCCGAATCTTTTCACGGGAGGACACAATTTTCATGGAAAGCATGAGTATATTTGTGTAGAATCCATGGAAAAGGCAAGAGATTTAATTATTAAAATTACAGAAAATGTAGCAAAAATGTAAAAAAAGGAGAAAAAATGAAAGGGGATAAAGAACAAATTTCTCCTTCTCGAAAATTGATTTTAGGGTTTTTGTCAGTGATTGCCGTTGGAGTATTTTTGCTGATGTTACCTTTTTCATGGAAGGAAGGAAAGAGTTTGAACTTTTTAGAAGCCTTGTTTACAGTCGTATCCGCTGTTTGTGTGACAGGATTGACTGTGGTCGATGTGTCGGAGGTGTTTTCACCGCTGGGAGATGTGATTCTGATTGCTTTGATTCAGATTGGAGGATTGGGAGTCATGACCTTCTCTTCTATCGTGTTTCTATTGGCAGGACAGAAGATGACCTTATATACAAGAATACTTTTAAAGGAAGAAAGAAACGCCAATAGTGTGGGAGAAATTTTAAATTTTGTTCGTTTGATGCTTTTAACAGTTTTTATTATTGAAAGTATAGGAGCCGTTATTTTAATTCATGAGTTTCGAAAAATTATGCCCCACGAACAGGCAATTTATTATGGAATATTTCATTCGATTTCTGCCTTTTGTAATGCCGGATTTTCCTTGTTTTCTAACAGTTTAGAAAATTTTCGCGGAAATTCCGTTATCAGTTTGACGATTTCCTACTTGATTATTTTAGGAGGAATGGGCTTTGCCATCATCAATTCTTTCATTATGATGATACGTAAGGGGGTAAGTCGTTTTACCTTAACTTCCAAGTTGGCCATTCATATTTCTATGATTCTTACTTTTGGAGGAGCTGTCTTATTCTTTTTATTGGAATTTTCAAATTCTGCAACCTTATCTCCTCTTCCTTGGTCAGAAAAAATTATTTCCTCTGTTTTCCAAAGTGTTACTTTGAGGACAGCCGGATTTAATACCATACCTTTAGGTAATTTGAGAAGTGCGACTGTTTTTATGGCTTGTATTTGGATGTTGATAGGAGCTTCTCCGGGTTCTACGGGAGGAGGAATAAAAACAACGACCTTAGGAGTAATTTTATTCTATGTGATAGGAATTATTCGAGGGAAAGAACATGTTGAAATTTTTAATCGCCGTTTAGATTGGGATGTTATGAATAAAGCCTTGGCACTTTTGGTCTTATCTTTGAGCTATATTGCTCTTGTTATTTTATTTCTTTTGGTCTTGGAACCTTTCTCTATGGAAAAAATTGTCTTTGAGGTGGTTTCCGCTTTTGGAACGGTGGGACTTACGATGGGAATTACCCCATATTTATCGGTGTCTTCCAAGTTGGTGATTATTGTAACCATGTTTGTCGGAAGATTGGGTCCTATGACAATTGCATTGGCTTTGGGAGAAAAGAAGAAGAAAGCTAGGGTACAATATCCAAAAGAAGATATTTTAATCGGATAGTAAGGAGAAAAAAATGAAACAATATTTAGTCATTGGTTTGGGACGTTTCGGAAGAAGTGTTGCGAAAACGTTGTATGAATCCGACCAGGAAGTGATGGCAGTGGATGTATCGGAAGATTTAGTCCAAGATATGATAAATGACTACAAGGTAGAGAATGCCATGGTTTTAGATGGAACTGATTTAACGAGTTTGCAAGAAATAGGAGCCCAAAATTTTGATACAGCCTTTGTATGTATGAGAAATTTAGAAGCAAGTATTTTAACAACTTTGAATTTACGAGAATTGGGAGTTTCTAAAATTATTGCAAAAGCGGGGAGCAGGGAACATGGAAAAGTTTTAGAAAAAATAGGAGCCAGTAAGATTGTATATCCTGAAGAGTATATGGGACGAAGAATTGCTCAATTGGTCATGGAACCAAATATGATAGAACATTTGCGTTTTTCTTCAGACTTTTTATTGGCAGAAATCAAAGCACCGAATCTTTTTTGGAATAAAACTTTGATAGAATTGAATGTAAGAAATAAATATAATGCCAATATAGTAGGAATTCGAAAAGCGAATGATGTCTTCTATCCGAATCCTGCCGCAGAAACATTGATTGAAAAAGGAGATATTCTCGTTGTTATTACAGATTCTAAAACAGCCAGAACTTTGGAAAGTTTGGGAGAATAGAGATATGGAGGGAAACATTGGTACAAGAATTTGATGTGATTGTGGTTGGAGCAGGTCATGCAGGAGCGGAGGCAGCTTTAGCAGCAGCAAGATTAGGAAAAAAAACAGCTATTTTCACAATATCATTGGATAATATAGGAGTGATGTCTTGCAATCCTTCTTTAGGAGGACCGGCAAAATCACATTTAGTAAGAGAAATTGATGCACTTGGCGGAGAAATGGGTCGAAATATTGATAAGACCTATATTCAAATTCGTGTGTTAAATACAAAAAAGGGACCGGCAGTTCGCTCTTTAAGAGCACAGGCAGATAAAATCGCCTATGCGAAAGAAATGAAGCGAACCATAGAATCTTGTGAAAATTTGAGCGCCATTCAGGGAATGGTAAGTGAATTATTGGTAGAAAACGGGAAAGCGGTAGGAATAAAAATACGAGAGGGAGTTGAGTATCGAGCGAAGCGAATTATTTTGGCGACAGGTACTTTTTTACGTGGATTAATCCATATCGGAGAAAGTCATTTTTCCGGCGGGAGAATGGGAGAGTTGTCCTCTGAAGAGCTGCCTCTTTCGCTTTTAAAACATGGCTTGGATTTACAGAGATTTAAAACGGGAACCCCTTCCAGAATTGATGCAAGAAGTATTGATTTTTCGGTATTGGAGGAACAACCCGGAGAAAAATCGAGAATTTTAAAATTTTCAAATCGAACCAAAGAGGAAGACTTGAAAGATAGAAAGCAAATTTCTTGTTATATTGCTCATACCAATGAGGCGGTACATGAAGAAATAAAAAAGAATCGAGAACGTTCTCCTTTGTTTAACGGAACGATTCAAGGATTAGGGCCGAGATATTGTCCGTCCATTGAAGATAAGGTATATCGTTATGCAGATAAGCAACAACATCATTTGTTTTTGGAGCGAGAAGGTTATGAAACCAATGAAATTTACTTAGGAGGTCTCTCTTCTTCTCTTCCTGTGGATGTTCAAGAAAATATGATACATCAAATTCGCGGTTTTGAACATGCACAGATTATGAGATATGGATATGCGATTGAATATGATTATATTCCTCCTTCTGAAATTCAATACAGTTTGGAGTCCAGAAGTATTCCGAATTTGTTTTTAGCAGGGCAGATCAATGGAACTTCCGGATATGAGGAAGCAGGAGCGCAAGGACTCATAGCAGGGATCAATGCGGTAAGAAGCATCGATGGAAAAGAAGCCATTGTTTTAGATAGGGCGGATTCTTATATCGGAACCTTAATTGATGATTTGGTATTGAAGGGAACCAATGAGCCTTACAGAATGTTTACCGCTCGTAGTGAATATCGTTTGTTATTGCGAGAAGACAATGCCGATTTACGACTTTCCAAGATTGGATATGAAGTAGGTTTGGTATCTGAGGAGGAATATCAAAGAGTAGAGCAAAAAAGAGAAAATGTAAAAAAAATCATAGAGGCTTTGCAACAAAATTTTGTGGGACCGGGAAATCCGAGAGTAAACGAAAGATTACATGAAAAAGGAGAGCAAATTTTAAAGGACGGAGCCAGCTTATTTGAGGTCTTAAGACGACCGGAAATAAATTATGAGGATATTGAATATATGACAGAGGGGACAAAGGTATTTAATTTTGGTGCTTATGATGAAGATACCAAATATCAGGTGGAAGTGCAGACAAAGTATTCCGGGTATATTGAAAGATCCTTGAAAATGATAGAAAAACATAAGAGTATGGAACAAAAAAGAATTCCGGAGGATATGGACTATGACAGTTTACAAAATATTCCAAAGGAAGCGAAGGAAAAATTGAAGAAGATTAAGCCTAGTAATATCGGACAGGCTTCTCGTATTTCAGGAGTCTCTCCGGCAGATATTCAAGTATTATTGATTTACTTAAAGATGAGAGGGAACTAAGATGAAAGAATATTTGACAACTGCCTTACAAAAGTGGAATATTTCCTTAGAAGAAAAGCAGATAGAAGCCTTACTTTCTTATGTAAGTTTATTACTGGAATACAACCGACACACAAATTTAACCGCTATTCGGGAAGAGAAAGCTGTTTTGGAGAAGCATATTTTGGATTCTTTGTTACTGCAGGAATTTATTCCGAAAGAGGCAAAAACGGCTATTGATATTGGAACGGGAGCAGGGTTTCCGGGTATGGTATTGGCGATTTGCAATCCTCATCTTCAATTTACTTTAATGGATTCTGTCGGAAAAAAAACAAAATTTTTAGAAGTAGTAAAGGAACATCTTCAACTGGAGAATGTAGAAGTGGTGAATGCCAGAGCGGAGGATTACATTCAAATCTCAAAACGAAGAGAGTACTACGATTTGGGATTTTGTCGAGGAGTTTCTAAATTGGCAGTCATCTTGGAATATATGATCCCTTTTTTAAAAGTGGGTGCCCTTTTCTTACCGCAAAAAATGGTGGGAACGGAGGAGGAAAAAGAAGCAAAGAAAGCCTTACAAGTTTTAAAAAGTTCGATGCAAGAGGAATATATAAGACAGCTGCCTTATAGTCAAGATAAACGTTTAATTTTAAAAATTAGAAAACAAGAAAAAACGGAGAAAAAATATCCGAGAAAAGCGGGAGTCATTACCAAAAAACCTTTATAAAAAGAGGAGGAAAACATGAAGGGAAGGGGAAAGTATAAAATAGCACTCGTGAATATTTCTGTTTTCTTTGCTCTAGTATTCGGAGGAATTTTTTATGCTACGCATCATTTGGAAGAAACGATTGCGGGTATATCTAAATTATTTCTGGGAGATCCGATTCGGATTGAGAAAATTTCAATTCAAAAGGATAAAATTAATTTGACAGGGATTTCAATGGATTTAGAGGGAGAAGCTTTTCTGAGAATTCCTGAAATAGAGGCAACTCGTATTTCTTTTTTGAAGTTGGGAACTATAAAGATTCCAAAGGGAGATATTTATTTGATTCGTCAAAAAGACGGAAAATGGAATATTGATCGCTATATTCCGAAAGAAGAAAGCAAAAAAATAGATTTAAAAGACTATCGCCCTATTACCAATATTCCTATTGAAACAGTAGACTTGGAAAATATTGAAACACATTATGAAGATAGAGTTTTGGAACCTATTTTTCATAAGAAAATCACTTGGAACGGAAAGCTTCTTTTTGACAAGAAAAAAGGAATTTCAGCAAAAGCTTCAGGAAAAGATAAGGAGGAGCGATACGAGATAGTGTATAGCGGGGAAACCATGCCCTATGATGTACAACTTGATATTGTCGGGGTGAAACCGGATAGGTACTGGAAACCGTACCTTAAGACAGAGCAGCTCCAATTGGAAACAGGAACATTGGAAGCTCATATCCGCAGTGATTATTATGGAAACACAGGAGAAGTACAAGCAGAAATTCCAAAATTGGAATTTTTGAATAAAAAGTGGACTGCAGGGAAACTTTATATTTCTTTGAATGGGAATATAATCAATGCCGGCTTGGATTATCAGGAAGAAGGAGAAACCAAAAATACGATACTGTCCTATGATCAAGAAAAAAAAGAAGTTCATGCGGAAGTGATGGATTTTTATTATGATAAAATTTTCTTGGATCTTAAGAAGAAACAAGAGTGGGACTTGAGTTTTTCTGCGGAACATTCTGTTTATCCCGCTTTGGAAGGAAATCTCCAATTTCAGTTGAAGGAGAATATCATTCCCTTTTCTCTTCACTCCAATATTTTGGAACTTGACGGAGAATATCAAAAAAAGGAAAATTATCTGAAATTATACAAAAAGAAACAATTTTTCTTAGACTATGATATTGCAAGATCAAATCTTGTCAGAGGAGAAGGAGAGCTTCCTTTTTCTTTGGAAGAGTATCATGGCAAGGTTCTGTTTCAGGCAAACAATAATATTTTGGAAGTTCAAAAAGGAGAGATTACTTCAGAGAAAAATGGAAGTATTTTTTTACAGGGAAAGGCGGATTTACAGCAAAAGACAGTTGACATTCAATATAGGAGCGAACATTTTTGTTTTGAAAGGCAAATCCAAGGAAAAGATCTCCTTGCCCAATTAGCATTGAAAGGAAAGATTTTTTATGATGACGACAATGGAATAAGAGTAAGTTCCAAAGGTGAAATTGAAAGACTTCAATACGGAGAATATGGAATAGGGGGCTTGAGAGCGGATATCGAGTATGAGGGAGATGAAATTCGAGTTTATGCCTTGGAAAATAGATTTTTGAATGCAAAGGGAAGCTTGGATCTGGTAAAGCAAAATACCAATCTTGAGCTGGAATTAAGAGATTTTGATAATACGGAAATAAACCTGTCCTATCCGAAATTCTCCGTTCATCATGCCACAGCACAGTTGAGTGGAAATATTAAAAATCCGATTGCAGACATTCAACTGGAAGAGGGAAGTTTGTATCTTCTAGAGAACAAAGAGAATCAAGTGCGAGGGAATTTCCATCTGGAAGAGAAAAAACTGCATTTTCAAAATGTAAAAGTGGATGAGAATCTTCTTTCGGGAGAATACAGTATTTCAGATAATTCTTATCGCTTGAAAGCAAATATTATTGAGGAAAAGTTATCGGATTATTATGGCTTTCATGATTTGTATTATCGAATTATCGGTGAAGTGGAAGTGGAAGGAAAGGGAAGAGAGCTGATTGCAGAGGCCAAATCGACCATTGATAAAATTTATTATCGTGGGCAAAAATTACCGAACATTGCCTGGGAAGGAAGTTATATCTTAGGAAAACAGGGAATAGGACGAATGGAATTCTCTCCGATTTCCTTACAGAACGATAAGAAGAAAACTCTTGTTTCTTTCGAGGCGAGTGTGGATTTAGATCGAGAAAGTATTTTTGTGGATGTTCCAAAACAAAGTTTTCAATTGGAAGATATTCGGGAATACAGTAATATGGATTTTTTAAAAGGAAAATGGACTTTGGCCGGAAAGGTAAGCGGAAATTATAAAAATCCGGATTATGAATTTCAAATGGACGGAAGTCAATTAAGCATCAAGCAAGCTCCTTTGGACTATTTAACTCTTGATTTTCATGGAAATACAGAGAAGCTTATTCTGGATTCTATGAAGACAGCCTACTTGCAAAATAAAGCCGAAGTGAAAGGATATTACGGCATCCAGGATGAGAGCTATGATATTTCCGTGAAGGCTCCTGAAATTGATTGGAAATTACTGCAATCCTTTGTTTCTCAATATGGAATTGAGAAAATAGAGGGGAATTCCAATTTGGATTTTCATATCAAAAGTGATAAATCACAGGGACGTCTCTCATTACATAATGTATCTTTGGAGCTGCCTAAACAATATATTTCGATGAAAAATTTTACAGGAAATATCGAATTGCATGGGGATGAAATGATTGTTCACCAGATTTCCGGAAAGATCAATGAAGGAAATACCAAATTGACAGGAAGAATGCAAGTTCCGAAATTGAATGAAATCAAAAAAGATGTTTCTTTTCTAAAGAAATTAAATTATTATTTTAATATAGATGTTGAAGAATTGAAATATCAGATTCCGAAAGTATTATCCTTAGATTTTTCTTCCCATCTTCGATTGGAATCGAATAAATTACGGGGAAATATAGAACTGCTTCGAGGAAAGGTTATCGATATTCCGAATGCTTATCAAAGTTATTGGCAAATTCTTCGCAGGTTTTTCGAAAGGAAGTCTTCTCAAGTTGTTTTGGACAGTCAAAGTTTGGGGGAAGATTTTGAAGTACAAGGAGCGGAAATAAAACTGGAAGATTTGTTAGATGTGGATTTATCTCTATGGATACAGGAGGGAATTAAGGTCGATATTCCGGAATTGAACGTTGCAATTGAAGATGTAAAAGGAACGATTATCGGAGGGGTATCCGTCATCGGAAAAGAAGGAAAATATGCCTTGTTAGGAAATTTGGAAGTTGAAAAAGGTTCCCTGATGATCAATACGAACATTTTCACTTTGGATAAGGCTATGCTATCCTTTAATGAAAACAAAGCCTATCTTCCGAATCTCAATCCAAGTTTGCTTCTGGATTCCAGTGTGGACGTGAACGGAGAAAAAGTTCGTTTTAGTATTCAAGGAAAAGTGGATGATTTGCGTTTTTCAATTGCTTCGAATCAGGGAAATACGAGTGGAAGTTTGAATAGTTTGATTACAGGGCAAATTCAAGAAAATGAAAATAATGCAAGTTATACTGCCCTGCTTCGAAATATTATAGGGGGACAATTGACGCAAACGGTAATTCGTCCTTTTGCAAAAATTATTCGAAAAATTTTTCATTTTGAAAAATTTAGAATTACTTCTAATTTGTATAATCAAATCAATAAGAAAGATGATTCTTCCGGAGATCTACAGTTAGGAGCAAAAATTGAGGTGGAGGATAATCTTTATAAGGATAAATTATATTGGAATTTCACAGGAACTCTTTATGACACCGGAGTACAAAATACACAGATTAACAGTCAAAGTAAAGACAATAGAATTATGGATCAATATGATTTATCCTTTAAATATCCTTATAGTGATACGAAAACCTTTGAAATCGGAGTTGGAAAATTACCTAGTAAATTCTACTCTTCTCAAGAACATGTAAAAGAAAAAAAATTAAATTATCATATTGGAGTAAAAATAGAGAAGAAAATGGATGACTTTTTCGATATTTTTCGCTAAATAAAAGACTTGAAAAAAAAATAAACAAATGTTATGATAAAAAGAGTATATTAAAATGGAGGTTAAAACTATGAAAAGAACACTCGTTGCTATGCTACTGTTTTTGGTAAGCATGGTTAGTTTTGCCGCCGGAGGATCTTTGATTGTCAAAAAAGTGGAAGTTTTAAATAATCAAGAAGTTCCGGCAAGTATTATTTTAAATCAGATGGATTTAAAAGAAGGAAAACCTTTTTCCACGGAAATTATGCTTCATGATTTCCAAACATTGAAAAAATCTAAATATTTAGAAGATGTTTTAATTCAACCACAAGCCTATGAAGGAGGAGTCAATGTCGTAGTCAATGTAATAGAAAAAAAAGATGTACAATCTTTATTACGAGAAGACGGAGTTATTTCCATGTCAGAACAGGCAAATGTGGATAAGTCTTTAATTTTATCCGATATTATTATTTCCGGAAATCAATTTGTCTCTACTGCTGATTTGAAAAAAGTCTTATCTGTCAAACAAGGAGGATATTTTTCAAAGACAGCCATAGAAGATGGGCAAAAAGCTTTATTGGCGACGGGGTATTTTCGAGAAGTGACTCCAAATACTCAAAAGAATGGAAATGGAGTAAAGATTATTTATACCGTTGTAGAAAATCCTGTAATTCAAGGAATCAATATTCACGGAAATACTTTATTCTCAACTCCCGATATTTTAAAGGTATTAAAAACAAAAATAGGAGAAGTATTGAACATCAATAGCCTAAGAGAAGATAGAGATACCATTATGAATTTATACCAAGATCAAGGCTATACTCTTTCTGAAATTTCCGATATGGGATTGAATGATAGAGGAGAATTGGAAGTTGTGATCTCGGAAGGGATTATTCGTAATGTTAGTTTTCAAAAAATGGTGACAAAGCAAAAGGGAAATCGAAGAAAACCGACGGATGATATTTTAAAAACGCAAGATTATGTGATTCAACGAGAAATCGAATTGCAAGAAGGAAAAATATATAATGCAAAAGATTATGATAATACAGTACAAAATTTAATGAGATTAGGGGTTTTTAAAAATATCAAGTCTGAAATCAGAAGAGTTCCGGGAGATCCGAATGGAAGGGACATTGTACTGTTGATAGATGAAGACAGAACTGCAATTTTACAAGGAGCTATTTCTTACGGTTCAGAAACCGGTCTTATGGGAACCTTATCTTTAAAAGATAATAACTGGAAAGGGCGAGCTCAAGAATTTGGAGTGAACTTTGAAAAATCAAATAAGGACTATACAGGATTTACTATTGATTTCTTTGATCCTTGGATTCGAGATACCGACAGAATCTCTTGGGGATGGAGTTTATATAAAACATCCTATGGAGATAGTGACAGTGCTTTATTCAATGATATTGACACCATTGGAGCAAAAATCAATGTCGGAAAAGGATTTGCAAGAAACTGGCGTTTTAGTTTAGGATTTAAAGGAGAATATGTAAAAGAAAAGGCGAATAAAGGAAATTTCCGACAATTGCCAGATGGAACTTGGTATTACACTGGAAAAAATAAAAATGATGCCAGCAATACTCCTTTACCAAAAGATGCGGTCAACGATAAATATATGGTATTCAGTATCTTCCCTTATTTAACATATGATACAAGAAACAATCCTTGGAATGCTACTACAGGAGAATATGCAAAATTACAATTGGAAACAGGATATGCTGGAGGATACAAATCTGGAAGTTTTTCGAATGTTACTTTAGAATTGAGGAAATATCATCGAGGATTCTGGAAAAAGAATACCTTTGCTTATAAAGTAGTCGGAGGGGTAATGACACAATCTACTAAAGAAGGACAACGTTTCTGGGTTGGTGGAGGAAATACTTTACGAGGATATGATGGAGGAACTTTCCGAGGAACACAAAAGCTAGCAGCAACAATAGAAAACAGAACACAAATCAATGATATTTTAGGAATTGTTTTCTTTGCAGATGCAGGAAGAGCATGGAAACAAAATGGGCGAGATCCAGAATATGGAAATGATGAAAAATTCTCAAAAGGAATTGCAACAACGGCAGGAGTTGGACTACGTTTGAATACTCCTATGGGACCGTTGAGATTTGACTTTGGATGGCCGGTTGGAAAATCACAAGATAAATACAGTAATGATCGTGGAATGAAGTTCTATTTCAACATGGGACAATCATTCTAATGAGAATATAAATTTATAAAATAAATGGAGGTTACGACAAATGAAAAAAATGTTATTGGTATTAGGATTGGTATCTGCTTTTTCTATGAGTGCATTTGCAGATAAAATTGCAGTGGTGGATTCTCAAGAGGTGATTGGAAGATATAGTGGAACAAAAGGGGTAGAAGCTACTTTACAAAAAGAGGTAAAAAGAATTGAAAATGACGTAAATCAAAGACAAGTAGCATTACAAAAAGAAGAAGTAGCATTACAAGCCAAAGGAGATAAATTGACAGATGCCGAAAAGAAAGCATTTCAAGCAAAAGTAGAAGGATTCTATAAATATGTAAATACTTCAAGAGAAAGTTTAGCGAAGATGGAACAAACAAAAATGTCCGCTATTTTTACGAAAGCAAATAAAGCGGTACAAGCGGTAGCAACGGAAGGAAAATACGATTATGTTTTAGATAGAGGAGCTGTCCTTGTTGGCGGAGAAGATATTACAGATAAAGTAATCAAAAAAATGGAAACAATAAAATAATATAAGAAGGAGGGAGTTATGAGTTATCAAATTAGAGACTTAGTAACCCTTCTGAATGGAATAGTAAAGGGAGAGAGTGTAGAACAGGTTTCTGGGCTCGCTCCCTTTTTCCATGCGGAAGAAGATGATGTAAGCTTTGCAGCGGAGGAAAAATTTTTAACAAAGTTAGGGGAATGTAAAGCAAAAGTTATTATTGTTCCGGATATTGAGTTACCTATGGACTTAGGAAAAATGTATATTGTAGTACGCGATAATCCGAGAATTTTAATGCCAAAATTATTGCATTTTTTTAAGAGACCTTTAAAAAAGATGGAGAAAATGATAGAGGATTCCGCTAAGATTGGAAAAAATGTATCCATTGCTCCCAATGTTTACATAGGACATGATGCTGTCATTGGAGACAATGTGGTATTATATCCCCATGTTTTTATCGGAGAAGGTGCTGTGATCGGAGAAGGAAGTATTCTGTATTCCAATGTTAGTATTCGAGAATTTGTAAAAGTCGGGAAAGGATGTATTTTTCAATCGGGAGCGGTCATAGGCTCTGATGGATTTGGCTTTGTCAAAGTACAGGGAAATAATATGAAAATTGAGCAAATCGGTTCTGTGGTGATAGAAGATTTTGTAGAAATCGGAGCAAATACGACGGTAGACCGAGGAACTATTGGGAATACATTGATCAAAAAATATACTAAAATAGATAATCTGGTACAGGTGGCACATAATGATAGAATTGGGGAAAATTGTCTGATTATATCCCAAGTAGGAATTGCCGGAAGCACAGAAATTGGAAATAATGTAACTCTTGCCGGACAAACCGGCGTAGCAGGACATATTAAAATCGGAGACAACATTGTCATCGGTTCCAAATCGGGAGTGACTGGAGATGTAAAATCCAATCAAATTCTATCCGGTTATCCTCTGGTAGATCATAAAGAGGATTTAAAAATCAAAGTTTCGATGAAAAAATTACCAGAATTATTAAAACGAGTGAAAGCTCTTGAAAACAAGGGAAAATAATTTTATAATTGAATGGAGAAACATAATGTGGTACAATATACTCTAACGATTGATATATAAGGAAAGATGAGTATGAAAAAAAGAGTATATTTTGATAAATATGAGGATATGCGATTTATTTCCCATTTGGACTTGATACGTTTCTTAGAAAGATTGTTTAAAAAAACAAATCTTCCTATCAAATATAGTAACGGTTTTCATCCAAGGCCCAAAATGTCTTTCGGAAATCCGATTTCTCTGGGAACGGAAGCTTTTGGAGAGATTATGGACATTGAATTGGAAGAGGATTTAAGCAATGCGGAAGTGCTGAGGCGTTTAAATTCTGCTCAAGTGTTAGGATTTCGGGTACAGGAAGTGGAAAATTTAGAAGGAAAAGGAAATATCGTGGAAGAATATCCGTATACCAGATATTCTGTAGAAGGCTCGTGTAGCGTAGTAGACCGCTTGGAGGCATTATTACAACAAGAGGAAATTATAGAAGTTCGAGAAAAAAAAGGAAAAACAGTAACTCGAGAACTGAAACAAAGAATTGTTTCATGGAAGAGAACGGAAAATTGTATTACATTAAGCAGTATCAATATCTCACCGAATGCTTATTTAGAATTGGCGAACATAAGACAACAAGAGGTGAGGATCAAACGATTAGGATATGAAAAAGCCGAAGATAAGGGGGAAGGACTATGTTAGAAGCTAGATTTATTCGAGAAAACAGAGAAAAAGTACAGGAGATGTTGAAAAATAGAAATAATTCTTTAGATTTATCAGAATTTGATCGTTTAGATGCGGAAAGAAGAGAAATTTTATCAGAAGTAGAAGCTCTGAAGAGAGAAAGAAACACGGAATCTGCAAAGATTGCTCAATTCAAAAAGGAAGGAAAAGATGCTTCGGAAGTTATCAAAGAAATGGGGATTACTTCTGCAAAAATTAAAGAATTGGATGCAAAGTTAGCGGAAGTGGAAGAAAAAGTAAATCATATTTTAATGATTATTCCGAATATGTACCATGAAACAACTCCCATTGGAAAAGATGAGGAAGAAAATGTGGAAATTCGAAAATGGGGAACACCGAGAGAATTTTCTTTCCCGCCAAAGCCACATTGGGAAATTGGAGAGGACTTAGGAATTTTAGATTTTGAAAGAGGGGCAAAACTTTCAGGATCGAGATTTGTATTATATCGTGGAGTCGCTGCAAGATTGGAAAGAGCTCTAATCAGTTTCATGTTGGATACACACACAACAGAACATGGATATACGGAACATTTAACACCTTTTATGGTAAAAGCTGAGGTATGTGAAGGGACAGGACAGCTTCCAAAATTTGAAGAAGACATGTATAAAACAACAGAGGATAATATGTATCTGATTTCCACTTCCGAAATTTCGATGACCAATATTCATAGAAAAGAAATTTTGGAGCAAGCGGAACTTCCTAAGTACTATACTGCATATTCTCCTTGTTTTCGAAGAGAAGCAGGTTCTTACGGAAAAGATGTAAAGGGTTTAATTCGAGTTCACCAATTCAATAAGGTGGAAATGGTAAAAATTACCGACAACAAAACATCATATGAAGAATTGGAAAAAATGGTGAACAATGCGGAGGCAATTTTGCAAAAATTGGAGCTTCCATATCGAGTCATCGCACTTTGTTCAGGAGATATTGGATTCAGTGCGGCAAAAACTTATGATTTGGAAGTATGGTTGCCGTCACAAAATAAATATCGAGAAATTTCTTCTTGTTCCAACTGCGAAGATTTCCAAGCGAGAAGAATGGGCTTGAAATATAGACCTCAAGGAGAAAACAAGAGTGAATTCTGCCATACTCTAAACGGTTCCGGATTAGCGGTGGGAAGAACTTTAGTCGCGATTATGGAGAATTATCAACAGGAAGACGGAAGTTTCTTAATTCCGAAAGCATTGGTACCATATATGGGAGGAATGGAAGTTGTTAAAAAATAAAATTTACTTGCTATTATTTTTCGTAATATTTGCAATAAATTTGTTTTTTCAAGATTGGAGAATTTTATGTCTGCCTTTCTTGTTTTTACTATGTTGGAATATAGGATATAATTCGAAATTCAAAGAACAGTTGAAAAGAATTTGGATTTTATGTTTCTTTTATCTTTCTACATTTCTGATACAACTTTACTATCATCAAGAAGGAAGAGTATTGTTACGAGTTTTTGGTTTTTATATCACCTTAGAAGGAATTCAACAATTTTTAGGAAATTTTTTACGGATACTCAATTTAATTTTGTTGTCTTGGCTCGTGGCAGAACAAAAAATATTTCACGGACGTTTTGCAAGATACCAGGAAATAGTAGAAACTGTGATTGAGTTTGTTCCGCAGGTGTTTGTTCTTTTTCGTAAGAAAATGAAAATAAAATGGTTTTTTAGGTATATTTTGAAAAAAGTACAAGAAAAACAGCAATAATTTAAGGAGGAAAAGATGGGATACACGTATCGAGAATTAGGGTTATCAAATACGAGAGAAATGTTTGCAAAAGCAAATAAAGAAGGATATGCAGTGCCTGCGTTTAACTTTAACAATATGGAAATGGTTTTGGCGATTGTAGAAGCTTGTGCAGAAATGGGTTCGCCTGTTATTTTACAATGTTCTGCAGGGGCTATTAAATATATGGGCTATGATGTTGCACCATTGATGGCGAAAGCAGCAGTAGATAGAGCAAGAAATATGGGCTCTGATATTCCGATAGCACTACACTTAGATCATGGAGCAGATTTGGAAACGGTAAAAAAATGTATTGCAGCAGGATTTTCTTCTGTCATGATTGATGCTTCTCACTATGATTACGAAGAAAATATTCGAGTGACAAAAGAGGTCGTGGACTATGCTCATAAAAATGCAGGAGAATATGTCAGTGTAGAGGCGGAATTAGGAGTGCTAGCAGGAATTGAAGATGATGTTCATGCAGAAGAACACAAGTATACCAATCCGGAAGAAGTGATTGATTTTGTGGGAAGAACCGGAGTGGATTCTTTGGCAATTGCGATTGGAACTTCTCATGGGGCTCATAAATTTAAGCCGGGAGAAGATCCGAAATTACGATTGGATATCTTGGATGCCGTGGCGGAAAAATTGGGAAGCTTTCCTATTGTATTGCATGGATCTTCAGCAGTGCCTAAAAAATACGTTGATATGATTAAAGAATTCGGTGGAGAGATGAAAGATGCAATTGGAATTCCGGATTCCGAACTTAGAGGTGCTACGAAATCTACCGTTGCTAAAATCAATGTAGATACGGATGGAAGATTAGCATTTACTGCTGGAGTAAGACAAGTATTGGGAACCAATCCGAAAGAGTTTGATCCAAGAAAATACTTGGGAGCAGGGCAGAAAGAAATGAAAGAGTACTATAAGACAAAAGTACAAGATGTATTTGGTTCAGAAGGAGCTTATGTAAAAGGAACCAAATAAAAACGTTTTTTTTAAAATGAGAACAGCAGAGCTTGAAGAATTTTTCTTCAAGCTCTTTTTATTTGTAAAAACACAATATATTGTAAAAAATAAGAGTACGAAAACAAGATATTGTATTTTTCTAAAAGTTGTAGTATAATTTTAGAAGATAAAAGTTTGAGAGAAAGGAGAGATTTTTGTGGTAAAAAAAGTAATTAAGAGAGATGGGACTGTAATTGATTTTGATGCTCGGAGAATTGTAAATGCAATTTCTATGGCTTTTAAACAACACTCTAGGGCAATCCCGGAAGAATTGATTTCCAAAATTGCTCATCAGATAGAAAATTTAGAAAATAAGATTATGAGTGTGGAAGAAATTCAAGATTTGGTGGTCAAAAAATTGATGGCTTCTTCTGAAAAAGATATTGCTATGGCATATCAAAGTTATCGAACCTTAAAGACAGAAATTCGAAATAAAGAAAAAAGTATTTATAAGCAAATCGGAGAATTGGTGGATGCTTCCAATGAAAGCCTATTGATAGAAAATGCCAATAAGGATGCAAAGACCATTTCTGTGCAAAGAGATTTATTAGCAGGAATTTCCTCCAGAGATTATTACTTGAATAAGATCGTTCCAAGACATATCAAAGAGGCTCATATTAAAGGAGAAATTCATCTGCATGACTTGGATTATTTATTATTTCGAGAAACCAATTGTGAATTGGTAAACATTGAAAGAATGTTAAAAGGTGGTTGCAATATTGGAAATGCCAAAATGTTGGAGCCGAATTCTGTGGATGTTGCTGTGGGACATATCATTCAAATCATTGCTTCCGTATCGTCCAATACCTACGGAGGATGTTCCATTCCTTATTTGGACAGAGCTTTAGTGCCATATATTCAAAAAAGTTTTTATAAGCACTTTAAAAAGGGATTGTACTATATAGAAAATCTAAATGATGAGAAGATAGAAGAAATATTGAATTCTTATGGAAGAGCCGGAATTATTTACGACAATCAGGAATTAAAGGAAAAATATCCCAAAGCCTATCGTTATGCTACTGATTTAACAGAAGAGTCCGTGAAGCAGGCAATGCAAGGTTTGGAATATGAAATCAACTCCTTGTCTACAGTGAATGGACAGACACCTTTTACAACAATAGGAATTGGAACGGAAACTTCCTGGGAAGGAAGATTGGTACAAAAGTATGTCTTTAAAACCAGAATGGACGGCTTTGGAAAAAATAAGGAAACAGCAATTTTTCCAAAAATTGCCTATGCTATGACGGAAAAGTTAAATTTAAATCCGGATTCTCCAAACTGGGACATTGCACAACTGGCTTTTGAATGTATGACCAAATCGATATACCCTGATATTTTATTTATTACTCAAGAACAATGGGAACAAGGAACAGTGGTTTATCCGATGGGATGTAGAGCCTTCCTATCTCCTTGGAAAAATGGGGAAGGAAAGGAAATTTATGCAGGACGTTTTAATTTTGGAGCAACCAGTATGAATTTACCTCGAATGGCGATTAAGAATCCGGGAGATGAAAAAGGATTTTATCAGGAATTGGATAGAATTTTGGAAATTTGTAAAGAAAATTGCATCTTCAGGGCAAAATATCTGGAAAAGACGACGGCAGATATTGCCCCTATCTTATGGATGTATGGAGCATTGGCAGAAAAAGAAGAAAAAGAAACGATTGCAGATTTGATTTGGGGAGGCTATGCGACGGTCTCTATCGGATACATCGGTTTATCAGAAGTGTCTCAGTTGTTGTATGGAAAAGATTTCGCACAGGATGAGGAAGTATACAAGAAATCATTTGCTATTTTAAAATATATTGCCGATAAGTTGGAACAATTTAAGGCGGAAACAGGTTTGGGATTTGCCATGTATGGAACTCCGTCAGAGTCCTTGTGTGACCGTTTTGCAAAGATGGATCAAAAAGAATTTGGGGATATTCCGGGAATTACGGACAAAGGATACTACGACAATTCTTTCCACGTTTCTTCCAGATTGAAAATGGATCAATTTGAAAAATTGCGTTTGGAAGCTTTGGGGCATCAATATTCAAAGGGAGGACATATCAGTTACATTGAAACGGATTCCCTACAAAAAAATATTGAGGCAATTCCGGCGATTTTGCGTTATGCGAAGTCAGTGGGAATTCACTATATGGGAATCAATCAGCCTGTGGATAAATGTTATGTGTGTGGATATAAGGGAGAATTTTCCGCGACAGAAGAGGGTTTTACCTGTCCGCAATGTGGAAATCATGATAATAAAAAAATGAGTGTGATTCGTAGAGTTTGTGGTTATTTGGCTCAACCGAATGCCCGACCTTTTAACAAAGGAAAACAAAAGGAAATTATGAGTCGAGTAAAACACAACGGATAAAATGTAGAGGGAAAAATGAACTATTCAGGAATTAAGTATTCAGATATGATCAATGGACCGGGAATTCGAGTAAGTCTCTTTGTGAGCGGTTGTTCTCATGCCTGTCCCAGTTGCTTTAACAAAGAAACATGGAATCCCGGATATGGAGAAAGATTTACGGAAAAGCAAAAAGAAGAAATTTTTGACTATTTCAAGAAATATCCAATGTTATTGCGAGGACTTTCTTTATTGGGGGGAGATCCTACCTATAAGACGAATGTGGAGCCGCTGAAAGCTTTTATTTCGGAATTTCGAAAGCAGTTTCCGGAAAAAGATGTTTGGATGTGGACCGGTTACACTTGGGAAGAGATTTTGGAGAATCCTTTTCTTTTGTCTTTGGTGAAAATCTGTGATGTCTTGGTAGAGGGAAGGTTTCGAGAAGAGGAAAAAGATTTGTCTTTGCAATGGAGAGGAAGTCGAAATCAAAGAGTGATTGATATTGCAAGCTCGTTGAAAGAAAAGTCCATTATACTGTTTTCAGAATGAGTTGTTTACTTCATGGGGGAAGAGACTTTTAAATAAATTTTTATGGAAAACAGGAATATGAAGCTGTGAAGAGCTATCTCAAAATATTATATTTGAGATAGCTCTTTCTTTATTTGTTTTCAATTTTACCGTAAGAATATATGTTTTCCATGTCTATGATAAAGATAATAGATGACAAGCCCTTCCAAAGTCCATTGTAAAGTTGTGATCATCCAGAAAACATGGATAGGATATTGTAAGTAGTAGATGAGATACCAGCTTAGTGGCACTCGAATACACCAATTCATTACAAAAGATACATAGAAAGGAGTTTTTGCATCTCCCGTTCCTTTGAAATAGGACTCGATGACCATGGCAAAGGCAATGGGAATTTGTTCTATGGCTCCGACTTGTAAGCAGAGAGCTCCCGCAGCAATCACTTCGATTTCTTCCTTTTGAATGAAGAGACGAATGAGTTCTTCCGGGAAACAAAAGAAAACAAGAGCAATCATTCCCATGAGAATAGAAGCGATGGCTGTGGAATAAAAGGTGTAATCATGAGCCTTTTTTTCATTTTTTGCTCCAATACTATGTCCGACCAAGGCAGTGTTGGCAATGGCAATTCCCCAACCCGGCATGAACGAAACGGCTTCAATGGCAATTCCAATTTGATTGGCGGCAAAGGCAACCGTTCCCAAGCTCATAACAAAAGTAATTCCCAGCAATTTGGAAAGACTGAAATTGGCTTCCTGCAAGGCGGAAGGAACTGCCAAACGAATGACTTCCCAAAAATCTTCTTTTTTAGAAGCGGAAAACAGGTGAAGATGAAAGGGAAGTTTTTTCAATCTTGTCCATTGTAAAAGCAAACCGGCACCGTTTCCCGCAACCGTTGCAATCGCCGCTCCTCGTACTCCCCATTCCGGAAAACCGAATTTTCCAAAAATTAGAACATAATCCAGGGAAAGATTCACAATATTGATAAGGGCTGCAACATAAAGAGAAGTCTTCGTATCTTTCGCTCCTCGAAACATTCCGTTGTTCGTGGAAGAGAAAGTCAATAAGAAAAAAGAAAAAGCCGATATTTTTGCATATTCCGTTGCAAAGGGCAACATATCTTCCGTAGCTCCGGCTAATAACAGAATTTGCTTCGGAACAAAGAATAAAATAACAAAAAAGAGAATGGCAAGAGCAAAGGAAAGTTTAAATCCCGCATTTGCAATTCTTTCCGCTTTTTTGAAATCTTCGGCTCCTAAAGCTCTTGAAATTAAAGAAGTTAAGGAAGACGAGATTCCAATAGCAATTAAAATATTAAAAAAAGAATAGATGATTTCGGTACTTAATCCTACAGAAGAAACAGCAAGTTTTCCCCCATACTTTCCAACCATCATAGTATCCAGTATCCAAATCATCATATAGAGAGTCATTTCTCCCACAGCAGGAAGAGCCAGGGAGAGAATTTCTCGAACCATTTTCCAATGTATCATAAAGCACCTCATTCTATTTCGTATTTTTTACAACGATTTTCCGTTTCGATGTTGACAACCGCCTTGATAAAAGTCCCTTCCGCTTCATATGTTTCTTCTTGAATCTTTGCTGTCTTATGAAGATACGCCACGATGGAACTATCATGGTAGGGAATCAAATAACTGCATGTTTTTGTATTTTGCGGTAATTCTTTTTTAATTTCTTCCAGAAGAAGTTCTATATTTTTATGTTCTTTCGCACTGATTTCCACCGCTGTGATGTCGGGATATTGTTCGCGGATTGCCTGAATTTGCTCCGGTGTCGCCATGTCACATTTATTCAAAACCAAAATATTCTTTTTGTCCTGACAGTTTAATTCCGATAGGACCTGATGGACAGCTTCCATTTGAGAAAGTGCCTCTTCGGAAGAAGCGTCTACGACATGTAAGATAAGATCTGAAAAAATGACTTCTTCTAAAGTAGATTTGAAGGCTTCGATTAAATCATGCGGTAATTTTCGAATAAACCCGACGGTGTCCGTCAAGGAAAGTAAAGTGTTGTCGTCTAAAAGAATTGTTCTTGTAGTGGTATCCAGGGTTGCAAATAACATATTTTCCGCGAAAACGCCTTCTTTTCCGTGAGAGTTGGGAGTATAGTTTGCAGCCAGAAGATTTCGCAGGGTGGACTTTCCGACATTGGTATATCCAACAAGAGCAAGTTTCGGAATATTGGAATGTTCTCTCTTTTCTCTTTGAAGAGAACGAGTTTTTTTGATATTTTCCAATTCCTTTTTCAGAAAAGAAATATTTTCACGAATTCGTCTCCGATCAATTTCCAACTTCTTTTCTCCGGGACCTTTGCTTCCCACTCCACCTCCGAGTCTCGACATTGTAACTCCGTATCCGATCAAACGGTTGCTACGATATTTCAGTTGTGCCAACTCCACCTGAATTTTTGCTTCTCGAGATCTTGCACGCCTTGCAAAAATTTCAAGAATTAAAGTGGTTCGATCAATGACTTTGCATCCTGTGACTTCTTCCAGATTTTTGACTTGTAGACCACTTAGCTCTTCATCTGCGATAATTAAATTGGCTCGTTTTATCTGTCGAAAAAGGGAGAGTTCCTTTGCTTTTCCCGCTCCTAGAAACAAAACTTTGTCAGCTTTGGAACGATTTTGAAAAAATTGACCCAGTACTTCAATATTACAAGCATGGGCAAGCTCTTCCAATTCTTCCAAACTGGCTTTGGAATCGATTCCCACCAAAATAGCATATTCTTTGTCATCTTCCACGATATTTCTTCGCCGTAAATCCGTTTCCACTTTTTGAACGGTTTCAAGGAAGGGGAAGGCTTCCAATTCTTGGATAGAAGAATAGAGATGTTCTTCATAGTGAAGCGACTCTCCTTCTAAGCAACAAAGAGCCAATCCTGCTCCGGTCATTGTTTCTTCCGTGCAACCGATGGCAAGAATGGCATCCAATTTTAATTTTAAAAGAGCTGAAATATCAACACTTGACAATTTGGGATTTCCATTCGGATGAGTGTGGACGATTCTTTTTCCGGATAATTTTTTTTCATAGACGGGAATGAAAGGGAGAGTGACAGTGCTGCTGTCCCCAATCGAAATTTCCGTAATGTTTCCGTTTCTGTCGATACATAGATTGATCTCCTTATTGAGCTTCGTACTGATATCGGATAAGAACATGGCAATTTCTTCCGAAATAAGTTGTCCTTTATTCAATTTTATTTCATATAATTTTTCCAATTGTTGTAAGGTAAAATCTTTAATTCCTTCGGTATTTCCATAAATCATAGTTTTCCTCCATGTTATTCTCTTATCTCCTTATTGTATCACAGACCGGGAAGAAAAAGATAGAAAATAAAGAAATTGTAAAAAAATAAAAAAATATCACTTTTTTTGTACAAATAATACAAAAATAATAAAAAAAGTTGAATTTTTGGAGAAATGTGATATAATAATTTTTATAGTATTTAAATTGATTGTTAGGAGGTAATATTATGAAAAAGATTGGTTTGCTACCAAGACTTATCATAGGATTAGTGGTAGGTATTTTATTGGGAATGTCAGGGATTGAGATTGTCATTCAATTACTGGGAACCTTCAATAGTATTTTTGGAAATTTCTTAGGTTTTGTCATCCCTCTAATTATCGTAGGATTTGTAGCGGCAGGTATTGCAGATTTAGGAAAGGATGCGGGAAAATTATTGGGAATTACGGTAGCTATTGCGTATATTTCGACGGTAATTTCAGGAACCTTTGCTTATTTTGTGGATACTACGGTTTTTAAACAGCTTCATTTGGAAGATGCTGCGGAAATGATTAAGGCTGCGGAAGCAAATGCACGTTCTCTATCTCCATTATTCACTGTAGATATGCCGCCTATTATGGGAGTTATGACAGCCTTATTGATTGCGTTTACTTTAGGAATCGGGGCAGCCGTGATCAACTCTGAAGTATTGAAAAAGGGAATGCAAGAATTCCAAGCTATCGTGGAAAAGGTAATCTCCAATATTGTGATTCCTTTCTTACCTTTGCATATTTGCGGAATTTTTGCCAATATGACCTATGAAGGAAAGACGGCAGCGATTATGTCCGTATTCGTAAAGGTATTTATTATCATCATTATTCTTCATGTCATTATTATTTTATTCCAATACACCCTTGCGGGAACTCTTGCAGGAGGAAATCCGATTCGATTGATTCGAAATATGATACCGGCATACTTGACAGCGATTGGAACTCAATCTTCTGCAGCAACCATTCCGGTAACCTTAAGACAAACTAAGAAAAACGGAGTAGCGGAAGGAGTAGCGGATTTTGCAATTCCTCTATGTGCAACGATTCACTTGTCGGGAAGTACGATTACCCTAACAAGTTGTTCTTTGGCTCTGATGATTATTTATGGAATGCCACATGGATTTATCACGATGTTCGGTTTCATCTTAATGTTGGGAATTACTATGGTTGCGGCACCGGGAGTACCGGGAGGAGCTGTTATGGCGGCTTTGGGACTTCTAGGATCCATGTTAGGATTTAATGAAGAATTGCTTTCTTTGATGATTGCCTTATACTTAACACAAGACAGTTTCGGAACTGCATGTAATGTAACCGGAGACGGAGCGATTGCTATCTTAGTTAATAAGTTTGCAGGAAATAAATTGGAAGTAAAAGAAAATTAGTTTTTCGTTTTCCAAGATCATAAAAGGTATCCACCTTCATGGAGTATGAGTGGATACCTTTTTCTATTTCATTTCGAAAAAATATAGTCAAAATTTATCAGAACATATGCTATAATGAAAGAAAACGGAAAAGAGGTAAAACTATGAAAAAATTTGCAATGGGAATTTTATTATGTTTGATTTCTATGTTTTCTTTTGCCAAAGAATATAAAATGTTAATTCCGAATGGCTTGCCTACCATAGCATTGGCTTCTATGATGGAGGAAACAAAGGAGATAGACGGAGCAAGTCTTCATTATCTGTTGCCCAAAGCCAATGACAGTATGATGGTGGAAATGATGAAAGGCAGTCCGGATATTGCAGTGATTCCATCCAATTTAGCAGCTCAACTCTATCAGAAGCAAGGAGAATATAAAATTTTAGGGACTTTAACTTCTTCTTCTTTTTACATTTTGGGTCAAAATCCTCTTTCGGAGCTTAAGGAGCTGAAAGGGAAAAAAATCTATGCCTTTGCAAAAGGATTGACTCCCGATATTGTGTTAAAAACGATTTTAAAACGAAATCAGCTGGAAAAGGAAGTGGATATTCAATATCTGTCTTCTCCTATTGAGGCTTTACAAATGCATTTGAAAGATAAAAACAGTTTTGTTTTCTTGACGGAACCGATGATAACACAGGCGATGTTAAAAAATAAAGAGATTAAGATCTTATTTTCTATGGCGGAAGAATGGAAAAAACAATTTCCGGAAACAAGCGGCTTTCCGCAGGCAGTGCTTGTACTGAAAAAAGAATTGTTGGGAAAGGATGAATTTTTGAAAGAATTGGAGATGTCCTTACAGTCAAGTGTAAATTTCCTGTATAGCAGTCCTCGAAGACGGGAAGTTCTTGCAAAATACGGTTTTCCTTTTTCCGAGGAAGCTCTGACTCAATTGTTGAAGAGGGCCGGAATTCAGTGGACAGGTATTTCTAGTGTTCAACAGAAGGAAAATTTCGAGCAGTATTATAAAATTTTGATGCAGGAAAATCCCAAAACGATAGGAGGGCGGCTTCCTGAGGACAGTATTTATGCAGACTAAAAGAAATGTTCTATTGTCTTTTTTCCTTTGGATTTGTCTCTGGGAGGGTTACAGTATTTGGAAAGGAGAAAGGGTCTTTTTTCCAAGTTTGGAAATGGTCGTAACAGACGGGATCCTGTTGTTGCAGACTGCTTTCTTTTGGAAAACATTAGGATTGACAATTCTAAGAGTTGCTGTAGGCTTTGGACTTTGTTGTTCTCTTTCTGTTGTCTTAGCTCTTTTGACTTTTTGGAAACGAGAGATGGAAATTTTGTGGATTGCTTTTTTTGGAGTATGTCGCATTTTACCAAGTGTCGTTTTAATTGTTTTGTTGCTGGTTTTTGTTCCGCTTACCTGGCTGCCCTTTGTTATTCAAGCCTGTGTGGTTCTGCCTTTGATGTATGAACAGGCTTTGAAAAGTTTGGAAAGTTTTGAACAGGATATATCCCTGTTTCTTCGTTTTTACAGAATCTCCTATTGGAAACGGTTTCGAAAGGTCTATCTTCCCAAAATATTTCGGGAAATGTATAAAAATTTGGAGGGTATACTGGGCTTATGTTTTAAAGTAACGATAGCGGGAGAATTGTTGGCACAGGAAGAAACTTCTGTGGGAGGAGAGATTTTTACACAAAAGATGTATTTGAATCTTTCTACAGTATTTGCTTGGTGTTTTGTTTTATTGGTATTACATTTTTTCATGTTGCTGCTGTTAAAGCGTTTTGGAGTGGGATATGAATCATTGGACAGATCTTCATTGTAAGTATGGAGAAGAGACGATTTTTGAGAATTTGCAACTGGATTGGCAAGAGGGGGAACAGATTGGATTTTGGGGTTGCTCCGGCTGTGGAAAGACAAGTTTGCTCAAAGAAATTGCACGACGTTTGGAAGCGGAAGGAAAAAAGTTTTCCTATATTTTTCAAAATGAAGTGCTGATTGATTGGTTGACTGTAGAGGAAAATATAAAACTTGTGGGAACGGGATTGGAAAAACGGGAGCAAGAAGAAATTTTGTCTCTTTTTAAATTGGAAGAACATCTTTTAAAATTTCCGACGGAATTAAGTGGAGGTCTTCGAAAAAGAGCGGCTCTGGCGAGAGCTTTTTTCTATCAGGGAGAGTATTTATTGTTGGACGAAGCCTTCGAGTTTTTAGATCTTGCCTTGCAAGAAACGATTTTGGAGTATATAGAGCGAGAACAGAAAAAGAAGAGAAGAACCATTTTCCTTGTCACTCACAGAGTGGAAATCATGCTTCGTCTGGCGGAAAAAATTTTTGTGTTTCCACAAGAAAAAAGGATACAATACTTGGAATGCTATGAAAATAAAGAGAAGAAAAAAACAAAGAAAATATTGGAGGATAGATTATGCCGCACTTAAAAGTACGAGGTTTGGAAAAGAAGAAATTGATGGAAAAATCCAAAGAAATCATTGACGGATTGACGGAAATTATCCGATGTGACAGAACTTGGTTTACCATAGAACATGTGGACACGGAATATATTTTTGACGGAAAGACACAGGAAGGTTATAGTTTTGTTGAATTATACTGGTTTGAACGCGGAAAGGAAGTGAAGGAAAAAGTAGCTGAATTTTTGACGAGAAAAATCAAAGAAATAAATGGGAACCGAGATAGTTGTATTATCTTTTTCCCTTTGTTGGGAGAAAATTATTGTGATAATGGAGAGTTTTTTTAAGAAGGAGAGAAGATGATAAAAGTAGGAAAACGACAGAGTATGAGAGTGGATCATTTTGCCGGTGTGGGAGCATATTTGGTTCCTGTCAATATCGAAGAGGAAGAGGAAAGAATTGAAATATTGTTGCCGAAGAATGAGTTCGAAGAACGGGAGTTGGAAGAGGGAGAAGAAGTTGAAGTCTTGATTTACCGAGATTCTGAAGATCGATTGATAGCTACGTTTCGAAAGACGGAGGCCTTAGTAGGAACTTTGGCAAAGTTGGAGGTGGTCGACAGCAATCCGAGATTGGGAGCTTTTTTGGATTGGGGACTGACAAAAGATTTATTGCTTCCATTAAGTCAGCAAGAGGTCAGGGCGGAAATTGGAAAAAAATATTTGGTAGGAATTTATGAGGACAGCAAGGGAAGATTATCCGCTACCATGAAAATTTATAATTTTTTACTGCCAAGCCATGATTTTCATAAAAATGACCTTGTCAGAGGAACGGTCTATCGGGTCAATGATGAAGTCGGGGTGTTTGTGGCTGTGGAGGACAGATATTTCGGTTTAATTCCGAAAAGTGAATGTTTTGAAATCTTTGAAGTGGGAGAAGAGTTGGATTTACGTGTGATTCGAGTTCGAGAAGACGGAAAGTTGGATCTAAGTCCAAGAGTGATTTTATCTGAGCAAATTTCCAGAGATGCGGAAGTGATTTTACAAAAAATGCGAATTTTGAAAGAACATTTTCGATTCAATGATAATAGTTCTCCCGAAGACATCAAAGATTATTTTTCCATGAGTAAAAAAGCTTTTAAGCGAGCAATAGGGCAACTTTTGAAACAAGGCTTGATCGAGAAAAAAGAGGATGGGTATTTTTCTTTGAAGAAATAAGGGAGAAATAGAGAAAAAAGACTGGATTTCCAGTCTTTTTTTCTTGTGTTTTAATGAAGTCTAAATTTCCCCTTACTGATAAAATTGCTAATGTATTTTGCAGTTCCTATTTTTTTGTGGATTTCACGATGACAGATAGGGAGATAGATGACGTCCTGCGCTCCGGCGATAAGACAATCTTTTTTGGTGACATAGCCGTCGTTGTACTCTTCCAAAAAATGACCGAACAGATTATAGTATTCCGTTCCGATAATCAAACCTACTTTCAGTTTTCGAGGGAGAGGAAGACTCTCCTGAGAGAAAGCTCGCAGAGGTTTGAAAAAGAAAGGGAGAAAAGGAAACATTCTTTTCAATCTTCGATATAGGGTAGAATTGTTCCAAGGGCTTGAAATTAAGAGTATGGTATCTATATTTTGTAGGAATTCTTTCTTGTGTAGGCATTCTCGAATTAAAATGCCTCCAAAGCCGAAACCAATCAGTACAATTTCATCTCGTTCCGTAAGACCGCTTTCCTTGAGACTATGAATTTTCTGCCAAAGAATTTCTTTTGAAGATTGTAAATCGGTGAAAGTCAGAGGAAAGTTCAAATTTTCTACAATGTATCCCATAGAGAATAGATTTTCCTCCAGTTTTTCCATATCTCGATATGTTTTTCCAAAGTCATGAACTAAAATAATTCTGTAATTCATAATGCTTCCTTTACTACCCAGATTCCTTTTTCATGTGTATAGCTTACAAAACCGGGTTTGGAATCTTTCGGTTTTTTCAAATATTTTTTTTGAGTGTAATCCACCAGAACCTTGTCTCCCAATTCCGCCTTACTATGGAAAGCAGCCACTTGACAGGCTCTTTGAATCATCTCCTCCTCCACAGGAACGAAACTTCGTAGGATGACATGAGAACCGGGAATATTTTTCGCATGAAACCAATACTCCTCTTTTTCTGCAACTTGAAAACTTAAAAAGTCATTTTCGCTATGGTTTCTTCCATAGAAAAGAGAATAATTCGGATATTCGATAACTGCATATTTTTTTTCCACTTTTTTCTTTTTTCTGCATCCTTTTTTTATTTTTGGTTTGATATATCCTACTTGAATGCATTCTTCCTCAATTCCTTTTAAGACCTCAATGTCATCGGCTGAATACAGGAAAGCAAGGACACTGTCTAAATAGGAAAACTCCTTTTGCATTTCCTCTTTCCGTTTTCGAGCATAGACTAAGGTTGTCTTTGCCTTATTGTATTTTTTATAGTAGTATTCCAAATTTTCCTGAGGTGTCTTACGAGGGTCCAGGGGAATAGATGTCATTTCATTGTGATAAAAATCAAAAGCTTCACAGCTGTCCTGTCCCTTTTTTATTTGGAACAGAGAAGAGGCTAAAATATCGCCTTTTTCTTTCCAGACTTCAAAATTTGCATGCTGTACTTCGTCCGTTTCAATTTTTTTTAAAATTTGTTCCACTTTCTTTTTTCGCTTCAGAACTTGTGTTTCCAGTTGTTTTCGTAATTTTACAAGGCTTCCGAAAATATTTTCCTCTTGAAAATAAAAGAGAATGGCTTCCTGTAAGTCCGAAAAGGAAAGAAACTCATCATAATCTTTGGGAGCTAAGCCCAAAAAGTTCAATAGAACAATTTTTCCTTTTTTTCGATAGAGATGAATCTTGGGGGCTTCTTGAAGAATATTTTGTAAATCTTCCGGCGTTTCCAAAGCTTCTGCCAATAGTTTTCCGACTCCCTCCACTGTTTGAAAATAAGGTTTTTCAGTACTGGCGGTCATTTTATCGGGAGCTGTTTTGGAAGAGCTCAAAGCTTCATACTTTGCTCCCGGAAATAAATTTCTTGTGGGAAGTTCATCCAAAGAAAAACGTTTTAAAAGATCCAAAATTTTATAATCCCGGTCGCAAAGGAAGAGATTGGAATTTCTTCCCATCAACTCAAAGATTAAAAAATATTGCTTGTATTCTCCCAATTCCGTCAATTTGGAAAATCGAAAGATGAGAGTTCTGTCCCAAGCTACCTGTTCCACCTGATATAAAAGACTGTTCATTAAGTGCTTTCGTAAGCTATTTAAAAAAGAAGAAACGGATTCTTCCAGAACCGTTTCTTTTTCTTCCGTCACATAACAAATAGGTAGTTGAGGATTACAAGATAGCACGAGAAGTTGTTTCCCGAATTGTAGGGAAAGAGAAGTATCTGTATTTTGAAAAATACGATGAATTTTTCTCTTGCATAGTCTCTCTTCGATGTCTTTTCGTAAAAAGGAGAGAGAAACTCCGTCTAAATAAAGCATAATCCTCCTCTCGATTAGTCGGCTTTGATTCCGATTAAATTTTTGGCATCCAGAATATCCAGTTGCAATTCACTACCGTCTTGTTTTTCAAGGATGACAATTCCCTTATCGGCACCTTTTTTCGTGATAACCACTGTGAAATTTTCAATTCCTTGTGAAGCGAAATAGTTTTGAACAATCGGAGTTCCTTTAATTTCCACTACAGAAATTTTAGTGCCATGCTCAAAATCACAAACCGGTAACGGTTTAAAATAGTCCGTTTTACTTCTCAAAGCTTCCAAAATGTCTTCAAAGACGGAAATAAAATGGTCTAAATCTTTTCCTTTGATATGCTCCGTAATGGAAGACATAATCATTTTATGATAACTGTTATGATATGCCAGAGCTTTAATTCCCTTGTCGGTCAAGGAAACAAATACTTTTCTTCTGTCGTTTTGTGATCTTTCTCGATTTAAAAATCCTTTTTCCGACAATTTGGAAGCCGCTACGGTGGCAGTTCCCATCGTAATTCCCAGACGTTCCGCCAATTCGTTCATCGTCAGGGATTCATGCCCGACGGATTCAATGATATGAAGCTCCGTATGTGTCAAGCATTTAATTCCTCTTTTGAGAGCCATATCCTCTGTCTTGTAAAATAATTTATAAAATTCTTCCAATAGATCGTTCACTTTGATAAAATTTACAGTCATGTTGTTCACTCCTTATTTTTTATTTTTTAGATTTGCAATTCTTTCTGCATAGTTTCCTGAAAATACGTAAGAACCGGCTACAAAGGTAGAAGCTCCGGCTTCCACACAAGCTTGAATCGTCGTATCTGTAATTCCTCCGTCTACTTCAATTTCAATATCTTCTCTCATTGCACGAATCGCTTTGATTTTGTCTATTACTGACGGAATGAATGTTTGCCCTCCAAAACCGGGATTGACACTCATCACTAAGACCATGTCCAAATCGTGAATGATATATTTTAAAACTTCCTCCGAAGTGGAAGGATTTAAAGACACCGCCGCTTTTACTCCGAATGATTTTATTTGCTGTATGACCCGATGTAAATGAATCGTAGATTCCGCATGTACCGTAATAATATCAGCTCCCGCTTTCACATAGTCTTCAATATATCGTTCCGGTCTGTCTATCATCAAGTGCACATCGAATATCAAATTGGTATATTTACGAATGGATTTAATGACAGGGGGACCAAAGGTTAAATTCGGTACAAAAACCCCGTCCATTACGTCAATATGAATATAATCCGCCTTTGCTTGATCAATTGCTACAATTTCTTCTCCCAGCCGGCTAAAATCACTGGATAGAATCGAGGGAGCAATTTTAATTTCCATACTTCCACCTCTCTGTTTTTAATTGATAATATATGTCTGTAAAAAATTGATAACGTTCTTTTGAAATTTCTCCTTCTTCCACAGCCTTGCGGACAGCACAAAAAGGTTCATGAATATGGTGACAATCTCCAAATTTACAGGACTCTTTCCTTTGAAATTCCGGAAAAAGAGATGTAAGTTGCTCAAAATTTTCAATAGGAGGAAGCTCTAAAGAAGAAAAGCCCGGAGTATCTATAATATATCCTCCTTGAGGCAGGGGCAGCAGACGACTGTCCCTGGTTGTATGTTTTCCTCTTTGTAATTTTTTACTGATTTCTCCCGTTTCCAATTCTTTCACTTCTTGAAGGAGATTGATTAAACTTGATTTTCCTACTCCGCTGGGACCGCCGATAGCAGTTACCTTATCCTGAAAAAATTGTTTCAAGGCTTCAATTCCTTTTTGTTCTTTTTGAGAAATAAAGAAAAGAGGAATGGAGAGAGCTTGCAAAAAATCAAATTGCTTTCGGAATTCTTCCAACTCCGTCTCTGTCAGCAAATCAATTTTATTGATGATGACACAGGGACGAATTTTTTCATACATACTATGTAAAAGTAACATATGAAGCCGATAAAAATCAAGAACCGGATTTTTTGCTGCAAACTGAATTGCTAAATAGTCAATGTTGGCAACTACAGGTCGAGTCAATCGGTTTTTTCGGGGATAGACCTCCAGAATGGTATTTTCTTCCGAAATCTCTACCCAATCTCCAACCACACAGTTATGTTTGTTCTCTTTTTTCTTTAGCACACCCCGTAGTTTACATTCGAATATTTGATGCTCCGCTTCTACATAATAAAATCCTTGAATTTTATGGATAACGACTCCTCTGATAGTAAAACCTCCCTACTCACTTACAATCAAATCAATTTTTGTAGATAAATTCACGTTTCTTCCTACTGGAATACTTGTCCCAAGAACAATGCCGGCTTCTGTTTCTTCACTTGGCTTTTTGATGATGTTTCCCAAAAGCAATTGTTCGGCTTCCAAGATAAATTTGGCATCTTCGACGGGATAACCAATCACATCAGGAACTTTTAAATTCAAATCGCTAGAACTTGCTGAACCGCTAACTAAGAAAGAAATTTTGCTTCCTTTTGCAACAGGTTTTGATAAATCGGGATCGGTTGCTAAAATTTCATTATAAGGTAAATCTTTTGGAATATAAGTAATTTTATCGATAATCAATCCCTGCTGTTGGACTAAAGATTGAGCAGTCAGTAAATTTGTACCAATCAAGGAAGGAATTTGCAATAAATTTTGTCCTCGACTGAGCCATACTTGAATTCTTCTTCCAGATTTTACGACAGAATTTTCTTTCGGGTTCTGTACTACGATTTGCCCTTCCGGTAAATGAGAATACTGTTCTCCCATCACTTTGATTTCCAGATCATTTTTTGAGAGTAATTTTTTAGCTTCTTTTTCGGAAAGACCAATCACAGCAGGTACTTCATGTAAAAAATCATGAAAATAATATCTTGTGAATACTTTATAAGAAAAGAAAATAAGGACAAAAAGTCCCAAATATAATAAAATATTTTTTCTAAAATCCATGAAATAAACTCCTTCATAAAAGATGAATTTTTCTCTCATTTATCATAACATACTTCCTTGAAAATATCAATAAATACTTGCTAAATACAAAATGAAATGATATGATTGAGGAAGAAAAAGAAGCTTTATTTTTAAGGAGGACAGGTTGAGTGAACTATAGAATTGAAACGATGATAACACGAGAAAGAGTGGAAGAAAGAATTCGAGAGTTGGCAAAAGAAATTGAAAAGGATTATCAAGATAGAGAAGAAGAAGTTATTTTTTTAGGCTTATTAAAGGGTTCCGTCATGTTTTTAAGTGACTTGATGAAAGAAATCGATTTAGATTTGAAAATTGATTTTATGAGCGTTTCCAGTTATGGAAGTGGAACAACGACTTCAGGGGTTGTTAAAATTTTAAAAGATACGGATTTTGATATCAAAGGGAAAAATCTTTTGATTGTTGAAGATATTATCGATAGCGGATTGACTTTAAATTATGTCAAAGAATTTTTATATGCCAAGGGAGCGGCGAAAATTAAAATCTGTACTTTATTGGACAAACCGGAACGAAGAAAAGTGGATTTAAAAGGAGATTATATAGGCTTTACGATTCCGGACGCCTTTGTGGTGGGATATGGATTGGATTATGATCAAAAATATCGGAATCTACCATATATCGGCACGATCGTATTTGAAGAAAATTAGGAGTTTGCATGGCATTTCAGCATAAAAAAAAATATGGACAAAATTTTTTAACGAAGCAGGCGGAGATTCTTGCAAGAATCCTCGAAGTTTCTGAGGTGCAAAAGCAGGACAACATTTTAGAGATTGGACCTGGAGAGGGAGCCCTGACGGAGTTGTTGCTGCAAGAGGCGAAGTCTGTTGTAAATATAGAAATTGATGAGGACTTGAAGCCTATCTTGGAAAAAAAGTTCGGAAAAAATGAAAACTATCGCTTGATTATGGGAGATGTTTTGGAAGTCGATTTTTCAAAATATATGGAAGAGGGAACAAAAGTGGTGGCGAACATTCCTTATTACATTACTTCTCCGATTATTCAAAAAATTATAGAGCATCGTTCTCTGATTCCGGCAGCATTTCTCATGGTGCAAAAAGAGGTGGGAGAGAGGATCTGTGCAAAGAGAGGAAGAGAAAGAAGTGCTTTGACACTTTCCGTGGAGTATTTTGCAAGAGCGGAATATTTGTTTACCATTCCCAAAGAATATTTTACTCCTGTCCCGAAGGTGGATTCCGCCTTTATCGGAATTCATATGAAGGAGCGGGAAGAAATTGTGAAGCAAATCCCCGAAGAGCTGTTTTTTAAATATGTGAAGGCGGGTTTTTGGAATAAACGGAAAAATTTGGTCAATAATTTTTCGAGTTTAGGTTTTAGCAAAACGGAAATCAAAGAGAGCCTGATAAAACTTGGAATTGCAGAAAATGAAAGGGCGGAAAATTTATCTCTGCAAGAATGGTTTTCCGTCATAGAGACTTTGGAAAGGAGTTCAATTGGAGAGTAAGAGCTATGAATTTTTATTGCGAAGCAAGGTGGAAGATATTGATTTTATCAATAAAATTATGGAGGCCTATGAGGGAGTTGGCGTTGTTCGGACCTTAGATTCAAAAACGGGCTTGCTCAGCATCGTATTGACAGAAGATTTCAAAGACTTTGTGAGAGAAATGTTGGAAGATTTAGGAAAAAAATGGGTTTCTTTGGAAATCCTTTCCGAGGGAACTTGGAGCGGAAGATTATAAATTAGGAGGAGAGCATGGAAAGATTGGAATATTTAATGAATTATATCATAAAGGAATTGGTGCAGGAAAAAGAAGAAGTTCGAGTGAGCTATGAAGTCATTGACTCTACGGTCACGTTCCAAATTCGAGTTGCCAAAGGGGAAATGGGAAAAATTATTGGAAAAAATGGACTTACCGCCAGTGCTATCCGAGGTGTGATGCAGGCAGCGGGAGTCAAAGACAAATTGAATGTCAACGTAGAATTTTTGGATTAAGGAGAGGAAGATGAAACTCTTAACAGCAGGTAGAATTTTAGGAACCCATCATCTTTTAGGAGCGGTAAAAGTGAAATCCGCTTTGGAAGAACTTCCGAAATTGTTGGGAAATAAATGCATGATTCGCTTGGAAACAGGGGAAACCATATTACTTACTCCTAAAAAAATAGAGTATTTGCTTGGAGAAAGCTGGGTATTTCAGTTTGAAGAAATTAAAAATAAGGCGGAAGCTTCTAAATTACGAAATGCCTTCCTGGAAGTACGAAGAGATTTGTTGGGATATACGGAGGAGGATATTTTTCTGAGCGACTATATCGGATTGTTGGCAAAGGAAGCAGACTCGGGAGAAGAAATCGGAAGGGTGGAAGAAATTTTCGAAACGGCAGCTCATCCTATTCTGGTCATTCAATCGGAAGACTATGAAACCATGGTTCCGGATACTCCCGTTTTTGTCAAAAGAGTCGATTTTGAAAGAGGAGAAATCTATTTGGAACTATTAGAGGGAATGAAAGAAGAGAAGAGGAAGTAAGATGAAGATAACCGTGTTAACCTTATTTCCGGATTTTTTTTCCGCTTTTCGGAAAGAAAGTATCATTGGAAGAGCGATTGAAACGGGAAAAGTTGAGATTGTCATTCGGGATATTCGAGATTACTGTTATGACAAACATAAACAGGCAGACGATATGCCCTTCGGAGGAGGTGCTGGAATGGTGATGAAACCGGAACCTCTTTTTCGTGCCATTGCAGATTGCTCCGGAAAAGTCATTTATACTTCTCCGCAGGGAGAAACATTTTCACAAAAAATGGCTTTGGAGCTTGCAGATGAAGAGGAATTGGTCATCATTGCAGGACATTACGAGGGGATCGATGAAAGAGTGATAGAAGAAAAGGTGGATATGGAGATTTCGATTGGAGATTATGTCCTGACAGGAGGAGAACTTCCCGCTATGGTCATGATGGACAGTATTATTCGTCTGTTGCCCGGAGTGATTCGTAAGGAATCCTATGAGAATGACTCTTTTTTTCAAGGACTTTTGGATTATCCTCAATATACGAGACCGGCGGAATATGAGGGGAAGAAAGTGCCTGAGGTACTCTTGTCGGGACATCATAAAAAGATAGAGGAATGGCGATTTTACCAGAGTGTGAAACGAACTTTGGAAAGAAGACCGGAGCTTTTACAAGGCAGAGTTTGGACCAAACAGGAAAAGAAAATTTTAGGAGAGTTAATTAAAAAATGAGAAAACAAATTTATTTAGCTTTAGTACATTATCCGGTGTACAATAAAAGAAGAGAGGTTGTTTGTACTTCGGTGACAAATTTTGACATTCATGATATTTCAAGAACTTGTAGTACTTATGACATCAAAGGTTATCGTTTGGTGGTACCGGCAGATGCCCAAAAAAAGTTAACGGAGAGAATTTTAGGATATTGGCAAGAGGGCTTTGGAGGAAATTATAACAAAGATAGAGAAGAAGCTTTTTTGCGAACAAGAGTGGCGGAGAGCATAGAAGAAGTGATACAAGAAATTGAAAATGTAGAGGGAAAACGACCTAAAATTGTTACAACTTCAGCCAGATGCTTTCCAAATACCATTTCTTTTTCTTCTCTGCAGGAGAAGCTATTTGAAGTGGAAGAGCAGCCTTATTTATTACTGTTTGGAACAGGTTGGGGACTTACCGATGAAGTCATGGCAATGTCGAATTATATTCTGGAACCTATTCGAGCAAATGCAAAGTACAACCACTTATCCGTGAGAGCGGCAGTGGCTATTATAATAGATCGTTTATTGGGAGAGAACTAATGTCAAGCAAAGAAATCAGGATGAAGCCTGGAAAAGAATTGTTGGAAAGACTAGGAATCCAATTCATACAGTTGGAGGAAATTCGTTATTCAGAACGAAGAAACATACTGCGTGTTTTTTGCATTCTTCCGACGTATCTTGCGATTTCCGAGTTGGAACGATTGTACCAGGATTTACAAATTACCTTTGGACGGGATATTAAAATTGAATTTAGTTCGAAACTTTTAGATTCTCATATTCCGAAAGAAGCATTGAAAAATATCGTGGATCTTGCGATTCAAAGATTACGAAAAACAGAGCCAAGATTTAAGTCTTTCCTATGCAGTTATCGAATTTTTATTGAGGAAAATGACATTTATTTGGAGGTCAATACGGATTGTGGAATTGAAATTATTGAGGATGGACATGGAAGTCAAAAATTGGAGGCAGTACTCTATGAGTATGGACTGCGACAATATTCCGTTCATATTGAAAAAGGAGATTTCACGGCAGAAAATTTGCATCGGGAAAAGGAAAGAAAAGCAGAAATTCGTAAAATAGAGGAGAAAGCAATTCAGGAACAAAGTGAAATTGCTGCAAAGGCGGCGGCAAAGACTCTTTCCTTACAACAAACGAGTGAATTTTCAAAGCGAACAAATGGAGGCTTCTCCAGAAACAAAACGAGAGAAATTAAAGGGACTCCGATTGCAATGAAAGATTTCGGAGAAGTCATGGAAGAAGATACCTGTATTGTGGAAGGGGAAATTTTCTCTTTGGAAGACAGAGAGCTTTCGACAGGGAATATTCTGAAAATCCTATGGATTACCGATGAAACAAATTCTGTTGCTGCCAAATTATTTTTAAAGAAAGAGGAAAGTTTAGAAATTGCGAAGCATGACTATGTCAGAGTGGAAGGAAAGGTGCAAATTGACAGCTATGCTCAAAATGAAAAAGTTATTATGATACAGGCAATCAATCGTTTGGAAAAAAACAAAAAGAAAAAAGAGGACAACGAAGAAGAAAAGATGGTGGAGCTTCACACTCATAGCAAAATGAGTGAAATGGTAGGAGTCACAGAAGTTTCCGACATCATCAAGCGAGCGAAACAATATGGACATTCTGCGGTAGCGATCACAGATTATGGGGTGGTTCACTCGTTTCCGGCAGCTCACAAGGCAGCTTCCGAGAATGGCTTAAAAGCAATTTTAGGTTGTGAAGCTTATATGGTAGATGATACCTTGGCGATGGTTCATAATCTTCGAGAAGATCAGGAATTGGAAAAGGCGAGTTTTGTCGTCTATGACTTGGAAACATTGGGATTTAACTCTCATGAGGGAAAAATTATTGAAATTGGAGCGGTTAAAATTGTAGAAAAAAGAATTGTCGATCGTTTTTCACAACTGATCAATCCGGGACGAAGCATTCCTCAAAATATTGTAGATGTTACCAATATTACAGACAGCATGGTACAAAATGAACCGAAGTTGGAAGAAGTTCTTCCTAACTTTTTAGAATTTATACAGGGAAGTATTTTAGTGGCTCACAATGCGGATTTCGATATCGGATATTTAAAGCAACAATGCAAAAAGTACGGATATTCCGATTTTAATCCTGCTTTTATAGACACCTTACAAATGGCAAAGGATTTATATCCTGAGTTAAAGCAATTTGGATTGGGACCTTTGAATAAAAAATTGGGTTTGTCTTTGGAAAATCATCACAGGGCAGTGGATGACTGTCAAGCGACCGGAAATATGTTTTTGATTTTCTTGGATAAATATTTGGAACGAGGCATTACAAAACTATCTCAAATGCAGGAAGCTTTTCCTGTCAACACCAAGAAACAAAATACAAGAAATATCATGTTGTTGGCAAAAAATAGACAGGGACTTGAGAATTTGAATCGTTTGGTATCGGATGCCCATCTATATCATTTTGGAAATCGAAAACCGAGAGTTTTGAAATCGGCTTTGGAAAAATACCGGGAAGGATTGTTGGTAGGTTGCTCTTTAACGGGACATTCCATCAATGACAGCGAATTGTTTCATGATTATTCGACAGGAAATATAGACAGAATTCCGGAAAAAATTTCTTTCTATGATTATATTGAATTGTTACCGAGACAGGCCTATGCGGAAAACATAGAGTACAACGGGACGGGTTTAATTTCAGGAAATTCTTATATTGAAGCGATGAATCAATACTTTTATTCTCTCGCTAAGGAAAAAGGAATCCTTGTGACAGGAAGTTCCAATGTCCATTATTTAGATCCTGAAGAAGCAAAAATAAGAACGATTTTGCTCTATGGGAGTGGAATGGTACATGGAGCGAAAGCCTACAAAACAGACAACGGTTTTTATTTTCGCAGTACCGGAGAATTATTGAAAGAATTTTCCTATTTAGGAGAAGAAGCTGCGAAAGAAATTGTGGTGAAAAATACAAACAAGATTGCAGAAAAAGTGGAAGGGATCAAACCAATTCCGGACGGCTTCTATCCTCCTTCCATTGAAAATGCAGAGGAAACAGTACGAGAAATGACTTATGAAAAAGCCTATCGTATTTATGGAAATCCCTTACCGGAAATTGTCGCAAAACGTTTGGAACGAGAATTGAATGCAATTATTGGACACGGATTTTCCGTCTTGTATCTCTCTGCACAAAAATTGGTAAAAAAATCTTTGGACAATGGATATTTAGTGGGATCTCGAGGTTCTGTAGGTTCTTCTTTAGTGGCTTTTATGATGGGAATTACTGAGGTAAATGCTTTGTATCCCCATTATATTTGTACCAATCCGGACTGTAAACATGCAGAGTTTATCGAACGGGAGGGAGTGGGAATTGACTTGCCGGAAAAAAGGTGTCCAAAATGCAATCAAATGTACAAACGAGACGGATATTCGATCCCTTTTGAAGTATTTATGGGCTTTAACGGGGATAAGGTACCGGATATTGACCTCAATTTTTCCGGAGAATATCAATCGGAAATTCATAGATATTGCGAAGAGCTGTTTGGAAAAGAAAACGTATTTAAGGCAGGAACCATTTCTACCCTAGCAGAAAAGAATGCGGCAGGGTATGTCCGAAAATATTTTGAAGACAACGGTATAGCCATCAGTCAGGCAGAAGTGGTACGACTGGCTAAAAAGTGTGAGGGAGCAAAGAAAACGACAGGACAGCATCCGGGAGGAATGGTTGTTGTTCCCGCTGATCATACTATTTTTGAATTTTGTCCGGTGCAAAAGCCTGCCAATGATGAAACGAGTGATTCGATTACCACACATTACGACTATCATGTTATGGATGAACAATTAGTAAAATTGGATATTTTAGGCCATGACGATCCGACAACCATAAAATTATTGCAGGAATACACTGGCTTGGATATTTATGAGATTCCTCTGTCGGACCCGGATACCTTAAAGATTTTTTCCGGTACGGAATCGTTAGGAGTCACTGCGGAACAAATTGGTTCAGAAGTGGCAACTTTTGGAATTCCGGAATTTGGAACTCCTTTTGTACGACAAATGTTGTTGGATACCAGACCGACTACCTTTGCGGAGTTGGTTCGGATTTCTGGTTTATCCCATGGAACGGATGTTTGGTTAAACAATGCTCAAGAATTTATTCGACAGAAACAGGCAACCCTTTCTGAAGTGATTACGGTCCGGGATGACATTATGAACTATTTGATTGATCAGGGAATTGAAAAAGGAACCGCTTTTAAAATCATGGAGTTTGTTCGAAAAGGAAAGCCAAGTAAGGATTTGGAAGGCTGGAAAAAATATTCTGATTTGATGAAAGAAAAAAATGTCAAAGATTGGTATATTGAGTCCTGTCGTAGAATTAAATACATGTTTCCAAAAGGACATGCTGTTGCCTATGTTATGATGGCAATCCGAATTGCTTATTTTAAAGTACACTATCCTTTGGCGTTTTATGCGGCTTATCTATCCAGAAAGGCGGAAGATTTTAATTTTGAAACCTTGGGAACTCCGGAGAAAGCAAGAAATCGATTGGAAGAACTTTCTAAAGAAGGAAAATTGGATGTCAAGAAAAAGGCGGAACAAGCTCTTTGTGAAGTCATGATCGAAATGGAAGCAAGACATATTGAATTGTTACCCATTGATTTATATCATTCTGCCGGAAAGAAATTTTTGATTGAGGGAGATAAAATTCGAGTTCCTTTAATTGCTTTGGCAGGACTGGGAGGCTCAGTCATTGATAACATTTTAGAAGAACGACAAAAAGAAAGTTTTATTTCCATCGAGGATTTTAAGAAAAGGACGAAGGTTTCTCAAACCATTGTAGAAAAAATGAAAGATTTAAAAATTATAGAAAATATGAATGAAACGAATCAAATTTCATTATTTTAAGAAATATTTTAAGGAGTGAAGATGAAAAAAGTATTGTGCAGTATTTTATTTCTGTTTTCTCTTTCTTTATACGGAAATACAGAAGCAGAAATAGAGAAATGGTATGAAAGCTATCCTTTTCCAAATCCATATGATGCTACTATTATAGGAAGTTCTATGATAATGATGCAGGGAGTGAGTGAAAAAATTCCTAAGAAAAATTATGAAATTCCAACAAAGAAACAGGGAGAATTACCGGAAAATTTATGGAATCATCATAAATTTCGTTTTTCTTTGGTGAAACAAAAACAAAAAGCACCTTTGATTTTTTTGTTGGCAGGGACGGGTTCTGACTATAACTCGAGAAGAATGGAATTGTTCCAACGGATTTTATATGATGCCGGTTTCCATATTATTTCCATTTCTTCTCAAATGACGGTAAATTTTATTACAAGTGCTTCTAGCTTTCATGTTCCCGGTTTATTAGAAAAAGATAGTAAGGATATGTATGAGATTATGAAAAAAGCATATCAACTTGTGGAGAAGGAAATTGAGGTAAGTGATTTCTTTTTAACGGGCTATAGTTTAGGAGCTACGAATGCCGCTTTTCTAAGCAAGTTGGATGAAAAAGAGCAATTTTTCAACTTTAAAAGGGTATTTATGGTAAATCCTGCCGTTAACCTGTATTCTTCTGCCAGACAGTTGGATCAATACTTAAATCAGGTGACTGGCAATGAAGTGAGCAACTTAGAAAAGATGTTAGAAGCTCTTTTGATGAAAGTAAAGGAAGAAGCAAAAAATGAATATACAGGCTTGACTTCGGAAGGGATTTATCAGTATTTTCAGGGAAATCATTTTTCCGATTTGCAAAAGGCAGCTTTGGTAGGTTTAGCATTTCGTATAAATGCTATTGACTTGAATTATGTGTCTGATTTATTAGCGAAAACAGGAGTATATACAAAGGTGGATGAGCAGATCAAGAAGTTCAGTCCGATGCTATCTTATTTTGTAAAAATTAAATTTGCAGATTTTGGAAGCTATGTAGATAAGATAGCTTTACCGCATTATCAGGAAAAGTTAGGTGCTGCCTATTCTAAAGAAAAATTGATTGTAGAATCCAGTTTACATGGAATAGAGGACTATTTAAAACACAGTCCTAAAATTGTGGCAGTTACGAATGAGGACGAATTGATCCTTTCGAAAGAAGATCTTTCCTTTTTGAGAAATACGATGGGAAATAGAGTATTTGTCTATTCCAAAGGAGGTCATTGCGGAAATATGTTTTATACACCGAATGTACAAGTCATGTTACGTTTCTTAAAAGAGGGGGTGTTTGTGAATGAAAACTAAACTATTTTTTCTGTTACTTTTCTCTTTTCTTTCCGTTTCGATGATAGCAGAAACTCCGGAAAACAATCCTTTAGAAAAGGATGAGGTACAAGAAATCACGGACTATTTTGGAGACTATGACCCTTGGGAAGCTTTTAACCGTAGAGTATATCATTTTAACTATGGCTTTGATAAATATTTTTTTGTACCTATCGTAGAGGGGTATCAGAAAATCATTCCAGCTTTTGTACAACATCGAATTAGTAATTTCTTCGATAATACAAAAAATATAAATAGTTTAGGGAATGCTTTGGCACAGACAAAGGGGAGAAAGGCTTTGCGTTCTTTGGGACGCTTGAGTATCAATATGGTTCTAGGCTTGGGAGGGCTTTTTGATGTCGCAAGTGCTTTGGGAATGCCGAAGCCCTATGAAGATTTTGGGTTGACACTAGCCCATTATGGAGTTCCTAGAGGGCCTTACTTAATTCTTCCTCTTTTAGGACCGAGCTATTTACGAGATGCCTTTGGGATTGTTGTGGATAATAATTTAGTAGGCAGGATAGAAATTTCTCTTCCTAGGAGATATAGCTTTCCGCTTTCCGCGATTGATAAAAAATCAAGAGTTCCTTTCCGGTTTTATGGAACGAATTCTCCATTTGAATATGAATATGTCAGATTTTTATACAAAAAATATAGAACAGTACAAGAGGAAACTCATCAAAACTTTAAGATAGGAGGGATTTAATTGAACTTACAAAAAGAAATATTGAAATACAAAGATGATGTAGTACAAGGAATTCAAGAAATGATACGAGTACCGAGTGTAAAATCGGAAGCTTTGGAGGGAAAACCCTTTGGAGAGGGACCTGCCAATGCGTTACATGCTTTTTTGGAATATGCAGAAAAATTAGGCTTCCATACAGAAAATTTTGATAATTATGCAGGGCATATTGATATGGGAGAGGGAGAGGAGACCTTAGGAATTTTAGCTCATGTGGATGTGGTGCCTGTGGGAGAGGGTTGGACCTATCCTCCTTTTAGCGGAACAATTGCCGATGGAAAAATCTTTGGAAGAGGAACCTTAGATGATAAAGGACCGGCGATGATGTGTCTCTATTGTATGAAAGCTCTGCAAGATTTGAAAATTCCTTTACGTCGAAAAATTCGAATGATCATCGGTGCGGATGAAGAAAGCGGAAGTGCTTGTTTGAAGCATTATTTTCAAACTTTGAAAATGCCTCATCCGGATTATGCATTTACTCCGGACAGTTCTTTTCCGGTAACCTTTGCGGAAAAAGGAGCAGTTCGCGTTAAAATTGTGAAAAAATTTAAAACCTTGGAAGAGGTGATGCTTCGAGGAGGAAATGCGTTCAACTCCGTGGCGGAGAAAGTTCGAGCAAATTTTCCGAGTGCTTTGGTATCCGGTTTGGAAAGCAAAGAAAGAGTGAAAGTGGAAGAAGAAGACGGAATTTCGGAAGTCTTTGTGCAAGGAGTTGCCGCTCATGGGGCAAAACCGCATTTGGGAGTGAATGCGATTCAAGTTTTGTTTGACTACTTAAAGGATTGTGAGATTCATAATGAAGAATTTCGAGAATTGGTAGAACTGTTCAAAAAATATTTTAAAATGGAGACGGACGGAGCTTCTTTCGGTGTTAATTTTTCAGATGAAGAGTCCGGAAATTTAAGTTTGAATGTTGGAATGATTTCTTTGGAAGATAATCAATTGGAAATTTGCATTGATATGCGATGCCCGGTATTGGTCGATAATCAAAAAGTGATTGATACCATGAAACCGAAAGTGGAAGCTGCCGGATTTGACTTTGTACTATATTCCAATACCAAACCATTGTATTTTCCGAAAGACAGTTTTTTAGTGAAAACCTTAATGGAGGTGTATCAAGAAATAACCGGCGATTATGAATCCGAGCCTGTGGCTATCGGTGGAGGAACTTATGCAAAGCAAACAACGAATGCGGTAGCTTTTGGAGCACTTTTAAAATCGCAAAAAGATTTGATGCATCAAAAAGATGAGTATTTGGAAATTGATAAATTAGATATTTTACTACCTATTTTTATCGAAGCAATATATCGATTGGCAAAATAAGAGAGGCGAAATAGTGGATATGTGGAAAAAACTAGAAATTGAAAGCAAAGAAGTGATCGATGCTTATACCAAACATCGTTTTCATATTTGTGATTTTGCTTTCACCAATTTATTTCTTTGGAGTCGCGGGGAAACAATTGAATATCGGGAAATAGAAGACGTACTCTGTTTACGGGGATACTATAATGACCGAATATACTATTTTATGCCGATTCCTAAGGAAGAAAGCGAAGGAAATATAGCGGCGATGAAAAGACAAATGGACAGTATGTTGGAGGAAGGAGCTCCCATTTGTTATGTTTCAGACTATTGGATGGAAGTATTAAAAGATGATTATGTATTTGAAGAAGTTCGAGATTCTTTCGACTATGTCTATCGTGTCGAGGATCTTGCCTTTTTAAAAGGAAGAAAATTTGCCAAAAAGAAAAATCATATCAGTAAATTCAAAAGAAGCTATCCGGATTTTCGTTTTGAAGAAATCACGCTTGCCAATTTGGAGGAAGTCAAAAAATTTCAGAGCCAATGGTGCTTCTGTCGAGAATGTGAAAAAGAAGAAGTATTACGAAATGAAAATATAGGAATTCTGTCGTTATTGGATCATTTTGAAGTCTTGGAGCTGAAAGGTTCCGTTTTAAAGGTAAACGAAGAGATTGTAGGATTCAGTTTGGGAGAGATCTTGGATCAGGACTATGTATTGATTCATATTGAAAAGGCAATTGCAGACTATGTGGGAAGTTATCAGATTTTAAACAGCCTATTTTTACAACAACATTTTTTAGAATATCAGTATGTGAATCGGGAGGATGATTTTGGAGAGGAAGGACTTCGAGAGGCAAAGCAGTCCTATCATCCCGCCTTCTTATTAAAAAAATACAATGTTATTTCAAAAAAATAAAAAAGGAGAGAAAGAGTATGGTAACACTGGAAAAAATTCAAGAAGCAAAAAAGTGTATTGGAGATTCCGTTCGAAAGACCCCGATATTGAATTGTCCAAAATTAGGAGTACAGACAGGAAACGATGTCTATTTTAAATTGGAAAATTTACAACAAACAGGATCTTTTAAACTTCGAGGAGCTTTGAATAAAATCGCACATTTGTCAGAGGAAGAAAAAAAATGTGGGGTTATTGCATCTTCGGCGGGAAATCATGCTCAAGGAGTGGCGTTAGGAGCAACGGCAAAGGGGATTAAAGCAACCATTGTAATGCCAGCGGGAGCTCCTTTGTCTAAGGTACGAGCGACAAAGGAATATGGAGCGGAAGTTGTCTTACATGGAGCGGTCTATGACAATGCCTATCAAAAAGCTTTGGAAATTCAAAAAGAAACAGGAGCTATTTTCTTACACCCTTTTGATGATGAGGAAGTGATAGCAGGACAGGGAACGATCGGACTTGAAATTTTAGAACAACTTCCCGATGTCGATGCCGTTTTGGTTCCTATCGGGGGTGGAGGAATCCTGGCAGGAATTGCCACAGCGATAAAATCTTTAAAACCGGAAGTAAAGGTGATCGGAGTGGAAGCGGCAGGGGCGGCCTCGATGACGCTTGCTTTGGAAAAAGGAGAATGTTGTGATATTGAGCAATGTTCTACGATTGCAGATGGAATTGCGGTGCGAAAAGTGGGATGTAAAACCTTGGAATTGGTAAAAAAATATGTGGATGAAGTGATTACCGTCACGGAAGATGAAATTGTACAGGGAATTTTCTATTTGTTGGAAAAGAGCAAATTAGTGGCGGAAGGAGCAGGGGCTTCCGGGGTCGCCGCCTTATTGGCAGGAAAAGTCAATTTGAAAGGAAAGAAAGTTTGTGCTGTGATTTCAGGTGGAAATGTAGATATGAACTTTATTGAAAAAATTGTAAATAAGGCCTTGGTATTGAATGGACAACGTCATGAAATTACCGTATATATTTCAGACAAACCGGGAGAAATGGAGAAGTTGACAAGGGTTCTTCATGAGCAAAATGCCAATATTATCTATATCAGTCAGACAAAATATAGAGCATCTCTAGCAATTACGGAAGTAAAAGTGGACTTGGTCGTAGAATGTAGAGATAAAGAACATCAGGAAGAGATTCATCTGGCTTTGGAAAACAATGGAGCAAGAATCGCAGGATAAGAAAAATATCAGGAGGTTATATGTATTTTCAGGTATTATGTACCGTTGTAGGAGGACTGGGAATTTTTTTGTTGGGAATGGATAATATGTCCTCCGGAATGCAGAAAATTGCAGGACCACGTTTGAAAAAGATTTTGGCAACTTTAACGACCAATCGGGTACTGGGAATTTTTACAGGGATTCTCATAACCGCTTTGGTACAATCTTCTTCGGTCAGTACCGTGATGACGATTGGATTTGTCAATGCATCTTTGTTGACCTTAAAACAAGCCTTAGGAATTATTTTAGGAGCGAATATCGGGACTACTATTACAGGTTGGTTACTTGCCATGAATATTGGAAAATACGGTTTGCCAATTGTGGGAGTCGCCGCCATTCTCTTAATGTTTAAAAAGGAAGATAAGATCAAGATTCGTTTACGAACTTTGATGGGCTTCGGATTTATTTTTTTGGGATTACAGCTTATGAGTGACGGGCTGCGACCTTTACGGGACTTACCGGAATTTGTGAACATGTTTCAAGCCTTTCAAGCCAATTCCTATTTGGGAGTGTTAAAAGTAGCTTTGGTGGGAGCCGCTATTACCGGAATTGTGCAATCTTCCGCTGCTACTTTGGGGATTACGATTACCTTGGCAAGTCAAGGTTTGATTGATTATCCGACGGCGGTAGCTTTGGTGCTGGGAGAAAATGTAGGAACGACAATTACGGCCTTATTGGCTTCCCTTGGAGCTTCTTCCAATGCAAAACGGGCAGCCTATGCTCATACTTTAATCAATCTCATCGGAGTGCTATGGGTCACTGCTATTTTCCCTTACTATTTATTCGCTTTGGAGAATATTTTGGATCCGATGCATCATATGGGAGCGGCGATTGCTTCCGCTCATACTTTTTTCAATATTTGTAATGTTATCTTATTGATTCCCTTTATAGGTATGTTTGATACATTCTTACAAAAAGTAGTACCAAATGATGAAAACATGGAAGAAGGGGAAATGAAGGTTACCAAGCTTTCCGCCATGGGAAAAATGTTGCCTACCGTAATTATTGATCAAACCAAGAACGAAGTACTGACCATGGGAAAATACATTAAACATATTTTCTTCCGTTTGGAAGAATTGTATGAAGACTCTGAAAAAATATCTGTTAATGTGGCAGAAATCAATGAAGTGGAAGACAAATTGGATCTGTATGAAAAGGAAATCAATAACGTGAATTATGCTCTTTTGAATCGAACTTTAAATCAGGAGTATATTGAAAAAACCAGAAGAAATTTACTGGTTTGCGATGAATATGAAACCATTAGTGACTATATTGGAAGAATTGGGGACTCTATCGAAAAATTGCAGGAACATAACATCCTGATTGAAGGGTTTCGAGTAGAAATTTTGAAGGATTTAAATGATAAAATTGTGAAATTCTTTCAACATATTCATCATGGCTATGAAAGCAAAGAAATGAAGTATTTTTCTGATGGAATTGACGAATACAATGAAATTAAAAACTTCTGCAAGATGAAGCGAAAGGAACACTTCAAAGACAATACGGAAAATATCATTCCTTCCAGATTGAATACGGAGTTCTCGGATATTATCAACTATTACCAAAGAGCTGCAGACCATATTTATAATATTATCGAATACTATATGAAATTGTAATAGCAGTAAAAATAGAAGGATACTAAATAAGAGTTTCCAAAAGAATTAAGAAAGCAAGAGCTGGACTTGAAAGAGTTTGGCTTTTGCTTTTGTTTTTTTTCTTTTCTCAAAATTTCATAAAACGATGGAAATATTATTTCAATACAAAATGTTTGTTTTTAAATTAAAATATCTTGATTTTTCATGGAGAAATATATATTATAATAATATGATTTATAAATTCTTAGATAATAGAAGGTGAAAAAGATGAAGAATCCATTATATCAAATGGAAAAACACTTGCGTGCGATGGCGAAACGATACAAGTCGATTCCATTTTCCACAGGAGTGGCTATCGTTTTTTTAATGTTGGGAATGAAAGCTTTCGCAGAAGAGATGGTAACAGAACAGGTAGTTTTGATGACAAGACCGGAAATAGGACAATCTTTGGAAAGTATGACAGGAAGCTTCGAGAGGTTGCGAGCGGAAAACAATAAATTGTTGAGCGGTGCAAAATTAGAATTGATTCAATTAATGGAACAAGGAGATCAAGTGGTAAAATCTCCGTGGAGTTCTTGGCAATTCGGAATGAATTATTTATATAATAACTGGTCAGTAAGCTACAATGGAAGAGGAGATAAGAAGGAAAAATATCCTTATGCAGGAATTTTTACGAGAAGTAATGATTTATTTGTAAGAAATATTTCCCCTGATAGTTTACGCTATGGAGAAATACCGAAATCAACAGACCCGTATGCTGCAACTTCTTCTGCAAGAGAAGGATTAAGAAGTGACTATGGGATAGCAAGTACTACAGTAGCACAAGAACCGGTTTTATCAATAGAATTAGGGGCTTCAGTTAAGCCAAAAGAAGTGGTAAAAAATCCTATCAGTATAACTTCTCCAACGATAGTGATTAATCCGCCAACTATATTGAATATTCCCGGAGAACCGACTCCACCAACACCGCCGGTAGTAGCGATCACTCCATTTAATCCGGTGGCACCGGATCCTGTTCAAGTCAGTCTACCCAATCCACCTACTTTTAATATAAAATTAGGGTCTTTTTGTAATTCTATGACAGGTTGTGGAAATGGTACAAATGGGGGAGCATACGTTCCAAATATCGGAACTCCTAATTCTTTTACTAATTCAAGTTCAAATCAAACTTTAACAGTTGCAAATACTAATTCTCCATCCTTAAGACATAGTTGGGATTCAACTGGGAATACGTTATTAAAAGTATTTTTTGATTACACAGGAAGAACAGGAGGAGGAATTGCAACTTTTCAACAGGATGTAACCATAGATTCCATCAATCCTTTAACACAATCTCAAAAAGATAAGGAAGCTGCTGACGGAAGACCTTATAACGGGCAAGCATTTCTCGTTGGAGGATCCAGAGTGGCTACTTTAGATAATCTAATTAATGGAAAGGTAAAAAATGGAGGAATAGTAAAATTGAAAGGACCTCTAGTGGTCGGATTCGAAATACAAACAGATACTATTTATGCTTCAACCACTCAAGGAGTAAGAGAAGTTTCTAATATCGGAACTATTACAGATATTGTAGAAGAAACAGATGATTTAATAGGAGGGTATAAAAAAGGGAAAATAAAGAAAAGTGGCGAAGAAATAGAGGCTTCTACGAGTGGAACACTAAATCTTTCTACAAAGTTAGGAGGGGGAAGTATTCCTATTACGAGAACTCCGGATGTAGTAGATAATATGGGATATGTAATTACACCCGGAGGATATATGGGATATAAAATAGGCTTGATTTTAACGACAGAAGATAATGATACTAGAAGTTTAAGTGATTATAGACTAATCAACGATAATGGTGGAAACATTAATTTTAATGGAAAAAGTTCCATCGGAATACAAATATATGCTCCTGGCTCAGACAAAACGCATATTACAGTACAAAATAATGGAACAATAAATATGGGTGGAATTGAAAGTTATGGATTAAAATTATCTTCCAGAGTATCAGAAGAAAAGATGACTTTTTCTAATGCAGGAGGAACCATCAATATTAAAGGAAATAATGGATCTGGAAATTCTCTTTCTTCGGGAATTGCTGTCTTGGAAGATTCCTCATTAACCAATACCTCTGCTATTCGAGCCTACAAAGATAAGGTTAAAAATGAAGGAACTATTGAAGTCTCCGGTGGGCAAGGAAATACCGGTATGGTTATGATATTAAAATCAGATGACAATATTACCAATGATACCAGTGGAACTATTTCAGTTAGTGGAACTAAAAATATAGGAATGAGAGTGGATTTGGGAAGTTTTGCTACAGACGACACAGCTCCGTTGACTCCGGAAGCAATCAATAAAGGAAGTATTAATATTACTGGTGGTTCGGAAAATATTGGTATGGTTGCTCAAAAATCTGAGAATTCGCATCAGGCAGTCGCTAGCAATGACAAAAATATTAAGCTTTCCAATGTAACCAAGGGAATCGGTATGTTTTCTCAATTAGGAGCAGAGATTGTAAATACAAACAATGCTAAGATTGAAGGAAACGCCGGTTTAAACGGAGTTGTTGGGATGGTTATAAATGATGCAGCATCTTCTGGAGGAAATCAAGGAACGATTTCTTTATCCGGGACTAAAGTAACAGGGGTATATAATATAGGAAAATTTACAATGACAAGTGGAAAACTTTTGACTTCTGGAGAAAAATCGATCACTTTGTATGCAAAAAATCCTTCTTCTAACACGGAGATTACCGGCGGAACCATGAGAGCAGAAAATAAAGCTTTAGGTCTTTTTGCAGATAAGGCAATCATTAAATTAGGAGGAACAACCAAATTAGAAGCAGATGGAGATGGAACTTTATTATTCTATAACTATACAAGTGGAAGCAATAATGCAGAAGGAAAGTTTGCTTTACAGGGACCTATAACCGGGAAATTAACGAATAAAGCGACCGCTTTCTACTTTAAAGATACAACCCCTGGAACAACCTCAGGGCAAACTGCAGATAAATTAAATACCATGTTTACTGGAAGTGGATCAAATCAAATAGAATTAACATTAGATGAAAATTCGACTCTATTTGTATTGGATAATACAAGTCCAAATACAAGTGCTATAGGATTAAGCACTGTGGATATTAGTCAAATCAATAATTTTTTGGGAAGTAATGTCAAAATTGACACAATTAATAGTAGTCCGAATTTTAAAGCGTATAAAGCAACAAAAGCTTCTTTATCTATAGATAGTGATGTTAATTTAGATAATCATACCGGTGCGACAATTGATAAATATTATAGAGTAGATTTTTTGAATTCTAATGTTACTGTGGAATCTGGTAAAAAAATGACAGGAACGGATGCTTCCTCTCAAAATATCGCGATTGCACAGGCTAATTTTGATGGAGCAGCGGATAATACGACTGTAAAAGTGGAAAATAAAGGAACGATAGATTTCTCCAAGAAAAAAGGAACTGCAATCGTCGTTGACTTTGGAACAGGAATCAACAGTGGAAGTATTAAAATGGATGCTATCAACGGAGCAGGGGAAAACAGTATCGCTTTATTCGGAGCTTCCAATTCGAAATTGGAAAACTCCGGAGACATTGAATTGGGGACTAACGGTGTAGGAATTTGGGGAACAAACAAAATCACTTCTTCTCTTCCTGCTTGGGAAAAGCATATTAATATTACTAATAGTGGAAATATCAAAGGAATTAATGGAAAATCTGGGCTATTTGGTATTTATGCTCCTAATGATACTGTAGCATATCCCGGAGCAACTTCCATCATTAACCATTCCGGTAACATTGATTTTTCACAAGTAACTGGAAGCAGTGGAATATTAATGAAAAATGGAAGATTAAATTCCAGCGGAGATATTTCTGTGAAAGAAGGAAGCGTGGGAGTCAATGCAACAGCTTCTGAGATCAACGTAACGGCAGGTACTTATACCATAGGAAAAGGATCGGCAGGATTTAAAATTGCAGGTCTAAATAGCAAGTTCTTAGGAACAGGAGGAAGCATTGCTATTATCGACAAAGATTCGGCTACCTATGTGTTGGAGGGAGTGAATTTAACATCCGGAACAAATTTCAAGGATGACTTAACTTTAACTTCCACCAATCCTTATACCTATATCAATGCTACAAATAGTACATTAAATTATGAAAATACAAAAGCTGTTGCAAATGATGAAACAATTTTTATGAATGCTAACCATTCTACAGTAAATTTAAAATCAGCAACCAATATTTCTTCCACCAATAAAAAAGTGGTGGGGGTATATGCTACAAATGGAGGGGCTGTATCCAATGCAGGTACAATTTCTTTAACCGGTGATGGATCTTCCGCTTTGTATGGAGCAAAAACAGCATCTTCTACATCAATTACGAATGAGCCTAACGGAAAGATTGAAATTGGAAAGAACGGTTCCGGAATTTATGTAGTCGAAAATACCGGAGTCAACAAAGGAAATATCAAAGTAGGAGAAAATTCTTTGGCAATGCGTACGGAAGGTGGAACATTAGAAAACCAAACCGGAGCGACAATAGAAAGCAGTTCCAGCAAAGCAGTGGGAATGTCTCAAAAAGCCGGGGGAAATATTGAAAATGCGGGAACAATTTCTTTAACCGGAGATCAATCTATAGGAATGCATTCGGAAAATGTAACGATTGCAGGTCATATTATGAAAAATAGTGGCAGCATCACCATAGGAGATTCTTCTAATCCGGCTAATCCAAGTTTGGGAATTTTTTCAGCCAATGGAATCAATAGCACTATTGTGAACGATGGTAAAGTAGTGGCAGGAAAACAATCTATAGGAATATACGGAGGAAATGTCAATTCCGGTGCAATTTCAGAAATTTCAGCTGGAGAGGGAGGAATAGGAATTTATTCGAAAGAAGGAGAAGTAACAATTGAAAATGGAGCGAAATTATCTATTGGTGCTTCTTTAGGAAAAAATAAAGAAGGAGTAGCGGTATATCTTGCAGGAGATCATCAAACTTTGAATAGTAAAACATCCGATATGACAATAGGAGACGGTTCTTTCGGCTATGTTATGACAGGGCAAGGAAATACGGTGACAACCGGATATGCGGGAAATACTGGAAATGTATCATTAGGGAAGGATACAATCTTCTTATACTCTGCAGATCAGGCAGGAAACATTGAAAATTACAATCATTTAGTTTCCGCCGGAGATGAAAATTACGGACTTTATGTTTCCGGTCCGACGAAAAATTATGGAAATATCGATTTTGCAAATGGAATTGGAAATGTAGGGATTTACAGTTATCTAAAAGGAGCTTCTTCAACTCCTGGTGTTGTAAAAAACTATGGAGATATCAATGTGTCTGCTTCAGATATAACAGATCCTGATAATAAAAGATACGGAATTGGAATGGCTGCCGGATATGCTGAAGAAGATCCACCTCACTCAGGAATTAAAGTTATAAGAGGTCTTGGAAATATTGAAAACCATGGAACAATTCGAGTAACAACTCCTGATAGCATAGGAATGTATGCAACAGGAACAGGATCAAAGGCAATAAACTACGGAAATATTGAAGTGAGTGCTCCTAAGAAGAATATAGGAATGTTCATTGAAGAAGGAGCAACCGGAGAAAACTATGGACATATTTACACGGTTGGAAGTGGAAATAAGGGGCAAATAGGAGTTGCAGTGATGAAAGGGAGCCGATTTATAAATCATTCAGGAGCTACTGTCAATGTCAATGCAGACAAAGGATATGGATTATTCTATGTCAATGGAGCTATTATCGAAAATTATGGAAGTATTAATATTACAAAGAAAATTGAAGCTGCAGATATGAGTAAAGAAATGGGAGATGTTAAAATTCATGCACCTGCAGGAGCCCCAGAGGCAACAATTATAACAAATGGAATAGTAAAAACTCCAACAATAGTAGATGTGCAAGCAATTCCTAACAGAGTTCCAAATGATATTCCAATGTCTTCTATAGGAATGTATATCAATACTTCAGGAATTAATTATACTAAACCTATTACAAACCTTGGAGCACTTCCTGGATTAACGGAAGCTGATTTGATAATAGGTACGGAAGCTACAAAATATACCAACAGCAAATACATTCAACTGAGTCAAGAAATGATAGAACCATACAATGAAGTGATTCGAAAATCAGGAATTGAAAAATGGTCTATCTATTCTGGTTCTTTGAATTGGATGGCATCTATTACTCAATTACCGGATTACACAATCCGAAGTGCTTATCTGGTAAAAGCCCCTTATACCGTTTGGGCAGGAAATCAAGCAACCCCGGTAGATAAGAAAGATACTTATAACTTCTTAGACGGATTGGAACAACGATATGGAGTGGAAGCATTAGGAAGTCGTGAAAATCAATTGTTCCAAAAATTAAACGGAATTGGAAACAATGAAAGAATTTTGTTCTTCCAAGCAACCGACGAAATGATGGGGCACCAATATGCGAATGTACAACAAAGAATCCAAGCAACAGGAAAAATCTTGGATCAAGAATTGAAGTATCTTAAGAAAGAATGGGATACGAAGTCCAAAGATTCTAACAAGATAAAAGCCTTTGGAATGCGAGGAGAATACAACACAGATACGGCAGGAATTATTGATTATACGAATCATGCCCAAGGATTTGCTTACTTACACGAAAGTGAAACCGTACAACTTGGAAATACAACAGGTTGGTATACAGGTTTGGTTCATAACGAATTGAAATTCAAAGATATCGGAAAATCGAAAGAAGAAATGCTACAAGCAAAATTGGGAATCTTCAAATCTCGAGCCTATGACCATAATAACAGTTTGAATTGGACAACCTCGGGAGAAATCTTTATAGGAAGAAATAAAATGCATCGTAGATATTTGGTAGTGGATGACATCTTCCAAGCAAAATCAAGATACTGGACGTATGGGGTTGCTTTCAATAATGAACTAAGTAAAACCTTTAGAACCAGTGAATCTACTTTTGTAAAACCTTACGGAGAATTGAAATTGGAATACGGAAGATTCCAAAAGATTAAGGAAAAGAACGGAGAAGTAAGACTGGAAGTAAAAGCCAACGATTACTATTCCGTAAAACCGGAAATCGGAGTGGAAGCAGGATACAAGCATTATTTGACTAGTCGAGGAGCATTGACTGCAAGAGTTGGAGTTTCCTATAGCAATGAATTAGGAGAAGTGGCAAAGGGAAAGAACAAAGCAAGAGTAGCCTACACCAATGCAGATTGGTTTAACATCCGAGGAGAAAAAGAAGATCGAAGAGGAAATCTAAGCACAGATTTGCATCTTGGACTAGATAATGAAGCATACGGAGTAACAGCCAACATTGGTTATGATACCAAGGGACAAAATGTTCGAGGAGGACTTGGTCTACGAGTGATTTTTTAAAATATTTTTACTTTCTACTCTGACTATATCGGATAAGATATAGTTGGATTTTTCTAACAAAGGGGGCAATCTGAAATTATTGGATTGCCCCTTTTCCCATTGAATCGCCTTGAAAATACTTAGTGAGTTTTCTAAGATGTGTGAATTTTGGCAAAGTACTCGCGACTTTTGTCATGGAAGCTTTGGGAAACTTTCCGGCTGTATTTTTTCTTTTGAAAAGCCGGAATTTTTTAAAACAAGGATGGTTTTTCTTTTTTTACATGGTATAATAAAGTTAAAAAAGGAAGAGAGGTGTTTTCTTTGGAAGCAAAAAAAGGATTACCGAATGGAATTAGCGATTTCAAAGTTTTGAGAGAAGCCAACTACTATTATGTGGACAAAACAAAATGGATAGAAGAATTACAACAAGAAATTGGAAAAACCATTTTATTCACCAGACCACGTCGTTTTGGAAAGACCTTGAATATGTCGATGTTACAATACTTTTTTGATATTCAAAATCAAGAAGAAAATGCAAAACTCTTTCAAGGCTTGGAGATAGAACATTCTCCTTATATGGCAGAACAAGGGAAATATCCTGTGGTTTTTCTTTCGTTTAAGGATACCAAAAGGAACACTTGGGAAGAAATGATTTCTGACATTAGATTTTTCATTTCAGAGCTTTTTTATTCGTTTCGTTTTTTATTGGAAAATTCCAATGAATTTGACATCCCTGTCTTTAAAGGGATTATTACTAAAAAATCAAACATGAGTGAACTGACAAATTCTCTTAAGATCCTTTCTCGAATGTTAAAAGAGCATTATCAGCAAAAGGTAGTAATTTTAATTGACGAATATGATACTCCGATTGTATCTGCGTATGAACATGGCTACTATGAGGAAGCGATTTCTTTCTTCCGTAATTTTTACAGTGCAGCCTTAAAAGATAACGAATACTTACAAATGGGAGTGATGACAGGAATCTTGCGAGTGGCAAAGGAAGGGATCTTCTCCGGTTTAAATAATTTAGCAGTCTATAGTGTTTTGGATGAGAGATACAGCTCTTATTTCGGCTTAACGGAACAGGAAGTAGAGAGGGCTTTAAACGATTATGGTTTGGATTACAAAATGGAAGAAGTGAAAGAGTGGTATGATGGATACCGCTTTGGAAAGACAGAGATTTATAATCCATGGTCAATTCTTAACTATATTTCCCATCAAAAATTGGAAGCCTATTGGGTGAACACTTCCAATAACTTCTTAATCTATGATGTATTAGAGCAAGCGAATCGAAATCTTTTTGAAGAGTTACAGGCAGTGTTTCAAGGCAAAGAAATTCAAAAGACTTTGGAGTATTCTTTTAGCTTTCAAGAATTAAAAAATCCACAAGAGATTTGGCAATTGTTGGTGCACAGCGGTTATTTAAAGATAGAAAAAAATATGGGGAATCATCGCTATGCGTTGAAAATACCGAATCAAGAAATTTATCAATTTTTTGAAAAGAGTTTTTTAAATCGTTTTTTAGGAGGAGTGGATTACTTTCAAGATATGATGTCTGCTTTCAAGCAAGAAGAACTTGCGATCTTTGAAAAGAAATTGCAAGAGATTTTGCGAAGCAATGTCAGCTATTATGATGGTGGTCAAGAGGAAAAGTATTATCATAATCTAGTCTTGGGGATGATTTTATCCTTATCGAAAGAATATGAAATCCGTTCTAACTTGGAAAGTGGTTATGGAAGATACGATATTTCGATAGAACCGAAGGATAAAAGAAAGACCGGCTTTATCTTGGAGTGTAAAGTTGCAAAAACAGAAGAAGAATTGGAAGAGAAAGCGAAGGAAGCTTTGGAACAAATCCAAGAAAAGAAATACGATACCGAAATGAGACAAAGAGGAATTTCTAAAGTCTTGGCTTTAGGACTTGCTTTTTGTGGGAAAAAAGTAAAGATAGCTCAAAAGTTTTTGTAAAATATGGAAGAAGAAGATGAAAGAGAGGTGTTTGCATTGGAAAGAAAAAAACTTCCCTTAGGAGTTGCAGATTTTCAAAAAGCCATTCAAGGACAGTATTTATATATGGATAAAACATCTTTTATAGAAGAGATTATGAAAGATGGAGCAGAAGTCAAATTATTCACCAGACCACGTCGTTTTGGAAAGACCTTGAATATGTCGATGTTACAATACTTTTTTGATATTCAAAATCAAGAAGAAAATGCAAAACTCTTTCAAGGCTTGGAGATAGAACATTCTCCCTATATGGTAGAACAAGGGAAATATCCTGTGGTTTTTCTTTCGTTTAAGGATTTAAAGAACAAGTCATGGAAAGACTGTTTGTTAAAATGGAAATATCAAATGAAAGAATTGTATAATAAACATCTTGATATATATGACTGTTTAAATCGCATAGATCAAAAAGATTTTGATAGGATTCTTTCTATGGAAGAAACTGCAAATTATGAAGATAGCTTAAAGGCTTTCACCAAGTATTTGTATTATCATTACAAGCGAAAAGTTGTTATTCTTATAGACGAATATGATACTCCGATTGTATCTGCGTATGAACATGGCTACTATGAGGAAGCGATTTCTTTCTTCCGTAATTTTTACAGTGCAGCCTTAAAAGATAACGAATACTTACAAATGGGAGTGATGACAGGAATCTTGCGAGTGGCAAAGGAAGGGATCTTCTCCGGTTTAAATAATTTAGCAGTCTATAGTGTTTTGGATGAGAGATACAGCTCTTATTTCGGCTTAACGGAACAGGAAGTAGAGAGGGCTTTAAACGATTATGGTTTGGATTACAAAATGGAAGAAGTGAAAGAGTGGTATGATGGATACCGCTTTGGAAAGACAGAGATTTATAATCCATGGTCAATTCTTAACTATATTTCCCATCAAAAATTGGAAGCCTATTGGGTGAACACTTCCAATAACTTCTTAATCTATGATGTATTAGAGCAAGCGAATCGAAATCTTTTTGAAGAGTTACAGGCAGTGTTTCAAGGCAAAGAAATTCAAAAGACTTTGGAGTATTCTTTTAGCTTTCAAGAATTAAAAAATCCACAAGAGATTTGGCAATTGTTGGTGCACAGCGGTTATTTAAAGATAGAAAAAAATATGGGGAATCATCGCTATGCGTTGAAAATACCGAATCAAGAAATTTATCAATTTTTTGAAAAGAGTTTTTTAAATCGTTTTTTAGGAGGAGTGGATTACTTTCAAGATATGATGTCTGCTTTCAAGCAAGAAGAACTTGCGATCTTTGAAAAGAAATTGCAAGAGATTTTGCGAAGCAATGTCAGCTATTATGATGGTGGTCAAGAGGAAAAGTATTATCATAATCTAGTCTTGGGGATGATTTTATCCTTATCGAAAGAATATGAAATCCGTTCTAACTTGGAAAGTGGTTATGGAAGATACGATATTTCGATAGAACCGAAGGATAAGAGAAAGACCGGCTTTATCTTGGAGTGTAAAGTTGCAAAAACAGAAGAAGAATTGGAAGAGAAAGCGAAGGAAGCTTTGGAACAAATCCAAGAAAAGAAATACGATACCGAAATGAGACAAAGAGGAATTTCTAAAGTCTTGGCTTTAGGACTTGCTTTTTGTGGGAAAAAAGTGCGTGTAAACTATCTTTCACAAAAGAAAACTTGAGAGGGAAGAAAAAGGGAAGGCATCCAATAAATGGAACGGGTTGGCTGCGAAAGAGAATCACAAGAGAAAGAGTTGGATTTTATTAGAAATCCAGCTCTTTTTTTCTCATGGGGATATGGCAATTGGGGCATATGAAAGGATTTATTTGAAAATTTTCTAACATAGAGTTGACATAAAAGGAAAAAGGATTCTTCTTTTTCTTCCTTTGTAAGAGTGCCATATGTATTTTTAATATTTATAGGAAATGAGTGAAAATAAATGAGAAAAAATGGATGAAAAATAGAATATGAAATTCTGAAAGGAATTTTTAACATCCTTTTTCTTTTTCTGTGATATAATATTAAATAAAGATAAAAGAGATAAATGGAAAAAAGAAATTGTTTTAAAATTTTTCATTTACTGAGAAGAAGGTAGAATTAGGTATTTTAGAAAGACCTCAATATCGTAATTTTAAAAAATAATTTCGAGTAAAAGAGCGAAGATCATAAAGTTGGGAGGACAATCGTGCAGATACAAAATGTGCTTCATGTCGGAAAATACAAATGTGCAGCAGTCATGATTTGTTTGTATGAAGAAGATGGAGAGCAGTATATTGTTTTAGAAAAAAGAGCCAATGGAATACGACAGGGAGGAGAGATTTCTTTACCGGGTGGGAAACGAGATCTTCGAGATGTTGACTTTAAAATGACAGCGATTCGAGAAACTTCAGAAGAACTTGGAATTTTGAAAGAAAAAATAGAATATATTGGTTATGCAGGGACTTTAGTTGGAATTTTTGATTTATTGCTGGATGTACATCTTTGTAAGTTAACAATAGAAAAAAAAGAAGAATTTCGATACAATAAGGAGGAAGTGGAATATTTAATTTTTTTACCCTTATCCTATTTGGAAACGACAGAACCTGTACGTGAAATTGCAGAACTGAAAAATATTCCGAAATTTGATGTGCGAGCTTATGGTTTACCGAGTCGTTATTGGGATACATGGCCTTATTATGAAAGAAATTTATATTTCTATTTTTATGAAGGAGAAGTCATTTGGGGGATTACTGCAGAAATTTTATTGGCATGGATTCGTGGAAAAAAGAAGGGAAAGAGATGATTTTAAATAGAAAATTGGCGAGGATTATAGTAGAAGAAGCAAAAAAGCAAGGAAAAGTTGTGGTATTTACGAATGGTTGTTTTGATATTTTACATGTAGGACATTTACGATATTTACAGGAAGCAAAACGACAGGGGGATATTCTCATTGTGGGAGTAAATTCCGATCTTTCCGTGAAGAGACTGAAGGGAAAAGATAGACCTGTCAATTCAGAAGAAGATAGAGCCGAGATGTTGTGCGGACTTGCAGCGGTTGATTATACAGTGTTATTTGAAGAGGATACTCCTATAGAATTGTTGGAAGAATTGAAACCGTCCATTCATGTCAAAGGAGGAGATTATACCAAGGAAGAGCTCCCGGAGACTAAAATAGTGGAAAAACATGGAGGCAAAGTTCAAATATTACGTTTTGTGGAAGGAAAATCCACAACCAATATTGTAAAAAAGATACAAAAAAAATGAGGGATGTGAATGAGAAAACGACTAAAGTTTCAAGAGGTGGATTTGCTGGCGGATGTCTTGGCACAGTATGCAAAAGAAAATACTTTTATTGCTTTGATAGGAGAGTTGGGAACGGGAAAAACACATTTTACACAGCGTTTTGCAAAGGCATTGGGGATCAAAGAAAATTTGAAAAGTCCAACTTTTAATTATGTTTTGGACTATCGAAGCGGACGATTGCCTTTGTATCATTTTGATGTGTACCGTCTGACAGAAGCGGAAGAATTGTATGAAGTCGGTTATGAAGATTATTTACGGGAAAAGGGTATTATCTTAATGGAATGGGCAAATATCGTGGAAAGCGAACTTCCGGAGGAATATATTCGATTAGAACTGAAATATACGGAAAAAGAAGAGGAAAGAGAAGTGGAACTTCATTATGTAGGAAATGAAGCAAAGGAGAAGGAGTTATTCGATTATGTTAATTTTGGGAATTGATACGTCAACGAAGTTGTGCAGTGTGGCTTTATATGATAGTGAGAAGGGAGTGTTGGGAGAAATAAATGTTACTGTCTCTAAGAATCATTCCCATATCATTTTACCTATGATAGATCGCTTATTTTCTTTTGCAGAAAAGACAGTAGAAGATGTAGAGAGAATTGCGGTAGGAATCGGACCGGGCTCTTTTACGGGAATTCGAGTGGGAATGGCGATTGCAAAAGGCTTGGCGATTGGGAAGAACATTTCCATCGTAGGAATTTCAGGTTTGGAGGCTTTAGCAGGCTCGATTCAAGGAAAGGGCAGAATTTTTTCTCTGTTGGATGCCAGAAAGGAAAGAGTTTATTATCAGGTATTTGATGGGGGAACGGCTCTATGTGAAGCAAAAGATGGGAAGCTAAAAGATGTTTTGGAGGAATATAAAGGAGAGTCAATCAATTACTTTATTGGAGACGGAGCTTTGGCATATCAGAAATTAATTTTAGAAAGTTATGGGGAGAAAGCAATTATAATTTTGGAAGAACATTCTGTCACAAGGGCGATTTATTTTGCAAAACAAGCAGTATCTCAGGAAGAAGATAACTTATATACCTTAGAGCCGATGTATGTATGTAAGTCACAAGCTGAAAAGTCGAAAGAAAGAGTTTAAAATGGAACGAATTTATAAAAAATAAATGAGAAAATGAAAAAAACTTGAAACTTCCTTAATATATTGTACAATGGAGTAGAAAGATACAAAGGAGGAAGGGCGTTGAGCAGAGTGATTCATTTAAGTGAGAGTTCATTTTCAGAAGATTTATTACGAAATAGTGAAAGACTGTTGATTAACTTTTGGGCTGAGTGGTGTGGCCCTTGTAAATTTGTAAATCATATATTAGAAGAATTGGCACAGGAAGAAAATTTGACCATTTGTTTAGTAGATGTAGATAGAAATCCAAAATTGATGCAACGATTTCGAATAGATACCATTCCCAATATTTTACTATATTCTCATGGCAAATTGATAGAACAGGTAAAGAAGTTAGATAAGTTAATGATGAAAGAAGAAATCAGAAAGAAAATTTTACCGTAGGGCTTGAGAAGGACATTGAAAAATGTCCTTTTATTTTCATATAGTTGTATGATATAATGAAAAAAGAATAAAAAATTAAGAGAGGTAGGAAATCATGAAAGATAAGCGAATCCTGTTAGCTTTATTTTTGTTACTAAGTATCAACGCAGCTACCTATGCCCAAGAAGTAGAGGGAAGAGCAGAAGAAGTTGACATTGATTTAAATACAAATACAATCACTTCCCAAAAGGGAATTGTATTAAAACAATCAAATATCAAAACGAAGGTTCATACAATGCAACGTGATGCCAAAGCAGGAAAAGCTTACTATCGAGATGGGATAATTGCAGAAATAGACAATGAAACTGGAAAAGTAAAAATAGAATCACAGGCAGGAGAAGCTGCTGCTGATGGAAAAGAAGCCCACTTTTATAAAAATTTTGGGTATTTAGAAGTGGCACCTGTGACAGGAGCAGAAGCTCCCAATGATAGAATTTATTTTGGAAGTGATCATATTTCTTATAAGAAAGAAAAAATATATATTGATAAAGCTTGGTTGACCACAGATTTTAAAATTATTAATCATGTTTCGAATCCTAATGAGATTGACTATCATATTTTATCGAAACAAATGGTCATTGAGCCAGATAAACAATTGACAATTTATGACAGTAATTTATACTTGGGGAGGCGTAAAGTCTTACCTTTAGAATTTCCTTGGTTTCGATTGAATATTCGGAAAAATTCAAAGGTACCTTTATTTCCAACTTGGAATGAAAAAGACTATTATGGTTGGCAGGCTTCTTGGGGGATTTTGTATGGAGATCGCTCCAGTAAATTCAAAGGAGGAATTGCTCCTAAATTTGCAGATAATATGGGATTTTTAATTGGACGTTCAGAAACTTGGTATGATACGAAAGAATATGGAATGGCACAGGTCAATGTGACAGATTTATTGATACATTCAAAAGTACATGGGAAAAAAGATACTATGAATGACATAGAATATGAACAAAAACATAAAAGATACCATGTAGAAACCAAATATGATTATGATGGAGAATATGGAAATTTTCATATTTCAGGAATCAATGCCACTACAAGTATGTTATCTTCTTTAAATGATTTAATTACAAAATACGAGGCAAATAAAGAATTTGATAACAAATTTGGAATTCGAGGAACAAGAGTATATTTGAAAAGACCGAATTTCGATAAAAATATAGGTTATTATTCTGTAAATTCTGATTTACATGGAATGGGAAAAAATAAGGATATTTCTTTTCAAGCTTCCAGTAGGCTTACAACAGATAAGAAATTATATACTTTATCTACTTATGATGATGTTGAAGATAATGTATTTGAGGAGAAAGGGGACAATGCTCTTTATACAAATATATCCTTATATCAAGATAATCAACGATATAAAATGGGAGGATATTATCAATATTTGTATGACATTACTCCAGGATATACGAAAAAATATGACCGTTCTCGAGGAGAAAATTATGGCTTTGTTGTTTTCGATAAGAAGCATACCTTGGGTTTACAATATGATGAAATCAAAGGAGATAAATTGCGAGACTTACATCTTTGGGAAACAGAGTCAAATGCTCAGGCACTAAAACGAAGAAATTTATTGGATTTACCAATTGATTATACACCAGTAAAAGTTTCGGAATATTCTATTTATAATCAGAAGCAAGGAATATTATGGTTAGGGGAATACGAATTTGAGAAATTTCGTATAAAACCAAGTTTTTCTAGTAAATTTGAAGAAAAAAAATTGGATGTATTAGAAAATGAAAAGATTGTTATCATGGATAATACTGCTGTGAATCCAGAAGTATATACAAGAAAACTGGGATATGATAGATTACGACAATATAACAGATTTCATAACAAAGTGTATGCAAAAATAAAAGAAAATAAAGGAAATATCAATCTTGTAGAAGAAAATAATATTAATGTTAATGTTTTTGCTGGAAAACAAAAAGAAGAAATTTGGACAAGAGAAGGAGAAATTTCTGGTAGTCTTGATAAGATTTATAGGATAAAATCGGAATCTTCTTTCTATGGTTTTGATATTGAAAAGAAAAATATTTCTTTGGGTTCTTTTGGAAAGGTAGCATTACGAGCGGATTTACGTCAAGATGAGTATCAACATAGTGACGGAAGTTCTTTGCGATATGGATTAGGATTCAACCATGAATTAAGTCTTTATGAAAAAGAGGATGTCAAAGTTAGAAATAACTTAGATATATATATGCAAAAATATAACTACAATGGTAGAAAGGAAGAGGATAAGGCACAAAATTTGTATACTAAAAAAGATAGTTATCAAATGAAAGATATACTTTCTTGGGATACAAAAGCCGTTCATACAGAATATTATGGAGAATATCGATTGGATAAAAATCCAATTCATCCTTCTGATAAAAAAGGAGAATTTCTAAAACAAAAAGTGGATTTTCAAGTAAATGGGAATAAGAAAATAAGTTTTTTCTATGAAAAAGATGATAGATATACCAATCGGGTTGTTAATACATTCCGAAACTATCGGGACTTATCCATGGAAAATTATGGGGGAAGAGTTCAATATGGAGCTCATTCTTTTGGATATGAAAGACAAAAGGTTGATTTTCAATTTCCAAAAATGGCGACAGAAGATATTGGAGCTAATAGCTTCCAATATTCTTATAGCTGGGGGGACAAAAGTTTGGGCTTATCTTATCGGACAGGAAAAGATCGTATTTTGATTGATGATTTTCATGACACCAAAGTATTGGATATTGATAATAAGGTCTATGGATTCAATTTTCATAAGAACGGAGATATTCAACATCATGTTTACTTTAGCTATGAAAATTCTCATCATAAAGAAGGAAGTAGTAAGGTAACTTTAGATGGAAGTAGAAAAAATATTGGACATAGTGATAAAATCAACTTCTCTTATCAATATCGTGACACCAGAATGCAAGAGGCAGAGTATATTAAATATGCTTCTTTAGAAACAGGAAAAACGGAAAAAGAGTTGTCTATACGAGATATTGAGAAGGTTAAGAGTTTATTAGAAAATAGAGATAGCTTAGAAGATTCTTTTCATTTAACAGGAATTCGAGAGGATGCTTTTTTATTTGGAGATGGAAGAACAAATTTTCGTTTTTATGGAAGTTTGGAAAGAAATAAGGCAAGATATGAAAAAACACATAATTTGGGAGATTCTCTACAAAAAATAAAAGGATCTATGTTCTATACTCACAATCGATATGGATTAGGATATAGTTTTGAAGAAAATGCTGGTTGGTTATATCAAAATTCTAAATATTCTTGGAAGAAAAAAAATCGAGAACATCAAATCAGTTTGTATGGAAAAGTGGGACGACCGAGTAAAAGTTGGAAAGTAAAAACCTATGCAAAGTTCTATGAAAATTTATTGGATAAGGTAAATGAAGATAGAAAACATAAGAAAGCTTTGGACGGAATTGGAATAGAAATTGGAAAAGAATTTGATTTTTTTGAATGGTCTGTATTATATGAAAGAAAATATAGCCTGACAGCGAGGGATTACGAATGGAGAGTCGGTTTACAATTTACCTTGTTAACCTTTCCAGACAATGCTATTTTTAGTATTGGAGCAAACAAATCTTCTCACAAAATAAGACCAAAAACACAATTTATGGAAAGTGTCCATGTAGAGAATATTGTAGATGATACATTGAGAACAAAAGCAATTATGCAAAAATAGGGGGAAATGAAATATGAAAATAGAATTTTTAGACGGAAACGTTCAAGAGTTTCAAGAAGCTTGTAATATGTTTGTGATAGCAAAGAGTATCAGCAATTCTTTGGCAAAAAAAGCAGTTGCTGCGAAAATAGACGGAGAATTATATGATATGTCCTATATTTTGGATCACGATGCAAAAGTAGAATTTATTATGCCGGAAAGCGAAGAAGGGGTGGAGGTGATTCGTCACTCTGCAGCACATTTAATGGCTCAAGCAGTCATTCGATTGTTTCCAGGAACAAAAGTAACCATCGGTCCGTCAATTGAAAACGGATTCTACTATGACTTTGATCCGAAAGAACAGTTTACAGAAGAAGATTTATTAAAGATTGAAGAAGAAATGAAAAAACTTTCCAAAGAAGACATCAAAGTGGAAAGATTTATGATGAGCCGAGAAGAAGCCATTGAATATTTTGAAAAATTAGGAGAACATTACAAGGTAGAAATTATCAAAGACATTGCGAAGGGAGAACAATTATCTTTTTATCGACAGGGAGAATTCGTAGATCTTTGTAGAGGCCCTCATGTACCGTCTACGGGACATATTAAAGCAATCAAATTAAAATCCGTGGCGGGAGCTTATTGGAGAGGAGATTCCAAAAATAAGATGTTGCAAAGAATTTACGGATATGCGTTTGCAACGGAAAAAGATTTAAAAGACTTCTTACAATTGATGGAAGAAGCAGAAAAAAGAGATCATAGAAAGTTGGGAAAAGAATTGGAATTGTTTTTCTTGAGTGAATACGGACCGGGATTTCCTTTTTTCTTACCAAAAGGAATGGTATTGCGAAATACTTTGATCGATTTGTGGAGAGCGGAGCATGAAAAGGCGGGATATGTACAAATTGATACTCCTATCATGTTAAATCGAGAGTTATGGGAAATTTCAGGACACTGGTTCAATTACCGAGAAAATATGTACACTTCCAGCATTGATGATGTGGATTTTGCGATCAAGCCGATGAACTGTCCTGGTGGAGTTTTGGCATTTAAATATCAACAACATTCTTACCGAGATTTACCGGCAAGAGTGGCGGAGCTTGGAAAAGTACATAGACATGAATTCTCAGGAGCCTTACATGGACTGTTCAGAGTACGAGCTTTTACGCAGGATGATTCTCATATCTTTATGACGGAGGAACAAATTGAAAGTGAAATTATCGGAGTAGTAAACTTAATTGATAAATTCTATAGTAAGTTATTCGGTTTCCAATATAGCATTGAACTTTCCACCAGACCGGAAAAATCAATCGGAACGGATGAAATTTGGGAAAAGGCGGAAGCAGCTTTGGCAGGAGCTTTACATCATCTGGGAAGAGAATTTAAGATCAATGAGGGAGACGGAGCTTTCTATGGACCGAAATTGGATTTCAAGATTAAGGATGCCATTGGAAGAACTTGGCAATGTGGAACCATTCAATTAGATTTCAATCTTCCGGAAAGATTTGATGTGACTTATGTGGGAGAAGATGGAGAAAAACATAGACCGGTTATGATTCACAGAGTTATCTACGGTTCTATTGAAAGATTTATTGGAATTTTGATAGAACATTATGCAGGAGCTTTCCCTATGTGGTTGGCACCTGTGCAAATCAAGGTTTTAACGATCAATGATGACTGTGTTTCTTATGCCAAAGAGGTTGTGGAGGCTTTAAAGGGACAAGGAATTCGGGCAGAATTGGATGACAGATCCGAAAGCATCGGATACAAGATTCGAGAAGCCAATGGAAGATACAAAATTCCTATGCAAGTAATCATTGGAAAGAATGAAATTGAGAAACGAGAAGTCAATATTCGAAGATTCGGCTCTCAGGCACAAGAAAGTATGGATTTAAATGCTTTCTTATCGTTAGTAGTCGAAGAAGCGAAGATAAGATTTCAAGATTAAAATTTAGAAACTAAAGTTTGAAGGGAGTGATTTTTATAAATCTCTCCTTTTTATTTTCTAAAATATAAAAATTGTTTAAAAAAGGTTTAAATAATTTTAGAAAAAATATAATTTGTTCAAAGAAAAACATAACATTATACATATCAGAAAACACTTTATGATTATAATAGCAATAACAAATTTAAAAGAAAAGGAGATGTGATCGTATGGAAGAAAGAAATTTAAAAAATCCGCCTTTATGGATTTGTTTTGTTATTGTTTTATTTTTGGTAATTTGTTTTTTACTCCAATTGATCACCAAAGGGGAACCTGATGTACATATGACATTAGTATTTGCTTCTTCCTTTGCTACTGGAATGTTGATGTTATTTCATAAGACAAAATTCGAGTTAATTGAAGAAGGAATTATACACGGATGTAAAATAGCAACAATGTCCATGATGATATTGATGTTTATCGGTGTTATGATTCCGGCATGGATTGCTGCCGGAACCATTCCTACTTTAATCTTTTATGGATTAAAGATTATTTCTCCTTCTATTTTTTTGGTAACAGCCAGTTTGACCTGTGCTCTTGCAACTCTTTGTACAGGAACTTCCTGGGGGACGGCAGCTACTTTTGGAGTGGCTTTGATGGGAATTGGCGGGGGATTGGGAGTATCACCGGAAATGACAGCTGCCGCTGTTATTTGTGGAGCAATTTTTGGGGATAAAATGTCCCCTATTTCGGATACTGTAAATCTTTCTTCCGGAACTTGCGAAGTCAATATTTTTGAAAATATAAAGAGTGTTTCTACAGCAACTATACCGGGATTTCTTATTACTATTTTGTTTTTCATATTTATGGATATGAAATTTCATACTGGAGAAATTCATAGTGAAGCGGTTCAGGGAATGTTGGAAGTATTAAACAGTCATTTTTCTTTAAATCCTGTACATGCTTTTATTAGTTTAATTCCTATGGTATTAGTTCTGATATTAGCTTTAAAAAAAGTAAATGCTTTGGCAACTATAGTCATCTCAGCCTTGGTTGCTATGTTTATTTCAATCATGATACAAGGATATAGCCTTACGAGTATGATGTCTTATATGAACTATGGATTTTCTATTGATACCGGCAATTTGGATTTGAATAAATTATTAAATCGTGGAGGCTTGCAATCTATGATGTGGACAGTCTCTATTGGATATCTGGGTTTATCTTATGGAGGAATTTTAGAGAAAACGGGAGTACTTAGTACTCTATTGGACAGTGTGAAAGCAATTACCAAGAATAGTAGAAATTTAATATTGACACATATAGGAACAGGATTTTTAACAATTATGTTATCAGCGAGCCCTTATGTATCGATTCTTATTCCCGGAAGAATGTTTGTACGAGCTTATGAACGATTAGGAATCAAAAAAATAGTAGCTTCCAGAACGTGTGAACATTCTGGAATTTGTTTGGATCCTTTATTGCCATGGTCTTTAGGAGCTGTGTATTTTTCCGGGGTATTAGGAGTGAAAACTTTAGAGTATGCTCCTTATTGTATTTTATTATGGATTGTTCCAATCATTGCTATTTTTTACGCAGTAACAGGTATTTTTGTTTGGAAAGAAGAGGAAGAAAGAAAAGAAGGTGAGAACAGATGATGGATCTTTTATTTGTCAATGGAAATATTTATACAATGAGAGAAGAAGGAGAGTTTTTCCAATCTTTGGGAGTCAAGAACGGTAAGATTGCTTTTTTAGGAAACATGGAGGAAGCCGAAAAAATACAGACGAAAAAAAGAGTGGATTTACAAGGGCGAATGATGATACCCGGAATGGCGGATAGTCATCTTCATCTCTATGCTTACTGTCAGAATTTGACTTTTGTAGATTTATCTTCTGTAAAAAATATAGCGGAAATGGTAGCGTTGATGAAAGAAAAAGCAAAAGAAACAAGTCCCGGACAATGGATTAAAGGAGTAAATTTTGACCAAAGTAAATGGAAAGAGAATCGATTTCCCAGCTTGGAGGAAATGAATTCTATTAGTATAGAACATCCGGTAATTATAAAAAGATGTTGTTTACATGCAGTGGTTGCGAATTCAAAGGCTTTAGAAACGGTAGGAATTGGAAAAAATTATAAAGCTGGCTCCGGGGGGATTGTAGAATTGGATTTCGATGGAATGCCGAATGGGATATTACGAGAGCAAAGTACGAAACTGTTTGATGATATTTTGCCGGATCCTTTACAGAATCCGGAAGTACAGAAAAAAATAATATCGGAAGTGTTACAAGATATGTCGAGCAAAGGAATTACTACCATACATACCTATGCTGCAAAAATTTGGCAATATAATGAAAATATTAATATTTATCGAGAATTTGAAAAAAAAGGGAAATTGCCTCTTCGTGTTACTGTATGTGTGGATGAATTATTTACTCCAGAAAAAATCACGAAAGAAGAGCATGAAAATCCTTATAGAAAAACACAATTAGGAGCATATAAAATTTTTTCAGACGGTTCTATGGGATCGCGTTCTGCGGCTCTTCGAGAGCCGTATTCCGATGATCCGGAGAATAGTGGTTTTATGCTATTTTCGCAAGAAGAGTTAAATGAGAAAATTCTAACAGGCTATCGTCACGGCTTACAGCCTGCAATTCATGCAATAGGGGACCGAGCTTTGGAAATGACATTGACGGCGATTGAGAATACTTTACAAAAAATAAGAGACGAAGGAATGACGAAAGAAGAGCAAAAGGCTAGACTTCCTTTTCGAATTATTCATGTACAAATGGTAGATGATGCTATGATAGAAAGAATGAAAAAATTACCATTGGTCTTAGATATACAGCCTATTTTTCTGTGCACTGATCTTCACTGGATAGAAGAGCGAATTGGAAAAAAACGTTTGCAAGGTTCTTATGCATTAAAATCTATGGCGAAAGCGGGCTTGCTTCAAACAGGAGGATCAGATTGTCCTGTGGAAACATATGAACCATTAAAAGGTTTGTATGCCGCAGTGAATAGACAGGATATGGATGGATATCCTGAACACGGATTTTTGCCGGAGGAAAAACTTTCTGTGTATGAAGCTTTATGTATGTTTACTAAAAATGTTCATTATGCGACAGGCCAAGAAGATGTTTTGGGAACATTGGAAATCGGGAAATTTGCAGATTTGACAGTTTTGAATCAAAATTTATTTCAAATCAATCCTCTAGAAATAAAAAAAGTAAAGGTAGAGCAAACATATCTAGCAGGGGAATGCGTTTTTATGTTAAAATAGATTGAAAAATTTTGTTGGAGGAAGACATTATGTATGCAGACATTATCATAAAAAATTCAAAATGTATGACTATGAAAGAAAAACAAGTGTTTGAGTGGCTTGCTATTCGAGATGGTAAAATTATAGGACTAGGGGATGGAGAGAAATATCATTCCTTACTTGGAGAATGTTCTATTGTCTTGGATGCCAAAGGAAATACAGTATTACCGGGGTTTATTGATAGTCATTTTCATTTGGTTCAGACAGCTTTGAATGAGGAGAGTGTCAATTTACATGATGTTTCTTCCTTTGATGAAATAGGGGAGAAGATTCAAAAAATGGAACAAAAAAAACCCGGGGATGCCATTGTAGGAGTAAGATTGGAAAAAGAACATTTACAAGGCAAACAATTTCCTTCTCGAGAAATTTTGGATCGATTTTCTAAGGAAGTTCCTATTTGGATAAATAGTCTTGATTATCAAGTTAGTATGCTCAATACTTATGGATTGCTTTACTATAAAATTCCGTTTCGAACAGAAGGAATTGAATTGGATTCCAATGGAGTTCCAACAGGAATCTTTCGAGGGAAAGCAAATGCTGCTTTAAGAACCAATATATTAAATCACTATCCGGATAAAAAAAGAGAACAAAATATTCAGAAACTCATTCCAAAACTCCTTCAAGTCGGAATCACGACCATAAATGCTATGGAAGGTGGATATATGTATAGTGATAAAGACGCTAATTTTGTATATGAACATGTAGAAGATTATAACATAGATATGGTTCTTTTTTATCAATGCATGGATATTGAAGCAGTAGGGGAAAAAAATTTAAAAAGAATAGGAGGAAGTTTATATATTGATGGAACGATGGGAGCCAGAACTGCCGCTTTGACATTTGAATATGCAGATGCTCCCGGTGAGATGGGAAGACTTGTCTTCTCCCAACAGGAGTTAAATGAATTTGTAGAGAAATGTTATTTAGAAAAATTACAACTTTCTCTTTATACGATAGGAGATAGAGCTATTGAAATGGCTCTGAGGGCTCATGAATATGCCAGCTTTCGGACAGGTATTCGAGGACTTAGACATAGAATGGAACATGTGGAGCTGGCCAATTTGAAACAAATTCAAAGAGCAAATAAATTGGGAATTATTTTTTCCATGAATCCTACTTATGAAAGATACTGGGGCGGACCGAATAAAATGTATTTTCAAAGGCTGGGAAAATATTTTAACCAGACGAATAAATTCAGAGAGATTATCGATGCCGGAGTGATAGTTTGTGGAGGTTCTGATAGTGATGTCTGTGAATATAATCCTTTCATTGGGATTCATTCTGCCGTAAATCATCCTGTAAGATCGCACAGAATCAGTTTATATGAAGCAATTCAAATGTATACCAGCAATGCGGCATTTGCTATTTTTGAAGAAAAAAATAAAGGAAGTTTAGAAATTGGTAAATTGGCAGATGTTATCATTTTAGATAGAGAGATTTTTTCCATGGATGAGAGAGAAATTGATAAAACACGAGTTTTATGTACGATAAAGTCGGGAAAAATATTACATAATGAGATGTAAAAGGTGAGGATATGTTAAAAATAAAATTTCTCGGAAAAGTAATGATTGAGCAAGAAAATCTTAGCATTACAGAAAATCTTGGAGCAAAGGCCTTAGCTCTCTTAAGTTTATTGATATTATATTATCCAAAATCAATGCAACGGGATAAATTGATAACATATTTATGGCCGGATAGTTCCGAAGAATCAGGAAAATATAATCTAAGGTTTAATTTATGGAAAATCAATAGTAGTATTGGAAAAGATCAAAATGGAAATAAATTTTTATATGTAGGAAGAAATGACTGTAGAATTAACCAGAATTATAAGTATGAATGCGATATCTTAAATATAAAGAAAAAAGTTCCCTATCAAATGGCATCTATCAGTGAATTGGAAAATATGAGAAGTATTTTAAATGGCGATTTTATGGAGGGATTTTATTTTAAAAATTGTAATGAATATAATGAGATGATTATAGCAGAAAGAAATTACTATGAAAATCAGAAAATAAAAATATTATTTCGTTTGATAGAATTGTATCAAAAACAGAGGAATTTTTTTTTATGTGAAAAGATTATAAAAGAATTTATAATCTTAGAACCTTATGATGAAGAAATTGCATTAAAAATCATGGAAATTTACGAAGAAAATGGAAAAAGAAGTTCTGCAATTTTATTTTACAAAGAGTTTCAGAAAAAATTGATGATATCATTAGGAATTCAACCTTCTAGGGAGTTGAAACAGAAATATTTTTCTTTAAAAAATATGGGAGAATCAAAAAATTCTTCTCAATCTGGTATAAATATTCAAGAGAAAAAGAGGGGATATGGGAGAGGAAATAAAGTTTATCTTGAGCTCTCAACTACTTGTATCAGTAAGTTAAAATATTACTGGATTACTAGTTTTTTAGAAAGTTTGGAAGATAAAATAGATTTCGATTTTTATATAAGTGAGATAGAAAAAAGAGATTTGGGATTTATTTTTTCCCCTTTTCAAAAAGAGGGATTTTCAGAACAGATACCGGATGTTAGAATAGCAAGTGCTTTTCTGCACCTATTAGGAAAACTTAAAATAGATTATTCTATTCATGTACATATCGAAAACTATGAAGATATGGATTTTTTTTCTTCTTCTTTGATAAAAATAGTCAATCAGAGAAAATTACTTCATATTCTTTTGTAAATTGTATGAGAATGAAATGAAGAAAAAATATTGTAATGATATGCTTATGATTTGATCGTAATTTTGAAATGAATATACAATAAGGAAAACTCCTTTAGGTAAAGTTGATAGTATCTCTTTACATAAGGGAGTTTTTGAATAATACAATGATACATTTCCAGAAAAAGGATATCTTGCAAGTGTTATATTTGATAATTTCTCTCTTATAGAAAATAGTATATTAAGGTTAAAATTTTTCATAATATTGGAAAAAGAATGTCCTTTTCAATGGGAAAAACTTAAATTATAATTATACTAGAAAGGGAGGAAAGATTATGTCTATAAGTGGAAAAAAAATTATATTGTTGCATTATATAGAAAAAAATATTGAAGAAGTTTCCAAGAATTTAGGAATATCTGAAAGAACAATCAGATATAGAATCAAATCTTTAAATGAATTTTTTGTAGATGAAAAAATAAACTATAAAATTACAATAAAAAACGGAATTATAAAAGGTTCTGGAAATTTTTCCAACTTATTAGAATCTGTGAAAAGGGAAGACTACGACTTTTCGAAAGAAGAAAGAATCGAGATTATACATTTTCTTTTACTGTTATTAAGTTATGGATGTAAAGCTGATGCAATATGTTATTTGCTCAATATCAGCAGAAGTACTTTAAAATCAGATATGAAATTTGTGCGGAAAAAGTTGGCCGAGAAAAACCTACAAATTTGTTCTAGAACAAAAAGAGGTCTTATTATTCAAGGAAGAGAGATTTTAATTAGAAAATTACTTTGGGAAGAATATAAAAAAATTTTAAGAATTGAAGGAAAAAATGTTCTTTTTTTAGAAGAAGCAAATAGAAAAAAAGTATTTCTTATCAAAAAATATACAAATTTAGAATGTATTTCTAGTATTATTGTATATTTAGAAAATTTAAAGTTAGATTTAAATAAAAAAATTTCAGATGAGGCATATCAGTTTACTGCTATTTATCTTTTAATAGCAGTAAATAGATTGAAACATGGAATTTTTATAAAACAGGAAGTAGCAAATCAAGATTTTATAAAATCTACTTCTGAATTTCAAGCGGTACAAAAAAATATTTTTATTTTAGAAAGAAAATATCAAATAAAATTAAATATAGTAGAAATCATAAAAATAACCGAATTTATTTTAGGAGCACATAGCTATAATTTTAATGATTCATTCTATGAGAATTGGATTGATATTGAAGGATTAGCAGATGATTTGATTACTAGAGTGAATCAAAAAATGGATGTCGATATTTCTATGGATAGAACTTTAAGAGAAGGATTGATAAATCATTTAGTTCCTACAATATATAGATTAAAAAATGGAATAGAGCTTCAAAGTTCAATTTATCAGGAAGTCATGAAAAAATATTCTAGCTTTTATTACATAGTTAAAAAATCTTTAGAAAGGATAGAAAAATTTATTGGAAAAGAGTTTTCAGAAAATGAGACTTCCTTTTTTGTTATTCATTTCGTACTTTCCATAAAAAGAGTATTGAAAGAAATTGAAAAAAAGAAAAAAATTTTAATTGTTTGTGGTCTGGGATATGGAATTTCCAATCTTTTAAAACAGGAATTAGAAGAACTTTTTGATATAGAAGTAAAAGATATTATTCCTTTAAATCATTTACGAGAGACCAAATTAGAAGGACTAGACCTTATTATTTCAACAACTGAAATTGATTGGAAAGAGATTTCCATTCCTATTATAAAAGTCAGCAGCTTATTAAACAAAGATAATATCGCAGCTTTATTGACAGCGGGAATTCAAACTAGAAAAAATCAAGTTAATATTTCAAAACTAGTCGAAATTATCCAGAAGTATTGCTATATTTGGGATAAAGAAGGACTAGTGAATAGCCTAGTCTGCTATGATGACAAAAGGAAGAGCAAATATTTTAAAGAATATGAGATTCTTTCTCTATCGGATATGCTTCCTGTAAGAAATATAAAAGTATTAGACAAAGTTTGCGACTGGCAAAAAGCAATGATAGAAGCAGGAGAAATACTTTATGAGAATGGTTATATAACAAAGAGCTATATCAATAAAATGATTGAAAAAGTAAAGGAATTGGGAGTCTATATGTTAATAGGGGATTCTGTTATTCTTCCTCATGCGGAACCAGAGAAAAATGTGATGAAAACAGGAATAAGTTATCTACAATTAAAAGAATATGTAATGTTTCCTGAAAATATTTTAATTAAACACATATTTGTTTTAGCAAGTAGAGATAAAAAAGAACATATAAATGGAGTGCTAGCATTGAAACAAAATCTTGATGAACATAAGTTGAAAGAAATACTTGAAAGCTGTAAAACAGTTCAAGAGATGTTTGATATTTTTAAAAATATAGGATGAGGAGGAATGTTATGAGATTGCAAACAGAACGAGAAAAGATAGTAAAATATTTAAATCTTTTACTTGAAAAAGGTCTGACAAAAGGAACAGGAGGAAATATTTCTATTTATAATGAAAAAGAGGGTCTTGTTGCCATTTCACCAAGCAGTGTTGCTTATCATACTATGGAAATGGAGGATGTTTTTGTAGTGGATTTAGAAGGAAATATTATAGAAGGGAATCCTAAATACAGACCTTCGTCCGAAATAGAAATGCATTTAAAAATGTACAGAGAGAGAAAAGACATTAGAGCTTTCATACATACACATGCCATTTATTGCACAACAATTTCCTGCTTAAGAGAATCCTTACGAGCAGTGGATTACATGATTGCTATTGCGGGAACTCATGAAATAAAGTGTGCTGAATATGCTATGTTTGGAACGGAAGAATTGGCACAAAATGCTTTTGAGGCAATGCGAGGAGCAAAGGCATGTTTATTAGCAAATCATGGAGTTAATGTAGGAGCAGAAGATATTGAAAATGCTTTTGCTATTACCGAATATGTGGAGTTTTGTGCTGAGTTGTATGTAAAAGCCAAAAGTATTGGAGAGCCTGTTATTCTTTCAAAAGAAGAAATTGAAAAACATATTATGAAATTTGGATCATATTGCAAAGTCTAAAAATGATAGGAGAGGGAAATGCTTGAAAAAAAATATATATTTAGATTCACTCAAAAATTATTTAGAGATGAGGTACTGAAAATTGTCGGAAATCAATTTTATGAAGATAAGATAGTGAATGAAAAATTTGTGGAAGTAATTCAGAAAAAAGAAAGAGAATTTCCAACAGGAATTGTGTTACAAGGAGGAATGAATACCGCAATCGTCCATACAGATGATATTTACGTGCTGAAAGATAAAATAGCAATTGTGATATCAGAAGAACCTATTTTATTTAAAAACATTGAAAATGGCAAAGAGAATATTTGCTGTCATATATTTTTTGTTATGGCATTGACAAGAAAAAATAAAAATGAAATTCTTTCTTTTATGGCTGAATTATTGGAGAAGCATGAAGAGATTTTAAAGAATTTTCAAAGAATGACAGATGAAGAAATTTTAGAAGTGTTACTATAAGATGAGAAAGGAATTGGGCATACTATTACGATATAATATCAGGAGGGGAAATTTATGGGACTATTTAATAAATTCTTGAAAAAAAGTGAGTTAAAAAATCTTGAAGAAAAAAATTTAAAAGAATACCAAAAAATGATACCAGAAAAAAAATATCGTGGAATTATTGCTTGTGGAAGTGGAATAGCTACTTCGACTATGGTGAGGAATAAAATTGAAAAGGCTTTTCGAGAAAGGGAAATTGATTTGGAAATTTTTCAATGTAAAATAGGAGAATTGGAAGGAAAAGCCAAGATTTTAAAACCAGATTTCGTAGTTCATACTGTGATATTACCAAAAGGACAAAAATTTAGCTGTCCTGTTTTTTCGGGAGTCTCTCTTCTAACAGGAGTTGGAGGTGAGAAATTATTAGAAGATATTATAAAAACTATAGTAAATAATGTTAAATGATAAAGTCATTTATAGAAAGGGGGAAAAAGATGAGTATTATACAAGCTTTGTTGGATATGGGAGCAGTTGTAGTATTACCAATTATTATTTTCATTCTTGGATTGATTTTTAGATTAAGAGCAAAGGATGCATTTAAATCCGGTTTGACTATCGGAATCGGATTTATAGGAATCAATCTTGTTATAGGAATGATGGTTTCTAATTTAGGAGCAGCCACACAAAAAATATCTGAAAATTTTAATTTAAATTTGACAACTATGGATGTAGGATGGCCGGTAGAAGCTGCAATGTCTTTTGCAACACCTCTTGTGGTTTGGATTTTTATTTTAGCAATAGGAATCAATTTTGTTATGCTTGCTTTCAATTTAACAGATGTTATGAATGTAGATCTTTGGAATTTCTGGCATTTTATTTTTACAGGTTCTTTAGTATACTATAGTACAGGATCTTTTACTTTGGCTATGCTTGCGTCTGCCATAGCAATTATTATTGTTTTGAAACTTGCTGATTGGGGAGCTCCTATTATTAGTAAATATTTTGGTATGGAGGGAGTTACATTTGCACATATGGAAACAATAAATTGGTTGCCAATTGGTTATGCTATTAATAGAGCAATAGATTTTATTCCTGTTTTGAAAGATATTAGAATAGAATTAAAAGAAAAAGATAACACAAGTTCTTTCATGGCAGTTTTCGGAGATCCTGCTATCATGGGACTAATTTTAGGAATTCTGATTGGAATGTTAGCAGGATACCATTGGCAGGCAGTTTTCCTTTTAGGAATCAATCTTGCAGCTGTTTTGTTTTTAATGCCTAAAATGACAAAACTTTTGATGGAAGGGTTAATTCCTTTATCGGAAGCTGCACAAAAATTTATGAGCGGAAGATTTCCTGGAAGAAAAGTATATATTGGATTAGATGGAGCAATCGCTATTGGAGATCCTGTCATTATGTCTGTTGGGGTAATGATGGTTCCCATTTCTCTGCTACTGGCAGTTATTCTACCTGGAAATACTATGCTACCATTTGCGGATATTGGAATTATTCCAATTTTATTAACATGGGCGATTATTCCTGCAAAAGGGAATATATTTAGAGCTCTGGTTTCTTCTATTATTATTATGTCATTGATGCTTTTCATAGCTTCTTCTTTAGCCCCGTTATTGACTCGAGTTGCTGGAGAGGTTGGATTCCATATTCCAGATGGAACTGGAAGTATTTCTTCTCTTGATGGGGGAGCACATATTCTTTCTTATCTTTTATGGAAAATTTTAGGAATATTTTATTAAAAACTGAAACAGTAAATGCAAGAAAAGATAGTAGGAATATGAATTAACAATGGATAGATATTTTTATGATCTATATTTGCAAAAAAAGATAGTCACAAGTCACTTGGCTTTATTAGGATAGAAAGGAATATGTAATAAATACTATTGAAGGGATATATACTCTCTTTCCTAAATTCTCTAGGAAAGAGAGTATATATCAGAATGAGAAGTTCTCAATATCATTTTTTCTTTTTCATTAGGAAGTTCGATTGTTAAAACATTATAGCTTAATTCACAGAATTAGAAAGAGCCACTTCCAATAATTCCGCATTGATGTTATTTCCCCAAAAAACACCATTTTCAGTATAAGAAAATTGTTTGTTTTTATATTGCAGCCAACCCATTTTTATATATTCCTCTATTTTTTCTCTGACTTTTGGATATCTTGTTCCCGTTAATTCTTGTAATTTGATTTCGGAAAAGGAATCAAATTGAAAAAGTCCGGAGAGTTGTCCCATTCTAATAGAATCCTTAGGGGTCTTGGAGTAAAAAGACATTTTCTTATTCATATGATAGCAAGAGATGTCTTCCACATGTCCTCCTGCTCCCACTCCAATCGGCAGCAGATTATGTGTTCGAATATATTGATACTTATCCCTGCCGTTTGTAATTTTTGTCAACTCTAAAAGAGAGTAGCCTCTTCGTAGAGACTCCTGATAAAAAAGATTATGCAAGTGCTCATCTCTTTTTATATCATAGAACTTTTCAACAGATTCTTTGGATATATTTTTTAAAATTTCAGAACCTTCCTGTATCATCAAAGAATAAAAACTGATGCTATCCACTCCCAAATCGGAGGCGATTCGAATATCTTCTAATACTTCCTCGTCACTTTGTTCCGGGTAATTATAAATAATGTCAATGCAAAGAAGACCGTGAAAGGCTTTTCTCAAGTCCTGTAATCTTTGCACAGCTTCTTCTTTTGAGAAAGTTCGATTTAACATCTTTCTTCCCCGATTGGAAAAAGTTTGAATTCCCACACTCAATCGGTTCACAGCATTTTCTTGTAACAGCTTTGCTTTTTCCACTCCCAAATTGTGTAGAGTTGTTTCAAAAGTCATCTCATAGGAAGTGGAAAAATGGAAGTTTTTTTGTAGACATTGTAAAATATTTTGTAATTGGCGATGAGAATAAATGGTAGGAGTTCCTCCCCCAAAAAAGACAACGTCTAAGTCACTGGATTGACAAAAAGGGAATTGTCCATAGTATTCTATTTGTTGACATAGATATTGATGATATTCTTCCAATTCCGTATCTACTTTTTTTCGATTCATATTGCAAAAAGAGCAGATTTTATCACAGTAGGGAGTGTGTAGATAGAGTCCCAGCTGCTTTGAAACATTTTCTTGTTCTAAAAGATTTAAAAAATCTTTTTCAGTAGCGGACTCTTTTTTGGCATACTTTGACAAAATATTTCCAACATCATGATGAGATTTATAACGTTTTTCAAACATGTCATCCTTCCTTTCTTAATTTTTTACTTTGGGAATAATATAAGGAGCCTCATTTTCCGGAGAATAATGAATGTTACAATCCAATCCATAAATTTGGTGAATATTCTCAACGGTAATCATATCCTTAGGTGTCCCGTGTTTTATAATTCTCCCTTCCTTCATAATGATAATTTCATCGCAGAATGAGGCAGCCAAATTTAAATCATGAAGTACAATAATGGGAGTGATTCGGTAATGTTGTATATACTTCTTGAGAGTTTTCATAAAAAAGATGGCATTATGAAAATCCAAGGCGGAAGTCGGTTCATCCAAAAGTAATATTTTAGTTTCCTGAGCAAGAGCTTTTGCCAGAAAAATTTTTTGCAGTTCTCCTCCGGAAAGACTTCCTAAAGATCTATCTCGAAATGCTTCTAAATGAAGAGTATGTATGATGTCATCTACTATTTCATAATCCCTTTTCGTATAAGAATCCCAAGAATGTCTTAACTGAGCAAATCTTCCCAAACAGATAAAATCTCTTACGGAAATTCCCGGAATTACATTCACTTTCTGCGGAATATAGGCAATGACTTTTGACAATTCTTTCGGGCTGAATTCTTTCCAATTTTTTCCTAAGATAAAAAAAGACTCAAAGTTACAGGAATAGAAGCCCAGAATATTTTTTAAAAGGGTTGATTTTCCACAACCATTCGGACCTATAATTCCTGTCATTTTTCTTTCTGTTATCTCGCAAGAAATGGATCTTAAGATGGGATGTTTTCCATAGGAAAAATTTAAATTTTGTATACTTAAAAACTTAGCTTGTGTGAAATTCATAGCATATTCCTCCTATTTTTCATAGCAAGATAAAAGAAGAAAGGAGCCCCCAATAAGGAAGTAATGACTCCAATCGGAATTTCCAGAGGAGCTAAAATCATTCTTCCCAGCGTGTCACAGACAAGCAAAAAAGTTCCTCCAAAAAACAGAGTACAGGGAATGACCTTTCGATTCAAGGGTCCTACAATGTTTCGTACAATATGAGGGACAATCAGACCTACAAAGCCAATCATACCTGTAAAGGCAACAGAAAATGCCACCATAAGAGATGCTAAAATCAAACAATGAGATTTCAATTTGGAAACTTGAATTCCCATCGAATGAGCCTGTTCATCCCCTAATAAGAGAATGTCCAGAGCATTTCTTTTTTGATAAAAATAGAGAGTGGAAAATATAATGGGGAATAAGAGAAACAGAATTTGTTTCCAAGAAGCATTTCCCAAATATCCCATGAGCCAAATTGTAATTTTAAAGGAATCTTCTCCAATCCAATAAATGGAAAAAGAAGTGAAGCCTGCAAGAAAGGAAGCCAAAGTAATTCCCATAATAAGCAAGGTGGAAATATGAATATGATTTCCTTTTTTTGCAATTCTGAATAAAAATAAGGTACTGATGAGACAGCAAACAAAGGCCACAGCTCCGTAACTGTATTCCGGCAAGCCTAAAAGATAGGCAACAACGGCCCCGAAGGTAGCACTGGACGCGATCCCTATAATATAGGGATCTGCCAGTGGATTTTGAAAAATAATCTGTACCACATTTCCGCTGGAAGCTAAAAGCATACCGACGAGAAAGGCCATAATGACTCTGGGAAGTCTTAAGTCCATAAGAACCGTTTTGGTATAGTCATCCAACTGAGGATAGGAAAAAAGTTCTTTTGGACTGATATAGACATTTCCGAGACTGATACAAATGAAAATAGCAGTAATGCAAAAGAGGATAGCAATTGTGAAATATAATTTTGTCTTCATAGAGTCTTCCTACTTTTAAAATTGATAACGGAATCCGGCATAGTAATTTCTTTCCGGAGCCGGACTATAATACTTTTGACTGGAACCTGCACTGACAGATTCATAATACTTATGATTTAACACATTTTTAATTCCTGCATAGATAGAAAAATGTGAATTGAACTCATAAGAGGTTTGAAGATTAAAAACAGATCTCGCTCCATCTTTTCCATTTTTATTTGCATTGTCCAGATATACGGAAGAACTGTATTGATATTCTCCCCCAAGAGTCCATTTTGGAGTGATTGCATAATCAGCATTCAAAGAAAATTTATGCCTTGGAACATAACTGATATATTTTCCTTCATAAGCCTTTGTTTTATCTTTCATGATTTTTGCATGGATATAACTGTAAGCTTCCGAGAATGTCCACTTTTCAAAAACTTGACTGGCTTTTAGATCAAAACCATATCGTTTCGTTTGACCAAGGTTCAAATTGCTGAATGTTGTCCCATGCCCTCCCGAGAATATGGTAGAAATTTCATCTTTCGTTTCACTGAAAAAAACATCAGCACTGACTAAAGAATGGAAGAGATAGTCATTCCATCCAACTTCAAAGGAGTTTGATTTTTCAGATTTTAAATCATTATTGACATAATCGTTCACTCCTCCTTTTCTGATTTTATCCATTAACTGTGCAGGAGCAGGAGAAGTAAATCCTCTTTCATATTTTACATAGACATTTCCTGTATCGGAATAGAGATAATTGACAGCCAGATTTGCCGCAACATTATTCATGCTACGATCTTTTAAAGGATATTCCAGATTTTTATATTGTCTTTTTCCATTATATTTCGCTTTTTCAAAGCGTAAGCCCTGAACAAATTCCCAATTATTATGACGATAGGTATTTAATCCGAAAATTTCGAATGTTTTCTTATTTAAAGGAATTTTAGTATTTGTAAGAGTTGCTATTGTTTGATTCGTTTGCGTATTTTTCGTATAAGCCCAAGAATCTCGATCCATTTTGTTGTGAATGTATCCCAAACCTAAAATAAAATCACTATTTTCCCCATACTTAAATTTATTCTTCATTTTAAAACCGAATTTTTGATCTTTGAAACGACTTCCTTGATGTAATTCCATCCTTGGATTACTCGTTATCAAATTTTGTAGGGCTTTTATCTGCTTTTTCAATTGTGCTTGCATCATAGGAGGAATCCCTGGCATAGTAAGCATTTTTTGATAAGAAGAAATTTGATATTGATAGAAAGGAAGAGCATCTTCATATTCACTAGATTTTATTTCTGTGGACTGATAGAAAAGATTGGATTTGTGTTCCAGCCAGCTTGTCCATTTTGCATCGTAAGTTAAATTCCATTCTTCTTTTCGGATGGTATTTTTCAAATTGTCTTCAGGAGAAAGACCACTTTGCCTTCGATCTTTCTCGACTTGTTCTCTGGTTAGGGATTTAACACCTCTGAACTTATTATCAAAATAGCTATATTTGAATTCAAGACTGTCTGTGGGATTGAAGTGATAACGTAATTTTCCGGAGAAGAAATCGGAATCGGAAAAGGCTTTTTTACGATATCCATCCCTATTATTTTTTGAATAACTTAGGTTAATGTCAAAATTTCCCAAAGAAGTTCCGGCAGCTACGTCATATTTATGATTGTGATAGCTTCCTATTTGATAGCTTGCCTTTGCATAGTTTCCCGTGTATTTTTTGGTAATGATGTTGATCACTCCTCCGGAAGTTCCACTTCCATATAAAACAGCTCCTCCTCCAGGGATGACTTCAATTCTCTTAATATCTTCTGGATTTAAAGTATCGATAGGAAGATTGATGTGGGAAGTATCCAAAAAATTGGCAGGAACTCCATCAATTAACAGTTGAACTGTTGTTCTGGCATGAGCACTTCCCTGACCACGCATATCTACACTGCCACCGGGACCGATGTAGATATGCGGAATATCTCTCAAAATTTCAGAAACACGGGTATAATGTTTTTCTTTGATTTCTTTTGAAGTAACGATATAAGGAGAAGAAACAGAGCTTCGAAGACTCGTTTCAAATCCGGTTTCCGAATAGATATTCTGTGTTCCAAGATCAATTTCTGCTCCAAGCATAGCAGAGGAAATTAAGATACTGCAAATCCCAAATACCACTTTTTTCATGTTTTACCACTCCTTTTTTATTTTTATTGTTTATTCATAAATTTTTTGTTGTAATTTTTCCATTTCATCAAAGATTCGATAAGAATCTCGAAGTATCATGGAGGAATCTAGAATAAATATTTTTTTATTTTTACCTGCCTTTGTTTTAGGAATTACATTGGAAGAGTGAATAATGTCATCGACGGATTGTAAGCTCATAGCTCCTGCCAGAAAATCAGGATTTATTTTTAAAATATACTCCGGAGAGAGAATCGGTCTGTTTCCCGGAACATTTTCCGCAATGTTGATGACTCCCAAATGGCGAAGAATATCTCCTGGAAGGGATTCCTTTCCAAAGGCCATCATAGGAGAAACGGCATATAGAATAGCTCCTTTTACAGAAGCGTGTTCAGGAATATTTTTTTGAATGAGTTTTAATTTTTCTTCACATTGTTTTGCCAAGGCTTCGGACTTCGCTTCCTGAGCACTAAGAATTCCCAGAATACGAATGGACTGAATAATATCTTTCAAGTTTCCTGTGTCACTGACTAAAAAAGGAATTCCCAATCGTTTAAAATTTTCCATACTTCTTGCCATCATACTGTTGACTAAAACCAAGTCCGGCTTATATTGTAAGATTTTTTCAAAGTTGGGGGTAGTCATATTTCCAACGCTTTCCAATTTTTCGGTTTTTTCTACAGGATAAATCTTGCTTTGTCCTGTTTTCCCGATGGCAACAATGGATTTTTCAGCACCAATCTCGAATAAAATTTCAACGGTTCCGGGATCGATAGCTATAATTCTGGAATAGGATTTTTTGGGAATCCGATTTCCAAAACGGTCTATTATAAAATTTTCCTCAACATCCCATGCATAAGAAAAAGTATAAAAAATGGCAACAATAAACGTTATAAAAACCTTCTTCATAATGTTCTCCTTTCAAAATAATTTGTATAGTTAAAATTTAAATTGTTTAATATAAATTCACTAAAAGTATATAGAATATAATATAAAAAGTCAACAAAAAATTGATTAAAAAAATAAACAAACAAAATGAGATAGAAAAGAAAACTTGAAAAACTCTGAAGAAAATGATACAATAGAATGATATTTTTTTAGAAAGGAAGTACAGATGAACATATACTATATTTATCATAGCTGTTTTGCTGTGGAAGGAAAAAATCATATTTTAATTTTTGATTATTATTGCATTCCAAAAGAAAAAACAGAGGAAAAAGAATATTTTTTTAATAAATATATCAGACAAGAAGAGAAAAAAGTATATGTTTTCTCTTCTCATAGCCATGCCGATCATTTTAATCCGGAAATCTTTTCTTGGAAGAAAGAAAATCCTAAAATACGATATATTTTAAGTGAAGATATTCAGAATGTACCTTTTGGAGAAAAAATCATTTGGGTGCGAGAAGGCGATCAAATAGAGATAGAAGATATGAAAATTTTCGTCTATGGTTCTACGGATGCAGGAGTCTCTTTTCTGGTGTCAGTGGAAGGAACACTTCTTTTTCATGCGGGAGATTTTCATTTGTGGCATTGGGAAGACGACACTCCAGAAGAAGAAAACAACATGAGAGAAGAGTACTTTCGAATTTTAAAAAATATAAAGCAAGATCAACATTCGATGATAGATTATGCTTTTTTACCGGTAGATCCAAGATTGGGAAAGCATACTACGGAGGGTTTGGAAATTTTTGTAAAAGAAATTGATAGTCTGCATGTGATTCCTATGCATTTTTGGGAAAATTATTTTGTGATGGAGGAAGCAAAAAGCATTTTAGAAGAACATGGAATTCAGCTGATTCCTGTGAAACAGGCAATGGAAATGATTCATGGAATTTTTTATATGTTAAAGAAAGAAGAGAGAGGCTACTATATTGATTTGGTAGATTCTTACGGGAAGAAAGTATCCAAGGAAGAAATTGAAATGGATCCCATTTATTCCTATATTCCTATGGAGCAGGAGGACGTCTTTTTTGCCGGTTGGGATAAAAAATATGAACGGATTTTTTTGGAAAATCAGGAAGAGTTATTGGATTTTTTGAAAGGGCAGAATAATTTCGTGAGAGAAGATTTCCAAAAAATTACATGGAAAGAAGGAAGATATTCTCCGCTTCTTTGTATTCGAGAAAAAAATTTGGAAGAGGGACTTTATGAGTCGCAGATAGAGCTTTCGGAGATAGATGAGGACATTCACATTATCACGGAAGATATCGCGGCAAATGGAAGTTTTTATCTGTTACAAAATAGAAGAACGGGTTTTTATGAATTAAAAGATTTTGTAACGGAATTACGTTTTCAGGAAGTTGAAAAATTGATGACCTTGGCTCATAAACATTTTCCGGATATGGATTTTCGATATCGGGATTATAAGAGGATAGAGACGGAAACTTTGCTTTTAAAACCTCAAATTCTGATTGAAAAGATTGTATCGGATAACAGTCTATACTTACGCATTGGAGCGGAAGTTTCGAATATGGACTACAAATTTTTGAAAGACAATGCTTTTGAGGAAGTGATTACTCTAAATAGCAGAGAGAAAAGAATACAGTTTTCTAAAATAGACACCTCGCCCGTCACGGGACTTGTGGAGGAAGTTCTTAAAATTCTGGTAAAGATACAGAGAGAATTGGGAATTCGTCAAGCTTATTATTTGGACGAGGATTATTTTTTTATTTTGCCGGAACAGGTAGCGAGAGAATTTATTACCAAACATTTATTACAATTTGCCAACCGATATCCTATTGCAGGAAGCGATAAGCTAAAAAAATATAATATTAAGGCTGTCAAACCTAGAATTACAGGAAATTTTCATTACTCGATTGATTTTTTAGAGGGAGAGGCGGAAATTGATATTGAGGGAGAAAAATTTTCCATTCAGGAGGTTCTGTCTTCTTATCAGAAAGATTCCTACATTGTTTTAAGTGACGGAACAAACGCTCTTATCAATAAGAAGTATATCGAAAAGTTGGAACGGATTTTTAAGGAGGGAGAGGAAAATAAAGTAAAGATCTCTTTCTTTGATCTTCCTATTATCGATGATATTATTGAAGAAAAAATAGTAAGTGATGAATATTTGTTACAAAAGAATTTTTTCTATGGAATGAATTATCTAAAAGACTATGAAGTAAGCTTCCCAAAATTGAATGTGACTCTACGAAGCTATCAAAAATACGGATATAAATGGCTTTCTTATCTGTTGGGAAAACATTTGGGTGCTTGTTTGGCAGATGATATGGGACTTGGAAAAACATTACAAGCCATTGCCATTCTTACTAAATTACATCAGGAGAAGAAGAAAAAATCGTTGATTATCATGCCGAAGAGTCTAATTTACAATTGGCAGGGAGAAATTGAAAAATTCAGTCCCAAACTGAAGGTAGGAATTTACTATGGAAACAATCGGGACTTGCAAGTCATTCAGAAACAGGACGTCATTTTGACGACCTACGGAACGGTGCGAAATGATATTGTGTCTTTGAAAGAGTTGTTCTTTGATTTGATTATCTTGGATGAATCTCAAAATATTAAAAATATACAGTCCCAAACGACCAAAGCGGTTATGTTATTGCAAGCTCAAAACAGAATTGCTTTGAGCGGAACTCCGATTGAAAATAATTTAAGCGAACTTTATTCCCTATTCCGTTTTTTAAATCCCGGAATGTTTGGAAGCTTGGAGGAGTTCAATGCCACCTATGCCTTCCCGATTCAAAAGGAAAATAATTTGGAGGCGGTACAGGACTTAAGAAAAAAGATTTATCCTTTTATTCTACGGAGAGTCAAGAAAGAAGTCTTGAAAGATTTGCCGGATAAGATTGAAAAGACCATTTATATTGATATGAATCCGGAGCATAAGAAGTTTTATGAGGAGAGAAGAAATTATTACTACAATATGATACATGCCGGTATTCGAGAAAAAGGTTTGGGAAAAGTACAATTTTTTATTTTGCAGGCTCTGAATGAGTTACGTCAAATTACCAGTTGTCCGGAGGTAAAAAATGCCTATATCAGTTCCAGCAAAAAAGAAATGTTATTGGAACAAATTTTGGAAGCTGTGGAAAATGATCATAAGGTTTTAGTGTTTACAAACTATATCGGTTCCATTGATACCATTTGTAAAAGCTTGGAAGAGCAAGAAATTCCTTATTTGAGCATGACAGGGAATACAAAGGACAGACAACAACTGGTCAATAAATTTCAAAAAAATGAGAAATATAAGGTATTCGTGATGACACTGAAAACAGGAGGAGTCGGACTGAATTTAACGGCTGCGGATACGATATTTATCTATGATCCTTGGTGGAATAAGACAGTAGAAAATCAGGCAATTGATAGAGCTTATCGTCTGGGACAGGACAGAACGGTTTTTTCTTACAAATTGATTTTAAAAGATACCATTGAGGAAAAAATATTGCAATTACAGGAGTTGAAAAGTAAATTACTGGACGATGTTATTTCAGAAGATAATTTGTCCAATAAATCGTTTACGGAAAAAGAAATTGAGTTTATTTTAGGAAAATAAAAGAAAGGTAGTACTATGGAGCAAAAAAAAGAACGATGTCGGGAAGCCATGTTCCAATTTTATCAACGAGAAACTTTATTTCGTTTGTATAAAGCGTATTTTTTGGATTGGATTGCGGAGGGATACATAGGAAAAGACTTGGATGTTTTTTCCATTTCCATGATAGGACCTGCCACAGAAAAGGAAGTATTTTTAGCTTTATTGGAAGAATGCTATTGTTCCGAAGAGCTCTTTCCAAAATTATTTTTCACTTTGGACAAAGAAATACAGGATATTTTTGAAACTTTGGCTTGGGGAGGACGTTATTATCTTTCGGTGGAAGACAAAGAAAAATACTACTCGGAGGAAAATCGATTTTTAAAAGAACTATCCGGAAAGTATAGTTTTTTTAAATTGGCAAAGGATGCGAAAAATCGAGATTATTTTGAATTGCACTATGATATTTTACGCTATATTCGACAATTTATGAAAAAACCGAAAGAAATACATCTACAGGCGGTACATTCTCCGAAATATATGAAAAAAGAAAATAATGAACAGGAAATTTTGGAAAATTTGACGAAATATTTCGAATTTTATGAACAGGGAGGAATCGCTCTCTCCAGCAGTGGAAAAATTTTGAAAGAATCCAAATTGAACATGAAAAAGTATTGTAATATCACGGAATATTATGTCGATGCGAAAGATTTGGATTACTTGAAAACCGAGACCCTATCTCTATTCTTTTTTCTAATCAAAGAAAAGTATAAGAGAAAAGATTACTTTCAAGCAAGCAATATTAAAAATATTGTTCAGGATTTGTTGTCAACGGAATTGGTAAAAGAAGAGAGCTACTGTTATTCCGGCTTATTTTTGAATTTTCTGAAGGGAGTCAAAAATATTTGGCAGCATTCCGAGCAGCTTAAGAAATGTATTCAGAGTATTTTGGAAGTTCTGGAGGAGTTGGAAGCAGGAATGCTTGTCAGTGTCGATAATATCGTAAAATCCATTTTATTTCAGGATAAGTTCTATGAGTTGATTGATATTCAGGATGTAAAGGATTATATTTATATTAACGAGGCAAATTATGAGAGAACAAGAATTACCAATCATGATCGTTATCGTGATTATATTGTCATTCCTTTTGTAAAAAGTTTTTTCTTTCTATTAGGGACTTTAGGAATTTTTGAGTTATACTATAATATGCCTGACGAAGACAGCTATTTGTATTTAAAAAATGGATATTTAAGTAAGTATGACGGCTTACAATACATTCGTTTGACCCGCTTGGGGGAATATGTCTTGGGAAGGACGGAAGAGTATGAATTTAAAAAAGTGACAGAAGAAAATGAGATTTTATTGGACGACGAACATTTAATCATCACTCTATTGGGAGATGCCCCTACTAAAACGATGTTTTTGGAAAGAATCGGACAGAAAATTGCGAACAATAAGTACAAAGTAACCAAAGAGAGCTTTTTAAGAAGCTTGGAAGAAAACGGTTCTCTACAAGAGCGGATTGAAGAATTTCATTCTAAAATTCCGGAGCTAAAACCGCAAATTTGGATTGATTTTCTGGAAGAATTGGCAGTGAAAAGCAGAGCAATCTCATGGAAACCGGAGTATCGGGTTTTAAAGCTGAAAGAAGACAAGGAACTGATTTCGATTGTCAGCAAAGACAAAAGATTTCAAGAATTCATTCTTCGCGGAGAGGAATATCATATTATGGTAAAAGAAGAAGATATGGGAGCCTTATCCAAATTATTTAAGGAATACGGGTATTATATGAATTGGTAGAGAAGGAGATTGTCATGGGAGATTTCGTTCATTTACATTTACATACGGAATATAGTTTGCTGGATGGTGTGGGGAAAATCGAAGATTATATGAAGAGGGCGAAGGCTTTGCGAATGAAAGCCATTGCAATCACGGATCATGGAAATATGTTCGGAGCTTTGGAATTTTACCAGAAGGCTCAAAAATATGGATTGAAAGCCATCATTGGAGTGGAAGTATATCTTAGTGAATTTCCTTTGGAAGAGAAAAAAGGTCGAAATTTTCATTTGATTTTATTGGCGGAAAACTATGAAGGCTATCAAAATTTAATGCGCCTGTCTTCTCTTGCCTATTTAGAGGGTTTTTATTATAAACCGAGAATTGACAAGGAGCTTCTTCGAAAGTATTCCAAAGGGATTCTTGCTCTTTCCGCCTGTTTAAACGGAGAAATCGCTTCTTATATTTTGGAAGGAGCGGAAGAGTCTAAGATAGAGGCTTGTATTCGAGAATATCAGGATATTTTCGGAAAGGAAAATTTTTATTTGGAAGTCCAGGCACATGAAGAGAAAGAACAGAGACAAGTGAATGAAGCATTATATGCTTTCGGAAAAAAATTACAGATTCCTTTGGTTGCAACCAACGATACGCACTATGTCAACAAGGGAGAACATTTGTTGCAGGATGTTATCCTGTGTATTCAAACCGGTTCTCATATTTCGGATGAAAAAAGAATGAGAATTGAAATGCAGGATTTGTACTTAAAAAGTTATGAAGAAATGTATGCTATGCTGGGGGAACAATATGCGGAGGCGATTCAAAATTCTGTAGAAATAGCCAAGCGTTGTCAGCTGTGGATTCCGATGCACGAATTTCAATTTCCGGATTATACGCTGCCGGAGGGAATTGCCAGCTTGGAAGAATATTTGAAAAAATTGACCTATGAGGGCTTGGCAAAAAGATACCCGCGAGGTTTGGATGAGGCAATTGTGGAAAGAGCGGAATATGAATTGTCCATTATCAATAAAATGGGTTATGCCGGATATTTTGTTGTCGTATGGGATTTTATTGCCTTTGCCAGAAAGAAGAAGATTCCGATTGGTCCCGGAAGAGGATCGGCTGCCGGAAGTTTGGTTGCCTATGCTTTGGAAATCACACAATTGGATCCTTTGGAATATCATTTGATTTTTGAGCGTTTTTTAAATCCGGAAAGAATTTCCATGCCGGACATTGATATTGATATTTGCCAAGAGAGAAGACAGGAAATTATTGATTATGTGGTTCACAAATATGGGCAGGACAAGGTAGCTCAAATTTCTACCTTCGGAACTCTTAAGGCGAGAGCGGCAATTCGAGATGTGGGAAGAGTCATGGAAGTCGAACTTTCCAAAATTGACAAGGCTGCCAAATGTATTCCGATGTTTGCATCCCTACGGGAAGTTTTGGAGGAAAATATCGACTTAAAGACAATGTATCAACAGGATGTGGAACTCAAAAATGTGATCAATACCGCTATAAGAATTGAAAACAAGGTGAGGCATATTTCCACCCATGCCGCCGGAGTGTTGATTACGAAAAAATCTCTGACAGAGAGTGTTCCTCTCTATGCGGATTCGAAAAACGGCATTGTGTCGACCCAATACCAAATGAAGGAATTGGAAGAATTGGGTCTATTAAAAATTGATTTTTTAGGACTTAGAACGCTTACCATTCTTCAGAGGACGCAGGACTATATAGAGGAAAATACCGATAAAAAAATAGTATTATCCGAGATTTCCTTACAAGATGAAAAAGTATATGATATGCTTTCCAGAGGAGACAGTTTTGGAGTCTTTCAAATGGAATCCAGAGGACTTCGCAGTATTTTGAAGCGTTTAAAACCGAATTCATTCGGAGACATTATAGCACTTTTGTCTTTGTATCGTCCGGGACCTTTGGGCTCCGGAATGGTAGATGATTTTATTGAGCGTAAGCATGGAAAAAAAGCTATTGTCTATCCTCATGTCAGTTTGCAGGAAGTATTGGAAGAAACTTACGGAGTGATTCTTTACCAGGAACAGGTGATGAAAATTGCCAACATCATGGCGGATTACAGTTTGGGAGAAGCGGATTTGCTGCGTCGTGCTATGGGGAAGAAAAATGTCGAAATTATGCATGAAAATCGCTCCAAATTTATTGAAAGGTCGGTAAAAAAAGGATATGAAAGAGAAAAAGCGGAAGAAATTTTCGATTTGATTGATAAGTTTGCAGGCTATGGATTTAATAAATCCCATTCAGCCGCCTATGCTTTGATTGCATATTGGACTGCATATTTCAAGTCTCATTATCCGAAGTATTTTTATGCTGCCTTACTTAGTTCCGAAATTTCAGATATTGATAAAATTTCATTCTATTTTGCAGACGCGAAGGCACATGGGGTGGAAATTCAAACTCCGGATGTACAATTTCCGTCTTCCCGCTTCGTAGTTAAAGAAGATAAAATTTTATTTGCTCTATCTGCGATTAAAAATGTGGGAACCGGAATTTCAGAAAAAATTAAGGAAGAAAAGGAAAAAAGAGGAAAGTTCCTATCCTATGAGGATTTTGTGGAAAGAATGCGAAAGGAAGGCTTGAATAAAAAGGGCTTGGAAGCATTTATCTATGCGGGAGCCTTGGATTCTTTGCCGGGAAATCGACATGAAAAAATAGAAAGTTTGGATAAGGTTCTGGACTATGTACAGAGAAAATCCAAGGCGGATGATATTCAACAGATGAATTTATTCGGGGATTCCAAGAAAAATTTAATCCAATTTTCTCTTCCTCAGCTAGAGGAATATCCTATGGATATTCTTTTGGAAAAAGAAAAAGAGTTTTTGGGCTTTTATGTCAGTGCCAATCCTTTGGACAAATATGAAAGTTTGTACCGCAGTTTCGAGTTTGATGAATTGAATGTGTTAAAGGAAGAACATACGGAAAAAGAAGTTTGGCTTTATGGAATTGTACAGAATTTGAAGAAAACGAGAACTAAAAAAGGGGATCCTATGGCATTTGCCGATTTGGAAAACTATCAAGGACAAATTCCTACGGTCATTTTTCCAAAAATTTATCAGGAGAGCGGCTTTCTTTTATTGGATAGGACTATTGTATTTCTAAGAGGAAAAGTGCAAACAGATTATTTTCGAGGAGAAGAGAGCAAAAAAATTATCGTGCAAAAATTATTTTCTTTTGAACATTTTTTGGCTCAGAGCAGTCTAAAGGTATATCTTCATATTTTGGAAGAGGATATGGGGCATTATCGTCAATTGAAAGAAAGTCTTTTGCAATATCGAGGGGGAAATCATGAATTATATTTTGCTCTTCAAGGAAAAGAAGGGAAAAAATTGCGAAAAAGCTCTTTTAGCATTCATTTGAATCTCTCTTTTTTCGAGGAGATGAGTCAAATTATCGGAAAAAATAGAGTTAAGATAAGATGGAAAGAATCATAATTATAGATGAGGAGGATACAACATGAAATTAGATCATCACAGCATTGAAGAGATGATGAAAATACTGAATCGATATCAACTGGAAGAGTTGTCCTATGAGGGAGAGCAGGGAAAAATTACCTTGACAGCCGCTTCCGGTGTCAAAGAGAAGAAGAAAGAGCGAAGCAAGCAAAGAGAAAGAGAGAAAGCGGATACAAGTAAATATGTCATTTCCGAAGGAATAGGAAAGTACTTTTTCTTACGAGAAAATGGAAAGGCGTATATTGAAGTCGGAGAAGAGTTGAAAGTTGGGGATACCATAGGTTATGTAACGAGCATTGGAATTTCTACTCCTTTGATTTCCAAATTTTCCGGAGTGATAGAAGAGATTTTAGTAAAAAATGGAGATGTTATCGACTACGGAAAAAAATTGATTAAAATACAAGAATAGAAGGACAAAAGCAGGAGGAAAAAATGTTTCAAAAAATATTAGTGGCAAATCGTGGTGAAATTGCTGTTAGAATCATTCGAGCCGCCAAAGAGTTAAATATAAAGACGGTAGCCGTTTATTCCGAAGCGGATCGAGACAGTTTGCATGTTCGATTGGCAGATGAGGCAGTGTGTATTGGAGGAAATGCCAGCACGGATTCTTACTTGAAAATTCCGAACATCATGGCGGCAGCAGAAGCGACAGGAGCGGATGCCATTCATCCGGGATATGGATTTTTGTCGGAAAATGCAAAATTTGCAGAAATTTGTATGAGTCATGATATTACCTTTATCGGTCCCAGAGTCGATTGTATTCAAAATATGGGAGATAAGGCAACCGCAAGGGCAACCGCTATCGCCAATGAAGTACCCGTATCCAGAGGAACGGGAATTTTACAAACTGTGGAAGAGGCAGTGAAAAAAGTAGAGGAAGAAATTCACTATCCCGTTATGATTAAGGCAACCGCAGGCGGAGGAGGAAAGGGAATGAGAATTGCTTTTTCCGAGGAAGAACTTCGAGAAAATATGGCGGCAGCTCAACAGGAAGCTCTGGCCGCTTTTGGAAATGGAGATGTCTATATTGAAAAATATATTGAAGAACCTAGACATGTGGAAGTACAAATTTTAGGAGATAACTATGGGAATGTGATTCACTTGAGCACAAGAGATTGTTCCATTCAAAGACGACATCAAAAAATGATCGAAGAAGCCCCCGCTTTTTCCGTTCCTTTTAAGATACAGAATGAAATGGGAGAAGCAGCGGTTCGTTTGGCAAAGGCCATTCAATATAATTCTGCCGGAACTTTGGAATTTTTAGTGGATAAAAACAATCAATACTATTTTATGGAAATGAATACTCGGGTACAAGTGGAACATACGGTAACGGAGCTGGTGACCGGAATCGATATTATTCAATTGCAAATTCGTTTGGCAGCCGGGGAAAAATTAAATATCAAACAGCAAGATGTCGCTGTATTCGGACATGCTATTGAATGTCGTATCAATGCGGAAAGTCCAAAGGATTTTTTACCGAGTCCCGGAGTGATTCAACAATATATTGTTCCCGGAGGGAACGGAATTCGAGTAGATTCTCATAGCTATGCGGGATATGAAATCAGTCCTTACTACGATTCTATGATAGGAAAAATAATTGCTTTCGGGGTCAATCGACAGGAAGCGATTGCAAAAATGAAACGGGCTTTGTCAGAATATGTCATAGAGGGAGTGGAAACTACAATTCCTTTTTATTTACAAGTGTTGGAGAATGAAAATTATCAAAAAGGAAACATCACGACAGCTTTTATGGAAGAAAATTTTTCAGGAAAATAAAAAAGGAATAGTTTTTTCCAAGAAAATAAGTTATAATAGTAGTAATAACAAATGTGGAGGTGTTTTGCATGAGCGAATTAGGAAATATTAGAATAGCAGACGAGGTTATTAAGACAATCGCAGCGAAAGCCGCTTCTGAAGTAGAGGGAATCTACAAACTTGCCGGCGGAGTTGTGGATGAAGTTAGCAAAATGCTTGGGAAGAAACGACTTACCAACGGAGTGAAAGTGGAAGTTGGAGAAAAAGAATGCAGTATTGAAGTGTATGTTGTTGTGGAATATGGATATAAAATTCCGATTGTGGCACAGGCGGTTCAAGAAGCTGTGTTGAAAACGGTTTCTGATTTAAGTGGTTTAAAAGTAGTAGAGGTCAATGTTTATGTACAAAATGTGATGGACAGAGAAGAACCGATTTTAGAAGAAGACTTATAATAAAATAGGAGGCGTTTCATAACGCCTCTTTTTATAGAGGAGGATATTATGGGTAAAAAAATTTTATTCTTTCTAGCGTGGCTGGGAATTTTTTGCATCGGAATTTTCAATATTGTTTACCTGGTACTTCCAAGTTTGATTACCAAATATATTACCATTTCCTCTTTTATGTTGGAAACTGCTATTTTGGCATTATCTGTCCTATACGTTCTTTTGGCGGTATATAAATTGATGACGAAATTTGAAAGGAATAAAGATTATCAAGTGGAAACTCCGAACGGGACAGTGGTTATTGCAGCGTCCACCATCAATAAGTATGTGGTGGAAGTATTGCAGAAGAATTTTCCGGTACAAAGTACGAAGGTAAGAAGTCATAACAAAAGAAAGGGTATTTTCATTGATGCAAAAATGGATATGATTTTATATAAGAATGTAGCGGACAGTATTCAAGAAATTCAAAGTAAAATCATGGAAGAAGTACAGGATAAATTGGGGATTCAAATTAAAAAAATCAAAGTGCATTTGAGCAATATGGCAGTACAGAATGAAGCCAAAGCGGAAGTTTCTGAAGAAGAGGTGAAGTAAGATGTTGGAAGAATATATTGCAAGATTTGTCTTACATATGAGCCAAAATTATCGGAAATATATCGGGGGATTTTTTGGATTTTTCATTGGAGTTTTATGGCTACAATTTGGATTCTTCCCTATGTTATTTGTATGCCTTTGTTCTATCTTGGGATATAAACTGGGGGATTTCAAGATTCAAAAGAAGATAAAAAGAAAAATATTAGAGAAGTTAAAAGAGGATTGAGAGAAAAAATGACGAGACGAGAAGCAAGAGAAGAACTTTTTAAATGGATATTTCAAACAGAAATTCAGGGAAATTCTATGGAAAAGGCTTTTGAATACTCTTCCCTACGAGAAGAAATTGAAAAAGACGAAGTGACAAAGCTGTTCTTAGAGCGATACCGAAAGGGATTGGCGGAGCATAGAGAAGAGATTGAAACAAAAATTCAAGCTGCCATGACGGATTGGGATTTTTCAAGAATCGGATATGTGGAAAAAAGTCTTTTGAAGCTGGCTGTTTATGAAATGTATTTTGAAGATCTTCCTGTGGAAATTATTGTAAATGAAGCGGTAGAAATTGCTAAAATATACGGAGATGTGAAAACACATGAGTTTATTAACGGAGTTTTGGCAAAAGTGATTAAGATGAAACAATAAAAAATCTTCCCGCAAGTCTTTTGCGGGAAGAACCTTTCTTCTTTTCTATTTAAAACCCTATCAAAACAAACTTATCTTATCAAAGAATGAATTCCTAACCCAAAAAGAAGAACAGATCCCAGATAATATGCCTTATTTTTTGATATATTGGAAAAAAATTTCCCAAAATAATATCCTATGGCGGAAATTATAAAAGTAGTGCAACCGATGAGAATGGAAGCCCAAAACAAAGGATAATTTACTTGAAGAGCAAATGTAATTCCAACAAATAAAGCATCAATGCTTGTTGCGACTCCCAGTAAAAATAAAGTTTTAAAACTATCTAAATGAGAAACTACTTCGCAAGAACTGTTTCGATTTTCCCAACCTTCTTTTAGCATAAAAACAGCAATTCCACAGAAAATAATACAGGGAATAATGTGTTCATAGCCTTTGACAAAAGGGAGCACTATTTTTCCTGCAATTCCTCCCAGAAATGTCATTCCGAACTGAAAAAAGCCAAAAGTGAAAGCTATTTTTTCCATTTCTTTTTTATTGTGTCCCGACTGAATCAATCCTTGACAAATCGAAACAGCAAACGCGTCCATAGACAAACCGATTCCAATCAAAAATATTGCAATGAAATTCAATACGATCCTCCCTTATTATTTCATAGATATACCATATCCGTGGAAATATATTTTATCATAAATACAAAGAAAGTAAAAGAGGTGATTTTCATGAATTTTTGTATTTATAGTTCTGCCTATTTGGGAGTGACTCCCTATGTGATAGAAGTAGAAGTCGATATTGGTAGAGGGCTTCCAACATTTTCTATTGTCGGTTTGGGAGATACCGCCATTTTGGAAAGTCGTTACCGAGTGAAAACGGCCTTGAAAAATTCTGGGTATCCCTTGTCTCCCCAAAGAATTATCATCAATTTGTCTCCCGCCGGACTTCGGAAAGAGGGAGCTCAATATGATTTTCCAATCGCAGTCAGTTTGATGTACTTATCTTCCTATTTAAAAGATCCTTATCAAAAATTAAAACAGTATCTTTGGTTGGGGGAGCTTTCTTTGAGCGGGAAGTTGAAATCGGTAAGAGGACTGATAAATACTGCCATTTTAGCAAAAGAAAAAGGATTTCAGGGAATTGTCATTCCGAAAGAAAATTTGGAAGAGGCAAGTTTGATTGAGGGAATTCGGATTATTGCTCTTTCCTCCTTGCAGGAAGTACAGGAATTTTTATTGGAAAGCGGGTTTCGAGATGACAGAATTTCGATTGTGGAAGAAGAAAGAGATTTTCCCTATGATTTTTCTGAAGTCAAGGGACAATCACATGCAAAAAGAGCTTTGGAGATTGCAGCTGCCGGAGGACATAATATACTCCTCATAGGAACTCCCGGCTCGGGAAAATCCATGCTTGCTAAGAGAGTATTGGGAATTTTGCCCCCTATGAGTGCGGAGGAAAGCATTGAGACAACAAAATTATATAGTATTTCGGGAGAATTGAATGGAAAACGATTCTCTTGGAAACAAAGACCTTTTCGTTCCCCTCATCATACCACGACGGAAATTGCTATGATAGGAGGAGGGAAAAAAATGATGCCCGGAGAGATTAGTTTGGCTTCCGGCGGAATATTAGTATTGGATGAGATGAATGAATTTAAAAAATCGGTTTTAGAGGCATTGCGACAACCTTTGGAAGATAGAGTTGTTCGAATTACCCGAGCGATGTATCGCTTGGAGTATCAAGCGGATACCATCCTGGTAGGAACTTCCAATCCTTGTCCCTGTGGCTATGCTTTTGAAAAGAATTGTCGTTGTACGGCGACGGAACAGTATCATTATCAAAAAAAATTATCCGGTCCGATTTTGGATAGAATTGATTTGTATGTAGAAATGAAGCGACTGACAGAGGAAGAATTATTGGAAGAAAGAGAGCAAGAAAGTTCAAAAGAAATAAAGAAAAGAGTTTTATTGGCTCGAAAGATGCAAGAACGAAGATATGAAAATTGTTTTCATAACAATGCAAAAATGACACAGGAGGAAAGAAAAAAATATTGTGCTCTTTCCGAAGAGGATAAGATATTTTTTAAAAAAGCTCTTGCAAAATTGGAGATTTCTGCAAGAGGCTTTACAAAATTATTATCAGTGGCAAGAACCATTGCAGATCTGGCAGGAAGAGAAAAACTGGAAAGAAAGGATGTGTTGGAGGCTCTTTCTTATCGACGAAAATTTTGATTCTAGGCAAAAACTACAAAACATGATAAAATAAGGAGGAATCAATGTGGAAAAATTGTTTATAAAATATAGAAAATTAGGAGTTTCCGATTTGCATATTCGAGAGAACGATAGACTATGTTATCGAAAAGACGGAGATTTGTATTTTTCTGAGGAAGTTATTTCAAGGCAAGATATTTTTTCCTTCTGTGAGAACTTAGGGATTGCGAAAGAGGAACGAGAAAAAGATATTTCTTATGAGGATGTTTTGGGAAATCGCTACCGTCTGAATTGGGCAAAGGGTGAAAAAGGAAGCATGCTCAGTGTGAGAATTATTTCTGAATTTCTTCCAGAGTTTCCCAGAGAGCTGTACACAGTATTAGAGGATTTGTATCTTTCCAACTCCGGCTTGGTTTTAGTCACGGGAAGTACAGGCTCCGGGAAGTCTACAACCTTACGCTTCTTCTTGGAAGAGTACAATCGGAAACATTCCAAGAAGATTATTTGTTTAGAGGATCCGATCGAATTTTATTATCAGGAGCAAAAAAGTCTTTTTTTTCAAAGAGAAATCGGACGAGACAGTGAAAGTTTTCAAACAGCTATGAAGTCTGCACTGCGGCAGGATCCGGATATTTTATTGATTGGAGAAATTCGAGATTTGGAGAGTTTACAGAGTGCCCTTTATTTTGCAGAGAGTGGCCATCTTGTTTTTAGCACCTTACACACGGGAAATTGTGTAGAAAGCATTCATAAAATATTGTCCCTTTCTCCGAAAGAGAAACAGGAGGAAGTCAGACAGCGTCTATCGAGTTCTTTACGTTGGATGATAGCACAGGAATTGGTAAGGGGAAAAGAAAAGGGAAGAATTGCCTTATTTGAACTGTTGAAAAATACAAAGGCAGTTGCGAATATGATTTATTCGGGAAGAGAATTGCAGCTTCCTTCTATTTTGGAAAGTTCTTTCTCCCAAGGAATGTGTACCAAGGAGAAAAGTAGAGAATACTGGGTACAAAAAAGAAAATTGGAAAGGATTTAAACATTGAATAAAAGAAGTATTGAAGAATTTATGAGAGTAATGATCCCTGAAGCTCTCGGAGAAGAATTGGTCATAGAAGAAATTCCGAATGGAGTCAACATTCAAATTGCCGGGAGAAAAGCGAAATTTTGCTACTCCGATTTGGGAAAAGCGGTGGACGATCAAAAACAAACTATGGTGAAGTTGGCTCTCTTAAAGGCTTATCAAAAAGATTATGTTTGGGGAGGACTCATGGGAGTACGTCCCAGTAAAATTGTGAGAAGATTTTTAAGAGAAGGATTTTCCTACGAGGAAACGGCTCGTCATTTGGAAGAATTTTATTTGGTCAAAAAAGAAAAGGCGGAACTTCTAGTCGAAATTGTAAAAAAGGAAGAAAGATTTTTACATCGAGGAGCCAGCAATCTTTATGTGGGAATTCCATTTTGCCCCAGCAAATGCAGTTATTGTTCCTTTGCCTCCTATGAAATTACAGGGGGAGTAGGAAAATATTATCGAGAGTTTGTAAGTACTTTGGAAAAAGAAATTCGACTGACCGGGGAGGAATTACGAAGAAATCCTCAAAAAATTGAGTCCATCTATTTTGGAGGAGGGACTCCCAGTACTTTAACGGAAGAAGACTTGGAGCAAATTTTAAAAGTATTTCGGGAAGAAATTGACTTTCGCGATGTAAAGGAGTTTACTTTTGAAGCGGGTCGGGAAGACAGCATCACAAGAAAAAAACTGGAAATTTTAAAAAAATATGGAGTGGACAGAGTCAGTCTAAATCCTCAAAGTTTCCAAGAAAAAACTTTAAAAAAGGTAAATCGAAAATTTAATCGAGCTCACTTTGAAGAAGTCTATCAGGATTGCAAAAAATTGGGTTTTATTATCAATATGGATTTTATTCTCGGACTTCCGGAGGAGAGTACGGAAGATATGATAGACAGCTTGGAGCAGCTAAAAAAATTCAAAGTGGAAAATATTACTCTTCATTCTTTGGCATTCAAACGAGCCTCAAAACTGGCGAAAGGAAGCCAGGAGAGAGAGAAGATTGACAGAAAGAGACTGGAAGAAAGCATAGCTTCGCTTATGAAAGAAAAGCAATTGGAGCCCTATTATTTGTATCGGCAAAAGAATATGCTGGATTGGGGAGAAAATATAGGATATGCGAAGCTTGGAACAGAATCTATTTTTAATATGGAAATGATAGAAGAAAATCAAAATACGATTGCCTTAGGAGGTGGAGGCATCAGTAAAGTTGTGGTGGAAGAAGAAAATGGACATGACTATATTGAGCGTTTCGTGAATCCTAAGGATCCGGCTTTGTATATTCGAGAAATGGAGAAAAGGCAGGAACAGAAATTTGCCTTATTTAAAAAATATCGAGAGGGAAAATATGAAGTATAGAGTATGGACTTCGATTTTATTGTTATTTTTTTCTTTCTTTTGTTTGACGGAGAGCAGTTTTTCAGAAAATGAAGTGAAAATTATCATGAGTCAGGGAAATATGAAGGAAAAGCAAACAGGAAAATTGGATATCAATGTGGCGGACAAGGGAGAATTTTTAGCGGCAGGGATTGCAAGCAGATATACAGATGGAATTTTAGAATATCGAGCTTTGGTAGGTTCTTTTGAGACTCTGGAAGAAATTAAGAATATTAAGGGAATTGGGGAGGCTACTTATCATAAATTAGCAAAAAAACTGGAAGTGGCAACGAAAAAAAGTAGAAATCCTCTCTATATCAATCAAGCGGATGCCAAATTGCTGAAATACTACGGTTTTTCTAAAAAAGAAATCAAAGAGATTGAAAGATATCGCGAAAAAATAGGAAGGATTGAAAATAATATCATACTGCGGAAAATCATTGGGAAAAAACACTATGAGAAATACAAGGATTTATTCCGTTATAGTAAATAGAGGAGAACAAAATGGGAAGAGTAATACGGGGTTTGAGTAAAAATGCAAGATTTATTGCGGTGGATACCACAGATATTGTGCAGAGAGCTATGGAGATTCATCATTGTAATATCTTGGCGGCGGATAGCTTTGGGAGAATCTTGACGGTGGCGTCTTTGATGGGAAATTCTTTGAAGGGAGAAGATATTCTGACCCTAAGACTGGACACGGACGGACAAATCAAAAATATTCTGGTGACGGCAGATTCGAATGGAAATGTAAAGGGATATGTATCCAATCCGACACCGGATGTGAGTGATGTTGCCTTATTGGGAGAAGGAACTTTAAAAGTTATTAAAGATTTCGGCTTGAAAGATCCCTACATCGGCTATTGCCAAATAACAAATCACGGTTTAGCCTATGATTTATCAGGATATTTTTACAGCTCGGAGCAAATTCCCACGGTGATTGCCTTTACCGTTTTATTTGAAGATGAGCATACGGTGGAAAAAGCCGGTGGGTATATGTTACAATTATTGCCCAATGCGGAAGAAGATTTTTTAGAAGTTTTGGAACGAAAAATAGGAGCCATTCGAAGTATTGACGAACTGTTTCACGGAGGCATGGATTTGGAAGACATCATCGCCCTCCTGTATGATGATATGGACTCCGAGGAAAAAAGAGCAATCGAAGAATATGAAATTTTGGAAGAAAAGGAAATTCGTTACCATTGTAACTGCAATCGAGAGAAATTTTATCGGGCTCTGATTACTTTAGGAAAAGATGAAATTGATAAAATATTAAAAGAAGACGGAAAAATGGAAGCGGAATGTCATTTTTGCAGAAAGCATTACGAATTTGGAGAGGAAGATTTTAAGAATGAAACGAATTGATTCCCATGTTCATCTGAATGATGAACGATTTGATAAAGACAGGAAAGAAGTTTTACAAAGAATTCAAGAAGAAATGGATTTTGTCGTCAATATCGGGTATAACTTGGAAAGCAGTCAGATTTCGATTGACTATGCCAAAAAGTATCCTTTTATCTATGCAACCGTCGGCTTACATCCGGCAGAAGAGGAAGAATATACCGAAGCTCTGGAAGAAAAATTGGAAGAAATGGCAAGGGAAGAAAAAGTTTTGGCAATTGGAGAAATTGGCTTGGATTACCATTGGATGACGAAGAGGAAAGAACTTCAACAGGAAATTTTTCGAAGGCAATTGGCATTGGCGGAAAGAGTCGGAAAACCGGTTGTGATCCACACACGGGAGGCAATGGAAGATACCGTTCGAATCTTGCAAGAGTTTCCAAAAGTAAAGGGAATTTTGCATTGCTATCCGGGTTCCGTGGAAACAGCAAAACGGATGACAGATCGTTTTTATTTAGGAATTGGCGGAGTATTGACCTTTAAAAATGCAAAAAAATTGGTGGATGTTGTGAGGGAAATTTCTTTGGAACACTTGGTTTTGGAAACGGATTGTCCTTATATGGCTCCAACTCCTTATCGAGGACAGAGAAATGAACCGATTTATACAAAGGAAGTCGCCATGAAAATAGCGGAAATTAAAGGGATTTCTTATGAAGAAGTGGTAGAGGTAACAAATAAAAATACCAGAAAGGCATACGGGATGTTATGATTCGAGGAATAGGAACAGATATTATTGAAATTTTAAGAATAGGAAAAGCAATTCGAGATCCGAAATTTCTGAGAAAGGTATTTACGGAAAAAGAGCGAGATGAGCAAGAGGCTCGGGGGAACAAAGTGGAAAGTTATGCAGCTCTATTTGCTGCAAAAGAAGCAATTGTCAAGGCAATGGGAACCGGATTCCGAGGGATAGAATTTACAGATATTGAAATTTTTCATGATGATTGGGGAAAACCTTGGGTGTATTTGCATGGGATTCGACAGGATGATTGGAGTCTATCTTTATCCCATTGTAAAACCTATGCCGTCGCCATGGCAATTTGGGAGGAATGAGAGGAGAAGAGAAAATTAAGAAAGTAATAGTGTGTAGAGGTGTAAGTTGTGGTAGAAAAAATCGGAAGATGTGGGAAACTTTGTCCGAACGGGAGGACATTATTTTGGAGGAAGTTCGATGTTTTGGACAGTGTAAGAAGGGACCCAATGTAAAAATAGACGGACAGATGTATCATTTTATGGATTTGGAAAAAGTGGAGTGGTTTTTAAAAAAATAAGGAGTTATTATGGATATTTTGGAATGTAAACGGGAATATGGAGTTTTGAAAGAGCAATTGGAAGAGATCAGGAGGTCTCTTTGACCTGGAAAAAAGACAAGATAAGATTGCGGAGCTGGAAGCTCGAACCATGGAAGAAGGGTTTTGGAATGATAAAAAAAGCTCTTCCGCACTTATCAAAGCAATGAATGAAGAAAAAGCTTTGCTTGCTTCTTTTCAATCCCTGGTGGAAGAAATAGAAGAGGAAGAAGTTCTCATCGAATTTGTAGAAGCGGGAGATGAATCCTCTCAAGTGGAATTGGAGGAAAAACATAAACAACTGTTAAAGGATATGGAAAGTTTTTCCACCGGTCTTCTGTTGGATGGAGAATATGACGGAAATAATGCCATTGTGACGATTCATTCCGGTGCGGGAGGAACGGAAGCTTGCGATTGGGCGGATATGTTATACCGTATGTATACCAGATGGTGTCATGATAAAAAGTATAAGATAGAAGAAATGGATTTTATGCCGGGAGATTCGGTAGGAATCAAATCCATTACTTTTTTAGTGTCGGGGTATCATGCCTATGGATATTTAAAATGTGAAAAGGGAATTCATCGTTTGGTACGAATTTCTCCTTTTGATGCGAATAAGAAACGACACACTTCCTTTGCTTCCGTCGAAGTAGTTCCGGAGGTGGATGAAAGTGTGGAAGTGGAAGTGGAGGCAGCGGATATTCGAATTGATACATATCGAGCCAGCGGAGCGGGAGGACAGCATATCAATATGACGGATTCCGCAGTACGAATTACTCACTTTCCGACAGGTATTGTGGTAACCTGTCAAAAGGAACGTTCCCAGTTGAACAATCGGGAAACGGCGATGAAGATGTTACAATCCAAACTGTTGGAGTTGGAATTGAAGAAAAAAGAAGAAGAGATGAAAAAACTTCAAGGAGAACAGAGTGAGATCGGTTGGGGAAGTCAGATTCGTTCCTATGTTTTTCAACCTTATACTATGGTAAAAGATCATCGAACCGGAGTGGAAGTTGGAAATATCAAGGCGGTTATGGATGGAGATTTGGATGAATTCATGAACGGCTATCTACGTTGGAATAAGCAAAAATAAAAAAGAATCGCCTCAAGATGAAATTTTGATGGCATACGAAGAATATACAAGCATGAAAACGGAAATATAGGGGAAGGGCTATCTCAGAATAATATTTTGAGATAGCCCTTCTTTACTTCCGTTTCTATATGTTAGCAAACCAGGCTATTTGCTCTCGAACAGCCTGTTCAAAAATATCTCCGACATAGATTTCATAGTGTCCGCAATCGAATTCCAATAATTTTTTATCCGCAGTTAAATGTTCATAGATAAAGTTCATTTCCATCGGAGAATTTACCTTATCTTTGATTGCTTTTCCTAATAAGACGGGAACCTGAATACTTGCCAAATTGTTATCAACGGAAAGTTCATTGATATGCTTAATGGTGGATAAGGATAATTTTGTAGCCATTAATTCCGGAAAAACTTCTTTGTAATTTTCCAGGAACTCCTTACTTTGTTCATCGGATAGCAATCTTTTGAGAGGAAGCAATAATTTTTTATTTTCTCGAATTTCCTTATATTTGATATTTTCAATCTGATGAATGTATTTTTCAATGCCCTCTTCTTCCAAACCGAGAGTATTATTTCTTAAGCCGTTAGCAAAGGTAATCTGTGCATAGACTCCGGCAATGTCTTTTGTAAGTGCCGCCAACTTTAAGACATAAAGTCCTCCCAAAGAGCTGCCCCATAATAGCAGTTTATTGCCTTGAAGGCTTTCATCCCGTTTCAGATACAATATCATATTTAAAATATCCTGAATTTGATTGTTCGGGATAATTTCCGCCGTTCCTTCGCTCTCTCCAAATCCATTATAATCAAAAGTTACGACGTCAAAGCCTTCTTCGGAAAACTTTGCAGCATATTGAGGGAAAAATAAATCTTGTATTCCTGCAAAACCGTGACACATCAAAATAGTTTTTTCCTTCTTTTTTTCCGAATTTGCAAAGTATTTTCTTCCTCGTATTCGATTTTTTTCTGAATAGATTTCGAAATGTTCCATATTCATGGGAATCCTCCTTATGTTTTTACATTTTTTAACTCAGTTTTTCTTATCATATCCGGTATTTCCGCTTATGTCAAATTTTTTCCTCCTCAAAGGAAGGGAAATTGAAAAAAAGTGTATAAAAATATGAGAAATTATGATAGAATAGAAAATAAATTTAAAATACAAGGAAAGGATGAGGGAAATGGAAAAGAAAATTAGAACGAGAATTGCTCCTTCTCCTACAGGAGATCCACATGTAGGAACTGCGTATATTGCTTTGTTTAATTTGGCATTTGCGAATCATAATGGTGGGGATTTTATTTTGAGAATTGAAGACACGGATCAAAATAGATATACGGACGGTTCCGAACAGATGATTTTTGATGCATTGCACTGGCTGGGTCTGGACTATGTGGAAGGTCCTGACGTGGGAGGAGATTACGGATCATATCGTCAATCGGAACGTTTTGATTTATATGTAAAATATGCAAAAGAATTGGTAGAAAGAGGAGGAGCTTATTATTGCTTCTGTACTTCGGATCGTTTGGACCATTTAAGAGAAAGACAAAAAGCTATGGGAAAGGCTCCCGGATATGATGGACACTGTCGTTCTTTAACAAAAGAAGAAATTGAAGAAAAATTGGCAGCGGGAGAACCTTATGTCATTCGTTTGAAAATGCCTTATGAGGGAGAAACAGTTATTCACGACAGACTTCGAGGGGATATTGTCTTTGAAAATAATAAAATTGACGATCAGGTATTGCTAAAGGCAGACGGTTTCCCAACTTACCATTTGGCAAATGTGGTAGATGATCATTTGATGGGAATTACCCATGTCATCAGAGCGGAAGAATGGATTCCGTCGACTCCGAAACATATTCAATTGTATAAGGCTTTTGGTTGGGAAGCACCGGAATTTATACATATGCCTTTACTTCGAAATAGTGATAGGACCAAAATTTCAAAGAGAAAAAATCCCGTTTCTTTGATTTGGTATAAAGAAGAGGGATATATCAAAGAGGGAATTATTAACTTCTTGGGATTGATGGGATATTCTTATGGAGAAAATCAGGAAATTTTCTCTTTACAAGAGTTTATTGACCACTTCAACATTGATAAGGTCTCTTTGGGAGGACCTGTTTTCGATTTGGTAAAATTGGGTTGGGTAAACAATCATCAAATGCGTTTAAAAGACTTGGATGAATTGACGAAATTGGCAGTTCCTTTCTTTGAAAAAGAAGGATATATGGCAGATTTTGAAACTTATAAGAAAATTGTGGAAATCCAAAGAGAAAGTGCTCAAACTTTGAAGCAATTGGCTCAAGAATCCAAATCTTTCTTTGAAGATGAATATGAATTGCCTGTGGTAACGGAAGATATGAATAAAAAAGAGAGAAAATCGGTCGAAAAATTACATTCTTCTTTGGAAGAGGAAGTAGGAAAGAAATCCATTGCCCTTTTCTTAGAAAAATTAAATGCTTGGCAACAAGAACAATTTACAGCGGAAGAAGCAAAGGACTTACTACATTCCTTATTGGATGAATTACAGGAAGGACCGGGAAAAGTATTTATGCCGTTAAGAGCTGTGATGACAGGACAAGCCAGAGGAGCGGATCTCTATAATGTATTGCATGTCATTGGGAAGAAAAGAGCGATTCAAAGAATTCAAACGATGTTAGCAAAAAAAGGAATTCAAATATAGAAACGATATCTCAGGACGCAGGAAAGAAGGGAAAAAAGAAAAAGGATTTTAAAGCGGAAAAAAAGCTTTAAAATCCTTTTTTATTTTCGGGAGATTCCCTCAGAGTTTGAAATTCAGTTTGACACAGGCTTCAAATTCGCGTAGACTCATATTTTCCTCTATTTTTTTCATTCCCAATAAATTCGCCAATTTTAAGAAGGAATTTGTCAGATGAATGGGGTGGACTATCGCATTTTCACTTTTTCTCTGTATCAATACCATAGGATTCGAAATTGCCTTATTGGCATAGATCATGGGAACACTGGCTTTTCCTTCAGAACCGAGCAAATATTGAAAATAACGAATGATACATAGACATAGAAAACATAAACAAAAATGTCCACGTATATGTTGACGTTCAAAATCGACATGGGTAATTCTGAATTTTTCTTCGATATTCCAGATATGCTGGAATATTTTTAACATTTCGGAATTTTCAATCGAAAAATCGTTAGTACTGATGTAGTAATACCCATTTTTTTGATTTCCTTCCACATAATCCCGAAAAGCTCTTTTTTTAGACCAACTCACATATACTTTTAAATGCTTATCAAAGCTAACTGTTTTTTCTTTCGAGAGAATTTCTCCCGTTTCTTCATCTTTTTCTGTGATTTTCCAATCTTCTTCCGAAATAATTTGCAGTTGAAGCGAGAAGGGTAAGTCTAAAAAATTAACGGGTAAAATATATTCTCCCTGCTCTACTTTATTACGATTTGCAGAAAGAATCACGAGTTTTTCAAGCTTTAACTTCTGTTTGACTTCTTCCAATTGTTGTTCCAGCACAAATTTTTTCGTAAATAAATCATAGGAGATCGGAATTCCGTTTCTATCCAATAGAAGAACCATGGAAAAAGGAAGATCTTCTTTTTCTTTCTGCAAAAAAAAATGAGGAGAACCGTGAAGATCTCTCCAATAGGAATTGTAGTTATAAGAACTGATATGATAGTAAGCCATTTCATTGGAGCGAGATGTTTTTTTATTAAAAAATTTTCCCAAATGTTGTACAACTTCCTCTTTTTTTTCTGCTAAAACTTCCAAAAGGTGATAAAAATTCTGATAACTGATGGCTTCCAAATTGGCAAAGGGAGTTTTTCGATTCGTTCTAAAATTCGTATAGGAGCTTCCAAGACGATAGACGACCAAAGAAAATAGAGTTTTTGACAATTCTTCTTCAAAGAGAGTATTTAAATGCATCTCTTCCCATACTTTCTTGATGAGGCTGTGTCCAAATCGAAATAAAGAAGTGTTCAGCTCCTGTTTTTTTTCTTTTTCCAAGTTTGTTAAGATTTTTGCTTTTTCTTTCAATTCCGCAATGATGTTGGGATTTTCTTCCAACATTTTTTCATAATTTCCCAGAGTACGAATGACAATCGTTTTCTTCTTTTTCGTTCCTGGAATTCTATGCTGTTCACAAAATTGAACCACTTTTGCTTTTCCACGTCCGGTAACAGCTACATACATGAGATTTTCCTCCTTTTTTTCTTATTATAGCACAACTATTTTTAAAATAAAAGGACATAATAGGACAAAATGAAAAAATATTGATTTTTTATGGAAAAATTGCTACTCTTAACAAAGAAATAAAAAATTTTTTTAGGAGGATAAGAAAAAAATGAAAAAGAGAGATGGATGGAAACAATTGTGTTTGATTGCACTTCTTGCACTTACTTTTTCTGCCTGTGGAAAAGAAGAGGAAAGAGTAGAAGAAATTAAAACAGTGTCAAGCGTAGATATTGACAGTTTAAATCCATATCAAGTGGTATCCAGTGCTTCGGAACAACTCTTATTAAATGTATTCGAAGGTCTTATCATGCCGTCTTCCGACGGAAGTGTTGTTCCCGCTTTGGCAGAATCTTATGAAGTATCGAAAGATGGAAAAACATATATCTTTACGATTCGGGAAGGAGTCAGATTTCACAATGGAAACCCTATGGATATTCATGATGTGGAATTTTCCCTGAATAAAATGTCCGGAAAATTAGGAGATACTCCTACGGAAGGCTTGTTCGAAAATATTGAGAGCATAGAAGTGTTGGATGAGAAAAAAATTGCCGTTCATTTAGGAAAGCCGGATTCTTCTTTTATTTATTATATGAAAGAAGCAATTGTTCCTGATGAAAATAAAGATCATCTGACAGAAAAAGCGATTGGGACAGGACCCTATCAAGTGGAAGAATATCAAAAAGAACAAAAATTGGTCTTGACGAAGAATGAGAATTATTGGGGAGAAAAAGCGGAAATTCCGAAAGTTTCCATTTTAGTGAGTCCGAATCCGGAAACCAATTTTTTAAAACTCTTATCGGGAGAAATTAACTTTTTAACGGAAATTGATTCCAAGAGATTGGAGGAATTGAAAAACTATACGATTGCTTCCGGTCCGAGAAATCTATGTTTGATTTTAGCCTTTAATCACAAGGAGAAGCCTTTTGATGATGTTGAGGTAAGGAAGGCGTTCCATTTAGCCATTGATAAAGAAAAAATAGTACAGTTGGCAATGAATGGACATGGAACGGTGATACATACAAATATGAGCCCCGTGATGAAAAAATTTCTATGGGAAGGAAAGGGAGAAGAAAGAAATCCCGCTTTAGCAAAAGAAATTTTGGAAAAGAAGGCTTTGTTACCTATGGAATTCACCTTGAAAGTTCCGAACAGTTCGAAGATATATTTGGATACAGCACAGGCTTTACGAGAGCAGTTGAAAGAAATAGGAGTGAAAGTGAACTTGGAAACGATTGAATGGGCGAGCTGGTTGTCCGATGTCTATACCAATCGAAACTATACTGCAAGTCTGGCAGGACTTTCGGGAAAAATGGAACCCGATGCTATTTTAAGAAGATATACGTCCGATTATAAAAAGAATTTTACCAACTTTCACAATGACAACTACGATAGATTGATAGCGGAAGCAAAATTATCAGCAGAAGAGCAAACACAAATTAAAAATTATAAAGAGGCGGAAAGAATTTTACAAGAGGAACAGGCGGCAGTGTTTATCATGGATCCGGACAGTATTATTGCGATGGAAAAAGGATTGGAAGGTTTCGAATTTTACCCTCTGCCATATTTAAACTTTGCAAAATTACGTTTTAAGAAATAATTGAGGGAAGAGATGTATTATATCAAAAAAATGATAAGAATGGTGCTGAGTATCTTTTTTATCGGAACTTGTTCTTTTTGTTTACTGGAATGGATTCCCGGAGACCCTGCTACGGCTATTTTGGGAGTTGAGGCGAGTGCAAAGGACATTGAAAATTTAAGACAGCAGTTGGGCTTGAATTTAAGTTTTATGGAGCGATATTGGAATTGGATTCAGGGGGCTTTGCATGGAAATTTAGGGATTTCATTTAAATATGGAGAAGCGGTGAGCACCTTGATTTTTGAACGTCTTCCTCTGACTCTGAGCATTGCTGTTTTTTCGATGTTTCTTATTTTCGGGGTTTCGATTCCTTTCGCTTTTTTTCTTCATAGGATTAAAAATAAAAAAATACAAAGTTTTGGAGAGGGAATATTAGGATTGTTTATTTCCGTTCCATCCTTCTGGTTGGGAATTTTATTTATGTATTTCTTTGGAATTATATTACGTTGGATTTCGACAGGATATAATGATACTTATCGTTCCCTGATTTTACCTTGCTGTGTTATTGCGATTCCTAAGATTGCTTGGATTACAATGCACCTGTATGCGAATTTATATAAGGAACTGCGAGAAGAATATATTAAATATCTTTATGTCAATGGAATGAAAAAGCGATATTTGAATGTTTATATTTTAAAAAATGCAATCCTGCCGATCATTCCTTTAACGGGAATGATGCTCTTGGAATTGGTAACCGGAGTTGTCATTATTGAGCAGATTTTTTCCATTCCGGGAATCGGAAGATTGTTGGTAAGCTCTGTTTTTACAAGGGATATTCCTCTAGTACAGGGACTTATTTTCTATACTTCCACTTTTTTGGTTTTATTGAATTTTGGAATTGATATTTTGTATTCTTTCATTGATCCGAGAATACGGTTAGGAGAGTAGTATGAAAAGAAGAAGCAAAATAATGTTGGGTTTGTCTCTGTTCATTCTGCTTTTATGGATAGGAATCTTTTATCAAAATCCATATCGGGTTTCGGAAATAATGACCTTGGAAGGCCCTAGTTTGAGACATATCTTAGGAACCGATAATCTGGGAAGAGATATTTTCAGTCGTTTGGTCTTGGGAAGCTTTTATAGCATGAGCATTGCTTTTTTATCGGTACTCTTTGCCGGTATAATAGGAGGATTTCTAGGAGGACTTGCCGGATATTTCGAGGGATATTTGGATGAGTTTCTATTGTTTCTTTCGGAAACCTTAATGTCCATTCCTGCCATTTTAATTACCTTAGGAATTATTGTATTGTTCCGTGCCGGTTTTTACTCCATTACTTTGGCAATTTTTATTCTGTATACTCCGAGATGCATTCATTTTGTCAGAGCTTTGGTAAAGCAGGAAAAACATAAAAATTATATCAAAATGGCAAAAATTTATGGGGTGGGAGATTTTCGAATTCTATTTCGTCATATAGGACCGAATATTTTTCTACCGATTTTAGTCAATTTTTCTACCAACTTTGCAGGAGCTATCTTAACCGAAGCGGCTTTGGGGTATTTAGGTTTTGGAATTCAGCCCCCCTATCCTACTTTGGGAAATATGTTAAATCAGTCACAGTCCTATTTTTTAATAGCTCCCTGTTTTACAATAGCTCCGGGTTTTGTGATTATTATTTTGGTATACCGGATGAATAAAATTTCAAAAACATATCAGGAGAAACATAGATGAGAGTATTGGAGATTGAAAATTTAAATCTTTGGATTCAAGAAAAACATCTGTTAAAACAGATAAGCCTTTCGATTTCTGAGAGAGAGATTGTGGGTCTGGTAGGAGAATCCGGAAGCGGAAAGACTTTATTTACAAAATGTATTTTAGGGATTTTGCCGGAATCTGCAAATATGACTTATGATGGCTTTGAAGTCAGAACAGAATTGGGAGCCGTTTTTCAAAATGCTTTTACTTCTTTAAATCCCACCATGAAGATTGGAAAGCAGTTGAAACATCTTTATATTTCTCAATATGGAAATGATAAAGATTGGAGAAAAAAAGCGGAAGACTTACTTGAAAAAGTCGGCTTAGGAGCCAATAAAAATGTGTTGAAAAAATATCCTCATGAATTAAGTGGAGGAGAGCAACAAAGAGTGGTCATTGTGGGAGCTTTGTTAGGAGAACCGAAATTTTTGATTGCAGATGAAGTGACTACGGCTCTGGATGTGGAAACGAAACAGGAGATTATCCATTTGTTTCAAACGTTACGAAATGATTTAGGAATTGCCGTTCTTTTTATTACTCATGATATTTCTTTGTTACAGGACTTTGCAACGAAGATCTATGTGATGTACCAAGGAGAACTTGTAGATGAGACACATGCCTATGGAAAACGTTTATTTCAGCTTTCTCAAAATAGTTGGAGGAGGGAACGATGATGTTAGAATTTGAAAAGGTTTCAAAATATTATGGGAAAAAAGCAGTGTTAAAAAATGTTTCCTTTTCTGTCAAAAGAGGAGAAATTTTTGGAATTTTAGGACAATCGGGAGCCGGGAAATCTACAATAGGAAAATTATTGTTACAAATGATAAAAACAACAGAGGGAAAGATTTTGTTTGAGGGGAAAGAATTAAAAGAGCTCAGTCGTAGAGAAATTCAAACGGTTTTTCAAGATCCGTATAGTTCTTTAAATCCCGGTTTAAAAATTGGACAAATTTTGGAAGAGCCTTTGCTGGCGAATGGAGTGAAAAGAAAAGAAGAGAGAAGAAAAAAAGTGTTGGAAACTTTGAAAAAGGTGGGATTATTGGAAAGCGATGCCGAAAAGTATCCTTCTGAATTGTCAGGAGGGCAAAGACAGAGAGTTTGTATTGCCGGAGCAATTATCTTATCCCCAAAATTGATTGTTTGTGATGAACCGATTGCCTCTTTGGATTTGGCAATGCAAGAACAAATTTTGCAATTGATTTATCGAATCAATCAGGAGGAGGGAATTACTTTTCTTTTTATTTCTCATAATTTGCCGGCGATTTATCGAATTGCAGATAGAATTTTGTTGCTGTATCAAGGGGAAGTACAGGAAATACAAAACACTTTAGATTTCTTTTATCATCCGAATAGTGAATATGGAAGACAATTTTTGCAAAATACGAAAGCAAGAGAAAACAGTTTGACAAAAAAAGCAGTATAAGAGGAAGAAAAACAGGAGACATGAAGATGATTTTTTTAATTGATGTGGGAAATACAAACATTGTTTTTGGAATTTCAGATGGAGAAAAGATAATTAATACTTTGCGTACGGAAACGATAAAGGAAAAGGATTTTGACTATATACCGGTTTTAAAGGATTTATTGTGTCAAAAAGAAAAAATTAGAAAGGTGAAGGGAGCCATTCTCTCTTCTGTCGTTCCGGAAGTCACTAAAAAATTGATCGAAGCTGTCAAAGTGATATACAAAGTGGATACTATTTTAGTCGATGATATTATTGACGAATCTCTTCAAATTGAAATCGACAGCCCGGGAAAATTGGGAATGGACTTGAAGGTTGATGCTGTAGCGGCTTTAAAAAAATATCCCTCTCCACAACTTATTTTTGATTTGGGAACGGCTACGACTTGTTCGGTACTGGACGAAGAAGGACGTTATATAGGAGGAGCCATTATTCCCGGTTTAAAAATATCTTTAAATGCTTTAATTCAGGCAACTTCACAGTTGCCTATGATAGATTGCAGTATTCCGATTGCGGAATATATTGGGAAAAATACACAAGATTGCATGAGAATAGGAGCTTTATACGGACATGCTTTGATGTTGGAAGGCTTTGTTCGGGAAATTCAAAAAAAATTTACCAAAAAGTTACATGTTTCATTGACAGGGGGCTTGTCCACCATTGTAAGTCAGCATATGAACATAGAAACTACCTTTGCTCCCTATTTAACCTTAGAGGGCTTACTATATTTATATCAAGATTTTCAAAAATCAGGAGGAAAGCATGAAAAGTAAAAAGAAACAAATAGAGAAGGAAGCCCTTTTGACAGTGGGTATGTATCTAGTATATTTCGCATGGTGGTATTATTTTGCTTATTGTTTTGGAGAAAAAGAAGTAAGCCGATATCATTATATTTTGGGATTGCCGGAATGGTTTTTTTATTCCTGTGTCTTAGGTTTGTTTGTGATGAATGCTTTGGTATTTCTTGTGATTAAATATTTCTTTCAAGATATGGACTTAGACGAGGAGGAGAAAACATGCTAGTATCCATTCCAATCTTCCTGTATTTATTATTGATGTTGTACATTGCATTCCAAGTGAATAAGAAAAAGAGAAATTCCGGTAATTTTGCAGAAGAATATTATATCGGAAGTCGTGATATGGGCGGTGTTGTTTTGGCAATGACGATTATAGCGACCTATGTAGGAGCCAGTTCCTTTATTGGGGGACCGGGAGTTGCTTATAAATTAGGTTTAGGTTGGGTTTTACTGGCTTGTATCCAAGTTCCGACCGCTTTTTTTACTCTGGGAATTCTTGGAAAAAAATTGGGAATTTTATCCAGAAAATTGAATGCAGTCACTCTGTTGGATATTATTCGAGCGAGGTATCAAAGTGATATTGTTGTCATCTTAAGCGCTTTGATGTTATTGATTTTCTTCTTGGGGGCAGTGGTTGCTCAGTTTGTAGGAGGAGCGAGATTATTTGAATCCGTGACGGGGGCTCCCTATATTGTGGGCTTGATTCTTTTTTCCGTAGTCGTGATTACCTATACAACGATTGGAGGATTTCGGGCAGTCGCTTTGACGGATGCGATTCAGGGATTTGTAATGTTATTTGCAACCTTCATTCTATTTTGGATTATTTTACAAAAAGGAAATGGAATGGAAAATATTATGAGAACCATTGGAGAGATAAATCCGGATTTATTACGACCGGACTCCGGAGGAAATATTGCGAAACCCTTTATTTTATCCTTTTGGGTTTTAGTAGGAATAGGACTTTTAGGTTTACCCGCTACAACAGTGCGTTGTATGGGATTTAAAGACACAAAAGCCTTACATCAGGCGATGGTCATCGGAACTTCCGTGGTGGGACTGTTGATGTTGGGAATGCACTTGGTAGGAGTAATGGGATTGGCGATTGAACCGAGTGTAGAAATAGGAGACAAAATTATTCCGATTTTGGCTTTGAATCATTTACATCCGATTTTAGCGGGAGTGTTTATCGGAGGACCTTTGGCTGCGATTATGTCAACAGTGGATTCTTTACTGATTATCAGCTCTTCTATGATTATTAAAGATTTATATTTACATTATGTGGAAAAGGATGCAAGGGAAGCCAAAATTAAAAAATTGTCAACCTATTGTTCTCTAGGATTTGGAATATTGGTTTTTCTTTTGGCAGTTCGTCCACCTGAATTACTGGTATGGATTAACTTGTTTGCTCTAGCCGGGCAGGAAGCCTTATTCTTTGCTCCGATCTTATTTGGATTATACTGGAAAAAAGCAAATTCTTTCGGAGCCATCAGTTCTATGATTGCGGGAGTCAGCGCTTACTTATATATTACTATTATGAAAACTCCGATTTTTGGAATGCACGCCGTTGTTCCCACTTTGGGAATCTCGGTTCTTGCCTTTATTACAGGAAGTTATTTTGGAAAAGAACCTCGAGAAGAAGTTCTCGAAATATTTTTTGAAGATTGATAGAAAGTGTGCTATGATGAAATTATCATAGCACTTTTTGATTGGAGGGAAGAAATGAAAAAACATTTACAAGTGGTCGGAGCTATGTTGGTCAATGAAGAAGGAAGAATTTTATCCACCTTGCGTCCGCTTGGAAAAAAATTGGGAAATTACTGGGAATTTCCGGGAGGAAAAGTAGAGAAGGGAGAAAGCAAAGAAGAAGCGATTGTTCGTGAAATCCTGGAGGAATTGGATTGTCATATAGAAGTGGAAGAAAAAATAGGAGAAAATACCTTGGACTATGGAGATGTTATCATTACCTTAACGGTATTTCAATGTCGAATGAAGAATGAAGTTAACATTAAAGAACATGCAGCCTTTGTTTGGATAAAACCGGAAAATTTGCTTTCTTTGGTATGGGCACCGGTGGATATTCCGATTTTGGAAAAAATTATGGAAAAATATAGGGGAAAATAAAAAGAATCGACTGCAAAGATTTGTCTTTGCATCGATTCTTTCTTTCTCTTTAAATCGGTAATTTGTGAATAATAAGAGAAAAAATTACCATGAATAGAGTTGCCAGAGGTTGCGTAGCTCCATAAGAAACGGCAGGCTCATCACAATCCAAAGCATCAATAGCGGCTCCTAATCCGGGAGCTGAAGTCATTCCGCCGGTAATGGCACCGGACAATAAAGTCCAGTTGATATGGAAAATATAGTGTCCCAACAAGAAACCGAATAAAATGGAGAAAATCGCTACAAGAGCAGATACAACGGCAATCATAATTCCGTTCCCAGTAACGGCTTCTACCACACGATATCCATAGTTCAGTCCTGTTCCTGCTAAGAAAACGGATAAGAAGTAGGTTCTCATTTTTCCTAACACGATAGAATCCATACGGAAATGAATCGTTCCAATTTTTCCAATGAATCCCAATATTAAAGATACAATGATAGCTCCTCCAATACTTCCTAAAGAAAATTCTCCCAAAGGTCCCATAGCAATTTTGATACTTCCCAATAAATATCCTAAAAAGGCTGCAATGGAAAAACCGACAAAATCCATTTTCACTTCCGGAATTTTATTCGAAGATAAGGTGCTGTCTTGTTCCAAATCCATTTTCTTCTGCTCAAAGTATTTCTTTTTTTCTTCTTCCGGGTTGAAACGGAAAATCTTAGGAATGAAATTGACTCCTAAAATTAGGAATAATACTCCGAAAGGGTAACCGATAGAATGTCCAACACCGACACCCGCCTTTGCTTCCGTAACAAAAATTTCAATATCTTCCTCTGAGATGGAAGCGGTGTTTTCAACTGTCATTTTTTCAGGAAGAGTTTGGTTTTGCAATTTTGCATCCCTTTCTTTTGCTTCATTGATAATAGATAATATCTTTCCTTTTGTTTTATCATCCAACTCCGCAAAATGACTTGCCATATGTTTAGATTCCAATTCCGAGGATTCTGTTGCTGCTGCAAGTCCCGCTGAGCTTGTTAAGGCACCGGTATAGGTTCCTGTAATTTGAAAAGGGCTCATATTTTCTAAAATTTTTGAAAATCCGTAAGAAGTAACAGCCCCGATAAAGGGAATAAAAATTGCCAGACAGATAAATTGTTTTCCGAATTTGCTGATCGCATATTTCATATCTTTTGCAGCCAATAAACCGGTTCCGACAATGAAAATCATAAGAGAAAGATTCATAATCGACTTGTCTATAATATTTCCTTTGAGAATGCCGGTAGCCTTTTCATAAAATTTGCTGTTTTCCGGAAAGGTGACAGCATATTTGGTTAAAAAATATCCTATGATCAATCCGATAAATAGAGTTCCCGTGATTCCAAAATTAAATTTTCGGAATTTAATATTTCCGAAAAGATTTCCTAAAGTCATAGTAATGAAAAGCAATACCAAAGAATTTAGAAAAAATGATACGACATCAAAATGCATAGATGTACCTCCTTAAAAATGTTTGTTATTATGATTGATTGAGTATAGCATATTCAGTAGAAAAGTTGCAAATCTTTTTTAATAGAATCACACAAAAATAAAAATAAACTTTACAAGGAAGATTAGAATGGAGTAAAATAAATTTATGAAAATAAAGAGCTTTGAAAAGGAGATTTTTTATGAATTTACAGAAAATATTACCGGGATTATTTCTGAGTATTTTATTGGCAATTGTCAGTCAATGTTTGGTAAAATTGCCGGCTTTTTCCACACTGGGAGCGGCACTGATTGCGATTTTATTGGGAATGTTGTTGGGAAATACTCTGTGCAAAGGAAGTCGTTATGAGGAGGGCACAAAATTTTCCGAAAAAAGACTTTTAGAGTATTCCATTGTTCTAAACGGATTGATTTTGGATATTGTTATTATGAAAGAAGTGGGAATACAAGGTGTTATTTTCATTGTTTGTCAAATGGTTTTGACAATTGTCGCAGCCTATGTTATTAGCAGAAAATTCGGCTTCGGAAAGAAATTTTCTCTGATGATGGGAGCGGGAAATGCCGTTTGCGGTTCTTCCGCTATCGGAACGGTGGCTCCGATTTTGGAGGCGGATAGTAAAGATAAAGGAATTTCGATAACTTGTGTGAATATTTTAGGAACTGTTTTAATGATATTTTTACCTGTGTTGGCTTCGATTTTATATGCCTCCGAAACTTTGCCGACTTCCGCTTTGATTGGAGGAACGGTTCAATCTGTCGGACAGGTGATTGCTTCTGCCAAATTGGTCAATGATTCCGTGGTGGAAATGGCTACGATTTTCAAGTTAATTCGAGTGTTACTGTTGGTTGGAATTGCCTTAAGTTTTGAAAGACTAAACTTGGAAGTCGGAAAACATCTATTTTCTCCGAAAGTAAAGAAAAAAGAAAAAAGAACCAAAGTGGGAATCCCTTGGTTCATTCTTGCTTTCTTATTTTGTTTTATCCTGCGAAGCACGGGTTATGTCCCTTCTTTCATTTTACTTTGGGCAAAGAAAATCAGTACACAGTTTGAGATTATTGCTTTAGCCGCTATCGGACTTCGAGTGAAATTCTCCGACATTTTGAAAGAGGGAGTTCAAGCATTTACAGCAAGTTTATTGATTGGTGTTTGTCAAATTCTTTTTGCTTTAACATTGATGAAAATATTTTTTTACTAACTCTTTCGCAATCTCCGGATGCATTTCGGAAAGAAGTCCTAAGGAAGCGGCGAGATAATGAGAATCTAAAAGAAAGACAGGCTGCTGCGGTTTCAGTAGCCTTTTTTCATTTTCTTGTTGCAGGGCGGCTTGTAAAATTTCACGAGGATTTTCATGATGAACAAGAATACCGCCCGTTGCAATCAAATATTGGAGTTTTCTAAAATCTTTTCCTCTCTGAAAGAGTACTTTTTCACTGACGGTATATCCTTCCCGCAAGCTTCCGCAGTGTCTCGTAATGGCTGTTTGTACACAAAGTTTTGCCAAATAGCTGTCAATCTGTTTTTCTTTCTTTTCCTTTGCTACAAAATGAGGATGAGCTTTCCGAAACAGACAGGACTGTTTCCACTCCGTTTCTTCCAAAAAATCAGGACTTTTCGAAAAATTTTCCCATACGGACGGAGCCGAATAACGCATTCCCAAATCTCCTTCTACGGTTCTTTTGGAAAAAGGTTCTTCCAATCCCTCTAAAAAGCATTTTTTCTCATAGAGCATATTTTCACAGACGGAGTGAACATCCGTTGTAGCTCCTCCAATATCTACTAACATGGAAGAAGGAAAGCAATCTTGTACATTTTCTAAAAATTGCAACACGGCTGCGGGAGTAGGAATGATATCACAGGAAAAAGTTTTTTTTAGTTCTTCCAATCCTTTCGCTTGAATAATGTTTTTAAAAAAAATTTCACGGATTTTTTCCCGACAATCTTCTACGGAAAGTTGATTGATATCGGGCATAATATTTTTGGAGAAAAAGCAGGTTTTCTTTCCTTTTTCAAAGATTTTTCGAATGTTTTCCTGTACTTTTTCATTTCCGGAATATAAAAAGAAGCAGGAAAGGTTTGAAGAAGCCAATTTCATAGCATTGTGTAAGACAACTTCTTCATTCCCTCCATTGCTTCCTCCTGTCAATAAAAGAATATCACAATTGGTATTTTCTAAATGTTTTATATCTTCCTCCTTAAGAAAAAAAGAAAAACTTTGAACAATTCTGGCACCTGCTCCTAAGGCTGCTTTTTTAGCAGCATCTAAAGTCAATTCCGGAACTAATCCAATCACAACCATTTCCAAACCTCCGGCGGCAGAAGAGCAGACTTTTATTTCCGAAATTTCATTCAGAGAGAGAGGATAGTATTGTTGTAGGCATTGAAACGCTTCTTGAAATCCCAATAAAATAGAACTTTCAATAGTCGTTTTTCCTTTCGATTGTGCCAATAGGCAAGGCTTATCCAAATCGAATAAATTTAATTTTGTATAGGTACTTCCAAAATCAACAGCTAGAAAACTTCGCATGGTATCATCAAATCCTCTCGTAGATCTGCAATGGTTTTTTCAATTGGAGTTCCGGGTTTATAGACTCTCGTAAAACCGAGATTTAAGTAAAAGTCTTCCACTTCTTTCCAATTTTCATCAGGGGAAGCCAAATATCCTCCCAGATAAATAGGGGGATGGAAAAGACTGTCTTCTTGAAATAGTTTCATCAGATGTTTACAATCTTCCTTTCCTCTTCCATACAAAGAGGAAACAATAATGGCAGTTACATTTTCCTGTTTGGAATATTTCACAAAGGAAGAAGGAGAAGCTTGAATTCCTAGATTTATCACTTCAAAACCGTCATGTTCCAAAATTTGAGCAATGATTTTATTTCCTGTTTCGTGAATGTCTTCTCCGATGACACCGATTAAAATTTTATACTGTTGTGATTGCATATCAAGCCTCCTAAAATCAAAACTCTCTATTTATAATATAGCTTATTTTTGTTAAAAAAATCAAGTGAAAAAAACTTGAAAAAGAAAGTCAAGAATAAAAAATAAAACTGGATTTTTTTTTATTTTTATGCTAGAATGACTTTGGACATAAATAAAAGTACAGGGAAAGGAGTGGCTTAGCCACTCCTTTCTTGATAAAAAGCGAGGTGATTTTGTGGAAAGTACGATACAAAAAATAGAAAAGATTGTCACACCGGAAGCGGAAAAACTGGGACTTAGTCTTGTGGATGTGGAGTACATGCAAGATGGAGGATACTGGTACGTGCGAATCTATGTAGAGAAATTGGACGGAGATGTCAATTTGGAAGATTGTGCAAGCTTAAGTGGAAACATTGAAGATGCAGTCGATCAATTGATTGATAAAAAATTCTTTTTGGAAGTATCCTCTCCCGGAATTGAAAGACCTTTGAAAAAAGAGGCGGATTTTATACGTTTTACGGGAGAAAAAATTTTTGTGGCTTTGAAACATAAGATTCATGAAAAACGGAATGTAGAGGGAATATTACTGGCTTATGAAAATCAAACTCTTTTATTGGAAGTAGAAGGAGAAGAACTTCAGATTCCTTTTTCTGAAGTGAAAAAGTCTCATCTTGTCTTTGACTTTGATGAATTTTAGTGGAGGTTATTGAGAAATGACAAATAAGGATGCAAAAGCTTTTTTAGAAGCATTGAATGAATTGGAGAAGGAAAAAGGAATTGCAAAAGAGAGTTTACTTCAGGCTGTGGAACAGGCACTTTTGACTGCCTATAAGAAAAACTATGGAGATGAAGAAAACGTGGAAGTAATCATCGACAGAGAAAATGGAGATGTCAAAGTGTATGAAGTAAAAACGGTGGTGGAGGAAGAAGACCTTTATGATGCCGCCCTTGAAATTTCTTTGGAAGAAGCCAGAAGGATTTCCAGAAAAGCAAAGTTGGGAGAAGAAATTCGAATTGAAGTGGACTGTGAATCCTTTCGAAGAAATGCAATTCAAAATGGAAAACAAATCGTCATTCAAAAAGTGAGAGAAGCGGAACGAGAAAATATTTATGACAGATTCAAAGCTCAAGAGGGGGAAATTTTAACAGGAATTATTCGGAGAATTGATGAAAGAAAAAATGTTTTCATTGAATTTGGAGGGATTGAAACCATTTTAACCGCCGGAGAGCAATGTATTTCCGACAGATATAGGGTAGGAAATCGAATTAAAGTATATCTGGTGGAAGTAGAAAAAACCAATAAATTTCCAAAAATTGTAATTTCCAGAAGGCATGAAGGCTTGCTTCGAAAATTATTCGAATTGGAAATCCCTGAAATTTCTTCCGGAGTGATTGAAATTAAGGCAGTAGCTCGAGAGGCAGGCTCAAGAGCAAAAGTTGCCGTGTATTCCGAACTGGCAAATATTGATATTGTAGGTGCCTGTATTGGGCAAAAACGATCCAGAATTAAAAATATTGTGGATGAATTGGGTGGAGAAAAAATTGACATTGTCATTTGGAAAGAAAATATGGAAGAATTTGTTTCCGCCGTATTGAGCCCGGCAAAAGTCAATAGTGTGGAATTATTGGAAGATGGAGAAACTGCAAGAGTGCTGGTCGATGAATCACAATTGTCTTTAGCGATTGGAAAAAGTGGTCAAAATGCAAGACTTGCCGCAAAATTGACAGGAATGAGAGTGGACATTAAAGTGGCTAACTCGGAGTTGGAAAATTAAAATGCCTGTAGAAAGAACTTGTATTATCTGCCGTAAAAAAGAAGAAAAGAAAACATTTTTCCGTCTTTGCCAGCGGGAAGAGAAATATTATTGGGATAAGACAGGAAAAGCGCAAGCCAGAGGATACTATGTTTGTCCTGAGAAAGAATGTCTTGGGCAACTTGCAAAACATAAAAAGATAAAAATGGAAATGCAGGATTTGTATGAAATGGGAAAAGAAATGGAAAAACGAGAAAAAAATTACATGAATGTTTTTCAAATTATGAAGCATTCCAATGCTTTGAGTTTTGGAATGAAAATGGTATTGGAAGAAATGGAACATACTCATTTACTCGTTTTGGCAACAGATATTTCCGAGAAATATGCAAGACAGTTACAACAACAAGCGAGAGAAAAAAACATTCCTTTGAAGTATTTCGGAAGAAAGAAAGATTTGGGAAAGATCTTTGGAAAAGAGGAAGTGACTGTCATTGCCGTGAAGGATAAAAAGATGGCAAGAGGACTCGTAGATAAGATGAAATAAGGAGGTTAGCTATCGAATGAAATTAAGGGTACATGAACTCGCAAAAAAATATGCAGTAAAAAATAAGGAATTTTTAGAAATTTTAAATACCGAAATTGGGATTGAAGTGACTTCTCACCTGGCAAATTTGGACGAGGCACAAATAGAAAAGGTGGAAGAATATTATTCAAGATTGAGCAAAGCGGAAGAAAAAGAAGAAAAGAAAACTCCCAAAGCCAACAAGGGAAAAGAAAAACAACATAAAAAAAATATTCCTATCCTTTTAGAAGACGAGGAAGAAGAAGTTGTTGAAGTTGTGGAACGAAAGAATAAGAAACACAAGAAGAAAAAAGGGAGAAGAAGTGATTTTGTGGTAAAAACAGTGGAAGCAGGTCCTGCAGTGATTGAAGAAGATGGAATGAAAATTATCAAAGTAAAGGGAGAAATTACCTTAGGAGATTTTGCAGAACGATTGAAAGTAAATTCCGCAGAAATTATTAAAAAATTATTTTTAAAGGGACAGATGTTAACGATTAACAGCCCTTTGCCTTTTGAATTGGCAGAAGAATTGGCTATGGACTATGATGCTTTGGTGGAAAAAGAAGAAGAGGTGGAATTGGAATTTGGAGAAAAGTTCGACTTGGAAATTGAGGATAAGGCGGAAGATTTGGTGGAAAGACCTCCTGTGATTACAATTATGGGGCATGTCGATCACGGAAAAACTTCCCTGTTGGATGCCATTCGAACAACCAATGTAGTAGGGGGAGAAGCAGGAGGAATTACCCAAAAGATTGGAGCATATCAAGTCGAAAGAGATGGAAAGAAAATTACTTTCGTAGATACCCCGGGTCACGAAGCTTTTACGGATATGAGAGCCAGAGGAGCACAGGTAACGGATATTGCTATTTTGGTTGTAGCGGCGGATGACGGAGTTATGCCACAAACGATCGAAGCCATTTCTCATGCAAAAGCTGCAAAAGTACCTATTATTGTTGCCGTGAATAAAATTGACAAACCGGAAGCGAATCCGATGAGAGTCAAACAAGAATTGATGGAACAAGGATTGGTTTCTGTTGAATGGGGTGGAGATGTTGAATTTGTAGAAGTGTCTGCCAAAAAGAAATTGAATTTGGATACTTTGTTGGATACGATCTTAATTACTTCTGAAATTTTGGAATTAAAAGCTAATTTTAAAAAGAGAGCCAAAGCGGTTGTTTTGGAATCCAAATTGGATCCGAAGGTAGGTCCGATTGCGGATATTTTGGTTCAAGAAGGAACTTTACGAATCGGGGATGTCATTGTTGCGGGAGAAGTACAAGGGAAGGTAAGGGCCTTAGTCAATGACAAGGGAGAGAGAGTGAAATCGGTAGAAGTTTCTCAACCGGTAGAAATCATTGGATTTAACCAAGTCCCTCAGGCAGGAGATACCATGTATGTGATTCAAAATGAACAACATGCGAAGAGAATTGTGGAAGAAGTGGCGAAGGAAAGAAAAATTGCGGAAACAACAAGAAAGACAATTTCTTTGGAAGCTCTTTCCGCTCAATTGGAACATGAAAATGTAAAAGAGTTGAATTTGGTATTAAGAGCGGACTCCAGAGGTTCTGTGGAAGCCTTGCGGGATTCGTTGATGAAACTTTCGAATGGAGAAGTGGCGGTCAATATTATTCAAGCGGCAGCAGGAGCTATTACGGAAAGTGATATTAAATTGGCGTCCGCCTCCAATGCAATTATCATCGGATTTAATGTCAGACCGACGACGAAAGCTCTTCGAGAAGCGGAACTTGCCAATGTGGAAATTCGAACTTCCAGAATCATTTACCATATTACGGAAGACATTGAAAAAGCATTATCAGGAATGTTGGAACCGGAGTACAAGGAAGTTTATCTTGGAAGAATTGAAATTAAAAAAGTATATCGAATTTCAAAAGTTGGAAATATTGCCGGATGTATTGTAGTCGACGGAAAGGTGAAGAATGATTCGAATATTCGTATTTTAAGAAATAATATTGTCATTTTTGAAGGAAAACTTTCCTCTTTGAAGAGATTTAAAGATGATGTGAAAGAAGTTGTTGTAGGACAAGAATGTGGATTAGGAATAGAAAACTTCAACGATATCAAAGAGGGAGATATTGTCGAAGCTTTTGATATGCAGGAAGTAAAAAGAAGCTTGTAGAAAGAGAGGGAGAGTATGAAAAGACAAAGATTAGCAGGAATTGAAAAAGAAATTTCAAGAGTCATTTCTTCTGTCTTATTGAGTGAAATTAAAAATCCTAATATTCGTGGTTTGGTTTCCGTGACTAAAGTAAGAGTCACAGAGGATTTAAAATTTGCGGATACTTATTTTAGCATTATGCCTCCGATTGCTTCTGAAGGACAAAAGACAATAGAGCGAGAAAAAATATTGGAAGCTTTGGAAGAAGTGCGAGGATTTTTACGAAAAAGAATTGCAGAAGAAATCAACTTGCGATTTATTCCTGAAATTCGAGTAAAATTGGATGATTCCATTGAGCATGCGATTCATATCACGAAATTATTGAATGATTTAAAAGGATCGTGATGGCATGAAAGGGTATAATTCAGAGAAACTATTAACAACTCTTTTGAAAAACAGAGGGATTCAAGACTTTTCAAAGCTTCATGAATTTATAAACCCTAGTGTTTCTTCTTTTCGAAACCCTTTTTTGTTTGAAAATATGGAAATGGTTGTTTTGATGTTGGAGAGAGCAAAACAGAATAGAACTCGAATTTGTATTTATGGAGATTATGATGTCGACGGGATTACAGGAACTGCTTTTTTGGTCAAGGTGTTTCGTCAAATCGGAATGGATGTTGTGTACTATATTCCGAGTCGAGAGGAAGAAGGCTATGGACTGACAAAAAAAAACATAGACTTCTTATATGAGAAACGAGTAAGGCTTGTGATTACCGTAGATACAGGATACAATTCCTTAGAAGATATTGCTTATGCAAGGGCAAAAGGAATGGAGGTTATCATTAGTGATCATCATAAGACGGTCCGAGAAGCAGGAGATGAGGATATTTTGTTTTTAAACCCCAAGTTAAGCCAGAGTTATGAATTTAAATTTTTATCGGGAGCGGGAGTAGCACTTAAAATTGCTCAGGCTTTTTATCAAAAATTGAACTTGGATTTGGATAGCCTATACCAATATTTGGACATTATTATGATAGGAACCATTGCTGATGTTGTTCCTATGGTAGATGAAAATAGAATCATTATCAAAAACGGATTAAAAGTTTTACAAAAAACAAAGGTAAAAGGCTTGGCTTATCTATTAAAATATTTAAAGTTTGAAGATAAAAATATCAATACGACCGATGTCAGCTACTATATTTCTCCCTTAATCAATTCTTTAGGTAGGGTCGGAACTTCCAGAATGGCGGCAGATTTCTTTATTAAAGAGGATGATTTTGAAATTTATAATATTATTGAAGAAATGAAGAAATTGAATAAAAGACGAAGAGAATTGGAAAAAAGTATTTATGATGATGCTATCCGTGCCATTGAGAAAGCAGGGAAAAAAAGACTGTCTTGTATTTTTTTATCAAGTCGGCGTTGGCATCCGGGTGTGATAGGAGTCGTGTCTTCTCGACTGAGTTTAAAATTTCAAGTTCCCGTTGTATTGATTGCCTTAGAGGGAAAGTTGGGAAAGGCTTCCTGCAGGAGCATAAAAAATGTCAGCATTTATAATGTTTTGGAAGAAGTCAAAGAAGAGTTGGTTCGCTATGGTGGACATGATTTGGCTGCAGGATTTACCATTGAAGAGGAAAAAATTGAAAAAGTAAAACGATATTTTATGGAGAGTTTCTCTAAAAAAACAAGAAATATTGAGGAAAAGAAAAAATATAATATTGATATGGAGTTGCCGTTAGAAGTTGTTGGGGAAAGCCTATTACAAGATATTGAAAAGATAAGTCCTTTCGGTTCTGAAAATCCGCATCCTTTGTTTTTGGAAAAAAATTTAAGCTTTCGAGAAATTCGAAAGTTTGGAGTGGATCAGAGACATTTCAACGGGATTTTAGTAAAGGAGGGAAAAGAGTACCCTGCAGTAGGCTTTGATTTAGGACATCGTATTCACTTGGATACCTATTTGGCACAAAGCTTTGATATTGTTTACTATCCTGAAAAAGTAAATCTTCATGGAGAGAAGATGATTCAAATCAGGATTAAAGATATAATAATTAAAGATGAATTTTATGATATATTCATCAAATCATAAGGAGGATAACATGAAGTACGAAGTAAAGAAATTAGAACAATCAGCAGTAGCGATTTCTATGAAATTGGAAGGATCGGAGTTCTTACCAATTAGAGATAAAGTTGTTGCAAAAATAGGAAAGGAAGTAGAAATCAAGGGATTTCGAAAAGGACATGCACCTGCGGATGCAGTCTTAGCACAATATAAGGATGTCGTTATGGATGAAGTGACACAGGAAGTTGTAAATTCCAATATGGAAACAATCATTCGAGAGAAAGAAATAGCTCCAATCAGCACCATTAAAAATCCGAAAGTAACAATGAAAGATAGCAGTTTTGAAATGGATTTTGAAATTGATGTATATCCGGAAATTAAATTGGGAGAATATAAAGGAATTTCTGCGGAAAAAGAAAGTTTTGAATTCAAAGAGGAAATGTTGACACAAAGAATGGAAAATATGAGAAACAGCAAGGCGAAATTAGTAGATTGCCCTGAAGATCATAAAGCAGAGATAGGAGATACTGTTAACTTGGCCTTTGAGGGATTTATTGACGGAGTTCCTTTTGAAGGAGGAAAATCGGATTCCCATCAATTAAAATTAGGAAGTAAATCTTTTATTGATACTTTTGAAGAGCAATTAGTAGGATATGTAAAAGGACAAGAAGGAGAAGTCAAGGTAAACTTTCCGGAAGAGTACCATGCAGCGGAATTGGCAGGAAAGCCTGCTGTGTTTAAAGTAAAAATCAATGCAATTCAAATAATGGAAACTCCTGAAATGAATGATGAATTGGCAAAAGAATTAGGCTTTGAATCATTGGAAGATTTAAAAACGAAAACGACAGAAAATATCATTGCAGAGGGAACGCAAAGAGCGGAAGATGAATACTTAGGAAAATTGATTTTAAAAGTAGTGGAAGCGTCTGAATTTGAAGTACCGGTTTCCATGATTCAACAAGAAATCCAAAATGAGATGAGAAGATTTGAACAACAATTGCAACAACAAGGATTATCTTTGAATATGTATATGCAAATGATGGGTGGAGATAAAAAAGCCTTAGAAGAACAAATCAAGCCTATGGTAGAACCAAGAATTAAAAATGATTTAGTGCTTGCAGAAATTGCCAGAAACGAAAAGATTGAAGCAACCGAGGAAGATATTACTGAAAAAATGGCAGAAGTGGCTAAAATGTACGGAATGGAAGTAGCTAAAATGGAAGAAGAATTGAAAACTCATAACCAATTGGATGCTTTCAAATACTCTGTAAAAGCGGAAATCGTTATGAAAAAAACAATCGATTTCATCAAAGCGGAAGCAAAATAAGAAGAGAAAATGCGGTTCTGTACTCCTCCACTTTGGAGTAGAGGAGTACAAACTTTTTAGTTATTTTTAAGTGAAAAAGAAAAAAGCTATCTTGGAAATAGATTTTTTCTTATTTATTTAAATTAGGAGGTAAATTTATGTATAATCCAACAGTCATAGACAATGATGGAAGACAGGAAAGACATTTTGATATTTTTTCTAGACTTCTTCGAGATAGAATTATTTTTTTAGGAACCGAAGTAAACGATCAGGTAGCAGCTTCTTTGGTGGCACAACTTTTATATTTAGAAGCGGAAGACCCTACGAAAGATATTATTTTATATATCAATAGTCCGGGAGGTTCTGTATCGGCAGGCTTAGCTATTTATGACACGATGAATTATGTAAAACCGGATATTCAAACGGTATGTATCGGGCAGGCAGCCAGTATGGGAGCTTTTCTATTGGCGGCAGGAACCAAAGGAAAACGTTTTGCACTAGAAAATTCCAGAATTATGATACATCAACCTTTAGGAGGGACTGGTTCCGGCTATCATCAAGCGACGGATGTTCAAATCATTGCAAAAGAACTCCAGGCAACCAAAGAAAAATTAGCTGGTATTATTGCAAAAAATACAGGAAAGAGTAGAGAAGAAGTATTGGAAGACACGGAAAGAGATAACTATTTGACAGCAGAAGAAGCTGTGAAATATGGTCTGATTGATATGGTTATGAAAGCACGATAGGAGGAAAGATGAAAGACAAAAAATTAGAACATTGTTCCTTTTGTGGAAAAACAGAGAACGAAGTCGCTAAACTATTTGCTGGACGGGACGGTTCTTTAATCTGCGATGAATGTATCGATCAATGTTACAATATGCTGATGATGGATGAAAATCATGGAATACTACTGGAGGAGGACGAAGAATATCTTCCTACGGGAGATACAATTCAAATTCATCAAATGGAAATATTGAAACCGGAAGAAATCAAAGAAAAACTGGACGATTATGTTATAGGGCAGGAAAGAGCCAAAAAAATCTTGGCAGTGGCAGTGTACAATCATTACAAAAGATTATTGTACAAAGAAAAACAAGAGAAAAAGAAAGGGAAAGATAATAATGAAGTGGAACTTCAAAAATCGAATGTATTATTGATAGGTCCTACAGGTTCCGGAAAAACATTGTTAGCTCAAACTTTGGCAAGAATTTTGAAAGTTCCTTTTGCCATTGCTGATGCCACAACCTTAACAGAAGCAGGGTATGTCGGAGATGATGTGGAAAATGTATTGGTACGTTTGATTCAGGCTGCCGATTACAATATAGAAAATGCAGAAAAAGGAATTATTTATATTGATGAATTTGATAAGATTGCGAGAAAATCGGAAAATGTGTCTATCACAAGGGATGTTTCTGGAGAAGGAGTCCAACAGGCACTTTTAAAGATTATAGAGGGAACGCTTTCTCAAGTGCCGCCGGAAGGAGGAAGAAAACATCCCAACCAGCCTTTGATCGAAATTGATACGAGCAATATTTTATTTATTGTGGGAGGAGCTTTTGAAGGATTGGGAAAAGTGATTCAAGGTCGACTTCACAAGAAAACTTTAGGCTTTGGGGCGGACATTCAAGCGCCAAAAGAACAGATGGGAGAAGGAGAATTTTTAAGTCAGGTTCTCCCGGAAGATATTACAAAACGAGGAATTATTCCTGAATTAGTGGGACGACTTCCCATTATTGCAAACTTGGAAGACTTAGATGAAAAAGCATTTATCAATATTTTGACCAAACCGAAAAATGCAATTGTCAAACAATATCAGAAATTGTTCCAAATGGAAGGAGTAGAGTTGGAGTTTACAGAAGAAGCTTTGGAGGAAGTAGCTCATTTGGCAATGAGTCGAAAAATTGGAGCAAGAGGTTTGCGATCCATTTTAGAAAATACAATGTTGGAAATGATGTATCGTCTGCCATCGGATTCAAGTATTCAAAAGGTCATTTTAGGAAAAGATGCTGTATTGGACCACAATAAAGTGGAAATTATACGGAATTAAGGAGGAAATATGGAAAGAACGTCATTTTTACCGACGAGAGATTTAATCATTTTTCCGGGAGTTGTCATTCCTATCTATATAGGAAGAAAGGATAGTTTAACAACGTTGGAAGAAGCGGTTAAAAATAAAAATAAATTAATTTTAGGATTACAAAAAGATCCGAATGTGGAAGAACCGGATTTGGACAAGGGAATTTATAAGGTAGGAATTTTAGTTTCTATTTTACAAGTGATTAAAATGCCGAATAATAATATTAAAGTTTTGGTAGAGGGAGAAAGCCGAGTGAAGATTTCCAAGGTTACTTTAACCAATGGACATTATGAGGCAGAATATAGCCCTGTACGAGAATTGGGAAAAAAATCAAAAGAAACGGAAGCTGTTTTCCGAAAAGTTTTTTCCTATTTTGAAAAATATCTTTCTTTTGCAGGAAAAAGTGCGGCAGAATTATTAGTCACTTTAAAAAATAATAAAGATTTCAGTATTTCTTTTGATATTATTGCGGCTAATTTACCGATTACAACGGATTTAAAACAAGAATTGGTAGAAATTTTCAACATTCGGGATCGAGGTTATCGACTGTTGGATATTTTGAGCAATGAGATGGAAATTGTCAGTCTGGAAAAGAAAATTGATGATAAAGTGAAGTCGAAGATGAATGAGGCACAAAAGGCATACTATTTGAAAGAAAAAATTTCTGCTTTAAAAGAAGAATTGGGAGATTATTCTCAAGATGACGATATATTGGAACTTGTAGATAAATTGAAAGAGGCAAATCTTCCGGCGGAAGTTCAAAAGAAAATGGAAAGTGAAGTAAAGAAATTGTCAAAAATGCAACCATTTTCTGCAGAATCTTCCGTAACTCGAAATTATATTGAAACAGTCTTGGACTTGCCTTGGAATCATACAACGGAAGATATTTTGGATATAAAAACTTCTTCCGCTATTTTAGAAAGAGATCACTATGGTTTGAAAGAACCGAAAACAAAAGTTTTGGATTATTTGGCAGTGAAAAAATTAAATCCGGAAGCAAAGGGAAGCATTTTATGTCTTGTAGGACCTCCCGGAGTGGGAAAAACATCTTTGGTAAAATCGATTGCGGATTCTATGGGGCGAGCTTTTGTGAGAGTTTCTTTAGGAGGAGTTCGGGACGAAGCTGAAATCAGAGGACACCGTAGAACCTATGTGGGATCTATGCCCGGAAAAATTATGAAAGCTTTGAAAGAAGCGGGAACCAATAATCCGGTTATTTTATTGGACGAAATTGATAAGATGTCCAGTGATATGAAGGGAGATCCGGCTTCCGCTATGTTGGAAGTGTTGGATCCGGAACAAAACAAATCTTTTGAGGATCATTTCATTGATATGCCCTTTGACTTATCCAAGGTATTTTTTGTAGCAACTGCAAACAGTTTGTATCCGGTCAGTCGTCCTTTGATTGACAGAATGGAAATTGTGGAATTGGATTCTTATACGGAGTATGAAAAACTACATATTGCAAAACAATATCTTATCAAACAGGCTCGAAAAGAAAACGGTTTGGAAAAAATTTCTATGAGCATCACGGATAAGGCTATTTCCAGAATTATTAATGAATATACGGCAGAACCGGGAGTTCGTAATTTGAAAAGACAGATTATTAAGTTATGTCGAAAATTGGCAAGAATTGTTGTGGAAGAAGAAAAAGAAAGCATTAAGATTGGAGTGAAAGATTTAGAAAGCTATCTTGGAAAGCCAATCTATCGAAAAGAAATGAGAAGAAAAGAAGAAACTCGTATCGGTTCTGTAAACGGATTGGGAGTTACCTCCGTAGGAGGCTGCACCTTACCGGTACAGGCGGTTACCGTTCCCGGAAAGGGTGGTTTGAGTGTTACCGGAAAATTGGGAGAAGTCATGAAAGAGTCCGTAGAAGTTGCTTTTAACTATGTAAAATCAAATCTGGAGCATTATGTTCCCTATGATAAGGAATTTTTTACGAAAAAAAATATCCATATTCACTTCCCGGATGGAGCAACTCCGAAAGATGGACCTTCTGCAGGAATTGCGATTACCACTGCGATTATTTCCGTTCTTTGCAATCGAGAAATTCGCCAAGATGTGGCGATGACCGGAGAAGTTTCTCTGTTGGGAGATGTTTTGCCGATTGGCGGAGTAAAAGAGAAAGTCTTGGGAGCACATCGGGGAGGAATTCGAGAAGTTATCATTCCGGACGGAAATGCAAGAGATCGGGAAGACATTCCGGAGGAAATCAAAGGAGAAATGAAAATTCATATCGCAAAGACCTATGCAGATGTTGAAAAAATAATATTTGCAGATAAGAAATAAAAGGAGAACTTATGAGAATCAAAAGAGCTGATTATTTAAAGTCGGCGGTTTATGAGAAAGATTATCCTGAAAGATTGAACAGTGTCGAATTTGCTTTTGTAGGGAGATCCAATGTCGGAAAATCTTCCTTGATTAACAGTTTAACTTCCCGAACAAAATTGGCAAGAACAAGTAAAACTCCGGGAAGAACACAACTGATTAACTTTTTTATCATAAATCAGGAATTCTATATTGTAGATTTACCGGGATATGGGTTTGCTAAGGTTCCCAAAGCAATGAAAAAAGAATGGGGTTCCACCATTGAACGATATATTATCAGTACACGTACAAAATTGGTCTTTGTACTTTTAGATATTCGAAGAATTCCAAGTGAAGAGGATATGGAGATGTTACGTTGGTTGGATTTTCATAATCTTCCTTTTAAAATTATTTTTACAAAAACAGATAAAATTTCAAACAACGAAAAATTTCGTCTGTTAAAAGAGATTCGAAAGAAAATAGAGTTTCATAATGAAGATGTATTTTTTTATTCCTCTCTTTCTCATAAAGGGAGGGAAGAAGTACTTCAATTTATGGAAGATACATTAAAAGAGGCAGGAGGAAACGTAGATGAAGGAATTGAGTAAAACATATTCTCCCAAAGAAATTGAAAGCAAATGGTATCCAATTTGGGAAGAAAAAAAATATTTTGCAGGAACATTGGAAGAGGGAAAGGAAAACTATTCGATTGTCATTCCACCTCCTAATGTCACGGGAATTTTACATATGGGACATGTTTTAAATAATTCCATTCAAGATACTTTGGTTCGTTACCAAAGAATGACAGGAAAAAATACTCTATGGTTACCGGGATGTGATCATGCGGGGATTGCAACTCAAAACAAGGTGGAACGAAAGTTAAAAGAGGAAGGATTGACAAAAGAAGACTTGGGAAGAGAGGAATTTCTGAGACGAACCTGGGAATGGAAAGAGGAACATGGAGGAATTATTACAACTCAACTTCGAAAATTAGGAGCTTCTTTAGATTGGGAGCGAGAACGTTTTACGATGGATGAAGGACTCTCTCATGCAGTGCGAAAAATCTTTGTAGATTTATATCGAGACGGATTGATTTATCAAGGAGAATACATGGTAAACTGGTGTCCATCCTGCGGGACGGCTTTGGCGGATGATGAAGTGGATCATGAAGAAAGTCATGGACATCTGTGGCACTTAAAATATCCGGTAAAAGACAGCGATGAATTTATTATTATTGCAACTTCCAGACCGGAAACCATGCTGGCCGATGTGGCGGTAGCCGTACATCCGGAAGATGAAAGATATCGACATTTGATTGGAAAGATGTTGATATTACCATTGGTAGGAAGAGAAATTCCTGTGATTGCAGATGAGTATGTAGATAGAGAATTTGGAACGGGAGCCTTAAAAATCACTCCGGCTCATGACCCGAATGATTTTGTCTTAGGACAAAAATATCACTTGCCAATTTATAATATGATGACAGCAGATGGAAAAGTTTCGGAAGAATATCCAAAATATGCAGGTTTAGATCGCTTTGAAGCGAGAAAAGCCATGGTAAAGGAATTGGAAGAGAGTGGAGTTCTTGTAAAAATAGAGGAATTAAATCATAATGTAGGACAATGTTATCGTTGCAGTACTGTGGTAGAGCCAAGAGTATCAAAACAATGGTTTGTCAAAACAAAACCTTTGGCGGAAAAAGCAATCGACGTAGTTCGAAACGGTCAAGTAAAAATTATGCCAAAACGAATGGAGAAAATCTATTATAGTTGGATGGAAAATATCCGAGATTGGTGTATTTCAAGACAACTTTGGTGGGGACATAGAATTCCTGCTTGGTACGGACCGGATGAACATATATTTGTTGCTATGGATGAAACGGAAGCCTTGTCACAGGCAAAACTGCACTATGGAAAAGAAGTGGAATTAAGACAGGAAGAAGATGTATTGGATACTTGGTTTTCTTCTGCACTTTGGCCTTTCTCCACGATGGGTTGGCCTGAAAAAACAAAAGAATTGGAATTGTATTATCCGACTTCCACTTTAGTAACGGGAGCCGATATTATTTTCTTCTGGGTGGCTCGTATGATTATGTTCGGACTCTATGAGATGAAGGATATTCCATTCCGGAATGTGTTCTTTCATGGAATTGTTCGAGATGATTTGGGAAGAAAAATGTCAAAATCTTTAGGAAATTCTCCGGATCCGTTGGACTTAATTGAGCAATATGGAGCAGATGCGATTCGCTTCTCGATGATTTACAATACTTCACAAGGACAAGATGTCCGTTTCTCCGAAAAATTATTGGAAATGGGAAGAAACTTCGCCAATAAAATTTGGAATGCTTCTCGTTTTGTGATGATGAATTTGGAGGATTTCGACATCAATACTTTTGATGAAAAAGAAGTAAAATATGAATTGGTGGATGAATGGATTCTTTCCAGATTACAAGAAACGGCAAAGGCAGTGGAAACAAGACTTTCTAATTTTCAATTGGATGAGGCTGCAAAAGCGGTCTATGAATTTTTAAGAGGAGATTTCTGTGATTGGTATGTAGAAATTGCAAAAATTCGTTTGTACAATTTGGAGGATGTACAAAGCAAGAGAACGGCTCAATATGTATTGTGGTCTATCTTGGAAGCGGGACTTCGATTGCTACATCCGTTTATGCCATATATTTCGGAAGAAATTTGGCAAAGTATTAAAAAGGAAAATGCGGGAAAAACGATTGTTCTTGCAGAATATCCGAAGTTTGAAGCGGAAAAATATCATCAAGACTTGGAAGAAGATTTTGCTTATATCCAAGAAGTCGTTTCCTCTTTACGAAATATTCGAGCGGAAATGGGAATTTCTCCGGCAAAGGAAGCAAAAGTAATCATTCGGAGTGAAGATGACAGGGAATTGGAAGTCTTGGAAAGAAATAAGGCCTTTTTACAACAGCTTGCCAAAATTTCAGATTTATCTTACGGAAAAGAAATGGAGAAACCTGCAGACAGTGCTTTTCGAGTAGCCAGAAATTCTGTTGTCTATATGATCTTGGCAGATTTAATTGATAAGGAAGCGGAAGTGAAAAAAATTCAGGATCAAATTGCAAAAGTACAAAAAGAGTTAGACAAAGTCAATGCAAAATTAGCAAATGAAAAATTCGTTTCCAAGGCTCCGACAGAAATTTTAGAACGAGAAAAGAGAATTCAAAAAGAGTATCAAGACAAAATGTATAAATTAGTGGAAAACTTAAAGAACTTTATGATATAATAGATATATACAATCTATCATATCAATGAAAGGGCGTGGTTTGTTTTGGATCTACACTACTTGGAAATTTTTTATGAAGTAGCAAAAGCAAAGAGTTTTACAAAAGCTGCGAGCGAATTGTACATCAATCAATCCGCAGTTTCTATTCAAGTAAAAAAATTTGAAGAAATCCTAAATACAAAGCTTTTTGATCGAAGCTCGAAAAAGATTAAATTGACCTACACGGGAGAAGCTTTGTATAAAATGGCGGAAGAGATTTTCGAAAAAGTAAAACGAGCGGAAAAAGAAATTTCTAAAATCATTGATTTGGATAGGGCAAGACTTTCCATTGGAGCCTCCCCGGTCATTGCGGAGCCTTTATTACCTCGACTTATGAAAGGGTTCAGCAAGGCACATGAAGAAATTGAATATGATTTGCAGGTATCGGAAAAAGAAAATTTACTTCGTATGTTAAAAGAGGGAGATTTGGATGTATTGATTATTGACGAAGAAAGAATCAATAATCCAAATTTGGAAGTTCTTACGATTGAGAGAGTTCCATATGTATTGGTGAGTAAAAAAGAGTATACAAATATTCAAGAAGTTGCAAAAGATCCTTTGATTACAAGAAAGTATGTTCCGAATAACAATCAGGCGATATCCATTTTGGAGGAAAAATATCGGATTATCTTTGAGGAAAAAATACCGGTGTTCGGAAATTTATCCGTCATCAAAGGAATGGTAAATGAGGAGATTGCAAATGCCATTTTACCCTATTATGCCGTATATAAGGAAATTCAAAATGGGGAATATAAGACGGTATATAAGATTACGGAGGTAAAAGATGCCTATCAGGTGGTCATTACCAAAGATAAGAAAGGATTAATTCAAATTATTAAGTTTTTAAACTTTATTCAGGATTATCGTTTACAATACTAGGAAGGAGTTGCTTATGCAATTACTGGATTCTTACAAAACAGAGTTGGCTTTATTGAAACAATTTATAGAGGAAGAAGAAAAAAGAGGGGAAACGGAAAGAGTCGCAAAGACTTTGGCGGAAGTATTTCGAAACAAAGGAAAGGTACTCATCTGTGGAAACGGAGGAAGCAACTGTGATGCAATGCATTTCGCAGAAGAATTTACAGGACGTTTTCGAAAGGAAAGACCGGCATTACCGGCAATTTCTTTATCGGATTCCTCGCATATTACCTGTGTGGGAAATGATTACGGTTTTGACTATATTTTTTCCAAAGGGGTAGAAGCTTACGGGCAGGAGGGAGATTTTTTTATTGGAATTTCTACCAGCGGAAATTCTCCCAATGTAATAGAAGCTGTGAAAACGGCAAAGGAAAGAAAACTGAAAACTCTAGCTCTTCTTGGGAAAGACGGAGGAAAATTAAAAGGAATGTGTGATTATGAATTTATTATCCCTGGAGAAACTTCTGATAGAATTCAGGAGATACATATGATGATTTTACATATCATCATCGAGGGAGTAGAAAGGATTTTGTTTCCGGAAAATTATATGGTGTAAAGGAGATTGGCAGGTAAAAATATCTTGGTAATGAAAAATGAGGAGGAAGAAAATGAAAAAAGAGAAAGTAATTCTTGGCTTTATTTTATTATCTAATATTTTGTTTGCACACGATCATATTTTATATACACCGAAGTTGGATGTCAGTGGGGAAACGAAAGTTAGAATGAAAGCACTTTTGGCACATCCGGAAACCGGAAAAAAAGTAAGACCGGCAAGTATGTCCACGAATGACGAAGGAAAAACGAGTTTGCCTGAAACCTTTTTTGTGATTCATAACAAACAAAAAACGGATTTAGCATCGAAAGTAACACTGGAAAAAGTCAGCTATGATGAAAAGGGAAACACAATTACCGCCTATGACTTTATTTATACGGATAAAGATGGATTGAAAGGAAAAGGAAATTGGATATTCGTTATGGAAGGAAACACCCAGGCTCACGGTTGGAACTTGACTTCCACCATGAAAGTCATTGTGGCGAAAGACTACAGCGGTACTGACTTTGCAGATAGAGTAGCGGAAGGGAAAAATGAAATTATTCCTTTAACTTCTCCTGTGAAAGCATGGAAAGAAGGCGTATTTCGAGGAAAATTTGTGGATAAGGATGGAAATCCTGTTAAAAATGCTTCGGTGGATATTATGTTCATGAATGTTGATTTTGATGTGGAAGCAGGTATCTGGAAAGGTGGAGAAGAATTACCGAAGGTGCGTATGACTACCTTTACGGACGATAATGGAGTCTTTGCTTTCAGTCCTTCCAGAGCCGGGCAATGGTTCATAAAAGGAACAAAATCTTTTGACCGAGAGAAAAAAGTAGTATATGACGCTTCTCTGTTGGTGGAATTTGAATAATTGGAAGAAATAAAAAAGATAAGTCCTCTTTTCAGGGCTTATCTTTTTTCTTTTCCTGAGGAAATTTTATTGTAAGAAAATGTTAGAATTTATAATCAAATCCCATATAGTAATTTCTGCTTGGTGCAGGGTTGTAAACCTTATATATCCTATTTGGTTTGGCAGTAGTATAACCCACAGAATCATAGTATTTTGCATTAAATAGATTTTTAATTCCGGCATAAATGTGGAAATGATCATTGAATTTATAGTTTGCTCTCAAATTCACAATTGATTTTTTCCCTTCTTTTCCCAAGCTGTTTCGAGAGTCAATATATGCAGCAGCTTGGTATTGATAGCTTGCTCCAATAGAGAATTTTTCATTAAAATCATAATCAGTCGAAAGTACAAACTTGTGTTTCGGAACATCAGGAATATATTTTCCTTCCGTTGCTTTTTGACTGGCAGTTTCCCCACTTTTTATGATTTTAGCATTTACAAAGGAATAGGATTCTGAAATTCTGAATTTTTCAAATTTCTGTTCCGCCTTCAAATCGAATCCGTATCTCTTTGTCTTTCCATAGTTGATGGTATTAAAATTGGAAAGATCATGGAAATGGCTACCTAACCAAACTGTTTTTAATTCATTTGCGGTTTCACTATAATAAGCGGAAGCACTGACTATGGAATTTAGAATATAGTCTCGGAAGCCGATTTCATAGGTATTACTTTTTTCTGATTTTGCATCACTGTTATAGGTTTGCCAGTTAATATTTTTTATGGTTTGTAAAGGGGCAGGAGTATTAAAAGCTCTCTCATATTTCACATATACATTTCCTGCATGAGAATACAAATAATTAAGAGCTAGGGAAGCACCATAGTTCTCCAGTGTTTTAGAAGTTTCTCCACTTTTTAATCCGAAAGCTTTGGCGGCATCTCCTTGATATTTGGATTTTTCAAATCTCAATCCTTGTGAAAATTCAAGTTTTCCGAATTTCAATGTGTTCAAGGCGAAGCTTTCCAGAGTCTTTTTCTCTACTTTTATGTTGCTTAAAAACATGGTATGATTGGTATAACCTGCACCGATAATAATGTTGTTACCATTTCCATAATTCAATTTATCTTTGATTTTTACTCCTGATCTATTATCTTCCGCTTTTACAATTCTCGTTAATTTTGGAGTTTGTGATCTTGTTTTTATATCGCTTTCTAGTTTATAGGCATGGAAACTAAGATCGTTGTTTTTTCCTACTCTTTTATGAAAATTGAAACTGTATTCATCCAACTTTCTATCAGTGGAACCTTTTTGTCCGGGGGCCATTCCGTTCTGTCTTCTGTCTTCCTGTACTTGCTTTTTGCTTAAACCGTTGTACTGTTTATACTCTGTTCTATATCCTCTGTATTTTAGAGCAATTGTATCATTTTTATTGAAGTTATAAGCAATTCTGGCAGAAAAATAATCCGAATCGGAAGGAGAATTTCTTCTGTAGCCGTTTTTATCTTCATTGGAATAATCAAGAGCAAAGTCAAAGTTTCCTAAACTGGTTCCTGCGGCAATATCGTATTTACGATCTCCAAAACTTCCATAACGATAGCCTATATTTCCAAAATTTCCTCGATGTTTTTTAGTAAGAATATTGATGACACCGCCTGCCGTTCCATTCCCATATAAAACAGCTCCTCCACCCGGAATGACTTCGATTCGTTCGATTTGATTCGGATTTACAGTATTTAAGGGAACTTTTCTATGAGAAGAATCCAGCATATTGACAGGCACACCGTCTATCATGACCTGAATGGTTGCCCTTGCTTTCGAGTATCCCTGTCCTCTCAAATCAATTTCAGGTTCGTATCCCTCTCGTATAGTGATTCCCGGAAGACTTGCCAAAATTTCAGAGAGACTTGCAAACCTTTTTTCCTGAATTTCTTTTGCAGTTATTATAAAAGGAGATGAAGTCGTACTTCTTATATTGGTCGCATAACCAGTATCAGAGTAAATGTCACTTGCCCCCAAATGGATGATTTCGGAGTAAACCGAATTGGAACAGGCAATCAAAGAAAATAGTAAGAATAATTTTTTCATGTTATTTGCTATGATAAAAGCTTTCCTTTTATCATATTGCCTCCTTTCAAGATTGATGTTTCATTGGTGCTGTTTTTGTGTATCTTTGTGAACTTTTTTCTTGATTTTCATAGAAAATGGATAGAATGAAAAAGTTCACAAGTAAATAATATCATAGTAGATAAAAATAATCAATATTAAAAAAATTAGGAATATAAAATATTATATTAGGCAATAAAAAAAGGAATAAAAATAGATATTTTATTCTTTCTTTTTGTATTAAAAATATTGCAGTGTTTCATTGAATTTTACTTATTCATAAGATATAAATATAAAAAAATTTTTATTTATAAACTATAAAGAGAAGAAGATATGAAAAATGACAAATTTATAATTTTGACATCACTTTTTACTTTATTTCTTAATTCATCTATATTAGAAGCAAAAGAGAGAGCGGGTGAAAGGAGTGATAGAGACTCTTCTTTAAGACATTCAAATAGAAAAGAAAGAGAAAGAAGAGAAAAATTTAGACTATGATGGTGAGACTTCGGGGCTCTTGCAGGTGCTGAAATTGGCAGCCACATAGGAGCTAGATTAGGCGATAGATGGGAAAGAAGAATGAATCAATATTCTCACGATAGACGGAATAATAGAAGAAATACTTCTAATGCTTGGAAATGTAGTCTGATTGACGAACACTCCGGTTTCAAAAATTCCGTATATGCCGTCTATGGCTTGACAAATAAGAGGCAAAATAAGCCTCCTCAAAGAGCTTTCAGGTAATTTCCCTAGTCTCTTTTTTTATAAAGGGCTGAAATCGTCTCATATTTTTTTCGAAAAGTATGAATTTTAGAGGTATTTCGCCGTTCAGTATCCAAAACGGCAAAAAAAGAAAAAATGGATTTCCATACATGCCGATTTTTCGAGGGAGCAGTTTTTGCTTCCTCTCTGAGCAACTCTCAGGGACTTTTCTTCTTTTTTTGTCAAAGTATACTGTTATTCCACCTAAGTGGCTCTATGGGAAGTTTTTATAAATATCTCTTCTTGTATCTGCTTTTTCCACAGAAATCAAAATAAGTGTATTTTTTTCTATGGAATAAATAACTCGGTACTTTCCTATCCTCATTCTATATAACTCTATCGGAGTTTGTAATCTCTTAATATCCACATTTGCATTTTCTTCCAAATAAAAAGCTTTCAAATTGGCAATGAATTTATTTTTTACTGCTTGATGTTGTTTAAAAAATTTGGAAGATTGCTTATTATACCGTATCTTAATCATAAGGCAATCTCTTCTTCCTCAACATATTCCAAGTCTTCTTTTGCCAAAGAATTCAATCCTTCCAGAATATCTTCTGTTTCCTCCTTAGTAGCGTAGGCTACTGTTTTCATTTTATAAAAAAAATCATTCTTTTTTTCTTCAATTTCTTTCTTTAAAGCTTTTCTTACAAAATCGGAAAAACTCATATTATAAATTTTAGATATTTCTAATATATCTTGAATTAACTTTTCTTCCATTTTAATAGTTTTTGTAATCATACTATCCCTCCTTTTTGTATTACCTATAATACATATATTACCATTTCTTCTTTTCTTTGTCAAGGAACAGAAGCTTCCTATCTTCCCTAGTACTTCTTCTTTTTTCATCATTGAGTGCCACTTTTGTACTCATCATGACATGGGAAGTAAAAAAAGAACCGCTTCCGAAGAAACGGTTCTCTTTATATGGTTGTAAAAATGAAAATCTATTTGGCTAATTCACAAATTTTGTTTCTTAGACATGAAATAAGTTGCTTCATTTCAGATTCTCCAAAAGAAGCAAGTTCTTTATCTAAATCTTGAAGAGAAGAGAGCAACTGTGTGATTTTTTCCTTTCCCAATAGAGAAATTGCTTTTTCATCTACTATATTTTGAATAAAATTTGTCATCGTTACCATCTCCTTTATATTGAATTTTTATATATATTTTATATTTATCTATATAAATTATAAATCTTTTAGAACAAAAAAGCAAGCTTTATTTTTTTATTTTTCCAAAACTGTAAATTGCAATAGTAAATGTCACACTAAGAAAAATATTTTGTAAGTTCTTTAGAATATACTTCTAAGGAACTTTTCCCATTAAATAATTTTCTTGGATATGAATTCATCCACTCTTCTATTCTTATTATTTCTTCTTCGCTTATAGAACCTATATCTACTCCCTTTTTTATATAGCGCCTAATTAATTTATTATTATTTTCATTACTTCCTCTTTCTCCTGAACTATAACTATGTGCATAAAAGTATTCTATTCCTAACTCTTCTATTGCTTCAGCATTCATAAATTCGCTTCCATTATCACTTGTAATTGTCTTTATTAGTTCTGGATATTCTCTAACAATATTTTTTACTGTTTCCACAACATCTTTTACTGTTTTAGACTTTAATTTTCTTATTACTTCTAATCTTGATTTTCTATCTGTAAGAACTAAAAGACATGAAGAGCTTCCTCTTTTGCCTACAACAGTGTCCATCTCAAAATGACCTATTTCCTCTCTATTATTAATTAGCTGTGCCCTTTGTTCTATTGATTTTCCTCCTTGTTTTCTTATTCTTTTTTCTTTGAGAGATTTTTTTCTTATATCTTTTTTGTAACACATATCTTTCTCAGTAAATTTTATAAATAATTCTTTATGAATATAGTTATACAATGTTTTTAATGATATATTTACATTGAAACCCTTCTTTTTAGCACTTTCTAAAGCTGCATAGGGAGAATTTTTATCAATAAGCATAGAGTTTTCTAGAAAATTAATTAATTCATAATTCTTATCTATTTTTAAATTACCTTCTTTTTTTCTTTGAGAATCATTATATTTTCTTTGAGCTTTATGCGCAGAGTATGTGTCGTAAAGAGATAAATCAGAGTTTTGTAATCCTTCTACCCAACCTCTTTTAATTTCTCTTTGAATAGTTCTCCTAGAAACATCAATTAACTGAGCAATCTTAGTTTTAGAATACCCTAATTTAAAGTAAGCTTCAATTTTTCCTCTTTCAATGGAAGTTAAATGTTTACCTTTTTCTCTTTTTATAGTATACTTTTGTTGAACCATAGTAGTTTATCTCCTTTTGATTGATCGGCAAATTAATCATATCATAGAAAACTACTTATGGTTCTTTTTATTTTATTTTAGTGTGACACTTTATTTTACAACTTAAAGAAGAAACATGGGATCGAGTAAAAAGATTAGGGGATGCTTTCTATGAAAACCAATTCATAGAAAGAACTGTAGTAGAAAAATTAGGAACAAGATTCTTAAATGGGAAAGCAATATCCATGAAAGAATTCATCGATAATGCAAGCACTGAAGCAACAAAATTAAATCTTACCATTGGAAAAGCTCTAACAAAAGAACAAATATCAAAACTTGATAAGGATATTGTTTGGTACGAATATCAAGAGGTAAGTGGTATAAAAGTACTTGCGCCTAAAGTGTATCTATCTAAAAATACTCTTGCTAATATAAAGGCAGATGGAAGAAGCAGAATTGAAGGAACAGAACTAACTTCTATAAAGGCGAAAACACTTGATAATACTGCCCTTATTGGAAAGAAAGGAACAACATATCTAGAAGCAGATCACATAGTAAATAGGAGTATCGGCAACCAAATAGCAGAAATAAGGGGAGAGAAAACCAGCTTAGTTGCTGATAATGATATCTTTAATATTGGCTCTAACATATCTGCGACAGAAGAACTTAATGTAATTGCTAAAAATGGAGATATATTAAATAGAAGCACAATAACAGAAACTAATCGCAATTACAGAGATTTAAACAGAACAAAACATAGTGAGCTAGAAAAGATAGCAGAAATTTCATCAGGAAAAAAACTTAATATTATTGCAGATAACTATACAAGTATCGCAGGAAAAACAAGCGCAAAAGATTTAAATATAGCTGTAAAAGAAGATGTCAATATTTCCTCCCAAAAACTAAGTGGAGAGCAAAAGTTTGGAAAAGATGGAAATAATTTTAATTCTTATGCTTTTGAATCAAATATAGGGTCAAATGTAAATGCAGAAAATTTAAATGTACGTGCTAAGAATATGAATATTAAAGGTTCTGCAGTTGTTGCAAAGAATGCTAACTTAGCTGTAGATAAAGTAAATATAGATTCCAATGTAGATAAGATCAATACCGAAAACAGATCAAAGACAAAAGACCTTTTAAAATCTCATTCTAAAACAGAAATACAACATAGTGAAAATAACGTTGCGGGTACTCTATATGTAGAAAATAGAGGAGTAATAAACGGCGATGTAAATGTCGTAGGAAGTAATCTAGTTTTCGGAAAAGATAGCTATATAGATGGGAAATTAACAACAGACTCAAAAGCTATTTATAATAAATATATATTGGAAGAAAAGAAAAAAGGACTATCTTTAAGTATTAGTAAAAATAGTTTTAAGGTAGCTTATGGAAAAAATCAATTTAACTATGATGAAAAAGATAAGACAAATATTAAATCTAATCTTGTACTAGGCGATGGAACAGTATTAAATAAAGGAGCTGAAATAACGGCTACTAATTTTAATCATGGAGATATTACCATTAATAATGGAGATGTAATATATGGCGCAAGAAAAGATGAAAGAGATGTTAAAACAAGTACAAAAAAAGTAGTTTTGGAATATCTGCAAATGTAAGCTCACCAGCCTTAGAAAGAATAAAACAAGGAGCTAATGCACTAGAGCAAATAGGAAATGGAGATGCGCTAGGTGGACTTGTAAATGTAGGAAATGTTGTGACTGGTACTGTTGATGGCTTGGCTTCTAATATTAAAACAAAAGATGGAAAACAAGCAACAGCAAAAGATGTAAAAGATAATAAATTTACAAGTAATAATAGTTTCTATGTACAAGCAGGTGGAAGTGCTGGATATAGTAAATCAAAACAAAAAACAAAATCTCATACAGAAAAAGCTGTTGTAACAAACATTACAGGTCTTGATGAAAATGCAAAAATAACTTACAATGATAATAAGAATGTAAAATATCAAGGAACTCAAGCACAAAATACTACATTTGTATATAACAATGTTGAAAATATTACAAAAGAAGCCGTTGAACTTAATCATTATTACAAATCTAAAGGTAGTGCTAGTGGAATAGGTGTAAGTATAGGAATAACAGATAGTGAACCTTCTATTTCATTGAATGTAAATGCTTCAAAAAATAAGCTAAATACAGAGGAAACAGTTTATCAAAATGGAAGTTTTGTAGAGGTAAATGAAGTTCATAATAACACAAAAAATATGCAACTTTCAGGCTTTACTCAAACAGGTGGAAAAGTAACAGGAAATATAGAGAACTTGAATATTGAGTCTAAGCAAAATACTTCTAAAACAAAAGGAGATACCAAAGGTACAAATCTAGGAATAAACTTCTTAACAGGAACACCAACTGGAAATATAAGCGCAAGTAGAACAAAGGGAGACAGCAATTTTGTTGATAATCAGACTGCATTTATAATTGGAGAAGATTCTAATTTAAAAATAGGAAATGTAGATAATACAGCTTCTATAATAGGAACAACAGATAATGGTAAGATTGCAATAGAAAACTATACAGGAAAAAATCTTGAAAATTCTGATAAATTAAAAACAGTTGGTGGTTCAGTAGGAACATCAGGAGCAGGCTTCAATTATTCTAATTCAGAAAAAGAAGGAATAGCAAGAAATACAGTTGTAGATAATGTTGAGATAGAAAAATCAAGTGGAGATACAATCAATAGAGATTTATCAAAAGCAAATGAAATAACAAAAGATAGCTCTAGTTCAACAAATGTTTATGTAGAAGATAACCTAGTAAAAGCTATTGCAAAACCAGAAGAATTTAAACAAAAAGTAGAAGTTGCAAAAATAGAGGTTGACTCTTTAAAAGGAACAGTAACAAAAACAGTAGAAAATATCATTGTTGGCGATAAAAGCCAAGATAAAGGAGACCCTGAAAGAAGAAATTTAACTGAAATAAAAGAATCAGTTATAAGAACTCAAACAGCTCCAGAAATGAAGTTAATAGCAAAAGAAAAAGATTTTTCATCAAAAGAAATTCTAGAAAAACTAGACATAAAAGCAATAGAAAAATTTGATATAAATAGTTCTGAGCTTCCAGAAGGAGTAAAAGAAAGAAAAGAAGAGCTTAATGCTGAAAATAAAGAATTAGTTGCTTTTTATGATGAAACAACAAATAAGATATTTATCAGTAAAGATATTGAAGACAAAGCAGAAATAAGAGCGCTTATTGCAAGAGAATGGAAAATATCTGAAGATTTAAAAGATAAAAAAGGAAAATCTAACGATAAGGGCGAATTAAGAGCAACAGTAGCAGGAGAAATAGCTTATGAAGAAATAAAGAGCAGAGCAAAAAAAGGAGAAGTAAGCGAGTTCAATATTTCTCAATTAAATGATGCTGTAATGGATAAAGATACTGTTGTTAGTTCTGATAAATATGGAGAAATTATAGAGGGATTCGCTAATATTTCTACAGCTTCTTTAAAAAATTCAAGAACTATGTCTGAAATAAACGATAATCCAAGTAAAATTGATGAAAAAACTAAAATAGCTTTAAAAGAAGAAGCTGAAAAATTATTAGAAGAATTTGATGAAAATGTAGATTACATGAAAAAAGGCTGGAATAGACCTGAATATATTGAAGCTGAACTACCAAAATTGGAAAAAGAAATATTAGTAGAAAAAGATCCACTTAGAAAAAATCTTTTAGAAGCGAGAAAAGAGTATTTAGAAAGAGAATTGAACTATAGCAATGTTGGAAAAGAATTTGCAACAGGACTAGTAAGTGGAGCAGCTATAACAGCGGTGATAACTGCAGCAGCAATGTAGCACCTGTTCCGACTACAATTGCGGTCATAGGCGGAATAGCAGCTTCTACATTAAATAATAAAGAAGAAGCAAAAATAGAAATAACTTCAGCTGAACAAACATATCTACAGAATGCAACACCTGAATTTTATCGAACAACAAAAAATTTATTTGTAGTAAATGATAAAGCAAATAAAAATAATACAGAAGTATTATAAATGGCAAAAAAGTTTTATTCTAATGCAAAAACACCAGATGAAAAATTGAGTAACGAAGTTGGATTTGGAGTTGGAGGAGCATTAGGTAATAAAGCGGTTAATACAATAAATTCTAAATTAAAAATTCAAGAAATGCCTCAATTAAAAGACTTGAAACCAAAAAGCATAACAGAAAGGTTCAATGCTAAATTTACTGGAAGTCAAAAAGGATATGAAGTTTTAGGAGATTATAATAAAGCATTGGAAGATTTCTATAGCTTAAATCCTAAAGATGTAAAAGCAATAGATAAAGGGTTTACCGGAAAAATCTTAACAGCAGATGGAAGAGAAATTAATATAACTGTTAGAAGAGGATCAAGTTATTTGAGTAATAATAATCCAACTATTGATTTGAAAGATCCTATGTTAAAGAATCCAAGTAAGATAAGATATATAGGAAAATAGGAGGAGAATAAAGTGATTAAAAGACTAGTAAAACAAGAAAAAGGAGAATGGCCAGATAATTTTGATAAATATGAAACAGATGAAATTATTATTCCCAAAGGAAAAGACTTTAACGAAACATTTCTATATTTAGAAGTATATATTAATTGGTTTGAGCAAAAAAATAAAATTCTATTTTTAAGACAAGAAACTGGAGAAGTTTTTCAAGAGTATGAAAAAAATGAAATTGAAGGTATTAGATATCTAGGAAATACATGTAATTCATCTACCATGTTAGATTTTTTATTGCAATTTACAAATTTAAATTCTGATTCTTTTATAAAAGAACTTAAAAATTCAAGAAAAGATGGCTGGTATGTTAAAGATGTTGAATTAAAACACTATATTATTTTTAAAGATACTCAAATAGAGTTTTTAAGTAAAAATGATATATGGACACGAAATAGAATAGGAAGAATAACTAATAATAAATATATACCAATCGTGGAAAAATTAATACTAAAAAAAGCTACTCTTAGAAGTCAAAGAAAATATATATTGGAATTTATAAATAGGCAAGAAACGGAAGATATATATTCTATAGTTACTTTTCTAAAAAAAGGAACTATAAAATTTATGGGAATAGAAACTTATACTTTTAAAGAAGGAGAATATTTTGAAGATTTTATTCGTTATTCTAGATTATATTTTTTATATAATGAAAAATATAAAATAATAATAGAGTATAATTCCATAGAAGATAATTTTTACTTAATACTAAAGAAAGAATATAGAAAAGGAATAGAAAAATTAGATAACAATATTTTTCTTTTTAAAAATGAGAATTCAGAATTTTCTAGAAAATGCTATAATGAGTCCGCTTTTTTTGAGGATATAATAATATTTAAAGAGAGAATGGAGAGCTATACATATATTACTGATGACTATATTATTGAATTAGTAATAGAAAAAAATAATTTTCCAAGAATAAAAATAATTGATTTAGAAACATCGAAAATTTTAGAACAAAATGAGTTTTTTAAGAGATAAAATTGAAATAGTAAAAAGTTGAAGAGAGTTTGCAAAAGTCAAATTCTCTTCAATTTGAAATATAACCTAATTTATCTCCAAAAGTAAAAGAGAGAATAGAAAAGTTAAAATCTAAAGGAGAAACAATAGTAGCCTTCTATGATAAGTCTACTGGTAAAATTTTCTTAAATGAAACAGCAAAAGAAAATGAAATTAGACCGTCAATAGCAAGAGAATGGAAGATAAGAGAAGACTTAAAAGATAAAAAAGGAAAATCTAATGATAAGGGCGAATTAAGAGCAACAGTAGCAGGAGAAATAGCCTATAATGAAGTGCAAGGAAGAATAGAGAAAAAGCCAGCTGATAAATTCAATATAAATAATTTAGCAAGCGCAAAAATGAATCCTGATAGTGAAGTTAGTGCTGATGTTATTACTGAAAAAGACAGAAAGGAAAGACTATTACTAAAAGAAACACATATATATAAAAATTTACCTGATGGAGTAAGAACAGCATTTGGAGCAGGAGAAGTAATTGGTTCTGTTAGTAGAGCAGGAAGAGCATATATTTTGATAAAAACTGGTTCAGCTTTATTAGCAATTCCTGATCCAACTCTTATAACAAAAGCCGTAGGTGGAGGATTAGTCTTATATGGAGCAGCAGAGGGAGCTTTTGCAACTTCAAATGTAATAGAAGGAGTCCAAGAGGTATATTATGGTTATACAAATCAAAAGGATAAAGAATCAATTAATCCTGGAAAAATATTGCTAGGGGAAAATGAGTATATAATTTTTGATAGTATGTCTGCAAGTGCGGGGACTCAAGCTTTTCAAATAGCAAATTATACAAAGACCAAAGCCGAGGCAGAAAAAGCTACTAAAACTTTATCTAATTCATTTTATGATGAAAGAAAAATATATACTGAAAAGGAATAAATAATCTAAAAAATATAAATGGAAGTCAAAATAAAGGAATAGAATACATCTATGAAAGTCCTAGAGGGAAAAAAGAGGCTCAAGAATTTCAGTCAGGAGTCTCAGGTGCTTTATCTGATGTGGCTACTAAAAAGGGAGTTGTTCCAGCTTTAAGATACGATAACCCTAATACTAGGGGTAGAGATTACATAAAATTTGATGAAATAGAGATAGTAGATGGTCAAACTTACTTAATAGATTCTAAGACCAATATCCCTTATTGGAATAAAAAAGCTATGGATATTTAAGTTGTAAAATAAAGTGTCACAGTGTTGCAAAAGAAAAAGAACCATAAAATAGTTTTCTATGGTATGATTTGTTTACGACAACCAATCAAAGGAGAAAAGTACTATAGTTCAAAAACACTATATCACAAAAAGACAAAAAGGGAAACACTTAACTTTATGGGAAAGGGGGCAAATAGAAGCCTATTCGAATATGGGACTTTCCAAAACTGAAATTGCTCTACGGATAGGAGTCAGTCGAAGAACCATGGGTTTCGGGTTTATTGATTTCAGAACTAGATACTTATGATACCTATGTTGCGCAAACAGCTCAAAGAAAATACGAAGAAAAGCAAAGAAAAAAATAGAGAAATCCATTCGAAAAAAAGGGGGACGAAGTATAGAAGAAAGAGCAGAAAGTATCAACGCGCGCGAAGAACTTGGTCATATTGAAATGGATACCGTTGTTGGAAAGCAAGGAAGCTCCTCTTGTCTTCTTGTATTAACAGATCGGAAATCAAGATTAGAAATCATACGAAAACTAGAAGCAAAGACTTCCACTCATGTGGTAAAAGCCGTTCGTGATATCATAACAGAATATCCGGGATGGATAAAAACCATTACCAGCGATAATGGAAGTGAGTTCATGAATGCGGCTGCGATAGAAAGATTAGGGATTCCCTATTTTTATGCGCATAGTTATTGTTCTTGGGAACGAGGAAGCAACGAGAATAACAATAAGCTAATTCGAAGATATCTTCCGAAAGGAATGGATATCGGAGAAGTAAGCGAAGAAAGAATAAAAGAAATAGAAGAGTGGATGAATACATATCCTAGAAAATTATGGAATGGGAAAAGTTCAAAAGAAATACATGCAGAGGAATTTACAAAATATTTATGTTAGTGTGACATTTACTATTGCAATTTACAGTTTTTATATTTTTTTCTAAAAATCCTTGACTTATTCCATTTTTTAAGCTAAAAAGAATAGCGAGGTGAATAAAATGGAATACATAATCATTACAAACAATCGGAAAGTAGCAAATCTTTATCAGGAAACAAATCAGGTGAAATTTTATGAATTCAAAGATTTTCTTCATATATTAGATAAGGTCCAAGAACAAGTTTACGAAGGACGTAAATTGCTCTCAGACCCCATTATCTCTCATTTAGAAGATGCTAAAAATCCTTTTAAATCTGTCATTGTTTCGAAAGAATATTTCAAAGAAAATCAAGAATTTAAAAGGATTATCGACTTGGCTGTGAAAATTGCTACCCAATTGGAAAGAACTCATGATAATTATTCAGAAGAAGAATTGGAAGCATTTCGCTTTATTGACTTAAAACTGTTGCAAGAAGCTAGTCACGCTTTTGACTAAGTTTTTCAGAAATTTGCTTTCTAGCTTTTTCTGTAATTTCTTCATAGGACATGTTTTCCGGTGAAAATTTTGGAAGAATTTCTAAATGGACTTTTCCCATTTTCGGCATACGTGCTGAGGTCGGGAAAAGTTCATAAGCTCCTTGAATGACAAAGGGTTGGACTTCCACATTTAATTCTTTTGCCAAAATTGCAAAGCTTTTTTTGAAAGAATTTAACTTTCCGTCTCTCGTTCTGACTCCTTCCGGAAAAATCAAAATACTCTTTCCTTCTCGTAATACCTTTGCCATAGTTTGTAGAACTTCGGTAATGTTATCATTGATGTCTAAAGTTACCACATTTGCCTGTGAAGCAAAAAACTTCATCAAAAAGCTTTTAAAATGCACTACTTTTGCCATAAAATAGCAATTTTTCATAATGGCGAAGGGAAAGGCTCTTGTAATAAGACAAATATCCAAAAAACTTTGATGATTTCCGACATATATCGTCGGTTTCCGATCCAAATATTCTCTTCCCTTCATCTCAATTCTAAAATAGGTCCAGAATAACAGATAGTTTAGAAGTTTTCCCATTCTCGCAAAAACTCCATAATAAGGCAAATCAACCTTTGTTTCTTTCGACAAAATTTCTTTCCAATTCACATCCTCTATCTTGTCTTCTCCACGATGTTTTTGTACATAGGCTGAAATGCTTTCTACAGTTGAGTTTTCTAAAATTGTTTCATTTTGAACTACCATACCGAAACGATTTCCCAAGAAACTGATAAATTCAATCATATCAAGAGAGTCCATTCCCAAATCCAACTCTAAATGAGCTTGAGGAACCACACTTCTCCCTTTTGCAATACTTAAGTATTCTTTGATAATCGCGTATTCTTCCGTGCTCGGTTCTTCACTGACGCTTTCCTTTTTTCCAATATTTTCAAGAAGAGCGGGAATCATGAAACGTCGAATTTTTCCGATTTTCGTTTTCGGAAATTCATCCGGAACAATGACGGTATCCAATATTTTTCGATAATCAGGAGTCTGTTTGTTGTATGCATCAATCACTTCCCACTTTAAAGTTTCTTCAATGTTTACAATTTTTTCATCACGAATGGCTTGGAAATTTGGGTAGATAGCGGCAGTTAATACGCCTTTCCATTCCAATACGACAATTTCCTGTATTAAATTTGTTTTCCCTTGAATTTGGAATTCAATATCTATCGGATTGATATTTTTTCCATTGGAAAGAACTATCATTTCTTTTTTTCTTCCTGTAATGTATAAATAGCCATTCCGAATCTCTCCCAAATCTCCCGTATGCAAATATCCATTTTCGTCAATAGTTTCTTTGGTAGCCTCTTCTCTTTTGTAATAGCCCTTCATCACATTTCTACCCTTGACCAAAATTTCTCCGTCCTCTGCAATCAAAAGATCCAAGTTTTTTAAAATTTTTCCTGCCGTTCCGGGTTTTGCTTCTGAAAGAGGATTGAAAGAAATCATAGGGGCAGTTTCCGTCATTCCATATCCTTCACAAATGGTAATTCCCAGAGTAAAGAAATCCTTTGCCACCTGCTCGTCCAACTTGGAACCTCCGGAAACAAAATATCGTAATTTTCCACCCAATTTTTGATGTAATTTCCCAAAAATAGCTTTTGAAAAGGCTTTTGATTGTAATTTTTCAGCAAGTTTGAATAATATATGGGCCAGTTTATTGACTTTGATTTGTTCCATGATTTTTTTATGTAACATTTCCCAAAGTTTTGGAACTCCTATCATCATAGTCACTTGGTACTTTTGCAGGGCTTCCATCATAGCCTGAGAGGACAGTTCTTTCAAGAAAATGATACTTGCTCCATGAGAAAGAGGAATCACTCCGGATCCCAATAGCGGAAAAATATGGTGCATCGGTAAGAGTGCCAGAGTGACATCCGTTTCTAAGAACATCTTGTACTCATCCAAAGATTCTATATTATACAAAATGTTGTCAAAAGTCAACATAACTCCTTTTGGATTTCCGGTAGTTCCGGAAGTATACAGCATCAGAGCGACAGTTTCTTTTTCCGGTGCCATTAAGACCAATTCTTCCTCTGAATATTCCTTTTCTTCCCAAACTTCCTCTTCCAAGACAATGATTTGAATGTCTCTTCCGCTTTTTTCCACAGTTTTTCTTGCAACTTCTTCCTTTGCTTTGGATGTAAAAATTCTATTGGCGTCGGAATCATTGACGTAGTACAAGAATTCTTCTTCTGTAAAGGAAGCATCAATACAGATACAAGTCGCGTTTCGATTCCAAATTCCTAAAAAAGCATAGAAGAATTCCGGTCGATTTTCCGAGAATAAAATAGATTTGCTATGTGCTTCAATTCCATGATGTTCTCCCAGTTGTTTCGCCTTTATGATAATTTCTTTGTAGGTAATTTCTTGCCCTTCATAATAAATTCCTACTTTTTGATAATTCTTTAAAAAGAACATTCTTCCTCCTAAAAATACAAGTGTTTTTTAAGTATAGTATCATAGAAAAGAAAAGAAGTCAAGTTTTGAGCTTGCTTCCTTCCATTCTTTTCCTTGCTATTCTTATGTTTTTATAGGAAAGGCGTTTTACAAATAAGTGACGGTTTCTTCCAGTTCTTTTCTCAGATGATGATTTGGCAAGGCTCCTGTTCCTTCTTCCGCATAGCCTAAATCAAGTAGCATAAGTACCTCTTCCTGTTCCGGAAGATTCAATTCTTTTGCAAGTATGTCCGGGTCAAAATTATTGATCCAACAACTGTCCACTCCCAGAGCCGTGGCGGCTAACATACAATGAGTTGCCACAATACTTGCATCTTCCACCCCGGAATCTCTTTTTGCTCCGGGATAGACAAACACATTCTTTTTATCAAAGGTGATAAGAAGTACGGTTTTAGCCCCGTATCGACAAGGAGTTACTTTGTCAATTTTTGCTAAAAATTCTTCCGATTGAAGCACATAAATATGATGTTCTTGCAAGTTTTTCGCAGTAGGAGCCAGTCTTCCCGCCTCTAAGATGTGTTTTAATTTTTCTTTTTCCACAATACGATCACTAAATTTTTTGCAGGAATAACGATTTCTAACAACTTCCCAAAAATTCATAATTACCTCCTATCTTTTTTCACAATCTCATCCATCCATTGAAACAGTTCTTCCAAATCATAGTCTCCACCATGTCCCTGTTTCCATGGAAGAAAAAAGTCCACTTCATATCCTAAATTCTGCAATTTGGTAGCCAATATTACAGGGATGGCAAGAGAAGTATCTCTATCGGAAGTACCATGGCGAATTCTCCAATATTTTGGGATATTCACTTCTTCGTCTTCCAAATAGTTCATAGGATTCATCTCTTTTATCACTTCTTCCTTCACCATGCCGCCATTTTGTTTGCTATGTTTTAAAGAATATTCCGTAAAATGCTGAGCATTTTGTTTCTTATTTCCAAATAACTCATTTTCTGCACTTTTTAAATCAAAACTATCAAAGGCGGGAGGAGATTTCCTCCTTTTCTCTGAGTGAAGAAAGAGTTGAAAATCAAGTTCTTGTACTTTGTTGTCTTGTATTTTTATCCAAGAGTAAGAGGATAAGTTCTTTCCATTTTCTATCGCTTTTTGTGCGGAATCCAGGATGAGAGCTTTCAAATAGTTTTCAAAGTTTCCCCTTCCCTCATAGTTTAGATACAATAATTTTCCTTCCTTATCCCGTAATTCTAAAGAATTAAAATATCCTGCAAATTTTGCCCTCAGTTCTCTTGCCACTTTTTTTTCTTCTTCCGTCAGACCGACGCTTTTTTTATGGAACCATTTTTGAAAAGTGGAGATATTCTCTTTTGTTTCCGGCTCTATATCGCCATACATCCATTCATATGCAACATCTGCATGTTCCAGATTTGTGATAGGACAATAGGAAGAAACGGCAAAAATATCATCGTTTGCATTGGCTGCCCCCAATTCTTTCAGATATTTTTCATAGTCCTTGCTATTTCCGCTGGCTCCCAATAGAGCGGATAAAGCTCCACCCGCACTGGTTCCATTCGATATGATTTTATTGGCATCTCCCGGCATTCTCTCGTCGTTATAATGTAAATAACGAACGGCAGCTTTCAAGTCCACAATAGCGGCAGGAGCTTTTCCGATATATTCTTCTTCTGAATTTTTTAAAGTTCTTCCTCTTGCTGCAGGAGCGGCTACCACATAACCTTTGGAGAGAGCCCGTAAAATAGCATTTGCCTTTCCGTTCGCATCTATCTTAGGAACTCCCGCTTTCCCGGGCATATAGCCTCCCACCATATTGGGAAGAAAAATAGGAGCTGTTTTTTCGTTGTAACTTCCTATCTGTTTTCCCTCAAAATAAGCCTCCGGAATATAGATATTCATATGTTGATATTCAACACTTACCGGATTTTTTACATAGACAATGTTTTCAAAAGAACGAAATTCTATTTTTTTTCCGTCTATTTTTTGAAAAGATTTTGTATATTTGCTGTCATCAAATACTAAAGTTCTACTTTCTTCTTCCGCCAAGAGGCTTCCGGCTCCTAAGCTGAATAATATCAGAGCTGACAGTAGATAGTTTTTTACACATTTCATATTTCTTCCTCTTTTCTTTCTTTAATATTTTTTCTCATAGCCCACTCCATAGTAAGAACCTAAACAACCTTTCTTTATCGTAATTTCTACTGTGCTTTCATATTGCAGCTGCTCAAAAATTTCCTTTTCCGTTAAAAAAACTCTTTCCACTCCATTCACTTCCAAATGAATATAATAAAAGGAAAGCTTCATTCTTTTAAAAGGACTTTTTAAATATCTTTGGCTATAATCCTGCATAGATAAAATTTTATAACTATTTCGATAGCCTTTTGCAGCAAAACGGTTGATACAGAATCGCAAACGAATGTAGATATATTTTGCGAAAAAATCACCCAACCATGCTCCCACACAAACAGCAATTAAGGCTCTTACCAACAAGTATTCTTTTGTAATCACTGTCGTTTCAGGAATTTGCCGATATAGAATAAGGAAGAAAGAGATAGAAAAACAAAGTCCCCAAAAAACTCTTGCTCCCCACCAAAGAGTATCTTCAAACATTTGCACTCCTTTTGTGGAAAAGAAAATCATCACAGGGATAATTTCCAACGCAAAGATCCAATGTTTTTTCATTCCTAACAATAGCAATAGAATAAATACAATCACAGATACCAAACGAACTGTTTTTTCTGAAAAATTAACCATTTTTTTCTCTCTCCTTTTGTTTTCTTTCCCTTTCCAGTTTTGAAAAAATGCAACCGCAATATTCCTGTCGATACATGCCATATTCTTTGGAAAGTTGGATAGAACGTAAATATCGATTTTTCTTTTTAAAATCTCCGTGTAAAAAAGAAATGCCATATTTCTGTTCCAGATTCTCTCCAATTTCATTGATCCATGCAGCATTTTTCATAGGACTGATGCTAAGGACTGTTGTGAAATAATCATAGCCCTCTTCTTTTGCCTTTCTGGCAGCCTCTTCCATTCTTAAGGCATAACAGATTTTACATCTCGCTCCGGTCTCCGGCTCTTGTTCCAAGCCTTTTATCTTTTCCAAAAAATCCTTTTGAACCTCATATTTCCCTTCCAATACTTGCATCGGAAATTCGATTTTCTTTAAAAAGACTTTCAACTCTTCCAATCTGGTTTCATATTCTTTCCTTTCCGTAATATTGGGATTGTAAAAATAGACATCAATCTCCAGATAATCTTTCAGATATTCCAAGACAGAAGAGCTGCAAGGTCCACAGCAGGAATGAAGGAGTAATTTTTTCCTTTCTCCCTGTAAGCTCTTTAATTGTTCTTCCATTTTTTGATCATAATTCTCTTTCAATCTATTTTCCTTTCTATAATTCAATAATTTTTTCCGCCATTTCTCGAAATGTATCATCATGTGTCACAATAATACTTTGCTCCAAGTGATGCAAAATCTCTCCCATATACTCTGCCAAAAGTTTTCTTTTTTCCAAATCCAAATTATTGGTCGGCTCATCTAAAATCATAAATCTTGAATTACTAAAATACTGAGCCATGCTTCCCCGAATAGCAATGGCAACGGAAACCTGTTCTCCTCCTGACAATAGATGATATTCGATTTTCTGATTTGCTCCCGATAAATAGACTTGATATTTGTCATTATCTTCGTTGCTCCAGCAGATTTTTTCACTTCTCCCTGTGATTTTGTGAAAATTGATCGTGGCTCCCTCACTGATATGAGCTAACATATTCTTGGAAACCTCTGTCCCCATTTCTTTAATATTCTTTCTTATATTTTCCGCTTTCTTCCATTTTTTCTCTATTTTATTTCTTTTTCCGGCAAGTTCTTTGATTTTTTCTTCTTGCACGTTCAGGCGTTCCAATTCTTGTTTGTGATGCTTTATTTTTTGTCCGATTTCTCCAAGCCTTTCATTGATTTGAAGAAGAAATTTCTCCACTTCCGCCAAGTTTTCTTTACAAGCTGTCTTATTGTTTTTCCGTAACCTTGTTTCCAAGTGTTCCTTTTGTTTCTCCAAGCTCTTTTGGACTTTTCTTCTTTCTTTTCTCTCCAAATATAGAGCATATATTTTTTCCTTGATTTCTTCCAAAGGAAGGGCTAATTTTTTATTCTCCAGGTAAATTCGATAGGAAGCTTGCAAGTGTTTTCTTTTTTCTTCCAAAGTTTCTATTTCTCCAGAAATTTTTTTCCAACACTCTTCTTTTTCTTCTTGGATTTTAGACTCATTTTCTTTTCTTTTTTCTATGAAATAAGTTTTTTCCTTCTCTAAATTTTGGATTCTGTTCTCTAAAGTGAAGATTTTTTTGTTGAATTCCTCGGCTTCTTTTTCCTTTTCTTCCACTTTCAATACTAAAAGAGAATCTTCCAAAGCTCTTATTTTCTGCTGTATTTCTTCTAAATTGGAAAATTTATGGACAAGTAAGAGTCTTTCCAAATGACGTTGTTCTCTTTCGAGATGGAGTTGTACTTCTTTCCATAGTCCTCTATGATATAAAAAAGTCTTTTCCAAACTGTCCGCTTCCTCTTTCAGAAGCTTATAAGAAACTTCCTGTTTTCGATAGCTTTGTTCCTGCTCCAACTCTTTTTGCAAAGTGGCTATTTCTTTTGAAAGCTTTTCCATCTCAATTTTCGTTTTATTCATTTCTTCTCGGAAATAGCTCTCTACTTCAAGATTTTTAACATTTTCACAAGTTTCTTTCAAAAAAGGACATAGCTTTTGCTTCAATGTTTCCATAGCGGTCTGATAATCTTCTATATTTTGTTGATAGACGACCAGTTTTTCCCGTTTTCCCTGCAGCTTTATCTTAGCTGACTGAATTTGCTCTAAGGAAGATTGAATGCTTTCGATATCCAAGTTTGATATTCTTTCCGTTTTTTCTTTCCAATGTTTTTCTTCCAGAAATACTTGCTTTTGCAAGAGAACACTTTCTTTTTCCCATTCTTTTTGTTTTTCTTTGGAAGCTTCCATCTCTTTCCGGGATTGTTGTAAGTCGGACAAGGTCAGTGTGATTGCTTCTTTACTTTTTCTATTCTCCCGTATTTTCTTTTGAAGGCTTAGAAGTTGTATTCCGTATTCAGAATGTTCCCCTTGCAATATCTCTTCTTCTTTTCGATTTTTTTCCCTCAAAAGCTCCAATTTTTCATTTTCCACTTTCAGTCTTCGATTTTCTTCTCGAATTTTTTGCAAAACTTCCTGCTCTTTTTTCTTTTCCTGTATCTGTTTCTCCAAATTCGTATATTCGTCATAGGAACTTTGATGTTCTTCCAGCAAACATCTCGCTTTTTTTGCTCTCTTTGCTTCCGAAAGATGTTGGAGGAATTCTTTTTTATTTTGTTCTATCTGAGTTTTTTGAAGAGACAGGGAAGAGTTTATGACTTCGTATTCCTTCTCTATCTTTTCCCATTCTTCTAATTCTTTTGTCAGCTTCCGTTTCTTTTGAAGCTCTTCTTCCTTTCGTCTCGTCCAAAGAATGAAAGCTTTTTCTTCCTCCCGGCAGGCAGCAAAGCTCTCCTTTCTGTTTCCAAGAGTAGCGGAAAGAACACGTTCTGCTGTTTCCAATTCTTCTTTTTTCTTTTGATATTGCTCCGAAAGTCCTTTTAAATTCGAAAAAAGATTTGCATAAATCTCGGTATGAAAGATTTTGTTAAAAATTTTGGCTCGATTTTCAGGAGTTTCTTTGAAAATATTGATAAATTCATTTTGCTTTGCCACGATGACATTTTCATAGACATCTCGATATTCCGATTTGATTCCACATAAATCTTCCAATTTTTCTTCGATTCCGTCTCGATATTCGAGTTCTGTGCTCAAATCTTTCAATATCATGATTTTTCCCTTTTTCTCAAAATACTGATGAAAAATAGAGTATTCTCTTCCATCATTTGCCAGAAATTCGACCAGAATACTGCATTCTTTTTCTCCATACTTGAGAAAGGTTTTCCCTGTGGACTTTCCGGTTCTATCTTTGATATGAAATAAAGCGAGTCCGATTGCTTCCAAAATGGAAGATTTTCCTCTTCCGTTTCTTCCTAAAATCAGATTGATTCCCCTGGAAAATTCAACTTCTATCTCGGAATGAGAGCGATAATTTTTTAATTGAACTTTCTTAATCCGCATCTTCGTCCTCCTCTAAGATTTCATCAAACAAATGAAATAATTCTTCCTGTTTTCCCTCCAAGCTGAATTCTTTCAGCTGAGAAAAACTGCGGATAAAACGTTCCGGATTTTTCAAAAGCTTCCAGGAACGGATAATCTCTTGCTCCAATTCTTCCAACGAAGAATAGCCCTCTTCTCCGTCTTTTTCTTGAGCTCTTCCGTTTTCCCGCATTTCAAAATAGACTTTTAAAATCCCATGCCGTTCTGCAATGCTTTCCAATTTTTCGATGGGAAAGTATTCACCCGATTTAATGTTGACAGGAATGATGAAAAGTTCTTCTTCCTGTTTGGCGTAATGCCGGATAAAACTTTCAAATTCCGATTCCAATTCCTTTTCCCAAGAAAAAACTTCCGTTCGCAGCCTTTTTCTTGGAGAAATCAGAATTCTTTCAAATTCTCTTGTGTCCGTGTCGAAGTAAATAGCTCCTTTCTGATAGGATTTTTCTCTGGGAATATTCGTGTATTCCAGAGAGCCGGGAACAAAAAAGTAGGGATTTTCTTTCGGATAGGCGGAAAAAGAGTGGACATGCCCTCCTGCCATATACAATACCTTATTTCGAAATAAATCAATGGTTTCCGCCGTTACCAGTCCCGGTAAATTCTCGATTCCAAAAATAGCTGTATGGACGATGACGATATTTTTTTGTGAAGCATCCAAATGTTCTGCCAAATCTTGCAAGGTTTTTTCCACCATAAATCCCGGATATCCTACGGGATAAAAGTGGATATCTCCCTTTCGGAAAACATTTTTGCTCTCATAGTCCTTTCGATAGGAAAAAACATCACAATATCCTTTGTTTTTCAGATATTCCAACCAAGAATCCTCTTGGCGATGAATGACATCATGATTTCCTTCAATCACGAGAATCGACATTTCCGGCTTATAAGCCTTTAATTTTTGAAAAAGTTCTTCCGTTCTTTCTAAAATATTCGCATTGATTTCCTTTTTATCAAAGAGATCTCCGGAAATAATAAATACATCGATTTCCAGAGGAGCAATTTTTTCAATCAGCTCTTCAAAAACTCGAAAATAATCTTGGTATCTGGTTTCTGCAAATCGTTTGTTCCCACCCGGTTTCTTTCCCAAATGCAGGTCGGAGCAATGTAAAATTTTCATAAGTTTTCCTTTCGATAACAAAAAGCATAAAATTCACAAACATCACAAATTTCTGCTTGGTATTCTCTTTTTGGAAAGTCTTTCTTTTGAATTTTTTGAATCGTGGACTGTATTTTGTCCAAAATCTTTTCCCGTTCTTCCAAAGAAAGCTCTATTTTTTCTTCTCTCTGTTCCAAAAGATAATAAAGAGATAGCAAAACATCTTGCCCTTTCTGATATTTTTTCAGCAATTCCTGATATAACACGAGCTGCTCTATATACATGGGATTTTCTGTTCCCGTTTTAAAATCAATAATTTTCCATTGTTCTCCCTGAAAAGCCAGAAGATCAATTTCTCCGTAAAGCATACTGCCTCTCCACTCCAAAAATTCTTTTCGTTCCGCCTGTAGGATGTTTTCATAGAGCATTTCGGATTTTTCTCGATATTCCTCTAAAATTGCTCTTGCCTTTTCCAACTCCTCCTTTTGAAAGGAAAATTTAGACCTTTTCTCCAAATTTTCTTTTTCTTTTTCGAGAAGTATCTCTATTCTGTCCTTATATTTTTCATATTTGTGCATTTTTTCTAAACATCTATGTAGTAAATTTCCAAAGAGCATTTTTTCTTTTTCTATGCTCGGAAATGAAATTTTTCGCAGGAAGAAATATTTTCTCGGACACAAGTCGTAAAGAGCGATATCTGTGGTGTAAGAATAACTTGCCGTCTCCTCAGAAGTGCTGTATTTTTCTTCCAAAATATCTTCCCATTGAAAATGATCGGAAGAAATTTCCACCGAATGACGTACCAATGCTTGAAAACTGGAACTTACATCATAGTCCAAAAATACCAAAGCATTTTTTGCTCTGGAAAAGGCGACATAAAATTTTCGGTAAAAATCATACAATTCCTCATTGTGTTCCTGCAACAATTTTTTCTTTTGAAACAAACTGTCATAGGATTTTCGTATTTTCTCACGATAAATAGGCGGATTTTGATAGAGAGAGGAAACAATCACGATTGGAAATTCTAAACCTTTTGATTGATGAATCGTCAAAAACGGAATACATCCTTTTGGAAATTCCCCTTTCTTTTCAAATTCATTCACACCTTTTTCAATAAATTTTTTTAGATAACTTTGGAAAAAATATTTTAAATATTCCGGCTTCTTTATCTCACTTTCTTCTTTCATATGGCACAATTTTTGAAAGCCTTGTATCATTTTTCCAATCAAACTCAAATTGTAAATCTCTCTTGCTTTTCTGGGATTTTCCTCCTGCTTTTCCAAAATTTCTCGGAAAGGAGAAAAGGATAGAATCTCATAATACTCTGTTAAAAAATCTTCCAATTCCCTTTTGCGTTTTTCTAAAATCCATTTTTGTAGCTCGATATTTTCTTTTGCCCATTTTCTAGCTCGAAATAGGCAATCCTCATAGTAGGAATAGTTTTTTACCTCTTCCTGCACCTCCGGAGAGAGAGCCAAAAAAATTCCAAAAAATAATTTTACTTCCTCTCTGGAAAAAAAGTTTCTCGCTCTGGGACAATACACAGGAATTCCCGCCATTTCCAGGTCTTCTTCCAAGCGTTTTACCTGAGGAGAACGGAAGTTGTCAAACAAAAAAACAATCTGACTATAATCTTCCACTTTTTTTCTCTTTATCAACTCCTGCAGCCAAGAAATCAATTCTTTTCGTTTACGGGGATGAGGGGAGCCGGAAATACGGAAAACGGATTTTCGCTCAATGCTTTCATAGCGTGCGGAATACATTTGCTTGTCAAAGCGTTCTCCCTGCCATTCAATGCGTTTCATCCATTGATTGCACAGATGTACAATCTCTTCCGTAGAACGGTAATTTTTTTCTAAATAAACGGTTTCACAGTCTTCTTCAAAGACTTGCGGAAAACGTAAAATATTTTCCACACTGGCTCCTCGAAATCGATAAATGGCTTGGTCTTCATCTCCTACCACACAAATATTTTTTTCTTTTCCTGCCAATAAGAGAATGATTCTTTCTTGAATCGGATTGCTGTCCTGATATTCATCAATCATAAGGTATCGTATTCTATTCTGTATTGTTTCCAAGAATTCCGGATGTTCCAAGAGGGCATGATACAATTCCATTTGGATGGCGGAAAAGCTGATTTTATTTTCCTTCCGAAGAAGACTTTGATAGAGTTCATAAGCAGCTTTCAGAAATTGAATTTCTTCCTGATAGCTGCGAATGGAAGGAATATCGACCGCTTCTTCCTGAATTTTGGAAAAAATACTTTGTAATAGACGACTTTGCGCCCAATCTCCGTAACTGTGTTCCCTCTCGAAAAATTCCATATAGAAGTTTAACTGTTTAAATTGTCGCAATTGTGAATAGAGGAAGAACTTTTCTTCTTCCTCATCCAAAACTTCTATTCCATTCTCATAATGAGAATATGTGATATATTCTTCCAGTATACGAAGCCAAATAGAGTGCATGGTTCCCAAATACATTTCCTCAATGGAAACAGAAACTCCCTTTTCCTGCAAAGCTTTTTGAATTCGCATTCTCAATTCTCTTGCCGCTTTTTCAGTAAAAGTACTCAACAAGATTTGAGAAGGCTCTATCTTTTTTTCTGCCAGTAAGTGAATGCTACGTTCCACTAAAGTTTTTGTTTTTCCGGAACCGGGACCTGCAATAACCAATAGAGGTCCTTCGGTATATTGCACTACTTTTTGTTGATTTTTATCCAGCACCTTTACTCTCCTAGTAATTTTTCAAATAATCGATCCTGCTCTTCTACAGAATTTTCTTCTTCTCTTTCTTCCGGTTTTTCTTCCTCCACGTCTTCCGGAGAACTTGGATTTCCATAGAAAATGCTGGAAATACCGTTGAGATATTTGGAGTCGTTTTCCACTACCGTATGTCCTCTTCTCACAACAAATTCTCTTCCCTCGGAAGATAAAAGTCCGGTTAAAATATCCAATTTTTGTACGACCAATTCTCCGTTTTTGATATGATCTTCCATAAAAGAAAATTTTCCCGGTAAATAGAGACCTTTATTGACGATCTCTTGGTAATAGTTATGATATAGAGGGGCTACGGCATTTCCTCCTCCCAAACCGGGCATAGCTCGATTGTTATCATAGCCTAAATATGCCGTTGTCACATACTCCGGAGTGATTCCTGCATACCACACGGTTCGGGCACTGTTGGTCGTTCCCGTTTTTCCTCCCTGTTCCATGGGAGCTCCCGTTTTGGTAATGACTCTTGCCCTTGCTGAAGTTCCACTTTGTACGGAGCTTTTTAACATGTAAGTGATGATACTGGTATCCTGACTTTCGAAGAGTTTATCCTTTCTTGGAATTACTTCATATAATAAATTACCATGTTTATCTTCAATCGAAGTGATAATAATAGGACTTACCAAATATCCGCCATTGACAAACATCGCATAGTCGATTGCAAGCTGTAAAGGGCTTCCCTCCGCAGTTCCTAAAGCTGCGGTCAAGTTATCCGGAATATCCAATTTGGGATCGACTTGCTTCATCATATCTCGGAATTTTGGAACTCCTACAGCTGCTAATAATTTCACCGAGACACTATTGATAGATTTATCCAAAGCATTGACCAAGGTTGTATTGGTATCACTGAAAATACCGTTGGCATTTTTCGGACTCCATTTCCCATAATGAACGGCTGAATCTTCTAAGACGGAATTGCTTTCAAAGCCGTTTAACAGAGCGGCAAAATATACAAAAGGTTTAAAAGAAGAACCAAATTGTCTTTTTGCCATAATCGCTCGGTTGAAATTTCCAATTTTAAAATCTTTTCCTCCTACCATAGTAATCACCTGACCACTGAAAGGATCAATCGTGACCATAGCTCCATTCAACCCTTTTCTGGCCTTTAGAAGAGGATATTGATTGAAAGTCTCTCTTGCAGTTTTTTGCATGGCAACATCCATTGTGGAATAAATTTTCAAACCTTTGTTGTATACTGTATTTGCATCAAATTTTTTCAACAAGAAATCCTCAACCAACTTTGTAAATTCCGGATTTTCATAGTGCCTTGTATCTTTTCTGGGATAAATAATAGTAACTTTTTTATTTGTTTTTTCCTTGGGATCGGCTTCCTGTTCCGAGATAAATTTTTGTGTTAAGGCTTCCTGATACTCTTCCTCTGTAATTCTACCGTCCTCTCTCATTTCTGCAAGAACGATATTCATTCTCTTAATGGCATTATCCAGTTTTCTACGTGGATTATATCCCTCCGGACGATTTGGAATTCCTGCCAACATAGCAGCTTCTGCAAGATTGATATCCTGAATGTCTTTATGAAAAAATTGTTTGGCTGCTGTCTTGAGTCCATAGGCTCCGGAACCGAAATAAATTTCATTCAAATATTTTTCCAAGATTTCTTCTTTGGTATAGACTCGTTCAATTTCAATGGTGATAATCAACTCTTTTATTTTTCGAGAAAGAGTTCTGTCCATGGTTAAAAAAGCATTCTTTGCCAATTGTTGTGTAATGGAACTGGCTCCTTGTCTTGCATGCCCACTTCTTAAATTCACAAAAAGAGCTCTTAATAGACCTCTGGGATCAATTCCGTGATGTTCATAAAATCGTTTGTCTTCAATTGCAAGAAATGCCTGCTTGGAATATTCCGGAATTTCTTCCAAACTTACATTATCTCTGGCTTCTTGATATAGAGTATCCACCACTTCCCCATTTCTGTCATAGATGACGGAGGGAGCGGATACTTCATAATTTTCTACAAGCTCCTGTACATCGGGAAGTTCCATTTTGTATTTCATAATGATTCCGAATATCAGTATTCCTATCCCCACTGCTCCTAAACATGCAAGGAGAAAGATATATTTTATTATCTTTTTCATTGTCTTCTCCTATTTTTTCCTTTGATTTTGTCGAAGTTGTCCACAAGCTCCGTCAATATCCGTTCCTTTTTCTTGTCGTAAACTCACATTTACTTTTCTGACATTTTTTAAATATTCATAGAATCTTTCTATTTTTTTCTCACTCGGTCTTTCCAATCCCGTTTCCGAAACCGGATTACAAGGGATCAAATTGACAATATGGTCAAATTGATGTGCAAAATCCGCCAAAGCATTGGCATCTCCTTCCGATACATTGAAATCTTTAATCAAAATGTATTCAAAGGTCAATCTTCTTTTGGTTTGTCTTTGATATTCCAACAACACGGCGGATAAGTCTTCCAAAGGATATGCCTTATTGATGGGGATTATCCGATCTCTCTTTTCATTGATAGCACTATGTAAGGAAATTGCCAATTCTACCGGCGTTTTTTCCATTAAAATTCTTTCAATGGCGGGAACGATTCCGGAGGTCGAAATGGTAATTTTTCTTTTCGAAATGCAGATTCCCTCTTCACAGCTCAAAATTTCCAAGGCTTTCATCAGAGCATCCATGTTAATCAAAGGTTCCCCCATACCCATAAATACTAAATTGGTCAGCTTTTCTCCTCGCTTGTTTAGACGTCTTTCTATCGTATAGACTTGATTCAAAATTTCAGATACTCGTAAATTTCTTACGAAACCGTCCTGTCCTGTCGCACAAAAAGTACATTTGACGGGGCAACCCACCTGAGAGGAAATACAAAGAGTATTTCTTTGATCTCGATGTCGCAATAATACGGTTTCAATGGTATTTCCGTCTTCCAATTGAAATAAGAATTTTTCAGTTTTGTCAATTTTGGACACCTGATGTTTTAATAAATTCAAATAGGGAATATAGGTTTTTTCCTCTAATATTTCCCGATGTTTCAAAGATAGGTTCGTCATTTCCTGTATATTTCTTGCGAACTTTTTATGTAGCCAAAGAAATACTTCCTTTCCATAAAACTTTTTCATTCCTTCCGCGACTAAAAGCTCTGTCAATTCCTGTTGATTCAAATCCAATAAATTTCTTTTTTCCACACCTATCTCCTTTTTTAAATTGCTACTTCGTATTTATAATCATTGTCTAAGGGGTGGTAATTTTCTACCCTTACTTTTTGGTGGAAATTTTCCAAGCCGGCTTCTCCCAAATCCAGTCTCGGTTTTTCCCTTCCCGTTTCCTTTACCTGCTTTTGTAAATCCTCCAGATGTCTATCATAAATATGGGCATTATGAATCGTCCAAATCAGGTCTCCACAACTCAAATGACATTCCCTTGCCACCAATTTATGTAACACTTGATATTGAAAGACATTTGCTACCAAGCCTAAGGCAACATCACAGCTTCTTTGTCGAACTTCCAAATATAATTTTCCGTTTAAGACCGTCCACTGTGTCAAATGTACACAGGGAGTCAAAGCCATTTGTTCCAATTCTTCCGGAATCCAGATTTCCGTTAAAATTCGACGACTGTTGGGATTGTTTTTAATTTCTCCTATGACATAGTCCAACTGATTTTGATATTGAAATGTTTTTTTCGCAATTTGATAACCGTAGGCTTTTCCGATGGTTCCATCTTCCTGCTTCCATTCATTCCAAAATTTGCAGCCTAAGTCAACAAGTTCGTCTACATTATTCGATTGCAAATACCAAATCCAATATAATTCTCGAATACTGGATTTCCAAGCCGCTTTTCTGGAAGTAATTAAGAACGCCTCATCTCCTGCATTATCCAAACGAAACTGATAGCCGACAATCTGTTTATAATAAGCCGGAGTTCCGTCCGCATAGACGGTTCTTACTTTTCCCTCCACCATTTCTCCTTTTTCACAGATATAGTCCACCAATTTTCTATATTCTTCATCAAATAACATGTTGCTATTCTCCTTCCCTACCTAATTCTAAAAATTTTGTCTGAAACTCATATTCTCCTTCTTCTCTTTTGAAAAGTTCTCGTAAAATTTGCTCATAGTTTTTCAACTGTTTGGGGTCCTTTCCTCCCGTTTTATAATCTACAATATACACCAAACCTTTTTTTCCTTTTTTTGCTTTTCGTATCATCAAGCGATCCAGGACATATTTTTTCTGATCCATAGGAGAAATAATACTGAACTCCGGATAAATATAGTCCCAATCTCTGGAAAAAATATCAGAATCCAAAGTTAATATTTTACGAATCCTTTCTTCGGAAAATAGCTGTTCCATTTTTTCCATGCCGAAATAAGAGGCATATTCCTGAAACACACGTTGTTTTGCAAAACGAATCTCTTCTTCCGTTGCATATCTTATATGTTCCAAAAAAAAGTGGGTTGCCAATCCTTCCATTCGATGTAATTCCGTTTGAAGAGTATATTTTTGAGGTCTTTGCTTCCGATCTTCCTCAAAACTTTTCTTTTCTTTTTGAAACGTTAAAACAATTCCTTGTTTTTCTTCTTTTAACTTTGTTTCTTCCTTACTTTCCGTAAACATTTCAGAAAAAACGAAAGACAGCTTTTCCAAGAGTTCTCGCCCTTGAAACGTTTCATTGAAAAATAAATACAGATTGTGTTTTGCCCTTGTCAAAGCGACATACAGGGTATTGATTTCCTCTTCTTTTTCTTTTCTTTCCAAGTCTTTTAAATAATTTGGAAAAGGCTTCGGAAGATATTCCATATATTTACGGTATTTTCCCTTTGTTAAAAAATAATGTTCCAAAGAACAATAATCGTCTGCCATTTGAAAGTAAAACAGAATATTTTGTTCCTTTCTTCCTTTTCTCTTTTCTTTGGGTTCAAAGTAGATAACATTTTCAAATTCCAATCCCTTGGATTTGTGAATACTCATCAATTGAATGGCATTTTTGTTTTCTTCCTCCCGGATATCCAACTTAGGAAGTCTATTTCTATCCAAGTCTTCCAAGTATTCGAACCAAGTATCATAGTAAGACAAACTTTCTTGGAAAGAATAATATGCTAAGAGATGACTGTCTTTTGAAAACCTTTCCGGAAGAGAAAATTTTTCTATGCAATGCAACCAAAGATCTCCTATCTTCCCCTCATTTTCTTGAAATTCTCGGTACAATTCAAAGATTTCTTCACTTCCTTTCGGTTTCTCTTTCCATTCCTTTCCAAAGCATATATATTGTATCATATTTTCCTGATGAGTTAACAGATTTTTTAAAATTCGGTTGGAAGCCTTTATCACAGGAGAACGAAAAAATTCCAGTAAGTATAGATATTCATTGCTGCAAAAATAGCGAAATAATGATAAAAAAGAAGAGACAATCTCTTCGTCCTGTTGTTCTTTCACGATAGAAAGTTGATAGGGAAGCTTGTGTTCTTCTAAAAAATCCGCCAATTGCAGTAAAGTTTTATTTTTTCTTGCCAGAATACTCAAGCTGCCGTAATTTCCGGAATATTTTTCTTCTATCATGCTAAGTAAGGCTTGCAGAGAATCTTCTTCTGAAAGGAAATAGGAAAGCACTTCTCCTCGTTTTTGTTTATGACTTTTGCTTTCTAAAAATTTCCACTCAATTGCTTCTTCTTGATAGAGAGCAGGATAGGATTTAAAAAATTCATTGCAGAATTCCACGATACTTTCCAAGCTTCGATAGGAGGTATCCAAATGCTCCACTTCTGCCCCTAAAATTTTAGGCAGATCTTCAAAGAGTTTTTTTTCTCCCCCTCTCCAACCGTAGATACTTTGCTTTTCATCTCCAACACAGATAACAGTTTTTGCTTTTTCCAAAAATACGGATAAAATTTTCCATTGCAATATACTGGTATCTTGAAACTCATCCAAAAAGATACTGTGAATTTTTACATCCAAGATCTCTTCCAGCAAAGCTGTAATCTTATTGTTCTCTATAAGATGTAATTCTTCCTGAAATAAAGTCAAATAGGTGTAAATGGCAATGTCGTCATAGTTAAAACTTCGTTCTTTTCGTTTGTATTCATCATAGAGCTGATACAGTTCCTCAAAAATCGAAAAAAGACTTTCTTCAAAGGCTATCATATCTTGATTGTATACCTCTTTTGCCAAGTCTCTTCGGAAGGAATCCGTTTCTTCCAAGAGTTCTTCCCGCAATGATAGTATTTTTTCATCTTTTCCACGATTGGAAAGTCTTCTCCCGTCAAATACATTGGTATCAAAGAAACGTTCCCTTTCTTTTGTCAATGTTTCTTCTCTTTCTTCTTCCGTTTGCTCGAAGAAATTTTGATAAAATGGGTGAGTAAAATAGCCTCTTTCTTTTTTCTTAGTTTCCTCTACGGCTTGAAAAAGAGCCTGAAAAGCTTTGATATGCTCTTCCCTTGTTTTTTCAAAGCTTAGGGGAGTTCTTTTCCTTTGCTCTCCCTGCAAGAGTAAAAATTTCCAACGTTCTTGCAGGATGTTTTGAATTAAAAGCAAATAATTCTCTATATTTTTTTCCGGAGATAAATCAAAAAACACTTTCATCTTTTCAAATAATTCTTCCTTTGAAAAGATGTGCTTCAAAATTTTTTTATAATATTCCTTATTTTCCTCTTCCGTTTCTATCATTTTCATCGAATAGATTTGATAATAGGGACAGACCAGTTTATGAAATAACATTTGAAAAAAAGAATCAATGGTATAAATACGAATCTTATCTTTATTCTTTAACATGGAATCATAGGCAGCTTTCAGAACTTCTTCTTTCAAAAAAAGAGTCGAATCCAATGCCTGCAAATGTTCCACTAATTCTTTTCCTTTCTCCGAATGAGATAAAATTTCTGCAGAAAACTCCAAAATCCGTTCTCGAATTTCTGCCGTTGCCTTTCTGGTAAAGGTCATGACAAAAATTTCGGAATAAGGAATTCCCCGATAGAGAGAAAGTAGATATTCCAAAGACAAACGATAGGTTTTTCCTGTTCCCGCACTTGCTTTTAGGACAAGTCTTTTCATAATACTTCCTCCTCTCGTCTACAAATTTTTTGATAAGGGCAATAGATACAAAAAGATTTTTTTTCCGAAATATGGTAGAATTCATCTCTCTCGAAGTTCTCAAAATATTCTTCGAAAAAAGAGAAGCTAAGGTCTTCTTTTTTCTTGGCGGAAGAAAAAATTCCATTCCAAAGATTAAAATATCTTCCTTCTACGTTCTTATCTTCTCCATACAACAAAAAAGCATAAAAATCCAATTGGTCATCAATTGTTTTTCCCGTCTTGTAATCGATAATTTCTTTTCTTTGATCCGTTTCTATGATTAAATCCGCTCTTCCCTGAAAGGAAACGGTAAAATCTTCTCCGAAATAAATTCCCTCCCGTTGAATTCCTTTTTCTCCTTGAAAACGAGAAATATTTTCCTGATGATACTTTTTCTCAAGAGTATGGAGAAAATTTTTTGTGTTCTTAAGAATACGGGGATATACAATTTTTTCTAAATAATTCTTCAAAAAACTCGGAATTCTCAGAGCTTCTCTTTGAAATTCTTCTTCTAAATATTCGACTAAAGTGTCATCTGAAATGGCAAAATGTTTCTCTTTTAAAAAGATCTTCCATTGTGTCTTCCCGATTTTTTCTAAAAAACGATGACATATGATTCCCAATTGCTTCGGACTGATCCCGAAAGATAAGGCTTCCGTTCGGAAAGGTTCTTGCAAAACCTTTGAAAAATAAAAGTATTTTGTGCAAGCTTGCAGATTTCTCCAATCATAAGCTCCTAAGTGGAAGCTTCCTTTTTCAAGTAATTCTTGATTTTCCTTTTTCAATTCCTGATAACCCGTTTCTTCTTCCCCCTGCCAAGAGCTTTTTGCTTGAAAACTTTCCCGCAAAGATTGTAAAAAAAACTCTTTGGAATAAGGACTTTTTTCCATTGTTTTTCCCTGACTTCGTAAAAATTCTTCGGCAAAAGAGGAGAGTGTTTTATTATCTTCTTCGGATTTTTGCACTAAAAACACCAAACTTTTTTGAGAATATAAAGCCTGATAAAAACGATATTTTTCCACCAAAGTACTTTCTTCTCTACTTTGACAACCCAATTGTTGTTTTTGATGTTCCGTCAAAAAATGGGAAAAGTTAGTAATTTTCGGTAAACTCTTATCATCCAAATTTAAGAAGACAGCCGCCCTTTCCTTTTTTTTCTCATACATAACACTATGCCAATCCCGAATTTCCATTTTTTCTTCAGAAAAACTCTGAGCGGATTTTAAATAAATCGAATCTAGGCTTCTATACAATAATTGATATAAATTTCTTCCGAGATTTCCTTCAAAATACTTTTCATAGGACGAAAAATCTTCATTTCCCTGAGTTGCATACAATCTGGATAAAACTTCATAAAAGACATCCAAAACATCCGGATATTCTTCTTCTTTCCATTTTTGAATTTCTATGTGTTGTTCAAAGTAATCATAGATATCCTTTCCTGTTTTCCAAGTTTCAATGGCAAATAAATCTTCTAAAAAAATACTCACTTTCTGACAGAAGCTCGGATGTTCTCCAATAATCTCAATGTAATTGGTATTTTGCAAAAGTTTCATGGAAATCAATCGGTATTCTTCCTTTAAGAGCTTTCTTAACAGGATAAAATCTTCCTCCCAAAATCCGTAATACTCCCGACAGACTCTCTTTTGAACGGCGGATAGCAATGTTTCCAGAGGCAAGGTATCTTTTTCTTTTTCTCGGAGAAGATTCAGTTGCAACTCTATAAACTGATACAGTTTTGTCTTGTTAAAAGAATTCCGTGAGCTGTCGATAAAACTTTGAGGAAAGAGATTTGAAAAATGTTTTTCATGAGGGGAAGAGGAATAGACAAAAAAGTCTTTTTTCTCTCTTTCCGCAAGTAAATATAGAGCTTCTTCCCATTCACTTCCCACTTCATAGCAAAAAAAATCCCCCTCCCAGAGCTTCGGAGATACTTGTCGCAGCATCAGCTTTTCTTCCTCGAAATCTTCCCTTGAAACTTGTAAGACAAATTCCAAGTCAAAATCCTCTTGCAGCAATGGAAGTAAAGTCTTACAAAGATTGGGAAAAGAGGGAATATCAAAAAATACAATCTTGGAAAAATGATCTAAGTTCTGAGGAGAATATCTTTCTTTAGTCCAAGCAAATTCCTTGAGCAGATATTTGTCTTGTTTCTCCTCCAATCTTTCTTTTAACTCTTTGAAAAAACTATATTTTTCTTTTTGCCAAGGAGAAATCATGGTTTCCAATTCTGCTTCTTTCCCTTGAATTTCCTCATATAACATAAAAAATTCATTGGCAATGTCTACAAAATCAAAATAGCTTTGAATCTGCCAAGCATTTTTCATCTCCTTACTCAAGCATTGGTATAGAAAAAAGATCCCCTTGACATCTTTTAATATGGCATGAGAAGAAACAAAAAGATAGGAAAAAAGTTCTTCCAGAGAAAAAATAATCGGTCTTTCTTCCAAAATGGGAAAATGATAATATTGACTCATTAAAATACTTTTGATTTGATTGTTTTCTACCACAATATAGGAATCCTTTCGATAATCCAAGAGTCTTTCTGCCAAATTCTCTTGATAAGAAAGATAACGAAAAGTCTTTTGCTTCATAATTCTTTCACACCTTTACATATTTCCACTTTCCTTTTTTAAATGCATAGTAAGTGGCCGCACTTCGGAAAGCTAAATCAATTGTCATAATCCACCAAGCTCCCAGTAAACCTGTTTTCCAAACATTGAGAAATAGGTAGGTCAAAGGAAGTCGAACTCCGAAAATTCCTAACACTGTAATGATTAATACCGTTCTGGTCGCTCCTGCCCCTCGCAAGGCACCTGCCAAGACCATAGAAACTGCGAGGAAAGGTTGACATAGGGAAACAATTCGCAAGGCGGAAGCGGATAAATTTTGCAGTTCTCTCTCTTTCGTAAAAAGAGAAATAATTAAATGAGGAATACTGAAAAAAAGGAGAGCAAAAGCGGACATGACCAATAAAGACATGAAAGTACATACTTTTGCATTATATTCCGCTTCTTTTCTCGCATTTTTTCCCAGTTGTTGTCCTACCAATGCCGCTGCCGCAACGGAAAAGCCATATCCCAAATTATAGGAAAATGCTTCCGCATTGGAAGCAATTTTATGAGCTGCATAAGAGATATTTCCCAGAGAAATAATCATCATTTCAAAAAATAACATCCCAAAACGTAATAGCAATTGCTCCGCTGCCGCCGGAATTCCAATTTTTAAGATTCTTGTTGCCATGACGTTATTCCAGGAAAAATCCTGAAAGCTTAAAGAAATCCAATACTTTTTACTAAAAAAAGTAAAGTAGCTGAAACAGCTGAAAGAGAATATTTTGGAAAGAAGGGTGGCAATAGCCGCTCCTAACACTCCCTGTTTTAACACAAAAATGAAAATCCAGTTGAAGAAAATATTCATAAAAATTCCAATGATATTGATTAACATAGGAACCTTTGTTTTCCCGATAGCACGATAGGTGGCAAAGTATATGACATTGAAACAAATAAAAAATAAACCGATGACGGATATACTGTAATATTGTTTTGCAGCTGCAAAATCTAAGTCATCTGCTCTTCCTATGTGCTGTAGAATCCATTCCATATTCCATAGCATAACAGCTGTAATGACAAGAGCGATAGGGATACAAAGCAATAGACTTTGTATCACCGCCATCTTTCCCTCTTTGACATTATTGGCTCCATAGGCTCTACTTACCAACGAAGTGGTTCCCATTCCGACCGCCATAAAGGCAGGAACAATGGCAATGATTGGAGCATGTCCCAAACCGACTGCACTTACGGCGGAAGCTCCCAAACTCGCTACCATAAGCATATCAAAAAAGGCCAATAAGGTTTGAGCCAATAAATCCATGATTGCCGGTATCGTTATTCTGAAAACTTCCAAAACCAGTTGTTTTTGCTTTTTTGTTTGTTTCACCTTCTCACCCCATACTGCAATCTTATTTCCTCAACAAAAAAGACAATTTTTGTGAAAGTCTTTATTCGTAATATGTCACTTTAATACTTCCATTTTTGGAAAGTAATGCTTTTTTAAATTCCAATTTTAATTTTTTCATATGTTCTATTTCTTTGGGAATTAAAATTTCCACACCATTGACCTGTATGCGATTTACAAAGTCTTTTATTTTATTCTGATCCCGAATTTTTACTATATGAGCTACTACATGAAAAGTAGAACCGTTGCACATGGAACAAGGGGGCATATATTCCAATAAAATCCCATCAGCACTTTTTCGCTCCAAATATTCTTTTACTTCTTTTGTCATTTCAATTTCCATTTACAAATTCCTCCTCTCATACTTCTTTTATTTTTTCAAATAACAAACTTCCCGATATGGTTCTACATGAATCAAAACCTGAATTTCCACCTCAAATTCTTTTTGTAATTCTTCCTCTAAAGAATGAGACAACTTATGGGAAACTTCCACTGTCATATCTTTCTCGACTAAGATATGTAAATCCATATAGACATGAGCTAAGGTTCCTCTGGTTCTTATCTTATGCACTCCTTTAATTTCCGGATGACTTAAAATCACTTTTCGAATTCTGGCTTCTTCCAAGACCTTGCTATCCAATAAAATTCCAACATTATCTCTTAAAATTTCCCAAGCTGCATGTAAAATGAAAAAAGATACAAGACAGGACATCAAGGTATCAACATAAGCAGGAAGTCCCATTTTAATGGCAAATAAAGAGAAAAAAACTCCAAAAGATACATAAATATCACTTTTTGTATGCATGGCGTCAGACACTAAAATGGTACTCTTCAGCTGCCTTCCTTTTTTTGCCTCAAAATAGCTCACGGCGATATTTATCAGAAGAGTGACAGCCAATAACAGCATACTTTCTGTGGTAATGACAGGGACTTTCGGATTTTGAAAGGAACGTATTCCCTCCAAAAACACTTGAACACCTAAGAAGAATAATAACAGACCGATACATAAACTGGACAACATCTCTATTTTCTCATGACCATAAGGATGTTGTGTATCTTCGGGTTTTTTGGATAATTGTATTCCTAAAAGTCCAACAACATTGGAGGCTCCGTCTGAAAAAGAATGAATCCCGTCCGCCAACATGCTGCTGCTGTGAATCAAATATCCCAATACTGTTTTAACCCCTGCTACCAATATATTTAATACTAAAATAATGAGTAACACCTTTTGCACTTCTTTGTAATTTTTTAGCATAGATGTCATCCCCCCTTATTCTTAATATTGTACCTATTTTTCTATCTTTTGTCCATAACATTTTTACAAAAAAATAAGTGGTTCCCGAAGGAACCACTCCTAGATTTTTATAGCATGTTAGAATAACTTATATCCCACTCCAAGAGAAACTTGATTTAACCAATCTTTTCCTCTGTGGTCATGACGAATTTTTGTGGCGGAGTAGCTTGCTTCCACTTCCAAATTCATAATTTCCATTCCGGCACCCACAGCATAATATCCTCTTCCGGAAGGATCGGAGCCTCTGACATCCTCATTTGTTTTTAAAATTCTTCCAACTCTTCCAACGATATATGGTTTGATCGGTAAAACAGGCAAGACATTCCATTTTAAAAGACCATAGACAGGAACTGTGGCTATACCTGTATTTCCAACTTTTCCATTATATGCAATTCCCGCTCCTACTTCTCCTAAAACAAAACCTTGTCGAATTTCAGTTGCTAAATTTGGTGCATAATTTTCAAAACTTTTACTTCTGCTGTTATATGCTCCCGCATTACTTGCAAATCCGAATTTTACCACTCCGTCAATGGCAAATAGAGAGCCGGAAAGAGCAAGAAAAGAAATTCCTAAATATAAGTGTTTTTTCATAGTCCTCCTCCTTTTTCTTCTTATTATAAACGGAATCTCTGTATTTTTCAAGAAAATTCCAAAACTTTGATTTAAACTTTTGTATGTCGGTCAGAAGATAAAAATAGACTTCGGAAAATTTCATTTACGAATTCTGCCTGATCTCGATTGGAAATATGCCCTGCCCTCGGAACGATAATACATTTGGCATTGGGAAAGAGATGAGACATTTCTTCCGCTTCGTATGGAGGTCTCGGCTCATCCTCCTCTCCGACAATGATTGTAGTCGGAAGGGTAATATTCTTCAAGCTTTCTCTTTTCTCTTCCCGCCCGAAAATAGCTCTTCCCAAAATCACAATATCTTCCAATTGCTCCTCGGAAAATCCCTGCAACCTATTGATAAATTTTACATAGTCGGGATTGGAAGAATTTTTTCTTTTTTCCGCAAAGAACATCTTTGCAATCTGTTCTGCCATAGCCGTCGGAATTTTCTTCATCATTTCAATACTGTCCAATAGATGAAAATAAAGAGCTTTTTTCTCTTCTCCTTCCGCTCCCACATAGCTATCCATCATTACAAAACTTTCAATTTTGTCCTTATCATTTTCATATAGATATGGAATCAACATTCCTCCTACAGATAAGCCGATATAATGGTATTTTTCAATTCCCTTTTCTTCCAAAAACGCAATCAGTTCCTTTGCCAAATCCTCTAAGCAATAATTTTTAGGTAATTTTCTCAAACAGCTTCCATGACTTGGTAAATCAATTGCAATACATCTATATTGTTCGGACAACAAATCGATTTGTTCTCTCCACATTTCTCTATCCCACAGATAAGAATGAACCAAGACAATGGTTTTTCCTTGTCCTTTCTCTTCAAAACTGAATTTCATACTTTGCACTCTCCTTTTTGAAAACATATGTTATATTATATCTTATTTTTTCATTTTTATCATCTAAAAAATGAATTATGTTTTGGCTGTATTTTTGATTGCATTTAATTTGCATTCCATTCTATCTACTTTGATAATGAGTTTCATTCCTGAAATAAAATTCGGAATTTTTCCATAATTTCTTTGACGGCTAAAATTTCCGTAATCTTCCATGCGTCTCTTCCTGCAAAGAAAATTCCTTCTTCATAATTTCCATGATGTGCCATTTGCAATCTTTCATTGACACAAAACTTATGAGTACATTTTTTTAAACAGGCAAAACAGTTTCTCGGGAATTCCGTTACCTCATCCAACACTTTTTTTACATAAGGACTGACAATGGCATTTGCCGGTAATCCCGCAGAACTCATAATTTTTACAATTTCTCCCTGTTTTACTTTTTTATACATCTCTTTAAAGACCTGACTCACTCCACATTCTTTAGAAGCTACGAAGCGACTTCCCATTTGAATTCCTTTGGCTCCTAAAGACAACATTCTTTTTCCATCCTCAGGGGTCATGACTCCTCCGGCTCCAATCACAGGTATATGAATATTTTGTGCCACTTCCGGAACAATATCCCAAGAATCCAATTCACTTCCTAAATGTCCTCCGGCATTTCCTCCCTCTACAATCACTGCAGGAGCTCCCAGTTTTTCAGAAATCTTTGCCAATTTTAGAGAAGACACAATAGGAATTGCCTGTGTCCCCGTTCCTTTTACATAGTCAAAGATATCTCTTGAAAAACCGGCTCCAAAAATAATAAATTCTACACCGCTTTCAATGGCAGCATCTACCAATTCCATAAAATTTGTAGTGGCAACCATGATATTGACTCCCAGTACCTTTCCCACTCCTACCAATTTCTCTTTTGCTTTTTGTATTTCTTGCTTTAATTCTTCTTTTTTTAATCCTGTTCCTGCAATTACTCCTACTCCGCCTTCATTACTCACTGCTGCCGCCAGCTCGGCCATAGACACCCCTATTGCCATCCCTCCTTGAAAAATAGGAACTTTAATTTCGATATTTCCAATTTTAAGCATAAGACCCTCCTTAAAAAATATATGTTATATTTATATTATAACATACGTTTTTTATTTTGAGTTCTTTTATTTTTTATTTTTTGCAAGAAAGTGCTTTTCTCGTTGACTTCTCTTGGAAAAAATCATATAATTCAGAAGAGTTAAAAATGAAAATTTGAGGAGGCTGATATTTCAAAAATGTCCAAATTAGATCAAAGCAAGACACCTTTATTTTCCGTGTTAAAGGAAGAATACGCCGGAAATAATACTCTGGCTTTTCATGTTCCCGGTCATAAACGAGGAAAAGGTGCGGATGAAGAATTTATCAATTTTGTAGGAGAAGGACCTTTTACCATAGATGTTACTATTTTTCCCATGGTGGACGGTTTACACCACCCGCACGGATGTATCAAAGAAGCTCAGGAATTGGCTGCAGATGCCTATGATGTGAAGCATAGTTTCTTTGCGGTAAACGGAACCTCCGGTGCCATTCAGGCTATGATTATGTCTGTCGTAAATCCGGGAGAAAAACTCTTAGTACCTAGAAATGTACATAAATCCGTTTCCGCCGGAATCATCTTAAGTGGAGCCAGACCTGTCTATATGAATCCGGAAATAGATGAAGAATTGGGGATAGCTCATGGGGTAAGACCTCAGACTGTCGCCGAGATGTTGGCACAGGATTCTGAAATCAAAGCTGTTTTAATTATCAATCCGACCTACTATGGAGTGGCTACAGACATCAAGAAAATTGCAGAAATTGTACATCAATATGATATTCCTCTTATTGTAGACGAAGCTCACGGTCCTCATTTGCATTTTCATGAGGAGTTACCAACTTCAGCGGTTGATGTCGGAGCGGATATTTGCAGTCAAAGTACTCATAAAATTTTGGGAGCTTTAACACAAATGTCTTTGCTTCATGTCAATTCGGAACGTGTGAAAGTGGAAAGAGTAAAAGAAATTTTAAGTATGTTGCATACAACCTCTCCTTCTTATCCTTTAATGGCATCGTTGGACTGTGCCAGAAGGCAAATCGCGACTCAAGGAAGAGAATTGTTGACAAAAGCGATTTCTTTGGCTCATTATTTTCGAGAAGAAGCCAATAAAATTCCCGGAATTTACTGTTTTGGAGAAGAAATTATCGGAAGAGAAGGTGCCTTTGCCTTTGATCCGACTAAAATCACATTTACAGCAAAAGAATTAGGATTTACCGGAACGGAATTGGAGGATATGCTAACAGCGGATTATCATATTCAAATGGAATTGGCAGATTTCTATCATACTCTCGGTTTGATTACTATCGGAGATAGTAAAGAGAGCATAGACAGATTGCTTGCCGCTCTTCGAGACATCAGTAACAGATTTTCCAATCAAGGACGAAAATTGACACATCAATTGTTAAAAATGCCTGAGATACCGGAACAAGTATTGATTCCCAGAGAAGCTTTTTACAGAACAAAAACAAAGATCTCCTTCGAAGAAAGTATCGGAAAAATTTGTGGAGAATTGATTATGGCTTATCCTCCGGGAATTCCCATTATTATCCCCGGAGAAAGAATTACTAGAGAAATTTTGGACTATATCAAAGATATGAAATCGGCAAAACTTCAATTACAAGGAATGGAAGACTCTGAGCTGATTACGATTAACATTATTGAAGAAAAATAGTATTGTATCAAGGATGATACTGCTTTCCGGTTGTCAAGGATATTTATTCTGGAGCTGAAGCAGAACAATATTTGGAGGTTATCTCAAAAGTTATATATTCTGAGATAGCCTCTTTTTTATAAAATATTATGTTTTTCAGAGAAAGTATTGTATAATGTATCCATCAAGTAAGAGGGGAGAAAAACTACCGGATATGAAAGAAAATATAGCGTTAATTGGTTTCATGGGAAGCGGGAAAACAACGGTAGGACGTGTTTTGGCGAAACAATTGGATATGAAATTTGTCGATGTGGACAAAGTCATTGCCGCCCAAGAAAAAAAATCAATTTCTGATATTTTCCAAGAAAAAGGAGAAGAATATTTTCGACAAAAGGAGAGAGAAATTATTCTACAGGAATCTACGAAAAATAATGTGGTCATTGCAACAGGGGGAGGCGTTGTCATTGACAATGAAAATATTAAAAATCTTCAAAATACCTGTTTTATTGTCTATCTTGATGCCGATGTTTCCTGTATTTATGAGAGAGTTAAAAATAGTAAACATCGACCTCTTCTTCAAAACATTGAAAATTTACAACAGCATATTGAAACTCTCCTGGAAAAAAGAAAATTTTTATATGAATTTTCATCGGACTATAAAATCAAGATTTATTTGGACAGTAATTTATATGATACTGTAGAAAAAATTAAGAAAGTCTACATTGATAGTTAAAAAATGGAGGGGATCTTTTATGAAATATCTCTGCATTTTATGCATACTGCTCTGTCTATCTTGTGGGAAAACGGAAAACTTTCAAACAAGCAAAGCTGAAAAGTGGATTTTACTTGAAAATGCTTATCTATTTCAAGAGAAAGAATCGATAGATAAAATTTCGAAGCTAAGAGCTAGCATTCAAAGGCAACAATTTTTACGTAATGAACTTGCCATGAAAGAAGAAAAAGAATGGGAAGAAACCTATTTTGACTTTTTATTGGATTGTGAGAAAATACTGGAAGCTATAGCCGGTCTCTCCCGATATCAAGTTCTGCAAATCGAAACAACGGAACAGGGCTACATAGAATATCTTGATAATGATATGGAAATAGAACTTCGGTCTTCTTCAATGTATGTCCGTTTTCCGAAAGAAGAGAGTCAATTTCGCTTAGAAGGAAAATTGAATTTCTCCGGAAATTCTTTAAGCTCTTTTCAAGGCTTTGAAGCGGGAGGTGTTTTTACTCCAAAAGAAGCGGAGTTGAATTTTTTATTGAAGTCTCCGATTCTTTTTATTTATGACAGTCCTCTTTCCGACAGAACTTGGGAAAAAATCTTTTTGCTTTCCTTAGAGTATTGCAATCAAAGTCTTGTTCGGAATCATAGGGACTTTGTCATAACATCTCCACAAAATCTCACTGTCAAGGTGGAAAGGAAGATATATGAATAACAAGAAATTTTATGTTTACACGGCAGTCGCTATCATAGCAGGAATTGGATTATTTTTTTATGATAAAAAATCTTTTTATGATTATATTAAAATCATGGGTACGGGTTTTTTTGTCTGCCTCTTTTTTGTGCTACAACAACATTTTTTTAAAAAGAAAAAATAACTTTCGACATGGATTTTCCCGTGAATAAGCCAAACTAAGGGGCAAAATACTAAAAATATCAATTCGAAGCTTCCAATTCGGCGATATAATCCAAACCGAACACTTCGATTTCATCCAATACTCTTTGAAATTTACTTCCAATCTCCGTTAAGGAATATTCAACATGAGGTGGAACCTCAGCAAAAACTTTTCTATGGATTAGTCTGTCTTGTTCCAATTGACGAAGTTGCCTCGTTAATACCGTTCGGGTAACTTCAGGCATTCGTTTTTCCAACTCATGAAACCTTTTAGTACCGGTACTTAGATGATATAGAACTACGATCGCCCATTTTCCTTGTAATACTCGTTGAGTTGTCACATAAGGACATTTATCATAAACACTTGACATAGAAACCTCCTGTTACATATTTATAGTATCTTATTAGATACTATGTATTATAAATGTTCGTACTTGTAAAGTCAATCCTTAAAAAGTATAATAAGAGCAAAGAAATATAAAATATTTCTACAATAATATTATATGAGGAGGAATATGTATGAAAGAGGAAACAATAAAAATTTTTGAAATGTATACGGAAGCACTGTCAAAGGGAGATTTTATATCGGCATTTGAAGTAATGGCGGATGATATCATCTGGCATATGGGAGGAAAGCATTCTCTTTCCGGAAAAATTCTTGGAAAAAAAGCCTTAGGAGAGCGTCTACAAGAATTTGCAAGAAGAAGCAATGGAACTTTCCAAGTGATTAGCAATTGGGCTGCAAACAATGATAATTTGGTTGCTGCCAGTGTCGTTTCTTCAGCGGAAAAAACAAATGGCGAAAAACTCAACATGGCAGGAATGGATCTCTTCCGAATAGAAAATGGGAAGATACAAGAAGTATGGACTTTTGCACAAGAACAATCTGTAGAAGATAAATTTTGGGAGTAAAGGAAAAAAGGGGTCCCTTTTCTGTTTCGATTATAATCGAAACTATTGTTGATTTTATAAATGTTATCGAGTATAATGGAAACAGGAGGAAAGAAGATGGACTATATTATAAGACCTAAATATCTAAAAAAAATAAATCAGTTTGTGGATAAACCTGTTGTTAAAATACTTACAGGAATGCGAAGAGTTGGAAAATCTACATTATTAAATATCATTCAAAATGAAATTTTAAAAGGAATTCCAAGAAAAAACAAAATTTATATCAATTTTGAATCTTTAGAATTTTTTCATATCAAGGAAGCTGCTTCTTTGATACAATATTTAAGTCCTCTTTTAGAAAAGATACATGGGAAAATATATTTCTTTTTTGATGAAGTTCAACTTGTAGAAGGATGGGAGAAAGTAATCAACGGATTAAGAGTGGATAGAGAATGTGATATTTACCTAACGGGTTCTAACTCAACATTACTCTCGGGAGATTTGGCAACATTATTGGCGGGAAGATATGTAGAATTTGAGATACAAGCATTCAATTTCAGTGAATTTATAGAAATTTTTAAGTATAAAAATTTAGAAAAAGAGGAACTATTTACAAAATTTTTAAAATTGGGGGGAATGCCGTTTTTACGATATTTTAATTTGGAAGAAGAATCCAGTTATAAATATTTGACGGATGTTTATAATACTATCATAGTAAAAGATATTTTAGAATACAATAAAATAAGAGATATTGATGTATTTAATCGAATTTTATTGTATGCAATAGAAAATATAGGTCATACATTCTCTGCCAATAGTATCAAAAAATATTTTAAAAATGAAAATCGAGATATTTCTCTGGATACAATTTTAAATTATTTGGAATACTGCAAAAGAGCTTTTATCATAAAGAAAGTTCCGAGATATGATTCAATAGGAAAAAAGATTTTAAAAATTGATGAAAAATATTATGTAAGTGATCATGGATTTCGAGCAGCAAAAGGCTTTTCCAATGAAAAGGATATTGAAAGAGTTTTGGAAAATATTGTATATATTGAGTTATTAACAAGAGGTTACAACATAGAAATTGGAAAGGTGAAGGAAAAAGAAATTGATTTTATAGCAAAAAAAGAAGGAAATATAGAATATTATCAAGTCTCCTATATGATGACAACAGAAGAAACAAGAAAAAGAGAATTTTCTGTCTATTCATCTATTAAAGACAATTTCCCGAAATATGTTTTGTCTATGGATAATATCAATTTTACACAAAATGGAATCATTCATAAAAATATCATTGATTTTTTATTGGAAGACAAGAAGTAAATGAAAGTTGCTAAAGGAGTATACACGATGAAATCATATCAGGAGATAAACAAGGAAACCATAGACAAATGGATTGAAGAAGGCTGGGAATGGGGAAAAATTGTTTCTCATGAGGACTATATCCGTGCGAAGAACGGAAAGTGGAATGTTCTTTTGACACCGACCGTTTTTGTTCCACACGAATGGTTTGGAGATCTGAAGGGAAAGAAAATTTTAGGCTTGGCTTCAGGTGGAGGACAACAAATGCCAATTTTCAATGCTCTGGGAGCAGAATGTACAGTACTTGATTATTCTTCAAAACAAATAGCAAATGAATTTCTCATAGCAGAAAGAGAAGGATATGATATTACAGCTATTGAGGGAGATATGACAAAGAAACTTCCTTTTGAAGACGAGAGTTTTGATATTGTATTTCATCCGGTTTCCAACTGTTATGTGGAAGATGTTCAGCATGTTTTTCATGAAGCATACAGAGTTTTAAAAAAAGGCGGTATTTTTCTCGCCGGATTAAATAATGAAATAAACTATATTGTAGATAATGAAGAAAAAGAAATTGTTTGGAAAATGCCTTTTAACCCTTTAAAAAATGAAGAAGCAAGAGATTTTATGATGAAAGGAGATTTCGGTATGCAGTTTTCTCATACTATGACGGAACAAATAGGAGGACAATTGAAAGCCGGCTTTACTCTTGTCGACTTATATGAAGATACCAATGGTGTCGGGAGACTTCATGATATGAATATCAAGACATATATCGCAACAAAAGCAGTCAAATAGGTTTTAGTCTAAATTTTGATTTATATGATTTCTGACCTTTAGAGTGTGAAGCAAAAAGTCTGTAAAATTTGGTTCTTTGTCAAATCGTGTTGATGAAGAGTAGAATATGAAATTTTCAAGAGGATTTTAGGGAGGCTGTTGCAAATGGATGATTTTTATCATTCATTTGTGATAACTTTTTTCTTTTAACAAAAAAAATAGAAATCTTTTAGAGATTTTTCTCTATTTAGACTTCTATTCATCAAATTTCTAAATAATTGGTATACTTATTCAATCTTTTAGCATAAGATTGTGCTTTTTCTAAAAATAGTCGTTCCTTTGTCTTTCTTTTCCTCCAGAATGCCACTAAGAAACCTAACAGAATCATCTTTATCAATATCATGATTGATGTAAAAAAGTTTAGGTTGAAAAAATTTAAAATATCTGTTATTATTAATTGCTTTTATCATAAGTATCTTATATTAAATGTTTAAGAAAATTTCTAAAAAATTTATGTAATATACTTTTTTAAACTAAAAATGACACTAAAGGACAAAAATCGTTTTTTAGTGTCATTTTTCTTTTTATGATATACTTTCCTTGAACCATAGTAGTTTTTCTCCTTTTGATTGATCCGTAAATTCATCATATCAGAGAAAACTATCTATGGTTCTTTTTATTTTAATGTAACACTTTATTTTATAACTTTTCCTAAATGCTCAAAAACAAGAAAAGAAATCATGTTAGAAAACCACTCGTAGCCCTAAGCCCACTCTCTTATTCTTTCCTTTGCTATCATATCCAATATTTGCTGTGATTCCATATCTTTCATTATCCAATCCTATCTTAAGATCTGTTTTGAGATTACCTCGTCTGTCTTCTTTTTCTCCTCTTAGATGGAACCAGTCCGCACTGGTGTAGGCTACTCTTGCTTGATTCTTCCCATTTGCCACCCTACCCAGTTCATTTTCATATGCGATTCCCAGTTTGCTACTTAAGAAATGTCTTCCTGATAGAGATGTTTTATGAATGAATTCTCCTCCTATTTCCGGTTTTATCGAAAGATAGTCATTAGACTTCACTTCTAATCTTACTTCTCCTGTCTTTTCTTTGATCTTTTGGAATCTTCCGTATTCTACTTTCACACTTCCATATCCTCTTAGGCTAAAGTTTTCACTCCATCGAAGGGTTTTACTCAATTCATTTTCTAGCGCTAACCCATAAGACCAGTATTTTGCTCTTGCATGAAAGACCTCCTCTACCACAAAGAATCTTCGATTCATCTTGTTGTATCCTACAAATCCTTCTCCTGATATGGTCCAATTCAAACGATTGTTTTCATCAAAGGCTTTGGAATGGAAGACTCCAAGCTTTGCTTCTAACATTTCTTCTTTTGACCGTCCAATGTCTTTGAACTTGAATTCATTATGAACCAAACCAGTATACCAACCTGTAGTATTCCCCAATCTGAATGTTTCCTTTTCTCCTACATAAGCTACTCCATAAGCATTGTTCTTATAATCAATAATTCCTGCGCTATCTGTAGAATATTCTCCATTCATTCCAAATACTTTTATCTTATTCGAATCCTTTGAGGCAGTTCTCCATTCCTCTTTCAAGTATTTAAATTCTTTATCCAGTATTTGTCCTGTTGCATGGATTCTCTGTTGTAGATTCGCATATTGGTGTCCCATCATTTCATCATAGGCTTGATGTAATAAAATTTCTTCATTATTTCCAATAGTATTTAACTTCTCGAAAACTCTGTTTTCTTTTGTTCCCAACTTTTCAATCCCATATCGTTGTTCCAATCCATCTGCAAAATTATAGGTATCTCTGGTTGTATTTTTATCTCCAGCCCAATTTGTATACGATGCCTTTGCTAGGTATAGTTTTTGAACTTCCCCAGTAATTGGATCTAATGTTGCAGTCGCTGTCCAAGTAAGTCCACCGGAATAAATATTCCAATTTTTAACTTTTCCTGATGCAATTACCTTATTGTATGCTTTTAATATCTTCGGATCAGAGATTTCTAAGTATCTACTATTTGTGTTTTGAGAAGCTTCTGTTCCTATAATTAAATCTGCTTCTTCTGTTAATTTATCTATGTTTTCTATCGGTCTAGTAAAACTTGTCCCTGATGTATTTACATACATTCCTATGCTTGAAGCTGATACTGTTTTTGGCGCTTCTATAATATTTGTCACTGCTACTTTAGGGCTTACTTCCTTGCCATCTATTTTTATTGTAGCTTTTGTTGCTCCTGGTTTCGCTATTATTTCTACTTCTCCAAATCCAGGTTTTGACATATCATTTCCATATGTATAAATATCTTTTGCTCCTGCACCAGTTGCTTTCAAGGTTCCATAGTTAGCAATTGTTCCACCTTTTAAATATGCTCCCGCTCCATTTGTAGCTTCTATTTCTATCTTTCCATAGTTATCCAGTTTCGTTCCTCTGCCTAGATACACTCCAATTACATTGCTAAGTCCACTGCTTCCTGTTTTTATCTCTCCATGGTTTACTCCTCTTGCTCCTTCATCAAGATATATTCCAATGGTATTATCTGCATTTAGTTCTATTTTGGAACCTACAGTTGTTTCTACTGTACTTCCATTCGTAGCATACATTCCAATTCCGAATTTTCCATCTACAGAAATCTTTCCCTTGTTTAGAACATTTCCTGTTGTAGCTGGATTGGTAGTATCTTCATCATTCTTATATCCTGCTGCCATACCTATAGAGTATTTTTGATTATCAGGGTCAGATGCTCCAACTCTTATATTCGCGCTATTTGTTGCAATTCCGGAACCATTACTATAGATTCCAACATTTCCTATTCCTTGCGTGAGGGTCATATTTCCATCATTGTTTACTGTTCCGGCTGAAATAATACCATAATTTCCTCCTGTAGCGCCTGTTGAAGTGATAGCAGAATGATTGTTTACTGTGGATGTATTATCATTCGAGTAAACATATACGGAATCATTTCCAGATAAAGTTATATTTGTAGTCTTGCTCTCAATTGTATTTCCACCATTTCCAATATTGACAAATCCAAATGAAGTATCTCCTATATCAAATGAGGTACCACTGTTTTTAATCATTCTAGTTTCAATACCACTTGTATAAACTCCAACTGCTTCTTTTCCACCAACTTTTATTGTTCCACCAGTTAGATTTATCTCTCCTCTTTGGGAATATATTCCTACTCCATTATCTCCAGTCATTATATTTCCTGATTGATTTACTTCATTTCCATATATACCAATTGCATTATTTCCTACAGTGATGGTAGCTGTATTTTCTATTGGATTTGTTCCTACTGTAGCAGAATTTGTATAAATTGCAACATTAGGATTATTAAGTTCTGTTGAATTACCTAGTGTTATTGTACCACTATTTTTTGTTGTATAGGAACCTGCGTTTGCCTTTAGAGCATACATTCCTATATTTTTATCTCCGGTCATTGTTATAGTACCCGTAGAAGTATTTTCAAATATAGGTGTTCCTGTTATATTTCCATCTTGGTAACTCATAGCCATGGAATTATTTCCGGAGCTTGTTATAATTCCGGCATTAGATAATCCTGTGGTTGTATTATATACTGTGCTTCCTTCTTTATCTGTATAGTACATAGCAGTGGAATCGCTTCCAATATTGATTGTTCCTGTATTGCTAAATACGACATTGTTTATTCCATACATAGCTGTTGACTTATCTCCAACATTTATCGTTCCACTATTTGTTAATGTTCCTGTAGATGCATCAGTCTTTTTAGTGTACATAGCAGTGGATTCTTTTCCTGATAAATTAATAGTTCCAGTATTTGTAAGAACTACATTTTTTCCATCCGTTTTTTGCGCCATTGCTGTTTGAGCATCTTTTGTTCCTGTTATTGTATTATTATTTGTTATGGAAGATCCTGCTATTTCCAGGTTATTATATGCATCCCCTGAGTTGTCAAGGTTTACAGCTTGATCTACTGTTAGATTACTTCTATGTAGCATAAATGTTTTGTAATCTGTTCCACTGATGCTTCCTATAACACTTGTTGGGAATATAGTACTTATACCTGTATTAGATAAATCTACTGTTAGCCCTTGTGCTGCAATTAATCTTGAACCAATATTCATCATTAAGTGTAAATTATTTAATCCACTGAATGTATTATTTAACCATGTTGTGAAATCTACTCCACTACTTCCGTTATAGTAGAAAGCTGTTCCTCTTGTTGCTGCATTTGCTCCACCTTCTATAGTCGCATTCATTCTTCCATTAATATTTATTTTTCCGGCTCCTGTAGCATAGAATAACAATGAACCTTTACTTCCTGTTCCGGTAACTACATTACTTACTCCACTTGCATTTCCTACAGTAATCTTTCCACCATCCGCAAAGAAGTTTGTAGCTCCATTGGATGTTGTTACATTTGCTTCGTCTACTATTAAGTTTCCTTTTGAGTACAATCCCACTGATTTTCCTCCAGTTACGTGTATAGTCGCATCCAAACTTCCTGTCAATCCGGTTGCTGCTGTATTCATTACCGCAATCCCTACGGAACCTCTTGTAGACGATTCCCCTGCTGAACCTGTTGCGCCAGAAACTGTTAATTTTCCTGTAGAACTCATCGTGCTAGCAGCATTATCATCCACTACTATTCCATACGCTCCATTTCCTTTTACGGTAGTTGTTCCGGCATCAGCTGTTAATGCACTTCCTTTTGCTACAGAGATTCCGGTACTATTATCTCCTGATAAAGTTACTTTAGAGCTTCCTGTAGTTGTTCCTGTTGTTCCTGCCCCTGTTAAACTGATACCTACATTATCAGAACCTGTAAGATTGATACGACCTGTATTTTTTAGTGCTGATGCTACTCCAACTGTATTTGTTGCAGAGTGCATTCCTATTACATTATTAGCAGATGTTGAGGTAATAGTTCCATCATTTGTTGCTTTGGAACCATTAGAATACATCCCTATTCCGTATTTTCCAGTTAGTGAAATAAGTCCTGTTGTATCATTTATAACTTCTGAATTTGTTCCTGATGAAGACATACCAAAGTTATATGACATTACATTTGCCATGGTAGAGTTTACCTTTATTTTATTTTTATTTGTCATAATACTGCTATTATCTGCAAACATAGCTGTCGTTCCGGAAGTACTTGTTTCTATCGTTCCTAAGTTTTCTCCTGTACTTCCTATTTCAGTTGAGTACATTCCTAAGCTGTTACTATTATTTACTTTTATCCTTCCTGTTGCACTATTTACAACTTTTCCTCTGGTTGCTCCTACATGTTGTTTTATTCCCGCTGACATCCCTATACTATATAAGTTATTAGCCTTACCGGATTTTCCAACAGTGATTGTAGCATTATTGGTTGCAGTTCCATTAGATATGCTTTGGATTCCTATTGAACCTGTTGCAGAATTAAAATCTATATCTCCAGCATTCTTTACTGTTCCTGCGCTGTAGATACCTGTATTTTTACTTGCTGAAGCTGTAAGTTTTGTTGCATTATTTACTGTACCATTAGTGTCTGTTGAATAAATGTATGTAGCTCCCTCTTTAGCCAGTGTTACAGAAGAAGTTGTACTATCTATTGTGTTTCCACCTGTTGCATTCGTATTTATGATTCCAAATGTATTTTTTCCTAAATCAAATTTGGTTCCACTATTGGTAAGTGTTTGTCCACTTCCAGATAAGTATATTCCTACTGCTGCTTGAGCGGCACTTGTACTGTCTGCTGCTGTTATGATTCCGTCTGTTAAGGTAACATTTTTGCCTTTTGAGAAAATTCCTATTCCATTTTCTCCTACAGTTATATCTCCTGAATTTGCTACTCCATACCCAAAGATTCCTATAGAATTCCTTCCTATCGTTATCTTTCCAGAATTTTCTACTTTATTTTTATCTTCTGTATATATTCCTATATTAGCATCTTTTGTTAATGTAGCATCAGTCATTTCTATAGTTCCTGTATTTTTTACATTGTATGATTTAGAATCTTTAGAATTTTTTGCAAACATTCCAACATTTTTTTCTCCATTTGCAACTGTCATTTGGATTGTTCCATTGTTTTCAAATGTAACTGTATTGCTTCCAATCTTTCCCGGCTCATATGCCATTCCTACTGATTTATTTCCCTCAGTTATCTTTATCATTCCTGCATTTTTTAAACTTTCTTTTGTATCAAAAATTTGTAATGTTGTGACATCTGAATAATACATTCCAGTTGATTTATTTGAAATATTTATAACTCCGGCATTTGTTAATTTTGAATCATTTAATCCAAACATTGCAGTTGAATCTTTACCACTTATATTCATTTTACCATTCGAATCATTGGTTAAAGTTCCATATTTTGTATACATAGCCACAGAAGTTGCACCACTTAAATTAATGTTTCCTTTATTTGTAAGAACAACATTACTTTGACTAGCACCAAATACTGTAGTATCTGTTTCTTGTGCCATTGCATATTGGTTATCTTGACTTCCTGTTATATTAGCATTATTTGTTATACTAGAATTTAATAATTCTAATCTTGTATAGTCAGTGTTTCCATCTAAATTAGCATTTTCATCAATATCTAAAGTGCTCTTAGACATAGTAAATGACTTATAATTTGTAGTAGTAGTTATTGTTCCAATTCCTAAAGCGCTTGCTTTTAATTCACTTAATTTAACAGTATGACCAGTACCATTTACAAGAACTAACCTTGAATTATCCTCCATATTTAATGATAATTTACTTAATCCATTGTTAATAAATGTATTATTTAACCAGTTACTAACTGTATTTGTACCACTTAATGTAGGTCCATTGTATAAGAAAGCTGTTCCTCTTAATGCTGCATTTGAGTCCCCTTTTATTTTAGCATTCATCGTATTTGCTATCTCTATTTTTCCATTGTTTTTAGTATAGAATAATAGTGAACCTTGAGACCCCGCATTTCCTATTCCTGTTTCTGTAGTACTTGTTCCTCCACCACTACCTACTTTTATAGTTCCTCCATCTGCATAGAAGTTTACTGCGCCATTTGCTGTTGTAATATCTGCCTTATTTACTATAACTTTTCCTTTGGAATAAATTCCTATAGAGTTCTTACCAGCTAAATGAGCTGTTACATCTAGTTTTCCAGACATTTCTGAATTATTTCTCATAACTCCTATTGCCATAGAACCTTGTGTTGTTTCTCCTGCTGGTGACGCTGATGTTCCTACTTCTAGTTTTCCACCACTTGATACAAGTTTTCCACCATTATCAAGAACTATTCCATAGACACCCTTACCTGTTAATTTAGTTTCTCCTGCATACGAATTTAAATTAGCTGCATTATCTACAAATATTCCGATAGAATTATCTCCTAATAATGTTATTTTAGATGTTCCTTCTGTTTTTCCTGTTGTATTTGCTCCATTTAAGAATAATCCTGTACTATTCTTTCCAGTTAAACTTACTTCTCCTGAATTTGTTACATTAGAAGCTGCTATTCCTGCAATTCCTATAGAATTTGTCACTGATGCACCTGTAATCTTTCCAGAGTTTTCTATTTTTGACTTATCAGACATCATTCCTATTGTATATGGTCCTAATAATGTAATACCGGTATTTGTACCAGTAGAAGTATTTTTAACTATTCCTCCATTAGAAGAAATCATACCAAAATTATAGGCTTGTGGCGTTCCTGTTGGTGCAGTAGTTATTGTTGAAGCCATATTTATTTTATTTTCATTTGTCATGACAGAATTTTTATCTGCATACATTCCTACAACATTTTTTCCACCAGTAGCTGCTACATTTATATTCCCTTTATTTGTTCCTGTACTTCCAGTTTCTGTTCCATACATTCCCAAACTATTGTCATTATTTATAGTAATAACTCCAGTTCCAGCATTTACTACATTACCTTTAGTTTTTGAAGTTCCTGATACTCCTGCCGACATACCTATACTATATGCTTCAGAACCTGTTGTAACAGATTTTCCAACTGTTATTGTAGCCTCATTTGTTGCAGTTCCATTTTCTATACTTTGTATCGCTACTGAACCTGTAGATGAATTAAAATTTATTTCTCCTTCATTCGTTACTGTACCTGCTGAATAGATACCTGAATTTTTATCTCCTGTTGAAGTTAACTTATTATAATTTGTTATGTTACCTGTTTCATCTATTGAATACAGGTAAGTAGAATTTTGACCTAAAGTTACAGTTGCTGCCGTTCCAGATGTTCCCAATGTAACTGTATTTCCTTTTCCTGTCACTCCATATCCGAATGAACCAGTTCCTATTGTTAAATTCAAAGTTTTGCTATTAAGAGTTTGACTGTTTCCTGCTAAATATACAGCTATTCCTTCTCTACCTGAACCTAAACTATCTCCAACAGATAATTTAGAAGCACTTGAAATATCTACAGTTCCTTCATTTGAATAAACTGCTATTCCTCCCTTTCCAGCAGATATTTCAGAATTTCCTGTTAAGTTTATATTTTTAGCATAAATTCCTATAGACTCTGTTCCAGCGGTTATTTTTCCACTATTTTCTACTTTACTATTTGTTGATGAGTTTCCATTATATATTCCAATACTTGGCTCTGTTGAATTAGTGGAATCTCCGACGGTTATTGTCCCTGTGTTCGAAACAACATGCCCTGTTGTTGTTATAGCTGTTGATAACATACCTATCGATTTATCTCCAGTTAATCTAATTTCTCCTGCATTTGAGATATTTCCTCCAGCTTTTTGTGTAATACCCATTGCTTTCGTTCCTGTACTTATCATTTTTGCTCCAGTATCATTAGATAATTGTCCATCTTCTGTCGACATCCCTGTTGAAGAGCTTCCTACTGTTATTGTTCCTTTGTTTGAAGCACTTGCTTTTTTAGTATATAGTCCTGCTCCTTTATCTCCTATTATTATTGTACCATTATTCGTCAAAGATAAATTACCTGTGCTTTGATTTACACCATACAATCCAACTGAACTATCTCCAGTTAATGAAATTTTTCCTCCATTACTAATAGAACGTGTTCCTGTTGCAGTTTCCTTTGCATATACTCCTACAACTGATTTATGTGTTGAAGATAAATCAACATTTGAACCTAAATTTACAGTTGAATTTTGTGCATTTATAAATATAGAATTATCTGCTACCAATGTTTTGGCATTGCTATTGTTATAAGTTAAATTCGCATTCTTTTGCAAATTAATATATGTGTATTTACCTGTTGATGTCAATGATAAATCATCAGTAAATTTATTTGTTGTTCCGCCTGTTTCTAGTATAATTCCGTCTATTTGGTATGCAACGGAATCTTCTCCCGTTATTGCAATACTTCCTCCTGTTCCTGTAAATGTAGTACCTGTTCCACTCAATTTAAATCCCACTGATTCTTTTCCTAAAGTATAAGTTCCTCCTGTTACTTTTGTAGGAGATGATACTGCATTTATTCCTATACTTCCTTCATTTACAGAAATTTTTCCACTTGAAGTTATTGTACTTTTGTTAGAGTTTATTCCTATACTTTGAGTAGATCCTGATAAATCAATATCCCCTGAATGATCTACTTTTGAATTCCCAACTGAAACCGAACTTGAAGTATTGTTTGCATATATTCCAAGTACTGATGAACTTCCACTTGTGCCTTTTATTGTTCCAGTATTTGTTATATTTATGTTTTTATTTGACCAATCAGTACTTGTTGCTAGTTGATTTACTCCCCAAATTCCTACTCCCTTTGTTCCCATTTCTATTCCGCCTTTGTTATCAAGAATTGAATTTGAAGCTCCTAGCAATCCTATATTTTCACTTCCTGTCATTTTTACTTTTCCTGATGTTTCATTTGTTACTTTTCCAAAATCCGCTAATAAAGCTGTTGTCTTATTTCCAGTAAAATTTATCTCTCCTGCATTTGAGATGTTAATTGATGAAGAATCTGTTGCTCCCGAATAATTTTTTTGTCCAATGATATAATTTGCTCCATTAGCCATTGAGCTTCCTGATAAAGTCATTCCATTATTTATTTTCACATTTGAAGATATAAATTCTACTTTATAGAAAGCATCTGTATTAAAAGATAAATCTACATTTTGATCTATTTCCAGCGCTCCCTTAAATACAGAATAAGCTTTGTATTTAGTTGTCGGAGTTTCCAAAATTACTTTAGAACCTAAGGTTGATCCTATTCCAGTTGTTTCTGCACTACTTAATTGTATCGGTGTTCCTGTTCCTGGGTTATCTAGTACAAATAATGTTGCTCCATCATTTAATTTCAGCTTCAACTGTCCTGTACTTGTACCATGATCAAACATACTATTTAAAAAGCTTGTTATACCTGATAAACCTCCTTTAAAATAAAATGCTGTTCCATCTGATTTTACTTCTCCTTTAATATCACCAGATAAATTAAATTTTCCACTTGGATTGTTGTTAGTACTTGAATAATTATAGAACATTAATCCATCTTTTCCAGATATCAATTTTACTGAACCAGATAATTTCATCGTAGAATCATCTGCATAAAGCCCTACTGTACCATTTGAGGCTGTTATTGTACCTCCAGATAAATTAGTAGTAGTTGAGTTTCCTTTGGAATATATTCCTAATGATTTATCTCCTGATACTTCTAGAGAACCCCCTGTCATATTAAATGTACCAGCTTCATTATAAACCCCTGTTACCCCTGTTCCACTTAATTTCATAGTTCCGGTGTTTGTCCCTTTTGAATTAGCTAAAACGGATATTCCAATTGCTAAATCTAAATTTTCTCCAGAAATTGTACCTTTATTATCTACAGTTCCACTATTTGTTGATAATAATCCTATCCCTGTATTTTTTAAAGTTATCTTTCCTGCTGTCTCATTTGTTGCTTCACTTTCACCATTTGCAACCATACCCATATTTTTTGTAGCTGTAGTTCCACCATTTATATTTATTGTTCCATCATTTTTAGCTTTTGGAGTTCCTGTGGCATCAGTTGAAACTTCCCCCTTATCTACTCTCATTCCTATATTTGAACTTCCACTTACATTTATTGTTTTTTTATTTGTAATATCATCTGCTGCATTTACTTTAAGAACCATTCCTGTATTGCCCTGTCCACCTGAAACATTTATTGTTCCCTTATTCAATACTTTTCCTGTATATGCTCTGATAGAACGATTCCCAGTTAAACTTGAATCTTCCAGTACCGCTATACCTGACGATAGAGATTCTTTTTCTACATTATCTTTTGATTTATCTCCTGATATATTAATAGTACCATTTTCTGAATTTTCAAAAGTTAAATTACTTGAAACTCTAGAAGATAATTTTAATCCATAACTTTCTATTCCACCCATAGTTATTACACCCTTATTTTGTGTTATTATTTGTGATTCTGCTTCGGGTGCATATATTTGTATCCCTATTGAGTTTTTCCCGCTAAATTTTATAGTTCCATTGGTATCATTTAAAAATTTATAATAATTTGAAGAATTCTTATCATCATATTCATAGGTTAAAATCATCCCTACTTTATATCCTATGTACCCCTCAGATGTTCTAGATATTTTTATGCTCTTACCTCCACCTAAGTGAGGTGAAAGTGTTAAATTAACTTCGTTCCCTGAAAGAGTAAGTACTCCTATGTTTTCCTTCTTACTTTCTGCTTCATCAGTAATAGTTCCTGTGTTTTCTATTGCTCTTGTCCCTGTCCCTACATTATCATTTTGAATTTCATAACCAACAACCAATGGTCCAACCAAATTTATAGTTTTTGCATTTTTTATGGTAGTATTATGTGCATTATCAAGTGTTGCCACACGTGAACCACCAATCAAAAAGTCTTGCAGATTCCAAGTTCTATTTTTATTCCTTTCTATCGTTTTTTCCTCTTCCGTTAAATCACTTATAGAATCAATAGTCAAATCTCTGTCTACTGTAACTGTACCAACATTTTGTGTCACATCAAAATAAACTTTTAGTAGTGCCGAATCCGATTTACTTCCATCTATATATTGACTTGGAGTTGCCCAAGCTGAGACAATTGTAGGATGCCCATCTGTTATTCCAGTCGTATTTGCATCTATTTTATTTATCTTATTATCATTTTTTATCGAAAAACCTGCCCCTCTAAATCTTCCACCATCTCCATCTTGAAAAAAGTGTTGCGTCATATGATTTCTATATGAACCTAATTGTATATTAAAAGTAGGAGGTGTTGTTAATTTAGGTTTTTCTACCTTCGGTGCAACAGGATTGAATGTTGCTATCTTTATATTTGGTAGCGTTGGTGCTGTTGGTTCATTTGGTATATTTAAAGGTGTTACTGTTACTACATTCATTGTGGGGGCTTCTATATTTACTGCCCCTTTAGATATTTTTTTTGCCTGTACAAACACAGGTTGCACCTTAACAGATACAGAACTTATGCTCGGATTAGGTACTTCAAACTTTGCTGTTGTTGGTGCTGTAGGTGTATTTGCTGATACATTTGGTGCTTCAGGTGCAGTTTTGCTAACTGTTGCTACACTTACTGTAGGACTTGAGCTTGTCACGGTTATAGAATTTACAGTGATAGGAGAAAAAGTAAAGGTTGCTACTTCTGGTAAGTTCGGAATTTGTGGAGTTTTTTCAGCTAATTTTATTTCTCCTTTGCTCACTTGTATTGGTCTAATTCCTGCACTTACTTCAAATTTTAATGGTTTTTCTTGCAATACTTTTGTATTTGCCAATCCATAAACATCTTTCAGACCATTTCTATTAGTTGTCGTAGCGCTTTTTATATCTGTCCCTGTCGATAATTCTAAGTATTTTGCACTTTGTGGTGATGTATATCTTTCATATACATCAATACTTCTTGCTAATATTCCTTCATAAGGATATTTTTTATCTTTATCTCCATTTCCTCTGCCTTTGAAATACTCTCCTCCATTTTCATATATATAATTCAAACCAAATTGCCACGATGACCATGGTGACTTTACAACTTGATCTCCTTGTTCCATCAATTGAATCAATTCTAAATTAGTATTCTTTACTTTCTTTTCATTCTCTACCTTAATTTTTTGTAAAAGTTGAGATAATTGATCTGCCGAGGCATTTATATTAGATTTAGCGAGTTTTTTACCCCCCCCGTATTTTGGACTTTCCGCAAAAGCATTCATTCCTAACATTAGATATAGCAATACCAGTCCTATGGAAAAGCTTATACTTTTATTTCTTTTCGCGATATATCGCAAAGTTCTTTCCACTTCTTTTCGTTGGTTTTTCATAACACTTTCCTCCATTTCATACCATTGATAAATTGTAAAATATGGTGTGACAAAAAAGACTCCTATCAAAAAATCTCGTATTAAAATGTAAATAATCACAAATACATGAACGGGAGAGTTCAGTATAAGCTATATGTAGCTTGCCATGAATATATGGTTCAAATAAAAATTTGAAAAAAAGAAGGCTACTCTACTTAAAAAATTTCTCTTTTACTAGGAGTACATTAAAATAATTTACAATTGATTGCATAGAGGATTCTTTTCTATAAAGCAAAGTTCTTTCCATCAGATTTGAAATGTTCTTTCACAAGATTTCTATGATAAGATGAAAATGTTGCATTTACTTACTGCAATTCCATAATTTTTCTTTCTCTTTCTTTTAACTTCAGCAAATTCTCTTTTGAGATCCATTTTTCTACCTTAAATTCCTCTAATTTCTCAACCTCCTTTTCTTCCGGATATTCAGTGTCATCTTATCTAAAAAATGTAATTCTTGTCTATCCAGTCCATAAGTTACCATTGATGACAACAGACAAAATAAAACAACTTTTTTCACACTATTACATCTTAAATTATACAAATTGATTTTATTTTTTACATTATAACACATCTTTTTTCTTTTTTCATTATTTTTCAATACTTTCTCTAATATTTTTTTCATTTTTTACTTTACAAGCATATAAATCATTTTATAATTGCCTTTTTTTGAATTTCTATAACAACTATTTTTCCGACAGAAAATTTTTCATGCTTTTTCTTCTCCCATTTGATTAAGTTCTTTAAACATTAAAAGCAATCCAAGCATGATCATGCTAAAATCTACAATAGGTTCAGCCCACCAAACTACTAATCCCCCAAATACCTTTGGTAATAACAATATAGCCGGAATAAACAAAATCAGTTGTCGAAACACGACAATCATTCCCGCTTTTTTTCCATCTCCAACGGATTGGAAAAAGGTAAGTGTCATAATCATAATTCCGTACAAAATAAAGGTGGAATAAAACATCTTAAAGTTTGTAATTCCTGCTTTAATAATTTCACTTCTCACATTGAACAATGACAATAATTTTTCAGAGAAAAACATGGATGGTATCCACGAAACTGCTGCAAGTATTGTTGCTCCATACATAAAAATCTTCATGGTATCTTTTACTCTTTGGTATTGTTTTGCCCCAAAATTCGCTCCGATGACAGGCTGTAATCCCTGACTCATTCCCCACAAGGGAATAAAGGAGAACATATATAATCGCATGGTGGCAGACATCAAAATCCCCCAGTCTTCTCCTCCATATAAAAAAGCTTGTTTAAACAAAAATGTCTGTTGCACTGCAAATAAAATTTGCATCATCATGGCAGAACTTCCTATGCTAAACATTTCCCAGTAAATGGTCTTGCATTTTTGAATTTTATGAATTCCCACAAATGCACTTTTCTTTGAAAAATAATGAAAGGTTAATATGGCTTGCACAATTTGAGAGAGTACGGTTGCAATAGCTGCACCTTCTATTGCATATTTTCCCATCAATTTCATAAAAATAGGATCTAAAATAATGTTTAATACAGCACCCACTCCCATAATCATCATGGATTGTTTCAATGCTCCTTCACCACGCATTGTCATATTGCCTGCTTGAGCAAAATTCACAAATATGGAGCCAAGGAAAACTATTCTCAAATATCGAAGTCCAAGTTCTTTGATGTTACCCTTTGCTCCTACCAAATTTAAAAAATGTGGTGCAAGTAAAAGTCCTAATATTGTGATAATGATAGAAAATACGATTACCCAATAACAAAAATTTCCAAATATTCTCTCTGTGGTTTCTTTATCTCCTTTGCCGATCGCTCTTGATAATACGGATGCACTACCAACTCCAATAAGTGCGGATATTCCTCCATTTATGATTGTCAAGGACATAGATATACTGATAGCAGACATGGCATAATCCCCGATAATCCATCCTGCAAATATTCCATCCATAAATGGATACAGTCCTATAACAATCATTCCAATTATTCCGGGAATTGCCAACTTAAATAGTAGATCCTTGGGACTTTCGGTTAAAAGTTCCGTTTTCATATCTTTTTTCATCATATGCTCCTCCTTCTCTTAATATTTTCAAAAATTTATCTTTTTTTTTACCCAGTCTTCAATTTAAAAATCCAATCGAAATATTCATTTGTATTTTTTACAGTTCATAATCCCTTGTATCAAAGAGATACTTTCAATTATTTATTTATTCTAAGCCTCTCCATTGCCTTCCTTCTTCTTTTCAAGATCAACAATGTAATTTGTAATACTTTCTTTTATGTATTTTTTATGTTCACTGTAAGAATTTCTTGCACAAAGAATCTCTGCACTTAGTATCACTCCATTGATATAGTTCACCAAAAAATCATCATGAAATATATCAGCTTCAATTCCAAGTTGCTTTGCAATTATACTAAGCTCATTCGTGGTATTGACCTTCAGTTCCTGATACAATTTCTCCAAATCTTCATGATAGTTTTTAGCTTGCAAAAGAAGTGTATATAGGCTCATTAAATCCGTATTCGCCAGAGATTTCTCCACTAAAATATCACTCATTTGCTGATATTTATCCTTCCCTTGATTATTTTCTAAATATTCATGTATTAAGCTGTTTCTATAATGATTCCCGTCAAGCATTAAATCTTTCAGCATTTCATTTGTATTGGCATAGTGATGATAGACCCCTCCTCTACTCATGCCTATCTCGATAATTACATCTTCCATAGTTGTATTTTGAAATCCTTTCTTTAGAAAGCATCTTTTCGCAGCTTCTCGAATCTCTTTTTTTCTAAGCTGCCCAATTTTTTGTTTTTCTTCTTTCAAAATAAACACCTCATTTCACAGTATAATAAAACCGACATATATGTCGGTTTTATTATAACTCGTTTGTCAGCTAATGTCAACTACTTAAATTAGAAATAAGCTCTTATATCCCTTTCTCAGTTTCATCAATAGAATTCAGACTATAAAAACAAATTCAGAAATGTTATAATATCAACAAATATTTGATAATAATAACTTATAATTACTAATAATGGAGGTTTTGGAATGAAAGTAATTGCACTATTACGAGGAGTAACTCCAACAGGAAAAAATAGGATACCCAAAATGTCCTACTTAGCTCAAATTTTACAAGAAGCAGGATTTCAAAATGTAAAGACCTATATTCAAAGCGGAAATATCATACTGGATACAGAATTATCGGAAAAAGAGACTGAAGAGCGAATTCATAGTGCAATTCTTAAAAAGATAGGAGCGAATTTAAGTGTCATCATAAAAAAGCCAAATCAGTTACAAGTAGCAGTCAAAGAAAATCCCTTTGATGAAAGTTATGAATATTCACGAATACATTTCGTCTTTACGAATGACAGTATAGAGGAAGTTAAAGTGGAGGAACTCAAAAATAGAAACTTCGGAGAGGAAAAGTTTATGGTTGGAAGTGAATGCCTATATATGTATCTTCCTAGGAATGCAAGGAAGAAAAAATTGAATACCAATTATCTGGAAAGACAACTCTCTATCACAGCAACGATGAGGAAATTGAATGTAATAGAACAGCTGAAATTAAAATTGTAGTACGGAAAAATAAAAATTACTTTCCTGAAATCATCGGAGAAAAAAATATCAATAGTCTTATATGTTCTTTGGTAATAAATCAAAAATTATGGATTTGACATATTTTGTACTATTCTTCTCTCTTTTAATCTTTTCTGATAAGAAATATGCTGATTATTGCCTTTTGAAACTAATTTCTTCAAAGTCTCGCTTAATGCTTTTCTATTTGCCCTTTGTTTGTAGAAATAATATTTTCTTTTTTACAAATAATACTTTTTAAATTTCATTTTTTCATCAATCTCTGTACTTTTTTATAATTTTTAAAGTTGTAAAATAAAGTGTCACAGTGTTGCAAAAGAAAAAGAACCATAAAATAGTTTTCTATGGTATGATTTGTTTACGACAACCAATCAAAGGAGAAAACTACTATGATTCAAAAACACTATATCACAAAAAGATAAAAAAGGAAACACTTAATTTTATGGGTTGTATAATTTTTGGTGTTGGTGGTCTCGGATCATCCAACACCATTTTTTTCAAAAAAAATTGAGACATTAGAAAAACTCGGATATAATTAAATCGCCAAACCCAATTACAAGGAGTTGATTTCTATGTCTCATCATTATTCTATCAATACTTTATTAAAAATTCAAGACCCTAACATTTCTTTTTCTGATATCCTTTGGGAAGAAAAAAAATACATGGTTACAATGCGCTCATATTCCATGCTATACTAACCTATTCCATAGAGAAATGCCCTTTCTGTGGAGAAAAACATATTATCCGGAATGGTACGAAACTTTCTAAGATTAAAATACTAGACGTTTCCAATACTCCTTCTTATCTTTATCTAAGAAAGCAGCGTTTCCTTTGTAAAAGTTGTTCAAAAACATTTTCTGCCTCTATCAATTTTGTCAGAAAATACTGTAGTATTGCAGACAGTGTTAAACTTTCCATCGCATTAGAATCCAAAAATATTATCTCAGAAAAAGATATTGCAAAAAGATTTCGAGTCTCTTCTTCTACTGTGAAAAGAAGTCTTTTACAGTACTATGATTTTGAAAAGAAACATCCCAAAACGCTTCCTACTCATTTAGGAATCGATGAATTCAAATCTACAAAACAGGCTTCGGGAAATATGTCTGTCATTTTAGTAGATTTACAAAAGCGCGAGATTGTAGATATTTTAGAAGATAGAAGAAAGGATCCCTTGATTGATTTTTTTCAGACCTTTCCTATGGAAGAACATAAAAAAGTTCAGGTTATCACAACAGATTTATACGAACCTTACTTACAAATATTGCCAAAATTATTTCCCAATGCGCAAATCATTTTAGATAGATTCCATATCGTCCAATTAATCTCTAGGGCATTTTTACAAGCAAGAATACAACTCATGAAACAACTTCAAGATCATTCTCTAGCAAGAAAATTAAAAAAACACTGGAAGCTCTTTCAAAAATCAGCTAGTTCTCTATCAGAAAAGCGTTACTATGACTATTTTTTTAAACAATATATTTCATCAGGAGAAATTGTAAATTTCCTATTGAAGAAAATTCCAAAATTAGATGAATACTATGGGATATATCAAAATTTTCTTTATCTATTTCAACATAAGAAGAAAGAAAATTTTCTCTCTCTATTAGAGAAGTACAAAGGATGTGATAATCTTCATTTAGCACGTACTTTAAAGACATACAGAAAACTTACTTTCCAAATTTTAAACAGTATTGACAGTCCTTTCTCAAATGGAATTGTAGAAGGCTTCCATCAAAAGATTAAGTTGATGAAACGGATTTCATATGGTTACAAAAGTTTTCAAAACTTGCGCAGAAGAATCTTAATTTGTAATCCTAACAGCATATTAAAAGAGGGAGAAATCTAAAAGATTCCTCCCCTAGCGATTTTATTATTTTGTTTTTTTCACCAACACGATTTGACAAAGAACCTAGTCTACAAATTTACATTTCAATCTGTTTCTATTATAAGGCATTGGTGGAGAATTTAATAGAAAGGCGATTGTTTTATTTACATTTCAATCTGTTTCTATTATAAGGAAGATTGAAATAGTGTAAGAAAAGAGAGTAAATGTGATTTACATTTCAATCTGTTTCTATTATAAGTTACCGATTTAATAGATATTTCAGAGTACTCAAAAGAATTTACATTTCAATCTGTTTCTATTATAAGTTCAGATGTTTTAGAGGATAAAATTACAATTCCAAAATTTACATTTCAATCTGTTTCTATTATAAGTATTTCTGGTAATATTCCCACTCTAAACTCACCTCATTTACATTTCAATCTGTTTCTATTATAAGACTTTTACTATCACTCTACAAATATCAGGAGAAAGTATATTTACATTTCAATCTGTTTCTATTATAAGTTGGTTTGCTCTTTTTTTATATCTAATTTAGTCAAATTTACATTTCAATCTGTTTCTATTATAAGGGATAAGTATGAAAAAGAATTTTATTGATTTATTAAATTTACATTTCAATCTGTTTCTATTATAAGCTATAATTACTAAATATATCAGTACCAAGCCAATTTTATTTACATTTCAATCTGTTTCTATTATAAGTGTTACAAATTACGATAAAATCTTAGAAATCAACGAATTTACATTTCAATCTGTTTCTATTATAAGGATACCTGTTTCTTCATCTTGAGCGAGCGACAAATAATTTACATTTCAATCTGTTTCTATTATAAGGCATGGCTTGTAATGCCATCTCTTCTTTATCTTTTAATTTACATTTCAATCTGTTTCTATTATAAGTCCTGAAGATGAAAGATATATATTTTTACAATACACTTTTACATTTCAATCTGTTTCTATTATAAGAGGAATTTCCAATGAAATTATAAATACAGAAAATCAATTTTACATTTCAATCTGTTTCTATTATAAGAAAAAAAAAGGGTTGATTGAGAAATATGGTATTGAACTTTACATTTCAATCTGTTTCTATTATAAGTTTTAGCAAACTCTACTCCTATTTTATGTGCTAACTCCTTTACATTTCAATCTGTTTCTATTATAAGCTCAATAACTGTCTTTTCCCATGAAGGAAAATAAATCTTTACATTTCAATCTGTTTCTATTATAAGCCCATTTTTGAACAAGACCCAGATATTCTCTTCTTCCTTTACATTTCAATCTGTTTCTATTATAAGTCGACAGGAACCTCATAATTTTGTAAATCCGAAATCCTTTACATTTCAATCTGTTTCTATTATAAGTTCCTCCTTTAGTACCTAAGTAGGAAATCCTACTTCTTTACATTTCAATCTGTTTCTATTATAAGGTTGTCCTATTGGCGGCACTGTATTGGATATATTCTCTTTACATTTCAATCTGTTTCTATTATAAGCGTTTTTACGATATGCACATCTCCTCTCGAAAAAAACTTTACATTTCAATCTGTTTCTATTATAAGAAGCGACATCTACTGTTTAGTGATAAAGTGAAAGTGGACTTTACATTTCAATCTGTTTCTATTATAAGCCAAGCACTCTACTCGGTACTTTTCCTCATCTCGCCTTTACATTTCAATCTGTTTCTATTATAAGTTTCAGAAAGACATTGTCAAATGGGCACTGAAGAACTTTACATTTCAATCTGTTTCTATTATAAGTAAATGGGAAGATATGGAAGAAACACAAACTTCTAAACTTTACATTTCAATCTGTTTCTATTATAAGGGAAGACCTTGAACATATTTCATTAAAAGATCTCCCTTTACATTTCAATCTGTTTCTATTATAAGACAAGAAAAAAAGAAAGAAGTTGCATCATTCTTCTATCTTTACATTTCAATCTGTTTCTATTATAAGTTAAACAATTTTCTGAAAAAATTCATAAGTTGTCTGACTTTACATTTCAATCTGTTTCTATTATAAGTGCATTCTGCACCGTTTATCATGCCTAGAGATGCAAGCTTTACATTTCAATCTGTTTCTATTATAAGCCATATTTTCCTCCTTAGATTCCCTTGATTGTATATCTTTACATTTCAATCTGTTTCTATTATAAGTAAAGTTTTCCAGCTAATATGTACTAATTTTTCATCCTTTACATTTCAATCTGTTTCTATTATAAGTAGAAATCAACGATGGTTTGTTATTTGTTGGGAACTGCCTTTACATTTCAATCTGTTTCTATTATAAGTTGAACAGATCCGCCTTTTCTTTTTCCAAGTATTTCTTTACATTTCAATCTGTTTCTATTATAAGACTAATTCTCCAAAGTTCTTAATTTGTTTATAGTTCTTTACATTTCAATCTGTTTCTATTATAAGTATTTTTGGCATGTTTACCTCCTTTTTCTTGTTTCTCTTTACATTTCAATCTGTTTCTATTATAAGTCCATTTATTTTTATTTTTTCATTATGAGAAAAATGCTTTACATTTCAATCTGTTTCTATTATAAGTAAAAGAGTATATTCTCCCGGCGACTGGAAGTGATAGCTTTACATTTCAATCTGTTTCTATTATAAGCCAAACACGAGTGCAGAGCAAGAAAACAAAGAAAACTTTACATTTCAATCTGTTTCTATTATAAGCCGACTAGGATAAAGCCCTTTATTTCAGCTAGTTTTCACTCCCAAATTTGTCGACCTGTTATGATGGTATCATTTTTTATTAATTTCAATTGATAAAAAATGTCAAAATCATCCCTAATCCCTCACTAAAAGTAAGTTTGTCAAACCCTCAGGAAATTTACATTATTGAGGGTCGACAAATAAAAACTTATATTATTTGGCTCTAATATACTTTTCTTTATTCTTGTTCATATATTTTACTGACAATTTTAATCTATTTTTTCATTTCTTCTTAAATAAATTTTTATCAATTAACCTCAAGGTATATTGCCATACTATCATTAGTGGAAGCTTTCACCTAAAACGAGTCCACATAGTAATCAGCTCTTTAAAATTTATAGTTAAAATTCATTTCCTATGAAGACCTCCATTCGATACTTATCTACAGTATATTCTGTTGTGTCATTCCTAATATTCTTATTAAAATTACTTCATTAATACATTCAAAATCAATTAAATGCATATCTTTTCCTGATCTGACTGTCTAGATATTTTCAGTCTGTAATCTGTTTTTTATTCCATAATTACTAGAAAACCTCCATATTCGTAATCACTTCTTTCAGATATTCAAGTTTTGTTTTCTCCATGAAATTTTACAAATATAAATCGTATCGGTATATTTTCCTTTTAATTCTAAGGTTTCTGATTCAACATATTTGTTCTTTATAATGTCTCTCCTAGTATAATTATTATATCACATTTAGAATATTTACAAAATATAAACTGTTATTTTATTTTCGTATTTTTTATTTATTCCTTTTTTCATCAAAAAAAGCTAAGCACCTTTCTTTGATACTTAATTAACCTTTCACCAGTTCTTAGATTTTTTCTTCTAAAATCTCTCACTTTTTCTAAAATTTTATCTATTCTTTTTCCTATGGAATATAAATTTTCTTCTTTTGTAGGTGTAGCTAAAGCCTTATCCAGTTTTTCAATTTGTATTTTCACTTCTATAATTTTTCTAAATCTATTCTTCCATCTATGGTGTTATCTACAAAGTATTTCTTTCATGCCCTATTATTTTCTAAGTAGACACAGTTACTAATCAATCAAAATTTATTACTTTACAAACGATCCAATCTGGAAATTAACAAGATTTTAAATGAGATTTAAAAGAAAAGCAAATGTTCACCCAACTTTATAAAGAAAATTCATATCTTTTTTCTTACTAAGGGAACAAGGTATCAATTCTATAGGAGGATTATTGAAATATTTAGGAAGATATCTTGTACGTACACACCCATCACTAATTTCAAAATTGTAAATATTACTGAAAAAAATCTGACTTTCTCTTTTCATGATTTAGCAAATCAGAAAAAAGACCTATGTTAAAATGTCTCGAGAAAAATTTATTCCTTTTTTCCCCTATAAATTTTCTAAAATATAAAAAAATACATCCTACTGTCAAATAAATCTTGACTAAACATCTAATTTATGACATAATGACATCATAGTGACATGTCATAAAGGAAAGGTGATAATAATGCCTAAGAAAACTATCCAAGGCAATAAGGAACTTGCCAAACAAATTAAGCTTAGACGCAATGAACTCGGGCTAACAATTGAAGAAGCTGCTTCTCGAGCAAATGTTGGAACAAAAACATGGAGTCGATATGAATCAGGTTCATCCATTCGGATAGATAAATGTAAAGGCATCTGCAAGGCTCTTAATTGGCATACCATACCAAATCAGAAAATAGCAGATAACAAACAATTTTCTATTCAGGAATATAAAAATCATGAAGCATGGTCTGAGTTCTTATATAACACATTCGGACTAGGTGCTGCTGTATCATTTGTTATCGGTAGTGATATATTACTTGACTACATCAATGGGGATATGGAAGAATTAGCTTCTATGCCAGTCGGAACTCATATAGGACAACTCTCTGTATCTTGGCTAAATGCTAACCTCCCTGATCAATTTCTAATGCACTACAATTATGAATTTCTTTATCAAATGAAATGTACTTTACTCGAGATGAGAATGCATGCAAATAATGGATTACCAATAATCGCTCACAGTGTACTAGAAGAGCTTCTCCTCTATTTGTGTTGTACCGAGTCCTCGACCTTAATTGAACTTGATAACAATCTCAATGAACTTCAAAATATTGATTGGAAAGATTGGATAATTGATTTGTTCGGTGATATGGATATTATTAGTTTCCTGTATTCTCATATACATTTAGATATAAATCACCCATATCATTTTTTCCAATGGACAAAGCAACAGTTTTATACAAATTGATTTTTCGGTAAAAATAACACATAAATATAAAAAAATGAACTATGAATGGAGGTATATTATGTTTGAACAAATAAAATGGGAGGATGTTTATACAATTTGGAAAAATCAAAGATATTGTCTTCCTGACTTACTTTATCAACCAATATCTGCAGAAACAATATTTGTAGAATACAATCAAGAAGGCTGTATTTATGGATATGATTGGCTTGAAAATATAGAAGTACCCAAAAGAAAGCAACTAATTGAAAAGAACCCAATGGAATTCCTATATTTCATGAAGCCAACAAATAAAGGAACTATTCGAACTGCAGAAATGTTAATTGAAGCTCGTGATGAAGAGGAGCTTGCTGCCATTTGGATTGCTGCTACTGCCAAAGAGTTCTATGACAGAAAGGTTGGACATAGTGTTTTCCACTATTCCTATATGCTTTATTTATCAGCACGTGAATTTTTGAAAACCCGATACTCTTTATGGCATCATGCAATGAAAAAACTTGTGCCTGAAATTATCATTCCTTTTTCTATTCTTGAAAACATTGAATGTAAAGATATATCTCCTGTTATTGGTCTTATTCAAATGAATACCATGCTTTTGAAAAATTCTTGGTGTATTCTGAAATATACCTCATTGGAGGGCAATAAAGTACCGTGTTCTTATCACTATACACATCTCGACTGACATAATACCTGTAAAAATTACGATATGATGTTTATCTTGTTATTGAAATTAAAGTATTTTAAAATTTTAGAAACTAGAAAACAACTTTATATCTCGTATCCCAATATTAACCAAGAAAAAATGAATCAAATGGAAATATAGTTTTACTATGTTTTCATTATACAAGAAGGAACTTAAATGAATTAGCTGATAATAATATTAATCCAACAAAAGAAAATCAAAAAGAAGTGATTGAAAATTTAGACAATACAGCTTTAAAAATAAAAGTAGATGAGAAAAATTTATCCAACAAGTATTGATTCATCTTCCTCCAAAAGGGAGTACGGACAATTTCTTCTTGGACAATATTTTTTATATTATTCCAAGACTTTGTCTGTACTCTTGAGGACTTTTTAAATCCTAAACACATTTTTATACACTTAGTATAGAATGACTTATTTTAGTTTTCTTCAACAAATTTATCTATTCTTTCCATCTGTAATGACATCCTCTATCTGTATGAAGTACAGGCGATTCATTTTCTTTTCATTGAACAATCGCAGTTTTTAGCATATTATTTACTCATTTAGAATCTGGAATCTCACCTATCTCCCAAGAAACTATTTTTTGATCAAAACAATTTATGATTGGGGATAAATATATTTTACCTGCTGGAATCATGAACTCAGTTATATCTGTCAACCATGTTTCATTTGGTTTATTTGCTTTAAAATTTCTATTTATTAAATTTAGGAACTTCAAGGGAAATTTCTCTTTTATATGAATTGTATTTTCTATATTTTTTAATTTTTACAATTAAACCGTACATGGTAAAATTATCAATATTTTCAAATCAAATTTATCCTTTTAATTTTATTTATAAGCACGAATTTAAAAGCTAAATCAACGATTTATACAAAAAACTCAGAGCAGTATTATAGTCTCCTCTAAAATCAATATACTTTTTCTTTTTTAAAAGAGGAGGAATGTCACATTCTTCTATTAGAATTGGAATTACCTTAACTCTATTTTCTTTAACTTCTTCCCAATATTTAGTTTCCCATTCTTCATTGAGCCAATTGGATTTTACAGAATTTTTTGACAAAATAACCAAAACATAGTCTGAATTTGTCAATCCTTCTTGTATTTTTCTAGGTATAGATTCTCCTCCTTTAATCTCTCGTTCATCTAACCATGGAAAATATCCGTTAAAAGCTAGCTCTGCATATAAAATATTTACAAATTTTTTATCTTTTGATGAATGAGATATAAAGACATTAATTCCTTTTTTTATATCCATTGTTAAAATATGTCTTTCATAAAATAATTGCTGTACATAACATAATTCAGATAGTAAATTTGTGATAATCTTTTCTTGATATTTGCCCGATAAACTCATTGAATGTCCTGCCAGTTTTTCCTGTAAATCATTCATACAATCTATTATATCCTTCATAGTTATATTATTTGTACATCTTCTATAAGGAATAACAAGATATTCTCTTGACAAAAAGAAATCTCCCTGATAGATGATGGCTCCTTCTTCATCGTCATCATCGTAATATCCAATATGTTTATTACCTTTATTATCAACATATAACACCGCTCCATACTTAAGTCTCATACCAAGTTTACCTCCATCTCATGAATTTTAAATATATATTTAATTATAAACTAATCATTTTTTAATATTTCATATCTATCGTATTCCAAAGTAAATTAAATTTTAAAATTATTATTATATTTCTACTTTCTGTCTTAGCACTTTTTTATAAAACTCCCAATATTTTAAGTATTTTAATGCCAATAGTATTTCCTATCATTAAGTAAGAATAATAAAAAATTATATTAAAAAACTTTAGAAAGAAAATACAGAAAAAAGTTCTCTCTCAGAGACAAAGAAATGAAAGTAGCACTAATATGAATGATTCAAGGCGATAAGCTAGGGTTTATACTGGATAATTTAAATTTCAGTCTGCTTCGATTATGAGATATGAACAATCAGGATAAAAACCAAGAATTAGATTATTTAAATTTCAGTCTGCTTCGATTATGAGAGAATCATCCGGTTTATATGTTTCCTTTGTTAAATCGATTTAAATTTCAGTCTGCTTCGATTATGAGCGGGATTGATTAAGACACAAGCAGATGAACTGATAAATTTAAATTTCAGTCTGCTTCGATTATGAGGAGAAAAGGAGATGAAAAAATATGAAAGAAAAAACAATTTAAATTTCAGTCTGCTTCGATTATGAGTCTTCCTATGCCTTTTGCGATTCCAACTAATTCCGCATTTAAATTTCAGTCTGCTTCGATTATGAGGGAAGAATAGATGAGAACATTTGAAGAAATAAAGAATTTAAATTTCAGTCTGCTTCGATTATGAGCCGCATAAGATAAAGTTCTTTATTTCAAATAATTTTTACCATCAAATTTGTCAACCTCTTGTAATTGTATCATTTTTTATTGATTTCAACAAACAAAAAATGTCAAAAATCATCTTTAGTCGCTTACTAGAAATAGTTTGTCGACCTCTTAGGAGATTTACATTATTGAGGGGCGACAAGCAAAAAAATACTCTCATATTATTTCATTTCAATATACTTTTTTATCGTTAACCCTTAAAAATGTTTTTAATGTTTTTCTTTTGGTAACAACTTAAAACATTTCCAGGTTCATACAAATCCTATTACAAATGAAACTCCTTTCTATCCTATTCCTTCTCTTTTGCCTTATTTATCTTCCCCAATCCTACCCAGAAATCATACTCACAAGAGACTATCTTTATCTCTTGATAAGAATTTATTGCTATCTTTTTCTCTATTTTCACTCCTTTAAGAAGATAAGACTCTACAGTCAAAGTATATTTCATCAACTCTTCACGCTGACGAATTCTTTCCTCTTTTGAAATACTTTTTTCTCCCCTACCGTTATTCATTTGAGCTGATTTTGTATCATTTAATGGGAGTTTCAACTTTTCTTCTATTTCATTGATTTCTTTCATGTTTTGCTGATACACAGGAAGAGGAATGATCCTTTCTGACAAGATATTACGAAAACGAAATTGACTTTCTTTAGCACTCATTTCATTCGGTAAATATAAACTTGGATTTTTTATGAAATTCGTAACTTCTTTATAATACTTAGGGGCCATTTGTTCCATGTTCTCTTTTGAATAGGTTTGCCCTACCAAATCCATTTTTGTTTTTTCCGTCAATATACTGTTATGAATAGAAAAATACTGACGCAGAGTATTTTTGGACATTTCATATATCTCTTCCTGAATAGAGTACCCGACACCGGAACATTTCTTGTCTCCACCGTCAAAAACATAGCAATTAAAGCCCTCTTTTTCCCATATTCGACTACGAAAACATCTCCCCAGCCTTTGAAACAGACTATTCATATCGGATAACTCAGTAATCAAAATGTCAAAATCAATATCCAAAGAGGCTTCAACAATAGGACTGCTAATCCAGATTCCTTTACGGTCATTGGGAGTACTATCCTTTTTTAACAAACTTCCAAACTCAAGGATTGCTTCTTCTCGAACTGCTCTATCTTTCTTAATAAACTTGGCATGAAATAAATTCAGTTCCCTGTCCATTAAATCATGACTTAACAATTCTTCTTGACAGATTCCCATTTTTTCCTGTAAGTCATGATATATTTTTTGACATTGCTTCACTGTATTGCAGATAACCAACACTCGATTCTTCTTATATTTCTCCAAAATAAAGTCTGCATTGATTTCTTCCTGCCTCCATTGAATCGAATGCCGACATTCTTCCTTCACAAAAGTCTTTGACATTTCAAATTTCAACCCTTGCTCTCGCATTAAATCCTCAATAAATCCCGGAAAAGTAGCTGTCAAAATAGCAAATTTACCACCTATTTTTTGGATCATTGACAGTCCTACTACTAAAAATCCGACCAAATCAGGCCCATACATTTGTACTTCATCGATGATTACCTTGGAGTATGCCATGGTTGCTAATTTGAATTCATATCCACGATAACGAAATACAAAAGGAAATAGTTGATCCAAAGTACAAATTGTAAGTGGAAGAGATAATTGTTTGGTTTTTATATAATAATCCTCCCACTCAAAACTGCTTTGCTCCTGCAATTGTAAATAAGTCTCCAAACTTTCACTATGAAGTAGAGCAAGTCTTTCTTCCACTTTATTATTTTTGAGAATTTTATTCTTGATTCTATCATAAATAGCATCAATTGCTGTTCTAAGCGGCAGTATAAAAAATCCTTTCTGGTTCCCAATCCACCATAATCCAGCTTCTGTTTTCCCGAGTCCTGTCTGTGCGACTACAATCAGGTTATCTTCTTGATGTGACTTCATATATTCTTGAAGTTCATTCCAATTAGTTTTCTCCATTCCTCTCAACAATCGTTCATCATTTAAGTCTTGCATAAAAGTTTGCAAGCCCTCTTCCAGAAAATCATTTTTATATTCAACCGGGATATGTGCACTCGCTGCATAATCTATTCGATTTAATAATCCTTTTAATAAAATGTAGAAAACAGCTTTTTCACATTCTTTCGGGTTTAAAATATCCACTGGAAATTCTTGATAAAAATATTTCTTTAAAGAAAAAGTTGAATTAAAGTAAATTTTTTCCTGATTTAGCAATGGATATTTTTGAGAATTTTTCTGAATGCTTTCCAACATTTCGCTGATATCTACACTCATCTCTTGGAATTCCGCTTTTATTTGACTAAATTTATACTCTAGTAAACCTTCCCTATTATGATGAAATAAAATCGCAGCATATAAAGCTTGTATTTCCTCCATTGAAAATTCCTGTACCAATTCTTGTACATTTAAACAAGCGATACTTAATATGGCATGTGGCAATTCCCCCATTTGCTTTTTTCCTGTTAATATTCTTTCTTGAAATTTATCATTTGCCTTTCCCCAATCATGATGAATGCAAGTCAAAACTAACAACTTCCATATTCTAGAAATCTTTTTTACAAAGTCGGGATATATTTTCATAAATCTCTGACACTCTCGAAGCAAGGCTTCTGTATGTTCCATAATTGTTTCCCATGGATTTGATTTTGCCCAAAACTTATTTTTCATTTTTTTTGACATCTATTATTCTCCCTACTTTCTAATGGAATAATTTTTCTTATCTATCAGGAAAAAGCATTGCAAATATAGATTTTAGCCCAAATATTTCTATAACTCACAAAAATTTTACTTTCGTTAAAAGTAAAAATACAAGCTTCCCTTTTCATTTATTGTTTTAAGTTTTTTACAACCTTCTTCCAAGAAATAAGAATATACCTTTATGCCTCAAATACCATATAATTATCCTCATCAAGCCAAAGTTGTTTCATAGGTTTTGCAGCAATCTTGGAAGTATACAATACCTTTATCCTTTCCCAGCGACGTATCCATTTTGGCTCTTTCCCTTTTGCATCATTTTCTAAATAGTATCTTTTATTAAGCAGATACTTCGTTCCTCTGGCTTTTACTCCACGTTCTGTTTTTCTCCCTTCCACAAGGTCTTCCTCCAGATATCTCAAAGGAATATAAGCATATAAATCCTCTTTTTCTTCTTCCTCTAAGTCATCTCTAGGAATTCTTTGACTGATTTCCACTTCCTTTACTTCCCGGATCACTGCTAAATCCTCTCTTCTACCCAAAGATGGATATTCCCATGGTGTTTGAAATGCATTCAAAATTTTCTCCACTTCTTCTTCCTTTTCCGGTCTGATATGTAAAATCAATTGTACTTGGGATAATAACTCGGCTGTACTGATTCCTCGACTGATTCCATATCCTCCTGCCTCCATTTGATGTCTGCTCTTGTCATATTTCGCTCCACTCTTAAACTCATAACGAGTATATAAATCATTGGTTTTCGAAATATATTTTCCTTGAATACTAATTTTCATCGGATGATATTCCTTATAACGACAAAGATTGTGTACCATGCCAATAACTGTCGAGTAAGGAGGAAGAGGATAGCTTTCCTTTAATTGAAAAGACATAGGGTGACGATAATTTACCAAATCCTGATATAAAATAACCCTAACAGCTTTCATAATATGACTGCACCTCTTTCTTCAAGGTCTCAAAGAATTTTGGCATCGGCACTGCTCCAAGTCCTTCTTTTAATTGTTTATCATTCCTAAACTTACCTTCCACCAGACCGCATATTGTCTGTTCTTTCATACTTTCCGGCAAAATATTTTGCAATAATGAAATATTAATAACATTATTTTTTACTTCTACCGCATTTTGAAAAACAGGATTTTTGATATCATACACTCCACCGATAGCAAACAATGGTTTTAAATCCTCTCTTCTTCCTCGAATGTCCCGATACAACATAGATATGGTATCTAATAATTGAGTCACACGATTACTTTTTTCTTCTTTCGGCAAATAAATCTTTTCCACTTCATCAATCCCTATTTGATCTAAGTCTACCGTTAAAGTGTAACTGTAATAGGACTGATGAATTTCTGACTGTGCAATATTCATATTTTCTTGTAAACGGTCTGCCAATCCCTTATTGGTCAGAAAATCTAAGTCACCCTTAAACGTTTCCAATGATATCGCATGGGATAAACGTACCTTTGCTGATCTTTTTTTCCCGGCTGTCTTTTGCTCCGTCTTTAAATATCCAAAAAAATCAAGCTCCGGATATTTTTCAATCGTGGCATCCTTATGAAATTGAATCACTTTTTTGTCTGCATTTCCTTCAGCACTTACTTCCGCCAATGGACAATTCAATTGTTCTGCAATATTATAGCGAATTGCTTGTCTGGAGATATAAGTATATTGGTCTCCATTATTTCTGGCTACTTTTTTTAAGGCACTTACATTTCCTACCGATTCTCCATAGTTAGCACTCCCTGCTTCAAAAATCACGGTCATTGTTAATCCTTTTGCTTTCATCTTTTATCTCCCTTCTTTTTCATTCTTTGATTGATTGTCTTTGTTTTTCCACTCTTCTCCCAACATTCCGGTAACAAATGCATATCCTAATTCTTTAAAAACTAAATCTTGGTTTAAATAGTCCGAAAACAAAGATGGAATTGGTTTTTGCACATACATATGAGCATTGATAAGCGAATCCATAAAAGCAGTCTTATTATTTGTCTTTAAAGCATTTAACATCCGATAAGCAATGCCATCTAATTTCTTATTGTATTTTCCTTCTTCAAAACCGCCATAGGCTTCCTGTAAATGATGCCCGATAATCCTTGCCCGTTCCAACGGATTATACTCTTTCTTCTCGTCTTGCATATACCCTACCTCCTTTAAAAAGATATCATTGATTTTAATTATAGTACTCACTGTTCCCATTTTATAATAACAATTTTCACTATTTGATATCCGCAATTGAATCAATTTATGAATCAATAAAAATAAATTTTCACCCTGCATAAGTCGTTTCATGGTTTCATTATAAATATAATAAATATCACTTCCTTCTTTGAAAGAAGATTTCCGGATATATTCCAAATCTGTACGACATTTCTTAATGATATTTAGAAATTTTCTAGATAAAATACTAAAACTGTATCGCTCTTTTTCCAAGCGAACCACCTGGATATCTGATAACTCATACTCTGCATGTTCATTCATTTCCTTCAACATTCCTAAAACCAATGCTGCATAGAGGGACTTTCCATCCTTATTTTCTGCCCAGACATTTTCAAAGACAAGATTGTTGATTCGAAGCATTTCTTCCAAATCGGTATTCGCATTGATAAAAATTCCTCTGTCATACAAATAGGTAAATCCGGCAGGAACACAGGCATAAATCAATCTACAAAGGGGGCAAATATGTACATAGTTATTAAAATCCCACACATGAGAAGTCTTCCTTGCCACATCAAAACCAATATGATTCATAAAGCTTAAATCTATACGGGTATCTTTGATGGCTTCTCCACAGCTAAAACAACGATATTTAAATTTAGTTTTCTCCTGCTCCAGATACTCTCGTGCAGTTTGTACAAAGTATTTGTCAAATTCAAGGTACATATTCTGCTCTTTTACTTGGGGATTAAGGATACTGATCCCTTTCCAAGCATTTTGTATGATGCCATACATAGCATTTTTAGCACCAATGTATTTTTGGCTGTCTTCCTGTCGAAGGAAGTCATGAATTTCTTTTAAATCAGCAAGTAATTTTTGTATATCTGAAATTCTATCCTTTAATGATTCCGTTTTCTTTAAATTCACTTTTTTTAGTTCTCTTTCCTTCTGGAGAGGATCAAAAGGACATCTTATCAATGGATACATTGCACGATAACTATTACTTTTCAAATATTTTTTTACATCCTCTACATGCTCATTCAGTTTCTCTAAGTCCTCTTCGTGAAAAGTTTCATAATTTTTTTCTTCGTATTGACTTATATTTGCTGTAAAATTTAATATGCGATAAAGTGACAGTACATTTTTGTACCGTTTTATAAAATAGTGAAAATATTTTTCAGAAAAATTCTGAAGTAAGTCCGCTGAAAAACTGATCTGGTCTTCTTCTACAAAAATATCAGCTCGTTCATCCCTCTCTTTTAAAATACGATAAAGTCCTACAATCCCCGCATTCTTCAGCCAATCTTCTGATCGGATTACAATTTTTTCAACCAAATTTCCCCCTCCTATCTGACTTTTAACATGCCGAATCCGGTACTTTTTAAACTCCCGATGCCTGCTTTATACAAATAATCCAGTATATATGGCTTTGCTTTTATCTCCAACTCACAAATATTTGCCAAAACTTCTATTCCATAGTGCTTGACTTTTACTTCTTTGTTCTTGAATACCTCTATTTCCATTTCCTGAGCATCTTCTCTTGCCTCCGGCAAGGTCTCTACAACTTGAATTTGGACATTTTGTAGAAATAATTTCCGTCCTTTCTCTTCTGATAAACTGTAAAACCAATCCCGATTCGTTTCTTCATGATGCTCTCTCACTACACAAGGCGACATTGTTTGAAAGAAAGCTACATCGGTAGAGATTAATTTTTCTTTTTGCAGTTGAATATCACGAATACACATAGAAAGATCTTTATAAGAATAAATATGACCTTTTCCTTTTAATAATGCATTATAGATATGAATTCCCAGTCCTAGATCATAACTGGATAGATTTAAAAAAGCTCGTTTATCCGGAATTTCTATAATTTCTCTTTTAAACTTACAATCTCCCAAAAACAACGAATAAGTAAAATCCTTACGAATGGTTGCTCTGCTACCATATAGTTTATGAAACAGTTCCGGATTCTCTCTTTCCAGCCAGAACTTTATCAAGGAAAGAAAGACTCGGGAACGATCTTTGGGAATTTCTGATTGATTTAATTGAATTGTTACTGTAAAACGCATGCTAAACCTCCTTTGGTAGAATTAAATATTTTTCATATTACAACCCACTGGTTTATAATAAGTCAATACTATAATCTGAAAAATTACCTTATTTCTTCTGTGTTCTAAATAAAATATAGTCTAATAGCTAATTCTATGCTAAGTTTTCACTATGTTTCTATTAAAAAAAATTTACCATATTATATCCCACTTTTATATTTCAGTTTGATTCTATTAAAATAAAAAATCTATATGGTTTCTGAGTTTTAAGTCTATTGTTATAAAATAATAAATTTTACTTTCTTTTTTAGGATATATAGCTGCTTTCATAGAACTACTAACATTATTTTTCCCTTATACAGTTCTCATATTTTTATGAAAAATAGTTCCAATACTGTTTTCAACAAGAATTCTCCTGTAAAAAAATGTCCTATCTCTTTCACACAATCATATCAGCATATTTTTCTTTTAATTCTAAAGTTTATGTTTCAATATATTTGCTTATTATAATGTCATACCTAATATAAATATTATATCACATCTTTCACACTTTTAAAATATAAACCAAACTACACCCATAATCTTGGACACGAGATTTTGGAGATGCAGTCTTTTATGAGTAAATTAACAAAAAAAGAAAACTATTCTACCATTGCCAGAGAGTTAAAACGACTCTTTCCGGAGAATATTTTACTGTGGAAAGAAAAACAAGATTCTATCTCCAATTATCCGTAATAAACTTGGAGCTGATGTTATTCAGAAATAAACAGTCATTAAAGCGTATTGGTTAGAAGAACATCGCCTGTTACGTTCCCACTCAGATTTATAATACAATTCCAAATTATATTTAGTGCATCAAAAGCATGTTTCTTTGTTTTCCCCATATTCTTATTTCCTTTTTTTTCAATAACATATTTTATATATTCAATTAAAAAAATGTTATAAGTAGTATTGTGCTCTCTTTGGTGCTAACCCATGCTCTGCAAGACAATACGCTATAATAAAAACTTTATTTTCTACAAATACAAATTTAGTAAACTCAATCTTCACAAAAGCCTCCCACCATAAAATGATGGAAAGCTTTCTAAACAATTTACCTAAATTCAACAATTCCCTTTCAAATTTACTTTTTCAATTTTTTAATATCAAAGTAGTATTACTATAAGAGATTTCTATACTCATAAATCCATATTTTCAAGGGTTTGTCTGCAGAAACATATTTGTTACTATCCTTTCCACTCGACATGTCCATTAATATCATTTTATATAAATGGTGTAAAATCAATGTTTTCGCTATCAGATTTAGTCTTATTATTATTTTATTGCTGTTTATTCGATTTTTTGCAAGCATACTGCAAGCACAATATGAATTACAATAATTACCGTTCTATATGAATATAAAAATTTCGTTCAGCAATAGAATTATACGCTATAATAAAATCATCAATAAAGCTATCAAGCATTTCCTTATTATCACGACTCCAAAACTCAAAAACATTTAAAGAATCTATCCAAGATTCATTATCTTGGAACCACTTTTTATACTTATCTCTATCTTTACCGTATCCAGCATATTTAGGACTATTGAGTGAATTATCATTTATATACTGCCAAGTAATCGATGAAATCGATGCTCTTTCCCATTCTGCCAGGGAGAATAAGGTCATATTCTTTCATGCACAATTGAGCGCTTGGACAACTCTAATTCAAATGCACTAAATTGTTCTTTGCTATCATTCGTGAACTCTTTTCTATTATCTGTTTGTATCACTTCCACTTGAAATCCCAATTTTTCGTCCAGTCCTTCTAAAAACAAAGAAGTTTCATAGCTTCTTTTTTCTTCTACTACTTTTAAAACTCTTTTGCGCGTATATTCATCAATAGCTGTAATCTGATAGAAATTTTAATCTGCCAAACCAAATCGGATAGAATTTCTCGGAATGTATTTTAAATCTATCTGTACTCTTTGTCCAGGATAGGTTGTTTCTTTCTTTTGATATTTGCTCTTTACCCAGCTTTTTTCTTCTTTTCTCTTCCCATTTTATGCTTACGAATCATTGGTCTTCGACTTTTAAGTAGAAAGGAGTGAATGGTCCCATCATAACGGTCTCTCCAACGCTTAACTTGTTGTCGAGAAGTGTGATAACGAGTAGCAGCTTTCGCATTATTATTTATTTTGATGGCATATTCAATATTCATTTACGAAGTCTTATTTCTTCTGGTATACTAGTTCTCATAGAAGGAGTTCTCCTTTGTGTAGTTGTGGTAGACTTACAGTATAGCAGAATCTCTTCTATTTTTTTATTCTTTTGTCACATATGTATTATCGCATAATACAATTCTTTATGGTAAATGCTAAATCTGCCGAATTTTCCCATGCCATCGAATGTCCTGCATTCTCAACAATTATAATATCTTCATGTTTACACTGAAGTTCATCATAATCTTCATCTGGTAATGATTTTTCTCCAAATATAAAGCATTTCGGTAAATCTAAATTAAAGAGAATTGTTTTCCATGAAGGTTCACCGCCATATACTGCATCTTGTGAAATATCATATGCTGCTTTAGGAAGCCAATTTCTTAAAGTTGAGATCCACATAGTATTTCCTTCACTTTCATATTTTTCAATTTTCAGTAACATCTCTGATTCTAAATTTTTACTGTTTAACTGAGCAAAATCCCAACTTGCAGCCCCTTTCTTACTAGGCTCCAAGTTAGGTTCATTAAGTATCAATTTTTCGACTATATCACCACACAAGTTACAAAGTTCTATGGCTATTGCACCGCCTAAGCTATGACCGTAAATTATTACTTTTTTTAGACCAATATCTTCTATAAATTCATTTAGATATTTTGCATGTGCCTTAACACTATATATAAAATCTTTTGGTTTATCACTGTAACCTGCACCCAATAAATCAACTACTATTTTCCTATTGTCTTTTAAAACTTTTTGGAAAGCTACATCTACATAATCAAATGAACCTGCACATCCAAGACCATGAATAAACAAAATAGGTGTTTTCTCAGCTTTAAAATCAAAATATCTTATTTTATATCTACTATTTCGCAACATATACTCCTTCATTTACTATCCTCCATTTCTTTAAAATTATAATCAATCCCTATTTCCACAAAAGCCTTCCACCAAAACGATGGAAGGCTTTCTAAATGTTTTGCCGATCTTATTGCTCCTCGGTCAAGAAGGTTCGCTCATAAAGCTCGCTCAATTCAACAACTCTCTTTCGAACCTACTTTTTCAGCTTTTTAGTATCAAAATAGTATCACCCAAGAGTTTTTTACTCCCGCAAATCGCTGAAACACTGTATATTCAATGGTTTATTTTAAAAAACTATTTGATACTGTTATTCCCACTCTTCTTTTTCTACTATTCAATATATCCAAAACCGTTCAAAATAAAGGCTTTTCGTTTGTTGTGTACTGAGAAATTTGCCTTCTCTAACAAAACATCCGTTTCATGCAATGTATTTTCAACGTGAGCGATATCGAGTCCATCATTAATATACATAAATCTTGTAATAAGTCCTTCGTTTATTACATCAATCTCTGGGATTTCATAAAATTCCCCAACAACCCTTTTATTCGATGTTGCTGATACACGAATTTCATATTTTGCATTGATGCTTGAGATAATATCGTCTGCCTTTGAAGTATTATTCTGATGTTCTTCATCAATAATGACAATAAAATTTAAGTTTCGATTATGAGCTTCACTAATTCGTTCAAACAGATTTTTCCTTTCGCTATCTCTTATGGCGGTATTATCTTTTTTTGTAATCGTCTCCCAGTTAATAAAGTAGGTAGTCGCACTTTCAAATCCCGTATTCAAAATATCAAATACGTTGCCGGTCTTTAGAGTCGATGCAAAGCGTTCCATCTTTTCTTTCGATTGCTCTTCAAGTTCTCCCTTTCCCGGACAAAACCAACAAACTACACAATCTCTATGAAAATCAAGATATTTTTCAATATAGGCTACCAAAATAATCGTCTTGCCGGAGCCTGTCGGACTCTGCATAACAATCTTAGGTTTGGAATTGCTGTCAGTTGTTTTGCTAAATAAGAAGTCAACGGCATCTTCTTGAAAATTTTTAAGTTTAATATCTATCATAGCTCGCCAACCTCCTTTAGTTCTTCTCTGAAATAGTATTCCGGAATTTCAATGATACTGACTCCCTTTTCTTCAAGTATTCGTTGATTACTCCGTGATAGGAATATGCCCGAACGCACAAATAATTTTCCATCATTTTCAATTTTGGATATGGCTTCATCTAATTCTTCTTCATCATTAAGGACGATATATTTTTTACCATCAATTTCAATAGCATATTCAAGTTCAATTAGTTCTCTAATATGCTCCATCATCTTCTCTGAGATACTTTCCTCATCGTTAGAGAATTTTGGTATAAACTCCGTCTTATAGTATTTCAGATTATGTGGTAGTTCTTCCTGAATATTCTTAAGTCTTTGATAAGTAACTTCCTCACAAATATTGTTTTCATTATTCGTGCAAAGAATATATTTGCGATTTCCACCATCTTCTTTATTGAGCTGCATTACAGCATGACCTGTAGTACCACTACCAGCAAAGAAGTCAAGAACAATTGCTTCTTTTCTATCCGAAAAAAATGTAGCACCACTAACTAGTTCTTTTATTAAAGAAGATGGTTTCGGATAATCAAATTCAACTTTTAATTCTTTTAATTCATTTGCCCCGCTTTTATTGAGATGCTTTAATATTGAATAAAACTTGGAGCTATCTTTGTCTAATCGTCTTAACTTCCCAACAATATTCATTCCGTTAGATTTAGGAATCAGTACATATTCTCCATTTTTTAATCCTTCATCAATTTCTTTTTTTACTTTTTCTCCTTTATACTGTAAAACCTCTTCATAATGGCAATTTCCATATTTACCAAATTCTTTTCGCAGCCAATCCTCTTGTATCCAATACTTGATTTTATCCTTCTCTACAATTTTTCCTCTAATATCTTTTTCTTTAGCTAATGGTGAAAAAGAAAAAATATCTTTCGCATAAACAAGACAATAATCATGTCCTTTTATCACTTGTTTAGCCATTCCGCCACCTTCTGCTCTAATAATACAAAAATTTGCAACATTGTTATTCTCATCAAAAATCTCATCACATAACATTTTTAATTGTGAAAATTCATTATCATCAATGCTCAAAAATATTACACCTTTAGCATGTAATAACTCTTTTGCAATTTTTAATCTAGAATACATAAACGAAAGCCATTTCGAATGTCTATAACTATCGGAAGTTACTATTAGTCATTATATACAAATTCTTTCCCCGTATTATATGGCGGATCAATATAAATAACATCAATCTTACCCTTATGTGTCTTCTCCAAAAGCTTTAGTGAATGAAGATTATCTCCTTCAAGTAAAAAGTTATATGCTTCATTTTCATTTGCTATGATTTTTCTTGTCTCATCTTCTACAAAGATTCGGATATTATATTCCAACATTTCATCGACTTTTTTAGAGTGTTCTTCCCATACAAGCCCATATTTCTTTTCATTAAGGGCATTTTCAATCTCTGTAATAGCGCGGATATTTTCATCATCGTTATTGATTTCTTTTAATTTTTCAAGATATTCAAGCATTTTTTCATGTTTAATTTTAGATAAATTTGCCATCCTCTACTTCACTTTATTTACCAGACTTTGAATCAAGTCCTTATCTTCTATCTTCGTAATGCCAAAACTCTTTTTACCTGCGTCTTTTATAGAAGCGCCAATATGATAGACTTCTGTTTTATCTATGATTAAAAATCTATCATGGAAATCCGTAATAGTTTTAACTGATAGTTTTGGATATTGAGCATTAAATTTAGCTATATCTTTCGCTGATAAGCCGCCCTTTCTTGCTGTAGCAATGACAACATTCACACCCTGATTTTTCTTACACAGAATGTTTAAGGTATTGATATCCACATAGTTGTCAATCAGGATGATTTCTTTCTTAGCCTTTTGGATAAGCCCTACAATAAAGCTGAATGCATCATATATTTGCCCATCAAAAAAGATATTTTGTTTTACTTCAGTATTGGTCGCTATATAATTAAATACCTCTTCCAGCTTCTTATCTGTTTCCAATTGTTTTAACTCAACTCTATCGAGACGAGCAAACATCTCTTTGTTTGAAAGAAGAAATCTTCTCATCTCCACAAAGCTATTCATGATTTTAATACTGACTTCCACTGCCACATCGCTTTTAAGAACAGCGGAAAGCATAGCAATACCTTGCTCTGTAAAAACATATGGCATATATCTTCTGCCACCTGAACCACTTTCTTTTTTTGAGGTGACATTTTGGCACCTCAAAAATTCATACTCTTCTTTAGTCAATTGAAAGCAAAAATCATCTGGAAATCTATCGGCATTTCTGCTTCTTTGCCTGTTTAAATACTTTGTTTCAACTTGATATAGCATAGCTAAGTCACTGTCTATCATCACTTGCTTGTCTCTAATGGTATAAATCATATTCTGTATTTCTCTATTTTTTTGAGCAATGACAAGATTTTTATCTTCTGCCATAAATACCTCCATCTTCTCTTTAAACCGATCACAACCTGTTACCGGTCAATTATAACCTATCTTGAGGTCGCATTTTGCGACCAGTTCATTCATCTTGAAATTGAAGTCTATTACCTCAAGCTTATTCTTTTAACTTGAGATTCCATTTTGGCACCTCAAATTTTGTTTATTTCTTTTGTTCTATAATCGAAACCATATCACCAAAATCAACATCTAACTTAGTCCCAATACGATATAAAACTTCCATGCTAACAAACTCTCCTCTGCCCATTTTAGATATGGTTGCAGGAGATAATTCACAAGCATTCGCCAAATCTTTTTTGTTCATATTCTTATCTATTAAAACTTTCCATAATCCATTATAACTGACTTTCATACATTTACCTCTTAATTACAAGTTCGTGAAGTTATTTTACAAATATAATAAAATTTTTATCCTTATTTTTAAAGTATTAAATTTGGAGACTGATGATGTTACAAATCCGCTAAATCGTTCCCCCCTCTTCAATAACAGCGAATGAATATCCCATAACTCTTTTGAGAACTTCCCAATAGATTCCTCATATCATCAATATCATTTTTATAAATCACACCTGTCTGATTCACTCTTTTGGCAATCTGATTTAAGTTGCTTGTAACGATGGATAATGTCCCGTATAAATCTCTCAAAGGCTCCAGATTAACTTCATAAATTTCCTTTTCCAAAACCGTTTTTCGTATAAAATGGCTCATACTTTTTGCTCCGCTTTCTTCTTTTTTCCTTTCAAATAATTCTTTTTCTTTATCTGTTAAATTAAATCTCAACCTTATATTTCTTTTTCTATTTTCCATCTAAAATATCCTCCTTCTATTAAGTTTTGGGGTCTTAGGGTTCTCCCTAACAAGCTTAAAAATGAGCCTAAAATTAAATCTCTTATTTAATTGCAAAGGTAATTTTTCCGTAAGTATACACACACTTACTGTGCTTGCTATTAAAGTTCATGTTACATTCCATTTAGCAAGCTTCTTCATGCTCTTAACTATCACAGGAATACTCTATGTTTCATTTCGGTAAAATATTTAAAAGTTAAAAATTGTCGCTATCACTATCTCACTACCTGCCTTATCGGTAACAAAGTAGTGGTAGCGGACTTTTTCAAAACTATTAAAATGCTATGTCCTCGGCGTTACCCTCAATAAAATCGGCATTTTCATTTTTCTTATAGAATTTCTTGCTTACCCTTACCACTCTGTCAATTCTTACCTTACTTACTTTTTACAGATGGTTCAAGTTTCCATTCATTTGCCATCAATTCCGAAAATACTTTTTCATTCGTTTCAGGATATCTGCTTGTAAATTCAGGATAGCATAGTAAATATGGAGTATCTGATTTTATGGATTTCCATTCCATAAAATCCAAAAAGTTTTGAACATGTCTATTCTCACTTTTGTGGGTTTGGATAATATAATCCAGTCCGTTCTTAGCTCTTTAGGTAAATAGAAATCGTGAAGTTTATTCTCGTAAATATACACGACTTCTGCGATAGCTCCTTCAAAATCATGTTGAACAATATTGCGATGTTCTTCTCTTGTGATAGTTTCCAATACGAGAAACTTTTCTAAATCATACATGATAGGCAACTCAATATTTTTGCTATTCACTTTCATAAGTAAATATCTTCTTTCTCCGGAAAAATCTCCTAAAAAAGTCGCATCATTCGTAGTCGCAATCAAAATACAATTTCTCTTAACATCAAAAGAAAACCGTTCATATGGAAGTCTTACAGTGCTTATTCTTGCAGACACAAACAGTTTAGCTCAGCACTTTTCACATTCCTATGAGCTACAAATTTTTCCAATTCCACTACAACTTTTCCTACAAAATTACTGATTGCATCCTTACCTTTGATATTATTTAATGAGCAATACCATTCGAGAAACAATGCGAGCTTCTCTATAAAACTTATTTTACCTACACCTTGAATTCCCGTAAAAACCATCAACTCATCAAACTTGCATCCGGGATAAAAACTCTCTTTACCATGCCGACTAACATATGCTCCATGATCCAAGCATTTAATCTTGTATCTTCCGCTCCAAGATATTTTGGAAGCAATTTTGAAATATGCCTCTCACTATCATATGCAAGCGACTTCATATACATAGCAGGAAGATTTCCCGCCCCTTTATGAGAATAGAGGTTATGGCATCATCCATTCTGTTTCTATTTCCATGCCTAACAGATTTGTCAAATGGCATTTCATTTTCTAATTTCATTTTCTTTCTGTTTTTCTCCCTTAAGTGTTCCGAAAAATCTGACTGTCATGCTGCATGTATCAAAGAAAATTGTCCCATCTATTATACGCTCTTCTTTGCAAAATAATAGATTTATTAACACAGTAATGATATTGGTCGTGTCACTCTTTACTTTGTTCCTCATCCGTGTATTCCAAATCCCTGTTAAAGTAATACGACAGTTCATCGTCATTAAAATTCAACCAATCAATCACGACTATCACCTACACTTTTTCTGTAATAGTTATAATTCCAATATTTTTGATTATCATAATAAATTGTTTTTTTTGTACTATCTTCCAAATATTTGATGTAAGATGCTTCATTTTTCCTTTTGCTCTTATCATCAATTCGATTTAAGGAAAATTTTAGAAATATATCTTTCATCAATACTTCATTATCATGTGTATAGCTATTCAATAATAGCAGTAATAGGAAATCATTTTTACTGGCATCATCGCTTGAGATAGTCCCCTCAAATAACCCTCTCTCTTTTATATTATGCTTACACATAGTTCTATGATTGCAGGTACATCAGGTAATGAGTCATTATCTGATTGATATACTTTTATTTGCTCTCTAACGCTCCTTTTAGGTGCAAAGAATTCATAATATTTTCAATCTCGCTTTTCTTATCTATGATGTTATTTGATGTTTCATCAATGCTATTCCCGGTCATGGCGATACATCTGTTATTTCGATACATTTCCACTTTCTCAATTTGGTTATTGAAATTGTCAGCAATTTCCCCTTTTGCAAAAATGTGAAGTCCTTTGCCGGATTGAGAGATTTCAATATAGGTGTCACGAAAATCTCTAAAAAATTTTTCTCTCATATCACAAGATAGATTATCCAAATCAATACAAAGAAATGGATCTCTATGCTTAGTACAAAAGACAATCCATCACAATCACTACGCTCTATATTATTAACTGCTGTTTCAAAGTCTGCCCAGTTTCCTTTATTATTCCAATCACTTGACTTTAAAGTGATTGAACTAAAATAAAATCGTATCTTAAATTTTGGCTAGCACAAAAAAGAACCCGAAGATCCTAAGTATATGTTTATGAAATTAAAAAAATTGTTTAAAAATTGGGATTGATTTGCGCTATCCCTTGGATAATTAAAATTCTCTGTCGAAAATGGGAAAACCTACGGAATCCAAATGCAACTCGTTTGACAGATTTAATAAAATTGTTCATTCCCTCTAAAGCTCCATTGGTATAGCTTGTTTCTAAACTGTTTCGAATATATTTTCTGTATTTACGAAGTGTTTTCCAAGCAGTTTGCATCTTAGAGCTTAGCTTTTTCTTCCATCGTTCTAAGTAAGATTCGAACAGTCGAAAATCTTTTCTTTTTACAGCATATAAAATATCTTGATAAAAATAATAATCTTGTCGTAAATTTTCCTTCTTAGACATTACATAATCTACCTTTTCACTGGGAGAAATGAGTTGTTTTAAGGAATGACAGTATTTTCTACTTTCTGATAAGGTTAAAAAATCCTGTAGATACAGTTTCCAATCTCGTTTTAGCATGCGATATAGTTTTGGATTTTTCGTTTTCTCTTGATTCATCTCTCGAATTCTTGTTTGGTTAAAAGCACGATTGACAAGTTGAACAATATGAAAGGTGTCTAGTACAATGTTTGCTTTTGGAAAACAACGTTTTGCAAGTTGAATATATGGGGAATACATATCCATGACAATATATTTCACTTGAGACCTCGCTTGATAGGAGAATCTTGAGAAATAATCTTCTAGCGCAGGTAATTTTCGATTTTCAACAATATCCAATATTTTATGGGAGATGCCATCCATAAAAAGAAAAGACATGGCTCCATCACAATCTTTCGTCGATTTAAACTCATCAAAACAAAGCACTTTTGGAAGGGATTTTTTAGAAATCTCATAGGAAAGATAGCCTTGTTTTAAAATTCGTTGTACGGTAGGAATCGAGATTCTATGTTGTTTTGCAATCAAAGAAAGAGACATATTTTCTTGTAAACTGTTTAAAACAGAGAGTTTTAAGGTTTGTGAAATCGAAGCATATTTTTTGACAATCGGCGTTTCTAGAGTAAAAGAATGGTGACATTCTTTACAAAGAAATCTCTGTTTTTTCAAGGCAATGATGATGGGATAGTTTTGAAAAGGGAGATACCGAACTTTTGTTGTTTTAAAACCATTTTTTACAGTTGTTTGAGAATGACAATGAGGACAAGCGCAGGTATCTTTGGTTAAAGTAGCATGTAATACTTTAGAGTAGATTTGTTTTTTTTGAACTCTTTGAATGTCATCCTCTAAAAAATATAAATTAGGGTCTTGTAAATCGAAAAGAACTTTGATAAAATCTGAATGAGACAATGAAATCACTCCTTTTAAATTGGGTTTCGCGATTACATTTTAACAGGAAAATTTCAAAGTCTCAATTTTTTTTTGCAAAAAAAATGGCATTGAGAGAAAAGAATCATTTTCTCATCAACACTATTTATTATACAACCTTTATTTTTTCAGATAGAAAAAAGGATTTTAAAGATTTTGTTTCCAAAATCCCTAAAATCCTCTTGAAAATTTCATATTTTATTCTTCATCAACACCATTTGACAAAGAGCCCTAATTTTCAACTTCTCTTATCTACTATTTCTCGTATAAATTCTTTGTCAAATTTTAGTGTACAAAGTGTTGGATTGTAACCGTCAAGATATGCAATGAATACTAATTTACCTATTCGATTCTCTTTTATGTTCATTGCGTTATCCTCTATATGATTTATATCTGAAATCATATATTTAAGCAGTACATTAGGCAAAGTAAATTGAATTGTAAAATCTTGATTATATCTAAATGTAGTACTCCATTTATTCGAATGACTTACTTCCCATCTTATAGCAATATCTTGATGAGGAGCATTTCTCAATATTTCATTAAAGTCTTTATTTGAAAACAAAGGAATTATATATAGACTATTGGCAGTAGCTAAATATACAAGTTGTCCACCAATATTCCTTTTTAAATCGTATACCATCTTCATTAATTCTTGATCATATCTGCAATTTATATCAAGTGTTTCTCCTCTAATCACTTCAGAAAATTGATCTTTAAACAAAGAAAACTCTTCCTTCGAAATATTATCATACCCATCTGAAAATCTATTATTTAATTCTTCTACAATTTCTCTAATTAAATCTATGATGCTTCTATATTCATCACCTGTTAAATCTATCAAATGAATTTTATGAGCAATCGCAAAAAGCTGAGCATCTTCTGTAAATCCTGAAGTTGAAAATATAGCATAATGATACTGATATTTTTCTATAGATAATTCTTCCATATTCATTTTCACAGTTGAATAATTCGAATTTACATCTTCTAAAATACCTACACCCATTCTAACTCTATCAATGCCAACCTTATTGGAATCATAAAATTTTGCTTCTACAAATAATCGTAAAGGATAAACAAAAGGTGGCGTAATTTTAAATCTTCCTAGTGTATCAAATTGGTGAAAACCCCCACGTCCTCTAACATTTAATCCATTACCTCTTGACACGATTTCATCATTATCCGCCATCCTAATTACATCATATCCATTTATTTCAATCAATTTTGATAAAACAATTTCTAAAAGATAACCTCTCGCCTGTGATTTTTTCATTTGTAATATTCTCCAAATTCGTAAAGCCACTGGAAGCTATTATCGGATTTATTCTTTTTAAAATCCTTACCCAATTTTATCCCAGTTGCTCATCCTAACAGGCTATAACCCTTGAAAATAAGCCGTTTACAAAGAATTCTACTCTATTCCCACTCAATCGTTGCAGGTGGTTTTGATGAAATATCATAGGTCAAACGGTTGATTCCTTTAACTTCATTCAAAATTCGATTCGAAACTTTTTCTAAGAATTCAAACGGTAGATGCGACCAAGTAGCCGTCATGAAATCTATCGTATTGACAGAACGAAGAGCAGCCACATATTCGTAAGTTCTTTCATCCCCCATGACTCCGACCGATTGCACCGGTAACAATACCACAAAAGCTTGACTTACTTTTCCGTACAAACCTGCTTTTCTCAATTCTTCAATAAAAATATCATCCGCTTCTCTTAAAATATCCGCTTTTTCTTTGGTAATATCTCCTAAAATTCGAACTCCCAAGCCCGGTCCCGGAAATGGATGTCTGTCAATCATGTGATGAGGAATTCCTAATTGTCTTCCCACTTCTCGAACTTCATCTTTGAACAATTCTCGCAAAGGTTCCAACAATTGAAATTTCATATCTTCAGGAAGCCCTCCTACATTATGATGAGATTTAATCGTAACGGAAGGTCCTTTTACAGAAACGGATTCAATCACGTCCGGATAAATCGTTCCTTGTGCTAAAAATTCCGCATCCTCAAATTTCTTTGCTTCTTCATTGAAGACTTCAATAAATTCTTTTCCAATGATTTTTCTTTTTTGTTCCGGGTCAGACACTCCTTTTAATTTTGATAAAAATCTTTCTTCTGCATTCACGCATTTAATGTTCATATGAAAATGTTCAGAATATACTTCCATAACTGTTTTCGCTTCATTCTTTCTTAAAAGTCCTGTATCCACAAAAATACAAGTTAATTGATCTCCAACTGCTTTATGAATTAAAGTAGCCGCAACAGAAGAATCGACTCCTCCGGAAAGTCCCAAAATAACTTTCTTATCTCCCACTTTTTCTTGAATGACTTTGATAGTACTTTCAATATAGTTATCCATGGACCAATTTTTTTCACATTTTGCCACTTCTAAAACAAAATTTTGTAGCATATCTCTTCCATGCTCGGAATGAGTCACTTCCGGATGAAATTGAAAGGCATAAATATTTTTTTCTGGATTTACCACTGCTGCAATACAGGAGTCTGTGTGAGCAATTGCATGGAATCCGTCTGCAATTCGAGTCACATGATCACCATGACTCATCCATACCTTGGTATTATTTGGAATATTACGGAATAATGCTGCCTCTTTTTCATCTATGATTAACTCCGCTTTTCCAAATTCTTGTTTCTCAGCTCTCGCTACTTCTCCACCAAATAAATGGGTTACCAATTGCATTCCGTAACAAAGCCCCAGCACAGGAATATTATGATCGAACAATGTTTTGTCCAAAGTAGGTGCTCCTTCTGCATATACAGAAGCTGGTCCTCCGGATAAAATAATTCCTTTCGGTTTTCTTGCCAAAATTTTATCCACTGGTTCATAAAAAGGAACTACTTCCGCATAAACTCCCATTTCTCTGACACGTCTAGCAATCAATTGATTATATTGAGATCCGAAATCCAATATGACAATGCTACATTCTTTCATTCATTTTCTCCTTATTTTCTTAATCTATTATTTAAACTTTATAGAATATTATATCCATTTTTTCAGAAAAAAGCAAGACTGAAATCTTTCTAATGAGAACAATCTTCTTCTTCCAATACCATATTCAGAAAAATACATTTACTTCTATTTCCTTTTTTGAAAAAAATTAAACTCTGTTTGACAATTTTTATCCCTACTGTGACTTCTCCCACTGAAAAATTTATCCTTTTAATTTTTTATGATTAGTTTATACTCAATTTCTGGGACATGTTCCATTGGCAGTTCTTTCTCTTCACCGGTTGAAACAAATCCAAATTTTTTATAAAAGGATCTAGCCCTCTTATTGTCTTTCAATACCCATAATATAATTTCCTTTGCATGAAATCTCCGAAATCTTTCTATAGAAAATTCCATCATTACTTTTCCAAAACCTTGTCCCCAAAATTCGGGAAGTATATATAAAGCTATTATTTCGGCAATATGATTATTTCTCTTTTGTAATTTCAAAGAACTCAAGACAAGAAAACCTACTTTTTCCATCTTTCCATTAAAAAAAATTTCCAAAAGAAAAATATCTATTGATGAATTTTTCTCTATATCTTTTTTGAATTTTTCTTTTCTTTCTAAAAATTTATTGTCTTGTCTCAAACTTTTCAATAATGTATCTGAAAAAATATGTTTATAAGCCGCCTGCCAAGTCAAACTATGAATATTCACCAGGGAATCTAAATCCTCTAATTTTGCCTTCCTTATTTGCATAAAATCTTCCTTTCTATAAAATATAACAGATATTCATGATACAATAATTTATTCCTATTTCCATATGATGGAGGATATACAAGACTTAAGTTAGCAGTATATCTTCTTGGTTTTAAGAGCACCTCTTTTAAATAAATAATTTCATTGTTTTTTAATAGAGAATCATAAAAAATCTGCTCTTAAAATATAATATCCGGAAGTTCTCCTATTTTTTATATTTTTCAACGAACAATAATCATTCTTCTCCATAAGAGTTTCCCTTCTATTTATTTCTTTTTACAATTCTTTTGATGAGCTTTTAATTTCTTTATTGCCCAATCGTAATGACTGGAAGTTGCACTCACAAAATAAGAACCTAGGGTACTTCCCCCAACCCATTGAAATATTCCTTTCGAAAATAATTCCTCATTGCTAAAAGACTCTGCCAAATTTAACACTTCTTCATGAGATTTCTGTAACATCGTTTTTGCTTCCTCTAACGTCGTATTCTGATGTTTCTTCCAAAAAGCAACATTCATCTCTCCATATGTTTTCCAATTATATGGTTCAGGAAGAAAAGATTTCTTTTCTCCATTTTGATTGGCATGAACCCAGGAAAGAAGAAGCTGCTGCCATTCATAAAGATGTATCAAAACATCTCTAAGATTTTTATCCCGTTTCCAATGAGCCTCTTTCTTTTTTTCATCGTTTGAAAAATCAAATGTTGTCGACAATTCCTCCTCTGTCAACTGAGACATAAGTAAAAGTAATTTTTCATAATTCTTGTTTGTCACACTGATAAAATCCAATTTCGTTGCAGGTCTAGCCATAATTTTCTCCTCCCTTTTTTCTACAATCTCCGCTTATTTCATTATTTTATAGAACTTATAGTTTCTTTCGTAAATAAATCATATCTACCAATAGAACGCCCTCTTCATAGATTAAGTGGTCATAGTTGTCTATGAAAAAATTGGGAATACTGTGGGAACGAATAAATCCGCATTTCTCATAAAAGGCAATCGTTGATGGACTGTCTCCCGTTCCAATTTGCAAAATAGAATATTTTCTTCGATATGTTCTGGCAATGAAATCAATCAAAATCTTGGCATATCCCTGTCGTTGATAGGCTGGTACTGTAGCAATATTTTTAATTTCCAAAATATTGTTTCCCTCATCCGTTACCACACACTCACACTTTATTCCATTGTCATCCAAAATATACATGATTCCTCTGTCAATATATTGTTCTATCATATTTTCCTGTTCATCTGCCAATAGCAATAAAGAAAGAAATTGTTTCTTATTCTCTTTTATTTCTTTAATTTCCATATCTCCCTCTGATTTCCTTTCTTTTCCTTTCTAATTCATATTTCTTCCCTCTATTATACATCTTTTTTCTGAAATAAAAATAACAGATTTTACTCTATAAGTATAAAAATTTCTATTAGAATTTCTCACTTTTTTTACTTTTCGAATTCAATTTACACTAGAACTGAAAGTATTATAAATTTGTCTATTATCCAAGTATTTTATTCCATTACTCATAAAACCTCTCATTGTAGTAAAAGTAAATAGAGATTTTGATAAAAAAGTAAAACTTAAATGAAGGAAAAAAATAAGAAAAAATATCCATACCCTTGTCAGTTCATATTTCAAAAATACAAATAATATTACTGCTAATATAAAAAATATATTACTAATGCGTTTCAGATTATATTTCTTTTCTCTTGAAATCTTCATTAGGTATTGTTGTATTTTCCATTCACTTCTAAACAAAAAATCAATAAAACTAAAAAGTTTATTCATTTTATTTACCCCCTAATTTTTATAAAAAAGTAACTCAAATATCCATATTTTCTTCGTAAATCATTCCTCCATAAATCTATTTTTCTTTCTTCTCACAAATACTAAGCACTTTTTTCCTACTCTCGATCTTCCAAGTTATTTTCAAAACTGTAAAAATCTTTATCTCTTTCTTCTTTTATAATTTATAAAACAAAAATCAAAATTATAGTAGATAACATAGAAAGTTTTAAGTGGAACTCCTTATAACTTCAATTTTTTTATTTGAACAATAAGTGATGTTGAGCAGAAGAAAATTTCTCTCCATGCCCTCTTTTTCCAAAAAAAGAGTTCAGGAAGATATCTCCCAAACTCTCATTTTTCTTCTCTATTCCTCTTCTTTAAAATAAATATCCAACCTTCTGGTTAAATACATAATCACATACAAAACCCCTAAAATTAAAATCGTTCCTGTTAGCAAAGCATATTGTTCCATTCGTAAAATAGAGTATAGAACGGCGTAAACTCCGGTCAAAAATACAAACATTCCCAAAGCGAATTTCTTATTTCGTGTCAAACTCATCATATACAAAGAATTCGGTACAATAATTGCCAAAGAAGAAAGCAAATAAGAAATTCCAAAAGGAAAATGCTCCGACAAAGATAATAATAACAAATAAAAGAGAACCAAAGAAATTCCCACCACTCCATACTGAATATAATGGGTAAACTGTCTGCTTGCCACCTCAAAAATATACACAATGATAATACTTAACATAATAAATAAAATTCCATATTTACAAGCTCTTGCCACCTGTGTATAATTTGTGACAGGATTGAACAATTCCACTCGGATAGCATTTGTATCTTTTGTCTCATAAACGCCATAACTCTCGAAATCTTTTCTCTCTCCTTCCGAAACAAAATCAAAATAGTTCATTTCCTCTGATACCGGAATTACTTGAGGATAATTTCTCACCAAATGTGTTACTTCCCATTTTCCATAAAATCCTTCTTTTGTAATTTCTCTCGAAGAGGGTAAAATTCCTGTAAAACTGGGAGACGTCCAAGAAGAAGAAACATTCACGGTATTCATTTCTCCAAAAGGCAAAACAGAAATTTCTCCGCTTCCACGAAAATCAATATCAATATGGAATGGGATATTCTCATGTTCTTTCCAATCCTCTTTGGAAAGAGGGGAAGAAATTCCTTTTGCTATAAAAGGCTCCGCTCTCGTTCCGGATTCCAATTTTAAGTTTTGATCTTTCCCTATGCTATATTGATTTACTTTCAAAATAGCTTTGGTATCCGTCAATCCGAAAGACAAATAAATTTCTACATTCGGATCTTTTGGAATTTTATTTCTGTCAAAGTATCCTTGAATACTGGCATTGGCATTGTAGACGGTTGCTCGGTAAATCCCTCTCTTGCGTTCTTCATTTTTCAAGGAAATATTCGCTTCCAAAGTATCGGGTAAAATAACTGTTTTTTGTATTTTTTCTGTATTCGACTTTTTAGGATATACTACCGTTAAAAAAGGAGCTGCAATTCTTTGTTCCTTTCCCCATTCATTTCCAATCTTGGCAGAAGTCTCCTCATACAGATACCCTCTTTCTCGAATAAGATCCCCCACCATGTATAGAGGAATTTGTAATAATACTATCATAATGAATAAAGCAAATACCTTTGTCAACAAAGGATTTTTTAACAACCTGTTTGATTTCATCTCAGAATTTTGCATATAATCTCCTTTATTCTACTTTCTGTTTTTATAATCTTCCTCTATCTCTTGTTTCCAATTTCCTTTCAATTCTTGTCCTGCTCTCATTTGTAAAACCGCTTCTCCCAACACCTTGTAATTCTTTTGAGTTCCTAGGGAATCGGCATGATAATTGACTGCTTTTTCTTTTTCAATTCCAAAGCTTTCTGCTGTTTTGATAGCATCGATATTTGCTCCTAAAAATAGAAATTCCCATTTTTTTTCTTTTTTCTGTGTTTCAATCAAATCTTTTACTTTTTTAGCTGTAAATTCCTGACTTGCATTCTCCATTCCATCGGTTGTAATAATAAATAGGACCTGATCCACTTTCTTTTCTGCAACACTTTGCTCCCTGTTCACATCTACGATAGTTTTTCCAATGGCATCATAAAGGGCGGTACTCCCTCGTACAAAATACTCTTTTTCTGTCATATTGGAAAGTTCTTCAATCGGCTTATGATGATACAACATCTCATATTTATCATCAAATAAAACGGTTGTTACAAAGACTTCTCCCTTTTCTTCTTTCTGTTTTTTCAACATGGAGTTATAACCTCCAATGGTATCTTGTTCTAAACCTGACATAGAACCGCTTCTATCTAAAATAAATACCAGTTCCATACTTCGGTTCTTCTTCCCTTTTTCAAGGTTTACATTTGCACAAGCAACCAAAGAAAATACCACCAAAATTCCTGCAATCACCTTTTTCATAACAACCTCCTATTCTCATTTCGACCTTAGCCGACCATGAAACTAAAATTATAGTATTCTAACAAGCGAGTTATTCTTTTACAATATTTTAAATTCCACACTGCTATTGTAGTTATTCTATTCCATTCTTCCAGAAAAGTAAAGAAAAAAAGAAAGGCACAGTTTCCTATACCTTTCTAAAAGAGTATGAGTGTATATGATATCTTGTTTCTTGTTTCTATTTTCTATCGATATTGTAGAATACTTTCATTCCCCGATATTGAGCCATGTCTCCTAATTCTTGCTCAATTCTTAATAATTGATTGTATTTCGCCATTCTATCCGTTCTGGAAGTGGAACCAGTTTTAATTTGTCCTGCATTCGTCGCTACAGCAATGTCAGCAATCGTAGCATCTTCCGTTTCTCCGGATCTGTGAGAAATAACTGCTGTCATTCCGGCTCTTTTTGCCATTTCAATCGCATCCAAAGTTTCCGTTAAAGTCCCGATTTGATTTAATTTAATCAAAATAGAATTCCCCGCCTTGAATTCAATTCCCTTTTGTAATCTTTCTGTATTGGTTACAAATAAATCATCTCCAACCAATTGCACTTTTTCTCCAAGAACTTCTGTTAATTTTTGCCAACCTGCCCAATCATCTTCTGCCAATCCGTCTTCAATGGATACGATAGGATATTTTTCCACCAAGGATTGATACCATGCTACCATTTCTTCCGTACTTCTAACTATTCCGCCTTCTCTTTCAAAATGATAGCTGTATTTTCCATCCGCTTCTTTTGCAAATTCGGAAGAAGCCGCATCCATAGCGAAAGTAATGTCTTTTCCCAATTCATATCCGGCTGCTTTGACCGCTTCGGAGATTAAATCCAAAGCTCCTTCTGTCCCTTGAATTTTTGCAGGAGCATATCCTCCTTCATTTCCCACATTGGTAGAGTCCCCATTCGCTTTCAATAATTTTCCTAAATGATGAAAGACTTCACATCCCATTTGCATTGCTTCTGCAAATGTTTTGGCTCCTACCGGTTGAATCATAAATTCTTGAACGTCAACAGCCGAATCCGCATGGGATCCTCCATTTAAAATGTTCATCATAGGAAGAGGCAATTCTTTCGCATTCACTCCTCCTAAATATTTGTATAAAGGTTGCCCCAAAGCTTCCGCTGCCGCTTTTGCCACTGCCAAAGAAACTCCTAAAATCGCATTTGCTCCCAATCGTCCTTTATTTGGAGTTCCGTCCAATGCAATCATCGCTTTATCCACAGCAACTTGGTCCAAAGCATTCATTCCTACCAAACATTCTTTGATTTCTGTATTTACATTTTGGACTGCTTTTAAAACTCCTTTTCCTAAATATCTCGCTTTATCTCCATCTCTTAACTCTACTGCTTCATGAGATCCGGTAGATGCTCCTGACGGAACGGCAGCTCTTCCTTTTGCTCCACATTCCAACACAACATCCACTTCTACAGTTGGGTTCCCTCGAGAATCTAAAATCTCTCTTGCTACGACATCATAAATTCTTGTCATTCGTATTCCTCCTTGATTCTTTTCCTAACATAATTATTTAATATGAATTACCTTTACAGAGTTTGTCGTTCCGTTGATATATACTTGTTCTCCACAAGTTGCAATAATCACATCTCCTGCTGTTGCCAATCCTAATTCTCGCACCGCTTTTTCCGCCAAAGCATAAAATTCATCCAAAGAAGTTGCCGTTCCGTCGACGTAGGAAGTCACCCCTCTTGTTAGCACCAATTGATTTGCCGTTTTTTCATTATTCGTAATTGCTAAAATATCTGCGGATGGAAAATATCTTCTCATATCTCTTGCCGCTCTTCCGGAAGCAGTTGCCACCACAATCACTTTTGCTCCAATCATTTCCGCCACATCTGCAGTCCCTTTTGCTACTGCAGTTGTCACCGTAATTTCCTCTTCCTCTAAGTGAGCATCTTCTACCGGCAAAATCAACGGATCCGTTTTTTCCGCAATTCTCTTCATCACAGTCACTGCCTCTAAAGGATATTTTCCCTTTGCCGTTTCTCCCGAAAGCATAACGGCATCCGTTCCGTCAATAATCGCATTGGCAACGTCATTTGCTTCCGCTCTTGTAGGTCGAGGATTTTTAATCATAGAATCCAACATTTGTGTTGCTGTAATGACAACTTTTCCAACGGCATTACATCTTTGAATCATCATTTTTTGAGCAAAAGGAACTTCTTCTACCGGAATTTCCACTCCCAAATCTCCTCTTGCCACCATAATTCCATCGGAAGCTTCTAAAATTTCTTCAAAGTTATCCAAACCTTCTTGATTTTCAATTTTCGAAATAATTTGAATCCCTGCTCCTCCGTTTTCTTCCAATACTTTTCTGACCGCTTTCACATCATCCGCTTTTCGAATAAAGGAAGCCGCAATGAAATCAACCCCTTGCTCACAACCGAATTTTAAATCTTGAATATCTTTTTCCGCCAAAGCCGGTAAATTCACCTTTACATTTGGTAAATTAATTCCTTTGTTTTCTCCTAAATCTCCTGAATTCTCGGCAATACACTCCACTTCGTTCCCGGAAATTTTTGTGACTCTCATAGATAACAAACCGTCATCCACCAAGACAATATTTCCAACTTTTAAATCTTTTGGAAATCCCTCATAGGTCACAGCTACTTTATTTTGATTTCCAATCACGGATTTATCTGTAGTAAAGGTAAAAGTTTGTCCGGCTGTGATACTGACATCCTTTCCCCCTTCTAACTTTATAGTCCGAATTTCAGGCCCTTTTGTATCTAATAATAGAGCGGCTCGAATGCCTGTTTCTTTCATAGCCTCTCTAAAATTTATAATTCTTGTTCCATGCTCTGCATAATCTCCATGCGAGAAATTCAATCTCATTACATTCATTCCACTTTGCAATAGAGATTTCAACGTTTCTTTTGCTTCTGTTTTTGGTCCGATAGTACATACAATTTTCGTTTTTTTCAAAGAACTTTCCCCTCCTGTAATTCCCCTCTTAGGCTATTTTTTCTTATGACATATCTTATACCAAGAGGCTTCTTTTTTCAAATAAATTATAGAGCATTTTTTCATCTTTTTTGTTCAGAAATTTGCTTTCCTCTTACTTTGCTCGCACTTTGAAAATTACTTTTTCAATCGGAGTGACTTCTTCTTCGACTTTCATCAAAGCCAAATGGACTTCTTCCGGAAAAAGCATTAAAAATTCTCCCTCTTCGATACAAAGTTTTCCTTCTGCTTTCCCGGAATATAATCCATAATCGTTTTCCTGATCGTAGGCTTTTACTTCCTTGCCTGTTTCCATTGAAAAAAAAGCAATATTTTCTTTTCCTTGTAAGGGAATATGAATATCTATATAAGTTCTGTGGTATTCGTAATCCATACCTTCTATATTTTTAGCCATAGCGCCTTCCGGGCAATTGTAATAAATATGTTCTCCGAATACTATATTTTTTCCATATTTTGCTTTACGATAATTTCCCGTCATAATATATCGAATCGCCTGATCCAAATATTCTGAAATTCCTAAATATCGACCTATGTTTTCTATTTTATCGTATATCATGTTTCCTCCTACATTTCTCCCTTTTGTTATTATATCATTTTTTTAGTTTCGTGACCAGTTTAAAATTATCCTATGAAATACGCTTCATGTTAAAATAGGAGAAAGTGTAAAGTACATTTTCTCCTATAAAAACTGTATTCTTCTTTCTATTTGCTCATTTCATCCACAAATTTTTTCGTAATTTGTTGAGGTCTGGTAATGGCTCCTCCTACTACAACTGCAAAAGCTCCTAAATCCAAAGCCTTTTTTGCTTTTTCCGGAGTATCCAAGTTCCCCTCTCCAATCACAGGAAGAGAAACCGCTTGAATTACCTTTTCCAATTCCACCAAAGGCAAATTTCCCTTTGTATATTCCGTATAGCCGACCAAAGTCGTTCCTACGAAATCAAATCCCAATCTTTCCGCTTCTATCGCTTCCTCTACAGAAGAAATATCCGCCATAAATAATTGATTGGGATACTTTTCCTTTGCTGCTTTCATCAAATTTTCTAAAGTATTTCCATCCGGTCTTTCTCGCTTTGTGCCGTCAATCGCAATAATATCGACTCCTTCTGCTACCAGAGCTGATATTTCTTTCATAGTTGGAGTAATATAGACAGGATTTTCTCCATAGACTTCTTTGATAATTCCGATAATAGGTAAATCCACTGTTTTTTTGATTTCCCGAATATCAGAAACGGTATTGGCTCGAATTCCGGAGGCTCCTCCTACATAAGCCGCATATGCCATTCTTGACATAATATAAGAACTATGTAAAGGCTCTTCCGGCAAGGCTTGGCAGGAAACAATCAACTTTCCTCGCAAGGCTTCCATTCTTTCTTTCATTTTCTTTCTCCTATTTTGCTAAATATTTTTGATATAATTCTTTGGCTACCTTGGTTTGTTCTTCTGTGGTAGCTGCCATCGGTTTTCTACAAATTCCGGCATGAACACCTTGACACTTTAAAATTTCCTTAATGGTCGGATACAATCCGTTTCCTAAAATTCCTTCAATTAAATCATTTGTCACATGTTGAAGTTCTAATGCTTCTGCAATGTTTCCTTCTTTTCCCAGTCGGAAAATTTCTTTTGCCCGAATTCCATTGACATTGTAAGTACTTCCGATAGCTCCGTCCACTCCCATGACAACAGCCGGTAACAACATTTCATCAAATCCGGATAAAATCAATTTATCGGGATACGCCTTTCTCATTCTTTCCAATAGATAGAAATCTCCCGCTGTGAATTTCACTCCAATAATTTTAGGATTTGCAAACAATTCTCCGAATTGTGCAACATCCATATTCACTCCCGTTAAGAAAGGAATGGAATAAATAACCATGTTATTTTGAGTTTCTCTTACGATGGTTTCGTAGTATTCCTTAATTTCTTCAAAACTGAATTTATAGTAGAAAGGTGTCACGGCTGACAAACAAGGATATCCCAATTCTGTTGCATACTTTCCTAATTCTACAGACTCTTTTACATTGATACTTCCCACTTGTGCCATCATCTGTACTTCGTTTTTTGCTTCTTCCATTGCAATTCTGAAAACTTCTTTCTTTTCCTCTGTGGAAATCATAAAGTTTTCTCCCGTACTTCCTCCAACATATAAACCGTCCACTTTCATGACATCAATGTTGTGTCTTACCAATTCTCGAAGTCCCTTTTCGTTAATTGTTCCATCCAAGTTATAAGGCACCATCAATGCCGAAAAAATTCCTTTCATTCTTTTACTTCCTCCTGTTTCATTTTATCTAATAATAGGAATGCTGCTCCTAATAAGCCCGCATGATTCCCTAAGTTTGCAAATTTAAGTTCCAAACACTCCAAATAATTGGGAGTGATTTGCTTTTGTAATTCTTCTTCTATCTTCTTTTGAAAAGCTTCCCCCTGATGAGTCACAGCTCCTCCCAGAATAATGCAACCGGGATTCCAAAGATAGAGTAATACTTTGAGTCCTTCCGCAATATCATGAATCCACTCATCTACGATGGAAACAATATTTTCCTCCCCCTGCCAATACACATCGAAAATCTTTTTTCCATTCCAATGCTTTCCGGTTTTCTCCTGTACTTTTTGGACAAGGGCGGACATAGAAGCATATTTTTCATAAACTTCCTGCTTATTTTGTAAATATAATTTTCCAAATTCTCCGGCTACCGAAGAGGCTCCTCGATATAATTGGTGATTCAGAATAATTCCCCCGCCAATTCCTGTTCCAATTGTTAGACACAGAAAATCTTTTTTTCCTTTTCCTGCTCCCAACCATGCTTCCCCCAAGGCTGCACAGTTGACATCATTTTCCAAAACACATGGCAAATGATATTTCTCTTCCAAAATCTTTACCAATTTACAACCGATCCAACCGGGAATAATAGGATTTCCTCCTACGACTTTCCCTTGGATAGAGTCAATCTGACCGGTTGCAGAAACGGCAAGACCTAAAATTTCTTCCGATAAGTATGTTTGAATGAGTTCATCCAATTTGAAAAGCAAAGTTTCCATTCCTTTTTCCGCTTCCGTAGGAAGATTTCCGGAGGAGAGAATCTCTCCTCCGGAAGATACCAAAGCATATTTAATATTTGTTCCACCTATGTCAATCGCAATGATTTTATCCTGTTTCATACACTAAGCTCCCATGATTAAATTCGGTAGGAAAATAATAATTTGCGGGAATAAGGTAATCACGACCAAGGTGATAAAAATAGGAAGTAAGAAAGGCAATACTCCTTTCGTTACCGTACTTACCGGCATTTTTCCTACCTGTGCCACCACAAACAATGCCATTCCCATTGGCGGAGTTAAAATTCCTATCATCATATTCAAGGTTGTCATAACTCCAAAGAAGACTAAATCAATTCCCACTTGTTCCGCTACAGGAATTAACATCGGCAATACCAAAAATTGTAGTGCCAAAGCATCAATAAACATTCCCAAGAACAATAACAGCAAGTTAATCATGACTAATACTGTCAAAGGTGAACTTGCGAATTGAATGAAAAGTTCCGCAATTTTCATAGCCACTTGTTCTCTCGCAATCATATCTCCAAAGAAGGTAACCGTGATAATCATCAAAACGGTAACTCCACTGATTGCCATTGCTTCGACGCAGTGTTGAAATAATCCTTTCCATGTCAATTCCTTATAGATAAACATTCCTAAGATCACGGAATACAGAGCTGCTACAACAGCCGCTTCTGTCGGAGTAAACATTCCGGAAAAAATTCCTCCAATGATAATAATCGGAGTTAACAAAGCCCAAAATGCCTTTTTAAAAGCTTCCCATCTTTCTTTCGGAGTACATTTTTTTGCTTTTTTATATCCTCTTTTTTTACATACAAAGTAGTTCATAATCATCAGAGCAATGGTTGTCAAAACTCCCGGTACAAAGCCTGCTAAAAATAATTTGGCAATCGACTGGTTTGCAATGACTCCATAAATAATCATACTGATACTTGGAGGAACCAAAGGTCCTATAATACAAGAAGCCGCCGTAATTCCCCCACAAATATCGTCATCATAGCCCTCATCTCTCATGGCTTTGATTTCCAATTGTCCCAATCCTCCGGCATCTGCAATCGCAGAACCGGACATTCCGGAGAAAATCAAACTGGCTGCCACATTGACATGTCCCATTCCCCCTGTATAATGTCCTAAGCTTGCCTTTGCAAAATAGAAAATTCTTTCTGTAATTCCGGAACCGTTCATCAAAATTCCTGTCAAAATGAAGAAAGGAACGCTCAATAAGCTGAAACTGTCCACACTATCTACAAATTTAGAAGAAGCAAAATAAGCGACCGCCCATTTTGTCATAGAGAAATACGCCATAGAGGAAGCCAATAAAGACCACCCCACAGGAACTCCCGCGAAAATCAAGATCAACCATAACACTAGGGCAACATACACTGAATTTCCCCGTAATTTAAAATATTGTGTCATTTTAAAGATCTTAAAGACAGAGGGTTGAAAAATCAGCAGTGCCATGAAAAGAATCATAAAACCGAGAATAATTTTGGGAGAAATCAAAACTTTTTCCTTTTCCCAGTTCTCTTGATAGGCTTGAAAAAAACGAATTAACATCAAAATCGAAATGACCGGCAAAGCAATGTACATCCATTTTGCCGAAATCCCTAAAGATACCAATTCAATATCCGCTTTCTTCTCTATCAATAAATATCCGAAATAGCTGAAAGAAGTGATACATAAGAAAATAATGATTTGAATTCCCGTAAAAATTACTTTTTGCAGTTTTTTAGGCAATCTCGCATACACGAAGTCAATCATAACGTGAGATTGTGTACGTATTCCCATACTGATTCCCAGCATTCCCACATATACGAAAAACAATCTCGCCAGTTCCTCACTCCAGATCAAAGGATCATCCAATATTTGTCGTGATATAATTTGTAATACAAGGACGATGAACATTCCTACAAATAATGTTCCTCCAATCCATTCCTCTAACTTATTAAAAAATTTCATAGCTATGACTCTTCCTCCTATTTAGCGGCAGCTTGAATTTCTTTTAAGGCCTCTTGTCCTATCTTTCCATTTTTCTTTGTATATTGATCATAGAAAGGTTTCATCGCTGCTCTAAATTCATCCAATTTCGGTTCTGTAATTTTAACTCCTTTTTGTTTGAAGAAATCTTTCAAAGAAGCTTCTTCTTTTTCAAATAATTGTGTATGATATTTTGCTGCTTCTATCGCCGCTTCTTTGACTACTTTTTGTAAATTAGCCGGTAAATCTTCCATGGTAGAAGCACTTACCAAGTACAATTGGTCGTTTAAGATATGATTTGTCATGGCAATGTATTTTTGTACTTCATAGAATTTTTGAGCTTTTACTGCTGACAACGGATTTTCTTGTGCATCTACAGAGTTGGTTTGAAGAGCTAAATATACTTCCGAGAAAGCCATTGGAGTAGGTGCAGCTCCTGAATATTTTGCAAAGGCTAAGTTTGCAGGTGCATTCGGAACTCTCAATTTCAATCCCTTCATATCTTTGATAGAGTTAATCGCCTTGTTGGAGCTGGTTTGTCTTGTTCCGTTATAGGCTTGAGATAATACAATGATGTTTTTCTTTGTTTCAATTTTTTTCAACAAATCTTTTCCAAACTTTGTGTTAAAAGTTGCATTTTGCATATGTTTAAAGTTTTTGATCATATAAGGTAGAGTATACACTTCCGCTTCCGGATAGAATGTGGAAAATCTTCCCATTTCCGCGAAAGTGAAATCTAAAACTCCTCCTTCCAATTGTCCCATCATATCCAAGTCATTTTTTCCAAGTTGTGCGTCCGGATACAATTTTAATTCAATTTCTCCCTTGGATTTTTCTTTTAATTGTTTTGCAAAGAATTGTGCCGCTTTGTATTCATTTGAGGAAGTTCCCGCCGTCATTCCCATTTTCAATTCATATTCCGCTGCCAATGCCGCAGTTGCCATTGCTCCAAATACTAATCCCATTGCTACTAATTTTTTCAAGTTCATACTCGTTCTCCTCCTACTTTTTTTCTAAATTTTCTAAATATATTATTTTGGAGTTTGTTTTACTCCATATTTTTGGAATTTTTTTATTTTGATACAAAGTTTGAAATAATAATTTTCCGGCAAAGGAAGCCTCTTCATAAACTTCTTCCGTCACCGTTGCAATTATCTTTTTTTCTAACAACAACTGTTCAATTTCTTCGCTCATTCCGTTCACAACAATATGCTTTCCTACAAACCAGGAATCCGGCAATTCTTTCATAATATCCTGTGCATATCGATTGCTGAACACTCCCCGAATTTTCTTTTCTTGAGATAATTTTTTTAAGAGTTCTACACTTTCTTGAATTCCTTGACAGGAATAGGGTCCCAAAATATCCAACTCCTCTTCCGAAATTCTTTCACAAAATCCTTCCAAATAATCTTGGGTGGATAATTTATCATCTCCATTGTCTAAAATAACCAAGCTCTCTCCTTTCCTTAAACAGTGAGCCAAAATATTGGCTACAATTCTTCCCTGTCTATGATAATCGGTTCCTATATGAGCTATATCGGAATGAAGTTGCATTGTTAAAGAAATCACCGGGATTTTTTTTAAATGAGGTTTTATTACATGATAAATTTTCTTTTTTTCCAAAGGTACAATTAAAATTCCATCGACTTGTTTTTCTTGAGATAGAATATTCTCTAACGCTGCAACTTGTTCCTGAGCTTGATGAATATCGTGAAGATGAACTTCTATTTCCAAACGATATTTTGCATATTTTTGTTGTATTTTTTGCATGCCTCTTTGAATTTCACCGGTGTAGAATTCATTTTTTGATTTTACTATAAAGGCATGCACTATCTTTTTTCTTCCTGCTAAGGAGCTTCCCAAATAATTCTTTTCATATTTGGTTTCTTGTATCAAATCCAAAACTTTCTTGCGTGTCTCTTCTTTGATAGAAGAATTTTCTTGTAAAGCTCTGGCAACTGTCGTTCGACTGATTCCCAACATTTCCGCTATTTTTTTTTGGGTCATCATAGACTAACGGAACTCTCCTCTAAAAATTCTTGGGGTTCTCACTCCGGGTTTAATTTCTCCATTGATCGAATACAGTATATTTCCATGCTTCAACAAAGCAGCCCCACATGGTGCATCGAAAGGAACTTCTCCAATGCTTCTCCATCTATTTTCTTTCGCATTGAATACCAAAATCTTACGATTCCATCCATAACGAAAAGGTTCTTTCCCAAAATATTGTGCCTTATAATCCGCCAATTCTTTATCCTTTAAATTGCTTAATTTATCACTGGCTTCATTCCATAAATCGTGATTAAATCCTCCAATCACCAACATTTCATCTTCCGATATTTTTACAGAATTTGCTCCCAACAACAAAATTTTTTCTCCGTTTACTACAACATCCGCTACTTTTTCCCAAACATTTTTTTCAAAATCATAAGCATATCCGTCAATATAGGATACGGAGCTTCCTCCACTGAAGACATAGAATTTTCCGCTCAATACTTGTCCTACCGTTTGTTGTCTTGCTTCTCCCGGAAAAGCTGCCAATTCTTTATTTTCCCCCGTTTTCAAATCCAAGACAAAGAAACGATTGCTGTTTTTTAATTTTCCTTCTTCGTGTTCTATCTTTCCAACACCATAGTAAATTTTACCATTTTGATAAGTAGCCACTCCATTTTCGAAACCATGTGTCAATTCCGCTACTTTTTCTATTTTCATTTTTCCGTTTTTTACACTTACTTTTAAAACATCTTTATTATGAGCAGCTTCCGGACTTCCTCCCAAGTAATAGATTTCTTTTCCGGTACTTACACTCGCTCCATAACCAATCGGAGTATTCCATTGGATTTGTTCCACAAGATCCAATCCATTTTTACTTTCTTTCAACAAGTAAATATCCTTATGAGTCACTTTAGATCCGCCTTCTGTCAAAGGTTTTATCGGAAAGTTTGCTCCTCCTCCCACAATGACATAATCATCAATCATCCCTTGTAACAAACCGGCTGTTCCGATATTCTTGTCGTAAGACTTCTGAGCAGGTAATGCTCCCACTGCTTCCCAACTGATTCGATGCTCCGCAAAACTAAAACAACTACAAGTGAAAAATAAAATGCTCAATAATTTTTTCATATGAATCTCCTTTCTAAAAATGTTCTCGTGTACATACTTAGTATATAACACATTTTGTAACAAAATGTCAACTAACTTTTTAAAAATTGAACATTTCTCATTGAACAACGAATAAAAAAAAGCCGATTTTTTTGACAAACTATATTGCACCCAAAATCTTGGACACAAGATGGAGGTGCATTTTTTTATGTCAAAATTAACAAGAGACCAAAAAATAGGAATCTATGAGCACAGACAACAAGGAGAATCGATTTCTTCTCTAGCAAAAAGATTTTCCATTCAGGAATCCAATATCGAGTACTTACTTTCGCTTCTTTAAATACACGGATATGATATTTTACGAAATGATAAAAATCATGTTTATTCGAAAGAATTAAAAGTAAAAATGATAGAAAAAGTTTTGCTTCAAAATCATTCTATAAATTTCGTTTCTTTGGAATATGGTTTGTCGAGTACTGGATTATTAAAAAAGATTGGATTACAAAATATGTTGTGTCATAGAGAAAAAAGGAAGAAAGAAGAAAACTATGACAATAGCAAAGAAAAAAACAGAAAAGAAGGGACTCAAAAATTGGAACTATAGCTCCGAATTATATCCAAAGAAATTCTGAAGCAAGCACACCGAATCAAAAGTGATTTACGGATGTGACAGAATTTAACCTAACGGGCAAGAAGTCACCCACCTCTATAGATGGTGCGATGAATTGCCCTATTGTTTTTTAGAGAACATAGTGGTATAATTGGTACAATATAATCAGTAAATATATAAAAATAGGAGTAAAAACAATGGAATTAGATAGTAATTGTCATTCGGTATTTTTGTTGTGTTATCACTTAGTTCTGGTAGTAAAATATAGAAGAAAGGTATTTGATGATACCATTTCTAAGTTTGCTAAAGATATGTTTGTAAGAATTGGAGTTCCATATCATATTACTTTAGTACAATGGAATCACGACAAAGACCATGTACATATCATGTTCAAGGCTCATCCTAAAACAGAATTGACGAAATTCATAAATGCATATAAATCAGCAAGCTCTAGGATCATAAAAAAAGAATTTCCACATATAAGAGAATATCTTTGGAAAGAAATGTTTTGGTCTAAAAGTTTTTGTTTGTTGACTACTGGGGGAACTCCTATGGAAGTCATTAAAAAATATATAGAAGAACAAGGACAAAAGAAGAAATCATTTTGAGGGAGGTGGACGATGGAAGTGGTAATCTTTGTTATGTGAAACGGATATTTCAGTACCTATATTATCAAAAACCACGATATTATCTGTATGGAAGACTTAAACACAAAAGGATTGCTTCGTAATCATCAACTCGCAAAATCTATCGCTGATGTATCTTGGCTAGCTTGGTAAATATAGTTGGCTAACAAAAGCAACTACTTCCCAAGAAAAAGCTCCCACTTCAAAAATGACAAAGTAATGTTAAGTGAGAGAGGTTCACTAGAAGTAGCTTCAAATTCCTTAGAAAATCTTCTAAAAGTTATTTCTATTTTGTCTTGAAAAAGCTTTATTTTTTTATAAATGATTCTACAAATTTTCTGTTTAAATCTTGAATCTTGAGTAAAATCTTTTTTTTATTTTATATATATTAATATCTATTGTGGAAGGTAAATAACTATGGAAAAAAATAATAAAAAACAATTGGAATATAATTCTCCCTATTATATTCAGCTTAGGGAGATTATAAGAAATAAAATAGAAATGGGAGAATACCCACTTGGAACAGCAATCCCTTCTGAATCTGAATTATCAATAACATACGGATTAAATAAAAAAACTGTCAGAAATGCTTTAAAATTATTGGAAAAAGAGGGATTACTAAAAAAAATTCAAGGAAAAGGAATTTATGTGAAAGGAGAAAAATTAGAAAAAAAATTAACTTATCAACAAGGTTTTATTAGAAAAACAGAATGTGCAAATGAAAAAATAAAAGTAAAAACAATAAAAAAATATTTTAGAAAAGCTGGAAAATATTATTCAAAACTATTAAAAATTGATCCTGAAGATATAATTTATTATGTGCAGCAAGTTGTTATGAAAAATGGAAAACCAGTTTCTATACAAGAAAGTTTTATTCCCAGATATATTCTTCCAAGAATAGAAGATATTGAATTATCTATATACTCTATCTCAGAAGTTTTTTATTTTTATAAAATTTTAATTGAAGAAACTATACAAGAATTAGAAATTGTAAAAATAAATAAAAAAAATGCTAATATTTTAAATATTGAGAATGAGGATTTTATTTTAAAATGTTCTGGAATAAACATTGATTCTTTAGGAAGAAAAGTAGAATATTTTAATCATTTTTCTCGTGGAGATATTTTAAATTATCATGTAAATTTTATAAAATAGAATAAAAATATTTTTTAATTTTGAAGCTAATTCGTTGATTAGCTTCTTTTTTTATTTCAAAAATATCAACTTTTTAAAATTGGTATGGAAAAAGCGAAAGTTATTGACTAATAAAAATTTGAAAAGTATAATGAAGAAAACAGCATAAAAATATAATATTAAAAAAAATAAATATAATTTTTATGATAAATATATAATAAAAAATATTTATAAATAAAAGAAAAATATAAATTGGTATGTTTTTTATACAAAAAATAGAAAAGAGGTGTTAAAGTGTTAGAACTAGACAAAAGTAAAGTTAATTTTTTAGTAACAGAAAATATGGTAGGAGAAACAAAACATATACTAAATGATTTGACAAAAGAAATGGATATCCTACTAAAAATTATTAATGACAGGAAAATAGAAAATGTATTCTTTGTTGCTTGTGGTTCTCCATTATGTGCATGTCAAACTTCACAAATGCTTTTTGAAAAATATTCAAATATTTTTTGTAAAGCATATAGTGGAATGGATTTTCTTTCTCATTCACCTTTTATATTAAATAAGAGAAGTCTTGTAATTGGAATTTCAGATTCCGGAACAACACAAGAGGTATATGAATCTATAGAACTAGCAAGAGAGAAAAATGCTATGACTATTGGAATAACAAAAAATAAAAAAGGAAATCCTTTAGCAGAAAAATCAGAATTTGTAATTGGATATGAAGCTGATTGTATTTGGGAAGTTCATTTATTAATAACTTATTATTTGAGTTTAATGTTAATTAAAACAAAAGCACATAAAGAAGAGGTAGAAAAAATATTGGAAGATATGAAAAAAATTCCTGCTATCTTAGAAAGATTACTTTCTGAGGTAGAGGAAGATTCAAAAAAGAGAGGAGAAATAGCAGCAAAATACAATATGATCTATACAGTTGCAGCTGGTCCTTTACTTCCATTAGCCTATAAAGAAGGAATTATTACAATGCTAGAATTTACATGGACACATGGAAGTTGTATCAATGCTTCTGAATTTAGACATGGTCCTTTAGAAGTGGTAGAAAATGGGGTTCCGTATGTATTCTTTTTAGGAAATGATGATTCTAGAAAAATAACGCAAAGAACCATAGATTTTGTAAAAAAACTAAATAAAGATTATATGGTTTTTGACATCAATGATTACGAAAAAAATCTTCACCCTATGTTAACACCTATGATATTATTCGTTCCTTTAGAATTCTTCTATTACTATTTATCTATATATAAAAACCATAATCCAGATGACAGAAGATATTATGGTGGATTGGTGAAATATTAAAATGAAAAGTATAAAAAGGCTACTTGGATTGGGAGATAATGTATTAGACCATTATCTTTATCAAAAAAAAATGTATCCAGGAGGAAATGCATTAAATGTTGCAGTTTTATCCCATAAATTTGGAATAAATAGTTCATATCTGGGGGTTCTAGGAAATGATAAAGGTGGAAGACATCTATTAGAAGTTTTAAAAAAAGAAGGAATTGAAATTTCTCATATAAGAGTAGAAAATGGAAATAATTCATATTCTAAAATAACTTTAATTGATAATGACAGAGTATTTATGGGAAGTGATTTAGCTCTTTCAGCTACTTTAAAATTAAATAAAGATGATTTTGACTATATAAAAAATTTTGATATTATTCATACAAGTATTTATTCTAATTTAGAGAATGAATTAAAAAAAATAAAAGAAAATGGAAGTAAAATAAGCTTTGATTTTTCTGATGAATTTGACAATAATTATATTGAAAAAGTATTACCATATATTGAATACGCTTTTTTTTCAGGAAGTCAAATGTCGGAAGAAAATATTTATAAATTACTTGATAAATCTGAAAAAAATGGAGTTTTATTATCAATAGTAACCAAAGGAAAGGAGGGGGCGTTTTGTAAAGTAAATGGAAAAATATACAGACAAAATATTTTTCCTGTTGAATCCGTTATTGATACATTAGGTGCAGGTGATACATTTATTGCAAGAGTTTTGGCTGGTATTATAACTCAAGAAGAAGTAGAAGTTTTTCTGAAAGAAGCAGCAAAAGAAGCTGCGAATAATTGTACTTGGTATGGTGCTTTTGGATATGGGGTAAGTATTTAATTCAGGAGGAGGAAAAATGAAGAAAAAATTTTTAAAAATGATATTATTTGTAGTAATAGCACTTTTCAATATGATATTCATAGGTTGTGGAAATGATAAACAAAATGAAGAAAAAAATGTATCTACAGCACAAATAGAACTAAAATTTTTACACAAATGGCCTCAAGAAGAAAACAGTGCTTACTTTAAAGAAGTCGTTGCAGAATTTGAAAAAGAAAATCCTAACATTAAAATTGTAATGGAAGGGGTAGGTGAAGAACCAATAAAAGATAAATTAAGAATTTTAATGGGAACTGATGAACAACCGGATGTATTTTTTTCTTGGAGTGGGGAATTTGCAAAAAAATTTATTCGTTCAGAAAATGCTTTAGATTTAACCCCTTATTTAGAAAAAGATAAAGAATGGAAAGATAGTATTATGACAGCAGGATTGGAACCTTTCTCTGACAATGGAAAAAATTATGGAATTCCTTTTAGAATCAATGGTAAATTTTTCGTGTATAATAAAAAAATCTTTGAAGAAAATGAAATTAAAGCTCCTGAAACATGGAAGGAATTTTTAAATAATTGTGATATCTTAAAGAAAAAAGGAATTACTCCTATAGGATTAGGAAATATTTATCCATGGGCAGCATGCCATTATATTACTGGATTAAATCAAAAAATGGTTCCAGATGATATTAGAAAAAAAGACTATATTGCTGAAACAGGTGAATTTACAAATGAAGGTTATGTTACAGCATTAAAAATGTTAAAAGAATTGAATGATAAAGGATATTTTAATAAAGGTATAAACTCTGTTGAACATAATATGTCATTAGAAATGTTCTATGCTGGTCAAGTGGCAATGACTTATATTGAATTAGAAGAATTTTTAGATGTAGAAAAAAAACTAGGAGATCATTGGGGATTCTTTGCTATGCCTCGTGTAGAAGGTGCTCTAGGAAATCAAAATTTCTTAACAGGTGCTCCAGATGGATTTATGATATCTGCTAAAACAAAATATCCTGAAGAAGCAATCAAATTTTTAAGATTTTTAACAAATCAAAAAAATGCTGAAAAATTAGTAGCTATGTTAGGATGGCCAAGTCCAATAAAAAATGCAGTAAATAGTTCTAACTCTATATCAAAATTAGTGGAAGGATTAAAAGCAGTGGAAGAAGCTGAAGGTATGGCACTATGGTTGGATACAGATATTAATATAAAAATAGCAGATGTTTATTTACCTGATTTACAAGAATTATTTAATGGTGATAAAACGGCAGAAGAAATTATGACTGAAGTACAAAATATGGCAAAAGAAGTCAAAGAAACTACAAAATAATTACATAAAAATAATATGTTAAGGAGTGATAGATAATGAATCTCTATAACAATAAAAAGACTGCTTTTCTTTTTATGTTGCCTGCATTGGTTATTATACTTATTTTTATCTATTTTCCTATTCTAGAAAATTTTGTGTACAGTCTTTATCGTTGGAGTAGCTTTTCTTTAAAAAAAGAATTTGTAGGATTACAAAATTATTTTAGATTATTTAAAGATCCAGTATTTTATCAAGCTTTAAAAAATAACATACTATATTGTGTTATATCTATTATTTTTCAGGTAGGAATAGGGCTTATCATAGCAGCAATTTTGGAAGAAAAATTTTTTCGAAAATATCAAAAATTTTTTCGTTGTATATATTTTATGCCGAGTGTAATTTCAATAACTGTAATAGGTTTGCTTTTTCAGTTGATATACAATCCTAGTATTGGACTGTTAAATCGTTCTCTTATTGCAGTAGGACTAGAAAATTTAACTCATACATGGCTTGGTGAAAAACAAACAGCTATGTATGCTGTTATCGCTGTATCACAATGGCAATCGATAGGGTATATCATGCTCCTATTCCTAGTTGCTATTCAAAAAATTCCAGTTGGTATTTATGAGTCTGCTATTATTGATGGAGCAAATGGTTGGCAAAAATTTTGGAAAATCACGGTCCCGCAAGTAAAAAATACAATATTTTTAGCTAGTATATTGACAATTATAGGTGGATTCAAAGTATTCGATGAAGTTTATGTAATGACAGCTGGAGGTCCGGGACGTGCAACGGAACTTCTTGCATCATATCTATATCGCTCAGGTTTTAGAAATGATGAAATGGGATATGCTTCAGCCATTGCAAGCATTATATTTATAATTACATTTGTAATTACATTAATACAATTGAAAATTAATGAAAAAGAAAAAAATTATAAATGATAAGGAGGATAATCAGGTTGAAAATAGGAAATTTAATAAAAAAAATTCCAAGAGGACTAATATTTTTCTTACTATGTACTTATGCAATTATGATTATCTATCCTTTATTATGGATGCTTATTAGCGGTTTTAAAGATAATCATGGTCTGTTTATAAATACATGGGCATTACCTGAAAAATATATTTGGCAAAATTATTTAAAAGCTTGGAGAAATGGTATAGGAAAATATTTTTTTAATAGTATCTATGTAACTTTTTTCTCAGTAGTATTAACATTATTTATTAGTACTTGTTGTGCTTTTGCATTGAGTAGATTTGAATTTAAAAGTAGAAAATTAGTTTTATTATTTATAGTTGGTGGATTAATGCTTTCCCCACAAGTTAGTTTAATTTCTCTATATAAAATGCTACAAAAACTTCATATTTATAATACTCATTGGGCATTGATAATTCCATATACGGCATATAAAATTCCTTTTACAACTTTTTTAATACATTCTTATATGGTTTCTTTACCAAGAGAAATAGAAGATTCAGCATATATAGATGGCTGTTCTGTATGGCAAGTTTTTTCAAAAATTATTTTTCCCATGTGTCGTCCAATAATTGCCACAGCATCATTATTTACAGCCATGTCATGTTGGAATGAATTTATGTTTGCTTTGGTTTTTATAGAAAGTGATAGTTTGCGTACTATCCCGGTAGGTATGATGAATCTTAGAAGCAGTCTAAGTACAGAATGGACAGTTTTATTAGCTGGCCTAACGTTATCTGTTTTGCCAATGGTAATTTTATATCTCATTTTTCAAAGACAATTCATACGAGGAATTACTTCTGGTGGAGTAAAAGGATAAAAGGAGGAAAATTTCAATGTCGAGTGTAACATTAAAAAATATAAAAAAAATTTATCCAGGAAATGTCACAGCAGTAAAAAAATTTGATATAGAAATACAAGATAAAGAATTTATCGTATTAGTAGGTCCATCCGGTTGTGGAAAGACAACCGTACTCAGAATGATAGCTGGATTAGAAGAAATAAGTGAAGGAGAACTATATATTGATGAAAAAAAAGTTAATGAAGTTCATCCTAAAGAAAGAGATATTGCAATGGTGTTCCAAAATTATGCCCTATATCCACATATGACAATTTTTGAAAATATGGCATTTGGTTTAAAATTAAGAAAATTTCCCAAAAAAATAATAGAAGAAAAAGTAAAAGAAGTAGCAAAAATTTTGGAAATAGATCATCTTCTAGATAGATATCCAAAAGCTCTCTCAGGAGGACAAAGACAAAGAGTTGCTTTGGGAAGAGCAATCGTAAGAGAACCTAGAGTATTTTTAATGGATGAACCTCTATCAAATTTAGATGCAAAACTGAGGGTTCATATGAGAACAGAGATTTCTAGATTACATCAGAGATTAAATACTACTTTTATCTATGTTACACATGATCAAACTGAAGCTATGACAATGGCAACAAGAATAGTTTTAATGAATGAAGGCGAAATTCAACAAATAGATACTCCAAAAAGAATGTATGATCATCCAAAAAATATTTTTGTGGCAAGATTTATTGGTAGTCCTCAAATGAATATTTTTGAAGGTACCGTAAAAAAAGATAAAAAAGATTTTTATATACTTTTAAATGACAATACTAGATTAGAGATAACTGATGAGAAAAAAATAATATTCGAAAAAGAAAATTACGAGAATAAGAAAGTATATTTAGGGATAAGACCTGAAAATCTTCATGAAACATCTGTGGATACACTAACTGATAAATATTCTTCACTCAATTTAAAAATTAATGTTATTGAAATGATGGGTGCAGAAACTTTATTATATATGAATATGATGGGAAATGAAATTATTGCTAGAGTTGATCCAAAAACAGAAAAAAAGGTAGGAGATATGGTAGAATTAAGAGTACATTGGAATAGAATACATATTTTTGATTATGACAGTGAAAAAAATATTATGTCTACCATCTAAAAAAATGAAAATAAAAGAAATAAGTCCTTATGAAAAAGTAAAAGAAGAATTATTATATTATATTTCAGAAAATAATTTACAAAATAATGATAGATTAGCTGCTGAAAGAGAGCTTAGTAATAAGTGGAATGTAAATAGAGAAACTGTGCGTAGAGCAATATATAGTCTCATTCTCGAAGAAAAATTATATTCTATAAGAGGTTCCGGAAATTATATAAAAAAAGAAAAATACAATAGGAATTTAGTTGATTTGGAATCTTTGTCATCATGGGCAAAAAATCAAAATTTAACTCTAACCTCAGAAGTAATTTTTTCTAAAATTATAGAAGCTAACAAAAAAATAAGTCAAAAATTGCATGTTCTATTAGGAACAAAAATTTTTAATTTAGTGAGATGTCGTATTTTAAATGGAGAGGCTATAACAATAGAATACAGTTATATTCCATATTTAAAAGTTGAAGGAATTGAAAAATATGATTTGAAGAAAAATTCTTTGTATCAAATTTTAAATTCAAAATATTCTATAACTTTAAAAGATGGTGAAGAATCAATAGGGATCACTTATATTGATAATTTTGAATCGCAATATTTAAAAAGTGGTGAAGGAAGCCCTGCACTTTTTACCACTAGCACAGTCTATGATATGAATGGCTCTCCAATAGAATATTGTAAAACTGTAACTCAATATAATAAATTATTATTTTCTTTTTCAGGCAGCATAAAAAAATAAAAATTCCTTTTAAGTGAGTCCAGAGAAACTAACAAGGGGAGACTATGAAGTTTTTCGAGAGTGTGAAAAAATTTCTGTAAATTCTATCTTCTATGATTAGAATTTACAGACTCTTTTCTACGCTCTCTTCGAATATTTGTCTAACTTTCTGGGGTCAGTGCAAACAAACCAGCTTCTTTTTTCTTTTTATTTTTTTAGTTTTGAAAATTCAATAGCACCTTCCAAAAAATATTTTTGTGCTACAAAATCATTTGGGTACTTTTCTTCTGCCTTCTCCAGAATTGCTTGAAAAACTTCTTTCGACATTCCATGATGCAAAGAAAGTTCTTCAATTTCTTTTTTTGCTTTTTGATTTTCCAATTCCGTTTTTTGAGTTTCCAGTCTCACTTTTTCTTCCACTCTTCGGACCATATCCTTGTATTGATCCACTTCTCTGTCGAATTCTCCTACCTGCTTTTGAAAGTTAGTTCCATACATTTGATGCAAACGAACAATGATAATTTCTAAATCTTCTTTGGGAATATCCGAATCATAGGCCTTATTTTGTAAACGCACATAGGCTTCTTTGGCATCTTCCACCTCTTGTCTTCGTTCTTTTCCGGAACCCGAAAAATGATTAAAAATCTCTCTTTCCACATCTCTAGGAATGTCTTTTACTGTAAAAGGTCCTGCAAATCCATGCAAAGCTATACTCATCATCAATACTAAAATTCCCCATTTTTTCATCTTCTATTCCTCCTTTGCTCTAACGTAATTCTCGCTTTACTTTCTCCAAAAGACGTAATACCGCATTATCTCTGTCCTTATAGCTCTCTCCCCCTAAAATTACGACAATGAACTCTCGAGAGTCATCCTTACTGGCTACCGTAATATTATATTTTGCTTCCTTATGGTATCCTGTTTTGATTCCATAAATTCCCTCTTCTCCTATCAAATGATTTCGGTTTCGAATATTGATTTTTCCATGATGAATTTTTATCTGTTTGATTCCTGCAATTTTCATATATTCCGGATATTTAATCGCCTCTAAGGACAATTTATAAATTCCCCTGGCAGTCCCAATATCCATTGGCTCCTTTGTGTAACGGCTTGGCAAGCCTGCAGGACTGTAGTAGGAAATTTCTTTGGAAACCCCCACTTCTCTCGCTTTTTTGTTCATTTTTTTTATAAAATTGGAAATACTTCCCTTTCCGATATACCTTGCAATTGCATAAGCAGCATTGTTAGCAGAATAAATAGCAGTCGCTCGAATCAGATCCAAAAGAGTAAAAGTTTCTCCCGGCTTCATGGAAATTCCACTTCCTCCTTTATTATATACATCTTTCGTAATGATCACCTTATCCTCAAAATGAGCTTCTCCATTTCGGATTGCATCAAAGGTTACTAATAAAGTCATAACTTTTGTTATGGAAGCCATCGGCAACTTTTTGTCAATATTCTTACTATAATAGATGTTTCCTTTTGTATCCGCTACCAATCCTGCCAAATAAGTATCTTCTATAACTTCTTGCGAAACTTTTTCCTCTTTTGTAGGTTTTTCTACTATTTTTTTCAGCTCCGAAGTTTTCATTTCTTTCACTGTCTGTACTTTTTCCGGGATAACTTTTGTTTCTTTCGGAACAACTTCTTTTATTTCCTGTTCTTTCCTTTCTTTATTCTCTTCTTTTTTACTCTCCTCTATCTTTTTCTCGATCACTTTTTTTTCCGGAATTTCCGTCTCTGGAACCTTTGTTTCTATTTTCTTTACTTCTAACTCTTGTATTTCAACAATAGGAATGACTTCCTCTTGTAATAATTGATCAATTGTTTGTATTTCTCGAATTTCCTCCGCTTGCACTAATAAAGATATTCCCAATAAACCTGCTACTATCCATTTTCTTCTCATGTCTATATACTGCCTCTCTCATTTTCGATAATTTGCCATTCTCTTTCTATCAAAAAAGAACCTCTATTGTTTATTATATCATAAATCAGTAGAGGTTTCTTTATAATTTTATATTTTTTTATTTTGCTTCTTTTTTTGCCATGTAATCTTCGATTGCCATTTTAATTGCTTCTTCTGCCAACACGGAACAGTGCATTTTTACCGCAGGCAATCCCCCCAAAGCGTCTACTACTTTTTTATTGGTCAATTGCAGTGCTTCTTCCACAGTTTTTCCTAATACTAAATCTGTTGACACAGAAGAACTTGCAATTGCAGAAGCACAACCAAAGGTTCTAAATTTCACATCTGTAATAATATCATTTTCAATTTTTAAGAAAATCTCCATAATATCTCCACAAGATGGATTTCCTACTTTTCCATATCCATCCGGATTCTCAATCACTCCCACATTGTGTGGGTTCATAAAATGATTCATCACTTTTTCTGTATATTGCATCTTTACCGTCTCCTTAATTTTTTCATAAAACTTTATTGTCTAATTTCTCTATTTGTTATTTTGAAAAGCATTCCACAAAGGTGAAATACTTCGTAGTCTTGTTACCGTTTCCACAACCGCTTCAATCGTATAATCAATTTCTTCTTTCGTATTATATTTTCCCAAAGAAAAACGAATAGTTCCATGAGCACATTCTGCTGGAATACTCATAGCTAATAAAACATGAGAGGGCTGTAAGCTGTCAGAAGAACAGGCGGAACCTGAACTGACTGCAATTCCTTTACTGCTTAAGGTCAATAAAATGGATTCTCCTTCCAAATATTTAAAGGTAATACTGGAAGTTCCGGGCAATCGTTTTACTGATTTTGCATTGACGACAATTTCAGGAATTCTTTTCAATAACTCTTCTTCAAAATAATTTCGTAAGCTTTCTTCCCGCTTCCATTCTTCTTCCATAACAGCAACAGACATTTCCAATGCTTTTGCCATTCCCACTGCAAATGCTACATTGCTGGTTCCGGGTCTTCTTTTATTTTCCTGGCTTCCTCCTGTCAACACTTTTCCGAAACGAACCCCGCTTCGAATATACAAAGCTGCAATTCCTTTGGGAGCATGAAATTTGTGCCCGGAAAAAGATAATAAATCAATTCCCATTTCTTCAGGGTGAATCTTTAATTTTCCCATCGTTTGTACTGCATCCACATGGAATAAAATTCTATGTTCCTTTGCTATTTTTGCAACTTCTTCTATAGGTTGGAAAGACCCCACTTCATTATTTGCATGCATGACACTGATTAAAATGGTATCTTCACGAATGGCTTTTTTTAATTCTTGTAATTTTAAAACACCGTTTTCATCTACCGGTACCATAGTTATTTCAAATCCTTCTTCCTCTAAATCCAAATAAGTATTTTTAATTGCGGGATGTTCTATCGTCGAAGTAATAATATGTTTTCCTCTATGTTTATAAGCTTTTGCAATTCCACGAATTGCCAAATTATCCGCTTCACTTCCGGAAGCTGTAAAAATAATTTCCGATGGTCTTGCCTTTAAAATTCTTGCAATTGTGTTTCTTGCCTCATTCAATGCTTGACTGGTTTCGTTTGCAAACAAATGTAAACTGGACGAATTTCCGTAATATTCCGTTAAATACGGTACCATTGCTTCAAATACTTCCGGGTCTACCTTGGTTGTTGCATTATTATCCAAATATACTCTCATATCCCTTCTTCCTTTCCATCTTAGAATTTCTTTCCTGATTATGTTATATCATTCTTTACTTTATTTGTCAATTATTTTTTTCCCTTTGCAAAACTCTGAAATCTCACATTGATTGCAACGCGGTCGCCTTGCAATACAGGTATCTCTCCCCTGTAAAATTAAATAATGAGAAAAGTCAATCCAAGATTTTTTAGGAACAATTTTCATCAACTCTCGTTCAATTTTAATGGGATCCTCCTCCTGCACGAATCCAATCAAATTGCTTAAACGCCTCACATGAGTATCCACCGTAATTCCATCCGCCAAGCCCCAAATTTCTCCACGAACCACATTTGCCGTTTTCCTTCCTACTCCTGCCAGATTCACAAGTTTATCCATATCTTGAGGAACTTCTCCCCCATATAATTCCAATAATTGTTGACTGCATTTTTTGATATTTTTTGCCTTATTATGATAAAATCCCGTACTACGAATCCACTCTTCAATTTCTTCCACTTCCATATTGGCAAACTGCTCCGGAGTGTTCACATGGGGAAACATTTGCTTCGTCACAATATTGACCCTGACATCTGTACACTGTGCTGATAAAATTACAGCAACCAACAATTCGAAAGGACTCTTGAAGTCCAAGGCACACTTCGGTTTCCCAAATTTTTCTTCCAAGCGTTTTAGAACTTCCCGCACCCTTTGTTTTTTATCCATTCTTGTCCTTTCTTAGTTTCACTTCTTTTTGATACATTTCCTTTTTATATTTTTGAAAACCGCAATTTAAAAATAATCTTTGAGAACACTTATTTTCCTCTAAAATAAAAGCAATGATTCCTTCCACTTCTATTTCCGAAGAAAGTACGGACATACTCTCCAAAAGAGCTTTTTTGGCATAGCCTTGATTCCGATAATCTTCTTGAATAAAAATACTGACAATAGCTTTTTCTTCTTCCAACTCGTATCGAACCGTTCCCACGAATTTTGTTTCCTGCTCTATAATATAAAAAAAGTAGGCATTGGAATGAAGTACAAAACGGTACCAACTTTGATGAGCTTGCCATTGCTTTTCTTCTTCCTCTTTATAATATTTTTTTACATATTTTTTGTGAATATATTCATAAATGGTCGGAATATCTCTTTCTTCCATTTTTCGAATTTGAATGTCCAAGAGTATCTCCTTATTTACGAATCAATTGGTAGAATTTCTTCTTTCCTAATTTTAACAAAGCATCCCCATGAAAACTTTCTTCCGAAATCAAATAAGCGGGATCGGACAATTTTATATTTTCCAAACTCATTGCCCCTTGTTGCATCAAGCGTCTTCCCTCACTCTTGGTTTTTAATACTTTATTATCCACCAAAGCATTCAATAATTCTTCTCCGAGAGCCACTTCCAACTTAGGAACCGTTGTTAAATCCGTTCCTCCTGAAAATAATGCCTCTGCCGCTTTTTGAGCTTTGAGAGCTTCTTCCTCTCCGTGAATCATCTTGGTAATTTCAAAGGCCAGCACTTTTTTCGCTTCGTTGATTCGTTCATCTTGGAAAGAAACGAAACGCTTCACTTCTTTCATAGGAAGAAAGGTTAACAAGGATAAACATTTTTCCACATCGGCATCATCTACATTTCTCCAATACTGATAAAATTCATAAGGACTGGTTTTTTCAGGATCCAACCACAAAGCTCCCTTTGCCGTTTTTCCCATTTTCTTTCCCTCTTTGTTGGTAAGCAAGGTACAGGTCATCGCATAGGCAGATTTTTGTTCTTTTTTTCGAATCAATTCGACCCCGGCAATCATATTGGACCATTGGTCATCTCCCCCTAATTGTAAGACACAGTCATATTTTTTGTTTAATACCAAAAAATCGTATCCTTGCATTAGCATATAGTTAAATTCCAAGAAAGAAAGTCCATTTTCCATTCTGCTTTTAAAACATTCCGCCGCCAGCATTCGATTCACAGAAAAATGAGAACCGATATCTCGAATAAAATCAATATAGTTTAAATCCCATAGCCAATCCGCATTGTTCGCTAAAATTGCTTTTCCGTCCGAAAAATCAATAAATTTTTCCATTTGCTTTTTAATACAATCAATGTTATGCTGAACCGTCTCTCGCGTCATCATGGTTCTCATATCCGTTCTTCCGCTAGGATCCCCAATCATTCCGGTTCCTCCGCCTACTAAAGCAATCGGTCTATGTCCATATTTTTGCATATGAGCCATGAACATCATGGCAATAAAATGTCCCACATGTAGGCTGTCTGCGGTAGGATCAAATCCGATATAAAAAGTCACTTTTTCTTTTTCCAACAATTCTCGAATTTCTTCTTCATGAGTAAATTGTTTTAAATATCCTCGTTCCTGTAAAACATGAAATACATTTTCCATTTTTTTCTCCCCTTATTTTGTTTTCCCTATATTTTAGCATATTTTTTCAAAAAAAAGAAGTCCTCTCTAAGAGGAATAGTCCTCTAATTCTTTCAAGAAAAGAGAGGGAATTTTTCTCACTTTTTGTTTCTGATAATCATAGGCTAACATTTTTGTATTTCCCTCTACACAAAGCTCCTCTTCTTCATTCCAAATTTGATAGAAAAATGTGAAAAAAAGTTTTTCAATCTCGATCTTGACAATTTTAACCGTAATGGTATTCCCTAAAAAAAGTTGCTTTTTATATTCTACGAAAGCACTTTTTTGTATCATTCCTAAGCCTTCTCCTAAACATAATTCTGAATAACCATGACTTTCTAACCAACATTTTCTAACTTTTTCGAAAAAAATTAAACTTTTTTCATTTCCCACATGCTTTCCTGTATTGATGTCTTCTTGTTGTATTTGATAAATCCATTGAAACATTTTTTCTTCCTCCTTAATTTTATATTATATCATTTTTTTAAATTTTTTTACTCTATTTTCTTTCCTTACATATAAAAATAAAAAATGATATTTTTATTTATTAAAAATTTGACTTAAAAAATAATCTTATATATAATTAAATACATTTAAAATTAAAAAAATGGAAGGAGAGAAAAAATAGCATGAAAACAAACATTTTATTTTTAACATTTTTATTTTGTAATACTGTTTCTTTTGCAGAAACAACCATTCATCTACCAGAAAGCAATATTCAATCCGATTATGTGGAAATCAATAAGATGAAAAATCTCAAAAATATAATTGTGATTGAAAAAAAAGAAATTCAGGAGAAAGGGTATACAAATTTATCCGCCGTATTGCAAGATATCCCAAATATTCATGTCGGAACAACCGGTTGGGGAGAAATTGATATTCGAGGTCAGGGAGAAGGAAATGCAGCAAAAAATTTGCAGGTGTTAATCGATGGAGCTCCGATTACCACTTTGGTAAACCATCCTTTGCAAACGAATTACGACGTAGTTCCGGTAGAAAATATTGAAAGAATTGAAATTATTCCCGGAGGAGGTTCCATCATTTATGGTTCCGGGACAGCTGGAGGAGTTATCAATATTACTACCAATCTAAGTCGTTTACACAGACCAATAAACATTGTAGAAGTTTCCGCCGGAACCGGTGGAGAAAAATATAATCTTGCCTTTGGTCATAGAGTTACTAAGAAACTAAACGTACAATTATCATATCTTCGAAATAATCAGAATCTATATTTCAAAGATACCTATCGACATAGCAACTATTTCACGGCAGGATTACATTATCAAATCTCCGACAGACAAAATTTGTCTCTGCGATATAGTACTCTCACAGAAGACGGAAAATTTGTTCGAAATATTTTATATAAAAAATTGAATCAGGATGGAAAAAATTATCGACCGGAAAAGAAAAAAGTAACCGCCGGTTTGGACAAAGACGGACATAAAATTGAAAAATGGATGGACGGATATTCCAATGCCAAGAGAAATATGGACAGCTTCAATCTAAGTTATCGTTTCCGACTTGGGGAAAACTCAACTTATCTTATGGATGCCTTTTACAATAAGGGACATTTTTCCAATATGGCTTTGAGTGATCAGACCATGTATCATCATACCTACGGAGTTAAAAATAAATTGGACTTTTTCTATGCAAAGAATACTGCTTTTGACGGAAGTAGCTTGTTGATTGGATTGGATTCTTACCAACAGGATGCAAAATTGGAATACAATGATTACAAATTTTTAGATTACAAAAAGAAAACTTATTACATCAGACCGCTTTCCTTTAAATATAAAAAGAAAACCAATGCTTTTTATCTATTGAATACTCTAAAATATGGAAATTGGGAGTCTTCACAAGGAATTCGAAGAGATTATACCTATTGGCATTTTGACAAGGTTGCTTCCAAAAATGAAGGAAAAGAAACCAGCCATCGTCACAATACCAATTACGAATTCAGTCTTGCCTATAAATATCGTGATACCGGAAGGATCTATGCTCGTTACGAAAGAGGCTTTACTTCCCCTGATGGTCTAGAAATTACAGATGACTTTTCCAAACAAGACATTAAGCCTACAAAAGGAAAAGATGAAATCTATGACTTATATGAAATCGGTTGGAGAGAATACTTCGGATTTACTACCATAAACTTAACTGCATTCTATTCTTTTACAGACAATGAAATGAGCCGAAATTATGTTTTCAATGAACTAGGATTCGGAAGGAAAACCATCAACATTCTAAAAACCAAAAGAAAAGGAATAGAATTAAGTCTATTCCAAAAATTAGGAAACTTGGAATTAAAAGAAAGTTACGCTTATTTAAAAGGAAAAAGAACTTACAACGGAAAAGAATCTCAATTCTTAGATCCGGATGACTATGTAGATTGGTCCAATACGGGACTTCCCAAAGTCCCAAAACAGTCTCTAACCTTGGAAGCAAAATATCATTTTAGCCCAAAAATTTCAGTCGGTTTACGATATAAATACAATGGAAAATATAGTAATTTCAGTGATTTAAGACAAAAAGAAGAAGAAGGATATATCAAATCTCATTCTGTAACGGACTTATCTTTACATTATCAAAATGAAAAAGGATTTCATCTGTATGGAGGAATCAATAATGTATTCAATGAAAAATATTTTGAATATACCGGTTCTAAAATGTATACCATCATCCCTGCGGAAGAAAGAACATTCTTTGTGGGAGCGAAATATCAATTTTAAAAAAATCAATTCTAAAAAAAAGCAGATAAATATTGACAATTTTGTTTTTATAATATACTATTTTATTAGAAATAATACAAAAAATAATTAGGTGCGAAAAGCTTAATAGAGGAAGTTGGGTGAGAATCCCTCACAGTGAATACTGCTGTATGGTGGACGAAATCACAAGATGCCACTGGGAAACTGGGAAGGCGTGAAAGTAGAGAGAAGCTGAGTCAGAAGACTTACCAATTTATATCATGAAAATAAAGAATTTTTTTCTTTATCTTTTTTTGATGAAAACTCTAAATTAGGATATTCGACTAATTGGAGTTTTTTTTATAGGATTTTTATGTTTTTCAAAAGGAGGGAAAATGAAAAAGTACTTTGTTGCAGTGTCGATTTCCTTAGCACTTTCGTATCAGATTTTTGCAGAGGAAAATCCTGTTATCAAATTAAATGAAACTGTTATAACTTCTGAAAGTTTTGGAACAAATATTTTGAGAACTCCAAAGAATATTACAGTAATTACTGCAAGAAATATTAAAATTCAAGGAGCAAAGAATATAGAAGATGCTTTAAGAGGGGTTGCAGGCTTAACTGCTTATAATAATATGGGCGGATCTGATCCCAAAATTTCTCTTCGAGGAATGGCTCCGGGAAAAGAAGAACAAAGTATTCTGTTTTTATTAGATGGAATCCCCTATAACAGTACAGTAGATACTGGAGCGGTAAATCTGAATTTGATTCCTATTGACATCGTAGAGAGAATTGAAATTATTCCTAATGGGGGAAACGTAGTTTATGGAGAAGGAGCTGTCGGAGGAGTTATCAATATTATCACTAAAAAAGGAAAAAACAAAAAATATTACGGTTCTTTTTCAATAGATGGAGGATCTTATGATTTAAAGGAGTATAAGGTAAATTTGGGGAGCAACCTGACGGAGCAGCTTTCTCTAGATTTGAAATATAATAATAGAAGGCAAAAAAATTACCGGGATCACCACACAAGAGACATTGAATATATCAATTTGGGAATGGAATATAAAGAAAATGAGCACAGTATTTATTTCGATTTTCAGAATTCAGAAACAGAATATCGTTTTCCTGGTTATCTGACAAAGAAACAAATAGAAGAGGGGAAGATTAAAAAATCAACAGGAAATATAAAGGGAAAAGAAAAATTAAGAATTTACCGTGCAAAATACGAGGGAAAATGGGCTAAAAATTTATTTTTTAATATTGCAGGAGATTTTAAAGATAAATTATATAAGTCCATTGATGAAAAAACAAATACCGTCAGTACCATAAGAGATACGGAATCTTTTTACATCAGTCCACAAATCAAATATCAATATATGCCGAATTCTTACTTTATACTAGGAGGAGATTTCCTGAAAGGGAAATCAAAATATAGATATAAAAAAGACATTAAAACAGAAACAAGCAGAAAATCTGTTGGAGTGTTTCTTACCAATAATATAAAATGGGAAAATTTTATATTTACACAGGGATATCGACATCAAAAAATCAAGTATGATGTAAAGGATAAGTTGTATCCTTCCCCAAACCATAAACAAAAAATTCTATTGGATAAAACTTTCCAACAGGATTCCTATGAACTGACAGCAAATTATCTTTTGTCGGATACAGGTAGTATATACGCTTCTTACACAAAAGCTTTCAGAGCCCCTACTGCAGATGAAGCAGGTAGATGGCGAAAAGGATACGATGTAAAAATACAAGAAGCGGATACTTTTGAAGTTGGAGGAAAGCTTGCTTGGAAGAACTGGTATATATCTGGTTCTATCTTTCATACCAGAACCGAAAATGAGATTCTATATATTGCCTATGAAGATGGAAAGCTGGGTAAAAATTATAACTTGCCCGGAAAGAATATAAGACAGGGAATTGAGCTTTCTCTGGAACAATACTTAGAAAAATTAACGTTACGGGAAAGTTTCCATTATTTAAAACATAAAATCAAAAAAGGAACTTTCGCCGGAAATAAGATTCCAGGAGTCCCTCAGTACATTTATAGTTTAGGTATGGATTATAGAATATTAGATCATGTTATCTGGAGTAATTCTTTTCATTATTATGGAAGTGCCTATGGAAATTATGATTATCATAATAAATTTGGAAAACAGAAAGGGCATACGGAATTAAACACCAGTCTTCGCTATGAAATGAAAAACGGCTTGAGTTTTTATGGAGGGATTCACAATCTTCTGGATAAGGAATATTTTACTCCAAAATTAAATGCGGCCGGAACAGGAATGAATTATTATTATGGCAGCAGAAGAAATTACTATATTGGATTCCAGTATACTTTCTAAGAAGAAAAATGGAAATACCTGTATTGGAGGCAAATTATGAAAAAATTTACTTGTATCTTATATTTCTTGCTATTTATCACAGGTTTTTTATATGCGGAAAATGGAAACTCCAAAAAATATAACAGAATTATTTCTCTTTCTATGGCAGGAGATGAAATTTTATTTGATATGGTTGATAAAGACAGAATTCTCGCTTTTCGAGGAAAGTCGGCAAATAATGAGATGGTCTCTATCCTTGGAGAAAAGATAAAATTCCACCAAAAAGTAGAGGATAATATTGAAACAATTATTTCGATGGAACCTGATTTAGTCATTATAGCTGACTGGTTAAAACAAGAGATGCTTTATCAACTTCAAGATGCAGGAATTCATATCTATATCTATAAAAATCCTTTTAATTATGAACAACAACAAAGATTGATTCGAGAACTTGCAAGTTTATTGGAAGAAGAAAAAAGAGGGGAAGAAATTATTCGGAATATGGATAACAGGTTAGAAATTCTCCAGAAAAAAATACAAAAAACTGGAAAAGAACCTCCTCGTGTTTTGGAATATTCTCATTATGAGGGAACAAACGGAAAAGGGAGTATGTTTGATGATATGCTTCAGAAAATTTATGTAATCAATGTAGCAAGAGAAGCAGGCATTGGGAGATTTTCCAAAATTTCAAAAGAAATGGTTATTGAAATGGATCCGGATATTATTTTGGTCCCTATTTGGAATAAGTTTGAACAGGGAGAAAATCAAAAATTTTATCAATTTTTAAAAAAAGATAAAAGCTACAGGGATTTAAAGGCAGTAAAAAATAAGAAAATTTATCCTATTCCAGGAAAATATATTTATCTTTATTCTCATTATATAATTGAGGCTATGGAAGAAATAGCGAAAGTAATCTATTCGTTGGACTCTTAAGGAGCAGACTATGTTTAAGATTTTATTTATAATATCCAGTTATGATGATAAATATCTTTTTAGTCAAATACATAGGAGCTTGGAAGAAGAATATCCTGCTTCCTTTTCCTTTTCTTTTTTTCTTTGTTCCGAGTTAAATTCTTCTCTTTCGGAAACTCAAAGCTTGGAAAAAGAATTACCGGAGAGTGATATGATTTATATACTTCTCCATGCAGGCGTTTCTTCTTTCGATAAATTTGAATCTTGTAAGCCTTTCTTCTGGAAGAAAATTCCCTGTTTTATCCATAGTACCATTGAGGATGAGAACAAAGAATTTGTAGAGCAGGCGGGACTCTCTATTTCCATGCGGTATCAACTTGAAAAATATTATACTTTGGGAGGGGCAGAAAATTTCAGGAATATGATTCTTTATACCGCTTCCATGTTGGGAGAGAAGAAATATCCTTTTGAAAATGTTCAATATCTTCCTTGGGAAGGAATTTACAGCTCAGGAATTCGAATCAAGGAGGAAGAAGAGTTTATAAAAAACATGGCAGAAGCCCCTTTGGTAATTGCTCTTCTTTTTCATGGAAAAGATTGGAATACCAAAAGAATAAAAGTAGTGGATAGTTTTATGAAAGAAATCGAACATCTGGGAGCAACTCCCTATGCCGTTTTTACAAATTCTATCGAAGACCTTGACATAAGATCCAAGGGAATTCGATGGACATTGAAACATTATTTTTATCATAAAGAGAAATTAATTCCGAAAGTACTTATTAATTTAATGGGATATTCTCAAAGCATTTTTGCGGATCCCGGAGACGGAAAGGAGATTGTTGAAAAAAGTATTTTTCAAGATTTGGGTATTCCGGTAATCCAAGCAATGAGCAGTTATCAAAATAGGGAAACTTGGGAAAAAGATATTCGAGGTTTGGATCCTATGGCATTGATTTCCAATGTGTACTATCCGGAATTTGATGGACAATTGATTTCCGTAACAGCCTGTACCTGCGAGAGAATAAAAGATGAATCGGGAGAGCGGGAAGTTTTTTTACCGATTGTGGAAAGAGTAAATAAGATTGTGAGGTTGGCATTATCTTGGGCAAAATTATCTATCATTCCTAATAGAAAAAAGAAAGTTGCTCTCATTTTACATAATATGCCTCCGCGAAATGATATGATCGGCAGTGCTTTTGGCTTAGACACTCCGAATTCTTTAAAAAATATGACAGATTGGTTTTCAGAGATTGGAATTTTTTTGGAATATCCTTTCGAGAGTGGACAGGAAATTATCAATAAAATCATTCAAGGAGTTTCCAATGACCGAAAATGGTTGAATGTTGAAAAAGTGATGGAAAAAAGTATTGATACCGTTTCCAAAGAAAAATATCAAAGATGGTTTTTGGAACTGGAGAATGAAGTACAAAAGAAAATTGAGGAACAGTGGGGAAAAGCTCCCGGAGAAGTGATGGTATACGAAGATAAATTTCCGATTCCCGGAATTGTAAACGGAAATGTTTTTATCGGATTACAGCCCTCTCGAGCCACGGAAGAAAGGGCAGAAGAAATATATCATAGTACAGATTTTATCCTTCCTCATCAGTATTATGCTTTTTACAAATGGATAAAAGAGGAGTTCAGAGCAAATGTCGTATATCATATAGGAACGCATGGAACTCTGGAGTGGCTTCCCGGAAAAGAAATAGGTCTGAGTCGCTCCTGTTGTCCGGATTTTAACATTGATGATATTCCTCATCTCTATCCTTACTCTGTAAATGTAACGGGAGAAGGTCTCCAGGCAAAAAGAAGAAGCAATGCTATTCTGATTTCTCATATGATTCCTTCCCTTACGTTTTCAGATAAATATGAAGAAATAGAAGAGATGGATGAGTTGATAAAACAATATTATCTTGCAAGTTTGGGTCAGGATGGAAAAAAAGCAGAGCTAAAGCAAAGAATTATTGAGACGGCACTCAAATACCATTATCCTATGGATATGAATCTCTCTGAAGAAGAGATTCGAAAGGACGAAGAGATTTTTCTAACAAGACTGCACTCCTATATAGAAGAATTGAAATCCTCTGTGATAAAGGACGGTCTTCATATTTTAGGAGAGGTCGAAAAAGGACAAAGATTGGTTTCTTTAATTCATGCTTTGTTGTATGTGGAAAATTCCGGAATGATGGCTGCAGAAGAGGCAGTAGCTAAAAGTCTGTCTTATAGTTTGGAATCTCTGCAGGCAAAGCCTTACGAAAATAAAAACGGGAAAACAAACTTGATGATTTTGGATGATATTCGTAACATGACAGATGAACTTATTGAAAGTATTTTAAAACGAGAATCCTATGAGCCTATTTTTTTGAAATATCCTGAATATCATGTGAAAGAAGAAAAGTATATTCGGGACTTGGAAAAGAATATTCTGGAAAGAATTCTTCCCAAGATAGAAGCAGGTATCCAGGAAAAAGAAAGTATTTTAAGAGGAGTCATGGGAAAATTTGTTCTTCCGGGTCAATCAGGTTGCCCAACAAGAGGAAATATCAATATTCTTCCAACAGGAACGAATTTTTATGCGATAGATCCCTGCAAAATTCCTTCCAGAGCTTCTTGGAAGGTGGGAAAAAGACTTGCGGAAGTCTTGATGGAAAGGTACAGGGAAGAAGAAGGAAGATTCCCTGAAAATATTGCCATGATCATTTATAGCGGGGATACTATGAAAACGAATGGGGATGATATTGCTGAAGTGCTTTATCTTATGGGAGTAAAACCTGTATGGCAAAAAAATGGAGATAGGGTAATAGGCTTGGAAGTGATTCCTTATGCAGAGCTTCAACGACCTCGTATAGATGTCAGTTTACGAATTTCCGGTTTATTTCGGGATACCTTTCCCAATCTTATTCGTTTGATAGAAGAAGCGGTAAACATGGTGGCAAGTTTAGAAGAAGAGGAAGACATCAATTATATCAAAAAAAACATAAGAGAAAGTACCAACATCTTATTACAAGAAGGTTGTTCTATAGAAGAAGCGGTGGAATTTTCCAATCTTAGAGTCTTCGGCTGTCCGCCGGGAACTTACGGAACGGGAGTTTCCACCTTGATTGAATCCAAAAATTGGACAAGGAGAGAAGATTTAGGAAGGGCTTATATCCAATGGAGTGCTCATGCTTATAGCAGTCATATTCATGGAAAACAATTGGAAACGGTCTTTATGGAACGTTTGAAAAAAACGGAAGTGACAGTGAAAAATGAGCCTTCCATAGAGATCGACATGTTGGAAAGTGATGATTATTATGCCTATCATGGAGGATTGACCGCAGCGGTACGATATGTAAAAGGCGAAAATGCGAAGTCTTACAGCGGGAACAGCAGCAATCCTCAGAATATAAAAATAAAAAGCTTACAAGAGGAAGCGGCAAGGATTATGAGAGCCAGAATTCTAAATCCAAAGTGGTTGGACGGTTTGAAAAAACATGATTATAAGGGAGCATTGGAATTAAGTTCCACGATGGATATTTTATTCGGATGGGATGCAACGGCTGAGATCATAGAAAATTGGATGTACGATAAGGTCATGGAAAAATATATTTTAAATCCGGAAAACAGAGAATGGATTAAGAAGAATAATTCTCACGCTTTGTTGAATATAACAGAAAAGTTGTTGGAGGCCGAAAAAAGAGGAATGTGGAAAAGTACGGCGAAAGGAAAAGAGGCCTTAAGCAAAATATATCTCTCCATAGAAGGAGATATAGAAGAAATAGAAGAATAGAATTTTTAAAATAAAAGGAGGTTCACACGATGAAAAAAATTTTTATGGTAACAGCAATTTTAGCCACAGCTTCCGGTCTTGGTTTTGCAAAGGAGATTTCTCCTATTGAACTGGAGCAAACAGTCGTAACTTCTGAATCTTTCGGAACATCAACTCATAGGACAGCCAAAAATATACAGGTAATTACAGCAAAGGAAATGGAAGAAAAAGGGGCATTAACAGTAGATGAAGCATTAAAGGGAGTACCCGGAGTTATGGTAAGAAAAATGGATGGAGGAACTCCTGTTATTGATTTACGGGGGTCAGGAGCGGCATCCAGTTTCAGTTCCAGCATACTTTTATTGGATGGAGTTCCGTTAAACGGTTTGGTGAAATTGGACATCAATTCCATTCCTCTAAGTGAAATCAGTCGTATCGAAATTGTTCAAGGAGGAGGAGCTGTTATGTATGGGGATGGCTCCACCGGAGGGGTTGTTAACATTATTACAAAGAGTCCGAAATACAAAAAACATTATGGAAGTGCAGGCTTGGAATACGGTTCTTGGAAAACAAGTCGGGCAAGCTTAAATTACGGAACGGCTTTAACAGATAAATTATCCGTCAGTGCTTCCTATTCCGGATATGCTTCTATGGAATACCGAGATCGAGGACATGGAAAAACTTGGAGCGGAGAAAGTTTCGATTACAGAAATAAAAAAGATAAGAAATATTCCCTTTGGTTACAAGGAAAATATCAATTGGAAGACGGAAGTATCGGCTTCAAGTATAATCATAACGAAAGAAAGGATTATTACACCGGATATTTGGAAAAGAAACAGTATGAAGAAAATCCTAAACAAATAGGAAGTTATTCAGGTAAAATACAGGATGTGACGGATATTTATAATCTTTCTTATCAAACAAAGTTGACAGATACCTTGGAATTTTTAGTCTACGGAGGATATTATCGAGGAAAGAGCATCGACCAAAATCAGCTTACCAGTGAATATTTTATAAAACCTCAATTCAAATATACTTACGGAGAAAACAGCTATGTTATTTTAGGTGGGGATTACCGAGATGGAAAGCGGGAATTCAAAGAAAAAGTTCTGGTAAACGGAAGGATGCAAAAAGCTCCCAACGATGAAAGAGAATCCAAAGCAATCTATGTTATGAATAAAACTTCTTTGGGAAACTGGGAATTTTCTCAAGGATATCGTTATGAAAAGGTGGATTATAAATACAGTTCCAAAATTTATGGACCAGGCTGGTCATTATCCGAAATTAAACCGATGAATTCAAAATATTCTCATAATGACAGCTTTGAATTGGGAGTGAATTATCTATATTCCGATACGGGAAATGTATATTTCAATTATACCAAAGCGATGAGAACTCCGACAATTGGAGAGGCAGGAGCTTGGTACGGAGATGTAAAGACACAGAAAAATGATATTTTTGAAATAGGATTAAGGGATTATTTCAAAAATACACAAATCTCTTCTTCTATTTTCTATATTACTTCCAAAAATGAAGTCTACTATGATAAAACGAATCCGAATAATTCAAATAACAGAAACTTTGACGGAAGGGTAAGAAGAACGGGGGCACAATTGTCTTTGACCCATTATTTGGATAAATTAAGTGTAAGAGAAAGAATTTCTTACATCCATCCAAAAGTATCCAGTGGAATTTATAGCGGAAAAACTTTTGCAGGAGTTCCAAAATGGACTTTAAATCTAGGGGCAACTTATCATGTTACGGATAAGTTTTTAGTAAATACAGATTTATATTATCAATCCAAAGCTTATGCAGAAGATGATTTTGACAACTATTTTAAGAAGGATAATTCTTATGCAACTTTGGATATCAATACTTCTTATGCGTTTGAAAATGGAATGGAAGTATACGGAGGAGTCAAAAATGTATTTGATAAAAAATATGCCAATACGATAACTTCTAGCAGAAGCACATGGTCTCCGGGACCTAGAACTGTGTTCTATCCTGCAGATGGAAAGAGTGTTTATGTAGGATTCAAATATCATTTTTAATAAGATGGAGGCAGGAGGGGGAATTCCTCCTGCTTTTTTCTAAAGCAAGAAAGAGGAGAAAAAAGTGAAAAAACTTTTAAAACTGGGGCTTTGTTTTTTTCTGATCCTGTCTTTTCTGTCGGCTGCTGAGAGAAGGGAAGTATCGAGAGAGGCAAATAAAGCATATAATAAAATTATTTCTTTAACTTTGAGTGGGGATGAGATGCTTTTATCTTTGGTAGCAGCGGATAGAATTGCAGCTCTCAGTGGAAAAATCAATCAGGATCCGGATGTTTCCAATGTAGTGGAGCAGGCAAAAAAATTTCCTAAGATAGAGAGCAATTTGGAAAAAATCATAGAATTGGAGCCGGATTTTGTGATTGCGGCGGATTGGATGAAAAAGGAAATAGTATCACAAATAAGAGAGATGGAAATTCCTGTCTATGTTTATAAAACTCCGGATACTTTTGAAGAACAGAAAAAAGTAATTTTAGAGTTGGCCGCTCTTTTGGGGGAAAAGAAAAAAGGAGAAGAGCTTACACAAAACATGCAAAGAAGATTGGAACTGTTACAAAAAAAAATCTTTGCCAACCAAAAGAAAAGGAAAGTAAGAGTCCTTTTATATACTTCTTTTGAAACAACAAGCGGAAAGAAAACAACCTTTGATGATATGTTACAGCAGATAGGAGCTGTTAATGTCGCTTCTGAAATGGGGATTTCCGGTTCAAAACGAATCAACAGAGAAAGTGTTATTGATGCCAATCCCGATATTCTGATTATTCCTATTTGGAAATCGTATAATACGAAGGAAGAATCAGCTAAAAAAATATTTCAGGATCCCGGCCTTCAAACGGTAAAGGCGGTTCAGAAAAAACAGGTCTATTTTCTTCCATACCGTAAACTTACCCCAACTTCTCAATATATGATTGACGGGATAGAAGCATTGGCAGAAGTGATTTATCAAAAATGAGATATAAGGAGATATAAGGAGAAATAGAGAATGCAAAAGAAAAAAAAGAATTATACAGCTGTTCTATTCATATTATTGGGAATTACTATTTTCCTTTCTCTTTTTTATGGAGCTGTTAAGGTTCCGATAAAAGATATTCTAAAAATTTTATCCAATCAATTGTTTTTTACGAATTTTGTCATCAGTAAAAAAAGTTTTATTCCTATTGTTTTTTATGTAAGACTTCCCAGGATCATGACTGCTGTCATTGTTGGAGGAGCTTTGGCTCTTTGTGGCTGTACCATGCAAAGTTTATTGAGAAATCCGATTGTAGATTCCGGAATTGTAGGAATTTCAAGCGGTGCAAGTTTAGGAGCTGTTATTTCCATTTCCTTTGGTTTCAGTGCAAAATATATTATAGCAATGCCCTTACTTTCTGTTATTTTTGCATTGACAATAGCAGGTGGAGTTTATCGTTTATCTTCTTGGCGAGGAAAGACAGACAATTTGCTTTTGATCCTTTCCGGGCTTGCCGTCAGCAGCTTTGTAGGAGCTCTCACCTCTATGATATTAAGCAATTTTGTGGAAGCACAGTTACGAGAATATTTATTTTGGTCCATCGGAAGCTTGTCGGGGAGACGATGGGAGCATTTTTTATTTGGAGTATTTCCCATTACAATATTATCGGGCATCTTATTTCAGTATGGGAAAGAGTTGAATATCCTTCTTTTAGGAAATGAAGAGGCGAAGTCTTTAGGAATCAATATTAAAAAAATGCGGAAAAAAATTTTAATGACTATTGCACTGTTAACCTCCATTTCTGTTTGTATCAGCGGGAATATAGGTTTTGTAGGGCTGATTGTCCCTCATATTTTAAGAAGAATTCTTGGAGCGGACAATCGGAAACTTCTGAAAGCTTCTTTTTTGACAGGAGCATTTTTTCTTACTTTCAGTGACTTACTATCAAGAATCATATTGGCACCGAGAGAAATCAGTGTAGGGATTATTACCTCTTTGATAGGAGCTCCTTATTTTGTATCTCTTATTCTGAAAATGAAAAGAGAGGGGAGAAATTTATGAGAACAAGGTATCTGAAGATAGAAAATCTGTCTTATTCCATAGAAAATACGGAAATTTTGAAACATATCAGTTTTGAAGCGGAAAAAGGAGAATTGATAGGGATTATAGGTCCTAACGGTTCCGGAAAAACAAGTTTATTGAAAAACATCGGCGGCATTTATAAAGTGGAAAAAGGAAATATTTTTATTTTGGGAAAGGAAATACGAGACTATGAAGAGAAGGAATTGGCAAAAAAGGTCGCTTTTATGAAGCAGAAAACGGATCTTTCTTTTGATTTTTCCTGTCTTGACATTGTTATGTTTGGAAGATATCCTCATTTAAAAAATTTTGAAGATTATGGAGAAAAAGACATTGCCATTTCAGAAAAATATATGCAGCAAACCCATACCATGTTATTTCGGGATAAATCTATTTTGGAACTTTCCGGAGGAGAAGTACAAAGAGTCATGTTTGCTAAAATACTGACTCAGGAAAGTGATATTTTACTTTTGGATGAACCGAGTTCCAATTTGGATATGCGATACGAAGAAGAATTATTTCAAAATTTACAAAAACAGAAAGAAAAATTGATAATTACAGTCATTCATAATTTGCGAGTGGCGATCAAGTATTGTACCCGCTTGATTTTACTTTCCGAAGGAAAAATTATAAAAGATGGAAAAGCGGAAGAAGTAATTACGGAAGAACTTTTAAAACAGGTTTATGAAATAGAAGCAAGAGTTTATCGAAATCCAATTACGGGAGCATTGGATTTTTATATTCTCTGAGTTCTCTAAAAGGATGTGAGCATGGAGGAAAAAATGCTTTGTAAATTAACAAGTGGAGATACGGTATATCATTATAATAAAAGTATCATTATAAAATTTTCCGGAAAAAGAGCGGTGCTGAGTACGGGGATTTTAAATGGGGGATATCGAGAAAATATATCCGCTGTTTTGAATCATGATGCAAAGGCAGCTCCGGGAATGGGGTGTCAACTCAGAGCTCCTACTTACGAAGAACATATGAAATTAATTGCAGAAGAGGCGGGGCTGGATGCAGAGCATACGACAGGAATTGCTACAGCGGCAAATATGGAAAATGTCAGCATAGTGAGCCAAAACTATGGAAACTTATCCTTGACGGCTATTGTCACCGCAGGAATTGAAACCAATGGAGGAAGAGTGGGAGATCCGGCTTCCTATGTGGAAGAAAATGAAAGAATCACAAACATTCCCCATGGAACCATCAATATTATATTGGCAATTGACGGGAAACTTTTTCCACACACCTTGGCAAGAAGCTTTATTACCGTAACGGAAGCAAAGACTGCGGCAATTCAGGAGTTACTGGAAGGAAGCAAATACTCGACCGGACTTGCAACAGGTTCGGGAACGGATGGTGTTATTGTCTATGCGAATGTAGAGTCGAAAAATATTTATCAGGATGCAGGAAAGCATTCCAAATTGGGAGAGTTGATTGGAAAAGCTGTGAAACAGGCAGTAAAAGAGGCTTTGGAAAAACAAAGCGGTCTCTGTCCTGAAAAGCAGAAGTCCATTTTTAGAAGGGGAAGAAGATATGGAATCACAGCAGAAAGGCTATGGGAAGATTATATTGCTACAAATTCTGAAAAACAGAATAAAAAACTTGAATATATGGAATTTATAGAAACTCTGGAAAAAAAAGAAGACTTGGTTTCTTTGACTTCTTTATATCTTCATCTGCTGGATCAGTGGGAATGGAAATTGCTGTCTGAAAAAACAGTAAGAGAGCATTGCTCTTTACTGAGAAAAGAAATTTCCAATATTCTGGGACTTCCTTTTCAGAATCGGAAAAAGAAGAGTAGCGTGATTGAAGATATGATAGAAGCATATATTATACTTTTTACACAATATGTTTCGGAAAATTGGGAGAAAAAAATTGAGAGAAAATAAAGCGGATATTCGTTATCTTGTCTTCTGGTTAAGTGATAACTGTAATTTAAATTGTAAATATTGTTATGCAAGCCCTGCTTTTCAAAAAACAAATATGAGTTTTGAAACTGCCAGAAAAGCAATGGAGTTGTGTAAGGATAAAAATTTTAGACTTGTATTTGCGGGAGGAGAACCGCTATTGAATTTTGAGCTTATCAAGGAAATTTACAAGTACTTACAGGAAGAACATTATGATTGTAAACTTTCAATGCAGACAAATGGAAGTTTAATAAGTCACAAAATTGCAGAAAAATTACAGGAAATGGAAATCGATATTGGAATCAGTTTTGATGCCTGTATTGAAGTGCATGAAAGGTTACGAGGTTCCGTAAAAAAAACTGTAGAAGGAATCCTCGCCTTAAAGGAAGTGGGGAAGAAAATCAATTTAAACTGTGTACTGAGCAGTGAGACACTTCCTTTTCTGGAACAACTTGTAGAATATGCCTATTATTTCGAAAATGTGAGAGCTTTAGGCTTGGACTTACTTAGAATAGGAGGAAACTGCTTATTTCATCCGGAAATTACAACTGTAAAAAAGGAAGAAGTTTATCCTGCATTAAAAAAAGCTTATCAGAAGAGCAAAGCTCTTTTTTCATTGACAGGAAGAAAAGTGGGAATTCGGGAAATTGAAGAGGCAAGATTTCGAAGGAAACACTTCTGTCAAAATACACATTACTGTTATGCCTCTTTGGGACAGTCTATGGTGGTAACACCACAGGGAGACAGTTATCCATGTAGTTCTTTTATAGGAAATCAGGAATACTTGATGGGAAATGTACAGGAAAAAATTCGAAGGATAGCTTTACCTTCAGGAAAATATGAAAATTGTGTTTCCTGTATTTATGATAAAGAATGTAAGGGCTGTTGTCCTTCTAGAATGTTGTTAAATGCTGTTCATGGAGAAGTGGATAAAGACTGTGTATTGCGAAAAGCGGTATTTCAAATTTTGAAAGAGGAAGAGGAAGGAAAAATATGAAAGATCAAAAGAGAGATTATCCGTTTACGGCGATTGTAGGACAAGAAAAAATGAAAGAAGCCCTGATACTGAATTTAATCAATCCTTCCATAGGAGGAGTTCTAATTCGAGGAGAAAAGGGAACTGCAAAATCAACCATGGTAAGGGCTTTGGTGAATCTTTTAGGAGAGAGGGAAGAGAATGATTGTGCGTTTCACTGTGAACCGGGCAAAGTGGAACATTTTTGTTCGGAATGTTTCCATTTTTGGGAACAGAAACAAGAAATTCCTAAAAGGAAAGGGAAGATGAAAGTGGTCAATCTACCTGTAAGTGCGACAGAAGACAGAGTGGTTGGAAGTTTGGATATCGAACATGCCATTCAAACGGGAGAAAAAAAATTCGAGAAAGGAATTCTGGCAGAAAGTCATCGAAATATCTTGTATGTTGACGAAATCAATCTTCTGGATGATCATATTGTCGATGTACTTTTGGATGCGGCAGCTATGGGAAAAAATAGGATTGAACGTGAAGGAATTTCTTTTGAACATCCTTCTTCTTTTATTCTGGTGGGAACAATGAATCCGGAAGAAGGAGATTTAAGACCACAGCTTTTGGATCGTTTTGGCTTGTTAGTCAATGTTGTTGGAGAACGAGATAGCACCAAGAGAGTGGAGATCATAAAAAGAAGATTGGAATTTGAAAAAAATCCGGAGAATTTTTTGAAAAAATATGAAGAAGAAGAAAATAGGTTGCAAAAAAGGATAGAGGAAAGCAAAAAATGCTTATCAAGAGTGCAATGCAAAGATGAGATGTATGAAATGGCTGCTAAAATTTCCATTGCATTGGAGGTAGATGGACATAGAGCCGATATCAGCTTGATTAAAACAGCCATGACAATGGCTGCTTATGAAAATAGAGAGGAAGTTGTGAAAGAGGATATTGTAAGAGCGGCAATTCTTGTCTTTCCTCATCGAATGAGAAGAACTGCTTTTGAAGAATCCGTATTGGACGAAGAGGGTATTGTAGAAATCATAAATCGAATGTGAGGGGAATAAAATGGGATTTCCTTTTGTAGCGGTAGAAGGACAGGAGAAGCTGAAAAAAGCACTTCTATTAAATTATATCAATCCAAAAATTGGAGGTTTACTCATTCGTGGGGAAAAAGGAACGGCAAAATCCACTCTGGTAAGAGCTTTGGGAGAGCTGTTTCCGGAAAGAAAATTTATAAATATGCCTTTGCATATTACAGAAGACAATTTACTCGGAAGTTTGGATGTTGAAAAAACAATCAGGTTCGGAAGAAAAATTTTTCAGGAAGGTCTCCTACAAAAAGTTCATGGAGGGATTTTGTATATTGATGAAATCAATTTGCTGGGAGAAAGTATTTTAGCGATTCTTTTAGAAGTGCTTTCCAGAGGAAGATGCTATATAGAGAGGGAAGGTTTCAGTCTTTCTTATGATTCGGAATTTGTCCTTATCGGGAGTATGAATCCGGAAGAATTGGAACTGAAAGCTTCTCTCATCGATAAATTCGGACTCTATGTGGAAGTGGAAGGGAGTAAAGACATTTTAGAGCGAATGAACATTATAAAGAAATGTCTCGAATATGAAAGAAATCCGGAATTTTTTTCGAAACAATACAAAGAAGAAGAAAGAGTCTTAAAGCAAAAGATAGAACAGGCTCGGGATAAATTGAAAGAAATTCAAGTACAGGAAACTATTATGAACATGGCTGTAAGGATGGTAGAAGAAGCAAATACGGAAGGAAATCGTACAGAAATCATTTTGCTTGAAACAGCGAAAGCCATTGCGGCATTCGATAAAAGAAGTTATTTAAACTTTGAAGATATGAAAGAAGCCGCTACTTATGTGCTTGTTCATCGCAGAAGAAAGGAACAGAAAACAGAAGAGATTTTCAAAAGAAGTCCCGAAGAACGGGAGAAAGAGAGAACATTAGAAGAAGTTCAAAATCAGGAAGAACAGGAAGGAAGCACAAAAGAACAGGAATTTGTTCCACCTAAAGAGAAAGAAGAAACCACTTTTTCTATCGGAGATACTTTTGCAGTGAAAGAATTGGTTCATAAAAATACACTGCACTTAAAAAAAAGAAGAGGAAGCGGAAAACGTTTAAAGACAACAACTTCTCTGAAACAGGGAAGAGATATAAAAAGCGGATTTCCAAAGCGAAAAATGGAAGATTTTGCCTTTGCCGCCACGATACGTGCTGCAGCTCCTCATCAAAAGAGGAGAGAAAAAAAGTTTGTAAAAATTTCGATTCAAAAAGAAGATATTCGTATAAAAATAAGAGAAAAACGAATCGGGACACATATACTTTTCGTAGTGGATTCCAGTGGATCCATGGGAGCCAAAAAAAGAATGAGAGCGGTGAAGGGAGCCATATTTTCTCTTTTACAGGATGCCTATGAAAAAAGAGATAAGGTAGCTTTGGTGGCTTTTCGGAAAAAGAGTGCAGAAGAATTGTTATCCATGACACGTAGCATAGAACTTGCAAAAAAACAGTTACAAAACTTAGCAACCGGAGGAAAGACTCCTTTGGCAGAGGGACTTTTTAAGGCATATCAATTGATCAGACAACTCAAAAAGAAAGATGGGGAGATATATCCGCTTCTTGTTTTAATATCAGACGGAAGGGCAAATATTTCTCTTCATGGGAAAGATCCGATAGAAGAAAGCCTTGAAATGGCAAGAAAAATAAAAAAGGAGGGGATTCCTTCTGTCGTGATTGATACAGAAGAAGGGTTCACATTATTGGAAATGGCCAAAAATATTAGTGAAGCAATGGGAGCCGAATACTATCGTCTCGAAAATATTCAGGCTGAAGATATGTTGAAATTATTGAAAAAGAGGATGTAATCATGTATAAACTATTAAATTATGGAGATTTTCTAAGTTTGAAAGAAGCGGAAAAAGAGATGGAGTATTACTCTTCGTGTTATCATTTTGACGGTTATGAATTGATTCAATTTACAGAACAGGATTATACAAGCCTTGAAGAGAAAATTATAGGCTATCACCTCCGTTTCTTTCCTTCTTGGATGGAATTTTATAAAGAAGATTTTTTTAGCTTAGCTCAGGAGTATGAAGAGAAAAAATATTGGAAAAGTATGTGTGGAGGAGAACATTCCAAAGAAGAACTCTTGGATTATTATAGGAGAGAATTGGCAATTGCGGAGAAGTTAAAAGTAAAATATGTTGTTTTTCATGCCTGTAATATCAAAGTAAGAGAAAGTGTAAGCTATCAATTTTCATATACGGATTGGGAAGTTTTAGATCAGGTAATATCCATTATCAACACTCTGTTTGATGAGAAAGAATACTCTTTTCAATTGCTGTTTGAAAATTTATGGTGGCCCGGATTGAAATTGAACAACAAAGAAAAAACAAAATATCTTTGGGATGGAATTCATTATAACAGGAAAGGATTCATATTGGATACCGGTCATATGATAAATTGTAATTGGGAGATTAAAAATAAAAAGGAAGCTGTGGAATATATTAAAAAAAATCTTGAAATATTAGGAGAATATAAAAATTATATCTACGGAATGCATTTAAATCTTTCTTTATCCGGGGAATATGTGAGAGAGGCAATTCGTACACATAGAAATAAGAATTACAGCACGGAAGAAATTATGAAGGGAATTTATCAACATATAGGAAATATTGATTATCATGATGCCTTTGATGAAGAGAGCATTGTAGAGGTGATTCAATCTCTTCCTCTTCGCTATCTTGTATATGAATTTATTGCCTACAGCAAAGAAGAACTGGAAGCAAAAATCCAAAGGCAGGATAAAAGTTTGGAAAACTTGTTCGTACAAATGAAGCATCTTGAAAGGAAAATTGGAAAAATATTAATCCCTAGATCTATTAAATTTTGGCAGAAATATATGCTCTCGATGGGAATTTAACAGAGCTCATAAGGTTGATCCAATGGAAGAAATTCCCTAAATTACCTTCTACGATAAGATATCAAATATTATTAGAAGACTATTTTTATGAAAAGAAATCCTGAACTGTAGTCCTAATCTTGGATACAAGATTGGAGCTGCAGTTTTTTATAATACAAGCCATTTTTAAGTATTGAATAGCTAAGGAAAAAAATTGGACAAAAGAAAGAATCATATGTTATAATGATAATATATATTAAAAAAATAAATAGTATTTATCATGAAGGGGGTTGTTAATGAATTGTATTGAGATTAAAAATTTAACGAAAATTTTTGGAAGAAAAAAGAAACAAGCATTACAAATGGTAAAACAAGGGAAAACGAAAGCAGAAATACTGAAAAAAACAGGCTGTACTGTTGCAGTATATGAGGCAAATTTTGAAATTCAAGAGGGAGAAATCTTTGTGATTATGGGATTATCCGGAAGCGGAAAATCAACCTTGGTCAGGATGCTAAATCGCTTAGTAGAGCCAACATCCGGAGCAATTCTTTTGAATGGAGAAGATATTTCGAAGATGGATGACAAAAGTTTGCAAGAAATAAGAAGAAAAAAAATAAATATGGTATTTCAAAATTTCGGTTTATTTCCTCATCTCAGCATTTTTGAAAATGCAGAGTATGCCTTAAAAATTAGAGGAGTTCAGAAAGAAAAGAGAAAAGAGCTGGTAGAGAAAGCTTTACAAGACTCAGGATTATTAGCTTTTAGAGATCAATACCCGGATCAACTTTCTGGAGGAATGAAACAAAGAGTGGGATTGGCAAGAGCCATGGTGAATCAGCCAAACATTTTACTGATGGATGAAGCGTTCTCAGCCTTAGATCCTCTGATTAGAAAGAGTATGCAGGATGAATTACTGGAATTGCAATCGAATATTAAAAAAACCATTATTTTTATTACACATGACCTGAATGAAGCTTTACGAATTGGAGATCGAATTGCTATTATGAAAGATGGTCATATCGTTCAAATTGGAACCGGAGAAGAAATTTTAACAAATCCAAGCAATCAATTTGTGGAAGATTTTGTAGAAGAAGTAGATCGTTCTAAAATTTTAACAGCCGGTCATGTTATGATAGAACCAATTTTGTCTAATATAGAAATAGACGGTCCTCATGTAGCATTAAAAAGAATGAGAAAAGAAGGCGTTAGTATGTTGGTTGCAGTGGATAGAAACCGAAGACTAATAGGAAGTATTACCGCAGAAAATGCCTTAAAAGCAATCAAAGAAGAATTACTCCTATCAGAAGTTGTGGAAAATAATGTGATTTCTATTTCAAAAGATATGCTTGTCACAGATATATTCCCTCTCATTTATAATTCCCAAACTCCTTTGGCTGTTATTGAAAATGAAAAAGTAGTTGGAGTACTTGTAAAAGGATGTATTATTGAGGCATTAGCAAATAATAACAGTAAAAATATTCCACTACAGATGACAGAAGGAGGGGAAAGCCATGTTTAATTTTTTAGAACAACGTTTACCGGTAGCAAAGTGGGTAGAAATTTCTGTTGCATGGATGACAGAATCTTTTCAAGATTTTTTTTCTTTCGTCCAAAAATATGCAGAAAATATTATGAATCTTATGAAAGAGATTCTTCTGTTCTTTCCTCCTTTGGTATTGATAATATTGCTGACTGGGGTTGCCATTTTTTTATGGAAAAAGAAATGGAAGTATCCTCTTTTAGTGTTTTTAGGTTTACTTTTTATCTATAATCAAGGACTTTGGTCAGAACTGATGAACACTCTTGTTTTAGTTGGGATGTCGAGCTTACTCTCCATTCTTATTGGAATTCCCCTAGGAATTTTATCTGCAAAGTCGGATCAAGTGGAAGGAATCCTAAAACCGATACTGGATTTTATGCAAACAATGCCATCTTTTGTTTATTTAATTCCTGCAGTTGCCTTCTTTGGAATTGGAATTGTTCCGGGAGTCTTTGCTTCTATCATATTTTCTTTGCCTCCAACGGTAAGAATGACAAATTTAGGTATTCGACAAATTCCAGAAGAATTAATTGAGGTATCGAAATCTTTTGGAACAACAAAAATGCAGCAATTGTGTGGGATAGAGTTTCCTCTAGCAAAAAATACAATTCTGGCGGGAATAAATCAAAGTATTATGCTCGCATTATCAATGGTGGTAACAGCTTCCATGATAGGAGCTCCGGGATTGGGAAGAGGAGTATTAGAAGCCTTACAACGAGCGGAAGTCGGAAAAGGTTTTGTAAATGGATTTGCATTGGTAATTTTAGCCATCGTAATAGATCGTTTTACACAACGTTTTACAAGTTCAGAGTTGAAAAAGAAAGCTCCAAAAGAAAGAAAAAAGAAAAAATGCATCTATGCTTTTCTTTTTGTACTTCTTACTTTTCTTGTCTGCTTTCTTTTTTCCAAGCAAGAAAAAAAAGAAGTGGTAACCTTAAGTTATGTAAATTGGGACACTGAAATTGCATCAACTCATGTTGTAGGGGAGCTTTTAAAGGACAAAGGCTATGATGTAAGATTGGTTCCTTTAGATAACGGTGTTATGTGGGAATCTATTGCCACAGGGGAAGCGGATGCCATGGTTTCTGCTTGGCTTCCTACAACACATTTTAGTTATTATCAAAAACATAAGACCCAGATAGAGGATCTGGGAGCAAATTTAGAAGGGGCAAGAATCGGTCTGGTTGTTCCGGTTTACATGGCAGCAAACTCTATAGCCGATTTAAAGCACGAGGCAAATCAAGTAATCACAGGAATAGAGCCGGGAGCCGGAGTCGTTTTATCGGCACAAAAAGCAAAAAAATTGTATCCAAATTTAAAAAATTGGGAAATACAATGTTCTTCGACAGGAGCTATGACAGTAAGTTTGAAGAAAGCAATTGAGAATAAAAAAGATATTGTAATCACCTCTTGGTCGCCACATTGGATGTTTCAAGACTTTGATTTGAAATATTTGGAAGACCCCAAAGGAGTTATGGGAGAGGGAGAAAATATTCATACTATTGTAAGAAAAGGGCTTCAACAAGAAAAACCGGAGGTATATCAAATTTTAAAGAATTTCCACTGGACAACTCAGGACATTGAAGAAGTGATGTTAGATATAAAAAATGGAATGGAAGTGGAAAAAGCAGCTCGAAAGTGGGTAGATACTCATAAATAAAGAAACAGTAATTTTTTGTACTGACTTTTCCCTAAGCTGGAAAAAAACTGTCTCAAAATAGCTTTTTTTAACTTAGAAAATACAATAATTGGGGCAAAGTATAAAAAGGTTCTATCTATAAAGAGGAGCTATCTCAAAATGATTCATTTTGAAATAGCCCCTCTTAAAAATTTCATATTCTATTTTTTATCAATATGAGGAGACGAAGAGTCAAATTAAACTTCAAAAAATGTTTTTATATCTTCTTCCACAGTTCCAATTCCTGCAATTCCAAAGTTTTCCACTAAAACTTTAGCAACATTTGGAGAAAGGAAGGCAGGCAAGCTTGGTCCCAAATGAATATTTTTTACTCCGAGATATAGTAGAGCTAACAAGACTATAACAGCTTTTTGTTCATACCAAGCGATATTATAAATAATCGGTAACTTGTTAATATCATCCAAATCAAAGACTTCTTTTAACTTTAAAGCAATGACAGCCAAAGAATAAGAGTCATTGCATTGTCCGGCATCCAATACTCTCGGAATTCCACCAATATCTCCCAAATTCATTTTATTGTATCGATATTTTGCACATCCTGCGGTTAAGATAACCGTATCTTCCGGTAGGGATTTTGCAAAGTCACCATAGTAATCTCTTTCTTTATGCCTTCCATCACAACCACCCATAACTACAAATTTTTGAATTGCCCCGGATTTTACAGCTTCCACTACCTTATCCGCTAAGGCAAATACTTGATTGTGAGCAAAGCCTCCAATGATTTCTCCCTGTTCAATTTCTTTCGGAGCTTGACAGGTTTTTGCCATTTCAATGACTTCTGAAAAATCTTTACTTCCATCTTCTCTTACCGGAATTTTTTTCCAATCCGGAAATCCTGCAGCATTGGTTGTGAAGACCTTTCCTTCGTAGCCGGCTCCTTTTTTAGGAGGAACGATACAATTTGTCGTGAATACAATAGGTCCGTTAAAAGTTTCAAATTCTTCTTTTTGCTTCCACCAAGCATTTCCATAATTTCCGAATAGATGAGGATATTTTTTTAATTCCGGATAATAGTGAGCCGGTAACATTTCCGAATGAGTATAAATATCCACTCCGGCATCTTTACTTTGTTCCAACAATTGTTTTATATCCTTTAAATCATGTCCGCTGATTAAAATTCCCGGTCTACTTCCCACTCCAATATTTACTTTTGTAATTTCCGGCTGTCCGAAGGCTGATGTGTTTGCATTGTCAAGGAGAGCCATAGCGGAAACTCCAAATTGTCCACATTCTAATACAAGAGGAATCAATTCCTTTACTCCTAAATGATCGTCTTCCGTTGCCAACAATGCTTTTTCTAAGAAAGCGAAAATACTGTCATCTGTTTTCCCTAAATGGAAAGCATGTTCTGTGTAAGCTGCCATTCCTTTTAATCCATAGGTTAGTAATTCTCGTAAAGAACGGATATCTTCATTGTCAGTTCTCAAAACACCTACTGTTTTTGAGAAATTTAGAATATCTCTTTCCTCTGTAAAATACCAATTTGCCAAGTTATGATTTCCAAATTTTGTACTTAAGCCTAATTTCTTGCATTCCGCTTTTAACATTTCTCGAAGTTGTAAGCCATTTTGAATTTCATGGAAAATTTCCTGATCATCAAAGTTTGCATTGGTAATGGTAATAAATAAAGAATGAATTAGATATTTATTTACTGTAGGATTGATAAGAGGACTTTTTAGCTCTCTTAATGCTTGACTATAATTTGCCACTCCTTTATCGACATAAATAAGTAGATCTTGTAAAGAAGCTGTTGTTGGTTTTTTACCACATACTCCTGAGATTTGACACCCTTCATTTTTAAATGTTTCCTGACATTGATAACAAAACATATTTGTGTTACACATATTCATATCCTCCTTAACTTCCGTTTCTTTCTATTTAATACATGGAGTATAGCAAAAAAAAAGAAAAGAAGGCGGTAACATAAGTTACCGAAGGAAAAAATTTTTATATTTTGTACTCTACATCAGTTGACATAGAAACAGTATATGAAAGAGAGAGAGAGCAGATAAAAAACAATAAAAGCTGACTTTTATACATCATGAGGCTAAAATCTGTAATTCCAGAAAGTTCAAAATTTACTATCAATACAAAAGGAAGTATATATAATTTTTCTCGTGTTTTCCAATACTTCCCTAAAAGCCAGAAGCATAAATATCCATTCAGAAAAATATAGATAAAAGTCCCAAGTATTCCTAAACTTCTCAATAATTCCAAAATATTATTATGTGCATGAGGAATTCGAATCAAATCATATTTTTCTAAATATTCTTGCTTTAACAGTTCTACAGTTTCTTTATAACTTCCCAATCCATATCCAATCCATTTTTGACTTTTCCACTGCTCTATTGCCCCATGATACAATTCAATTCTCGTGTTGGTTGAACTATCTGCTCCTAAAAAAACTAACTGAAATTTTTTAATAATATAATTTTCTGTATTGTATATAACAAAAAGTAGCAATAACACAATTCCTAAAGAAGTAAAAACTTTCTTCCTATCTGTCTTTTTCTCATAAAAAAAGAAAAACAATATACAAAAAGATGCTATGAAACTTAAAATTGGACCTCTACCTTGCCCTAAAAATAAACTTAAAAGAGAGAAAATAACACCGAAAAGATACACTTTCCTTTTTTCAGAAAGATAAAAGAAAAGAGAAATCAAAGAAACCAAACCTGCTCTAACAGCCCAAATACTGGTCCATTCCTCTGTACCCATCGCAATTTCTAAAGTATAATGATTTTGCATCCATTCTAGTATAATTAATAAAATAGGATAAAAAAGGGAAATAGCTATACTCATTTTTATTTTTTTCATCATTTCTTCGGAAATAGGAATCAATAATAAAATAAGCAATAAGAAATAATTATAGACATAATTTCCTAAAAGTTGTTCTCCAAATTGATTTGGAATTCCCCAAACATAATTACTCATATAACTAAAAAATAAAAACAGTAAAACAAGAAAAAGTAAACAAATCTTTTTTCTTTTCTCTAATAAAATGTTCCAATCTTTCTTATAACAAAAAACGAATACTACGATTCCATAAAAAAATCCTATCATTTTAATATCTTTTGCTCGTAGTATAAAAAAAGGCATAAGATAAAGCAGATAATTACGGATATTTTCTACTTCCAGATATTCTTTCCAATTTTTTTTTGTATTATAAAAAAAATATTTCAAAAAGAAAATCGAAAATATAAAAATATAAACATAGTTGATATTCCGAATATTATGACTTTCTCTCATCAAATCTTTAAATACATAGGGATGTTTTTGAAAATAATATGGAAATAATATTCCCAAAAAAAAGAAAAGTCCCATGTCTTTTTCCTTTAGAATCGATTGAAAAGAATAGACAAATAGAAGACTACTCAAATACAAGAAAAAAATTCCAAGTATTAACATTTTTTGATCACTACTATTTCGAATTAAAAACTGAATTATTCCCAAAAAAGAAAAAATCCCCAATGGCACCCCCAAATTATTCCATTGTTTTAATATCACTTCCCATCAACCTTCCTCTTAATCTTAATTTTTGTTCATAATTTTTGCAACATATTCGCTTCTATTGAAAAATAATGACTTATATCCCTGCATAGATATCTTCCTAATTTTTGGTTGTCTTCAACTATATTTACTCAACATAAAAATACATGAGAGAAGCTCTGAAAATTCAAATTTCTAAAATCATCTATACTATGAAATACTCTATTTTTTGATTATACCACACATAAATTTGATATTCAATAATATATCTTATATTCCAATCTATCATTGACACCCATAGAAAAAGCTTGTTATAATATTGAAAAAATATTGAAAAAATATTGAAAGGATTTTCCTATGAAAAAAATACTATTTTATCTAGACTCTCTCTTATTGGGAGGAGAACAAAAAATAGCCATTGATTATCTGAATGTATTACAACCTCATTATCAAGTTTCTTTACTTGTAAATATGGATTTTGGAGAAGATAATTTCTTCTTATCTCAGGTTCCAAAAGAAATTCCGATTTCTTTCGTCATTGAAAAGGAGCTCCTTCTTTCATTAAACTACTATAAAAAGAAGCGAGCAAACAGCTTAAAAAACCGTATCTTATACTCTTGGTATCTGGCAAAAAAACGAAAGGCAAGGCAGAAAAAAATAGGTCCTATCTTACAATCTCTTGACTATGACTATTGCATTGATTTTTCTAATAAACTCTCTGTTTCTCTCACAGATGAAAGGGTATTGGCTTGGAACCACTCCAGTATCTATGGAACTTCTCAAAAAACAATAGAGCATTTCTTAAAACCTAAATATCAAAAAATTGGGAAAATTGTTGTGGTCAGTGAGAGTATGAGACAAGAATATCTCTCTATTTTTCCGGAGTTTCGAGAAAAGATTGTAGTACTTCCTAATTTCTTGGATTTGGATAAAATTCAATCTCTCAGTTCGGAAACCATTCCGGAACGAGATTCGTTTTTTCTCTGCTGTTCCCGTTTAGATCCAAGAAAAGATATCGCTACCATCATAAAAGCATTTGCACTTTGGAAACAAGATCCTCAACATCAAGAAAAATTATTTATCTTGGGAACCGGAACAGAACAATCCAATTTAAAAGCCTTATCCAAGTCTTTATCCTTAGAAAGTGAAATAACATTCTTGGGACAAAAGCAAAATCCTTATCCCTATATGAAACAGGCAAAACTATTTCTACACGCCTCTCTTCAAGAAGGCTTCGGCTTAGTTCTAGTGGAAGCAATGGCTTGTGGAACTCCTGTCATTGCTACAGATTGCCCTGTTGGTCCAAAAGAAATTCTACTAGATGGAAAATGTGGAATTCTCGTTTCTATGAAAAATGAAAGGAGTATGTTCCAAGCGATACAGCAACTTATGGCAAATTCCAAACAGTATGAAGAATTTCAAAGACTGGCTTTCTCAAGAGTGATTGATTTCTCAAAAAACTCTATTACTCAAAAATTACAACAACTTTTTTCTTAAAACAGAATACTGCCTCCTGAAAAAGGAGGCAAATCTATCTCTCTTGATGAGGATGGAACCTTTTTACTTTCTCGCCATTTTTTGAACTCTGTTCAGTATTTCTTCATAACTTATTTCCTTTACTACCTTCCCACGAAAATATAAATCCACTAAACTTCGAAACGTATTCCAATTCTTTTTCGGTAGTTTCCAAAGTTTTCTATAAATTGTTTTATTGAACACTTTCTCTTTCTTTGCTAAACTTCGTATTCTCGCTACAATCAATCGAGTTAGCATCTCATGTTCCAGTTTTTTTTCCAGAACAAAATCAGTTAAAAAATTAAAAATGTAGAAAAAATCCATATAATTTCTCTTGGTATTGGTAATACTGTTTTCTCGAATTCGATAGGAATAAAAACGAGTTCCTAGATGTATTATCTTTTTTGCTTTCAAAAACACAGGTATTGAAAACAAAATATCTTCATAAGTAATTCCCTCTTGAAAGAAAAAAGAATTCTCAAGAAGAAAGTCTCTTCTATAGATATTTAACCATACATAGTCCACCCAAGAATCCGCTTCAAACATACGATATAAAAATTCTCTCCCTGAAATCGGATTCTCGGTCACGGTAATATGCTCGTTATGAGTAATCGGGTCTGTGAATTCTCCATTTTCATAACGCACTCCATTTCCACTTAATATATCCAAGTCCGTTCCCTTTATTTTAGCAAAAAAATCTTCAAAAAGACTGGGATTTAAAAAATCATCGCTGTCCATAAAATAAATATATTCCCCTTTTGCCTCTTTCAATCCTCTATTTCTGGCTTCAGATGGAGAAACTCCCGTATGTTTTTGACTAATCAAAACTGTTTCTTTCGGATATTTTCCTGCAAATTCCTCTGCAATTTGCAAAGAATGATCTGTCGAACCGTCATTGACTAAAATAACTTCTTTAGGAAGATTCACAGCATAGACTGATTCCAAACATTCTCTTAAATAGCTTTCTACATTGTAAATAGGAATAATAATACTTAAGTCTATTGTTTTCACTTTTTACCCCCATACCTCATTTTTTATTTTATTTGTTCTCAATTATACCATAAAAAACAAAATTCTGTGTTTTTTTCTTTACTTATATAGAATTCTCTCACGAAAATGTAAAAAAGGAGGGAAGTAAAAAGAAGAAATCACCGGCTAATAATTCTATGAAAATACTTGTAAAATGGAGCTAAAAATTTTTTCTACGTCACAGAATCCTGAATAAAAAATTAATTTTTTTTTCGTTCTATGATATAATATTTTTATTAAACAGTATCATAAAAAAACTTCTGAAAAAAGGAGAACAAAAGTTGAAGAAAATATTATTCAAAGGCGGCACTACCAATATCGGAGGAGTAGAAAAAATACAAATTGAATATATTAACTTTCTAATCGAGCAAAATTATGACGTAAAAGTGATTATTGAAAATGATTATGGTAAAGAAAATGTTCTGGAAAAGTATATTCATACACAAGTACAATATCTAAAAGATACTTCCTATACTCAAAAATTGAATTTTTTACAAGAACAAAGAAAAAATAACCTACTGGCAAAAATCAAATATCTCTTTTCTCGTTCTCGGGAAAAGAATTTTTTACGAAATAAAATAATACGAATCTATCAAGAGTTTCAACCGGATCTTGTCATTGATTTTGATGCAAGTCTAACAAAAATGATTTGTCGATTACAACAATCTAAAAATTTGGTTTGGATTCATAGCTCTGTTTCCCACTGGAAACGAACTCCAAAAAAAACGGCTCGATTTTTAAGACGCTTAGAAGCTTATGATAAAGTAGTTTCCATTTGTCAAGAAATGGAGAAAGAGGTCGTACAACTTAATCCTCTTTTAGAAAAGAATTCCGTTTATCTATACAATCCTATCAATTTTGAAAAAATCTTACAGCTATCTACTGAAGAAACAACAGAAATAGAAAAACAGGAAATGAAAGAAAAATTTTTGCTTTCCGTTGCTCGATTTGATTGTATTCCAAAAGATTTTGAAACACTATTTCAGGCATTTGACTACGCGAAAGAACAAGGATATTCCGGTAAACTATATCTTCTAGGAGATGGAAAAGATAGGAATATTGTAGAAGAGTTGCGATTAAAAACAAAATATAGAGAAGATATCGTCCTTCTGGGATGGAAAGAAAATCCCTATCCTTGGATTAAGGCTGCTGATAAACTAATCCTCTCTTCTCGCTATGAAGGCTTTCCCACTATACTACTGGAAGGATTGGTTTTAGAGAAAGAAGTCCTTAGTTCGAATTGCAAAACAGGACCTAAGGAAATTTTAGCAGAAGGAAGAGGAAAATTGTTTGAAATAGGAGATATAGAAACATTAGGAAAATATATATTGGAGATGAATTCAGAAAAAATGATTTCTTTAGAAGATTTCCAATCTTCTGCCATTTTTAAAAAATTATTAAATATTTTGGAGGAAATATGATTAAATTCTTAAAAAAATTATGGATGAAAGAAATACCGATTCTAATGTATCATCGCCTTGTTGATAACGATGAAGGAAAGGGAGTTCACAGTATTTACTATGATGTCCATAGTTTTGAAAAACAATTACAATATTTACAAAAAAATGGTTTTACAACCATTACTTTCCGAGAATATAAAGAATTAACAGAAATACAAAAAAAAGAAAAAAAATATATTATTCTAACCTTTGATGACGGCTATGAAGATAACTACACTCTTCTTTTTCCATTGTTACAAAAATATCAGATGAAAGCCGTTATTTATCTTGTATCTCATTTAACTTGCAATCAATGGGATGTGGAAGAAACGAATGAAAAAGAATTCCCCTTGTTAAAAAAAGAACAAATTTTAGAAATGCATGCATCCGGTCTTGTAGAATTCGGAGGGCACACTATGCATCATGTGAAATTACATCTTTTGTCCCCTGACGAACAAGAAAAAGAGATAAAAGGAAATAAAATATTTTTAGAAAATCTGTTAGGAATTGAGCTTTGTTCCTTTGCCTATCCTTTTGGATATTTGAACCAAAATGCCAAAAATATTGTAAAAGAACTCGGTTATGATTATGCCGTTGCTACTGATTCAGGACCTTTCTATATTCAAGATGACCTCTATGAGATTCGAAGAATTGGAATTTTTGCAAAAACCAATATGGCAAAATTTAAAAGAAGAATCTCAGGAAAACATAATCTCAAAAAAATATAGCAAGGAGGGAATATTATGAAGACAGTTTTAGTAACCGGAGGTGCCGGCTATATAGGAAGCCATGCAGTTGTGGAATTATTGGATCAAGGTTATCATGTTATTGTCATAGATTCTCTAGAAAACGGATTCTTGGATGTAATAGATTCCCGCTGTAAATTCTACCAAGGAAATTTACAGGATCTTCCTTTCTTAGAGCAAATATTTCAGGAAAATTCAATTGACTGTGTCATGCATTTCGCTGCCTATATTAAAATTCCGGAAAGTATTAACAATCCAAATAAATATTACAGCAACAATGTTTACTCCACTTTATGTTTACTTAAAATAATGCAAAAATATCAAGTAAATAAGATTATTTTTTCATCCACTGCAGCTGTCTATGGAGAAATTCAAGAAAATAGAAAAGTAACGGAAGATTTTCCTACCAATCCTATCAATCCTTATGGCAAAAGCAAACTTATGGCTGAAGAAATTATCCAAGATCATGCAAAAGTTTCTCCATTATGCTATGCAATATTCCGATATTTTAATGTAGCAGGAGCTCATGAAAAATATGAAATCGGACAAATGGATACAGAATCTACTGCATTGATTCCAAAATTATTGCAATCCTATTTTCATCCAGAAATTCCGTTCTCTATCTTTGGAACTGACTACAATACTCCTGATGGAACTGCTATTCGAGATTATATTCATGTTGTTGATTTAGTAAAAGCTCATATAATGGCTATTCCGTTTTTAGAAAAAAAACAAAGTGGTATCTTCAATCTGGGAAGTGAAAAAGGATATTCGGTTTTATTCGTATTCAATACTTTTTTAGAGATAATTCAAGGAAAAATGGCATACCAAATTCAAGAAAAAAGGGCGGGGGATCCTTCTCAAGTAGTGGCATCCAGTCAAAAAGCTTCTCAACTCTTAGGTTGGAAAGCAAGATATTCCTTAAAAGAAATTTTAGAATCCGCTTTTCTATGGAATCAAAAAAATGAGAAAAAATAAAAGTTTTCTCATTTTTTTTTCCATTTTCTTTCTCTTCTATGCCTTCGTATTCTTCGAAACCGATAAATCCACTTTGAATATTTTATTTTACGAAACCAACATGCAAACTTCCAACCTATTTTTTTATATTCTAAGGGATAATATTGAAGTATATCTTTTTCAAAAGAATACACATACTGATCCGCTACAATAGTCAACAAGTCATAAGCTCTTCGAAAATTACTGAAAAGATCCTTTTTTCCTTGTGTATCAATAAATCGTACTCCATTGTTGGTCAAACAAAAATTAGAAGGATTGAAATCCCCATGATATCTTCCCAATCGATGCAATTTCGCTAAATTTTGCATAGCTTCTTTCCAAATCCGTATCTCTTCCGGAATCTCTTGGATGACTTCCATTAAAAAAAAGCTCTCTTCTAAAAAAAACTTTTTCTTGGTTACCGCCACATAAACTTCTACTAAAAAATCACAACCCAAGGCACGTAGTTCTTGAATATTTTCCAAAGTAGTGACTGCTTCTCCTTTCTTCCAAAAACTTTGCCACCTCTTTCTTTTTTGATGTACATCACTTCGAGGAGATTTAAAAATATAACATTTACCATCCACTTCAATTTTTGAAACAAAACTCCGTTCCATATCTTTATAAATATCCAATGTTTTGTAATTTCCATCAATAATCTTTTTCCCTAAATCTTGATATTGTTCTAGAGCATGAATGACATAGCCTTTGTATTCTTCTCTTATTATCCTTCTTGTTGCCTCATCCATTTTTTCCCCTTATACACACTATATCTTCCGGAAATTCGCTTTAAAAATCTCCAAACGGAAGTTCTGTCAATACTGGTTCTTCTCATTTCATATAAATCATCTGTGATAATTCCGGTTCCTGTTGACGTGGAAACTGCAAATCGATATCCGACTTCTTTCACTATTTTTTTTGCCATTTCCGTGACATGTCCATAGGGATAAGCAAAAGAAGTGAGTGAAATTCCATACTTTTCTTCCAATTCTCTTTTATTTTCTACGATTTCCTGCCTGGCAGTCTTCTCATCTACAACATGAAAATTACAATGATGTAAAGTATGACCTCCAAATTCTACCAAGCCGCTTTCTATCATTTCCCGAACTTGTTCTTCCTTCATCATAGGATTTTTGTCCACTCCATATTCTTCCACATCCCACCGATTATAACTATCCGATACCAAATAAATCACTGCCTTCATTTGATATTTTTTCAAAAGAGGAAACAAAATTTCATAGTTATCTTGATATCCGTCGTCCACCGTTAAAATAATATATCTCTTTTTAAAACGATTTTCTAAGCCTATTTTTTCTAAATCTCGAAAAGTAATTGTCTCATAGCCTAAAAATTTCAAGGTTCTTAAGTGCCATTCAAATTGTTTTCTCGTTACATAGGTTGCAATACTGTTTCCCACATGATTCATATCTTCCTTAAACTGGTGATACATCAATATTGGAACTTCTATTTTTTGTTTTTTCATCTATTTTAAATCCTTTCTAAGTATTCAAATATAATTCATAACATATCTCATTCTTGGACTGTAAGATATTTTTTTTAAAATATACCAAAAATTCTTTCAAGTTGACTCTAGATTGTCCAGAAGCTACTGCTAAACCTTTGGTGTAATAACTCCATTTTTCTGAAATACATCCTTTATAAGGTTCCATTTTATATTGTTTTTCCTTAATTTCTTGTTTCGTGCCAGAAAGATTACTTTTATATAAAACTATTGTACTCTCATAAAATTGTTTGGGAAATTCAATTTTTTGACCTATATTACGATACTCTTTTAAATTTTTTAAATATAAAGCTGTCAAAATAAATTTTATGATTTTCTGAGATGTGATATGCTTCTTTAAAATTTCTCTATTTTCGGGCTTTTGAGATTTCAATTCAATATGAAAGATAAAATAATCTTCCGTATTTTTCTCATTCACAAAAAGTACGTAATCCACAGAACTACAAATATCTTCTTTAAAATAAGGAAACATCTTTCTTTTCTGCTGTATAGATAAGTTATTTTCATCCAAAGTCATTAAAAAGGTATCATATTTTTTAGAATCAAAATTGACTATAATTTCCTTTAATTTGGAGTCTGAATGTTCTTCTTTTAAAATAATTTTATTATTTTTTATGGAAACGCAATTATCAGGATGAATTTTTTCTCTTAAATATTCGATGAAAGTCAATGCCATGTTTATTCTCCTTGAAATAATAAATCATTATATAAATTATACATTTCTCCTGTTATATTATCGAAAGTATCAACATCTATCCTTCCTTCTTTTTTATCCAACAATTCCATACTTCCATCATGTAAAAACCAAATATTTACTTTTTCTACTTCCAATCCGTAATCTTCCTTATGAATCCGGTACTCTTGCTCCAATTCTTCTAAATTTTCTTTTTCTTTTTTTATATTCTGAAATAATAATTCATTATTCAATTCGCTAATGATAATAGGACTATGTGTACTCAAAATAAAATGTATTCCTAAGTTTGATAATAGGGCAAAGAGTCTAAATAATTTTCTTTGATTTTCAGGATGAAGATTCAATTCTGGTTCATCAATAATGACGATATCTCCTTTTTTTGCCCTATATTTTAAATATAGAAAAAAGCCTGCTAAACTTTTTACAGTAGAAGAAACCAATTCCATATTTAATTCTTTTTGATTTTGACATTTATAGATAATATCATTTTCTTTAATTTCAATATCTCCTCCTAAAATATCCTGAATATTTTTACTTGCCTTCAAAAAAATATCCCTTTTCTTATTTTCTTGAAAATCTCGACTAAAATTTAAAAACTTAATATAGTCATTAATTGGCTCTGAATAGCGAGATATTTTATCAAAAGATCCTCTTATTTTTTTTATCTCCAGTGTCCTCAATACATCGCTTCGTTCTTGTAATAATTGTTTATAAAATAAAGCTCCTCCACTACGTTCTGCCGGAAAAGAAACAATATTAGCATTTTTAAACAAATAGTTCCCAAAAAAAGAATCCAACACTGTAACTATCAACTCTGTTATCTCGGTCTCCTTTAAAAAATCTGTTATAAGAGATATTCCATATTTTGATCGAAATTTTAAGAGATTTCCTGTTTCAATATCTTCCATTCCAATTTTTTCTTCAGAAGGAAGCATAGAAAATTCTAACCTATCTTGTTTCTTTATAACATGAATAAACATATTTCGCCTGATACTATATGCTGTTAAAGACCCTTCCAACTCTTTCAAAAAACTTTTTTCTTCCTCTAAGCTGATTTTAACTTCAAAGTCTTTGAAGAAATCTCCTTGTGTATGAAACACAAAAGGTAGGTTTCTTTTTATACTTTTTTCAAAACTATTACAATAATTTGATATTATTTCTTGATAGTCTTCTTCGGTAATTGTAATATTTTCTTCTTTAGAAATTTTCTCTATCATGGAACATTTTCTTAATGTAATTCTCGACATAACTTTATAAATAGTATAAATCAAGTAAGTTAGATAGGTCTTTCCAGAATTATTGGGTCCTACAATAAGGTTGATATTCTTCAAATCTCTTATATCAAATTCTCCATTTTTAATTGGACCTAAGTTTTTAAACTTTACTTTCATTTTTCTCTCCTTCTAACATCATTCTTAAATACCGTTCCATTTCTTCCCAAGCAAACCAATCCATATTTTCATGATTCGCATAAATGATTTTTGCCTGTGAGGAGTTAGGAGCCCACATTTTCGCATAGTAAATTTCTTCATTATCCTCTAAATACACACTGATAATTTTTTTATCAAAAGCGGAAGCAATATGAACCGCCGCCGTGTCAGGGCTGACAATCAAGTCCGCTCTTTGTATCAAAGATACCAAATCTAAAATACTTTTTGTAGGATAATATTTCGCTTTGTCTCCTATATTCCTTGCAATTTCTGTCAAAGATGTTTTTTTAGAACTTTCACCTACAATATAGATTTCTATCTTTTTATATTGTAACATTTCCCGTCCTATTTTGACAACCATTTCATCAGACAGACTTCGATGCCGATTCGAAGCATAGGGATTTAATACAATGACTCTATTTTGAGTTTCCAATTTCAATGCTTCACTAAAAATTTCATACTTTGTGGAATGATACTCCACTCCAATTTTCGTGAGAAAAGCTCCGTATAAATCGGTAATATGACTGTGAAAATCAAAAGAAACGTTCAAATCGAATAATTTCCAATCCTCTCGGTTGACTCCAATAGTATACCTTGCCTTGCATAACGAAATCAACATCATATCTCGGACTCGTAACATAATACTGAAGTCCACCAGCAAATCATATTTTTCTTCTGCAATTTGCCTTGCCAATTTTTGAATTTTCGATTTTTCTTTTTCAAACTGATAAATCTTATCCACATTGGGATTGTTCTCAATGATTCCTCTTGCAGCCCCTTTGGTAATGACTCCAATTTTTATATTCGGATATTGTTCCTTAATCGCTCGGAAAATCATAGTATGAACCACCATATCTCCTACTTTTCCGTCCTGTCTTAAAAAGAGAATGGAACGAATCCCGTTGTTTTCAATAAAATTCCCTTCTACAATATGTTCTTTGTGTAACTTTCTATCCCAAAGATATCTCCCGATTGCCAGACGATATTTTCTCATAAAATTTTGAAATTCTTTCCACATGATTGTCTATTCTCCTTTCTTTGAAAATTGTATTTTCCAAAAACTGTCATAATCCTTTCCCTGATACATTCTTTTTCTGCTCGAATTGAATTTTAGAGACAAAAAATCTCGTTCTTCTTCATAATCCGGAGTTTGAATTCCCAATATTCCCAAGACTGTATGAATAATATCATCTGTCATATAAGAACTTTTTTTCCGTTGTTCACAGATATTTACAAGTTCAGGCTTCTGTTTTTGAAAAGAAGGACTTAGATACAAAAACATCGGAATTTCAACCATATAGCGACTCCCTCCATCTCCGGCATGTCCCCTCACATTTCTACTCTCATACATTTCCTCTGCATGATCGGAAAGATAAAAACAAAGCATATTTTCTTTTTCAAATTTCTGAATGATGGAATTTAACACATAGTCTGTGTAACGTAAAGAATTGCTGTATTCTGCAATATATTTTTTTATTTTTTTTTTCTGTTGTCCAAGAATACTTTCTATGGTATCCATTCCCCAAGACTTGGGATATCTTTTGACATAGGAATTATGACTCCCTGAAAGATGAAAAAAGATTGCTTTTTTCCCGGAATCTTTTAAAATTTCCAAGCCTTTTTTTATCAAAATTTCATCATAACCTTCCTCATTATTTTTAAGGTCTTCTACAAAAAAAGAAGAAGTGGACAAAGAGGAGAAGACTCTTCCTATTGTTTCATTTTTAGACTGATTTGAAATCCAATAGGTTTCATATCCTGCCTTACTCAAAATAGAAATAAGATTGGGACATTGATACCATGCTTCTTCCCTTTCATAGTTTTTAAATGTCAACATATTCGGAATGGAAATTGCTGTCAAAGACTCTGAAGAAATAACATCTTCAAAAATAAATAAATTTCTCTCTTCTTTTCTCTTGCACATATAGGGAGTATTTTTCAGATAAGAACCGTAAATCTCCAAATAATTTCTGGAAGCAGACTCTCCAATGACAAAAATCAAAGTATCTGCTTTATTTTCTGCCTTTTCTATTAAAATTTCTATTTTTTGTTGTTCTTCTAAAGACAATTCATTTTCTTTTCTTTGTTGTCTGGCATCCGAATAAGCTTTCAAAATTCTAAGCAAAGGAAGATACGAATAATATCGTTTTCTTTTTCTGGGAAGTTGTGCTTGCAAAAAAATAACACAGGAAAATAGAAAAATAGCACTCCAAAAATATTGGAATGTATCAAAATTCCATTCTCTCATTCCCCATACTAAAAAATAAGGCACCAAAAAGACAAGCAAAAATAATAAGAAACAATTTCTAAAAAATCGAAACGAAAGGATCTCTTTTAAAAATTCTTTACTTTCTTGCACATTGGTTTCTTGCAATACCAAAAATGTATTACTCGTAAATAAAGACCGGTATTCGAAATAAAATAAAGCTTCTGAAAAACATAAAATAGTTAAAATTGTAGCATAGACATAGGAAACATAAGGAAAAAATAATAAAATAGCATTGACAAAAAACAAAAAGAAAAAAGAATTTACAGATTTTTCAAAAATCCGTTTTTCAAATTTCCCATGTTCTATTCTCCAAACAAATATATTTATTCCCATATGAAGCCATAATAAAAAAAATAAAATTTTTCCATTTTGTATCAACATTTCATATAATAATTCCATTCATTCTCCTCTTTTTACTTCACTTCAACGGTTACAACCATTTCGATTTTATTATAACAAAATTATAGTATTTATTCAAACTTATCTTAGAAAGTTTCCCAATCTTATCCTGATTGACTTTTTTTAGAAAACAGACTATGATATACAATAAATAGGAAACTATATTGAAAACTCGTATCATTTCTCGAAGGAGGAGAACATATGAAACGAATTAAATTTATCTACAATCCGATTTCCGGAAGCGGAAACAGTGCAAAAATATTGGATACCGTTATTGCTACCTATCAAAAATACAATAAAATCATTGTTCCTTTCCGAATCGGAGAGACATTTCCTTTGGAAAAAGCATTGGAAGATATTCATGATAACTATGAACATCTTTTAATTGCAGGAGGAGATGGGACTATCAACCAAGTGTTAAATTTATATATGAAAAAAGAACTCACTCTGCCTATTGCCATTTTGCCTACAGGAACTGCCAATGATTTTGCCAAATATTTAGATATACCCTTGGATATAGCAGAAGCTTGTGAAAAAATTTTACATTCGAAAGTAAAACGAGTAGATTTAGGAAAAGTTAATGATCACTACTTCATCAATGTTTTCAGTTTTGGACTCTTTACCGATGTCTCTCAGAAAACTCCAACACATTTGAAAAATACCTTCGGAAAATTAGCCTATTATTTCAATGGAATGAAAGAAATTCCTCGCTTCGGTAAAATTGATTTGAAGGTCGAGAGTGAAGATTTAACAATACAGACAAAATGCTTTCTAGCCTTTGTTTTCAATGGACAAACAGCAGGAAATATCAATATTTCTTATAACAGTAAAATAGATGACGGACTTTTGGATGTTATTCTCGTCAAAGGAGAAAATTTATTAAAGTTAGGGAATCTAGCCTATAATTTTTTACGAGGAGAACATTTGGAAAAAGCGGAACAGGAAAATATCCTATATTTCAAAAGTAAATCTCTTTCTCTTTCTTCTTCACAAGAGATTACTACAGATATTGATGGAGAAACCGGTCCAAGCTTACCTGTGCAAATCAAATGTATCCCAAAGGCGATTCCTATTTTATATTAAACAAAAACAGGGATTTTATACTAAGTTCTACAGTACATTTTCCCTGTTTTTTAAAACAAAATCTAGGTTGACAACAAGCTTTCTAACCTTTTCCAATCTTCTATCACGACTTCTTTTGGATTTAAAAAGTCATATTCTAAAACAATCACTGCTTCAGGAGTATATTTTCGAATAATAGGAAGCAAGCTTCCATATGGAATTTTCCCTGAAAACATTGGGTCATGTTTATCGTAGACTCCATCATTATTGTGAAAATGAAATCCTAAAATATGATTTTGTAATGTTTTAATCAAAGTTTCTATATTCCAATGATTCAAAAAAGCATGACCTATGTCAATCAGACATTGATAGGAGGAATTTAAAATCAAACTTTCATATTCTTCTTGTGAAAATATCATATTTGCCCCAATACCGACATTTTCAACAACAATATTAATTTTATATTGTTCTGCCAATGTTACGATGTAATCGATTCTTTTTTTTATCTCTAGTTTCAACTCTTCTGTGATAGAATTCTTTGTCATTGCCTCATTGGTATGTAATACCATAAAAGAAGGGCTGTATTTCTGAGCTATCTTAAAACTTTCCTCATAACTATACACAACTTTTTTCCAATCCAATTCTGTCAACATAGAAATATTGCATTTTCGAAAAGGTCCATGAAAAGAAACAGATTTGAAAGTATAGTGCTCTAATACATAGAGCATCTTTTTCATATATTCCTCATCCAAGGGCTCAATAAAAAGTTCTAAATTTTTTACCGAGTATTTCTTTAAAAAATTTAAAATCTCTTCTGCAGAGTTTTTATATAGTATTAAATCACTAATATGTACTTTATTTCGTTTCATATATCCCTCCTCGATCTCAACTTAATAAGTTTGGTAAAAACAGTGATAACGATGGAATATAAGTCAACAAAGCTAATACTAAAAACAAAGCCAATATAAAAGGTAAAATTTCTTTTATAAAATCCTGTAATTTGATATTCAATAAGGAACAGGTTAAGAACATCATAGAGCCAAATGGAGGAGTTACTCCCCCAATCATGATGTTAACTACCATTACAATTCCTAAATGCAAGGGATCTATTCCCAAACTTAGTGCTGCCGGAATTAATAAAGGTGCTAAGATAATCATGGCTGCCCCTCCATCAATAAACATTCCTGCAAATAGTAATAACAAATTGATGATTAGCAATATAGTCCAAGGAGTCGAACTAAATTCCAATAACATTTCTGTCAATTTATATGGAATTCTTTCCCAGCTTAAATAAGATCCAAACACATTAGCAGCAATAATAACAAACATAACTGTACTGGTTCCTTCGACTGTTTCTTTCAAAATTTTAGGAAAATGACTCCAATGTAGCTCTTTGTAAATAAAAAATCCAATTAAAGTCGTTACCACGACAGCAATAGCCCCTGCTTCCGTCGGAGTGAAAATTCCTATTCTCATTCCTAAAATAATAATAAATGGCAGGATTAAAGCCCAAATAGATTCTTTTAATTGCTTGAATATCTCCTGTATCGTTGCTCTTTTCTCTCTGGAAGGGAGATATTTTCTCTTATGAGAAATAATGAAAACTGTAATCATTAAACTCAATGCTATCAGGATTCCCGGTAGGTAACCTGCAATAAACATTTTTGCAACAGAAACATTAGATAATAAGGAATAAATGATTAACACAATTCCCGGAGGAATAATGGGACTGACAATAGAAGAAGCCGCTGTGACCGCCGCAGAAAAATTCTTTGAATATCCCCTCTTCTCCATTTCCGGTACTAAAATTTTACATTGCATTGCAGCATCCGCATTCGCAGAACCGGAAATTCCTCCCATCAACACACTCAACAAAATATTGACCTGTGCCAATCCTCCTGTCCAATGCCCTGTCAGTACTTCAGCCATTCCCATTAATCTCTTGCTAATCCCGGAATAATTCATAATAGAACCTGCCATAATAAAGAAAGGAATTGCTAATAATGGAAAGGACTCTGCACTTCGAATAAAGGTTTGCATCATGAGATCCAAATCCATACTATTGTCAAGAAAAGCGAAAAAAAATAAACTAGACCCCATTAAGGCAAAGGCGATAGGAATATTCAAGAAAAATAAGATAAATAGCAAAAAAATAGGTAAAAATCCAATCATCCTTTTCCTCCTAATTTTTTAACAGACAACCATATATCCCGAAAAGAATAAATGGCAACCAAACCAAAAGATATTACTAATGAAAAATTGACATAAATAGACGAAATTCCCAAAACTGCTGTTGGTTTCATTCTAGATACCCATGAAAATTTAAAGCTTAAGTATAGGAAAGTCATTGCTATCAAACAAACTAAAAAATTCATAATAAAAAGTATTCCATTCTTATATTTTATAGGTAGTAGTTGCGTAAAAATATCTATTCCCATGTGCATTTTTTTCCTGAAACATCCTCCTCCTCCAATAAATACAGACCAAATAAAACAAATCGTTGCAATTTCTTCTGCACTCTGTATAGGAGAATTGAAAAAATAACGCATACTAATATTCAAAATAACAACTATTACTGTCAAAATCATAAATATTCCTGCAACGATTTCATCGAAATGCATTTTTCTCATATCCTTTTCTCCTCAAGTTATTTGTTAATTTCTGCTTGAATTTTTCCATAAATATTTTTTGAAAATCCTGGAAATTCATCAAATACTTTCTTTGTTTTTTCTTGAAAAGCTTCCATATTGACTTCATTAAAACTAATTCCATTTTTTTCAATATCTGTCTTATAGAGCTCATCCAACTCTCTTATTTTTTCCAAATTGTCTTTTGCTGCTTGCGTAATCTCTTCTTGAATCACTTCCTGTTGTTCTTTCGTAAAAGAATCCCATACCTTTGTGGAAATATATACTCCACCTGTTCCTAAAAAATGACTTGATAAAGCCACATTCTTCCTTAATTCGTATAGTTTACTATTCGACATAAAAGAAAAAGTAGTTTCGGTTCCATCAATAACATTTTGTTGCAAGGCACTTACCGTTTCACTCCAAGGCATTGCCACTGGATTTGCCCCTAAAGCTGTAAAGGTATCTATCCATAATTTGCTAGCCGGAACTCTAATTTTTACTCCTTGAAGATCGGAAGGTTCTTTAATTTCCTTATTGGTGATGATATGTCGAAACCCAAAAACATAGTCTAAAGAGAGAACTTTAATTCCTTTTTCCTCTGCTTTTTTCTCTAATTCCTTCACAAAATCACTACTTGTCACTTTAATATAATCTTCATAAGAATGATATAACATCGGTCCCACTAGAGCTGTAAAATCTGGAACATAATCTCCGATATAACTAGGATCCACCACAGAAACAAAATCGCTTCCTCTCAATACCTGTTCAATAGCATCTTTATAAGAAGGAAGTTCTCCATTTGGGTATACTTGAAATTCTATTTGCCCTTTCAATCTTTCATTGATTCTTTCTGCTGCTTGAGAAATATAGATATGTGTTGGTTCCGATGTTTGAAATACATGACTTACTTTAATTACTCTAGTTTTTTCCTGTTTCCCTTCTTCTTTCTTTCCACAAGCTACCACCATTAATAATAAAACAATACAGACAATCCATTTCATTTTGAAAATCTTTTCCATATTCCCTCCTTAAATTCATTTTGTTGAAAACTTCACTTTCTTGTGGCAACACTCTCTCTTTCTCGAATCAGAATCTCTGTTTCTTCCTCCCCTCCTTTCTTTCCGTGAATGATGTCTATCAAGGAAAGTAAAGCCTTTTTTGCAATATTTTCTCCCAAATGATCCACACTTGTAATTTTAGGTGTTGTATATTTACACAAGTCCATATTATCATAGGCAATAATAGATACATCTTCCGGAACTTTCAAATGATGCTCCTGTAATGCCTTCATAACACCAAGTGCGATATAATCATTCCCTGCAAATATCGCAGTAAAATAAAATCCTTTCTTTTCTTTGATGTAATTCCGAAGAGTACAATATGCCTTTTCTTGGTCAAATTGAGAATATAAAATTTCATGAGTTTCTATCCCATAATGTCCTAGACACTCTAAATATCCTCTGGCTCTCTGAATCGAAATTTTTCTTTTAATTTCTCCTGTAATATGCAATATTCTATGATGTCCCCTTTGAATCAAATATTCTGTCGCCTTATATCCTCCCAGAACATGATTCGCTTTCATAGTTCCCACTCTTTCATTGGAAATCATTTTTTCATAGTCAAGCAATAATATCTTATAAGAGGATAATATCAGTTCTGAAATTTGTCCTATTTTCTTTCCACCCGCCAAAACAATGGCCCCCTCAATCAGCTCATTTTGAAAAATTTTTCTCCAATCAGAACTCTCAGGACTCAAATATGATACTAAAACAACATAGCCTAGGTTCTCTGCCTCATCAATAATTTCAGATATTAACTCGGAATAATAAAGCGATTCTGAAATTCTTTTTCTTTTATTTTTATCTGTACTTGATTTTCCGGTATATACTAATAATCCAATAATATTCGTTTTTTTCCCTGCTAATTTTTGGGCTGAAATATTTGGATAATATCCATTCTCTTTAATAACTTTCCATACTTTTTCTTTCGTGGCAGGAGAAATATCAGGATAATCATTGATGACCCTGGAAACAGTACTTCTAGAAACTCCAGATAATTTTGCAATCCACTTACTATCAATTTTCATAAAAAACCTCTTCCATAAAGAACTAACACGTGTTCGTAAAAATTAATAAAAATAAAAACAGTAGAATTTCTATGTTTTTATTTTATAATAACACATTTTTATCAAAAAATAAACTCTTTTCTTAAAATTTTCTATTCCAATTATCAAGGAATTATTTTTTATAATGAAAAAACCATTGAATTTCGCCTTAATCTTGGGACTTTTACAAAATTCCAAGACCAATTCCAATTATCATGTACGGTATCATGTATCCTTTTATGTTCCTTAGGTCCAATTGTTTGTGTCACAATTTCAGATAAAGGAATTCTTTTACTTATAAAACTCTTGAAAAATTTGATATAGAGAATAATGATCTCGAATCCCCAGCAGTTCCCTTACAGAATGCATGGATAAAATAGGATTTCCGATATCCACAGATGGAATATCAATCTGTGTTGTCGTAATAGGTCCTATGGTACTTCCTCCCTTCATATCCGAACGATTATGGAAAAATTGATATTTTTGCTTTGCCTTTTGACAAATCCCTACAAAGACAGCAATACTGTGAGCATCGGAAGTATAGGCTTGGTTTGCCGCAATTTTGATTGCCACTCCTCCATTTAAGACCGGTCTATTCGTTAAATCTTGCTTTTCCGTATAATTGGGATGTAGGGCATGAGCTTGATCGGAAGAAATCAAAAAAGAATTCGCTAAAGCTCTCATAAACTCCTCTTCTCCTTTTCCCAAACTCAATACAATTCTTCGCAAGGTATTTTTTAAGAAAGGACTGTTGGCTCCCTGTTTAGTCATGCTTCCCACTTCTTCATTGTCAGAAACCAATACTACCTTGCAAACCTTCGATTTTTTACTGGATAATAACGCTTCTAAACCGACATGAGCCATTCCCAAATTATCGATTCTTCCCGATTGTACAAATTCTTGTTGCATTCCCACAATTTTTGCTTTTTCTCTGTCATAGACAAATAAATCCATTCCTAAAATATCTTCCGTTTTCACGACTAACAAATTCGCAATTTTCTTTTGTAACAATCCGTCTGTTTCCATGCCCTCCTGCAAAGTTCCTAAAAATGGAAGAGTATCCTTTTGAGCATTCCAAGACATACCATCATTGACCCTTCGATTCATATGAATACATAAATTAGGAATGGTCATAAAATCTTCCTCAATGTTCACAAACATGGACTTTGGATGAAAGGCATCTTTCCCTTTTACCGTCACACGACCTGCCAAGGACAAAGCTCTGTCAAACCAAGTGGATAGAATCGGTCCCCCATATACTTCCGTATTCAATTTTAAATATTTCCCTTCTACGGACATTTCCGGATTATGTTTTACTCGAAAGCATGGGCTGTCCGAGTGCGAACCGATGATATGAAAGCCCTCTTCTTCTATTTCTCCACTTCCCACTTGAAAAGCTAAAATAGCACTGTTATTTTTTGTCACATAGTATTTTCCATTTTTTTCCAATTTCCAAGCCTCTCGCTCCTGCAATTCCCGGTATCCTTTTTCTTGTAATCTCCGTTTCATCTCTTCCACTGCAAAAAAAGCACAGGGACTTTTATCCAAAAATTCCATCAAATCTTTGGCAAAACTCATCTCTTTTTTCATCGACACCTTTCCTCCCTCTCCGATTCCTATTTTCTTTCCAATTGAAATATATCGTTTTTTCAAACACTTTTTTATGAAGAACTCCAGCAATTTTCTCTTTTTTCTCTTACTTTATCCTAAAAATACTATATTTATTTTATTATATCATAAAAAAATCGAACTCTTTCAAATTCTCTTGAAAATTTTATATTTTATTCCTCTTCACCTTCATTTAACAAAGAACCTCTTTTGCTACAAAGAAAAAAGCCACCTTTCGGTGACTCTATTCTTCATAAATTTCTCTTCTATGTCCTATTTCAACCATGAAAATCAATAATTCCCTATCTTTAATTTCTGCTATCAATCTGTAATCTCCGACTCGGTATCTCCATAATCCTTTCAAATTACCCTTCAACTCTTTTCCATGAATTCTTGGATTATCCGTATTTATCAAATTCTTTTCAATCCAGTATTTGATAATTCTGGCAGTTTGTTTATCTAACTTTCGCAAAGCTTTTCTTGCACTTTGAGAATATTCAACATAATACAACATATTAAACTCCCAGCTCTTTCCATAAATCCTCGTGAGAGATTCCTTTTTCTTTCTTCGCCTCTTCCCAAGCACGCAAAATTCTTTCCTCATTGATTCGTAAATCATCTTCTATTTTATCCAAGATAGTATTTCTGATAAATTCTGACAAGTTCAAATTATTCACTTTCACATATTGTTTCAATAAATCCATATCTTCATCTTTCATTCTCAAAGAAATTGTAGACATTTTCATCAACTCCTCTTCGTATTATTTGTAATACAATTATAGTCTCTCTTATGAAAAATGTCAAGCAATTCCTAAATATTCTAGCTGAATTTATCACTCTCTAAAATCATTGAGATGATAGATTGCAATTGAATTATTTCAAAAGGGCATTCAAACTCTTGATAAATTCCGCCGGATTTTCCACAGCGAATCCTTCCAACAATCTTGCCTGATTATATAGAACGGAAACTAAATGTTTCTTGTTTTCTTCGTTTTGTTCCCCTTGCAATCTTTGAATCAAAGGATGTTCCGGATTTAACGCCAAGACTTTTTCCGCTTTTACCTTTTCATTTCCCGGCATTTCTGATAACACTTTTTCCATTTCCAAGCTGATAGCTCCTTTGGATAATAGAGAAGAAGCTACATTTCCAATATTGGCACTGAAGTTTACTTCCGTCACTTTATCTCCTAACATTTCCTTGACTTCCGCTAATAAATCCTTATGTTCTTCAGCAGCTTTTTTCGCCTCTTCCTGCTTTTCTTCACTTCCCTCCAATACAAAGTCGGAATCACTGATAGATTTGAATTTCTTTCCTTCATATTCTTGTAATACTCGAATGGTGAACTCATCAATTTTGTCTGTGAACAATAATACTTCTTTTCCTTGTTCTTTCAGGGCTTCCATTTTCGGAAGAGATTTCATCGTTGCCAAATCTTCTCCGGCAACATATAAAATTTCTTTTGCTTCTCCCATTCTCTCCACATATTCTTTTAAACTTACATATTTATCTTCCAGAGTCGATTGGAAAATCAATAAATCTTGTAATTTTTCTTTATTTATTCCAAACATATCTTGAACTCCGAACTTAATATTCTTTCCGAATTCTTCCCATATTTTGATATAGGTTTCTCTGTCCTTTGTCCATAATTTCTTCAATTCCGCAATAATTTTCTTCTCTAAATTCTTGGAAATGACTTCTAATTCTTTGTTTTGTTGTAAAATTTCTCTAGAAATATTCAAAGATAGGGAATCACAATCCACCAATCCCGCCACAAAACTAAAATATTCCGGAATCAATTCCTCACACTTATCCATGATGAAAACATTCTTAGTATATAATTGTAAACCTCGTTTAAAGTTCTTCGTATAAAAATCAAAAGGAGCTTTTTGCGGAATATATAATAGGGCGGTGTACTCCACATTTCCCTGCACTTTTAACGGAAAATGCAATAAAGGGTCTTGCCAGTCGTGGAAGTTGGATTTATAAAATTCCTTGTATTCTTCCTCTGTTACCTCAGACTTTGCTTTTTTCCAAATCGGTTGACTGGAATTCAAAGTGTCCTCTCCCATTTTAATTTGATATCGGATATAGTCGGAATATTTTTTTACCAATTCTTTTATCTTCCATTCTTCTAAAAATTGATCAAATTCTTCTCCTTCTTTTAAATGCAAGGTAATTTTGGTTCCTCTTTTTTCTTTTGTAATTTCTTCAATTTCATAAGAACCGTCTCCTTTGGAACTCCATTTTACTCCCATTTCTCCATATGGAGATTTTGTTTCCAAAGAAACCTCATCCGCTACAATAAAGGCGGAATAGAATCCAACTCCGAACTGCCCAATAATGTCAATTTCACTTTTCTTTGCAGCTTCCAATTTTTCTCGAAAAGCTTTTGAACCTGATTTTGCAATGGTTCCGATATTTTCATCAACTTCTTCATAAGTCATTCCAATTCCATTATCTTCTATGCTCATTTGTCTTTTTTCTTTATCAATGGTAAGATGTATTTCCAAAGCCTCTCCCTGATCCAAATTGTCATCGGTCAAAGATTGAAATTTAAATTTATCCAAAGCATCACTGGCATTGGAAATCAACTCTCGTAAAAAAATTTCCTGATTCGTATAAATGGAATGAATCATCAAATTCAATAACTCTTTCGTTTCTGCCTGAAATATTTTTTCTTCTTTTCTCATTTCTGTTTTCCTCCTTTTAGCACTCTTTGTATATATTGGCTAACAAATTTATTGTAACATATTTTCCTAAACTGTCAAGTCTTTTTCACTTTCTATCTATACAAAAAATAATATTTATTTATATTTTTAATCTTATAAATGATGTATTTAAAAAAAGCTGTCATTCTGAAATAAAAAATTCCCTGAATTCACACTAACAAAAGAAAGAAAAATGAAAAGGATTAACTCCTGCTTTGTACAGGAATCAATCCTTAATAAATTAATTAACAATATTTGTTTAACTTTCTAAGCGAGTACATTGAAATACTCTCTTATTTTTTTACTCTTTCCACATATTCATTCGTTCGAGTATCAATTTTAATCCATTCTCCTTGTTCTACGAATAAAGGAACTTGGATTTCATATCCGGTGTTAATTCTAGCCGGTTTCATAACTTTTCCGGAAGTATCTCCTCGAAGCCCGGGTTCCGTATATTCAATTTGTCTTTCAATGAAAGTAGGAACTTCTACTGCTACCGGAGTAGATTCATAGTAAACCACTTCCAATTCCATTTCTTCTTCCAAATAGTTTAAGGCGTCTCCTAAGTCTTCTCCCTTTAATTCAATGCTTTCCCAAGTTTCAGGATTTGAGAATACATAAAAAGATCCGTCATTGTAAGAATAAATTGCTTTTACTTTATCCAATTTAATATCATCCATTTTATCATCTGCCTTATAAACAGAATCCGAGATATTTCCTGAGATTAAGTTTTTCATTTTAAATTTTACCACCGCTGCGTTTCTTCCTGATTTGTTGTATTCCGCCTTTAATACAACGAAAGGATCGTTTCCGATTTTAACAGTGCTTCCTGCTCTTAGTTCTTGAGCGATTTTCATATTGTGTTACCTCCTAAAAATTTTCTATGAATTGTTTTAATTTAATTCCCAAATTACAGTGTTTTCGAATATAATCACGAAACTCTTCATTATGTTTTTGAATATCTGCCAAATGCTCCCAAAAATAAGAATAATCTGTCTCTTCTCTGTTATAACTGTAAAAACTATTTTGTAAAGCCGGATTATCAGGACAGTATTTTTCTAAAAAAGATTGCAGTTTTTGAAAATGCAGTCCATTTTTTTGAGGATAAATATGCCATAAAAAAGGCTTGCCTGTCAATAGAGCTCTTGCAAAGGAGTCTTCTCCCCGCACAAAGTTAAAATCACATTTTTGGATAAGAGCTTCATAGTTCTCCTGACTATAAAAAGGTAAAAACTTTAGTTTTATTTTATCATATCTTGTAAAATTTCCCAAGCTTTTTCTAAGGCTCTCCTGACTTTTTTCCCCTAAAATACAAAGACATATTTTCTTTCCGGTTTTTTGCAAACTTTCCAATAAACTTGTGAAATCTTTTTCATAAGAAAAAATACTTCCGACAAGTTCATAGTCCTCCCTGCGAATGCCAAACGCCTCCAAGGACAAATCCGGAAAATATCTCTTCGTCAAAATTCCTCCTGTTTTTTTAGAAATTCCGGGCATAAAGAAAAATTTCCGACAAGTTCCTCTTCCCAAAACAGATTCCTGAAGATGAAACCCCTCTGTCCAATCTTCTGCTGAAAAATATTCCAAATTAATAATGAGCTTGGAAGTTTGATAGGCTTTTTGCAAATAATTCTCAGGAATATCACAGGCAAAGGCTTCTATGATTACTTCCGCCGTTTCCACCTCCTGCCCCTGTCGTAGAATATCAGAATAGCTAGAATAAAGAATTTTAGAGGTATCGGGACAAAGAGCAAAAAACTCTTCCGTCCTATCTAAAATCAATCGAAGCTTTCTCTGAGGAAACAAATCAGAAAGTTCCTTATATAGCCGATAGCAAACTCCAATATCCCCAAAATTATCAATGACTCGACAAAAAATATCAATACTTGTTACTTTCATAAAAATTTTACTGAGCCTTTTCCTGATTCTTTGTTTCTTGCAATGCTTCGTTTGCCACTTCCTCCGTTGTTTTTGCCTTTTCTTTTTTAATCGGTGTAGAAGTTGACACTCCAACTCCGAGACCTCCTAAGTGAAATCCGGTCCCCACTCCGACGGAAGTGCTACAAGCTGTCATGAACAAAGTACTGCATACCAATATTACATGAGTTTTTTTCCATTTCATACTATCCCTCCTATTTCGTGTTCAAGAAAATAATATCCTCCAAAGAAACTTCTCTCACTTCTCCCGGTTTTAAATCTCCCAGGACCAATCTTCCAAAGGAAACTCTTTTCAAATAACTTACCTTGTTGTCCACCGCTTCTAACATTTTTTTGACTTGATGAAATTTTCCCTCTTGAATTGTCAAGGAAATTTTTTGCTCCTCCAATTGTTCCACCTGTGCCGGCAAGGTCGTATAGTCTCCAATTCTAACCCCCTGTCGTAATTGCTCGATTGCCTCTTCTGTAATTATTTTTTCTAAGCAAACATGATAAGTCTTATCCACATGGCTCTTTGGAGATAACAATTGATGATTTAATTTTCCGTCGTTTGTAAATAAAAGAAGTCCCTCCGTATCCTTATCCAAGCGTCCTACAGGTACCAAATCCTTCCGAATGACCCACTCCGGAAGCAATTCCATTACTGTTCGCTCTTTCGAATCTTCCAATGCTGTGACATAGCCTGCTTTTTTATACAAGATATAATATCGAAATTTTTTATAAACTAATTTTTCCTTTTTATAGAACACTTCATCTTTTTCTTCGTCTATTATCTGTTGTCCGGAAGTCACGATAGAAGCGTTCACTTGAATTTTTCTCTTTTTTAAAAGTTCTTTTACTTCTTTTCGACTTCCAAGTCCACATTCCACTAAAAATTTATCCATTCTCATTTTTCTTCTGTCTCATCCTTTTTTCAAAGTCTTTCCTACATTTTTTCATCCAATTCGGATAAAAAATCATAGCACGCCCGACAGCCACAAAGTCTACATCAAACTCCTCCAACAAGCGACTTGCCTGTTTCTCCGTCTTAATTCCATAAACCGCAATTACCGGAATGGAAACCGCTTTTTTGATTTCTGTCCCTAAAAAAGTGATCCAATGAAATGGGAAATCAGAAGGATAATTCGAAATTTTAACTGCCTGTTTTACTTCCTTCGGAACTCCGTTGGAAACATGTAGCAAATCCAAGCCCATCTGTTCTAAAAATTTTGCCATTTCTATTCCGTCTTCCACTTCCGGATCATTGCCGCTCATCCGATAGGAGAGCAAGAACCTATCATCAAACAACTCTCTTGTTTTTTCGATTAAGCTTTTCACAAAATAAAAACGATTTCCGTAACAGTCTTGTCTATGATTCCAGACGGAAGAACTCAACTGAGACAACAAATATCCGTGAGCTCCATGCATCTCAATTCCGTCAAATCCGGCTTTTTTGGCACGATGAAAAGCTTTCACAAAAAAGTCTAAAATTTCATCCAATCTTTCTTTCGAAACTTCCGAAATCTTCTCCTTAAACCCTGCATGATGAAGTTGAATCAAAACCGGCGTTTCATATTGATGACATATCTTCACTATCTTGGATAAGCCCTCTATCATGTCATCCGACCAAATTCCCAATTGATTTTCTCGTAACTTTCCTGCCTCTTCTACTGCGGTCGCTTCGACAATAATCAATCCGACTTCCGTTTTTGCAATTCTTTCATACCAATCCAATAAATTCTGATTGACCCTGCCGTCGGTTCCTAAAAGAGAAAAGCGAACCAAAGGAGGAAGTACAATTCGATTTTTAAAAGAAATTCCTTTTATTTGATAGGGTGTAAAAATTGTTTTCATTCCCGCTCCTGTTTCTTCAAGTATCGTTCAAACCAATTTGTAATTTCTTCCAAACGACGCACTCGATGTTTCGGCTTTCCGCTTCTGGAAAGTTCATGATTTTCTCCTCGAAACATACAAAGTCTTGCCTCCACTCCATGATATTTCAAAGCGGTAAACATTTGTAATCCTTCCGCCAGCCAACAACGATAGTCTTCTTCCGAATGAATAAACAAAGTAGGAGTCTTCACTTGATTTGCATACTTCAATGGAGAATGTGACCAAAGTTTTTCTACCTTATTCCAAGGAGTCGACTGGTTTTGATCGGCATTAAAATAATAACCGATGTCTGTCGTTCCAAACTTGGAAATCCAGTTGGAAATGCTTCGTTGAGAGACGGCACAGGCAAATCGATCAGTATGCCCTATAATCCAGTTCGTCATAAACCCTCCATAAGAGCCCCCTGTTACTCCCACTCGTTTTCTATCAATAGGATAACTTTCCAAAACAATGTCGGTCGCCTTCATCAAATCCTCGTAGTCGATACTTCCATATTTTCCTCGAATATCCATGAAACGATTTCCTCTCCCGTCACTTCCATGTGGATTGGTAAAAAAGACAAAATATCCTAAATTTGCCCAAACCTGCATCTCATGATAAAATACATTTCCATAGACCGTTTTCGGCCCTCCATGAATATCCAAAATTGCGGGATATTCCTTTCCTTCCTCGAAACCAACAGGTTTTATAACATAAATTTCTATGCTTTCTCCATAGCTTTCCATAAAGATTTTTTCCGGTTTTGAAACGGAATATTCTTCAAAAACAGTTCGATTATGTTTTGTAATTTCTATCTCCTCCGTATTTTCTTTCAAATACAATTCTTGCAATCCGTAGTCTTTCATAGCCCCATATACCAGAGTATCCTTATAAATATCGAAGAAATCCACACTGCCGTCTCTGGCTGTTAAAAGTTCCAAGCGTCCATCTCGATGTAGACAGTTAATGACAGAAAAATCCTCTAAAGTGGATAAGAAATACAATGCATTATCTGTCGTATGAAAAGTTTTTCCCCCTCCGAATTTACAATCGGAGCCTACCGTGGACAATAACCAGGTATCATTTTCATAAAATAATTCCAATGTCCCATTTTTTACGAAGTATAATTTATGATTTTCGTTGATACCAAAGCTTTTCATGTCGCTGGCAGCACATACAATATCTCTTCCCATATAGTCTGCAAAACTGAAATTATAGTTTCCGTCTTCTATCAAACAGGAACATCGGTTTTCAAGAAGGTCATATTCATACAGAGCATTGGTTTGCTCCAATTTATCATGATATTCCTCTGCGATGAATAAAACACGATTTTCTGAAACTTTGAAATACTCTACATTCATAAATTCAGGAGTCAAAGCTTCGATTTTTTGACTTGCCGTTTCGTAGCGATAAAGACGATTTCGTTGTTTATTCGTAAATCCTAGTCCATTGCTCCAAAAAGGAATTTCATCCAACACTTCATAATCCGCTTCTTCTTTCTTTTTTTCAATCGCTTTGGCTCTTTCTTCTCCCGTCAAACCGTGCAAAGAAATTTCAGTATTGGAATAGTTCGCCGTGAATACAAAGCCGGAAGAACAAGCTTGAATGTCCGTTACTGAATAAGGAAGTTGTAGAAATGCTTTCGCTTCTCCCCCTCGTACATCTATGGAATAATATTCCGTCCACTCTTCTCCTTCTTTTTTCTTCTCTTTTATGTTACTGTCTCGAGAAGTTTGAAATAATAACCGGGTATCATCCAGCCAAACTACGTTTTTTTCTTTTCCTAACGAGGTATATTCCTTATTTTCTTTACTTTGCGTGTCATACACATAAACATAGTGTTCATAGTCATTCTTTTCCAAATTTGCTTTTGTCTTGCTATAAGAAATATACTTTCCGTTTTTGGAAAAGCGTACATTGGATAAAAAAGAATACTCTAAGAATGTTTTGATTTCAATTTTTTTCATAAATCCCCCTCTAGTAAATAAACATAGCATCTCCGAAACTAAAAAAATGATATTCCTGTTCTACCGCATGATGATATACGTCCAACATAAATTCTCGCTCTGAAAAAGCGGATACCAACATCAAAAGAGTTGATTTCGGTAAGTGAAAATTGGTAATTAAAGCATCTACCATTTGGAAACGATAGCCCGGATAAATAAAAATATCCGTATTCTTTTTTTGAGCAAGTAAAATACCGTTCTCATCCACGGAAGATTCCAAGGCTCTCGTTGTCGTTGTTCCTACTGAAATAATTCGTCGTCCTTCCGCCTTTGCCCGATTGATTTTTTCAGCTGCCTCCGGAGGAATTTCAAACAGTTCCTCATGCATTTTATGATTCAATACGTCTTCCGTTTGCACCGGACGGAAAGTTCCTAATCCTACCTCCAAATAAATATCTACAATTTCAATACCTTTTTCTTGAATCTTTTCCAACAATTCTTTCGTAAAATGCAATCCTGCTGTAGGTGCGGCAACAGACTCCCCTCGCTTCGCATAGACAGTTTGGTACATTTCCTGATTTTGTAATTTTTCTACAATATAAGGTGGTAAAGGCATGGTTCCCAGTCTATCCAAATTCTCTTCAAAACTTCCCTCGTAAGAAAATTTCAAAATCCGATTTCCATCCTCTTGAATTTCTAGCAGTTCCGCTACCAATTCCGCATTCGGACCGATGAATATCTTCTGTCCCAATTTTAATTTTTTAGCGGGCTTTAATAAGCATTCCCAAGTATCCAAGTCTTTTCTTTTTACCAAAAGGACCTCCAGTACCCCTCCTGTTTCCTTTTGACCATACAATCTGGCAGGAATGACCTTGGTGGAATTCCGAACCAAAACATCCCCTTTTTGTAAATAGTCTAAAATATCATAAAAATATTTATCTTCCAACTTCTTTGTTTTTCGATCGATAAGCAGTAATTTTGCATGATCTCTCGGCTCTCTTGGACTTTGTCCAATCAATTCTTCCGGAAGATCATAATCGTAATCTTGTAATTTTGTTGACATTATTTCGTCCTTTTCTCCATAAATTCCGTTAACTCTAAAAATTCTTGTAAGTCTTCTTTTGTAAACACTTCTTCCAAAGCCTTTCTTGCTTCTCTCAAACTTTCTGCCAGCATTTCTTTACTTTTCTCCAAGCCGAAAATACTCGGATAGGTTGATTTTTGCAATTTTTCATCACTTTTCACCGCTTTTCCCATTTGAGCAAAATCTCCCTCTACATCCAAAATATCATCTTTGATTTGAAAAGCAAGTCCTATGTTTCTTCCATAAATTTCCAATGCTTTTCGTTGTTCCAAAGAAGCATCCCCTAAAATGCAGGCAACTAAAATAGGTAATAATAATAATCGCCCCGTCTTATGTTCATGAATAAAACTCAAAGTTTTATAAGAAATTTGTTTTCCTTCATATGCCACATCCATAGCTTGTCCGCCTATCATTCCGCCTACTCCGGCATACTCCGAAAACAGAGCCACAATTTCTAAAATTTTCTCCGAAGAAACTTTTCCCATACTTCCTCGCACCATGACAGAGAAAGCATTTGTCAGTAAAGCATCTCCAATCAGAATAGCATTCGCTTCCCCGAATTTTTTATGTGTTGTCAACTGCCCTCTACGATACTCATCATTATCCATAGCGGGTAAATCATCATGAACCAGAGAATAACTATGAATCATTTCTAAGGCAAGAGCAAAGGGAAGCCCCAATGCAATCTCTTTTCCTAACAAAGCCAAACTCATAAATAAAAGCTGTGGACGAATTCGTTTCCCCCCTTGTAGGCAAGCATACTGCATTCCCTCTGCAATCCAGACCGGTGTATTGTATTGAGCTAATATTTCTTCCAATTTCTCATTAAAATATTCTCTATAATTCCTCAATCTGAAGCTCTCCTTCTTGATTTTTCATGACTTGATATAATTTCCCCTCCGCAGCTTCCAATAAATCGGAAGATTTTTTTAATAACTTCATTGCCTTTTCGTATTCTTTGACAGAATCTTCTAAGCTCAATTCTCCGGATTCCATTTTTGCAATAATCATATCAATCTCTGCCAAATTTGCTTCGAAACTATTCTTCTTCATTGTTTTCACCAAAAATTCCATCCAATTGTTTCACAATTTCTTCCTGTGCTTTCCAAAATTCTTCCACATCTCCTAAAATTTGTATTTCTTGCATAGAATCTCCTTGAGCTACCTTGTCCACAACAGCTTGATCTTCTTCTCCCACAACTTCTCCAAAAATAGTGTGCTTATAATTTAACCAATCTGTCGGTACATGAGTGATAAAAAATTGAGAACCGTTTGTATTCGGTCCGGCATTCGCCATCGCTAAAATTCCCTTTCTATCAAAGGTAACTCCCTCTTGAAATTCATCTCCAAATTGATACCCCGGACCTCCTGCTCCTGTTCCGGTAGGATCTCCCCCTTGTATCATGAAGTTTGGAATCACTCTATGAAATTTTAGCCCTGTATAATACCCTCTCTTTGCCAAATACACAAAATTCGTTACTGTCATAGGTGCTATTTGTGGAAACAAATGTAAACGAATATCCCCTTTTTCCGTTTTTATTATCGCCTGTAATTGCATATTTTCCTCCTCCTTTTATCTTGTATAAAACTATCTGGTGTAAAATGTTATTACTTTTTTTTGATATCTTCTCTCATCCACTTTTTGGAAACTTCCCACCTGATCCGCCATGTCTTCAAAGGCATGATGTTCACAAATAATAATTCCTTCTTCCTCTAAAATTCCACAGTTGTCAATTTGTTCCAATACCTTGGTACAAACATTGTCCTGATAAGGAGGATCCATAAAAATAATATTGAATTTCTCCCCTTTTCTCGCTAAAATCTCAATGGCACGAAAGACATCATTTTTATAGGCTCTACATCTATCTTGATAACCCAAAGTATTTACATTTTCAATAATAAATCGCAAGGCCTCCGCATCCTTTTCTATCATCACGGCTCTCTTTGCTCCCCGACTTAAAGCTTCCAAAGCAATGTTTCCGCTTCCACTGAACAAATCTAAAAAAATACTTTCTTCCAAATGAGGTGCTATGATAGAAAATAAAGCTTCCTTCACATTCGCTAAGGTAGGTCTCGTTTCAAAGCCCTTTCTTGTTTTTAATTTTCGACTTCTGGCTTCCCCTGCAATAATTCTCACTTCTCGCCTCCTTTTCTTCCCAATACAACTCGCTGGTGTCCTCCATAATCCTCTGCAATATAAATCCCCTCAAAATTTTCTTCTTCCATCCATTCTTTTACCTGTTGTGCCTGCTGGTAGCCGACTTCAAAGAGCAAATATCCTTTTTTCTGTAAATGAGAATTTGCCTGCTGAATAATTTTTTGATAAAAAGAATAGCCGTCTCCCTCATCTGTCAAAGCATTTTTAGGCTCATATTTTTTCACTTCCGGCATCAAGTCCTCATATTCTTCTTGAGAAATATAAGGAGGATTGGATACAATAATATCAAAACGTTGCCCTTGTAAAGCTTCAAACAAATCGGATTGTAAAAAAGAAACATTTCGAACCAATTGATATTCCTTATTTTCTTTTGCTAAGGAGAGTGCTTTTTCACTCTTATCTATTCCCAGCACTTCTGCCTCCGGAACTTCTTTTGCAAGTGTGATGGCAATGGCTCCCGATCCCGTTCCGATGTCTAAAATACTTGGATTTTCCTTTTCCAGAGAGAGGATTTTCGCCTGCTCCACTAAAATTTCCGTATCCGCTCTGGGAATCAAAGCTCTTTCATCTGTAATAAATTCATAGCCGTAGAATTCCCATTTTCCTAGAATGTACTGCAAAGGTTTTCTGAATTTTCCACGTTGAATTAATTTTTCACGTAAATTTTGTTTCTCTTTCTCTGCAATTTCACGATGTAAATAAAGTTTCAGCATATTCCGATTCACCTGCAAAACTTCCGCAAAAATATATTCTGCATCCAATTTCGCATTCGGAACTCCATATTTTTTTAAATAGTCTATCGACTGCTGCAATAATTTTTTATTTTCTTCTTGAAAATTGACCTCTTCTCTTTCCTCACGCAATTCCCGAAAAGATTTTTGGGTCTTTGCCATTTGATAAAGATATCTCTTAATTTCTAATTTTTCCTCTTCTTGTAACATTCTGTCATAATTCACATAAAGACTCAAACGGTCCAAATGTAAAACATCGGCAATCAACATTTCACTTTCTAAACGAGATTTTGAAAAAGAGTATTTTTTCAAATACTCTTCTGCAAACTGTAATATGTCCAATAAATTCATCTTATTCTTCTCCGGAAGCAGATAACATCTCTGCCTGACTAAACGTAATCAAAGCATCAATCATTTCATCTAAATCTCCGTCTAAAAATGCTTCCAATTGATGCACGGTTAATTTAATTCTATGGTCTGTAATTCTTCCTTGTGGGAAATTATAGGTTCGAATCTTTTCCGCTCTATCTCCGGTTCCTACTTGTAGTCGTCTCTCCCCTTCAATTTCACTTCTTTGTTTTTCAATTTCCATTTCCAACAATTTCGATGCTAAGTGCTTCATGGCTTTTTCTCTATTTTTCAATTGAGAACGTTCATCTTGGCATTGCACTATGACTCCTGTCGGTAAATGCGTAATACGAACTGCCGAATCTGTCATATTGACGTGTTGTCCTCCGGCTCCCCCGGAACGATAGGTATCAATTTTTAAATCTTTCGGATCAATTTGCACTTCCGTAATATCTTCTACTTCAGGAAGAACCGCCACCGTAGCAGTAGAAGTATGAATTCTTCCCGCCGATTCCGTTTTAGGAACTCTTTGTACTCTATGTACACCGGATTCAAATTTTAATTTTGAATAGGCTCCGAATCCTTGAATGCTGAAAGCAACTTCTTTCAATCCGTCCAAACCTTCCAAGTCTTGCTTTTCAATAATTTCTACCTTCCATTTTTTTCTTTCGGCATAACGACAATACATTCGGAACAAATCTCCGGCAAAGATAGCCGCTTCATCTCCTCCGGCTCCTCCTCGAATTTCTACAATAACGTTGTTATCATCGTTCGGATCTTTCGGCAACAATAAAATTTTCAATTCTTTTTCCAATTCCGGCATTTTATCTTCGTTTTCTTTCAATTCTTCCTGCATCATCACACGCATATCTTCATCTTTTTCCGTCTTTAAGCTTTCTTTGATGAAATCCACCTCTTCCTTGACCGCCTTATATTCTTTGTATTTTTCAATCAAAGGAGTTAGAGCATTTAAGTTTTTATTGCACTCTATCATCTTTTTAGGATCGTTCAAAACCTCCGGGGAACTTAACAAAGTATGTAATTCCTCATATCTCGCTACTACTTCTTCTAATTTGTCAAACATTCTATTCTCTCCTTCTTTTCAATTAACAAAATATTATACCATACATCAAGGCATTGTTGCCATTCTTTTTCATTTTTTCTTCATCTCTTCTTAAAAATGGAATTTGATATTCGATTTGCGAAAGGGTAAATACAATAAAATACTTTCTATGATATAGATTCCCTCCACAGGTAATAAATAATAGGGCCAAGCTCCGAAATAACTCAACAAAGTAGTTGTTTCCGGAATACGATTGACAAAAAGATAATTGGTTCCCAATTCCTGATTCACAAAATACATAAGTACCGCCCATAAGTTGATGAAAAGAAATGCCATAAGCATTCCCCTTTTTGTAGGTCGAAAATGAAAATGTATCAAAGCAAATAAAGCGCTGAACACAAGATAGAAATGCGTGATAAAAAAGCTAATCGTCCAAAAATTAGGATAGGCAAAAATAATATCCGGCGTCAGTATGGCAAAAATAGCTCCCACAAACCAAAAATATACCAATTGGAATAAAAATTTAGAATGAAAAAACATCATAAAAAGAGAAAGAATAATCGTTAAATTACACAGATGAAAGGGTAACATACGATAAATTTCTTCTCCCAAAACCCTATGACGGTAATACATTTCCGCTAATTTTATGACTAATACGGAAACGGAAATCCATTTTGCCAAAAGTTGCGGTCGAATTAAAAATCCCAAAATAATTAAAAGCAATACGGATATGACCCCGATCAATATCATAATCATATGCGACGTTCCAAATAACACAAACATCTCCACTTGTTGTCCTCCTTATTTATGAAAACCCAAATCCGCAGGATTGATGTCCCCCGAAATATAGGAAATTTTTCCTCCCAATGCCTCAAACTGTTTTCTTTTCCTTATAACCTCTTGAATAAGCAATACCGTATCCTCCTCCAATTTTTCAGGATGAAATCTCCCCTGTGACCAGAATTCCAAAACCAAATTGCTATCTCCGTAAATATGGAATATTTTTTTCTTGATGGCAAGGTCAATTGCCAAGGAAAGTCCTGTCAACTCTCCATAATTATTGGTTTTCGAAAAACCCAGAGTCCGGTTTCCAAATTCATTACAGTCCTCTTCCAATAAGGAATTTCCAAATTTATCACTTACTCTCACTTCCACACCGATACCCCGACCGGTCCCCGCATCAAAATAAATTCCTTCCTCCAACTCTCTTTTCTGAAGCTCCTTCTTTTGAAATGCTTCTTTTTTCTCATAAATAGCACCTCTTGTTAGCCAATTTTGTGCCTGAATTCTATCCGGAAACGATTTATATCTTGCCTTTTTTACGCCTTTTATCTTTTCCTGACACTCCGTCCATGTAGTTACAATTCCGCTCTCTCCTGTCAATTCTAAAAAATACGCATATACTTTTGCCATCTCTCCCCCTAGTAATTATCTCGGTAACGAGTTAAAAAAGACAGATATAGATGAAATAATCTCTCATCATATTTTACCACTTGCATGCAAACTTGAAAAGCTCTCAAGACTTCTCTTTTTTGACTTTCTTTTTCTCCTAATTCTACAAACCTATGCAGTAATTTCCAAAAAGTTTCTTCCTCTCTTAAAAAGAGCTCTTTTGCATATCTCTTCGCATGTTCAAAATTTTGATGAACCAAAGTTGTCATCAATTTTCGCTTTAAAACCGGAATTTCCACATTGGAAAGTCTTGCAATCGGATGAATGTGTTGTCTTTCTTCGGGAGCTCCATAGTCTAAAATCATTTTTGCCAATGTTTTTGCATTTTCTTCATATGGAAATTCCAATAAAATAGGGTTTACCTTTTTTCGACAAATTTCTCCTTCTACATTCACGGTAAAATAAGATCTTTTATCCATAATTTCTGCAAACTCTGAAAATACTTTATACTTTCCTCGTTCTCGAATTTCTTGTTCCAACTCCGCTATTCCAATCGTACGAAATTTTTTTATGATTTCTGCTTTCTTCAAATTATCCTCCATGTTTTCAAACTATGATCTTCCAACATTGTAAATTCAATCTTCAGTACATAAAGATTCGGAATATTTAAATGTTTTGGAAATTTCACAAAATCTTTCTCCGTTGTTAAAATATAATCCGCTTCCATTTGCTCCGCTCTTCTTTCAATTCGAAGTAAATCTTTTTCTTTAAAATTATGGTGATCCATAAAATCAATTCTTTCGATATAACTCGGTTCCAAAGCCAACACAGTTTTCTCAAAATTTAGAGGATTGGCAAGTCCCGAAAAAATTAAAACTCTCTTTCCTTGGATCCAAAATAGAGGTTTTAAATTTCCTGCCATATCTCGTAAAGAATGAACTCCATGCTTGGCAACGGAAATTTCTTTATGAAAAGAAGACTTCAAATACTTTTTAATTTTTTCCACTTCTCTTTCGCTCACCAAATCGGATTTTGTAATAATAAATTCCTCCGCTCTTTTTGCTCCGTTTTTAAAACTTTCCCGTAGAGTCCCCCAAGGCAGCAGATATCTTCCCCCAAAGGGGTTGGTGGCATCCACCAGTACAACATCCCAATTTCTAGCCAATCTTCTATGCTGAAATCCATCATCCAAAACGATAGTATCCACATAAAAATGCTTCCTTGCAAAGAGACAAGCATGGTAGCGATTCTTACTGACAATAATGGGTACATTTAAATTCAGAGCATGAATATATGGTTCATCGCCGCTTTCTTGCGGACTTGCAAAAATCACCCGTCCATCACTGACTAAACAAGGTTCATTTTTTCGTTTTCCACGATAACCTCTGGAAACAACTGCCACGTTCTTTCCCATTTTTTGCAATTTTTTTACAAAAAACTGAACTGCGGGAGTCTTTCCCGTTCCTCCCACGGATATATTTCCAATACAAATAATCTCCACACCTTTGACATGATAAATAGGCAAAAGTCCTTTATCATACAAAAAATTCCGAAAACTTGTAATAAAATAATAAATGTAGGAAAGTATTTTCATCTTTTCCACCATCTTCCTTTAAAATTTTACAGGAACCACCTTTGAAATTCCTATTTCTTTGTTCATCGTCACACCAAAAATACTGTCAGATTCCTTCATCGTATCTTTATTATGTGTAATTAAAATAAATTGAGATTGTGAAGTAAATTCTTTTAATTTTGCAATGAGTTTTCGTGTATTTTTTTCATCCAAAGCCGCTTCAATTTCATCTAAAAAGGTAAAGGGACTTGGTTTATACATGAAAATGGACATAATAAAAGCAATGGCAACCATAGATTTCTCTCCACCGGACAAGAGAGAAAGAGATTGTCGCTTCTTATTTTTAAATTTTACAAAAATTTCAACTCCGGCATTCTCAAATTCTTCCGCTTCCACCAGATTTAATTTTCCCTCCGAATTATCTAAAGTCTCCATACACATCTTATTAAAATTCTCACTGATGATATGATAAGCCTCTTGAAATCTTTCATAAATAGTATCTTTAATCTCGGCAATCAAATCCAATAGCACTTTCTTCCCACGTACCAAATCATCTCGTTGACTTCCCAGATAGGAATACTTTTCTTTCAATTCTCGGAACTCTTCGATTGCCAACAAATTCACATCTCCAAAAGATAGTAACTTTGCCTCTAAACTACGCAAACTTTCTTTTCGGCTTCTCATTTTTTCAAAGGGAAAAATTTCCGCTTCTATCTCATGCAAGCTTTCCATTTCTTCTTCTAAAGAAATCATATCTTCTTGAATTTTTTCCAATTTTTCCTGTGTTCTTTGATACTTATCTTTTATGAATAGTAAGCGACTTTCCGTTTCTTTATATCTCTTGTGAAACTCTCGTTCTTTTTCTACATTTTGCTTATCTTGTTCATGGAGCTTTTCCATTTCCTTGCTTTCCCTATGATACTCTTCCAGTGTACTTTCAATTTTTTTAGCCAAGTCCAACTGCTTTTCTTCCAACGAAATTTTTCCGTTTTGCAGCACTTCTATTCTAGCTTCCAATTCCTGTTCCAAATCCTGCAACTCTTTTTCTTCTTTTTGAATTCTTTCTTCTTCTTGCAACAATTGTTCCCAATTATTTTTGCTATTCAAAAATAAAATACGAACATCTGAAAATTTCTCTTTTTGCTTCTCAATTCTCTCGTACAATTCCTTACTTTTTTCCCGAATTTCTTGACTTTCCTGTTTTAAGCTTTCTGAAAGTTGAATCAATTCCTCTTTTTGAGCCTGTGTCGAAGTCATTTTCTTTTCAAATTCTTTTGTGTATCGAATTTCTTCTTCCAATTCCATATTGGCAATTCGAAGTTCTTTTTCCATACGAGTTCTTTTTTCCTGTAGGCTTTCCACATATTCTTCTGCCAATTTCTTTTGCTTTCGAAGACTGTCCGCCGTCATATCCAAAGTGGCAATCTCATTTTCATATACTTCCAATTGCTTACTGTATTCATCCAAAGTTTGATTGCCTTTTTGAATTCCGGCAGACAATATTTGCAAATCCTCTTCTAACTTCTTCCTTTCCTTTTTTCTCTCCAATAATTGAGCAGCCACTCCCTTACTCTGTTCTCCTCCACTGATTCTCCCCCGAGAGGAAACCAATTCTCCGGCAAGAGTTACAATGTTCCCTGAAAAAGAATTGGTTTTGGAAATCTGAATGGCTGTTTCATAGGTCTCCACAATCAGTAAATTTCCTAAAACAAAATCCACCGCTTTTCGATATTTCTTTTCACTCTCAACCAAATCTGCCGCAATTCCAAGAACGCCTGATACTTTTTGAGAAAATGTTTTTTTAGTCCCTTTCAACATATCCAAAGGAAGAAAAGAAGCTTTTCCTGCTTTTCGTTCCCGCAAATGTTGAATGGCTTGCTTCGCAACTTGACTGTTTTCTACCACAATATCCTGCAAACTTCCCGATACGGCCGCTTCTATCGCCTGCTCCAAATGTTCGGGAATTTGAATTAAAGCTAAAAACACACCCTCTACTCCCGGAATATTCGCCTGTAATACCTCCCGAACTCCTTTATAGTACCCCTCATTATTTTCTTCCATTCGTAGAATCGCTTCATATCTGGCACTATTTCTCTTTTCTTCAAATTCCAACTGTCGTAATTTTTCTGCTCCCTTGTTCAAAGCGATACTTAACCTACTGATTTCTTCTTCCACAAATTGAGTTCTGCTTTCCGCTTCCTGCAATTTTTCCTCTTGTCGCTTTTTTTGATTCTCTGCTGTCAAACATTCCTGCTTCACTGCTTCCAATTTTTTATGATTTTCTTCCGCATCCGCCTGTAAGTTTTTGACTCGATTTTCACTACTTTGCATTCTTTTGTTGGAAGTTTCCAAATCATTGATAACATTTAACTTTTGCAGCTCTATTTCTCGCAACTTGTGATCTTTCACTTCCAATGTTTCTTCCAAAATCTTTTTTTCCTGCTCCAAGTCTTTCAATACTACTTCAAACACTTGATTTTTTTCGTCCAAGTCTTCAATTTTCTTTTTTAATTCTTCCTTTTTCAGAAAAAAACTTCTCTTATTACGCTCTCTCTCCTCTCTTTTTTTCTTTTCTTGTAAGAGTCTTTCCTTTTTTTCATCCAATTCTCGTTGAAAAGCCGCCTGCCTTTCTTGCACACGCACTTTCTCCCGTTCCTGTTCCTCTAAAAAACTTCGCAAACTTTCATTTTTAGAAGAAATTTCTTCCATTTTCTCTTGTAACTTCTTTTTTTCTTCCTCTAAGCGATGAATCCTTTCCTCCGTATCTGCCAATTCTTTCTCAAAAGTTTGACAGTTTTCTGCAAAACTTTCCTGCTCCTTCGTCGCCGTTTCTCGCTCTTCTTGTTTTTGATGATAGTCCGTCATCAAAATACTTTTTTGAGCTCTTTGTTTTTCCTCTCTAACATCCAAATATCGTTGAGCAACTTCTGCTTGTTTTTCCACACGATTTTTATTTTCTCGGACTTCCTGTAAGACAAGCTCTATCTTCTCCAACTCCAATTCGACATTTTCCAAATTTTTACCGGCCTCATTTTTACTGGCTTGAAACTTCTTAATTCCCGCAGCTTCCTCAATAATCCCTTTGACTTCTTTCGGAGAGGAGTTAATAATTCTCTCCACCTTTCCCTGTCCGATAACAGAATAAGCACTTTTTCCGATTCCGGTATCCAAAAATAAGGCGGAAATATCTTTTAATCTGCTTTTTTGATGATTGATGAAATACTCATTTTCTCCTGTGATATGAATTTTTCGGCTGATAATTAAATCTTCCGGAGGAAATTCTTCAAAGTATCCGTCTTCATTGTCAATAATCAAAGATACTTGAGCCTGATTCATCGCTTTTTTGTCTTTTCCTCCTGAAAAAATGACATCTTGACTTTCTTTTGCTCGAATATTTTTATAGGATTGTTCTCCTAACACCCATAGAACAGCATCCAAAATATTAGATTTCCCACTTCCATTGGGTCCTACAATAGAAGTGATTCCCTGGTTAAATTCTATATATACTTTTTCTCCAAATGATTTAAACCCGTGAACTTCTACTGCCTTCAAATACATTTTTCTCTCCTAAATTCTCTTCTATTTTTTATTTTTCTTGAAATAAGCTTGTAATTTTACATTTTATTATAGCATATTTTCCTTGACTTTTCTCAAAAACTTTTCCCTGCATTTTGTTTGCTTCTTTCCTAAAAATCGGATATACTATATGAAAAAGAAATAGGAGTTTCGTATGGAAAAAGAAAAAATTCTTATCAGTGCCTGTCTGCTTGGCATTCCCTGTCGCTATGACGGCAGAGATAATAAAATAGAAAGTCTCAATCTTTTACAACAACAATTTGACTTCGTTCCTATCTGTCCGGAGCAATTAGGAGGCTTGTCAACTCCTCGTTGTCCTTGTGAAATTCAAGGAAATAAAGTAATGTCAAAAGAAGGAAAAGACTGCACCCGAGAATTTCAAGAAGGGGCGGAGAAAAGTTTAAAGCTTGCAAAGCAATGGAATATTAAAACAGCTCTCCTCAAAGCAAAAAGTCCTTCCTGCGGCTTTGGACAAATTTATGACGGAAGTTTCAGCAAAAAACTGATAACAGGAAACGGCTTGACAGCAGCTCTCTTAGAAAAAGAAGGAATTCGGATTTTTTGTGAAACGGAACTTGACAAGTTTTTGAAAAAGCTATACAATGAAATTGACAATTGAATAGAATATTTCATTACTAGAGGAGCTATCATGGCTGAGAGGGAAACAATCCGACTCTTATTACTTGAACTGGATAATGCCAGCGAAAGGAAGTAATTTTTTATGTATTTATAGGCTCTAGTTTTTATTAGAGCTTTTTTTTATTCCAGAATGAAAGAGAGGTGGAAAGATGAAAGTGACAATAAATGGTCTTGACAGAGAAATTCCGGAAAATATGAATATTCTAACATTGCTAAAAAACCTGAGTATCGAAAATAATATCTCTCTTGCAGGAGCGATTGTATTGGTAAATGAAGTTCTAATTCCAAGGGACAATTGGAAAGAAAGCATTCCGGAAGACTCGGCAAATATTGAGATAGTATCTTTTGTATCAGGCGGATAAACATGGAGAAAAAGGAGTAGGTGTGATGGATCAACTAAAATTACAGGGCAAGATTTTTAACAGTCGTTTACTGACGGGAACAGGAAAATTTCGAGATAAAAAATTAATTGAGCCGATGCTCGAAAGCAGTGAATCGGAAATGATTACTATGGCTCTTCGACGAGTCAATTTCCAAAATCCTCAAGAAAATATTTTGAATTATATTCCGAAACACATTAGCTTATTGCCAAATACTTCCGGAGCAAGAGATGCCAAAGAAGCAATTAAAATTGCCATGATAGCAAGAGAAGCAGGTTGTGGAAATTTTATTAAAATTGAAATCATCAATGATATGAACTATTTATTACCAAATAATGAAGAAACCATAAAAGCAACGAAATTTTTGGCAGAGGAGGGATTTATTGTTCTCCCTTATATGTATCCTGATATCTATGCGGCAAAAGCTCTGGAAGACGCCGGTGCTGCTGCCGTTATGCCTTTGGGAGCTCCGATCGGTTCCAACAAAGGACTTCTTACAAAGCCTTTTTTAGAAATTTTAAATGAAAATAAAAGAGTTCCGCTGATTGTAGATGCGGGAATCGGAACTCCCTCTCAAGCTGCAGAAGCTATGGAAATGGGTGTAGATGCCGTCTTAGTCAATACTGCCATTGCAACGGCGGAAGATCCTGTTATGATGGGAAAAGCTTTTTCTATGGCTGTGAAAGCCGGACGAATGGCATATCTTGCCAAACTGGCTTCCACTTCAAAATATGCACAGGCTTCTTCTCCTCTGACCGATTTTTTATTTCGAGGTGACAAAGCATGAGCTTTTACGACGAAAAAAAGAAATGGAATTCTTTCGACTTCTCTTCTTACTTTACACAAGTAACAGAAGAAGATGTATTACAAAGTATTAAAAAAGAAAAACTTTCTGAATATGACTTGTTAAATTTATTGTCTCCTATGGCAACAAAACATTTGGAAAAAATGGCTCAAAGGGCTCATGATTTAAAACTGCAACATTTTGGAAATGTCATCTGTCTATACATTCCTATCTATGTTTCCAACTATTGCAGCAACGGTTGCACCTACTGCGGTTTCTCTATGAAAAATAATATTCACAGACGACATATGACTTTGGAAGAAATTGAGCAGGAAGCCAAAGAAATTGCAAAAACAAAAATCGAACATATTATTTTATTAACCGGAGAAGTCAAAGACTTATCTACTTTGGAATATATCAAACAGGGAGTATCTATTTTAAAAAAATATTTTTCCTCCGTTTCTGTGGAAGTTATGCCTCTAGAGATGAAAGAATATGCAGAATTAAAAGAAGTAGGCTTGGACGGAATGACCATTTATCAAGAAACCTATGATGAAAAAGTCTATGATAGGGTTCATCTCTATGGAAAGAAGAAAAATTATCAATTTCGCTTGGGAACTCCGGAACGTGCTGCAAAAGCCGGACTTAGAACAGTAGGAATCGGAGCTTTATTCGGTTTGAGTGATATTCGGGAAGAAGCTTTTTTTGCGGGACTTCATTTACAATATTTGATTCATCATTATCCCAATACTACTTTTGGAATTTCCCTCCCTCGAATCAATCCCGCAGAAGGAGGTTATCAACCGGATCATCCTTTGGACGATATTCACTTCGTACAGTTTTTAACGGCCTATCGAATTTTTCAACCTAAGGCGGATGTAAGCGTATCTACTCGAGAAATTCCGGAATTTCGAGATCATCTTCTTTCTTTAGGAGTAACAAGAATTTCTGCCGGTTCTAAAACCGATGTAGGAGGATATACCAATCAAGATGCTTCTACGGCTCAATTTGAAATCAGCGACGCCCGTTCTGTGGAAGAGACAGTGGCAGCCATAGAAAAACAAGGACTCCAAGTCATTTATAAAGATTGGGAGAATTTACTATGAAGATAGGAATTGCCGGTTGCGGCGGAATCGGTTCCAATGTTGCTTATCATTTAATACGAAGCGGGATTTCAGAATTTAAGTTTGGAGATTTCGATATTGTGGAAGCCTCTAACTTAAATCGTCAATTCTTTTTTTATTCCCAAATAGGAAAATCCAAGTCTCTCTGCTTACGGGAAAATCTACTACAAATCAACCCCAAAGCCATAATCCAAGCAGAGGTCATTCGTTTTGAAAAAGAAAATATCTTACGTTTTTTTCAAGATTGTGATATCGTGATTGAAGCCTTTGACCGAAAAGAATATAAATCCATACTCATCGAAGAAATAATGCAAACAGGAAAACCGATTATCGCTGCTTCCGGCATTGCCGATTATGATATAGAACACCTACAAATCAAAAAATTGAATCCCTACTTATATATTGTAGGCGATTTTACAAAAGGAATTGAAACCTTTCCTACCTATTCCCATAAAGTGAATATGGTAGCTGCTATGATGACAAAAATAGTTTTGGACTTAGGAGGTTATTTTGAGAAAACGAATTGAAATTCCGAAAGGGATTTATGGAATTACCGGAGATAATTTTTCACATGGAAAATCAAACTTAGAATGTGTGAAAGCAATGATAGAAGGCGGCATTCGTATCATTCAATATCGGGATAAAATAAAATCCATGCGGGAAAAATATCAGGAAGCAAAAGAAATTGCAAAACTTTGTAAAGAAAACAAGGTCCTTTTTATTGTCAATGATCATGTGGATTTAGCTCTTTTAGTGGATGCTGATGGAGTCCATATCGGGCAAGATGATTATCCTGTGGAGGAAGTACGATCCTTACTCGGTCCCGATAAAATTATCGGACTTTCCACCCATTCTCCAAAACAAGGTTTAGAAGCTTTTCAGAATGAAAATGTGGATTATATCGGGGTAGGACCCATTTTTCCTACCACAACCAAAGATACCAAAGCTGTAGGTCTGGAATATTTGGATTTTGCCATCAAAAATTTATCTTTGCCTTTTGTTGCCATTGGAGGAATTCATGAACATAATTTGCAGGAAATTTTAACACGAAACGTTTCTCGATTTTGTATGGTAAGTGGCATTGTTGGAGCGGAAAATATCACGAAAACAGTAAAAAAACTTTATAAACAATGGGAGGAAACACAATGAAGACGGTATTGAGCATTGCAGGCAGTGATTGCAGCGGCGGTGCGGGAATTCAAGCGGATATCAAAACGATGTTGGCAAATGGCGTATATGGCATGACGGTTATCACTGCCCTAACAGCTCAAAATACTCTCGGAGTAAATGCTATTCTCGAAGTACCGACTGAATTTGTAGAAAAACAGTTGGAAAGTATTTTTCAAGATATTTATCCGAATGCCATCAAAATAGGAATGCTTTCTTCCTCTTCTAGCATTCGAAAAATAGCTAACATATTAAAAAAGTACGAGGCAAAAAAAATAGTACTGGATCCTGTTATGCTATCTACGAGTGGAAGTCCTCTTCTTCGTGATGACGCCATTAAAGATTTACAAAATGTTTTATTTCCTTTGGCGACACTTATCACTCCAAATATTCCGGAAGCGGAAATTCTATCGGGAATTTCCATTCAAAGCGAAGAAGATATGGAAAAAGCTGCCAAAAAAATTGCAGAAACATATCACTGTTCTGTCTTGTGTAAAGGGGGACATCAAAGAAATACTGCTAATGATTTACTTTTTGAAAAGGGAACTTATACATGGTTCTATGGAGAAAAAATAGACAATCCCAATACCCATGGAACGGGTTGTACCCTATCCAGTGCCATTGCCAGTCATCTTGCGAAAGGATATTCTTTAAAAGATTCCGTTCAACGTTCCAAGGACTATCTCTCATCCGCTCTTCGTTCCATGTTGAATTTAGGAAAAGGAAACGGTCCTTTGGATCATGGTTTTTCAAATGATAATTTCAATCTTTCTTAAATTATTAAGTATTTGAACAATCCCATAAACTATCGCAGACAACATCATAATCATGCATAAAATGCTTGTGAATACAAAAAAAGAAAGGACAAGCATCAAAATAGATTGTCCTCTCTTTTATTACTTATTTAATATAAAAGGAAATTTTTATTGTCAAATTCTTTAAAATTTGTATTGGTAGCCTACAGATACTTTGTAATGATTCTTTAATACCGGAGAATGTTTCACATCAAAATCCAGAGAAAGCGTGTTGTTTCCTATCGTATATTCACAACCTAGTCCATAATTCATCGTGTTTCCATCCAATTTTATTTGTTCTACTCCATTTTGGTTCAAACGAACATTATATTTTCCTAAAATCTCTTGGGTCACTCCTATTTTCGCATAAGAATTGATTTTTCCAAAAGCAAATTGATTTTGGTATCCCGCTCTCGCATAAGCACCTGTCGTCCATGATTTAATCGCATCTACCTTGGTCAGCAATCCGTTGCTTGCCTCGGAACTTTCCCCTTGTAATCTTCCATAGGTAATTTTAGCACTTGGTTCCAGATAAAAATGCTCTCCACTGTCCATAAAGAATTGTCTTCCGAATCGAAGTCCTGCTCCCAAATGTTTGGAATTTCTGTCATTCGTTACGGTATCCGAAGCTGTATCTAAGACATTGTATTTCGATTTTCCTGTTGTATAGGCAACAAAAGCATCTCCAAATCCCAAATATCCACGATAAGACAAGTAAAGTCCTCCGGTAAATCCTTGGAAGGAACCTTTTCCGGAAGAAGAGGAAATCTTTTTCGTATTATGAAGGTTTCCGGCAAAGAATCCTCCATACAATCCTTCTTCGGCATTCAAAGCTCGATCCATTCCAACTAAGATCGTATTTGCTTCATTTTTCATACCATAATCTTTTGTTTCAAAAGTATCCGCACTTGTTTTTGCCCAAATAGAATGTGATCTTTCCGAAGAATAATCATTGGAATACAGACTATCGAAAATACTATCTTGCAAAGAATGATGCATGATATAATCCGAAACGGTATTGGAAATCACTCCTTTGGCAGTAGAAGATAGAGTGGCTTTTCTCGTTCCGGAATCTCCAACAGTAATGGAAATAATATCACTCCCTAATCCATTGGATTTTTTCTTTAAGCTTGCATTATAGAAATATCCCCCCACTTCTACCGGATTTGCCAAGTTCCATTTGAAGTTTTCCGGAGTTTTTGCAATGACCAAATCCACTTCCTTTCCTCCAGAAGGCATGTCTGCTTCCGCATGGTTATTCAAATGCAAGTTAGCTCCGGTTCCTGTCAAGGTGGAAAGCAATTCCAATCGGTCGGATTCTTCTTTATCCATATTCGTTCTAAAATAAATATCCGTATTACTAAAGTTAATTGGTTCTGTAAAAATCACCCGATTTCCTTGCTGTAAGATATCCAATTTTTGATCCGCTTCTTCTTTTAAGTACAAATGAAGTTGACTTCCTTTTTCAAATATCATATTCGCATTGGAATAATTCTTGACAAACATGTTACTTCCATCTTTCAAATGCAATTTACTACTTTCTGTATTTCCGGCAATATCAATCATGGAAGCATTTACAAGGGAACCTTTTTCTAAAGTCAGATTGATGCCTCCCTTTCCTTTGTGATAAATATTTCCATCAATATCAAAAAGTCCGCTTCCTGAAATATTTCCTCCATTGGAATAAATTGCATAACTTCCTCTTAAAGTCGCTTTCTTTACATCATTCAGACGAACTTTTGCATTCTTTATCGAAAGAGCTGCCCCTCCTGTAGAATTTTCTAAAAGCAAAGAACTCCCTTTATCCACTGTCAGTAATTCTTTTTCCTCTGTTCCCTCCAAAGCCAATCCTTGATTTGACATCAAAGAAGAATTTATTAAACTAAGTTTTGCATTCGTGGATAAGATTCCTTTTCCCCCAAGTGCAGCCAGTTGAGAATTTTCAAATTGACTATCTCCATGATAACTGATTGCATATTCCTCTTGTGTGGTTTCCGCTTTTATTTTTTTATCTTTCACCGTTTCTCCGGTGGAAGTAGGACCGACAGAAATAAAATCACCGATATTGGTAATTTCAGAAATAAATTTCTTTGGAGTTACTTTTTCCGGCAAGACTCCTTCTACAACTCCATGAGCTAGATAGTATTCTTTTCCCTCTTCTGTCAATCTTTCATACAAATGATAGTCAAAGTCTCCTAACATTACTTTTCCACCCTGCAAACTGAATTTTGTTTTAGAGCTTGTTCCCTTATTTGCTTTCACTAATACTATTTTTTCCTGTCCTGTATAAGAACTTTCTCCTTTATTGTCCAAATGAAGAACCGCTCCTTCTCCTAAAATAGGATAATGAGTCGCAATCAATTGGTCGGAAATTTCCTCTTTCAAATTACTACGAAGATGAATTCGAGAGTTGGAGTCAAACGTCAAACGACCCGTAAATTCAGATAAGTTTCCTTGTTCATCCTTTTCATCCGTAATTTCTCCATTTTTAACCAAGGTATCATCTTTATATTTTTCTCGAAACAAGTATAAATCACTGTTTTCCTTAAAATGCATATCGGCATCTGAAGTGTGATTCACATCAATTCCTTTTGCCAAATTGGAATTAGGATCATTTTTGATTGTTTCATAATTTTTTCTGGATGAATATCCTAAATAAGTTTTTGTATCTTTATCCAAAGTAAATTTATATTCTCCTGCTTTAAGAGCTTCATCTTTTACTGAAGTTACTGAATGTGCCCAAGTTGAACGATAAGCATCCTTAATATAAGAAACATCTATTTTTGATTCTGGTAACAACTCAAGAATGGTATAAACAGAATATTTATCTATAAAATCTCCTTGTGCTTGTCCTTCTCGTAAAATAGACGGTCCTTCAATAAGAAAAATTCCTTTCCCTTGAAGTTGAGAAAGAGCAGAGATAAAAGGACTTTCTTCCTCATTTTTTAAACTTATTCTTCCTCCCTCAAATTTTATATTTACAGTTCTAGCATTAAAATTTTCAAATTCTGCTTCCGAATTATTTCGAAAAACTATCATCTCATCTTCTTTAGGATTGTGAGTAATTCCAATTAATTCCGGGCTTGTTTTTACTGCAATTAAATTGTAAAATTCGTCCGCTTCTGCAGAAAATTTTTTAGCTTTTATTTTCGCATTTTCCCCCAATTCGAATAATGGAGTTCCAATTCCTTTTTTAAAACGATTTTCTTTCCATTTCAATAAAGATTCCTTGGTATAAGTTTTAAAAGAAAATAACTTATGGAGTTCCCCAGAAATATAAATATCTCCTTCTACTGATAAATCATATTTTCCTTCCTCCAATTTTACACCATCTCTTACAAGGTGTAAGCCCGTCCTTGGTCCTAAAAATTCTTGATTGGTAATTTCTGGGACAGGTCCTAGAACATTCTTTACTAGAACATCAGATTTTGTCTGTATTGTAAGTTCAGAATTTTTTAATTTTAATAAGGAGTTGATAATCCTTACAGGATTTTTTCTGTTATCTGTTATATATTTTTCTGTTTTTATATCCTCTATCTGCTGTTTCTTTCCATTAGAAATAAATGGATAATAATATTTTCCTAAAAAATCATCAGATGCTGGATAATACTCTGGATAATCTCTATTCTTCTTCAGTAAAATTTTAGAATTTTCTATTATTGCCTCTCGTTTTCCTGTTATATAGCTCCATGGATTTCCTGTTACTTCCAAAAAACCGTTTTCAATGGTTATTTTTTTCTCTTTTAAAAGAGATGGCTTCTTATCGTCCTCTTCTGTTTTAAAATCAAAAATAATTCCTGTTTTTGCTAAAGCTTTTTCTCCAGCCTGAAGATATATGAAAGGAGCTGTTCCCACATCGGGCATCTCTTTTAATTTTCCTTCTTTGACTAAATTTTCTAAAAATTTTATAAATTCTGATTTTACCTTTTCCATCTCTGTAAAATCATGGGTTAAAGTCACTTGTTCACTTCCTACTGTTTGTTTCTCTCCATTTTGCACAATTTGTGCTTCCATTGAAAAAGCCAAATGAGATACCAAAAGATAAGCAAAAAGACTGATATATTTTTTATTTCTTACTTCCATATTCCAACCTCCCTCTTAGAACTTATAACTAAAGCCTGCATAGTAATTTTGTTTTGGAGCCGGTACCGCATAATGGGAATCTTCCCGCAAGTTATATTTTTCTCCTAGCACATTATTCACTCCAAATCGTACATAGGCATAGTCTGTGAAATAATATCTTCCAAACAGGTCCAAAGTTCCATGACCTTTTACTTTATAGGTCTTTGCTTGGAAACCTTCGCCCGGTTCTCGAGTATCATAGCCACTGACATAGTTATAGTTTCCTCCTAAACTCAATTTATCTGTACATTGATATTCTGCTCCTACTGTTACTTTGACCTTAGAAACAAGAGGTACTGTTTGTCCTTTTTTATAGTATAGAGGTTCTTTTGCAAATTTCTTATTGGTTCCTTCGACATAACCAGAATGATAATAATCTTTAAATCCGGTATCTTTTGCTATTTTAGCATCTACATAGCTAAAGGATTCCCGAATTTTTAATTTATCAAAAATATGTTCCGCATTCAATTCAAAACCAAGTCTTCTCGTCTTTGAAATATTGGCATACGCCCAACGCATATTCACATGGTTGTTGGCATTGTATCGCATGTTTGTAATTTCATCTTTGGTTAAAGAGAAGAAAGTATTGGCTTCGATATGAGTATTGTTCCATAGAGAATGCTTGATTCCGATTTCAAAAGTATCCACTTTTTCGGATTTCACATGACTTGGATAATAGATTCCTGTCAAGAAATCTTTATTGGTAAGTTGGGATGGTAATGGAGACAAAAATCCTCTTTCATATCGGAAAAATACACTTCCTTTTTTATTATATTGATAAGTGAATCCAAGCTCTCCTCCTATATTATCACTACTGTCTTTGATTTTTGTATTTGTCAAGGACATATCTATATCAACATAATTTAATCTTCCATTTGTTAAAGCTTCCTTTTCATATTCATCCAACAGGTCAAACATAAATGCAATCCCCGCTAAAATAGATTTATGAGCATTGTGAATCCCAAAAATAGTTTTATTATTCCGAGCAGCTCCATACTGGGAATGTTCCCAACGAAGTCCCGCTCTAACATTGAACTTCGGAGTAATCTTGTAATCATTCAACAGGTATAAGGCATGAGTATCCTTAAAGGCATCTACAGTATTATAATTTTGAACATCTACTTTCTCATTTTGATATATAGGAACCGTAGAATCTATATACGCCTTTATTTCCTCTTCCTCCAGCCCATAGGACTCTGCCTGCTTTCGTATCACAGTTTCTAGGTCTATTATCTTACCTCCATAATTCTCAAAAGGGGCAACAGGAGGATCGCCCGGGAAGAGATATCCAATTTCTGCTAGAGTAAAAGCTTTAGAGGTTACTTTTAAATTCTGTTTTAAATTTTTCTCATTATAACTGTATCCAAATTGCAAATGTCCTTTTCCTTGATTATATTTCCATTCTCCATCCAACTTTCCTTCCTGATTCTTTTCCTTAAATTTTCCTTCCATAGTGGATTGAAAATTTCGTAGAGCTGGCTTTACATCCTTTAACTCGTCCTCCAAGTTTAGTATAAAACGAAACGCATTTCCTAAAATAAGCTGCTCCTGCTTCGCATCCATAGATACATCTCTTGTAAAATGAGCTCGGTTGACATTGGTTCTTAATTTAAAATTGGAAGTAGGTGTGTATTCATAGTCCAAAGAAGCAAAATCTCGATCCATTTCTATCTTTGTATCTTCTCCCGCTTTTCTTCTATCTTCTTTCAATTCTTCATGAGTCACTTCCGTTGTGGATTTTAAATCCTCTCGGTAGAGATTTCCTTGTCCTTTGATCCTATGTTTTGCATTGATTTGATAATCAAAACCTCCTAAAAAATTGTTTCTGTCTGAATGGTCTTTCTTTCGATAGCCGTCTTTTCTTTGATAGGTTTCTCCCGCATAGACAAATAATTTCTTGCTCGCATTCATTCCCGCAGCAATTCCAATACTCTTGGCATTATAAGAGGCATGGTCCGCATTGATCGTAATGTAATTATTCTGTTTCTCTTTTTTCGTATGAATATTGATATACCCTCCTGTGGTTCCTCCTCCATATTTTGTCGTTCCTGTTCCCGGAACAATTTCTATCTTGGCAATGGATTCCACCGGAATGGTATCAAAAGGGATGGTTCCGTGAGTTTCTTCTAAAGGGTTGATCGGTGTGCCATCAATCATCACTTTCACTCGACTGATGGTTCTCTCTCCGCTTCCTCGCAAATCGACAATCGGTCCGAATGCTGTATGTCTTACGACGGAAACCGGAGAATCTTCAAAAATTTTGGCAACGCTGTCATAATGCTTTTTTTGTATCATTTCTTCCGTGATGACAATCGTTCCATTGTTTTCTTCCATAGAGGGTTTATAGTACCCCCCCCCCACGAATTTTGGAGCTTTCCAATTGAATTTCCGCAGTAGCAAAGGATAGGCTACTTAGTAAAATTCCTAACAATAACATTTTTCCTTTCATCTTTACTTCTCCTTTCTAATATGTTGTTTTCCATGTATTATGTAAGTAAAATAAATAGTATCTATAAATTATATCAGCATAGATTATTTTATTTGTCAAGAATTTTATAGAATTGAATTGGAATATTTTGTCTGAAATATGATATTTTTGATATTTTTTCATTTTTATTTTCTGTCATTCAATCATTTTTTGAATTTTTTAGCAATAAAAAATGAGAATTCTATGTTTTAGAACTCTCATTTCCAATTTCTTAGTCATATTTATTTTGCTTTTAATGCTCTTTCTATCATAAATCTAATATCTGAATTTTCATTGATAGGTAAAATTGTAATCTCAGGTTTTTTATTTCTATAGACTCTGAACACTTCATCAGCAAAGCCCTGCCCTATGGAATCTATTCCCGAAAAATCTAAGAAAACATTCTTAAACTTATCGATATTTGATAAAATCCTCTTAGCTAAGGATCTGGATATCAGTGGAAATCCCAAATATTCTTTCGCTAAATAAATAGTAATTTCCGTTCTGTCAAAAATATACTCCTCATTTGTATATTTTTCAAAAACTTCTTTTGTCGTTCTATTTGTATTCTTATCAATGACCATAAATACAGAAGTTCCATTCACTTTATCTCTTTCTAACTGTTCAAAACTATAGAAATATTTTTTGTTTCCAGAACTGAAATGATGTTGAAAAGACTCAATAGAAAAATAATCTACAACTTTAGAAGTAAAAAATATTCCTTCTCCACTGTGATTCTCACTATCCGAAGTCAATTTTCCTTTCTTCAATTCAAAAATAGCCTCACTTTCATTTTTTAAATGATGATCTCTTTTAATCTTTTTAAAGATTCCAATTCCATTATCTTCTATGGCTATAATCGAATAATAATAGTTTTCGGCATAATAAACATAAATTTTATCTCCCTCTGAATGTTCAATTGCATTATTTAACATTTCTGTGAAAGCATAGTTTAAAATATATTTCACATTTTCTTTTTTATCTGCTTCATAAGGTTTTACAAAATCTTGATATATAATGTGCTCTGCCAATCCCTTGTTATCATAAACTCTTTTGTCAAAAATAAATAACTTTAATTCAAAATGATTTCTCCCTACCTTTGCTATAATATTCTTCTCTATCAAATTTTTAATATACTTTGCAAGAGTTTGTCTACTAATTGGATATTTTTCTAAAACAGATTGGTAAGGATTTTTATGTAGTGAAACAGATTGAATAATAAACTCTATAATTTCTTTTCGATATTCTTTCGTAAAACTCATAATATAATCCTCCTTCTTTTGTGATATACTTTATTATATCATAATGTAAACTTAATTTCAATTGTTACATTATTTAAGTTTACATTATACTGCCAATTTTTCCTTCATCAGTGAAAATGAACACTCCTACCATTGCTTAGGTTTAAATTTATTATAAAAAAGCCAAAATCACCATATATTTCAGAGTTTCTCTTTATAAAAATATAAAAGGAATAAAAAATGAAAAGGAACAAGAAAAAATTCTTGTTCCTTTGATAGCAACTATAACTCGTTTTCCATTTATCTTCTTTCTCAATGACAAAGAAACTATTTTTTTAGTAAATCTCGAATTTCGGATAACAATACTTCTTCATTGCTGGGTGCAGGAGGTGCTGCCGGTGCTTCTTCCTCTTTTTTCTTCAGGCTGTTAATGATTTTTACCATGACAAAAACGCAAAAAGAGATAATCACAAAATCAATAATATTTTGAAGAAACAAACCGTATTTAATCAAAATAGGTTCCGCTCCCTCCACTTTAGAAGGAATTTCAATTGCTTTTTCCGCAAAACTTTGTCCTCCCAAAATGGTGCTGACTGCCGGCATAATGACATCTCCTACCAGGCTGCTTACGATTTTCCCGAAAGCTCCCCCAATGATAACCCCAACTGCCATATCTACCACATTACCCTTAATTGCAAACTCTTTAAATTCTTTTAATACTGACATGTTATCACTCCTATTTTTTATTTAATAAATCCTCCGGCAATGACTTGACCCTGCTCGTTATAAAACACGACTCCTTGACCCGGTGTGACTGCCCGAACTCGATTGTTGATAAAATGAACCACGATTTCCTTTCCGACCACTTCTAAACGACAGGCATGCAAGCTATCTCGAGAACGAGTCTTGGCATAACATTCCATATCATGAAGCTCTTCCAAATGCTCTACTAAAAATAAATTACATCTCTCCGCAATCAATTTTTCTCTCATTAAATCTTCATTGTTTCCTACGATGATTTCATTTCGTTCGGAATTCAATTCCACCACATAAAGAGGTGATTCGGAAGAAATCCCTAAACCTTTTCTTTGTCCGATGGTATAAAAAGACAAACCGTTATGCTTTCCAAGAATTTTTCCATCCCTGTCAACGATATTTCCCTTATTATACACTTTCCCCTTTGTTTTTTCAATCAAAAATTGTTTTAATTGTCCATCTTCCACAAAGCAAATTTCTTGAGAGTCTTTCTTGGCATATACTCGAACTCCAAGTTCTTTTGCCAATTCTCTTACCTGCCTCTTTTCTAAGTCTCCCACCGGGAAAATAATATTCTTTAATTTTTCTTTCGGAACTTGGGATAGGAAATACACTTGATCTTTTCCTCCGTCATCCCCCACCGAAAGATGACCGTCTACTAATTTTGTATAATGCCCGGTCGCCATATACTGAGCCCCTTGTTCTAAAATAAAATCCAATAACTTTCCAAATTTAATATGTCGATTGCAAACCATACAAGGATTCGGTGTTCTCCCCTGCATATATTCTTCTACAAAATAATCCATGACTTTTTCCGAAAAATCTTCCGTCAAATCTAATACATAATGCTGAATCCCTAAGTCTTGACACACTTTTTTTGCATCGGCATCTTCTTCATGACAAGTTCTCATTGTCACTCCAAAAATATCATAGCCTCGCTTTTTTAATAAATATGCCACGGTGGAACTGTCCACTCCTCCACTCAAAGCAATCCCCACTCGAATCTTAGCATTCTCTGCTCGATACTCCATGTTTACCATACCAATTTTTACTCCATTCTACTTTTAAATATTTACTGCCATTTTGAAAATCAAATACACTCCCAGCAACAAAATCAAACAACTTGCCACTCTGGATACCCGTATCAAACTTTTTTCTTCTACTGTTTTTCGAAGTTTGCACAATACCGTTGTGGTAAAAAACCAAAGGGAAGCTCCCCCTGCAAAAATACCCATTGGGACTTGATACAACATGGTGGATGATTCCGATTCAAACACTCGTAAGGTTGTAAAAATCAAAATAATAACCGCAATACTTGAAATATTAGCTAAAGCAAAAAACATAAATGTAAAATACCCTTGCAACAAGGTTTTAAATTCATGTTTTACTCTCTTTATGGTAACAGGCTGTGTCAGTTTTCGAATGGCAATGAGAATTAAAAAAATACCAATCAAAACTGTCAAATATCTCTCATAACGAATGATAATGTCTTCTACTCGGTTGACGAATACCAAGGCGATAATTCCATACAAGACATCAATACTTACCATTCCTAAAGCAGAAACATATCCCTTCCATCTTCCCTCTACAATCGTAACTTCCATACAATAGATTCCAACGGGTCCAAAAGGCAGAGATAAAATGAAACCTGCTATAATTCCTTTTATAATTGATGCATCCAATAACATGAGTCCTCCCAATCTTAGTGCTTTCTACCCTTTCGTATTGTAACATAGTTTTTATACTTTGGCTATTTTAATTTTTGGAAGACGAATCCCTTTTATTTTTTTGCTGGGTATCAAGAATAATCTTCTTCATATCTTCTTTTCGTAGAGCTCCCAGAATATATCCTTGTACTTCTCCCTTCGCATTGATGAAATACGTCGTAGGAAAGGCTTGAATAGAATATTCCTGAAAGATTTCTCCCGTCTTATCAAATAAAACGGGAAAAGGATAGTTTTTCTCTTTCACAAATTGTTGTAATTTTTCCAAAGGAAGATCTACCCCCGCACTGTGTTCCTTCGTTCTGGGATTTACTATACTAAGTATTACGACATCCTTTTCATTTTCTCCATATTCCCGATATAATTCCTCAATGCTCGGCATTTCTTCCATACAACTTGGACACCAGCTTGCCCAAAAATTTAAAAAGACTACTTTTCCCTGATATTCCACTAAAGAATGTACTGTCCCAAATTGATCTTCCAATTGAAATACAGTTGCCGGAAACTTTTGTTCCTTTAACTCTCGATGTGTTTGCTTCACAAAAAAGGAAACAGCCCCAAATAATAATACAATACACAACATTCCTACGATTATTCTCTTTTTTTGAAATCCTTTCAACGTTTATCCTTTCCTTTCTTCTAACATTCTTTTTAAATTCTTTAAAAAACTTTTATATGCCGCCTGTTTTTTATCTTCTCTCACGTAAAAGAAGAAACTTAACTGATGAAATTTTTCAAAATTCTTCTGTGGCAGCAACTCTGATAATTTTCGTTTTTCTCCCTTTAAGACCAATTCAATCTCCGTCTTTTGTACCGAATGGTAAAATTTATGATGTTGGCTGACAAAAAAGAGTTCTCCCGCTTTCAATCCCACTTCCTGTTGAACTTTTTGTGCCAACTCAGTCATAAATGTTTCCTCTTTTAAAAGGGCATTGAATTCTTCCTGACTTGAAATAATTCCTGCTTCTATCCATTCCATTTTCCTGTCATGATATTCATAAATTGTTTTCCATAAGCTCTTTAAAAAACGTCTTTCAAAGAACTGTACTGTCAAAGATTGCAAATAGGAGTTTCTTCCTTCTTTTTTCTCCAGGCAATACAAGCTTCTTAAGTGAGCATAGACATCATCATCTGCAATCAACTCTTCCGTAATAGCCTCAGGAGAAAAGAAGGCTTCCCTTTCTATTCGTCTGTCTTCCATAGAAGTTCTTAACATTTCCCCCAATAAGAAATCCGTATACACGGAAATGTGATGATGATATACCCATAAATAGAGAGAATCTCGAGAATCTACAACCGATTGTACCGCCGGAATAGCCTTTGCCACAAAACAAAGACGATTTTCCGCATCCAGTGCCAAAGAAGCCAGCAATCTCTCTACATCCATAAAAGGAGCAATCTCTCCTGTCATATGGTTATCTCTCATCAGATAATCCAACTTATCCACATCAATGGAGGAAGAATTCAAAATCTGAATACAGATATTTTCCGCCCACTTTTCTTTTTCCAAATAAGGATTTCCAAGAATCATTCTACACATAAAATCAAGCTGTAAACTTTTATCCAGGAGATTTTGAAATTTTGAAAAAATACAATAACAGGACATCAATTCATGAGGACTGCCTTTCAAAGATCCACGATAATAAAAAGTTTCTTCCATAGAATATTGCTTCGGGAGTACCTTGCGAATGGCTTGACAAATTTCTTCTTTCTCTAAAAATTTCTCCCCCAAATGAGAGAAGGCGGGATGACCCACATCGTGCAATAGAGCTGCAAAACGAAGTTGCTCTTTCAGAAGCAGAATTTCTTCTTCCGTCTTCCCCCTTTCTCGCAAAAAAGGACTTAAGGTGTTCCAAAAGTCACAGGCCAATTTCATTACACCCAAAGAATGTTCATAGCGAGTGTGGTTCACAGAGGGAAATAATAAATTACAAGTTAATTGTCTGACCCGATGCAATCTTTGAAAATATGGAGTATCAATGCATTTCTGCATTTTTTCATCAATGTAAATGTATCCGTGAACCAAGTCTTTTACAACTTTAACTCCCATAAAATTTCCTCCTTCTGTTTTTCCAATATCGAAATTTTTTCGGAAATTTCTTCCATCTTAATCCGTAAATTTTCAGAATTCCATTGTTGATTCATCAACTCTTCACAAGCATATTCCAAACGATTACAATTTGCATGCATTTTCCCTGTAAATTTATACAAACAATTCTCCAAGTTTCTCTTCATATTTGCTTTTAAATGTCCTTTCAAACTGCTAAGCATTTCAGAAATTTGAAAAAAATCTCCTCTTACTTTATCCGCTTTGATCACTTCATAATCCATTCGATTGGGTTTGAAAATTTCCAAATATATTTTTCTTCCATCATTGAAAAGCTTCTCCTGACATTCTTCAATCATTTTCTCACTGATTTCCAGAGATAATTTAGAGCTTTCCTTCATTTTTTCCTGAAACCACAATTCCAACGCTTCCCAATTTCTTTTTCCTTGAAAAGAGGAAAGTTCTTCTTTCCAAGTTTGATAATGTTTCTCCAATATAGCCTCTAAAAAATCATCCTGTACAAATTTCTCATATAACTTCTGTACTCCCGTTTCAATCTTTTGAGATAGGTCCTGAATTTCTTTTCGCTTTGCATCCAGACTTGCCTGCAAAGCGACAAGATCCTTTCTATGCTCCATCAAAGTCTGTCTTTGATCTTCAAAAATTAAAATTTGTTTTTGATAGGCTGCCTGAATATTTTCCAAAAATTGCAAGCACAGAATTTTTTCATAGTCCTTCGCAAACAGTTTTAATGTTTCTTCTAAATAAGGAAAATTGGATTTCTCCAATAGGCTCCTCATAAAAACATCTTTCTTTCCTTTCGCTTGATACCATAAAACCGTTGCACTGTCAAATTCCTCTTCTCGAATTTTTTCTTCTATTTCTTCCTCCGATAATTCTCGACAAGCATTCCAAAACAATTTTAACTTGCTGTCCAAAGCAATAATTTTCTCAGAAGAAATGTAATCTCCATATTTTTCCTTTGCATCTTTTTCCAAACTTTCTCTATCCTGTTTCGAAAAAAGAGACGAACCCGTCAAGAGTAAAAAACGGCTCTCTTTATGTCTTCTCTTTGTTTTTCCACGAAAAAAATCTATAAAAGAGGTGGATTCTAAGGCTTGTCCATACAGAGACTTCACAAAAATAATCGCATTTGCACCGGGCAAATATTCCTCCGAAATTGCTCCTAAACCTCCTTCTGCATTCACTCCCGGACTATCAATCCATGTAATCTCCTGAAATTCTTTCTCCAAAGGATAAAACAAAAATAATTCCAACTCTCCCTGTTTCCCCGATTTTGAAAAATTCGCTTCCCGGTTTAAAAAATCCCGAATCTCTTCTTCCTCTTCCAGATGATAGCTTTGCTCTCCCCGATGGATTTCTAAAAACATACGCTCCGAATGTCGAATATGAATCAAAGCATTGGTACATTGTTTGACATCAATCGGCAGAACATCGGTTTTTAAGTAAGCATCGATGAAACTGGATTTCCCGCTCTTCGCTTCTCCCACGATCATGACCACGAATCTTCGGTTTTCAATATCTCTTTTTTCTTGTCGCAGTTCCTCCTCTTCTTCTATTCCAAATTGTTTCATATATCCTTGATAATCCTGATACCTTTGAAATACTTTCTCTTTCATTTTTCTCTCTCCTTTTTTGCTTCCCCTGAATTCATTATAACATAATTTTTATTTTTTTCTTACTGCCTTTGTGCTATAATAAAAATATATTTTTGAAATTTAGAAAGGACAAAGGATGTCAGAGTTAGAAAAAAAAATTTTACGTTTTCTGTTGAGTGCAGCAGCCTACAGTGAGAATGCCATTTGTAAAAATTTGGGAATTTCTTTGGAGGAGTTACGAAACTCCTTTAACATTTTGGAACAAAACGGATACTTGGAAGCCTATGAAACTTTTCTGGCAAGAGAACAACTGAATGAAAGTAATTCTTGCCCTTCTCATGGCGGATGTTCTTCCTGTCATTCTTGTTCCCATAGCTCTTCCTGCGGCTGTGGAGCTCAAGCAAAAGAAGACTATTCAGATATTCGTGTTATAACAGAAAAAGCAGTGGAGGAATTCGGAAGTGACTAAAGAAATTCGAAAGGAGTATCAAATCCTGTCTCTTGCTTGTAAAACGGCAAGACTTCTATTGGAAAACGGTTCAGAGGTTCATCGAATTGAGCAAATTTCTAAAAAAATTTGTGAATACTATGGCTATTCTTGCCAATGTTTCGCCTCTTTAACCTGTGTTGTCATCACTCTTGAAAATACGGAAGGAGAAATTTTTTCTCTGGTGGAAAGAATTGAAGACCGAAACATTAATTTAAATAAAATTACTCGAATTTCCAGATTGGTGGACAATATCCATTCCCAATCTTACGAATCTTTGAAAGAAGAATTGCAGGATATTCAAGAGGAAGTCACCTATTCTTCCGTTCAGATTTTTTTAGCTCACATCATAGGAGCTGCCTTTTTTGTATTTTTATTTCAAGGAAGCTATCGAGAAGTTTTGGTCTCCGGAATCACAGGATTTTTTATTGCCTGTACGGCTTTGATAAGTCAAAAAATAAAATTGGAATCCCTCTTCGTGAACTTATTACAAGGAATGGTCTGCTCTTCCATTCCCTGTTTCTTTTATTCTCTACATTGGATTGATAATGTGGATATTTCGATCATCTCTTCTTTGATGATTATGGTTCCCGGAGTCGCTTTTATCAATTCCATTCGAGATCTTTTCTCCGGAGACTTGGTAACTGCTCAATCCAGATTATTGGAAGTGGCTCTCATTGGAATGACTTTAGCCATCGGTTCCGGAATTGCCCTAAAATTTTTCTATATTTCATAAAGGAGTTTTTCATGTTTGTATATTCTACTTTCATACAAATCATAGCAGCTATTTTGACCACTCTCGGGTTTGGAATCCTTTTCAAGGTAAAGGGAAACAATCTGGTCCATACCTGTATTGCCGGGGGAATCAGCTGGGCAGTTTATCTTTTTTGTCACAGCCATTCCTACAGTTTGAGCTTCAACTATTTTGCAGCAACTTTTATTTTATCTCTCTATTCGGAAATGATAGCTCGAAGAAAAAAAACTCCGGTTACAAGTATTCTCATTGCTGCAATGATTCCTCTTGCTCCCGGAGGCGGTATTTACTATACAATGCTACATATCTTATACAAAAATTATCCTCTTGCTCTATCTAAAGGGGTTGACACTTTAATTATTGCGGGTTCTATGGCTATCGGCGTTTTTTCCGCCTCTGCCCTATTTCGTGTTTATCAGGAAATTAGCCACTGATTCTCGAATCGTATCTAAAATTTGATAACGGCTTCGATATTGAGAACGTTTTTTACTCGGAATCTCTTCGATAGGTTTCCGAGCTATTGTTTCCGCCAATTCCCATAAGCCGTCTTCTCTTTGTATTCCTCCTAAAGATTCCCAAAACTCATCATAATCCGCCTTTACTTTTCTTTCTTTTTTATATCGGTATCTCTGTGCCAAATAAATATGATTGGCATTTCCAACCGCAATCTTTGACTCCGGAAATAAATGATAGAACACTTCCATTAAAATTCGTTTCGGAAACAGCCCATAAAAATTTTTGGTCACTTTCTTTAAGATTTCCGGATCCTTATAAATTCTTCCTAAACCTTGCAATCCGCCAATAAACATATGATGTTTCCAAACAGCAAATGTTAAAGTGGAGAGTAAAATATCACCTTGATATAGCAATAAATTAAATTCTCCTTCTTTGTCAAAGTCAGGATAAAGCTTTAAATAAGCAGACAGCTTACAATCTTCTTTTCCTTGAATATCCACAACTTTTATTTTCCCTTTTGAATAAAGCTCTTGTAAAACTTCATCCCGAAAATAACGATCCAAATAAGCATAAGAAGAAAAAATAACCTCCAATTTCTCCTTGGCCGTGAAAGAAAATCTCATGTATGGTTTGTGTAATTTTTCCGTTATCATGGGATACTGATCTATTGTTTTGGATAAATATGAGTGCTGCATAATGAAGTTTGCCAATTCCATAGAATATGGATAATAAAACAAAGTTCTACTGATGTATTTCACTTTTTTACGTAAGGCATGACTTGTTCCCTTCCTATATCGCTTCCTCATCACTTCATAATAAAACTGTAATTCTTTTCTCAATTTGTTCTCCTCACCTTATGCTCAATTTTCTGATTTATTGCTTTTTAAAAACTCTGATATAAGAACTTGTATCTCATCCAAGACAGCATATCGATTTCGATACTGCGATCTCTTTTTACTTGGAATTTCTTCCATGGTCTTTCGAATAAGTTGTTCCGGTAAACACCACAGAGCTTCCTCTTTTCTCTCTTTTGCTCCCAAACTCTGCCAGAATTCATCATAGTCCGCATGAATTTTTCTTTTTTCCTGATGTTTATAACGAGCTGCCAAATAGATATGACTTGTATTTCCAACCGCTATCTTTTTTTCCGGAAATAGGGCATAAAAAATCTCCATTAAAAGCCTTTTTGGGAACAGTCCATAAAAACCTTTTGTTACCTGTTTTAAAATTTCAGGATCCATATATTCTCTTCCCAAACCTTGAAGTCCTCCTATGAACAGATTTCCTTCAACAATAGAAAAGGTTAAGGTAGACAATAAAATTTCTCCCCAATAGAGCACCAGATTAAACTCTCCCTCTTTCTCATATTGAGAGTATAATTTCAGATAGGCATCCAGTTTTATGCCCTCCTTCCCTTCGATTTCAAGAATTTTTATTTGCCCGTTACGATATAATGTGGATAAACTTTCTTCTTGAAAAAAACTGTCCAGATATTGATAAGAAGCTATAATACTCTTCACTTTTTTTTGCATGGAAAACTCATGTGTCATATAGGGTCTGTGTATTTTAGAACACAGCACAGGATATCTATAAACTTCCTGGCAGAGATAAGGATGATTTTGCAGAAAGTCTGAGATTTTTTTTGCCCAAGTGTAATATAGAATATTTCGAGCGATATACTTTATTTTTTGATCAAAGGTACTTACTTTTCCCTTTGCTCTTCCATACTGCATGACTTTCCAATAAAATAAAATTTCTTTTTTCACAAAACTATTCTCCTGCCAATATTTTGTTATAATATTTTGCCAATCCTCCGTTGGAGGTTTCTTTATAGGCGGAACACATATCTTTTCCTGTTTCTTTCATCGTAATAATGACCTCATCGAAAGAAATGGTGTGATCTCCTCCCGTTACCATGACATAATTTGCCGTGTTGAAAGAACGTGTTGCTACAATTGCATTTCTTTCAATACAAGGAATTTGTACATAGCCTCCTACCGGATCACAAGTCATTCCCAAGTGATGTTCCATTCCAATCTCTGCGGCATATTCAATTTCTTCCATAGAACCGCCCATGAAATAAACAGCCATAGCCGAAGCCATAGAACAAGCGGCTCCCACCTCTGCCTGACATCCCCCTTCTGCTCCCGAAATAGTTGCATTTTGTTTGATTAAATTCCCAATGAGTCCTGCAATTGCCAAGCCTCTCAAAATGGTATCTTCATCCAAAGAATATTCTTCTCTCATAGCTCGAAGCAATCCGGGAATCACTCCGGAGGCTCCACAAGTCGGTGCGGTAACAACTCTTCCTGCACTCGCATTTTCTTCTGATACCGCGAGAGAATAGGCAAACATCTTATCTACAAAACGAAGCAATCTGGTCTTTGTCTTTGCTTTCAAATACGTTTCTTTTGCTTTTCTCGGATATTTTAAATTTCCGGGTAAAAATCCTTCTTTGGTTAAACCACGGTTAATTGCTTCTTCCATAGCTTTATGAATTTCCCATAGATAGTCCCAAATTTCTTCTCCCTCACAATATTCCACATATTCCCATAATTTTTTCTTATTTTTGCGACACCATTCCATAATGTCATCCAATTTATTTAGAGAATACACTTCCTGTTTTTCTTCCGAAGTTTTTTCAAAATCTTTTTCTTCCTTAATGGTTCCTCCGCCAACGGAAAATACCAGCCATTCATCCAAGATACTTTCTTTCTGATCCAAAGCATAAAATTTCATTCCGTTCGTATGATAGGGATGAATATAGTCGGGTTTCCATAAAATTTCCGTTACCTTCGGTTTTAATGTTTCTTCGATAATCCAATCCGTTAAATGTCCTTTTCCGGTAGCTGCCAAACTACCATATAATTCTACTCTATACTTTGCCGCATCCGGATTTTTTGCCAAAAATTTTTTTGCAGCTCGTTCCGGTCCCATGGTATGAGAACTGGAGGGACCGCAACCTATTTTAAACAATTCTTTTAGTGTATCCATATGGCCTCCTTAAGCTTTTATTCTCTCTCCATATTGTAACATACTTTTCAAAATTTTTCTAAAAAATTAAGAGGTTCTGACATACAGTCCCTCTTAGTCCTTTCTCTTTTTATTTAGCATATTCTACGGCACGAGTTTCTCGCACAATCGTAACTTTAATTTGTCCCGGATATTGCATTGTTTCTTCTATCTTTTTTGCCACTTCTCTCGACATTACCGTTGCTTCATCATCATTTACCTTATCAGGATTGATAATCATTCTCAATTCTCTTCCTGCTTGAATTGCGAAAGAAGATTCCACTCCTTGGAAAGAGTTTGCAATTTCTTCCAATTGTTCCAATCGTTTGATATAGGCTGTCAGGGTTTCTCGTCTTGCCCCCGGTCTGGAAGCGGAAACAGCATCTGCCGCTTGTACCAATACCGCTTCTATTGTTTCAAACTCCACTTCATTGTGGTGAGCCATAACCGCATTGATTACCGTTGCCTTTTCTCCAAATTTCTTTAGATATTCTCCTCCAATAATCGCATGGGAGGATTCCACATCATGTTCCAGTATTTTTCCGATATCATGAAGCAATCCGGCTCGTTTTGCAAGCTCTACATCAGCTCCAATTTCCGCCGCTAAGGTTGCGGCTATCTTCGCCACTTCAATGGAATGCACCAAGACGTTTTGCCCATAACTGGTTCTAAACTTTAACCTTCCCAATGTCTTAATAATATCCGGATGAAGTCCCGGAATGGATAATTCCAAAATTGCTTCTTCTCCTGCTGCCGTAATTTCTTTTTCCACTTCTTTTTTTGCTTTGTTTACCACTTCTTCAATTTTTCCCGGATGAATTCTTCCGTCCGTAATCAATTTTTCTATAGTAATTCTCGCAATTTCTCTTTTCACTCCGTCAAAACTCGAAAGTACAACGGCTTCAGGAGTATCGTCAATAATAATATCAACCCCTGTCAGAGATTCAATGGAACGAATATTCCGTCCCTCTCTTCCGATAATTCTCCCTTTCATTTCATCACTTGGCAGATTAACCACAGAAACGGTTGCATCCGCCACATAGTCTGCTGCTGCTTTTCCAATTGCAGTCGATAAAATTCTTCTGCTGATTCTATCTTTTTCATCTTCCAATTTATTTTCAAATTCACGAATAGCCAAAGCATTTTCATGTGTCAATTCTTCTTTTAATTTTGCAATTAAAATTTCTTTGGCCTCTGTTTTTGTCAATCCTGTAATTCTTTCCAGTTCCGCTTCCTGTTCTCGTTTTACGGTTTCAATTTCTTCTCTTTTTTGTTCCAATTCTTCGGTTGTTCTTTCCAACTCTTGACTTTTATTTTCCAATTTTTCGATTTTATGATCTAAGGTTTCTTCTTTTTTTGCTAATCTTGCTTCTTTTTGTAAAATTTCATTCTTCGAATTTCGTATTTCCTTTTCTGCTTCTTCTTTCAAAGAATATGCTCTTTCTTTTGCCTTTAACTCAATTTCTTTTCCTTTAGAAACTGCTTCTTTTTCCGCATTTTCTAAAATTTCCTTTGCCTTAATTTTTGATTTTGCCACTTCATCTTCCAGGTTATTCAATATCTGAATTTGTTTATCAATAACCATTTTTTTATATATCAAAGCAAAGGCGATTGCCAAACCAAAAACACCTAAGCCAACTCCTAATATTAAATTCATATTCGTTCCTTTCTTTTCATAGTATTATTTAAAACTTTCCACTGCCTCTTCTTCTGTTGCGTAAATTTCAAAAATCTCATCCAAACCAATCATGTCAAAAATAGTTTGAATATGGTTGTTCAAACGAATAATCTTAATATCTCCGCCAATTTCTTTTACCGCCTGTAATTTTCCTCGTAAAATTCCCATTGCTAAACTATTAATATGCACTAAATTATGGCAATCCAAAATTAATCTGATATCTCCCGTATCAATGTGCTTATTCATCACTTCTTTTAATTTTGGTGCCACTAGAGCATCCAATTCTCCTGTTACTGCAATGACAATGATTCCGCTTTCCAATTTTTTTTCTGCCAATTCAAATGTATTTTCCATAATATTACATAACCTCCCTGACTTCTTTTTCTATTCTAAACACAGTTCCTTGTTCTTTTTTTACAATTTCAAACATATCAACTAACTTTCTCGCTAAAATTAAACCAATTCCGCCTTCTTCCTTACTTACCTTTTTATCATCATATCCCGCTCCGCTATCTTCTACAAATAACCGGATCTTGGATCCTTCTTTTTCAATATTGATAATCACTTCCCCAAGTTGATTTTGATAAGCATGTTCAATGGCATTCGTCGCCAATTCATCAACAACGGAAAGAAGCTGTACTACATCTCCCTCTGCAATGTGATGATTTTGTAAATATGCCCTTATCATGGCTCGAACTACAGATAAGCTTTCTAAAGAAGAAGGAATATGGACTTCTACTTCTGTTTGTTTCACCTTCTCACCTTCTTTTTTCTAAATCATATATCCACCATTTCCCTTGTTTCCAGACATAAAAAATAGTAAAATATTCCGTTCTATCTCCATATTGTATTGCAACAAGCCCCTGTATTTTCGGGAAATTGTACTCTGGTTCCTTGAAATAAAATTGAATCTCCTGTCTCTGAATATTCAACTTTACTAATTCTTGATATAGATATTTATTTTTTACATTGACCAACATTTTTTCTTGTAAATTTTCTATCTTTTTCTCTTCCAAAGCTTCTTTCACTTCAGAAACAAAAAACTTCCATTGTTCTCGAGAAAAATTTTGCTCCGTTTTAGAAGATAAATTTGAACAGGATGCAAACAAGTATATTAAAAAAATAACAGTTAATACTTTCTTCATTCTATATTATCCCCTTTTTTCATAATATCATATCACTATTTTTTTATCAAGAAATTCTTAATCTCTTCCAAAATTTCTTCTTCCGATTGTTCATCTAAATTGTACCAAATATAATCCTTTTTTTGCTTGAACCAAGTAAATTGTCTTTTTGCATAATGTCTACTGTCTCTTTTGATAAGCTCAATCGCCTTCGGTAAAGAAATAACACCATCCAAATATTCTATCATTTGAGCATAACCAATAATTCGCAATTTTTTAAGAGCTTCTCCATAGGACTGACACAAAGTTCGTACTTCTTCCTCCAATCCTTCTTCTATCATCTTATCCACTCTCTGATCAATTCTTTCATAGAGCTTCCCTCGCTCTCTTTCCAAAGCCACTTTGTAAAAAGAGTACTCATTCCTCTTCACATTCTGTTTCGACAACACGGCAAAGGATTTTCCCGTCAAGGTAAAAACTTCCAAAGCCCTCTCTATTCTCACACGATTATTCGGATGAATTCCGCTTGCAGACAGGGGATCTTGTCGCAATAATTCCTGATACAAATCCTCCGTACTTCTTTGCAAAAACTGTTCTCTCAATTCTATATTTGCAGAAGGCAAGGCGGAAAGACCGTCACTGACCGCCGATAAATATAAACCGGTTCCTCCCACCAAAAGAATATTTTCTTTTTTTCGATATTTTTCCTGTAAAAGAGAGTTGACAGTCTCCGCAAACTCTCCCACACTGTATTTTCGGATAGGTTCTATCACATCCAAAAGATGATGAGTTACCCCTTCCATTTCTTCTTTTTTAATCTTTGCGGTTCCAATATCGAGACCTCGATATACCTGTGCGGAATCCGCGGAAATAATGTCCGCTTTGAATTCTTTTGCCAAAGAGATTGATAAAGAGGTCTTTCCTACCCCTGTAGGTCCTCCCAGAATAATCGCTTTTCTCTCCATACTTCTTTCCTACTCTACATATTCAAATTCCACATTTGCGATTTTTACAGTATCTCCGTCTTCAATTCCCGCTTCCTGCATAGCTTCTTCCATTCCTAAGCTTCTCATCAAATGTAAAAAATTTACAATGGATTCATCGTCCATCCCGATAACGTATTTTGCCAAAACACCGTCTACAATACGTCCCTCAATATGATAGACTCCCTCTTCGTCCTGTGTAATTTCAAAATCGTCTTTTTGAATGTTCAATTCTTGTAGCACTTCCCTGATATCCGTTTCTTCTTCTAAAGGTTCTCTTTCCACTTTTTGAATTCGATCAAAGGTTTTGTACAAAATTTCTTTCAATCCTTCGTTCAATAAAACAGACACCGGATAAACTTCATATCCTTTTTCTTCGACATAGGATTTGAATTTTTCATATTTTTCCATATCCCAAAGTAAATCCATTTTGTTTGCCAATACAATTTGTGGTTTTTTTGCCAATTTTTCACTGAATTTCGATAGCTCTTCGTTGATTTTTTCAAAATCGGCAATGGCATCTCGTCCTTCCATTTCTGAAACATCCACCAAATGATATATCATCTTACAACGTTCAATATGTCTTAAAAATTTATCTCCTAAGCCGACTCCTTCATGAGCGCCTTCAATCAAGCCGGGAATGTCGGCAATGACAAAAGATTTTCCTTCTTCTAAACGAACGACTCCTAATTTCGGTTCCAGTGTTGTGAAATGATAACTTCCCACTTTAGAGTTTGCAGCGGAAACTCGATTGATGAAACTGGATTTTCCAACTGAGGGATAGCCCACAAGAGCGACATCTGCAAGCAATTTCAATTCCAATTTTACCTGAAGTTCCGCTCCTTCTCTTCCTTTTTCTGCAATTTTAGGAGCTTTTCTGGTTGAAGTTTTAAAATGTACATTTCCCCAACCACCTCGTCCGCCTTTTAATAACATTCGAGTTTCTTTTTTTTCATGCATATCCAAAAGCAATTTTCCTGTCTGCAAATCTCGAACCTGCGTTCCTACCGGTACCTTAATAATTAAATCTTCTCCGGACTTTCCAAACATTTGTTTTTTTTGTCCATTTTCTCCATGCTGAGCCTTGAATATTTTTTTATATTTAAAATCCACTAAAGTATTCACATTGGGATCCGCATAGAAGAATACACTTCCGCCGTTTCCACCGTCTCCGCCATCCGGTCCTCCGAACTGTACGGATTTCTCTCTTCGAAAAGCTGCGGAACCGTCTCCGCCATTTCCCGCTTTTACCGTAATCACAACTTCATCTATAAACATGTTTTCCTCTCTTTTGCTTATTCCGCATACATCGCTTCAATTTTTGTTTGAAGCTCTTCATCTTCCAAATATTCATCATAGGACATCCATTTGTCAACCAGTCCGCTCGGAGTAATTTCAATAATACGATTCGCCACAGTTTGAATAAATTCATGATCATGGGCTCCAAATAAAATGGTTCCCTTAAATTTTATCAATGCCTTATTCAAAGAAGTGATGGATTCCAAATCCAAGTGATCGCTCGGATTATCAAATAAGAGCACATTGGCTCCCGACAACATCATCCGCGACAGCATGCAACGAACTTTTTCTCCTCCGGATAAAACCGTACATTTTTTTAAAGTTTCTTCTCCCGAAAATAGCATTCTTCCTAAAAATCCTCGAACAAAGGCTTCATGTTCATCCGGTGAATACGGTCGTAACCATTCAATTAAATTTAAATCCGGATTATTAAAGAAAGCACTGTTATCTCTCGGCATATAGGCTTGTGAAGTCGTAACTCCCCAAGTATAAGTTCCGGAATCCGCTTCCATTTCTCCGGCTAAAATATTTAATAAAGTCGTCTTGACAATGTCATTTTTTGCCAAGAAAACTACCTTATCTCCTGTGTTAATGGTAAAACTTACATTGTCCAACACTTTGATTCCATCAATTGTTTTCGATAAATTCTCCACTTTCAACATATTATTTCCGGCATCTCGATCCGGTTTAAATTCAATAAAAGGATATTTTCGATTGGAAATTTGCATATCTTCCAATTGTAATTTTTCCAATTGTTTCTTTCTGGAAGTTGCCTGTTTTGACTTGGAAGCATTCGCACTGAAACGTGCAATAAATTCTTGCAATTCCTGTCTTTTTTGTTCCAATTTCTTGTTTTTATTAGAAATCAATTGTATCATCAATTGGTTGGATTCATACCAGAAATCATAGTTTCCCACATACATTTTAATTTTTCCATAATCAATATCCGTAATGTGAGTACATACCTTATTTAAGAAGTGTCTATCATGAGAAACAACCAAAACGGTGGTATGTTCCAAATTCATAATAAAGTTTTCCAACCAGCTAATTGCCTTGATATCCAAACCGTTGGTCGGTTCGTCCAATAACAGGGCATCCGGCTCCCCAAATAAAGCTTGAGCCAACAGTACCTTTACTTTCTGTGCTTCGGTCAACTCTTTCATCAGAGCATGATGAAAATCCGCACCAATCCCTAATCCCATCAACAGGGTTTCCGCTTCCGTTTCCGCTTCCCAACCGTTCAGTTCTGCAAATTCTCCCTCTAATTCCGCCGCTCGCAATCCGTCTTCATCCGTAAATTCTTCCTTGGCATAAATAGCATTTTTTTCCACCATAATGTCCCATAGAATTTTATTTCCCATTAACACGACGTTTAATACTTCTTCTTCTTCATATTGAAAGTGATCTTGTTTTAAAACAGACATTCTTTTCTTTTTATCAAAAATCACTTCCCCTTCCGTTGCCTCTAAATCTCCCGATAATATTTTCACAAAAGTAGATTTTCCTGCTCCATTTGCTCCAATAATTCCATAACAATTTCCCGGTGTAAATTTTAGATTTGCATCTTCAAAAAGCTTTCTTCCTGAGAAACGCATTCCTAATCCACTTGTAATAATCATTCTATTTTAATTCCTCCTATCTTGAATTCCAAAAAACACTTTTATTCTACCATATTTTTTATTTTTTTTCAATTTCTCAAATAAAAATTGTACTTTTTAAAAATTAATGCTATAATACAAATGATATTTTCATTTTTTTATAAGAAAACTGTTCTGTAAAAATACTATTTGTAATAATTTTTTCATATTTTACTTATATTTATCACAGTTTTACTTTTTATAAAAAAACAATTGCATAAAAATAATGGAATTAGGTGCTACGGCTTAATAGAGGAAGTCAGGTGAAAGACCTACACAGCGCCCCGCTACTGTAAGACGGATGCCTCATCATATCCACTGGTTTTTTACCGGGAAGGGATGACAAGCAGAGGAAGTCGAGTCAGGAGACTTACCTAATTTTAGTTTTCTTTTTTTATCGGGGAGATAAAAAGTAACGAATTCTTTTCATCTATGTTGATATTTTTTGAGAAAACTATCATGAGTACATCATCAAAGCAATTCTAATCGAAAACTAAAATAGAAGGATAGCCTAAATATTTTAGTTCTTTCTTTTGAGAATTGCTTTTTTTATTGCCCAAATTCCAAAAATTACAAAAACCCATTATTATAAAAAAGAGGTGAAGCTTTTCCATGAAAAAACAGTTTTTTCATAAATTATCTCAATTTATCATTGTCCTGGTCGGAATTAGTTTTTTTACATTCAGTTTAACCTATCTTTCTCCGGGAGATCCCGCAGAAATTATGTTGACCGATTGTGGAAATATTCCAACTCCGGAGCTTTTAGCCCAAACAAGAGCAGAATTAGGTTTGGACAAACCTTTTCATGAAAGATACGGTTCTTGGTGTTCCTCTGTCATGAAAGGAGATATGGGAAAATCATATTCTTTAAAAGTCCCCGTGACTCAAAAAATAAAGCAAGCTTTTTTACCTACATTGAATCTTTCTCTCCTGGCTTTATTCTTCATGGTCGTCATTTCTTTTCCGCTAGGAATTTTAGCAGCAGTCAAGGTGAATAAGTGGCAAGATTATCTTGTTCGGGCATTCACTTTTATCGGAATTTCCATTCCCAGTTTCTGGTTGGGATTGATTTTTTTAAGCATTTTCGGGGTCACTTTAAAATGGATCAGTGTTTCCGGAGGAAAAGTGGATTTTCGTTCCATGATTTTGCCTGCTCTTACCATAAGTTTAGCGATGTCCTCAAAATACATTCGACAAATTCGACATGTATTTTTGGAAGAATTGGACAAAAGTTATGTGTTCGGTGCCAGAATGAGAGGAATGAAAGAAAGTGTTATTTTATGGAAACATGTCCTTCCCAATGCAATGTTACCCCTGATTACCTTACTGGGACTTTCTCTGGGGAGTTTGTTGGGAGGAACCGCTGTTGTAGAAATTATCTACAACTGGCCCGGAATGGGAAATATGGCTATCAAGGCTATTTCCTATCGAGATTATCCTTTGATTCAAGCTTATGTATTATTGATTGCTCTTATTTATCTGATAATCAATATGATAGTAGATTATTCCTATCGATATTTGGATTCCAGAGTAAAGGAGGTTTCTTAGATGAACTTTGTAGATTTTTTCAAAAAACATTTACAATTTACATTCTTTCTGATTCTCGCCATCTTTGTGATAGGGATTGCTCTGTTGGCTCCTCATATTGCTCCAAAAGATCCTTTTGAAGCAATTATGACAGACAGTTTACTTCCTCCTTCTTCCCAATATATATTCGGAACCGATATTCTGGGAAGAGATTTGTTTTCCAGAATTATCTATGGAACAAGATACTCTCTGTTCATGACCTTAACTTTAATTTTAGTTGTTTTCCTTTTAGGAACTTTTTTAGGAATTCTGGCCGGATATTTTGGAGGACTTGTAGATACAATCATCATGAGAATCGGAGATATGATGGTTGCTTTTCCGGGCTTAATCCTTGCCATTGCCATTGCAGGATTGTTAGGTCCCAATGTTATCAATGCCATTATTGCTATCTCCGCTGTTACTTGGGTAAAATATGCAAGATTATCGCGAAGCATGGTATTAAAAATCAAACAGGAATTATACATTGAAGCTGCTAAGGTAACGGGAAGTAAAAGCAAACATATTTTATTTCATTATATTCTTCCCAATATGTTTAGCATGATGCTGGTAACTGCTGTTTCGGATATTGGAGCCTTAATGTTGGAAATCGCTGCTCTTTCTTTTTTAGGTTTCGGAGCACAACCTCCCATTCCTGAATGGGGAGCCATGTTGAATGAAGGGAGAACTTATTTGGCAAGAGCCCCTTGGCTTATGATTTATCCGGGGTTTGCTATTGTTATTGTCGTCATCATCTTCAATATGTTGGGAGATTCTTTCCGAGATGTCATTGATGTCAAAACAGAATAAAAATATAATATAACAAATATAACTTTATTAAAAGGAGAGTGTAACACAATGAAAAAAACAATGAAAAGATTTGCTTTTTTTTGCATCCTAAGCTGTATCTTCAGTTTATTTGTCGCTTGTGGAGACAATAAAAAAGCAGAAAAAACAGAGACTCAAGCAAAGGAAATTACGGTCGGAGTGACCAGTTTTGCGGATACTTTGGAACCGACGGAACAATACTTTAGCTGGGTCATTACTCGTTATGGAGTAGGAGAAAATTTAACCCGTTTTGACGAACAGGGAGAACTACAATCTTTACTGGCAGAAAGTTGGGAAGTAAGCGAAGATCATTTGACTTGGACCTTTAAAATTCGAGATGGCGTTACTTTTTCCAATGGAAATCCTTTAACTGCCGCTGCTGTCAAATCTTCTTTGGAAAGAACCTTTGAAAAAAGTGGTCGTTCGGAAGGATTCTTTAAATTTACAAGCATGGAAGCGGAAGGACAAACGTTAACGATTAAAACGGAAAAACCGGTAGCAATTCTCCCTCAATGTTTAGCCGATCCATTATTTTTAATCGTAGACACTTCTGTGAATACAGATGAATTTTTAACAAAGGGTCCTATCTGTACAGGTCCTTATAAATTTGAAGAATTTAAGCCCGGAGAATATACTGTCGTTGTTAAAAATGAAAACTACTGGAATGGAAGCCCTGCTCTGGATAAGGTTATTTTCAAAGACATCAACGATCAAAACACTCGTGCCCTATCTTTGAAATCGGGAGAAATTGATATCGCTTATAATTTAAAAGTAAATAATAAGGCTGATTTTGAAGGAAATGATGAAATTATGGCACAGGAATTGAAATCGCTACGTTCTACCTATGCTTTTCTAAATCAAAAAGGAGATTTAAAAGACAAAGCTTTACGTCAAGCTCTACTACGAGGATTGAATAAAAAAGCATATACAGAAAATTTATTACAAGGAGCGGCAACTCCGGGAAAAGCTCCTATTCCTCCTACTTTAGATTTTGGATTTGATTCTTTAGTAGATGAAAATGCCTATAACCCTGAATCTGCAAAAGAAATTTTGAAAAATGCAGGCTATGTGGACAAAGATGGAGACGGTTTTGTAGAAAAACCGGATGGTTCTAAATTAGATTTGGTTTTTGTTCTTTACACCAGTCGAGAAGAACTGAATGTCTATGCACAGGCTGCACAAGCAAGTTTAAAAGAAATAGGAATCAAAATTACATTAAAACCTGTTAGTTATGAAACCTTATTGGATATGAGAGATTCTGCAAACTTTGATTTATTGATTTGGAATGTATTGGCTGCCAATACCGGAGATCCTGAAAAATATCTATATGAAAACTGGTATAGTAAATCCGTTTCCAATCAAGCAGGATTCTATAATGAAAAAGTAGACGAAGCTTTGGATAAAATGTCTGTAGAATTTGATCCTATACAAAGAGAGAAGTTAGCTGTGGAAATTCAACAAGAAATTATGAATGATGCTGCGGTTGCCTTCTTTGGATACGAAACCACTTTCCTATATTCCAATAAACGAGTTACAGGATTGAAGATGTTTCCAATGGATTACTATTGGATTACAGCTCAAGTAGGAATTGCAGAATAAAAATAATAAAGGAGTCGCTATGTTAGAAATTAAGAACTTGGCAATCCAATATGCAGATAAAAAACCGGTGGTAGAAAATTTTTCTCTCTCTATCAAGGCGGGAGATATTGTGAGCATTGTTGGAGAAAGCGGTAGTGGGGATAATGCTATAATGATGATAGTACAATAAATCCAAGTAAAATCAATGGTTAAAGGCTTCCACAAAACTTTTAAACTTGATGATGGATTGAGGCTATCATCTTTTTTTATACTTTAAATTATCTAAAAGTATAGCATAAAATGAAATCTCTGTATAGAGAAGAAGGAGGGACTTTATGGCAGAAGTTATAACCATAGCCAATCGGAAAGGCGGAGTCGGCAAAACAACCACAACACTAAATCTTGCCTATTCACTAAAAGAACTGGGTAAAAAAGTATTAGTCATTGACCTTGATCCGCAAGCCAATCTTACAAGATGTTTTGATGTGGGAAATACAGAAAATATAAAAAACATAGGGCATTTGTTAATGACAGAAATGGAGGAAGAAAGCTATTTGGTAGAGGACTATACCAAATCTTATGATGAGATAGATATTATTCCATCAAGCATTTTATTATCTGCTGTAGAAACACAAATGAGGGCAGAAACGGGCAGTGAACGGATATTATCGGAAATTATTAATCAGGTAAAAGAACGTTACGACTATGTCCTTATAGACACCTCGCCATCGCTGAATATTTTAACCATAAATGCCTTTTGTGCTTCAGATAGTATCCTTATAGTAGCGGATACACAGTTGTTTGCAATCGTCGGAATCAGTGAACTTTTAAAAACTGTTCAAAAAATAAAAAAGAGAGTGAATCCCAAACTGAAGGTACAGGGAATTTTACTAACTATGTGTGATAACAGAACTAATCTGTCAAAAACCCTGACAGATCAGGTAGAAGAAATGTTTCAAAAGAAAATTAAGGTCTTTCAGACCAAAATTCCGAAAACAGTCAAAGTGGGCGAAGCTATATACAGTGGTCAAAGCATAAAAAAATATGCAAAAGGCAGCAGCGTAGATATTGCCTATGACAATTTGGCAAAGGAGATCTGCTATGAGTAAAAAACTTTTAAAAAGAGAAATCACCGATGCCGTAGATTTTTTGCTTGAAGATACAAGTGTTTTGGAACAGGGGGATATACGGGATATAGAAATTGATTTGCTAAAAGCGTATCATGACCATCCATTTACCCTATACACCGGCAAGAGATTGGAGGATATGGTAGATAGTATAAGAGAAAATGGGATACTTAATCCAATCATCGTTCTAAAAAAAGAAGATGGAGCCTATGAAATACTTTCTGGACATAATCGGGTTAATGCAGCAAGATTTGCCAATCTAAAAACTGTTCCTTGTATTGTTAAAGAAAATCTAACGGATAAAGAAGCCTATACCTATGTCATTGAAACCAATCTTATGCAGCGTTCTTTCTCCGATTTGCTGCCAACAGAAAAAGCCCTTGTCCTTAAAGTGCGATATGAAAAAATAGCAAGTCAAGGGAAAAGAAATGATTTGCAAAAAGAGATAAACAATTTAGAACAGGGTATCATAGAAAAGGAAAGCAAAGCGGAAGATAAAACCGACAGCAGAAAAACACTCGGAAAAGAATATAATCTTTCTGGAGCTTCTATTGCAAGATATCTAAGATTAAATGAATTGTCAAAGTCCTGGAAACAAGAGGTTGATAATGAAAAAATAGGATTGATAATGGCAGTGGAATTATCCTATCTTCCCCAAGAGATACAGGAATATCTGTATCAAAAGTGTGAAGAATTCGAAATGTCCTTAAAGCCAAGTGATGCAAAAACACTTCATCTGATGAACAGACAAGAAGATTTAAATCAAGAGATGGTTACAACATATTTGTTGAACTTGAAAAAACCGAAGATGAAAGAATATCAGAATATCAAGTTATCTCAGAATATCTATCAAAAATTCTTTCAGGATAAAGCGAAAGAAGAAGCAGAAGGGATTATAGAAAAAGCACTGGAAATTTACTTTAAGGAATATGTTGGTCAGTGAAAAGACAAAATTATAAATTTAAGGTATAATATAAGGCAAGAAATAAGAGAAAAAGCCTGTTTAACAGGATAATATATAAAAGAGGCAGGTGTCAAAATGGACGAAATAAAGTTATATGAAAATAAAGAGATACGTTCTGTTTGGGACGAAGAAAAAGAAGAATGGTATTTTTCAGTAGTAGATGTAGTAAGAGTACTCACAGAAAGTGAAAATCCTCAAGTGTACTGGAGAGTGCTTAAAAAGAGATTAAAAGAGGAAGGAAATGAAACCGTTACAAATTGTAACGCTTTGAAAATGAAAGCAGCAGATGGGAAAATGCGTCTAACAGATGTAGCTGATATGCAAGGAATATTCCGTATTATCCAGTCCATTCCATCTCCAAAAGCAGAGCCATTCAAGTTATGGCTTGCTGAAGTAGGAAAAGAGCGAATTGATGAAATCATTGATCCGGAACTGACCATTGATAGAGCCTTAGAAACCTATTTAAAAAAGGGCTATACACGTGAGTGGATAAATCAAAGATTACAAGCCATTCAAGTCAGAAAAGAGCTTACGGATGCTTGGGACGATCACGGAATCCAAAAAGGTATAGAATATGCCATTCTTACCGATGAAATCACAAAAGCATGGTCAGGAATGACAACAAGAGGATATAAAAATCTAAAAGGCTTAAAAAAAGAAAACCTGAGAGATAATATGACTACACTTGAAATAGTCCTGAATATGCTTGCAGAAGCCACGACAACCGAACTTACAAAAACGACAAATCCTCAAGGTTTGGAAGAAAATAGGAAAGTTGCTAAAGAAGGAGGAAGTGTGGCAGGAAATGCAAGAAAAGAAATAGAGCAAAAAACAGGCAAACCGGTCATTACCTCAAAAAATGCAGTTGACCTATCAAGGCTGATTGAAGATGTGGTCAAAGAGCCTTTCAATAAAAAACAAGATAAAAAAGACGATACGGATAATGAAACATAGATAAAAATAAAATATTAGAGCATTTATTTATGAAGAGATAGCAAAGAAAAAACCGCTATCTCTTTTTTGATGCTCAAAAACATAGGAGGAGGTAGAGAGTATGAGCATAAAATTTAACTACTATTACGGAAAAGAAGCGGAAAGTTTTTCTTTTTTTCGTATTCCCAAACTGTTATTTACAGATCCTATATTTTCCAAATTAAGCAGCGATGCAAAAGTGTTATATGGAATTTTACTTGACCGAATGAACTTGTCTATGAAAAATAACTGGCTTGATGAAGAAAATAAGGTCTATATCATCTTTACCATTGAAGAAATCGCAGAAACCATGTGCTGTGCCACACAGAAAGCAACAAAAATCCTTCAGGAATTGGATGATAAAAAAGGCATAGGACTTATCGAAAAAAAGAGACTCGGACTTGGAAAGCCAAATATTTTATATATAAAAAACTTTATCATACAAGAACCGGAGAAAGAAAGTTCATCAAAAGAAAAAATCGAAGAAATCACAAATCAGGAATTGTGTAAATCACAATTCAAGAATGATGAAAATCACAATTCAGGAAATGTGAATTTCACAAAACAAGAATTGTGTAAATCACAATGTAATAAGACTAATATAAATAAGACTGAATATAGTGATACTGAGTATAATAATACCTCTCCCATATCCCCCTCAGAAGAAAAAAATATAAAAGATACTTTACTTAGTAAAAAAGAGGATATGGAAGCAGAGGAAATGATAGAACTACTCAAACGAAATATAGGCTACTCTTTTCTTGTGAAAGAACAATCGAAAGATAAAGAAAAAATTGACCTTACTATAAAAGTAATGGCAGAGGCAATTCAAGGTAAGATAGATCTAAGAATCAATCAGAGAATGATAGCGTATGAAACGGTAAAAGAACAGTTTTTATCACTACAAAAAGAACATATCAATTATGTCCTACTTGTTCTTGATGAAAATAAAAGAAAAATTACAAATTTAAGAGCCTATTTGTTATCCCTGCTATATAATGCACCGGTCAATATCTTAGGAATGACAACAGAAGTAAAGTCAAATGATACTGATTACAGCAAAGACATGGAAATATGGCAGGAGATTTTCAACACCACATAGCAGGTAAAGATGATAAGGAAAGTGAGTTTAAGAATTGGGAAAATGAAATTATAAAGATTACAGAAATTATGGAGGAATCATATGGACAGTGTAGGAAATATCTTCGGGGGAGTATTTGAACGCTTGGAAAAAGGTATTTTGAACGAAAAAAACGGAGATTATATCAATGAGAATGACGGACTTGTGTATTGTGGAGTATGTCATAGTCCCAAACAGCAAATTAGTAATATAGGTGGAGATTTAAGGAAAATACCTAAAAACTGTATTTGCAGAGAAAAAGAATTGGAAAAAGAAAGACAGCATTGGAAAGAACTGGAGCATCAAAGAATCCTATCAGATTTAAGAAAACAGGCTTTTGAAGATAAACTGTTGCAAAATCAGACCTTTGATGCAGAAGATGGAAACTTAGAGCATAGAAAAATTGGAGAAAACTATGTGAAAAAATTTGAGGAAATGGAAAAAGAAAACATAGGATTACTACTTACAGGACCGGTAGGAACAGGAAAAACTTATTTGGCATCGGCAATAGCCAATGCCCTGATTGAAAAAGAAATCTCCGTTAAAATGACTAACTTTGCCACCATTCTAAACGATATGATGAATTTGGACATCAATAAAAATAAGTATATTGAAAAGCTTAATAAATATAGACTTCTTATCATTGACGATTTCGGAATGGAAAGGGATACCCCTTTTGCCACAGAACACATCTTTAACATCATTGACAGCAGATACAGAGCAAATAAACCGATTATTTTGACCACTAATCTTAGTGTAAAACAGCTTACAAGCCCGAATAGTCTTAAAGAACAGAGAATTTATTCAAGGATACTGGAAATGGCAACACCCATTCTTTTTACAGGAGAAAACAGAAGAATATCAAAGATGAAAGAAAAAGCACGAAAGGTAAATACAATACTTATGGAAAGCAGGTGATATATTGATCAATGAAGAAGTTACAAGACAGGTTATTGCAGTAAAGAAAAAAGCACTTCATCTAACAGCAAGAGAAGTTGTAAAACTTATGAAAATGATACTTAACAAGTCGGAAAAAGAGAAAAACGGGTTAAAGGATTTTATTGCCAAACAAAAGCCAACCACAGTGAAGGATTTAGTAAAAAAAGGCAAAGTGGAAACCTTAGAATTAAATGATGTGGACTTAAAAAACCTAAAAAGAGAGTTAAATAAAAATGGTGTAAAATTTAGCATTAAAAAAGATTTAACTACTGGAAATAAAATAGTATTTTTTCAGTCAAAAGATGAAAAGGTAATGGAGCAGGCATTTAAAGAAGCTGTAGCAAAATTTGCAGGTAAAGATAAAAAGAAAGAATCTGTAATAGATAAGTTAAATCACTTTAGAGAAAAAGTTAAAAATACACCTCAAAAAGATAAGATTAAAGAAAAACATCAGGAACAGAGTTTGTAGGCAGGAGAGTGAGGTTTATATATTGAAAAAATACAAGATTATTTATGCAGATCCGCCATGGAAGTATGACAGAAAAATTGGAGAAGGGGTAGTGGAAAAACAATATCCGACAATGGAGATAGAAGAAATATGCAGCTTGCCAATAAAAGAAATTTCAGATAAAGATTGTATCCTGTTCCTATGGGCAACCTTTCCGAAGCTAAAGGAAGCCTTAAGAGTTATTGAAGCTTGGGGATTTAAGTATAGAACAGTTGCTTTTGTCTGGATAAAGTTAAATAAAAAGAAAAAAACACCATACTTTGGACTTGGAAATTGGACAAGGAGCAACTCGGAAATATGTCTTTTAGCTAAAAGGGGAACACCAAAAAGAAAGTCCAACAAAGTTTTTCAGCTTATCTTTTCTCCACTGGAATATCATAGTAAAAAACCGGATATTGTAAGAGATAAAATCGTAGAACTTGTAGGTGATTTAGAAAAAATAGAGTTATTTGCAAGAAGTAAAACGGTTGGATGGGATGTATGGGGAAATGAAGTAAAAAGTGATATAGAATTGGAACTATAATTGCAGAAAGAAAAGCTGTCTAAATGAGGAAAAATATATGTCCAAGATGTAACTGTAAAATGAAACAGCAGTTTATAGGACTGTTACATTGTAAATGCGGTATAAGTTATCATAAAGATAAGAGATACTTTGAAAGAACAGGGGATATGATCTTTACATTAGAGAGAAAAAAGATAAGCAAAAAAATAAAACAAGTTCCTGTAATTAGGTCCAAAAGTGATTAAATCAGGAAGGATGTGATAAAAACGAAAATTTTTAAAGCGATAGTAAAATATATAAAAAATGTACTTCACATAAGAGATAAGAAAAGATTTGTAATTCAAAACTTACCTTATCTCTTTTTCTTTTATCTAGGAAATATATTTTTCGCTCATATAGGAAGATATGTAGGTGGAGATTTTATAGATAAAATCTTTCAGGGGATATTGGAAATGTACAAAATGAGTTTTATTCCAAGCATTTACCCCTCAGATTTACTTGCAGGGATAATAACAGCCTTTCTTATAAAATTCATTGTTCATACGAAAATGAAAAATGCAAAGAAATTTCGCCAAGGAGTAGAGTATGGTTCGGCAAGATGGGGAGGCTCTAAAGACATTGAGCCATATTTGGATGAAAAGTTTGAAAACAACATACTTTTAACCAATACGGAAAGCCTTACGATGAACTCAAGACCTAAAAATCCTAAATTTGCTCGTAATAAAAATGTGCTTGTAGTAGGAGGATCCGGGAGTGGAAAGACCCGATTTTTCTTAAAGCCCAATTTGATGCAAATGCACTCATCCTATGTTGTAACCGATCCGAAAGGTACTGTTCTTGTTGAGTGCGGAAAGATGCTAGAGAAAAATGGATATGATATTAAAGTGCTAAACACCATAAATTTCAAAAAGTCTATGCACTACAATCCGTTTGCCTATCTAAGGAGTGAAAAGGACATACTAAAACTTGTACAGACGATTATGGCAAATACAAAAGGCGAAGGAGAAAAATCTACGGAAGATTTTTGGTGTAAAGCGGAACGCCTGTATTACACAGCTTTGATAGGTTATCTGTACTATGAAGCACCGGAAGAAGAACAAAATTTTGAAAGTCTACTTGCCTTTATTGATGCCAGCGAAGTGAGAGAAGAAGATGAAAACTTTAAAAATGCAGTAGATTATATCTTTGATGCACTCGAAAAAGAAAAGCCGAATCACTTTGCAGTCAAGCAATATAGAAAGTACAAACTTGCTGCGGGCAAAACGGCGAAAAGTATATTAATTTCCTGTGGAGCAAGGCTTGCGGCATTTGATATAGAGGAACTTAGAAACCTTATGGAATATGATGAGATGGGCTTAGATACCATAGGGGATAAAAAGACAGCCCTCTTTATTATCATATCCGATACCGATGACACCTTTAACTTTGTAGTGGCAATGATGTATACTCAGCTATTTAATCTCTTATGTGATAAGGCAGATGATGTATATGGTGGAAGATTACCTGTTCATGTGAGATGTCTACTTGATGAATTTAGCAATATTGGACAAATACCGAAGTTCGAAAAACTCATTGCAACCATTCGTTCCAGAGAAATATCGGCAAGTATTATCCTTCAAGCAAAAAGTCAATTAAAAGCAATCTATAAAGACCATGCCGACACGATTCTAGGCAATTGTGATAGCGAGCTATTTTTAGGCGGAAAAGAAGGAACGACTATCAAGGAGCTGTCCGAAAACTTGGGAAAAGAAACCATAGACCTTTACAACACATCGGAAACAAGATCAAATCAAAAATCGTTTGGACTAAACTATCAAAAGCTTGGAAAGGAACTGATGAGCAGAGATGAACTGAAAGTGATGGACGGAGGAAAGTGTATCTTGGAAATAAGAGGAGCAAGACCTTTTTTCAGTGATAAGTTTGATATAACCAAGCATAAGAACTACAAACAGCTTTCCGATTACAATAAGAAAAATGCCTTTGATATAGAAAAATATTTAAAGAGAAAAGACAAAGTTAATCTAAAAGAAAATATGCAAGTAACTTTAGTGGAAATTGATGATGAGGGATAACTTTTGTTCAAAATGAGCAGAAGTATCTATCGGATTAAATTTTGGAAAGGAATATTTAAGAATGACTGAGCTTGAAAGAACAGAAATACGAATTGAAAAAGAACAAAAGAAATTGCAACAGATAAAAAATAGGATTAGGTTGTTAAATCAAAAGTTAAAACATCTAAAAAAGAAGGAAGAAATTCGCAAAATGTATATCGGTCAAAAGTAAAGACTTAAGATAAATCTTAGTCTTTTTTATGTTAAGAACAAAGGAGAAATGATTCAATGAAGGCAAAAGGAAGAAGTCCACCGACTTTAGTTCAAAATGAGCAAAAGATATAAAAATACAAAGTTCATATACATTATGAAAGTAGAAAAGAGGTGATGTAAGTTAAAAGAAATAACACTTGGAAGTTTATTTGATGGAATCGGAGTATTTCCTTTAGCAGCAAGAAAAGTAGGAATAAAAACGGTATGGGCAAGTGAAATAGATAAAAATGCAATAGCTATATCCAAAAGACATTTTCCTGATGTAGAGCATTTAGGAGACATAACCGAATTAAAGGCAAAAGATATAAAACCGGTGGATATCATCACGTTCGGTTCTCCTTGTCAAAATTTTTTAAAAGCGGGAGATTTAACAGGACTTCGTGGAGAAAAATCATCTCTTTTTTATCAAGCGATACGATTGATTAAAGAAATGAGGTGTGTAACAAATGGGGAGTATCCAACTTTCGCTATTTGGGAGAACGTCATGGGAGCTTTTGTATCGGGAGATAGGTTGGATTTTAGAACCGTCCTCGAATCCTTCAGTAGCACCTGCCTTCCAATGCCTGAGTCTAAATGGGCAAATGCAGGAGTGGTGCGAGGGAGAGAATTTGAGCTTTCTTGGAGAGTCTTGGACGCCCAATATTTCGGAGAGCCTAAGCTCTTACAAAAAAGAAAGAGAATATTTATTGTCTGCGATTTTGGAGGATTTCGTTCCCACAAAATATTATATAAGCCCGAAAACCTGCTCGAAAATACTGAGATTATCAGAAGCATCGAAGATAAGGATACCAAGTCCAATCGAAGGCATTCTGATAAAGCAGGGAGGAAAATACCAAACATAAGACCCTTTCAAGATAGAAAAATGCGAGGAGGAGCAAAAAGAAGAAATAAAACTCTTTTTAGAAACAGCTTCGGAAAGCCAAATGAGCCTTTTCCAACCCTATTAGCATCAAATCCTACAATGTTTGCGTATTGGGAGGACGGAAAAGAAGAGGAGGGATTTATTAGATATTTAACGCCGATAGAATGTGAAAGACTGATGGGACTACCTGATAACTATACAAAGTATGGGGTAGATGGAAATATCATACTTGACAGTGCAAGATATAAAGCACTTGGAAATGCGATAGCACTGCCCTGCGTGGAGTATATTATGGCAGGAATAAAAGATGAATTTCTAACTTCTGCTCAAAATGAACAGAAGTTAGAATAAACAAAAGATAAAATTTAATATGAAAAAATATAGATAAGACCATGACAAAATAGAAAAGTTGTGGTCTTTTTTTGATTAAATCAAAAGAAATGAAAATGGAGGATGTATATGCAAAAAGAAATGCTAAATATCAACGGAAACTTAATAGGTAATGTAGAAATAAAAACCATTCAGGGAAAAGAGGGAGAAGTTACAGTAGCGAATTTTACACTCTTTAGAAAAATGGGAAAGACGGGAGAAAAAAAGAAAGAGTATATAAATTGTAATGTCTACGGTGAAAAGACTGAACTTGTAAAAGATTTTGAAAAAGGCGATTTCATCCATGTCTACGGATATTACAAAGAAGTGCAAAAAGAGGATAAGACATACAGAAACTTTATTGTAAAGCATGTCAATAAAATTGATAAAGAAACAGACAATAAAAAAGAACAGGAAAATGAGGAGGAATAAATTATGGACTTTTTTGTACAAGCAGTAAATGTGCTTAAAATTTTAGTTATGGCAATCGGTGCGGGACTTGGTGCATGGGGAGTTATCAACTTGCTTGAAGGATACGGATCAGATAATCCCGGAGCCAAATCACAAGGTATAAAACAACTCATGAGCGGTGGAGGAATTGTTTTGATAGGGCTGAAACTGATTCCGCTACTTGCGAATGTATTAAAGTAAGATGTTTGATTTATTTGGAAAGATAAATGAGTTTTTCAAGGAGATTATGATTGATATTATTAAAGATAATCTTTCTGCAATGCTTGTGGATATTAATGATAAAGTAGGAACCGTTGCAGGAGAAGTGGGAAAGACTCCGAGTTCTTGGAACTCGGAGGTCTTTACCTTCATTAAATCAATCAATACCAATGTTGTTTTGCCCATAGCAGCTATCATTCTAACTGCAATACTTTGCATAGAGCTGATTCAAGTGGTGATGAGGAAAAATTCCATGCAAGACACGGATACCTTTGAATTTTTTAAATACATCATTAAAATGTGGATTGCCGTATGGCTTGTGTCTCATGCTTTTGATTTTTCAATGGCGGTCTTTGATGTTGCACAGTCCATGATAGGAAAGGCGGCAGGTGTTGTGGGGACAAGTGCAAATATAACTGCCGGTAATTTTGATGCTATGGTAGAAGCCCTTAAAACAAAGGAACTTGGAACACTCATCGGGATTGCACTTGAGACGGGATTGGTTAAATTTTCTTTAACGATTCTATCCATCTTAATCACTGTAATCCTATATGGAAGAATGATTGAAATATATATCTATTGTTCTGTTGCGGCTATTCCATTTTCTACCATGGGAAATAAAGAATGGGGAAGTATCGGAACAAACTATATAAAAAGTTTGTTTGCACTGGGACTTCAGGGACTTTTTATCCTGATATTTTTCGGAATTTATGCAGTCTTGGTCAAAACTGTAAATTTTACGGATATTCATACAAGTATTTTACAGGTGCTTGCATATGGATTGATTTTGGGAGTCATGATGATGAAATCCGGAAGTATCGCAAAGGCGATTTTAAACAGCCATTAAAGGACTTTTGCTCATTTTGAACAAAAGTTGATTAGAGAATTGGAAAAAGAAGATGGATACAATTATTGGAGGTAAATATGAAGAAAATAAATAAAATGAATAAGAAAACGGAAATTTTGATAGGAGTAGGTTCAGTTCTTTCTATCGGGACGATGATAGCAGTACTACTGAAAAAGAAAACGAAAAAATTATCTGATTTTAAGGAAGATGACTTTGACTTTGATTTTGGTGAGATAGAAGAGTCTTTTGATAAAGATGAATTTGATACAGAAAATGATGATGAAAGAAAAGAAGAGATATATAGTTTAGAAGATGAGTATTTAGAATACGAATCAAAAACGGAAGAAGAAAAGCAAAAAGAATTTAGAGTGTTGGTAGTAGATGTACTAAGTGCCATGTATAAAGAAATTCTTTCCATGAGAGAAATATTGGATACAGTAAAGAAAGATATTGATAGGATAGGTGAAGTAAAGGCACTGGTTGAAGAACTGGAAAATTGTAAAGAAGAAATTATCTCACTTTGGGAGCATATGGAAAAGTTATCCGAAATGAGAGAAGAAATTACCGGCAAAAAGAATAGAGGTTAGGCTATGGCATATGTAAAAATACCGAAGGATTTGACGAAAGTAAAAACTAAAGTGGCACTTAATATGACAAAAAGGCAGCTGATTGGATTTAGCATAGCGGGGCTGATCGGTTTTCCTGTATATATGCTTTGTAAAAACTATCTGAGTACGGATATTTCCATGATTATAATGAGTATAGTAGTTCTACCTGTTCTTTTTGCAACGCTTTATGAAAAGGACAATTTACCCTTTGAAAAGCATTTAGCATATATCTTGAAGTTTCATAAAAGTAAAAAGATCAGGCTATATAAAGCGAGGAGCATTTATCATACAGAGAGAACAAAAAGGCAGGATATAGGAAGTAAAAATAAGGCAAACGGAAGGAGGAAAAAAGTTGAACAAAGACAAAAGAAAAAAACAGCAACAGCGAATTAAAAAAGAAGAGATGGAGCTTAGGAAAAATAAAAAAGAGTTATCGGAACTTAAAAAATCAGGGAATAAAAAAACAAAGTTTAAAACAAATGGGAAATCATCTAAGAAAAATGGGTGGTTTCCTTTTTTTATGAAAGAGGAGAAAAAGGAAACTGTACAAGATACCATTCCCTATAAGCGAATGTTAAAAGACGGGATTTGTCAAATTGAAAAGAATAAATTTAATAAAACCATTCGATTTTTGGACATCAACTATCGCTTAATGGAAGAAGCGGATCAAGAAAGTATCTTCTCGGAATTTTCTTCTTTTCTAAATTTCTTTGACTCATCTGTAGAAGTGGAGTTTAGCTATATCAACAGTATCGGTGAAAATGAAGAAATCAATAAACTGATTGATATTAAAGAAAATATAGATGATTTTAACGAAATTAGAAATGAATACAGACAGATGCTTTTAAATCAAAGCAGCAAGGGGAATAACGGACTATCCAAGAGTATGTATCTTACCTTTACCATAGAAGCGGAGGACTTAAAGCAAGCAAAAAGCAGGTTAGAGCGAATGGAAATGGATGTGTTAAACAATTTTAAGCAGATGGGAGTGAAAGCCTATGTGCTTGATGGTGAGGAGCGTTTAAAGGTTATTCACGACATTTTAAATCCAAATGATAAACTTGTTTTTTCTTTTGAGGATTTGAAATACAGTGGACTGACGACTAAGGAATATATTGTACCTCCGTCTTTTAACTTTTCTAAGCCGACTTATTTTAAGACAGGAGAAGTCTTTGCGGAAGTAAACTTTTTACAGCTTTTAGCATCGGATATCAAAGATGAGATGTTATCCGAGTTTTTGGCATTGGAAGAAAATATGGTAGTTACCTTTCATATCAAAGCAATTGACCAGATGGAAGCGATAAAAAATGTAAAAAGAAAAATAACGGATTTAGACAAGATGAAGCTTGAGGAAAATAAGAAAGCCATACGTGCAGGTTATGATATCGACATCTTACCGAGCGACCTTGTAACTTATGGGGCAGAAGCAAAGAATCTGCTATCAGAACTACAAAATCATGATGAAAAGATGTTTCTTATCACCATTTTATTTATGAACACCAATAAAAGTAAGGGGAAACTTGATAATACGGTATTTACCTTAAAGTCCATCGCCAACAGACATAATTGCAGTTTGAAAAACCTAAATTACAGGCAAGAACAGGGACTTGTTGCAAGTTTGCCTCTTGGGATAAATGAAGTGGAAATAGAAAGGGGACTTACCACAAGTGCGGCTGCTATCTTTATACCATTTACAACAGAAGAACTTTTTATCAAGGGAGAAAGCCTATATTACGGACTAAATGCACTAAGCAGAAATATTATTATGGCGGACAGGAAGAAATTAAAGAACCCAAATGGTCTAATCTTAGGAACACCGGGTTCTGGAAAGTCCTTTGCAGCCAAAAGAGAGATTACCAATGCGTTTTTAATTACCGATGATGACATTATCATAGCAGATCCGGAAGCTGAGTATGCACCACTGGTAGAGGCACTCAAAGGACAAGTTATAAGAATTTCTCCGATTTCTAAAGACTATGTAAATCCCCTTGATATCAATATCGACTATGCCGATGAAGATAATCCTTTATCCTTAAAATCCGACTTTATTTTGTCCCTATTTGAACTGGTGGTGGGAGAGAAAAAATTAAGTGCAGAAGAAATATCCGTAATCGACCGTTGCTTACCCATTTTATATAAAGCCTACTTTGAAAATCCTGTGCCGGAAAATATGCCGGTTTTAGAGGATCTATATAACCTACTTCAAAAACAGGAAGAAACAGTAGGAAAGAAACTTGCAGTAGAGATGGAAATCTACGTAAAGGGAAGTTTGAATGTCTTTAACCATAGAACGAGTGTAGATACAAATAATCGAGTGGTTTGCTATGACATCAAAGAACTTGGAAAACAGCTTAAAAAAATTGGAATGTTAATTATACAGGATCAGGTTTGGAATAGAGTAACCATTAATAGGGCAAGTAAAAAAACAACCAGATATTTTGTAGATGAATTTCATTTGCTCTTAAAAGAACCGCAGACCGCCAATTATTCCATTGAAATTTGGAAGCGTTTCAGAAAATGGGGCGGTATGCCCACGGGACTTACTCAAAACATCAAGGACCTTCTTGCAAGTCCTGAAATTGAAAATATCTTTGATAATACCGACTTCATTTTAATGCTTAACCAAGCGGGAACGGATCGAGATATTTTAGCTAAAAAACTTAATATATCCAAACATCAACTTTCCTATGTAACCAATTCGGGGGAAGGAGAGGGACTACTCTTTTACGGAAATACGATTGTTCCTTTTATAGATCAGTTTCCTAAGAATACGAAACTGTATTCATTGATTACCACTAAACCAAGTGAAACAGGAAGAAATGGGAAATAGGGGGTAAGCGATATGCGAAATAAAAGAGAAGATACAAGTTTTTTAGATAGCTATATCAATACGATTCTTTGTGGAGATGCACTTGAAATGCTAAAGAATTTTCCGGATGAAAGCATAAGCTGTTGTATTACTTCTCCTCCGTATTACGGACTTAGGGATTATAAAAGCGATGGTCAAATAGGAAGAGAAAAGACAGTAGAAGAGTATCTTGACAGGTTGGTACAAGTTTTTAGACAAGTAAGGAGAGTTCTTAAAAAAGACGGTACTTGCTTTATTGTGATTGGAGATTCTTATGCCGGTTCGGGAGGTGGAAAGGGACAGTATATGGATCCTAAATATCCAAAGGGAAGAAATGGACAAAATCCCTCGATTACACAAAAGGTGTTAGGATACAAGGCAAAGGATTTAATGGGAATACCTTGGAGATTAGCGTTACTTTTAAGAGAAGATGGATGGTATCTTCGTTCCGATATTATCTGGCATAAGGAAAATGCCATGCCGGAGGCTTGCAGGGATAGACCTACCCGTTCTTATGAACATGTGTTTTTGCTTTCCAAATCACCAAGATATTATTATGATTTTGATGCTATGGCAGAGCCGATAAAAGAAGTCAGCAAGAAAAGATATATGAGAGGAAGAAGTGCATATAACAAATATTTAAATGAAGATGCAGGGATAGGCGTGCAGAAGATAAATAAGGCAAGAAAATATGGAGAGTATAAAGGAGATAATATTCCGCAGTTTCGCAATAAACGAGATATTTGGACCATCAATACCGTATCTTTTAGAGGGGAGCATTATGCTGCTTTTCCTCCTAAGTTGGCTGAAATCTGTATGATTGCAGGCTCACCGAAAGGAGGAATAATCCTTGATCCTTTTATTGGAAGTGGGACTGTCGGATTTGTAGCACTTATGCAAGATAGAAAATATATCGGAATTGAGCTGAATGAAGACTATGTAAATCTTGCAAAGAAAAGAATCAGTGAGGAGGTGAAAAAATTTAATGAAGAACAAAAACAAGAGGTACAAGAAGAATAGAGAAAAATCGTTACATCAAGAAATACAGTCCTTACAACCTCAAACTCAAGATAAATCTGAAACAGAATATTTTAAAAATCAGAATGAAACCTTACTGAAAGAGGAAATGTCAGCTGAGAAACTGCCTTTATCTGAAAAGAAGCAATCAAATAATTCGTATAGAGGATATAGGAACAATAACTCAGATAAAAATACATCTTCTTATAGCCTGTCGGATACGGGAAATATAAATCAAAATGGGTCTTCCTTTCAAGCCGAAAACCGTAGAAAAAAGATGCAAAAGCAGATTAATAAATTTCAAAAGGAAGAAAAGGAAGTTTATGATCCATTATCGAAAGATATGGATAACGATGGAGTAATAGACAGGTATGATGTGGATTTTAGGGATAGCAAAGCATCCTATCGAACTCTTGAAGATGATGAAAAGTATGATAACTGGCAAAATGGTAAGGAAAAAAATCATGATGAATATGTAAGAAATCCAAAATCCAAGAATAAGAAATATAAACAGTATGCCAAAGAAAGATTTTTCAATGAAAGTTCAAAAGTAGAAAAACAGAATAAATATACCAGGAGCAACTTTGATGATAAGGAGTTCACAAGGAATAAGGATACGAAAAATAATTTATTTGAGGACGTAAATAATAAAAGAAAAACTACCGATAAAAATTCATCACAAAAAAGAAAAGGAAAATTTGAAAATAAGGAAAAGAAAATATCTAAGTTACAGCAGAAAAAGCAAAGACAAGAGCAGAAACTGAAAAATAAGGGAATTGACGGGAAAAGTCAAAGTGCTAAAAGTGCAGTAATAGCAACGGGCATGGCAAAGAGGTATTTGGAAAGTGGAAAAGAGGATAATGCCGGAGTTGATGCTGCATATAAGGTTAGCGATCAAGTCGAAAATATTTCAAGGAAAATATATTATCATGGAAAAAAGAAAAATTTAAAAAGGCAAAAAAAGATAACAAAATTAGGTAAAAGCATTGATAAACAGGAGAAGAAACTCTTTTTTCAAAAGAATATGGAAGAGATGAAAAAAAGCGTGGATTACCAAAATACCTCAAGGCTCAGACAGTTTTTTAAGAGAAGGCAATATAAAAAGCAGATTCAAAAGAAGTATAAATACAATGTAAAAAACAGAATAAAAAAATCCTTTACAGAAGGAAGTAAACGATTTGGCGAATTTGTAAAATCAAGAGGCAAAAAAGCAGTATTCCTATTACTTTTAGCGGTAGGAATATTTTTTATGCTCTTTCAGGCAGGAAGTATGATGATGAATATGGGAACGGGGATGGTAAGTAATACTGTTTCAACCACCTACTTATCATCAGAAGACACTCTAAAAGAGGTCAATCAGGAGTTTTCATCTTTAGAACAGGCTTTGCAAGAAGAAATGGACAGTGTGGAGGAAAATCATCCGGGTTATGATGAATATATTGTAAAAGGCAAAGAAAAAATCGGTCATAATGTCCATGAGCTCTTGTCTTATATCACATCACGATATGGTGTTGTAGAGAATGTGTCTGAGGTAGAAAGTGAACTTCAAAGTCTGTTTCAAAACATGTATACCTTAACCTATAAGGAAGAGATCGAAATCAGATATAAAACCGTTACATCCAGTTATACGGATGCTGACGGCAATGAACATACTGAAAGTCATGAAGAGCCGTATGAGTATAAGAAACTCATTGTAACCTTAGAAAAAAGAGAGATGGACTCTATTATCAGAGAGGTATTTCAGTCTTATCCTGATAATTTATCCCATTATGAAATTTTACTTGCAAGTAAAGGAAATATGGAGCTGATTTTTGGAAGTGGTAGCGATGATTTTTCCGAGATTATAAACAATCCTGATTTTTCCAATCCGGGACTTGAATTTAATGAGGAAAGTGTAAAGAGAATTGTTCATGAGGCGGAAAAACATATTGGAAAAAGATATGTTTTCGGGGCAAATGGACCGAATAACTTTGACTGTTCTTCTTTTGTCTGCTGGACCTATACCCATTCGGGAATAAAGAATATGCCAAGAACGACAGCATGGGGCATATATAAAGATTACTGTAATCCCGTTTCACCAAGCGAAGCAAAGGCGGGAGATATTATCTTTTTTAAAGGAACATATAATTCAGGCTCGCCAATAAGTCATGTCGGTATCTATGTCGGAGGAGGTTATATGATTCATGCCGGAGATCCGATTCAGTATGCAAGGATAGATACACCTTATTGGAAAGGGCATTTTTACGGCTTTGGCAGACCAAAATAGGAGGTGGAAATTTGAATAAAAAATACAGGAAAAATATAGAGAAACAAAAAGATATTCAGGGAAAAATAGAAGAATTAAAGTTAAAACAGGAGATGTTAAAAGAAGAACAGGTGGAAATGGAAAATATTGAGGTTTTAAAAGAATACCGAAGTATTGATATTTCCATAGATGAGTTTTTAGAAATGATGAGAAATTATAAAAAAGAGGAAAAAGAAGAAAAAAGGAAGTTACAGGAAATGACATATACAAAAAATTATAATAATATGGAGGGAAATCATGAAAATCAAATGGAAGAAGAATAAAAAAATGGCGATAACATTGTCCGGAGTAATCTTTTTACTAATAGCTCTACTTGGAACAATGCTTTTCAATCACCAGATTGTTTTTGCACAAGGAATTTTAATACCGACACTGATCAGTCCCACAGAAGTTCTAACTCAAACTAAAGTGGAAGTTAAGATAAAATATATATTTAAGGATGAGAGTGTATATAAGGAAGAAATAATTGAAGCAGAAACCGGGCAAGTTCTTGACAGTGGAGACTTACCAATGTTAGAGGATAATATGAAATTTATTGACGAATTTTTGTTCTATAAAGTAAAGGGAGACGGTACAGATGAGATTATCCGTAAAGTAGAAAAAATTACAGTTAAGGATAAAGAGACTCAGACAGAAGAGGAAAAGCCAAAACAGGACGAAAGCACTCAGACGGAAGATAAAAAAACAGAAGATAAGGGAACACAGACAGAGCTTTCTAAGGACGATATTTTCAAAATGGAAAAAGAGGCCAAAGAGCTTCAGGATAAACTTGATAAGTTAAATGGTGAAATCAGGGATAAAGACAAACTAAGCGATAAACAGAAAGAAAAAATCAAAGACCTTGAAGCTGAGATTGAAAGTCTGAAAGAAAAAATGAAGAAAGATAAGGGAAATAAAGACTTATCAGAAGATATGAAAAAGGAAATAGATAAGCTGACGGAAAAGGTGAAAGAGCTTGAGAAAAAGGCAACTGAAACAAACAAAGCTCCTGTAACATCACAGTCAGTTACACCGATTAGTCCTATTTCAGGGATTAAGACAAGCTCAGGTATTTCTTCTCAAACACCACAGAGTTCCGGTAAAGGTTCATCTGATGCAGTAAGCTCCGGCAATACTACAAAAGATACAAGCAAAACAGAAGTAAAGGAGAAAGAAAAGGAAGTTCGCTATCCCAATAAGCTGACACCGAAAGCTCCTGCTAATAACAGTAGTCAGGATTCATCAATGGACGGTGCAAGTAGCAATGTAAATACCAATAAGGGTGTGGCTTCAGCTCCGTCAAAGGCAAGGGCAAGTGTCGTGGAAAATAAGGATAATGCAAATCAAGATTATCCGATTCATCATAATGATGATAAAGACAAAAAGGAAACAGACAAATATTCAGCAGATGCAAGACAATTTATTACTTTCCAGACAAAATCCGGCAAGACATTTCATTTAATCATCAATCACGATGAGCAAAGTGAAAATGTAATGCTTTTAACTGAAGTATCTGAAGATGATCTTCTCAATATGGTAGAGAAAAAGGAAAAGCCAAAAGAAGAAGTCAAAAAAATAGAAGAAACGGTATCGGAAAGTGAAGTAAAAAAAGAAGAGCCGAAAAAGGAAGAAAATAAAGGTAACGGTTCTTATATTTTTTTAGGAATCATCGTTCTTGCAGTAGTTGGAGCAGGATATTACTTTAAAATCTACAAGAAAAAGCAGGAAGATGATTATGAGGAAGATGAAGAAGAATATGACGAATTTGAAGATGAGTATGAAAAAGAGGATGATGCAGAAGATTTGGAAGAAAAAGAACAGCAAAATATAGATGATATGGCAATCGACTCTTATGAGGAAGAAGATGAGGAATAAAGTTATAAAGAGAGAAATGTAAATCTTGATGTTGTAATTGTGCTTACTATTTGGTATAATGTAAGCACAGTTGCAACAGGAGATGGATACTATGGATTATATAAAAAAGATAAAAAAAAAATTGAGTAAAACGGGTGGAGTTATAACAAGTAAGGAACTTAAAAACTCTAACATTCCTACAATATATCTCACACGAATGGTGGAAAAAGGTGAACTGATTCGTGCGGATAGAGGAATCTATATAGATTCAAACGGAGATTATGACGAGTATTATTTTTTTCATAATAGATGTAAGGTTGCTGTTTTTTCTTATGTATCCGCTCTTTATCTTCAGGGGTTTACAGACATAATCCCGAATGAAATGGAAGTTACAGTATATAAAGGATACAATACTCATCGTATAAGTGGAAGTGTAAGAATTCATTATGTAACAAAAGAAATTTATGATTTGGGTATGACAGAATGCCAAACAATGTTTGGGAATACAGTAAAAGTTTATGACTTGGAGAGAATAATTTGCGATTTTATTAAAAATAGAAGTGAAATAGAAACAGAACTGCTTTCTAAAACGATTAACAAGTATGTCCGTTATGAAAATAAGGATTTGAATAAACTATATGAGTATTCTAAAAAAATGAATATATATGAAAAAGTAAAAGAAATTTTGGAGGTTGTTTATGAATAAAGATAAGCTAAGAGCGATATGTCAAAAACTGTCGAAAGAAACAGGACTTAGCTTTAATGCTGTGCAAACACACTATTTTTTAGAAAGCATTTTAGAGAAAATAGCAAGTAGTGACGAGAGTGAAAACTTTATTTTTAAAGGTGGTTTTTTACTCGCAAATGTAATTGGAATAAGGCAGAGAAACACAGTAGATATTGATTTTTTGATAAGAAGATTTTCACTTACTGAAGAAAACATCAAGCAAAGATTTGAAAAAATTCTTCAAAGCGGAAACGATAATGGAATTACTTATGAGATTCAAAAAATTGAAGAAATCCGTAAAGAAGATGAATATGGAGGATTTAGAATTACAGTTCTTTGCAGACTTGAAAATATCAGGCAGATTATTCCACTCGATATAGCAACAGGCGATCCAATTACACCAAGTGAAATATCCTATGAATATAAAAGTATTTTTAGTGATAAGTTTTTTGAAATTTGTGCATATAATATAGAAACAATGCTTGCTGAGAAGATTCAGACAGTATATAAAAGAGGGGCATTTAACAGCAGAAGTAAGGATTTTTATGATATTTACATTCTATATCATTTGAAGAAAGAGGAAATAGACTTTGAGCATTTAAAGGAAGCTTGTAAAAATACATTTAAGCATAGAAGCACAGGTTTTAATATAGATAGTATTCTTGATGTATTAGTCGACTTAAAAATGGAAAAAGACCTCAAAACAAGGTGGAGTAGCTATCAAAAAAGATTTAGTTATGCAGGAGAAATAAATTTTGATGCTGTAATAGATATTATGATAGAATTAGTGAAAAACATAAGATAAATTTGATGGGAAGATGAAAATACAGAAAGTGCTTTTTTTACGATTTTGAAAAATCTAAACTATGATGCAAAAAATGTCGGTCAAAATGTCGGTCAAAAATTAAAACCTGATGATAGACGAAAACATATTATTGAAATTATTGAGGGAAATTCAAAAATTACTGCCCTTGATTTATCAAAAATACTCTATGTTTCAGAACGAACAATAGAGAGATTTGAAGAAATTGACTGATGAAAAAGTAATTGAATATACCGGTAGTGCGAAAGATGGCTATTGGAGAGTAAAGAAATAAAGAATAATAAATATAAAATTTTCTTAAATATGATGTAGCATTTAAGAGAAAACTGTGAGCGAGAGAAAAATCTTTCGCTCTTTTTTTATGAAAAAAGGAGGAATTTATGCGAACTTTGGTAATAAGTGAAAAACCGAGTGTGGCAATAAGCATATCAAAGGTGCTTGGAGCAACGAAAAAGAAAGATGGATATTATGAGGGGAACGGATATATAGTTTCTTGGTGCATTGGACATTTGATTCAGATGTCCAATCCTGAAAGATATGATGAAAAGTATGCAAAGTGGAATATAGAAGATTTACCGATTATTCCAAAGGACTATAAGTATGAAGTAGCAAAGGCAACCAAGAAGCAGTTTAACATCCTTAAAAAGCTGATGAATGATAAGGATGTAGAATTTGTAATCAATGTTTGCGATGCAGGACGTGAGGGAGAAAGTATTTTTAGACTGGTATATAGTGAGGCTCATTGTAAAAAGAAAATGAAACGTTTTTGGATTTCATCTATGGAAGACAGTGCCATTAAAGAGGGATTTGATAATCTAAAAGAAGGAAAGGACTATGATAATCTCTTTGAATCGGCACAGGCAAGAGCGATAGCAGATTGGCTTGTCGGAATGAATTTGAGCAGACTTTATTCTTGCCTTTACAAGCAGAATTACTCTGTTGGCAGAGTGCAGACACCGACTCTTGCCATGATTGTAAAACGAGATGACGAGATAGCAAATTTCAAGAAAGAGAAATACTATACCGTAGAGCTATCTATGGACGGTTTTATACTTTCCACAGACGGAATTGATGATGAAATAGCAGCTGAGCAGCTCTTAAATTTAGTAGGCGATAGGATTGAAATTACCGATGTCATTCAGAAAGAAAAAATCACAAAGCCCGACTTACCCTATGACTTAACTACGCTCCAAAGAGAGTGTAATAAGTATTTTGGATATAGTGCAAAGCAAACCCTTGATTATGCTCAAAGTCTGTATGAGAAAAAACTTATTACTTATCCGAGAACGGACAGCAGATACCTTACAACAGATATGATTACAAGTATGATAAACAACATATTGGGACAAAATGACTTTGATACACAGCGTATTAAGGTCATTTTTAATTCAAGCAAGGTAACGGATCATCATGCTATTATACCGACAGTAAGTTCAATGAGTGAAGATTTATCGAGTATTCCAGAGAGTGAAGCAAAAGTGTATAGGCTTATTTTTAATAAGCTACACGCAAGTGTAGGTTATCCTTTAATCGAGAATACTACTAAGATTGTAGCAATTTTTGACGGCTTTGAATTTACAAGTTCAGGAAAAGTCATTATAGATGAAGGCTTTACAAAATATCTTAAAGAATACAAATCCAAGAAGAATGAGGATATGGAGCTTCCTGATGTAAGTATTGGAGATGTTTTAAGCATTGAAAATAAAGAGATTAAAGAAAAATATACTAAGCCTCCAAAACACTTTACAGAAAACACCCTATTAAAAAGCATGGAATTGGCAGGAAATAAAGCACTTGAAAAAAGGGTAGAGGTCGAACGAAAAGGACTTGGCACACCGGCAACTCGTGCAGGGATTATAGAAAATCTAATTTACAAAGGCTTTATTCAAAGAGATAAGAAAAATTTGATTGCAACGCATAAAGGAATCAGCCTTGTAACGATAGTAGCTGATAGATTTAAATCAGCAGAAACTACCGCACAGTGGGAAATGCAGCTGTCGGAGATTGCACAGGGAAAGTCTTCAAAGGAAGAATTTTTAAAAACAATAGAGCATGAGATAAAAAATGAATTATCCCGATATAAAAAGGAGTAGCCTATGTTTGATACGCTAATAAAATTCAGTAAAGACAGAGAGAAATTGGATTTTTATGCTACCGATAAAAGGGCAATTCATGAACTTTTAAAAAGAGAACAGTTTAAATCTTTAGGGAAATACCGCACAAAAAGAGCTAATAGTTCCCTATAAGGAACAAAACTATGATAAAATAAAAGATATAAAACAGAATCAAACCCAGTAATTAGAAACCATACTGCATAATAGAGAACGAGGGAGAGCCATGAACAAACAACTAAATCTATCCATTCTTACAGACGAACTTCTAAGTGTCAAAACAAAGAAAAAAGAATTTCTCAAGCAAATCGATCAAATCATCCCTTGGGAAGAATGGATAGAACTCATTAAACCCTTCTATTACAAAGCAGAACGTGGAAACAAACCCTACGAAATAGAATTGATGCTACGACTCTATATCCTACAGAACCTGTATAACCTCTCGGACATGGCAACCGTTGCGGAAGTCATCGACAGCAGATCCTTCTCGGAGTTTTGCTACATCACTTCCAGCAACCAAGTTCCTGATGGAGATACTCTAGGCAGATTCCGTCATCTTCTTGAGCAAAACAATCTACAGCAACAATTCTTTGGACAGGTAGTAGATCGTCTTCGTAACCAAGGACTCCTTCTCAAAAAAGGAACCATAGTAGACTCCACTATCATCTCCTCTCCCTCCTCCACAAAAAACCAAAGTAAACAAAGAGACAAGGAGGCACATCAAACAAAGAAAGGAAACAATTGGTACTTCGGATACAAAGCCCATATAGGGGTAGATGCTAAAAACGGTTTGGTACACAGCGTGAAAGTAAGTGCAGCGAACGTACACGATGTAACGATGGTGCCGGAGTTATTAACAGGAGAAGAAAAAGAAGTCTATGGAGATAGCGGTTATTTGGGGGCAGAGCGACGGGAGGAAGCAAGAAAGAGAAACAAAAAAGGACAAAAGATCAACTACAAAATCAACAAGAGACGTTCACAGAGCAGGGAGAAGAGTGCGAGATCGAAAGGACAGATCAAACGAAGAGAGAGGGAGAAATCATCAATTCGATCCAAAGTAGAACATGTCTTTGGGATCATCAAAGCAAGGTTTGGCTATCGAAAGACGAGATATAAAGGACTTAAGAAACAGGAGGCGAAGCTAAATATCCTGTGTAGCTTGGCGAATCTATTGATCGCACAGAGGCGGAGCCTGAGTGCTTAATTTGTTGTGCCCGAAAAACGAAAAATCGGGCACAACAAAGAGAAACATGGAGATAATGGGGAATAAATATCAATTTTTTACCCTGTTATCCCCATTCTTTTTTTATTTTGCCAATTGTGAGGTCTTTCCTTAGTCTATGAGCCGGCTTGCGGAATGGGACATATCGGAAAAGTTTTGGAAGAGTACGGTTATACGGTAAAAGCGACAGATATTTGTTATAGAGGATATGGAGAAGAAAGAGAAGTTGATTTTTTTACAGTAACAGAAAATAAAATGGATATAGTAACGAATCCACCATATTTTTGTGCAGACGAATTTTTACGACACGCACTTGAAATATCAGGAGAGGGCGTAAAAATAGCAATGCTCTTTCGATTGGCATTTTTAGAAGGTCAATCAAGATATGAGTTATTTAGAAAGTATCCACCAAAAAGAGTATATGTATTTTCCAAAAGATTAAATTGTGCCAAAAACGGAGAATTTGAGAAATACAAAAGCAGTGCCATTGCCTTTGCATGGTTTATATGGGAGGTGGGATACAAAGGTATTACGGAGTTAAGGTGGATTCGATAAAAGGATGGAATAAAACAATTGAAAAAACGAAGGAGGATAAGTATGGATAAGAACGAAGTATTACAATCACAGGAAAATCAAACAAAAAATGTTATGCAGGAGATTCAAGAGGAATATACCAAAACAGCGGACTTCTTAGAAGAACATACCGATCAGCAGCTTAATATAGCAGAGGAACTCAAAGATGAGATGAAAAATAAGGACTTTGATGCAAATATTGAAGAGTTAAAAGCACTCAAAGAAGAAATCACAGGACTTAAAGAAGAAATCAAACGATTAAATGAAATGGAAAATATAGGGTTAAGCTCACTGATTGTGCGAGATATCAAGAATGTAGGCAATACCCTTATTAATTTACAGGAAAAAGCCGTTGGAAGTATCAAACATCTGTATGACAATATGAAACATCAGCTTTCCTATAACCTTACCAAAGCACAGGAAAAATTTGTACAGATGAAAATAGGAATTGTAAAAGGATTGGTAAACTCCATGCAGGATTTTATTAAGGATCAACAAAAGAAACTGGATAGTTGCCTTGAAAAATTAGATAATCTATCCAAAGAAATCCAAAAAGATGAAGAAAAATTAGGGAAAGACAATCTGAATAAAGAGAAAACCCTGATAGAAAAAAGGGAACAAAGCATAAATGAAAAAGAAAGTCAAAAGGAACAGACAGAGAAAAAACCGTCTGTACTTAAAAAATTAAAAGAAAATCAGCAAAAAATCAAGAAGGAAGAAAAAGTAAGGGCTGTAAAGATAACTAAAAAAGATAAGGGAATGGAAATATAGTTGAGGTGATCGTTATGAATGACCTCATAAAAAATTATGAAAATATTCCTGATGAACTAAAAAGAGAGAAACGCTGGTGTTTGTATAAAATCATTCAAAGAGATGGGAAGAATACGAAATTACCCTTAATGCCAAACGGAAAACCTGCCAAATCCAATGATAAAACGACATGGAATTCTTATGAAGATTGCATAGCAGCACTTAATCAAAATATTGGTGATGGTCTTGGATTTATGTTGGGAGACGGATATATAGGCATAGATATAGATAAAGTAAGTGATGACATTATGGCGTATAGTATGGATTATCATGCAAAGTCTATGACAGCTGATTTTTTAAGAGGAATTTCCACCTATGCTGAAATATCTCCATCAAAAACGGGACTCCATTTTATAGGAAAAGGTGAAGTACCGGGAGAAAGAAAAAGGTATAAAAATCTTGAAATCTATGATAAAGATAGATTTTTTACAGTTACCGGTAATGTTATAAAGGATAGAGATAGGAGCAAAATAGAAAGTATTGACAGTGAGCTAAAGCCCTTATATGAAAAATATATGCCAAAGACAAATAAAATTAGTGCTGAAAATAAAAGAAGTCCAACGATTACTTCTTACAATGGGGATCAGGACATATTAGAAAAGTTATTTGACAGGGGATATTTTTCATATGCAGGAGAAGATTTAAGACAAATTTACTATGGTAATTATGAAAGCTATTTTAACAGTAGGTCAGAGGCTGATTTTTTTATGCTACAAAGGCTGCTTTACTATACAGGAAATGTAGAAATGGCAATATCATTTATGGAAAGTAGCGGACTGAAAAGAGAAAAATGGTATAAAAGACGAGGCAATACCGATTATATCCACTATATTGCAGATAAGGCGATAAGCTCTATCAATCAGTTTTATAATTGGGAAAAAGCATATACATCAAAGGATAAAGCAGAAGAAAAAAGACATGAAAATAAGAAGAAAAAGGAGGGAGATACAGTGCCAAGATATGAATTTGATGAAGTCAAACAAATTCTTGATTTTGCAAAAGAAGAATTTAAAGAAGATATAGATAGGTATGAAACCTATCTTAAGGTAGTGGGAAACAACTATAAATATCCGTATTTTAATCAACTTAGCATATATACAGTAAATGAAAAGGCAACAGCCTGTGCGGAATATGACTATTGGAAAAGCATCGGAAGAAATGTAAGCAGGGGAGAAAAAGGAATACCTGTTTTAGACATTGAAAGAGAGAAGATAAAATATATTTTTGATGTAAGTCAAACAGTGAGCTTAAATCATAATATTTCTGAAGTAAAATTATGGAAGTATCATAATGAAAAGCATATAACTGCCTTAGATACCCTGATTGATACTTTTAAAGAAAAAAATAGTAACCTTATATTTTCTACAGAAGATAAGATAAATACACTTGTTTCGCTATATACAAGGCAGATATTAAATAAAGTGCTTAATTCTTTAAATGATGAAACCTTAAAAGAAAACAGTAAAGTAAATATACTTCATTTTTTAGAAGAATCTGCAAAGGTTTCGGTATATGAAAGAATGGGACTTCGTTTTTTAGGGGATAGGGAAAAATTAGAAATGCTCTCAAGAGTTTCAAGTACGCAAGATATTGACAGATTACTTGCCTATACTTCAAACAATGTGAAAAGAATACTTATGGATATCGGTAGAGAAATTTCAAAAGTGGAAGAAAGAGAAAAGTTTTCAGAAATTCAAAAAAGGGAGCAGACAAAAAACTATAAGGAGCGTTATAATAATGTTTCAGATGAAATTAACAGAACTACCGAAATTATAGAAAATGAAAAAGAAATAAAAGAAGGAGGCTTAGAAGATGAAAGAAACCGTAGTACTGGCGAAGAAGGAATACCTTCTGGAGGGCGAGATTTATACACCTATCGTGAAAGAGAGTCCATTCGAGAGACAGGGAGGGACTTACAGATTGGAGAAGATGGAGGACGGATCGGAAGTGTTAATTCCGAATATGAAACTGCCGGAGAAACTGAACTTAAGCAAACTGAACCGATTTGGCAAAGCGAGACTGAAATATCTCAAAGAGGAAAAAGGGGAAGAATATCAGGTTATGCTGATGGAAAAAAACCTAATGGATCATCTGTTGGACATTCAGGAACAAGTGGAGAACTTCATGGATATAGAAGAGATGAGAATGAAAGAAGCTTGGGGAATGACAACCAAGATGCAGGATCAGGATTTTCTGAAGTACGCAGGATTGAAAAAGAACTTGGATATGACACTTACAAGAATGGCAATGGAACAGATCGTTTGGGCATAGATGAGTATCATGAAGAAAATAAACAGAAAATAGAACAAGATGATATAGGAAATGAAGGGAAAGAAGTCGATAGGGCTTCTTTTTCTTTTGCTCAAAACGTAGGAATTCAGGGAAGATTTGAATTACCAATGCAGCAAGAAGAAATTGATACTGTTTTGATTCATGGAGGAAACGAGGATCTTCTACGATTAAAAGTTCTTGCAGAATATTCCAAAGGTAAGAGTGTGGAAGAATTGGCTGATTTTCTTCAAAGGAACTTTCAGGGCGGAAACGGATATGAAGTGGAAGGGAACAAGGTTTGTGCATGGTACGATACAGAGGGAATTTATCTATCCAACGACACTTCTTCAAAAGAAAATCCATCTCAAGTTTTTTCATGGATCGATGCTGCCAATCGTATCGGAGAACTAATCGAAAAAGGTCAATATGCCACCAATGTGGAAGTGGCAGAAGCCTTTTCTCACGAGCGAAAAGAACTTGCGGAGATGCTTTGGTTTTTGAACAAGGATCTTGCTGATGAAGTAAAGCAAAACTATCTATCTCTTCTGAATCAAACGGAAAAAAGTGGATTCCCGGATCAAACCGAGGAGTTGACAGAAAAACTAAGCAGTGCAGAGTTTAGAAATACGCTCAAGAAAGAATATGAAACCTTCTTGCAAGACTACGATACCGATCCAAGTATATTACGCTTCCACTATCATAAGTTAAATGACATCCTGCAAAGAATACAAGACTTGGAGATTCTAAGAAAAGAATTGACATCAAGTCTGACGGAAATACCCAATATAAAAAGCTTTATTACCGAAGATGAAATGGATGAGAATCTGCGTAGGGGCAGTGGAATTTCCGGAGGAAAAGAAAGGATCATTGAGTTTTTTGGAAAGTCCCATACCCTTCAAGAGAAGATGGATTTTCTGAAAAATGAATATGGAACAGGCGGTCGCTCTCATGCTCTATCCGGTGCGAGAGGAAGTGGTGAATGGCACGATGCGAAAGGGATAAAGCTTGAAAAAGAACATTGCAAGGATAGTTTTCTAAACTGGAATCAGGTGGCAAAAAGGATACAAACTCTTATTGAAAGTGACAGATATATAAAAAAGGAAGAGCTTACAGAGCAGACAGAAGACAGGGAAGATATAAAAGAAAATATAGCAGATAGAAATGAGTCTTTCAAAGAAGAATCTGTTTCTGAAATAGGGAATCGTAGAGATTATTGGGTTGTAGAATTTAATGAAGGTTTGGGTCTTATAGAAAAAGAGTATGCCGGAGAACTTGTTACGAAAGAATTGCTTGATGAAATCAAAGAGCTTGACGAAAAAATCAGAGTTCATAACAAAACGGTAGGTGAAGATGAATATGGAGAAATGACTGACGAGTGGGTAGGTTATTCTAAATTCTATTTTGATCATATTGTAGATGGTAAAGTAGAAGAACACTTCAGAATGGATATCGGGGATGGAAATGAGGTAAACCAAAGAGATTTTCAGTATCTTTATGAGCAAATTGAACTGAGCAAGGAAAATAAAGAATACGGTATAGATAGTATAGATAATGTAGTTAAGGATATTTTAGAAAAAGAATCTATGACTGTAGTATCGAGTAAAGATGATTATAAGAAGTTATTCCCGTATTTTAAAAACTTTGTATATAGCGATGGTTTAAGGTTTGAGGAATATAATCCTTTTGAGGAAGATAAAGAATTATCGGATTTAGCCCGTTTTACTTTTTTTAAAAATAATGATGGAGAATATAGAGTAGTATATACAAATACTAATAGCTTAACTTATTCAAGTACAGTGGATAAGTTTTTAGGAAAGATAGATGAATCAATAGAGGATGAAAAAATAAAGTATCCCCAAATAAATTCCATTAAAAATATTTCGGATATTTTGTACGAAACTTTGAAAAATGATGAAGATTTACAAAGAACTGTACTTAAAGCAAGGCAAATTTTAGGTAACAATACACTTGCCGATTTTTCAAGTGTTTTTCAAAGAGAATACGCAAAAGTTATGAGAGAAGTTGCCAAAAGACAAGGCAATCTTCCGGACGATATGAAAAGTTTAGATGATGTCAAAAAACTGCGAATTGAACTTGAACACAGGTACAATGAATATTTAAGTGAATTATCCAAAGAAAAAGAAAGTGTACTAGAAACAAAAGATATATCTTATGATAATAAAATAGCCATAAAAGTAGGATATTACTATGCAGTAGTTGATAAGGATAAAGTAGCGGATATTTCTCTTGAACAAACAGGAACTAAGGTATATCCAAGTCATGATAACTTTGAAGGTAAAGTCTATCCTCTATACAAAGGAATAACCTTTGAAGAAAGCACCAAGATTGATGCACTTTTTGACGAGATTGCTACAAGTATGAAAGAAGTGAATCTAACAGATCTTAATGATGTATTTTATCTTGAGAATCAAGGACTATATGAAATTGATAGAGATATAGTAACGGAACAAAAAGAAGGTTATGATTTTGATATATCAAGTTTTGGTGAGCAATTTCCAAATTACTATGAAGATATATATGTTTCAAATAAAAATCTAAAGATCGATGGCGCAATGCAAAATGTAGCATATATAGATAAAGATAATGAACTACACTTTAATGTAAATTTACCGGAAGAAGAAAAAGCAAAGGTGCTTGAAATTAGAGATAAGAAAGTAATCTTATCAACCCTTATTTTTAAAGATGTAAAGGAGGTCGGCGAATATCAATTTCATCCACAGAGTGAAGAATTTATCTTAAATGAATTGAGTATATCTGAAGAAAAATTAAAAGCACCGGAGCATATAACAGATAGTATTGATGAAAAAGAAGGTTATGAGGCAGAGCTTGTTTTGGATATGAAAAATAAGCAGTTAAGGCAGCATTTAAGATATAACGGATATATGTTAAGTAGCAATGTGGCGGTTTCCTATGATAGTTATAAAGAAATGCTACAAAATCTTCCTTATCTGCTTGATGATAATCATAGAAATATTATGCTTACCGGCTATGTCAACGAACAGATTGAAAAGACAAAAGAACAGGAAGAAATACAAAAACCTATCTATCAAGAAGGCATGCAGGTAAAGTATCAAGGCAAGGAATATGTTATTTCAGAAATTAATGACTATAAAACATATAAAACGATAAAATTAGATGATCCGGAGGGTTATTTAAACGGATTTATAACGGGCAGTGAAATTATTCCTTTTAGAAATGAAAGAGAACTTGATTTGGAAATCATATCTACAACAGAGAAGTTACAAGAACAAAGTATAAATGGTGAAGATCTTATTCTGTTAGATATTGAAGATTATAACAAAAAAGGACTTTCCGTTATCTTTCAAAATAAAGAGTATGAAATTACAGGAAATAATTTTAATCCTGTAGGAATGAGCAGGTTACAACTTGTCTCGAATACAGAAAAACTGATGACGGAAGTTTTATATACACCTCAAAGACCGGTCGCAAATCTTTATGCAAAAAAAGATACCCTTGAACGCTTTAATTTAAATGAGAAAAATAGTAAAAAAAGTATTGAAGCAAAGCAAATGTCTTTAACAGATATATTTGAGGAACAGGATACAATAAAGGGAAAAGAAGAAATTTCAAGCGAAAAAGAACGTGTACCTGTCAATATAGGGGCAAAAGTAATCTATCAGGGAGAAGAATATACAGTCAGTGCTTTTCAATATAATGATGTTTTGGGAAAAAATGATTTATGGTTAAATCCTGTATCAAAAAATAATCATCAAATTCCGATTGTAAGTTTTTCAGACAGAGAAGAGCTAAATGAGAAGCTCATTGTTATAGATACCAACCTTAACTTAGGAGAAGATAAATCGGAACTGTTACATCATAGTTTAGATGTAATAAATGATAAAGGTTCTGTGATTGCAAATCAGTTTATTGTAAAAGTCGATAATCAAAATAGGGAACTTACAGTATATAGTGAACAAAATCCTAATAGCCATAGAGAGTTTGAACTCTCTTTTGATTATCTAAACGGACTTGGGCAAATTGACGGAGATGGAAATAATCTAAAACTTACAAAGCATAGACAAGAAACCATTGATAAGAAATTAGAAAGTTATGACAACTGGAAAGAGAATAGGGAGGAAAGATACGCCCCTGATAATGAATATATGGGAGGGATTCCACCTGTCAATTACAAAATAAATAGAGAAGATGAAATCTTACCACCTTCAGAAAGACTGAAGAATAATATGGAAGCAATCAAGGTTTTAAAAGAGATTGAGGAAAGACATAGTCATGCAACAAAGGAAGAACAGGATATTTTAAGCAGATATGTCGGCTGGGGTGGACTTTCTGATGTCTTCGATGAGAGTAAAGAAGGACAGTGGCTTGATGCAAGAAAGTTTCTAAAAGAAAACCTATCACCGTCTGAATACGATTCGGCAAGAGAAAGTACCTTAACCGCCTTTTATACACCAAAGATTGTAATCGACAGTATATATCAAGCCCTATCAAATATGGGTTTTGAAAGTGGGAATATCTTGGAGCCAAGCTGTGCAACAGGCAGATTTATAGGAAATTTACCTGACAGTATGCAGGGTAGTAAATTTTATGGTGTAGAACTCGACAGTATTAGTGGTAGGATAGCAAGTAGGTTATATCCTAATGCTAAAATACAGATCAAAGGTTTTGAAGAAACGACTTTTTCAAATAATCTGTTTGATGTAGCGGTGGGAAATGTACCATTTGGAGAATATAAAATAGCTGATCGTGAGTACGAAAAGAACAATTTTCTTATTCACGATTTTTTCTTTGCCAAAACCTTGGATAAAGTGCGTTCCGGTGGACTCATAGCCTTTATAAGCTCAAGTGGAACTATGGATAAAAAAAGTGAAGATATCAGAAGATATATTTCGGAAAGAGCAGAGTTTTTAGGAGCAATTAGACTACCTAATAATACTTTTAAAGGCGAGGCGGGTACGGAAGTAACGAGTGATATTATTTTTCTTAAAAAGAGAGATCGACTGCTAAAACTGGATGAAGAATGGGTAAAACTTGGCACTGACGAAAGAGGACTGACATATAACAAATACTTTGTAGATAATCCGGATATGGTACTTGGAAATATGGAAGAAATATCAAGCAGATTTGGAACAAGTCTTGCCTGTGTTGCAGATGAAAATAGTATTCTGAAAGAACAGCTGGATACCGCCATTAAAAACATTAAAGGAAGTTATGAGAAGATAGAATTAAATAATGAATTTGAAGTGGAAACCATTCCGGCTGATGACAGTGTGAAAAACTATTCCTATGCAGTAATTGATGACAAGGTATATTTTAGAGAAAATTCTGTTATGCAAAAATTGGATTTAAATAAAAATGATGAGGAGAAAGTAAAGGCATATCTTGAAATCGAAAAAACATTAAGGCAGGTAATTGCCTATCAAAAAGAAGATTATTCCGATACAGAAATTAAAGAAAAACAAGAGGATTTAAATCGTCTTTATGATGAGTTTTCTAAAAAATACGGAATTTTAAATAGTAAGGCGAATAAAAAGTTGTTTCGTGAAGATGCCAATTATTCTTTACTGTCCACTTTGGAAAAGCTGGATAAAGAAGGAAACTTTATAGAAAAATCGGATATATTTACAAAAAGAACGATTAAGAAAGCCGTTGCGATCACTCATACAGATAATTTGACAGAAGCACTTATTCTATCTATTTCTCAAAAAGGGAAAATCAATTTTGACTATATGGAAAAGCTCACTGAAAAAACGAGGAGAGAAATTATTGAAGGATTAAAGGGAGAAATATTTTTAAATTTAGATGGATTTGATCCAAGTGATACGACTCCTTTTTCTTCAGCTGTAGATTTGGGAGACTTTTCAAGATCTTATGTAACTGCTGATGAATATTTATCCGGGAATATTAGAGAAAAGATAGAAGTAATAGATTCGTATATCAAGAATGTAGAACATGAACTTGAACAAAATGAACAGCTTGAAAATATTGATGCAGATGTACTGAAACAGGACAATGAGACTTTAAAAAAAGAACTATCCAGTTTAAATTACCAAAGACAAAAGCTGCTAGAAGTAATGCCAAAGGAGCTTGAGGCAAGTGAAATAACCGTTAGAATGGGAGCGACTTGGATACCTGAGAAAGATTATAAGAGCTTTATGTTCCATCTGTTAAAAACATCTGCTTCAAACAGATGGAATATTGACATTAAATATACTAATTTTACAGGGGAGTACAGAGTTGAAGGTAAAAGTATAGATAAAGGAAACGACCTTGCCAATTTCACATACGGAACAAGCAGAGCAAGTGCATATAAACTGATTGAAGATACATTAAACCTTAGAGATACCAATGTATATGATCAAGTCATTGGTGAAAACGGAAAGAAAAGTTCTGTTTTAAACAAAGAAGAAACTATGCTTGCAAGAAGTAAACAGGAAATTATCAAAGAAGAGTTTAAAAATTGGATTTTCGATGATAGAGACAGAAGAACAAGGCTTGTAAAAGAATACAATGAGAAATTCAATTCGATAAGGCTTAGAGAATATGATGGAAGTAACCTTACATTTGATGGAATGAACCCTGAAATAGAGCTTAGAGTACATCAAAAAGATGCGATTGCAAGAGGACTTTTCGGTGGGAACACCTTACTTGCACACGAAGTTGGAGCCGGAAAGACTTTTGAGATGATAGGAATTGCTATGGAGTCTAAAAGACTTGGAATGAGCAACAAAGCCATGTTTGTAGTTCCAAATCATATTGTAGAACAGTTTGGTAGAGAGTTTAATGAACTGTACCCGGCAGCCAATATCCTTTGTGCAACAGAAAAGGACTTTACACCGGATAAAAGAAAAAGATTTTGCTCAAGGATTGCCACAGGTGATTATGATGCGGTAATTATAGGGCATTCGCAGTTTGAAAAGATCCCAATTTCAAAGCAGCGACAGGAGTATGAACTGCAAAGTCAGATTGATGAAATTATAGATTTTATCGAAGAATATAAAAGGGATAGAGATCAGAAATTCACCGTTAAGCAGCTTGAAAAAACGAAAAAAGGACTGGAGGTAAAACTAAAGAAATTAAATGATGATTACAGAAAAGATGATGTTGTAACCTTTGAAGAATTAGGGATAGATAAGCTATTTGTAGACGAAGTTCATGCGTTTAAAAATTTGTACGTTTTTACAAAAATGCGTAATGTTGCGGGAATTACTACAACGGATTCACAAAAGTCAAGTGATATGCTGATGAAGTGCAGATATATGGATGAAATTACCGGTAATAAGGGTATTGTATTTGCAACAGGAACTCCCGTAAGCAATAGCATGGCAGAGCTTTATACCATGCAGCGTTATCTTCAGTACGATGAACTTAAAAAAATGCACCTACAATATTTCGACTCTTGGGCATCTACATTTGGAGAAACTGTTACAGCAATTGAACTTAATCCTGAAGGGAACGGATACAGAAGTAAGACCAGATTTGCAAAATTTTATAACCTTCCGGAACTGATGAACATGGTCAAGCAGTTTATGGATATAAAGACTGCTGATGTATTAAATTTACCAACACCAAATGCTCATTATGAAACCATAAAAACTAAACCGACAGAAGAGCAAAAACAAATCCTTGAAACTTTTTCTGAGAGAGCGGATAAAGTTCGAGCCAAACAGGTAGACTCCTCTATCGATAATATGCTGCTTATTACCAACGATGGCAAGAAAATGGCACTGGATCAAAGGTTAATAAATCCACTACTTCCTGATGATGAAAATTCAAAAGTAAATGCTTGTGTAAGCAATGTATTTAGTATATGGGATAAATATAGGGATAAGAAGTCTACACAGTTAGTTTTTTGTGATATGTCTATACCAAATAAAGACGGGTTTAATGTATATGATGACATAAAGGAAAAGTTAATCAAAATGGGAGTACCGGAAAATGAAGTAGAATTTATCCATAGTGCAAAGAATAACAAAGAAAAAGATGCTATTTTTGATAAAGTTAGAAAAGGTGAAGTAAGAGTATTACTCGGTTCTACCAGTAAGTGCGGAGCAGGAACAAACTGTCAAGACAAGCTAATAGCAATCCATGATTTAGACGTCCCATGGAGACCTGCTGATCTTTCTCAAAGAGCAGGTCGTATTGTAAGGCAAGGTAATGAAAATAGAGATGTTCATATCTTTAGGTATATAACAGAAAATACCTTTGATGCGTATCTTTTCCAAACCCTTGAAAACAAGCAAAAGTATATCTCTCAAATAATGACTTCTAAAACACCTGTGCGTGTTGCAGAGGATATTGATGAAGCTACATTAAATTATGCGGAGATTAAAGCTTTAGCTACAGGAAATCCGCTTATTCGTGAAAAAATGGACCTTGATGTTGAGGTAAGTAAACTTAAAATGCTGGAGTCCAATTTTAAATCCAACCTATATAAAATGGAGGACAAGGTTGTAAAGGTGTACCCAAAAGAAATTGAAAATTTAAAAGAAAAAATAGAAAATTTGAAAAAGGATATAGAAAAAGTGGAACCGTATAGGGAGGAAAAACTAGAAAAATATGATCAGACTACTTTAGAAAATATGGGTGTAAATGAAAAACAAGTGGGGATAAAAGCAGATAAAGAAGCTGTATCAAAATTCACATCTTTAACTTTAAATGGGAAAAAATATACCGATAAAAAGCAAGCCGGAGAGTTCTTAATAAACAGGATAAAGGGAATAAAAAAATTAGATGATTTTCGTTCTGAGGAAGTAAAAATCGGAGAATATAGAAATTTCGATTTGTTCGCATATTATGACAGCTTTTCCAATCAGTATAAATTCAATCTGAAGGGAGAAGAAAATCATTATGGGGAGTTTGGAACGGATGAAATCGGAAATATCACCCGAATGGATAATGTACTTGATAGGATGCCTGAGAGATTGGAACAGACACTTGGAAAACTTAAAGATACCGAGAATCAACTTGAAACGGCGAAGCTTGAAATAAAAAAGAAATTTCCACAGGCAGAGCTTTTAAAAGAAAAGACGTTAAGACTTGCTGAGGTAAATCATTTGCTTGATATGGGACAAAAAGAAGATTTAAAAGAGGAGAAAAATCCACTTTTGGAAGAAGTGAAGGAAGAACTGATTCATTTTCTAAACAAAGAATATGACGAAGCACATAGTATAGAAGATTTTGATACAATGTTTCCTGATTTGACAGATATAGGCTTGGCTTATACGACTACACCGGATGAAAAGCATGAGATACAGACAAGTCTTGATTTAATCAATTACAAGATGAATACTTATGTAGATAATACTTTAATTGATAGTTTTAGTTACACCTATGATCCGCTTGATGCAAGTGATACAAAGGAGCTTATACAAATAAAAACAGGTATTGAATTTTGGGATTTTAATGAATTGATATATGTTGATGAAGAAAAGTTAAAAGCAGCACTTGGACTTGAAATTGATGATGATGGCAATTTCTATGATCCGCTTTCAAAAGATATGGATTTGGACGGAGTAGCAGATAGGTACGATGCAGATTTTAGAGATAGCAAAGTACAAAGTTTTGGAGATCTGGATAAAAGAGAAAAAGCATCCGTAATGGACAGGCTTGGATACTTCAAAGAAAAGGTGGAGAAAGGAGGTCTGCAAAATGAAAATTCAGACAGAAAGATAGAGTGTAAGGAGGAGGTTAGATAGGTGGAATATCACAAAAATATTAAAGCAACGGATAGGGAAATGCAGAAACTTTTTGAAAATGAGGAGTATAACTATTCTGTAAGATACTTTGAGAAAATAGGAGAAAACTTATTTAAAACGACAATTCGCACACCGGAGAATATAGAGTTTCCAAAATCCAAAACCGTGTCTATAAACACGATAAAAAAACTCTTAGAAACAAAAGAAAACATTAATCCTATGTATATAGAAGATGAATTTACTAAAATGAAAGGCAAGGTGTATGAATTTAATCAAAAGAAATATCCGGGTTATGAGGATATGGATATAAAACTAACAATATCTAGGATTAGGGGTATCGAGGATTTCGATACCCTTAATGATTTTTATGATAGTTTGAAAAGGAAGGGATATTTAGAAGCGATAAAAGAAAGTATTAAAAATATTATTGATAAAGAATTAGAAGAAAACATACAAGTAAAAGTACAGGAGGAAAAAAATATGAAATTAGAAAAAGGCGATATTGTAAAAACAGCATTAAGTGAAAACACAACAGTTTTAGATGTGAAAGATAATCAGGCGGTACTGTTTTCAGGTACTCAGTTTGTACTTGCAACAGGGATTAAAGAAAACAAGGAAAGCGGAAAATTTGAATGGGATAATGGGAGATATGCAAATGATTTAAAAAGCATTTCCGATATGCAAAACAATAACTTTGAAACTATGAAAGAGACCTTATCTTTTTTAGCAGAGTATAATCATAGTGATTTTGTAAAAGGAATTCTGTCTCTTGAAACAGGAATAGAAAATGAGGATACTCTCGATGCTGCTTATGATAATTATATGAATGATAAGATTATGGGGTTAGTTGATGAAAAATTTTATGATTATATAGATGAAAATGAGATTGAAGCACCTGATTTAGAAAGTGGAAGAGAGGATAAAAGTAGTGTTTTATCCGATGAGGAAAATGTAAAGGAGGATAAGAGTACTATTAGTGAAAAGTCAAACGAAAATAAGGAAAAAGCAAATACTGTAAATATCAATGGCAACATTGCTTCGGATATAGACATTAAAAATTTGACGTCGAAAGATGGTAAAGATTTTACTGTTGCAAGTTTTGCAATTGCTGAAAATGACAAGGAAGGGAAGGTGAAATATACCAACTGTTTAGCCTATAATGATAAGGTAAGCAGTGTAGAAAATTTGAAAAAAGGAGATTTTGTTCATGTATTCGGAAAAGAAAAAATCAGTCAGGGAAAGGACGGGAAGGAGTATACCTCTCTTAAAGTTTATTCTGCAAAGCTGTTAAAAGCCAAAGAACAGGTCAAAACAAATCAAAATACAAAGGATGTAAAGAAACCGTCAGCACTTGGCAAGTTAAAGGCGTATAAAGAAAAGACAAGTGAAAAATCAAGAGAACAGGGCGGTATCAAAAAAGAGAAAAATGTAGAGAGATAAAATTATAAAAATTTAAATAGTGGGTAAATAGCTGATAGGGTTGTTTATCCACTATTTTTTTTGTTTTTTATTAGGAATATATGGGAAATAAAGGTTTGATAAATTAGAACGGGAGCGTTATATTATAAGAAAAAGAAAATTATTCAGATAGGAGGAGAAATGATATGATTGGGTTGGTTATTCTTTTTATAGCCTTAATTATACTATATTTGGGAGTCATTCTATTTGCAGGAGCAACATTTGTAAAAATCAGCTTGTTTGCACTGGACAAACTTGTAGTATTTATAGCGAGCTGGTATTATACTCACCATTATTTTTCAGTAAAATTCTCATCCGGATATGCCATATATTTTTGGGATGTGCTTGCAGCAATATTGGCAGTAGTAATATATTCTGTTTTATTTCAATTCATACACAAAAAATTTAAAGTGGTAGGAAAAATTTTGAATTTAGCTATTTCATTTTTTAGTTCTATGACGGTATATTGTATTTTGGTACATGGATTTATTACAAATGAAAAATCCTATTTTCTGCCACTCTTAAAGAATGAGTTTATGAATCAGGTAGTCAATTATATTATAATCTCCATTATTTCTTTGGTTGTGTGGAAAAGAAGAGAGGACTATCTTGTAGAAACACACGACAAATAAGAAAATATTATTGTGAAATATTGTAGAAAATATACTTTTATCAATTTGAGAGCAAGTAAGGAGATTATTCTTACCTGAAATATGGGTAGGGATAATCTCCTTCTTTTTTTTTATTTTTCAAGGCTGTTATCAAGGTATAAATCTGTATTTTTCTTTGCTTGCCCAAGCTTGTGAAGCATAGAGTTTTGAGAGGAATATTCTCCCATAAGTGTAGTTTTTTCTTGTTCTAAAAGCATATATTTATCAGATAAATTTTTAATGCTTAATGTTTGATGTTTGGAATTTTTAAGACTTTTCAGAGCTGTTTCATAGGCGATAATCTGTGATTTATATTCTTCATAAAAGGCTTTGTTTTCCTTATCTTTCATATACATATCATAGGTTAGTTGATTTTCAGAAATCGTATTTTTATTTTCTATTACAGAATAAATGGACTTCATTTCTTGTTCTATTTGCTTTATATGATCCAATAATTGTTGTCTGTCTGAGGCCACTTTCTTTAATTTCAAATCTAATTCCTCGTAGGAGTTAATACCTGATTTTCTCATTTCATTTAAGGCAGATGCCATAGTTTTCATATTATGTTTACCTGCCCATACTTCATATCCCTTAGATGATTTTACCTTTTCATTGTTTTTCATATCTACAATAGTATCCGGTTTCTTGTAGGAGCGTTTTTCATAATGATATTCCTGATTAGCATAAATATGGTGTTTATTTGGATCTTTGATTCGTTCCTTGATTCTCTCTTTTGTATAATCTTCTCCTAAAGTAGATGCTTTCGCTCTGGTAAATCTTCCCTTGTCTCTTTTATCTTTATGTCGGAAGGAAAGGTACTTTCCTATTTTGATTTCATAACCGAAATCCTCCATTGTCTTTAGAAATTCCTCGTAAGTTTTGGATTTTAAAACAGCTTTATCAATAGCAATCTGAAGTTTATTTTTCCAAGAGTTTCCTTTCTTAAATTCGGTATATTCCATATAGGTTTTACCATTTGTAGAGTATCTGTTTTTAAATTTTTTGTAGTTTTTATCAATAACTGACAAGCCATTTTCTCTACATAAATCATCACTAACCGTTCGGATTTGATGATAACTTCTCTTATTACTTTGATATGCCTTGCCTGTTTCAAAGCTGACATTGTTAAACAGAATATGATTGTGTAGATGCCCCTTGTCGATATGTGTTGTAAGGACATATTCATACTTTCCCTTCAAGACTCTCTCACATAGCTCCAGTCCGATTTGGTGTGCCTGTTCAGGTGTAGTTTCTCCCGGAGCAAATGCTTGAATTAGATGTCTTGCTAAGATTTTTGCTTTGGAATTACATTCTTTTTTTGTCTGCTCAAATTCAAGATGAGCTGTTTTGGGATTGCAGCCAAAAGAGGAAATAAGGATTTTTTCATCGGTTTTATCTTCATTCATAATATAGTCTAATGCTAGATAAAGTGTTTTTTCTATCGGATGAATTTTTGTAACCGCCATTACTTATCCTCCGTCCTATAAGTTTCTAAATTACCAAATGAGTAAATCTTTCTTCTCATATCAAGGATTTCTTTTCCTTGTTTTGTAAGTAAGGTTTTAAGATCATCTATATCGTTCTTATAAATTACATTAGTTGAATTTACCCTTTTAGCTATCTGATTAATGTTAGAAGAAATTCTTGAAATGCTTGTGGACATATCTCTAAATACATCCATATCAAGTACAAAAATATCTTTTTCTAAAATACATTTCATAATAAACTGTCTTAAACTTTTACAACCGGATAGCTTATATTTTTTTTCTAAAATCTCAAGTTCATCATCTGAGAGCATTAAATATATTCCATTATTTCTATATCTATTAGCCATATAAAATCATCTCCTTAAAAATATGTAAAATAAAAGACCTGTAAAATTAAGTAAAAAACTTAATTTACAGGTCTAATTTTAAAATATATTCCTTGTGTGAAATCTCCTGCACAAAGCAGTAGAGAATCTGTTTTTATGAATATATTATATCAGAAAATATGGTAAAAATCAATTTTCAAAAATTGAAAAACTAATATGAAATCGGTTAAAAAGGGTTTCATTATGACATAGAGAAAAAGAAGGTATCAGGGGTTTGGGGAGTTCCCCAACAAGCTAAAATTGACGAAAATAGTCCGATGCAATAGCAAGGGCTATGTCAATTTTTTCGTAAGTGCATATGCACTTACTGTGCTTGCTTATTATGTATTTACTATATGGTAATAGGTAATTATAGTTTTATTAATATGGCATTAGAAATAAATTTTATTCTTACTAAAATTTATATTTTGATGGACTAACTCCAAACTTTCTTTTGAAAATTCTACTAAAATAATTTACATCATTAAAACCGCATTTTATAGCAATTTCTGTTATATTTAATGTGTTAGTTCTTAACAATTCTATAGATTTTTTTAGCCTTATGTCATTTACATATGCTGTCACTGTTTTACCAGTCATATCTTTGAAGAGCCTGCAAAAATAGAATTTACTAACATAAGCTATGTTTGTAAGATCTATAAGTGAAATTTCTGAATCATAATTTTTATCTATAAATTCAAAGACATCATAAAATCTTTTTGTATTATTTAATCTTATATCAACCTGAGAATTGGTTAAAAACTTAACTATATAATTTCGTAATAGTAATACAAATAATTTGTAAAATTGAGATTTTATAGCAAGTTCATATCCAATATCTTTTTTGAAATATTCTTCAATGATTAAATCAATACATTTTTTTACAGCAGGATCATTGCGTATTAAATTTTTGAAAATAATTGAATTTTCTGAAAGAGGGGATAGATATTTAGTTTGGCATAAATCAATTTGATTACTAAATAAGAAAGGTATATCTATACGAATTAAAAAAAAAGTAAATTCATCATTTAGACTTTCTAGGTAATGCATCTCTTTAACATTAACTACTACTATATCATTCTTTACTAAGTTATATAATTTGGTATTACATCTTATGAATCCATTTCCATTAGTAACATAAAAAATTTGTAAATGTTCGTGCCAATGTTCTTTAAAATTTTTACCTTTTTCCCAAGGTTCTGATAATCCGATATCAACGCAAAAACTTTTATTAGGCATTTCTTTACAATAGTAACAATCATTTTTTTTCATAGAAATCCTCCTATATAAAATTATTGAATTATTTTGAAAACTACTTTTAAGTATATCATAAATAGCAAAGAAATACTATGCATGAAAGAAATACATCAGTATATATCAGTATATAAAGTAAAATTCAATAAAGTTAATTTCTAAGAAAAATATATAAAATAGCAAAAAAATACTAATATAAAGCAAAGGTATTCTTGGATGAATAGTATAGTTTTTATAAAATAAATTTAAATTATATTTATAGAGATGTACAAAATAGAAAACATTAAATATTTTTATACTATATATAGTTTTTTATTTTAAATAAATGTCATATATAGTAGTTTGTTGAAACAAAATTTGAATTTTGCACACGTCTATTATATTTATAAAAAGGAGGTTGCGTAATGGATAATATTATTAGTAATTATGTTAGGTCTATGAGTACGTATCATAATGTTTTAGATAAGCATAAATATGAACAAGATACTGGTATTATTGGGTATTGCCCTGTTATTGATACCACTGTAGCGATGTTTTTAAAAATTCTCATAGATATAAAAAAACCTAAAAAAGTATTAGAATTAGGGACCAGCATAGGATACTCTACGACTATAATTGCTCAAAGTCTTAGCAAATATGGAGGGAAGATAACAACAATTGAATTTGATAAGAATGTTGTTTTAGAGGCGAAACTAAATTTCGAGAAATATGGGGTTTCGGATGTAATAAATGTTATTAATGATGACGTGACAAAGATATTACCAAATTTGAATGAAAAATTTGATATGATTTTTTTGGATTTATATAACGGAGTATACTTAAGCGTTCTAGAAAATTGTATTGATTTACTAGATGATAATGGATTATTAATAGCTGATGATACGCTTTTTCCTGTGGTTAGAAATAAAAAAATTTTCAAAGAGAGTAATAAGAGTTTGCATAAATTTAATATGGAAGTTAGTAAAAGAGAAGATCTTAATAGTTTGTTAATTCCTTTAGATGATGGCATAACTCTTATAGTTAAAAATGAAAATAGGAGGAGATATAATGGGAGATAAGAGCAAGTTAAAACTTTTATTATTACCTTATGCAGGTGGTTCGGCATTATTTTATGCTCATTGGGAAAAGTATTTGAAAGAAAATATTGAAATTATTCCAATTGAGTTTCCAGGTAGAGGTTTAAGATTTAAAGAAAAACCATGTGATAAAATATCGGATCTTATTGTCTCTATATGGGATACAGTGGAAAGAGAAATAAAAAATCAGCGGTATGTTATTTTTGGATATTGTGTTGGAACAATTGTTTTATACGAACTATTTAGGCTTATTAGAAAAAATGAATTAACTGAACCAGAACACTGTTTTATATGTGCATATTCTCCTCCAAATTTAATAAAAAATGTAGTTGATGAAAAAAACATGAGTGAAGAAGAATTATTGCTTGAATGGTGTACAAAAAGTCAAATTAGTAGAGAACTATTGGAAGAAAAATCATATTTAAAGATTTTATATGACATATGGAAATTAGATCGAAAAATGGTGAATAATTACATTTTCAAGGGAGATATAGAGTTGTTTAATTGTAATATTACATTGATTAGTGGAGATGAGGATTTTGCATCATGCCAAAAAGATATTGAATGTTGGAAAGATTTCACCAGAGGAAGTGTTGAAAATGTTGTAGTTAGAGGAGCACACGATTTTTTAAAAACTAATGAAAGGTCGGTAGTTAAAATAATTAACAAAACACTAGAAAAAATTTAAAAATATGGAGGTAAGTTATAGATGAAAGACTTAAAGGAAAAATTAGAAAATATAATCATTAGTTTGATGACTTCGCATGATGATACTGATAATAACGATTTTTATGTATGTAAAAACATAGAAGAATATTTGTACTATATTGATTCAATAAGATTTATTGAATTGATAACAACAGTTGAAAGTGAATTTAATATAGAAATTGATAATGAAGATTTAGTAGAGGAAAATGTAAAGAAATTTGACAAATTTATGGAGCTTATAAGCAAGTATGTAAAATGAGAGGAGTTGTTAGTATGTTTAATAAAAAAGTTTTATTGCCACATCAATACTATTATCCACATATGGATCTTATAGAAGATAAAAGTACTATTAGAAAAGAAGAAGAATTTTTTAAGAGTTTGGATATCTCAAAGAAAAGGAAAAATGCCTCAGTATATATCCACATTCCGTTTTGTGATTCTAAGTGTGAGTTTTGCGGATTTGATAAAGTTAAAAACACATCTGAAATGGAAAAATATAAAGATATTGTAATAGAAGAAATTAAATTTTATGCAAATAAAAATTATATACAAAATTTAGAAATAGATGTTATTCATATTGGTGGAGGTACTCCAACTATATTACCACCTAAAATTTTTAATGAAATTTTAGGTGCAGCAAAAAAATATTTTAATATTGCAGATAACTTAGTTATTAATATAGAAGGATCTGCAACAACAATTTATAAAGATGAAGTTATTGAATATATAAAGGAGAATAATATTTCAAAAGTTAGTGTTGGGGTTCAAACATTTAATTTGAAATTAAGAGAAAACTATAAATCTAAGGCAACTATCGACGAAGTATACTTAACATTAAATAAGCTTAAAAACAATAAAATAAAAACTGGAATTGACATCATGTATGGTTTTCCAGACTTTAAAATTGGAGATATATCTGAAATTACATTTAACGATATTAATGAAGCTGTAAAATTAGATATAGATGCAATTGATTTTGGACAATTATATCCTTATTGTAATAATTTAGAAAAAAGAATTAAGGCTGAAAAGCTAAAATTGCCTAGTAAAGATCAGATAGTTAATATTATAAAAACTGTAAATAATATTATGAAAGAGAATGGATATGAACAAAAAGCATCATATGGATATACTAAGAAAAATTCAGATATTATAGTTATGGAATCTTCATATTATGGAGGAATTAAAGATGTACCTGATTGTATAGCAATTGGTTCTGGAGCTTTTGGTTTCATAAATGGATACAAATACAGGAATAATTCGTACAATGTATATATTATGAATAGAAAAATGAAATTTTCTCAATTAAAAAAATTGAGTAATATGCAACTGCAAAATTTAAATGTAGTTGGATTCCCTAAAATTTTGTATTTGTCAAAAAAACAATTAAGAATGAACGGAGCCGAAAAATATGATTATAAAATAAAAAAACTATTGGAATGTGGAATGTTAGAGGAATCGTTAAATGGATTTAATATAACAGAAGAAGGAAAATGCTTTATTGATAACATATATTATTATCTTTTAGAGGATGAAGAGAGAGAAAGAATTAACAGACAAACAAAGATATTATATATTGAGTAAATGAAGTTTAGTACTGGGAATATAAAGGTATAGATATGAATCAAAATTTATATTATAAAGGTGAACCATTAAACAACTTTTTTATAGAAAATGAAATACTGTATATGTGTAACCTATTAAGAAAAAAATGTATTAAAGATAGTGAGATAGTCATTTGTAAATCAGACTCTCAATTGGGTGTATATATACAATGGGAAGCATGTTTGAGGATGAATTTAATACCTCTGTTTATATACAAAGAAACTACAGAAAATACTATTGCTGAATTCAGGAAAATAATTGCTATTAGGGCAATTATTGAGTATAAAAATAACGAAATTTATTTATTTTCGTTCGATGAGCAAATTTGTGAAACAAATGTGTCAGATAAATTGGAAACAGGATCAGTTATTCATATAACCTCTGGTTCGACTGGTTGTCCAAAGTTAGTTTTGAGAACAAAACATCAAATGGAAGAAGAACTGAACAGATATGCAAATTTTTTAGAGATAACTGACAATGATGTAGTGTTTCCGCTTGTTCCCCTTAACCATTCATTTGGATTTATATCTGGTATGTTATTAAGTAAGAAATTTGGATTAGATTTAATATTATACGATAATTTAATTCCAAGAAATATACTTAATATTAGTAATAAGAGTAAAGTTTCAATTATGTTAGGGTTACCATATTTTTATAAAAAAATGATTGGATTGCCTGAAAGATATAAATTTAATTCTGAATTGAGATATATCATATCATCAGGTGGTCCAATTGAAAAGGGAATTCAAAAACAATTTTTTGAAAGATTTGACAAAAAATTATATCAACAATATGGTTCAACTGAAACAGGTAGCTTGAGCATAGGATATTCAGAAACAAATTCTGGATATGTTGGAAAGCCTTTTGATGGAATAGGGGTTAATGTTGATGAAGTAAAAAGATGTATATATGTTGATACTCCGAAAACAATAGGAGCCTATATTACAAAAAATGGAATACAGAGATTAGATGAAAGTATCTATAAAATGGGTGATATAGGGAGAGTGATTGATTCTGGAGGTATAGAACTGTTAGGAAGAGATGATGACATAATTATAATCAATGGAAATAAAATAGATAAGAAATTAGTTATAAGATATATAAAAAAATTTAATTATATAGAAGAAGTTGATGTGTTTTTGAGAAATTCTCATAATATAGAGGAGCTTATATGTGAGTATATAAGCAGTATTGAGTTAGATAAAAGTGATATTATTTCTTTTTTATCTAAATATTTGTCAAGTTATGAAATACCTAAAATTTTTAAAAGAGTAAAACAGTTGTCAAATAAGAAAAAAATTAATTGGAAGACGTAAATCTAAACGTAAAAGGAGAATTTATAATGAATACAGATGTTTTGATAGTTAAAGCTGAAAAATCCCCCGTAACAAACAGTAAATCATTATTACCGAATCAACTTTATAAAAATCCTTTCTTGTCAATAGAAAAAAGAGAATTATGTGAAATAGAAGATAATAAAATAAGGTTAAAGATGATGTATGTAGGTATTTGTGGAACTGATTTACATCTAATTAATGGTAACAAAATGACTGGATATATAACAAGTACTGCTCCAGTGGATATCCCTAGAGCCGGTAGAGTTATTGGTCATGAGGGAGTAGGAGAAGTCGTACAAGTAGGTAAAAATGTTAGAAATATAAAGACTGGAATGATAGTTACATTGGAATCTATCATAACATGTGGGTATTGTGAATGTTGTAAAAATGGCAATTACAATCAATGTGAAAATTCTAAACTATTAGGATTTGAAAAAGATGGACTAATGGGGAATTTTGTAGATGTAGATGCAAGCATTGCACATGATGTAACAAAATATATAAAAAGTGAAAAGGATTTGAAATCTATGGCTTGTATTGAGCCAGCCGGAGTTGCTTTTGTAGCATGTGAAAATGCAAATATTTTGCCAGGAGATAATTTAGTTATTTTTGGCGGTGGTCCAATAGGAGCTTATGTAGCTATGTTTAGTAGAAAAATATTTGGAGCAAGAAAAATTTATATTGTGGAACCAGTTGAATTTAGAAGAAAAATTTTAGAAAAATGGACAGATAATGTGTACGAGAAAGTGGATGATATAAAAGATAATATTGAAAATATAAATATAATTATCGAAGCATCTGGTGAATTAGAAAATATAAATCACATATTTGAGTCATTAGCACCAAATGGAAGGGTAGTTTTATTGGGAAGGAGTGGTAGAGAATTAAATTTAAAAAATATTGATCATATGATAACCAATAATATAAAAATTATTGGGTCACGTGGGCATCTAGGAGGGGCATTTTTTAAAATATTCAAATTGTATTCAAATGGAATGATTGATTTAAATCATATAATTACTACAGAGTTAATAGGTCTGAATTCGCTGAAAGAAGCTTTAACAAGCGATTTTATTTATAGGAATTGCAAAGCGATTGTGAAATTGAAATAAGTATAAGATTAACATATTTTAGATGTTGAAGAGGGATTTTATGGATAAATTAAGTTATAAAACATTAAATGAGGGATTTTTAGACTTCAATCAATCACATATTTTTATAGAATATTTAGGTAATGAAATTACAATTACTTCAAATGAATTTAAAGATAGTGTGAAAATAATACTATATAATTTAAAAAAATTAGGGATAAAGCGAGGAGATGAAGTTTTATTTCAAATAGATAATAGTATTGAATTATTAAAACTTTTTTGGGCGTGTATTTTAGGTGGGTTCATAGCGATACCATACACATATTTAGAGAAAAGAGATGAAAAGAATAAGATATTAAAAATATGGGAAATTTTAGAAAATCCATATTTAGTTTCAAATACAAGCACAATTGAAATACTTGATACGGATGACAAATTTAGACATATAGTTAGAAAGAGTATTTCTATAGATAAATTAGAAAATCCTGTAGGATTTATAGATGTTAATATAGATATTCCAAATGAAAATGACATAGCCTTTATTCAGTACTCTTCAGGTTCAACGAGTGATCCTAAAGGAGTAATTGTAACACACAAAAATATTATTTCGAGTATTAATGCAACAATCAGAGCTATGGATGTAGTCGAAAATGATATTTACTTAAGTTGGTTGCCGCTTACGCATAGTTTCGGAATGATAGGGACATATTTAACACCTCTTTTAGCTGGATGCAGTTTTTATATTATGTCACCTAAAGTTTTTGTTTTACAACCTTTATTGTGGTTAGAAAAAATGGATGAACATAAGGTCACAGTTACTGCTTCTCCTAATTTCGGAATTAGACATGTTTGTAATTATATAGATATAAAAGATGATATAGATATAAATCTAAAGTCACTTAGGCTAATCATTGATGGAGCAGAACCTGTATCCGCATTGGTGTGTAGACTTTTTATAGAAAAAATGAAAAAATTTGGAATGAGTAGTAGCACATTGAAGCCTTCGTATGGCTTATCGGAAGGAACTTTGGTAGTGTCAACGTCAAGCAAAGACAAAGAATTTGTAGAAGTTATTGTGAAAAGGGAGAGTCTTAATATAGGAGATAAAGTTATAAAATGTAATAAAATGAGTAAAAATACGATTGCTTTTGTTGAGGTTGGCGCTTGTTTAGATAATCTAGAGACAAAGATAGTAGATGACTCTGGGAGGATTTTAGAGAAAGGTAAAGTGGGGACATTATTTATTAAAGGGGATTCAGTATCAATTGGATATTATAGGGATCAAAAATCAACTATAGAGTCTTTTGATAAAGATGGTTGGTTAAATACTGGTGATTTAGGTTTTTTTAATGGAAATAAGTTAGTACTCACTGGGAGAAAGAATGATGTAGTATTTGTTAATGGTGAAAATTATTATTTTCATGATATTGAAAATATTTGTAATGAACTCAGTTCATTAGGGTTTTCAAAAGTCGCCATTTGTGGAGTATATAATTCAGAAATTGATAAAGAAAAGATTTTTTGTTTTGTTGAATGTAACAAAGGTGAACAAGAGTTTAGTGAAATTGCGAAGAAATTAAAAAAATATGCTATTAATAAAATAGGAATAGGAATTGAACATTTTATAAAAATTGAAAATATACCTGTAACGATTAGTGGGAAAATTAAACGCTTTGAATTGAAAAAATATTTAGTTGATAACTTTGGGGGGCAATGATTGAACAAAATATATAATATAGTTGAATTAAAAGTTGGAAACGTTAATAATTGTATGTACATTGTTATAAACGTAATAAATAACGAATGTGTAATAATAGATCCAGCATGGGATTTAGAAAAAATAGATAGGTATATTCATGATTTGAAGATAATACCAAAAGGGATTATGCTAACTCATTCTCATAGAGATCATACAAATTTAGCAGATAAGTTATCTGTTAAATATGAAATACCTGTTTATATGTCAAAAAAAGAAATAGAGTATTACGAATTCATATGTAGTAATTTGTGTCAGTTAGATGACATGGATGAAATAATAATAGCGAATTTAAAATTTGAATGTTTGATGACGCCAGGACATACGGTAGGAAGCATGTGCTATAAAATAGGGAATAACATATTTACCGGAGATACTATTTTCATAAATGGTTGTGGGTTTTGTAATTGTAGAGGAGGAGATGTAGATGATATGTTTAATAGCGTGAAAAAAATAAAAAAATATTTGACTACAGATACAAACATATATCCAGGGCATCGTTTTAAGGAAAATCCACATAGAGAAATAGATTGTTTTAAAGAAAATATTTATTTAAATATTAACGATAAGTCTATATTTAAAAAATTAATAAAGATTAATGATAAAAGAAATATATTTCTAGATTTTGAATATAATTAATATATTAAATTGGAGGCTCATATGAAGAAATATAATAATATAGAAAAACTTAATATTATAAGAGAATGCTTAATGGAGATATCTCCCAATAAGCAAATTGATAAAATTAGTATAGAAACATCCATTACAAATGATTTAGGGTTAAATTCTATAGAAATAATGGACTTACTATTAAAAATAAGAGAAAAACTTATGAGTAACGATGAAAATATTATTGAAAAAAATATAGACATAGAAAAGTTACTTGTGTTTCTCTTTGCTGATACAGATGATATTTATATGAAATCAATATTTAATTTTATTGATGAAATTGAAAACTTATTATGATTAAAGGAGAGGATAAATAATATGGAAGTAAATAAAAAAATTAATTGGGGAATTTCAAGAGACTTACAGGCAGACATAAGATATGAGTATAATGCGTGTAAGGGGTACGTAATTGATTTGTCATTAGGTTGTTCTCATAAGTGTTCTTATTGTATATTTTCACCATTAGAATTAAAGGTATATAAATTGCATAATCCTAATTATAATGGAGAAGTGTTGACATTAAAATTAGAAAAGTTTTTGGAAAGGAAGGAATTTCCTCCATCAGTATATATGAGTTACTCCTCGGATCCTTTGGGAAATGAAAATGTTAAGGAATCTACAAAAATAGTATTAAAAAAACTACTGGAAAATGATGTCAATGTGTTATTTATCACTAAAGGAATTTTTGATGATTCCATTTTGGATATAGTTAAAGAAAGGCCTGATTTGATGAACATACAGATTGATGTTTCTAATTATGACAATTTCAGAAATAGTAAAATAGAACCTGGAGCACCTTCTTATACTCAAAGAATGTATAATATTGAAAAATTAACGAAAATAGAGGGGTTAGGTTCATTAGCTGTTAGAATGGATCCTTTATTACCTAATATTGATGATACTAGTGAAAATATTGAAAAAATACTAAAAGATATTAGCATATTAGGTGTTGGTGAGGTAGTTGTTGGATATGTAGTATTGACTGAAAGTATCAAAAATAGATGGTCAAATGATAAATATACTAAGCAGGTTACAGACTTGCTTACAGAGAAAACTCCTACTATTTCTCAGCAAACTTTATATTCTATTCCTTTTGAAGATAAAGTAAAAAGAATAGAAAAAATTCGTGAATTATGTAAAAAATATGGCATAACATTATCTGTGTGTGGGTGTAAAGATGAACGCTTTAAAAAAACAGATTTTGAATGGGTCTGCCATCCTTTTAATAGAGAGGTAAGGGAGAAATTAAATAAACAAATGAGTAATAATATGATGATGGAAACGGATCATTTAACATAGGATGTTTATTTTTTGTCATTATATTCTTGTGAATTGCACTAAAATATTTTCGATATATATGATAATGACATAAATATAGCATATATAAATTTTGTTATAGGCAAGCATAGCATGTAAAATTATTTACAATGTTTTGTTTGTAGTATTTTTTGTCACATGAATATAGAAAAATAAAAAATGAAAAGAGGAAAATTTTGAATGAATGAAAATAAAATAAAAATTTTGAAAAAAGACAATATTGATAAAGCACTTTTTAAGCTAGGTATTCCTATGGTTATCAGTTTATTGGTAGCCGCTTTATACAATGTCGTTGATACCTATTTTGTTTCTGGACTTGGGAAAGAGGCAGTAGCTGCCGTTTCAGTTGCCTTTCCGATTCAACTTATCTTTTTAGGAATAGGATTAACATTCGGTGCAGGAGCAGGTTCTTATATATCAAGGCTACTTGGAGAAAACAATAAAAAAGAAGCTAGTATTATAGCAACAGTTGCTCTGATATCAAGTGCGATTTTAGGGATAATTACAGCTATTGCATTGTTTTGCTATTTAGAGGGCGTTTTGAAATTTATGGGGGCCATTCCATCTATTATGGAAATTTCTAAGTCTTATACAGGAATATTTATAGTAGGTGGTATTTTGGGAGCAATCAATGTAACACTTGGTAACTTGGTCGTTGCACAAGGAGCTGCCAAAATTTCATTAAAAGCTATGCTTTTAGGCTCTATATCAAATATGGTTTTGGATCCGATATTCATATTTGGATTTAATTTAGGAGTTAGAGGTGCAGCTATTGCGACACTAATAGCCAGAGTGATAACCAGTCTAATGTATCTCATTTACTTTATAGGAGATAAAAACTTAATTGAGATAAAATTACCTAACTTTAAGCCTACACTTGCAATTTATAAAGAGGTATTGAAGATAGGAATTTCCATGTTAATACTTCAAATTTTACAAACTATATCTATAAGCAAAATATCTTATGCAGCGTCCTTTTATGGAGAAGAAGCAATAGCTGCAATGGGCATTGTTCTTAGGATTGTAACATTAGGAACAAATGTTGTATTCGGATATATGAAAGGACTACAACCATTAGCCGGATTTAATTATGGAGCTAAGAATTATGAAAGAGTAAGAGAGGCTATCAAGGCAAGTATTAAATGGACAAGTGTATTTTGCATAGTTTGGACGCTAATAATATATGTGTTTGCACCAAGCATATTATCTATATTTGGAACTGATGAAAATGTATTAAATATAGCAGTGCTGGCATTAAGAGCAGGTGTTATTATGTTTATAACATTTGGATTTCAGTTTACCTACTCTACCTTATATTTGTCTATGGGAAAGGCGTTAGGGGGAGTATTTCTAAATTCATTAAGACAGGGAATAATTTTTATCCCTATCATTTTATTGTTGCCTAAATTTATGGGATTAAAGGGTGTTATATATGCACAAGCAATTTCGGATTTGATAACAACAATCATCACAATTCCTTTTGCTATTAGTATTCATAAGAAATTATTATAAAATAAGATAGAAGTATAAAATGCTATATAAATATATTTGTGTATTTAGGAGAAAAAATGAGTGAAAGTTATTCGTTATTAAATTTAGAGTATAATGTGTGTTTTGGAGTAGATATAAAAGAAAAAATACAATCATTTATTGATAGCTCTAACTACTCAAAAGTTGTTTTTATTACGGATAAAACAGTTGATTTATTATATCCCAAACACACTTTTTTTTTAAAAGGAGATTATCATAGATATGTGATAGAAAGTGGAGAATTGTCTAAAAATATAAATACGTATTACAAAATTATTAGATTTTTATCATCAATTAATGTAGATAGACACAGTTTAATTGTTACTTTTGGTGGTGGTATGGTTGGAGATTTGGGAGGATTTGTAGCTTCTACATATATGAGAGGCGTTGATTATATTCAGATACCAACAACACTTCTATCCATGGTAGATGCATCGATTGGATCAAAAACTGCAATTAATACTGAAGATGGAAAAAATTTAATAGGAACCTTTTATAATCCTAGAGGTGTATTTATCGATTTTAAATTTTTAAAAACCCTTCCAGAGAAAGAATTTAGAAATGGAATAGCTGAAATAATTAAGAGCGCAATCATAAAGGATAGAGAATTATTTGATTTGATTATTTCAAAAAATATATATGAAGAAGGTATGATGGATATTATTATAAGGAGTATAAATATAAAAAAGAAAGTTGTTGAAAATGATTTTAAAGAATTGAGCGAAAGACAATTATTAAATTTTGGACATACAATTGGGCATGCAATAGAGAAAATAAGTGATTTTTCTATTCCTCATGGATACGCTATTTCTACTGGTATGGCTATGATTAGTAAAGCATATTGTAGATTAGGCTATATTTCTGAGGAGACGTATTTACAAATAGTTAATGCATTAAAAAAGTATCAATTACCAATAAGCTGTGAATATACTAAAAATCAGATATATCAAGAAGTGTTAAAAGACAAGAAGAACAGTGGTGATAAAATAAATTTGATTTATCCAAAAAAAATTGGATGTGCTGTAATTGACAGTATAAGCAGAAAAAAACTGGAAAATATTATAAGCATTGCATGTGAATAAAGTAATAAAAATACAGATATAAAAATTATGGTAAATTATTAATGAGGTGTCGAGAGCATATGAAAAAAGTATTAATTATTAATGGACCAAATATTAATTTACTGGGGTATAGAGAACCAGAAATATATGGATTTGAGACTTATGATAATTTATGTAATATGATACAAGAGTATGCAATTGTATTAGAAATTGACGTAGATATATACCAATCTAATCATGAAGGGAAAATTATAGATAAAATTCAGGATGCCTGTGGGCATTATGATGCAATTATCATTAATGCAGGAGCGTACACTCATACTAGTATTGCGATTCTAGATGCACTAAAAGCGGTTAATATAAGAACAGTAGAAGTTCATTTGACAAATATATATAGAAGAGAAAGTTATAGACGGAAATCTTTTATATCTCAATTCGCAGAAAAAACAATTTTAGGTAAAGGATCTGATTGCTATATTGAGGCAATGAAGTGGATTATTTCAAACTAGAAGGTGGTGATATAAAATGCATTATATATTCAGTAACAAAAATTATTATAAAAAGTGTAGAAATTATTTGATTTCGAAAGGAATAGAACATGATGTATATGATATTAAAAAGTTTTATGTTATAAACGTATTTGATGCCAATATAAAAGAAAAAATTGAAAATGAAGAAAAAAATTTTTTAAAGTCGGAAAATTTATCTTTGGATAATGGATACTTAGTAACTAAGAAATATAGAGAAAAAACAATAATTCATATTAAAGAATTAGAAATAGGTGGAGATAAGCCAATAATAATATCTGGACCATGCTCCATTGAATCAGAAGATACCTTGAGAAAAATTGCTTTTAAGATAAAAAAATTAGGAGTAGATATTTTAAGAGGAGGAGCATTTAAACCACGTACTTCACCATATGATTTTCAAGGACTAGGAAGAGTAGGTGTTGATATTCTTTGCAAAATTGGAAAAGAAATGAAAATGCCAGTAGTAACTGAAATAATGGATGTTAGAGAATTGGAATACATGATAGATAAAGTTGATATATTACAGGTTGGCTCAAGAAATATGTACAATTATCCATTATTAAGAGAGTTAGGTAGAGTGGATAAACCTATACTATTAAAAAGAGGATTAAGTGCTACTATAAAAGAATTTTTACTATGTGCTGAATATATTATGCTTGGTGGCAATGAAAGAATAATTCTTTGTGAAAGAGGGATAAGGGCATATGACAATTATCTAAGAAATACATTTGATATAGCTTCAATTACATTGTTGAAGGAACTTACGCATCTACCAATTATTGCAGATCCAAGCCATGCCACAGGAAGAAAGACGTTAATAGAGCCATTAACAAAGGCTTCAATTGGAGCGGGCGCTGATGGAGTTATTATTGAATCTCATTTGAACCCTGAGAGTGCTTGGAGTGATGGTAATCAGACAATTAATATTTCAGTATTAAAAGATATAATGACTCAATTTAATAGAGATTGAAAACAACTATAAAAATTGTCATTAATATTTATTAAAGTATATGAATGGTATAAGATGTTAAATGCATATGTGCAGAATATATAATATAAGTAAATCGAGGAATTTATTGGTTAATATGAAAATATATAGAATAAAAATTTCGAGCACAAAAGAACTCAAAAAGATAAGTGAAATAAGTAAAATACTTAATTTTTACGATATATTATTGGTTGAATCTAAGACAGACGTATTTAAGATAAATGAATTTGAGTGTTTTTTAAATCATCAAGATATAAAAAAACTTTACGAATACAAATCAGAAGTTTCAAAAATAAATTTTGCAGTTTCAAGAAGTATTTTAAATAAAGCTTTCGAAAAAATATTAAATACCACTTGTGAACATATAGTAGCTTTAAAAAGTAAATATAATAAACCTTATATTAAAAATAAGGGAGAAATTAAATTCAATATTTCACATACGGATGGGTATGTATTGGTCGGTTTTTCAAAAAGAGAAATCGGTGTAGACATTGAAAAAGTAAATTACAATTTTAATATTGAACGTATATTGAAAAATTGTTTCTCCAGTAGAGAAATTAAAAATATAGGAACTGATATTTCTACATTTTATAAATATTGGACAATAAAAGAAGCCTATCTAAAATGTGAGGGCTGTGGTTTTACAAGAAATCCCAAAGAAGTAGAAATCATTTATACGGATAACAATAGAATAAAAATTAAAGATAATGTAAAAAGTGCAAATAAATATTTATTTGTATTAAGTTTATCTTCGAAAGAGTATTCTGCATCTGTTTGTATATAAAATAAAGTGTGAATATAGAGTTAAAAAAAGTTAATGATAAAAATAGTTAGGAATGAATAGGTTATAAGGGTTATTTTTTAACTGTTTTTTTTAAAAGGAGGATTATTTGAGATAGGATAGGGAAATGTATGGGTAGAATATTTTTATTAATAAGAAAGTGCGATAAATTCATTGTATACATTTGTAAAATAGAAATAATCCTTATTTTGCATCCTTTTTAAATTATTAAAAATTAAATATGATAAAATAAATTTTTATTATATTCTTTGTCCAAGAGGACTTTGCATGTCAAAATGCAGAGGTCCTCCTTTTTTATACTCAAAAATCAAAAAATGAGAAAAAAAGGAGGATCAAAGGATGTCAGACAAAGAAAAATATATTTATGTTAAAGATAAGAAGATATATGTACCTGACGAAGTGTATAAAGCATATAAAAAAGAACTTAATCATGAAACTTATTTGAAAAGATTAGATAGAAAGCATAAGGTATTTCATTTTGGAGACTTTAACACAAGTATTGTAGATATTGCAGATAATACTGTTGATGTTGAAAAAATCATTGAAACAAAAATGCTGATAGAAGATCTGTATCATGCATTAGACAGTTTAAATGATGAAGAGAGAAAACTAATCGAAGCATTATATTTTGATGATAAAACTCTCACAGAAGTTGCAAAGCAAGTTGATACGAATCCAATGAAAATCAGCAGACTAAGAAATAAGATTTTGGAGAAGCTGAGAAAACTTTTGGATAAGTAAATTAAGTAGAGGGCAGGGGAAAAGATCTCTGTCCTCTATTTTTGAAAATTTTTCAAAAAAATATTCAAAAAAAGTGTTAAAACTTGTCCTGAAAGTAAGGTTTATATATAGAGGGACTTTTACACCTCGTTATATATAGACTTGAACCTTGACAACTGAATAGACCAAGACAAGACGTTAACCGGTAATGGAGCAATTTACAACTTACGCCAAAATAAATCTGCTAAGTAAAATTGGTTTAAATGAATACCTACATTTGTAGAGGATATAAGGTTTGGAGCGATAAATAGGCTTGTATAAAAAGAGGGTGGCAACTCTTGTGCGATGATATTAACGGGGATAATGATACTTCTACAGTTGAAGCCGGCTCATCTTGAAAAGAGGCGGAGGTGAAATTCCTATGTAGCAGCCAATGCACTTGTCAATGTCAAAAAACTTAAAAATCTTAAAGATAAGGAGAAGATATTATGTGTGATGAACATAATATAGATATAGAAATGAAAATAGATAAAAAAGATAAACAGACAATAAGTCAAATTGATGGTTGGAATATCGAAGTTAAATTTAATGAAAATGGATTTAGCTTAGAAAATTTAGTAGAGGAATACATCAAAGAAAAATTTTCTGTCTATTAGGGGCTGACAAAAAATATAAGGAGCGTTATAATATTTTTGTGGAAGCCTAGCCTTAGTTCGATTTATTGTATGTAAATTGAATTTAAGGAGGCTTTTTTATGTTTAAAGACAGTGTAGACAAAGAAAATATTGCAGTTATGTATTTGAGACTTTCAAAAGAAGATGGAGAAAAAGTAGAAAGCAATTCCATATCCAATCAAAGAGAAATGATAAACGCCTATGCAAGAAAAAATCAATTTACAATCGTTGGAGAGTATGTTGATGACGGATATTCAGGAGCAAATTTTGATCGTCCTAATTTTAAAGAAATGATAAAGGATGCTTATGATAAGAAATTTGATACCATTATTGTAAAAGACCTGTCAAGATTTGGAAGAGATTATATAGAAGCCGGAAAGTTTATACAAAGAATTTTTCCTGAAAACGGGATAAGATTTATATCTGTAAATGACAACTATGATAGTAAAAGTGCAGATATGAATGATACACATCTGATATTACCTATAAAAAATTTTATTAACGATAGCTATTGCCGAGATATTTCCAATAAGGTAAAAAGCTCCCAGAAGATAAAAAGAGAAAAAGGGGATTTTATCAGTGCTTTTGCACCTTATGGATATAAAAAATCTGATGAGAATAAAAATAAGTTGGTGGTTGATGAACAAGCTGCTCCTAACATCAAAAATATATTCGATATGAAGCTTAAGGGATATTCCTCAAAGGCAATCGCAGATGAATTAAATCACTTAGGTGTTTTAACTCCAAGAAAATATAAAGAAAGTCAAGGCTTTAAGTGTAACGGATTTCAAAATATAAAAGGTGGAAATTGGTCAGCAAAGGCAGTAAACAGAATTATAGAAAATGAAGTATATATTGGAAATACCTTGCAGGGAAAGAGTATCACCTTAAACTATAAAAATAAAAAGCAAATTGGAAAAGATAAAGAAGAATGGGTAAAGGTAGAGGATACCCATGAAGCAATCGTAAGTAAGGAAGTTTTTGCTATTGCAAATACAATGCTTAAAAGAGATTTAAACAACTCTCGTGGTAAGGATAAAATTGATATTTTTACCGGGATGCTGTTTTGTAAAGAATGCGGAAGTTCTTTAATTAGAAGAACTGTAAAGTATAAAGAAAGAGAAGAGGTTTTCTATATATGCTCAAAGTATAACAAGGAAAAATCTTGCAAAAGACACAGCATAAAGGAAGAAACCTTGATAAAAGCAGTGTCTAAAATAATAAAATCCTATATTGAATTTAATGAAAAGCTATATTCCAAAGTTCAGCTTATAGATATAAATAGAAACTTGAAAGACAAACAGATTCCTATATTAAAACGAGAAAAAGCTATGACAGAAGAACTGTTATCTTCCCTTTACCTTGATTTAAAAGAGGATGTAATCAGTAAAGAAGAATATCAGCTTTTTAGAAAAAACTATGTGGAAAAACTCACTAAGTTAGATGAAAGTATCCAGTATAGATTAAGAAAACAGGAAGATACAAAGGACAAGATAGACAAAAATAAGAGCTGGATTATTGATATTAACAAATATAAAAATTTATCTGAAATAGACAGACTATCTGTTGTGATGCTCATTGATAAAATTTATATTTCTGAAGATAAGACGATAGATGTCAGGTTTAATCATACCGAAGAGTTATCCTTACTTGAGGAAATGGCAAAAGCGGGCAAGACCAAATTTAAGAATGATGTTATATCAAAGAAAAGTATAACTACAAACGGGAAACCAAAAGCTATACCTACTATTATGAATAAAAGTCTTGTAAGTGCTGAAAGTGAGGTATGTTATGGCTAGAACGAAAAATAGACATAAATCACAATCAGAGATAGGGGCAGAAGATGTAAAAGCGATTGAAAAGACATATATTGCCGGTATTTATACAAGACTATCACAGGAAAGAAAAGAGGATTACAGAGACAAAAGTAATTCCCTTGAAATGCAGGAAGAACTTTGTATAAAAGAAGCAACTGAAAAAGATATAAAGGTTTTTAGAGTATATAAGGATTATGAGTATTCCGGAACAAATTTTAAAAGACCCGGATTTCTTGAAATGATGGAAGATGTAAGAATAGGAAGAATAAATTGTATTATTGTAAAAGATATGTCAAGGTTTGGAAGGGAATATTTAGAGATCTCAAACTATATAGAAAAAGTATTTCCTTTTTTAGAGGTAAGATTTATTTCCGTAAATGACAACCTTGATACCAAAGACGGTATAAAATCAGATAAAAGTTATGAAATAGCGATAAAAAACATCTTTAACGATTTATATGTCAAAGACATTTCAAAGAAAGTAAGAGCCTCAAAAGAAGTAAAAATGAAACAAGGGTCTTTTATAGGGGCTATGGCTCCGTATGGTTATAAAGTAAATAAAATAGATGGAAAAAGAGTTCTGGTGATAGATGAAAAAGTAGCAGATGTGGTAAGGCTTATGTTTCATTTAGCAAGTCAAGGCAAATCCAATATACAAATAGCAAGAGAATTGACTAAAAATTATACGACACCTGCCGAATATAAAAGAACCGGTAAGGTTTTTAAGGACAAAGAAGATATAAAACAATGGGATACTTCTTATATATCAAAAATCCTTTCCGATGAAGTGTATATTGGAAATTTAATCCAAAGGATACATTCAAATAGAAATGATTTAAATCTAAAAAGCAAGTTTCGTGATAAAGAAGAGTGGATTATAACAGAGAATACCCACGAAGGTTTAATAGACAAAACCACATTTGAAAATATCAGAGAGATAAAGGAGAAAAAACAAAACCATCTACCTTACCATTCACTGAAAAACATCATAAAAGACGGAAAAGAAAATGTTGGAGTAAAAATTCAAAGAGATCATAACAAAGAAGGAAAGTATGATGGACTCATAAGGTGCAGTATTTGCGGGAGAAATTTGAAAAAACAATATGGATCAAGGGGAATTAAAGTTAATGATGAAATTTGCTATTGCTATTATTGTAAAGGCACAGATAGGTTAAATTTAGAAAAATCTCATGTCAGAATTTATGAAACGGATCTGGATAGGATTTTAGTTGATACTTTAAAACGACTATTTTTAAGTTTTTATCAAGAGGATAAAGGACTACGCCTCAAAACTTATTTGGAGAAAGTAAGTGCTGAAAAGATAAATCAAGTTTCTCTAAAAATAGATACAAATAATAAAAAGATTGATTCTCTTAGAGTCAAACTACAGGAACAATATGAAAATTATGTTAAGGGCGAAGTTCTTTTAAGTGAATTTAAAAAAGAAAGCAATAAAATAGACAGACAGATAAAAACAATAAAAAATGAATTGAAAATCTTGGATGACAAAAAAAGAAATGTGAAGAAAAGAAAAAAGGAACTTAAAAAATTCATAGAAACTCTATTTTGCTGTTTAGATGATAAGAGTATAGATGTGGATAAAGAACTGGTTGATACTCTAATTAGTCATATAGAAATCTCAAAATATAAGCAAGTAACCATATACTTTAAGTTTAACTTTGATAAATATATGGATAAAGAGTTGGAGGTAGAGAATGAATAGAATAGCTATTTATCTGAGACTTTCAGAGGAAGATTATAAAAAAACAGATGAAAGTATAAGCATAGTAAATCAGAGAGATTATATAAGAAGTTACATTGAAAATGAGAACTCTCTGAAGGACAATGAAATAGAAGAATATATAGATGATGGGTATTCTGCTACTAACACAAACAGACCTTCATTTTTAAGACTTATTGATGATATAAAAAGTGGTAGAGTAGGAACTATAATTGTAAAGGATATGTCTAGGTTTTCAAGAGATTATATTTTGCTTGGAGATTATTTGAGCAATATATTACCATTTTTGAAAATACGATTTATTGCTATTAATGATAACTATGATTCCATAAATGAAAATGGAAACGGAATAGATACAGATACACAATTTAAAACTTTGTATTATGATTTATTCAGTAAGGAGCTATCTGAGAAGGTGAGAGGTGCTGTCAAACAAATCAAATCACAGGGGAAGAATACGAACTGGGCAGCACCTTTCGGATATATCAAAGATCCTGAAGATAAATATCATATTATCATTGATAAAAAGACAGCTTTTATAGTTAAAGAGGCCTTTGACTTGTTGTTAAAAGGCTATTCTTGCATTCAAGTTGCCAATATATTCAATGAAAAAGGATATATCACTCGCTCTGAACGAAAAGAGGAACTAAAGCTTTCGGATTATACCGGAAATTTGGTTACAGGAAGTAAAGTAAAGAAAAGAGTTTGGACAAATCCATCTATCTCGCAGATTACAAGTAATGAACTATATACAGGTGATTATGTATACAATAAATACAAAGAAACCAAAATAGGTGGAAGAAAAAGAATTTTACTTCCTGAAGAAGAATGGAAGATAATCCCCAACACTCATGAAGCAATTGTTTCAAGAGAAGTGTTTGATAAGGTTAAGAAAATAAAGGAAAAACGAAGTTTTGGGGGATATACAGGAAACAAAAATCGTTCTATTTTTTCTGATAAGATTTTTTGTAAAGAATGTGGTAGACATATGAGTTTTCGCAGTGATAGTAGACAAAAGAAAAATTCAGATAAAATATACAAGTATAGAAGTTATTACTGTAATTTATGTAAAGCTGAGAAAACACCAAACAATATCAGAGAGAAAGATATTATTGAACTTATAAAACCTAAATTAAAAGATTTTAAGATTCAAAACACATTAAAAGAAGATAAGGTTATAGATAATGAGAAAGTAAAAGAAGATATTCTAAATGAAATATCCATGTTAAACAGCAATTTACAAATCATCTATGAAAACCACAAAAAGAAAATTATTTTAAAAGAGGTGTATCTAAAGGAAAAATCTCTTATACAAGATAAAAAGATATTATTGGAGAGTAAGTTGGAAGAATTGAAGTCGGAGAAGATTGATTCAAAGAAAGAAACGGATATTGATGTCTTAGATGAGGAAGGTTTGCTGAAAGCTTATGTGAGAAGTTTAATTGATAAAATAATCGTATCAAGAAGTGGAGAAATAGAAATTGTAGAAAAATAGATAATTTTAGAAAATTATATAGCAATTGCTTGACATTGTAGGGAAAATCTACCGTTCTCCGTGCTATTCTTGGACTTTTATCCAATCAGGGAAAAGTCATTGCCGGAGATATTCTCTATGAGGGAATTTCTCTTCTGAAGAAGTCTCTCAAAGATTGGCTACAGCTTCGCGGAACAGAGATTACTATGATTTCTCAAGACTGTGGAGGAACTTTAAATCCCATTCGCAAAATAGGAAGTCAGTATGTGGAATATATTCAAGCACATAGCCACTTATCCAAAAAAGAAGCAGAAGAAAAGGCTCTTTGGATGTTGAAAAAAGTGAAATTGCATGAGCCTAAAAATGTCATGGAAAGTTATCCTCATCAACTGTCCGGAGGAATGAAACAGAGAGTCGGGATTGCTATGGCTCTCACCTTTCAACCGAAACTCATTTTGGCAGATGAACCCACCTCCGCTTTGGATGTGACCACACAGGCTCATATTATCCGAGAACTTTTAGAGCTTCGAAAAGAATCAAATACGACATTTCTTTTGGTCACTCATAATATAGGAGTGGCTGCCTATATGTCCGATCAAATTATTGTGATGCAAAATGGAAAAATCGTAGATCAGGGAACAAGGGAAGATGTCATAGAACATCCGCAAAGTGATTACACAAAAAAATTACTCGCCGCGGTTCCGGAAATGGATGGTGATCGATTTGTTTGATGAAAAAGATATGATTTTAGAAAGCAAGAACTTGACAAAGGTGTTCACGAGCTACAAAGGAGAAGCCTTGATTGCCTGTAATCAAGTAAGTCTAAAGGTATACAGGGGAAAAACTTTGGGAATTGTCGGAGAATCCGGTTCCGGAAAAACCACTTATATTCGAATGTTAATGAACTTGGAAAAACCTACTTCGGGAGAAATTCTATACCACCATAAAAATATTCATGAATTTTCCCAAAAAGAAGTCTGGGAAAGTCGTCAAAATATTCAGATGGTTTTTCAAGATCCCTGGGCGGCTTTCAGTCCCAAAATGAAAGTAATTGACATTCTGACAGAGCCTCTGATGAACTACGGAAGACTTCGAAATTCCGAAAAAAAAGAAAAAGCTTTGGAACTTTTAAACATGGTGGAATTGCCGGAAAACTTTTTATATAAGTATCCGCAAAATATGAGCGGAGGACAAAAACAAAGACTGGGAATTGCAAGAGCAATTTCTTTGGAACCGGAAATTCTGATTTGCGATGAAGCCACTTCCGCTTTGGATGTTTCCATTCAAAAAAACATTATAGAACTTTTAGTGCAACTACAAAAAGAAAAAGGGATTGCGATTATTTTTATCTGTCACGATTTAGCTTTAGTACAGTCTTTTGCTCATCAAGTTGCCGTTATGTATTTGGGAAATATTGTAGAAGTCTTGGACGGAGATAAAGTAAAAGAAGCGACTCATCCTTATACTCGGAATCTTTTATCTTCCATTTTTTCTCTTTATATGGAACCATACAAAAATTTGTAAAATATCAAAAGAGCTGTTTCAAAATAGATTTTCTTCCCTTCATGGAGTGCAAGATCTTGAAACAGCTCCTTTTTTATTTTTGTATTATAGCATAAATTCTAAAAATTTCTTGTGAACATTTAGAAAGCTCCTAGAAAAGTATTAAAAGTACTTGCTAAAATTTTATTTTCTAAGTATAATAACTCATAAATAACTGTCTTGTCATTTGACATTACATAAAAGAGGAGTGAACAATCATATGAAAAATTTTTGTATTAAAACTTTAAACGGTATGGCTTTGGGGCTATTTTCTTCCTTAATCATCGGCTTAATTTTAAAACAATGTGGGCAATTTTTACATCTTCCTATTTTGATTCAATTCGGAACCTTAGCCCAATATTTTATGGGACCTGCCATTGGAGTAGGAGTTGCTTATTCGTTACAAGTTCCTCCTTTGGTACTCATCGCTTCTTTAATCACGGGAGCCTTTGGAGCAGGAAGCATTCAAGTTGTAGAGGGAATCGCTCAAATAAGAATCGGAGAACCTATGGGAGCCTATATCGCCTCTTTAGTTGCCGCTTTGCTTATTACAAAACTTTCCGGAAAAACAAAATTGGACATTATTTTACTACCGGCTTTTACAATTATTGTCGGTTGTCTCGTTGGAATTTTTATTTCTCCCGGAATTAGTTTTTTCATGAAATATTTGGGAGAAATTATCAACAAAGCTACCGAATTACATCCTGTTATGATGGGAATTACCCTAGCCGTTTCTATGGGAATGATTTTGACCTTGCCTATCAGTTCCGCAGCTATCGGAATTTCTTTGGGACTTCATGGACTCGCCGCCGGAGCTGCTTTGGTCGGTTGTTGTTGTCAGATGATAGGCTTTGCAACCATTTCTTATCGTGAGAACGGAATGGGAGGTTTTATTTCTCAAGGAATGGGAACTTCTATGTTGCAAATTCCAAACATCATTAAAAATCCTTGGATATGGCTCCCTCCCATCTTAGCCAGTGCAATTTTAGGTCCTCTTTCAACAACCGTTTTTCATATGGAAAGTAATTCCGTTGGTTCCGGAATGGGAACAAGCGGTCTGGTTGGACAAATTTCCACTTTGGCAGTTATGGGAAGTTCTTCCATTCCTTCCATGTTACTTTTGCATTTTTTTCTTCCTGCTCTCTTAAGTTATGTCTTTGCTCAATTCTTACGAAGACGAAATAAAATAAGAGAAGGGGATCTGACTCTGTAATTTTGATTTTGTATCTCTTTGTTTAGAAAACACTGAAGCTCTCACGACTAAAGTCGGGGGCTTCTTAAGTACTAATTAGTTAGTGTTTGAATATAGATATTCAAACACTAACTAATTTCCTTAAGACTTTAATGGACAAAATTTCCGTTGAAATTATTAGCGTCCTATAGGCTCACTTCAAAATCTTGTTTTCTTTTAAAATCCCATACTTTTTAGTGTGGGTGTATTTCATTTTTTAATTCTATCTATCTCTATATTGTGTATTTTTACAAATTTTTCAAAATCTCTATTTACTTTTTCTATATCTACTTCTTCTAAATTTTCTTTTACATTCTTTATTAAGTATGCTGAATACAAATATTTTTCTATATATAAAAACAAGCTAGGAATGATGTTCCTAGCTTGCGATTTCATATTTATAAAAATACTCCATATAAAATCAAGTTTATAAATTTACTGTAAGTCCCAATTAGAACTTATATTTGAAGCCAACACTTGCTACTTTATCAGCAATTTTGTCATTTTCTACTTTTAGATCATAATTTGTATACATAGAAAATTGATCTGTAAAATCATGTTCGACTCCAATTCCAGTCCATACAGTATAATCCGGCATTTTTGCTCCTTTGAATTCCACTTCTTCTGTCCTATGTCCATCATAAGATGCTTTAAAATCTAAGTTTCGAGAGCTTAAATTTTTTCCTACAGAAGCTTCTGCCATTAAATGTGTTGCTCGACCTTTATCATGAGCAATATCATACTGAGCTTTCATTCCTACAACTATCATGTCTTTATGATAAGTTTTTTTGTTTGCCGAAATAGATAAGTCATTGACATTTTCATCAAAACTTCCTCTCTTCAACATATCATGAGAGAAACCTACAAATGGTGTTACTTTAAAATTATCTTTTTTCATATCGTATCCTACTTCAGCATATGCAGAATATAGAATATCATGATGATGAATATTTGAATGACCATTTAAAACTTGTCTCTCTACATCTGTAGATAATGATGCAATCCCGATTCTTCCCTGTGCATAAAGATTATCCGTAAGCTTATGTCTACCATATACGGAAACTCCAATACCATCGCTTTCAGACGTTCCAGCATAGTGGTCAAAATAAGCATTGGCTTTTGAGTAATTAATTGCTACCCCAAGAATGGAATTTTTCCCAACTTTAGTATCTAGTCCAAATTGTCCGCTATTCAGTCTTGTATTTGCTTTGTCATATCCTTTTTGTGAAATTCGTCCATTTGCATTGATATAACTCATCCATACACTTGATTCATGTTTTCCATCCAAATTGCTCAAACTTGCCATACGATTTGATAAATCTCGATTGACTGCCTGTGTTTGTTGAAAGGTTAATAATTGTGCTGAGGCATATACTTCCCCAGATAAACTAGACATATATCCTGCTAAAGATGCAGTACTTCCTATCCCTTGTAATTCTGCTAAAGTATTTTTGAAAGAAAGATTTGTTTTTCCTTCATCTGCGTCCTTATATGCTTCTTCTAAATTTCTAGCTACATTTTCAACACTTTCTCCTTGTCCTGACATCACTTCTTCCACATTTCTTCTTTGTACCGTTAAATTTATTTGATTTCCACTTTGATCTATTTTTGTTTTAATCATAGCTGGTGCCAGTACAACATCAAATAGTCCTTGTACTCCTCCCGCTGATTCCAACATTGGCGTGCTTACTGCTGTAGAAGATACATATTTTTGTGGTAAAACTGCTAAAGTTGATCCATTCTCTAATCTTGTAGTTCCTTGAATTTTTAATCTAGAACCTACATCCGCAATTAAAAGAGAATTTGCTGTCGAATTATAATTCCCTTGAATAATTGCTCCTGATCCGATATTCTCTACTGTTCCACCATTCGATACGTTTGCTAGTCTTGAATTTTGAGATAGGATTAATCTTCCTTCTTTATCAATCGTTACATCTGATTTTAATCCCTTGTATACTTCCAAATTTCCTTGATGAACAACCGTACTTCCTGTATAGCTATTATCTCCTGTTAAAGCTAAGCTTCCTTTTCCAGTCTTATACAATCCTCCATCTCCAGAAATATCGTTTGAAAAAATAGATCTCATATTAGCATCTGCAATATTTGCTTTAAATCGACCGTTTACGTCAGTTAATGTTGTCAAACGTCGATCAAACTTTGCAGGTCCATTTATAGCCTTATTGACATCTAAAATTCCCCATCCATAAATATTTCGAAGCTGTTCTTTGGTCAGATGTCTTCTTTCATTATAGTTCTCCCATCTTTCCATGTGATTGCCAATAGGAACCCAATGCCCTCTATTTGTAGAACGATATAAATCTTCCACTTCTTTTGCTGTTGTTAAAATGGTTTGTCTTAGCTCGTTAGCTCCCATCCAAGGATATTTCTGTTTAATCAAAGCTGCCGCCCCTGCTACTTTTGGTGCTGCAAAAGAGGAGCCCGCAATTGTGACAGTATCTGTTTTATGATAACTTTTTCGTGCATCTGAATCATATCCCCCTATTCCGTGCTTAATATCCATGACACCATCCGTTGCAATCGCCCAATTCGCTGCAACCCCTGCTCTTGCTAAATGACCACCAGATTTTCCATTTTCAAACTCTTTTGGTTCATCTGGATTTCGTAAATCTAAGCCTACCACAGCAAGCCATCCTTTTTCTAATTCTTTCATATAGTAGGGCAATCCTGCTTCTACCATTGGGTTATCAAAATATTCTGTATAGGTACTAGTTCTACGTACAGTATTTCCTGCTGCCCAAATAAATAATCGATCTTCATTCACTCCTTTTTTGTAGTGTGAATATTCTTGTTCCAAAACTCTTTTAAAATTCTCCTCTATATTTCCATAATATCGATACAATTGATTTTGAATATATGCTTTATATCTTGTAATATCCATGGTTTGTCCAAAAGATTGATTAAAAATTTTAATATCCGGTCTCTTTTTAAACAATTCTAAGTACTTATTTGCATCCGTTCGAATTCCAACTCCACTGCCAGAACGAATTCCAAATGTGGTTCCCACAATATTAGCTCCTTTTGCAATCCCTTCTTGAATATCTGCAACGACTCTTGCAACTCGATAACCGTGATCACTCCCATTTTGAGTTCCACTCCCCGGTCCAATTTCTTCATACTGTTGAAAACGTCCTTTCAATTTGTCTGTTTTCAGTGAATTTGCAAATTCATAAGATAAAAAGTCACTATCCATAACCGCTACTGTCACTCCCGATCCATTATAATTGTTTGCATCTTTCGGAATTTCTACACTATTTAACTGTACTTGGTTTTGTCGTTTTCCGCCCACAAAATCTCCTGGTGCTACACTAGGATCCGTAGTAATAATTGATGGTGTTACTACTGGTTCCAATGCAGTACTTGGACTTGGTGTTGTAGGCGTATTGGGTGTTACTGATACTATTAATTCTGGATTGCTTACAACAGGAAAACCCATTTTGACATCCGGTTTTGTTATTCCTCCTTTCTTATCTCTAACACTTCCAATGGGAACTGAATCAACTCCAGGCCCACTGCCTCCATGACCTCCTCCACCAGATGAACAACTCGTGCCTATTAGAGCTGTCACCAGAAAAAATAAAGCCATTACTTCCTTTCTTTTTTTCATACTGTCCTCCTTTTATGTATTTTTTATTTATAGTAATCCCATTCGCGCGCATGGGAATAACTACCATAGAGAATTCACAATAAAATACTTTTCTTGATACATTAATTTTCGAATATTATTTTTATATTGTATCATATATTATTTATTTATCCACATAAAAAAGGAGTTTGTGAGATTTTTTTTAATTTTACTTCTTTATGATAGAAAAAATAAAAAATGGTTATAGTATTTTATAGAAAGTTATCATAATTGTAATTATTAAAAATCATTGAAAATACAAGATATGATGAAAGTGTCTTAAAAACTCTTGATATACGTATAAAAAATACGTATAATATATTTTAGAAGGAGGTAGACATGTCAAAACTAATACCTTACAAGACACTAGTTAAAATCTTACTTGAGAATGGCTGGAAATATCACCACACAACAAGGCTCCATGAAATTTGTATTAAACCTGTCCTGTGAAGTGTACTAAACAATTCCACATGGAACATTAGCTAATATCAAAAGAATAACAGGGCTAAAATTATAGAAGAAGTTATTATAAACACGAAAGATGTTTTAGAAGGGACTATTTTCAGTTTATAAATCAAAGATGAAAATATAATATCTTAGTTAGGTTTAAATATAGAACTTTTAATAAAGAAAAATGATACTTACGCTATGAATTGTTTTTTAGATAAATTATTTTTTTGTAAACTTAAAAAAGTTGTGAAAAGTAAAAATAAATAGTATGTGCAAATAACATTTAAATGGATTCCACCTAAAAAGCATAATTTTAATAGAGAAAAGAAGTAGGACTAGATATAGAAACTTCAACAATTGCAATGGTAAATGATGAAAAAACAGAGTTAAAAATACTTGCTGAAAATATAGATTTGAATGAAAAAGAAAAGGTAAAATTACAAAAAAATTTAGATAGACAACGAAGAGCTAATACCCCTAATAAATTCAAGGAAGATGGAACGATAAATATATCAAATAAAGAAAGATGGCTAAAAATAGGAAATGCAAAAATACAAAGAGATTTGTATTCAGCTTATTTAATAAAGAAGGTAACTGAAAACTTAAAAGAAGTAGAGATAGAATAAAGTAAGTAGAGATTTTAAAAGAAAAAAGGTTTTGAAGTGAGTCTATAGGAGGCTAATAATTCCAATGGAAATTTTGCCCATAAAAGTCTTAGGGAAATTAGCTAGTATTTGAATATAGATATTCAAAAGAAACTAATTAGTACTTAAGAAGCTCTCAACTTTAGTCCCGAAAACTTCAGAGAAAGGTATAAAAAACAATGGTGCTGACAAATGGACTCGAACCATCGACCTACGACTTACCATGCCGTTGCTCTACCACCTGAGCTATGTCAGCACACCTCCAGTATTATACCATAGCTTTTCTATTTTTTCAAACAAAATTCATAATAAATATTTTTAAGTGCTTTTTATAATCTTTTATGACTTGGAAGAAGTGCATTGTTATATGGGTATTCTTTCTTTGAATGATCTTGATTTTATCAGTGTTATGTTACCTAGCACAAGAACGAAATTGCAAAAAAATTATAATTTTCACAGAAATCATTTGAAATTTGAAAGAGGTGGAATAAGATGTTGCACGAGGAATTGAGCAAAAGGATTTTAATATTGGACGGAGCTATGGGGACGGTATTGCAAAAATATTCCTTGCAATCGGAGGATTTTTGCGGGTCTGTAGGCTGCTATGAAATTTTAAATGAAACAAGGGCGGAGATTATTTTGGAAATTCACAAAAAATATATTGAAGCGGGAGCGGACATCATTGAAACGAACAGCTTTAATTGCAATGCCATTTCTTTGAAAAACTATCAGCTGGAAAAGAAGGCGTATTCTCTTGCTAAAAAGTCTGCCGAAATTGCAAGACGAGCGGCGGAAGAGAGTAGAAAAAAAATCTATGTTCTCGGTTCTGTGGGGCCTAGCAACAAAAGTTTAAGTCTTTCATTAGGAGATCTTCCTTATCAGGAAAGCTTATCATTTCAAGACTTGAAAGAGGCGTACTATGAGCAAATATTAGGACTTGTTGACGGGAGAGTGGACGGAATTTTGATTGAGACCATTTTTGATGCTTTGAATGCAAAAGCCGCAGTCATTGCGGCAGAAGAAGTTTTTGCTTTTCGAAAGAAGGCATTATGGATTTGTATTTCAGCGACTGTGGACAAACAGGGAAAGTTATTCACAGGGCAGAGCATGGAATCTCTCATCTTGTCCTTAGATAGACCTTCTATCTTATCTTTTGGTTTCAACTGTTCCTTCGGAGCAAAACATTTGGTTCCTTTGATTCAAAAGATACAATCTTGTACTACAAAATATATTTCTTTGTATCCCAATGCTGGATTACCGAATCAAAACGGAGATTATACGGAAACGGTAGAACAAATAATAGAGGTTTTGCTCCCTGTCATTCGAAATCAAAAAGTGAATATATTAGGGGGCTGCTGTGGAACAAGTTATGAATATATTCGAGCATTGGCAAAGATTGTCTCTGAAAAAAATTACATCAGGAACATTTTTCATTTCCTGATATAAAAAGAGCTTTTTATTTTGCTACACCATCATATTTAGAAAGAGAAGAGCTCATGAAAATAAAAAATGTACGGCTTTTTCTTTAAAAAATCGTACATTTTTGGTTACAATGCTTATATAGAGTTTTTGAAAATAGACTGACAGACTTGTTATTCAAAGGAAGGTATTTATCCTTATACTGTCGAGCGTCCTAGAAATGGACAGATTATGTGACTACTTTTGTTTTAAGCAGTTTAATACTTCCGTCATGGTACGAGCAAAATTTTCAGGAATTAAAAGGCCTGCTTGCTTATCATATTGTGTTGGAGATTGATTGATAATAACCAATTGATTTCCACGATAGTATTGCAGATAATAGGCCGCAGGATAAACAGTTAAACTGCTTCCTGCAACGATGATAACATCTGCTTTTCGAATTTCCTGAACGGCTTCTTCCGTCACCTTATCATTTAACATTTCTCCATAGAGAGTCACGTTAGGTCTAACAATTCCGCCACAAGCACAGGAAAAATTGTGAGTGTCATGTTTGTTACAGGAAAGACAGTACCAATCTTTTAAAGTTCCATGAAGTTCCAATACTTTTTTACTGCCTGCTTCCTGGTGTAAATTGTCAATATTTTGTGTGATAATACTTTTTAATTTTCCCATGTTTTCGAGTTCCACTAAGGCATAATGTCCTGCATGGGGTTTAATATTATGAATGGCTAATTTTTCTTCCACATATTTTAAAAATAGGTCGTGATGAGTACGAAAAAAGTCAATGCTCAACACTTCTTCGGGAGCATAGCCATGAAAGCTTTCTTGATAAAGACCATTTTTTCCACGAAAATCTTTAATTCCAGAGTCTGTACTTGTTCCGGCTCCTCCAAAAAAAACGAGATGAGTGCTATTTTGAATCCAATCCGCCAATTTTTTGATTTCTTCCATTTTGCTGCCTCCTTATACTTTTTTTCTCATTGTAGCTCATTTTTGAGATTTTTACAAGCAAGGTGCTTTACTTTTTTTTGCTTTTCCTATATACTGGAAGAGAAGAATCGTAGATCATTTAAGGGGGAAGCATGGAGAAGGAGTTACAAGAAAAAGTATTAAATATCTTACAAGAAGAAATCGTGCCGGCAGAAGGTTGTACAGAACCAATCGCCATTGCTTATGCTGCGGCAAGATTAGCTCAGATATTGGGAGAAAAAGCGGAAAAGATTGATATCTATTTATCCGGAAATATGATAAAAAATGTAAAAAGCGTATTCATACCAAGCAGTGAAGGAATGGTAGGAATTGAGGCGGCGGTAGCCATGGGATTTGTTGCCGGAGACGCGGAAAAAGAACTCATGGTCATTAGTGATGTGACGAAGGAACAATTGGAAGAAGTGAAACGTTACTATGGGGAAAAAAGAATTCATACCCATACGCAAGAAGGAGATATTAAACTATATATCCGTATTGAGGCAAGCACCGAAAATCATACTGCTTCTATTGAAATTAAACATACGCATACCAATGTTACCGAATTGAAAAAAGATGGAAAGATATTACTTGCACAGGCTTGTAATGACGGGAATTTCAATTCTCCTTTGAGTGATCGCAAAATTTTAAGTGTAAGATTGATTTATGATATGGCAAAAGAAATTCCTCTCTCTGAGATAGAACCCTTATTTTTCCAAGTCATTGCCTATAACAGTGCCATTGCAGAAGAGGGATTGAAAGGAAAATATGGAGTCAATCTTGGAAAAATGATTGAAGAAAATATTCAACGTGGCATTTACGGAAATGATATTCGAAATAAGGCAGCAAGTTATGCAAGTGCCGGAAGTGATGCTCGTATGAGTGGGTGTAGTCTGCCCGTAATGACAACAAGTGGTAGCGGGAATCAAGGAATGACAGCTTCTTTACCGGTTATTCGTTATTGTAGAGAAAGAAATGTAAGCTATGAACAAATGATACGAGGCCTTTTCATATCTCATATGATTACAATTCATGTGAAAACCAATGTAGGACGTTTGTCTGCATATTGCGGGGCCATCTGTGCTTCGAGTGGAGTAGCTGCGGCTCTGACCTACTTGGAAGGGGGAAGCTATTATAATGTTTGTGATGCCATTACGAATATGTTAGGAAATTTGTCAGGAGTTATTTGTGATGGAGCGAAAGCCTCCTGTGCTTTGAAAATTTCTTCCGGAGTGTATTCTGCCTTTGATGCCTGTATGTTGGCTTTAAATAAAGGTGTACTAAGACCGGAAGATGGAATTGTTGGAAAAGATATTGAAGAAACAATAAAAAATATTGGAGAATTGGCTCAAGCCGGAATGAAGGAAACGGATGAAGTGATTCTGGATATTATGGTAGGAAAAAGATAAGTAAAAAAAAGAAAAAATTATTTCAAAATTGTACTGTACCCAAAATCTTAAATGTAAAATTTTAAGTACAGTACAAAATTATTTTTTGAGACAACCTCATCTTTAAACTCTTTAAAATTCCCTTACGAACTTCCTTCTTTTTATTTCGATTTTTTTAGAATTCCTAATAACACTGCCGTCACAAGAGATCCTATCCCAATCGCAAGGAGATATTGTATGGGATGAGTCACCACGGGAATCACAAAAATTCCTCCATGAGGTGCCGGTAATTGCACTCCGAATAGCATAGTCAAAGCTCCTGCGATTCCCGCTCCGACCATACAACTCGGAATAACTCGAATCGGGTCGGAAGCCGCAAAAGGAATCGCTCCTTCCGTAATAAAAGATAAGCCCAAGATATAACAAGTTTTCCCTGCCGTTCTTTCATCTTCCGTGAATTTATTTTGAAACAAAGTTGTTGCTAAGGCAATTCCTAGAGGAGGAACCATACCTCCTGCCATAACCGCTGCATGAGGAGCATAGTTTCCTGCAGCAATGGTTGCAATTCCGAAAGTAAAAGCTGCTTTATTAATCGGACCTCCCATATCGGTACTCATCATCACCGCTAAAACAATTCCAAGTAACACTAAATTTCCGGTTCCTAAATTATTTAAAAAGCCCGTCAGTCCATTATTGATCGTTGCAATTGGTCCAACAATCACCTGATACATAATGCTCCCTGTAATAAACATACCGAATAATGGATACAATAATACCGGTTTAATTCCTTCTAAACTTTCCGGTAATTTTGCAAATACTTTTTTCAGGAAAACAATTGAATATCCCCCAAGAAAACCTCCGATAAGTCCTCCTAAGAATCCCCCGCCATTGTTCATGGCAATCAGTCCTCCAACCATTGCCGGAGCAAAGCCCGGTCGATCTGCAATACTCATTCCGATAAATCCTGCCAATACCGGAATCATTAAAAAGAAAGCGTTTCCCCCTCCGATATCATTGACTAACTTTGCAAAAGGATGATAACTCGGATCATTGGGATCGAAGGCCTTAATCCCGAACATAAAACAAATTGCAATCAGGATTCCTCCCCCTACTACAAACGGAAGCATATTGGATACTCCTGACATCAAATGTTTATAAAATCCTGTTCTTTCCTTTTTCGTACTTCCAAGTGATGTAGTTTTTGCTGTGCTTTGATAAATCGGTGCTTTTTGTTGTAGGGCATTTTGAATCAACTTTTGTGGATTTTTAATTCCCTCTTTCACAGGAACAATTTCTACATGTTTCCCTGCAAATCTTTCCATTTCCACATTTTTATCCGCCGCCACAATAATTCCCTTTGCTGCCTTAATTTCCTCTGCGGTCAATTCATATTTGACTCCTGTGGAACCGTTCGTTTCCACTTTGATGTTGATTCCCATTTCCTCCGCTTTTTTTCTCAAAGAATCTGCCGCCATATAGGTATGAGCAATTCCTGTAGGACAGGCGGTGACTGCCAACACTTCCGGAAAATCTTGTGATATTTCCGGTTTCAAAAAACTTTCTTCCTCTTCTTCTTTTGCCATCTCCTCTTCTAACATTTGAATCACTTCTTCTTTGGATTTTGCATGCAATAAAGCTTCCCGTACTTCATCTTCCAATAAAATCGTACTTAATTTGGAAAGCAATTCAATATGAGTATCCTCTGCTCCTTCCGCTGCCGCAATCATAAAAAATAGTCGGGAAACTTCTCCGTCCAAAGACTCATAATCCAATCCTTCCTTGGAAATTCCAATCGCAATACTCGGAACTTTTACAGCTGCCGTTTTTGCATGAGGAATGGCGATTCCTTCTTCCAATCCCGTCGAACTTTGAGCTTCTCTTTTTAAAATTTCTTTCTTAAAAATTTCTCTGTCATTCAGTTTTCCCGCCTTATCCAAAATTCCAATCAATTCATCAATAACATCCGCTTTGTTTTTACTTTGTAATTCCAACGAAATACATTCTTTTTGAATAAACTTTCTTAACATGGCTCCTCCTATTTTCCTTGATATTCCTCTATGATTACTTTTTCTTTTATCTTTTCCATATCCTGTAAATTTGTCAATCCCTCGGAAAAAGCGGTGGCACTTCCTGCAGCAATTCCATACGAATAAGCTTCTTCTATACTGCATCCCTTTTCTAAAGCATAAAGAATTCCAGCTACCATAGAATCTCCTGCTCCCACGGAAGAAATTAACTTTCCCTTCGGTGCGTTTCCGATAAGAACTTTATCCTCCGTGACACAAAAAGATCCCTCTCCTCCTCGAGATACAATGACATATTTACTTCCTCGTTTTTGTAGTTCCTTTGCTGCTGCCACAAGTTCTTCTAAGCTAGGAAGCTCTCGTTCAAAATATTCTTCCAATTCTTTCCGATTCGGCTTTGTAAAATAAACTCCCTTTTCCAAAGCTTTTGCAAAGGCTTTACCTCTCGCATCCAAAATAATCCGAACTCCTTTGGGAACTCTTGCAATCAGTTCCGCATAAATCTCATCCGATAAGCTCTTCGGAACACTGCCGGACAATACTAAAAGATCTCCCTCTTTGATTTGTTCCAATGTCTTATAAAATCTTTTTAAATCTTCTTCTGAAATATTGGGAGCCTTTCCCGCAATTTCACTTTCCCCGACTTTCGTCTTCATTTTAACGTTGATTCTTGTATTTTCTTTCAATTCGGTAAACTGTTCTTTCATCTTGGCAAGACAAAAATCCTTTTTAATATAATCGCCGGTAAATCCGCCTATAAAACCGAGTGCCAATGTTTTTATCCCAAAATTGTCCAAAACTTTGGATACATTGATTCCTTTTCCCCCCATAATGGTATAAGAATTTTCACAATTGTTTAACTCTTGTTCCTGAAACTCTTCCAATTCAATGTAATAATCAATCGCCGGATTTAAGGTTACCGTGTAAATCATTTTCCCTCCTCCTCTGTAATTAGAATAACATCTTCTTTTCCTGCAAAAACAATCCCCGGTTCTTGCCCCCACTTTGAGCTGTCCGCCAATATATAGCTTTTATTTGCTCTTCTGACGACGGCTTCTTTGACAATGGCTTCTTCCGGATCCGGAGTCATAAAAGTCTCTTCATTCATAGAATTTGCTCCTAAAAAAGCAATGTCGAAATAAAAATCTCGTAAAGATAAAACGGCTCTGGCTCCCACCAAAGACTGCGTTTTTTCCTTTACTCTTCCTGCAATTAGATAAGTAGGAATCCCCTTTCCTAATAAATGAGAAAGATGTGAATATCCGTTCGTCACAATTTCAATGTCCTTTTTTTCTTCTAAATAAGGAATCAGTGCTTCCACAGTGCTTCCTGCATCCAAGTAGATTTTTTGTCCATCTTCCAGATACTTGGAAGCAAGTTTTGCAATTTTCTGTTTTTCCTGCAAATGTAACATTTTTTTCTCCGACATTCCTTTTTCATGTATGAGCTTGGAAAGAAGTTTTGCTCCTCCATGAACTCGAAGCAGTCTCCCTTTTCTTTCTAAAGTATTCAAATCTCGACGAATCGTAGCTTCGGAAGCACGTAGTTGCTCCACAAGTTCACTGAGTCGTAAAAATTTCTTTTCTTCCAATAGTCGTATGATATAATTTTGTCTTTCTATTCCTAACATACTTCCATCCCTTCTTTTTCTTCTATCCTAACATATTCTTTTCCTTGTTTCAATCTTTTTCTTTCAATATCTTTCATTTTCTTTCAAGCATAGTTCAAAATCCTATTTGAAAATGATAGGAAAAAAATTTGAGACAGTGGAATTTTCCTTTCGAAAAAGAATCATTTCACTGTCTCATTCAGATTTTTTATTTTTTCTTCTTATTCTTAATCACTTCTACTTCATGGAATCTTCCCAGTACCTTTTGATAAATTACTTGATATTTTTTCGCAGATTCCTTCCATGAATTTTTTCTCTTCTTTGCGTTTTCCACTAAAATATGCCATTCTTTCGGATTATGGTAGGTTCGAATTGCATAGTGTAAAGTTTTCATCATATCATTCGCATTCAATTCCCGGAAACCGAATCCGTCTCCTTCCCCCGTATATTCATTATACGGAGTGACCGTATCCCGAAGTCCTCCTGTTTCTCGCACCACAGGAACACATCCATATCTCATCGCAATCATTTGAGCAAGACCGCACGGTTCATACACGGACGGCATTAAAAATAAGTCGGCTCCCTGATAGATTTCCAAAGACAAATCGGAGTCAAATCCAATATAGGAACAAAGATAGCCCGGATATTGACTTTCTTTCCAGCGGAAAAAGTTTTCATAGCGATCTTCTCCCGTTCCCAACAAAATAAACTGAACTCCCATTGACATGATTTCATCCATTTTTTCAATGACAAAATCAATTCCTTTTTGACTGTCCAAGCGAGTGATCATAGCAATCAAAGGAATATCTTTTTCCACTTTTAAACCGAGTCGTTTCTGTAAAGCTGTTTTCAAATCTTCTTTTGATTTTTTCGGTAGAGGATAGGAGCTCTTGTCAATTCCATTCACCACTCCGGACAATCGATACTCCAATTTTTGGAACAATCCATGTAGGCCTTCTCCCAATTCAGGAGTTTTAATTTCTTCCGCATAGCTTTCACTGACTGTGGTAATGTAGTCGGAATAAACGACTCCGGCCTTTAAGAAAGAAATCATATCATAGTATTTAATCCCTTCCTCATGATAATATTTATAACGATCAATTTCCAATAAGCTTTCAATCACGTTATTGAAGAAAAAACCTTGAAATCGAAGATTATGAATGGTAAAGATCGTCTTGATATCCTGTTTTCCACGCTCTTTTAAATAAATAGGAATCAGTCCTGTCTGCCAGTCATTGCAGTGAATAATATCAGGAGTAAAACCTGTTATATCCATGGTTTCTACAACCGCTTTTGCGAAAAACAGAAATCTTTCACAATCATCAAACTCCCCATAGATATTATTTCTCTTGAAATATCGTTCATTGTCTATAAAATAGTATGGTATTCCTTTATAAAGAACCGTTTCCACTCCTACATATTCATTGTGGTGAGCTACCCAGATTTTCTTATGACCGATATGTTGTTGTTTTTTCAGGAGTTCCGATTTGATTTTACTATATTTCGGAAGAATGACTCGAATATCGATGTCTTCTTTGTGTAACGCTTTCGGTAAAGAGTAGGCAACATCCCCCAAACCTCCGGTTTTTATAAAAGGAAAAGCTTCTGCCGTTGCAAAAAGAATTTTCATGATAGCCCTCCTATCTTTTCTTAATATACTTCATTAAATTTTGATATTGTTTACTATCCCAAGTCATACTTTTTTCAATAACAAGGGGATAATCTTTGGAAGCGGACAATTTTTCATGTTCATGAATCACATTATTCTTATCCACAATCACATTTTTAAGAACGGCTCCCTTTCGAATATGACAATCTTGTAAGATGACACAGTCTTCCAAAACCACTCCTTTTTCTACCACCGCTCCTCTGGAAAGAATGCTGTTTTTTACAGTCCCCTCTATGATACATCCATTTGAGATCAAGGAATTTTCAACAAGAGCCGTACTTTTAAACAAACTTGGAGGAGTATCTTTCACTTTTGTCAAAATATTTCTTCCGGATACAACTCCAAAGACATCTTCCCGAATGTCTTTTTGCAAAATTTTCATATTAAAATCAAAGTATTCCCTTGTGGAATTGATACATTGCAAATAGCCTGTAAATTCATAGGCATTCACATTCAACGACGGTAATTTTTTAGCTACTAATTCCGGTAAAGTATTGTAATCGCCCTCTTGAATACTGTCTATTAATAATTTTAATACCAATTCTTTGCTGATAACAAAGGCATCTACGGAAATATTTTCCTCTTCATGAAAAAATAGATTTTGTCCAATTCCAAGCACACGATTCTTTTCATCTATTTTAACAGAAGAGCAATGATTAAAATGTTCGTGAGCATCCTTCACTTTCTTATACACCATGGTAATTTCTTTTCCGGAAGCTTCATGCTTCTCAATCAAATCATTGACATCCAAATTACATACCATATGACTGTTTAAAACAATTACTTTTTCTTGACTGCTTCTGAAAAAATATTCCATATTTTTATGAATTCTGGATCTTCCCGAGCTGGAATGATTGTCCATCATCTGTTTAAAAATGAAAATTCCGTCTTTTTTTCTTGCCAAATCCCAAGCAAAGCCATTTCCAATATGATCGGTTAAAGAATTCAACTCCTCATTCCCACAAAACAATCCGACATTTCGAATTCCCGCATTGACAACATTGGATAAGGCGAAGTCAATAATCCGATACGATCCCCCTACCGGAATCGAAGCTAGAGATCTTGCTTTCGTTAAAGGACTGATATTTTCATTTCCCTCTCCTACATAAATAATCGCCATATAATTTTTAACCATAGCTTTCCCTCCAATCTCCTACTTTACCGGTTCACTTTTTACGACTCTTTTTTCTCCAATAACAACAATGTCTTTTCCATCTCCAATGACAGTATTATCTAAAACTTTCACATCATTTGCCACGATCGCTTTTTGAATAATGACATTATCTCCGATTTCCGTGTCCGCCATGATGATAGAATCTATGACTTTAGAATTTTTCCCAATCTTTACTCCTGAAAAAATAACCGAATGTTTGACTTCTCCCTCCACCAAACATCCTTTATCCAATAAAGTATTCTGGATTTTTGCTTCCGGTGTTACATAAGAAGGTGTATAAATTCCTTGTCTTGTATTAATTCTCCAAGATTTATCAAACAAGTCCAATTCATTATCTTCTTGTAACAAGTCCATATGGGCATCCCAGAAACTTTGAATGGTTCCCACATCTCTCCAATAACCTTCAAACGGATATGCTACCAGCTTCTTTCCATCATGCAACATATTCGGGATAATATTTTTTCCAAAGTCATTGCTGGACTTCTTATCTTTCTCATCTTTTTCCAAATAGGATTTTAAAACTTTCCATTTAAAAATATAGATTCCCATAGAAGCTAGGGTACTTTTCGGCTCTTTCGGTTTTTCTTCAAATTCATAAATGGTCATATCCTCATATGTATTCATAATTCCAAAACTTGGGGCATCGGATAAAGGAACTTCAAATACTCCAATCGTAGCATCCGCTTCCTTTTGGATATGATATTTTAACATTTTGTCATAATCCATCTTATAGATATGGTCTCCGGATAGAATTAAAACATATTCCGGATCATATTCTTCAATGAAGTTAATATTTCGATAAATCGCATTTGCAGTTCCTTTGTACCAACCATTTTCATCATTTTTCTTCGTATGGGGTTGAAGAACTGTAACACCGCCATCCATTCGATCTAAATCCCAAGGTGATCCTCTTCCAATATGATTGTTCAAAACATGAGGTTCATATTGTGTCAAAATTCCCACAGTATCAATTCCGGAGTGAGAACAATTGGTCAATGTGAAATCAATAATTCGATATTTTCCTCCAAAGGATACCGCCGGTTTTGCAATTCGCTCCGTCAAGTCTTTCAATCGACTTCCTTGACCTCCAGCCAGTATCATAGCAATGATTCTTTTCTTTTTCATACCCTAGCCCCCTTGTTTCTTTTTCCTTATTTCCCTTTTCGATATTTTAAAAATAAAGCCGAATTTCCGGCAATATCTACTTCAATATGTTGCTCTCGATAATTCCATGAGCTGTCAATACTCTTGTAGCTTATCTTTTTTCCGAGACGATAGCCTCCAAATTTTGTTTCATTACTATTTAAAATACACTCATACTTTCCTGGCAAAGGAACTCCTATTTTATATTTTTCCTGATTTTTTCCTGAAAAATTAAAGACCGCAATCAGCAACTCGCTCATATCCGGAGTTTTTCTTAAAAAAACCAACATATTTTCCTCGATGTTTTCATGTTCTATCCATTCAAAACCGTCTTGACCGTCATACCACAAAGCTTTTTCCTTTGCATACATAGCGTTCAAAGCTCTTGTATATCTTTGAATGTTTTGACAACCTTTATTTTCTGCCAACACCTGCCATTCCAATTCTTCATAGAATCTCCACTCCAAACCTTGAGCAAATTCATTTCCCATAAAATTCAATTTTTTTCCCGGATGAGCCATTTGGTAAGAAAATAAAGTTTTCACATGGTTCAACTTATCTTCATAGTATCCCGGCATTTTATTTAAGATAGATTTTTTCCCATGCACTACCTCGTCATGAGATAAGGCTAAAATGAAATTTTCAGAAAAGGCATACATAAAAGAAAAAGTCAATTTTCCATGATGATTTTTTCGGAAGAAAGGATCGATTTCCATATATTTTAAAGTGTCATTCATCCAACCCATATTCCATTTTCCGTCAAAACCTAAACCTCCGTCCATGGAATATTTCGTAACCAATGGAAACGCCGAAGAATCTTCAGCAATTAACATAACAGTCGGATATTCTTCATGTACCGTTTGATTTAAATATTGTAAAAAAGCAATGGAAGTTTTATTTTCATATACTTCATTTTCTCTTGTGTAATAGAGCATATTGGAAATGGCATCCATTCGAATTCCGTCAATATGAAACTCCTTTAACCAAAAATACAGATTGGAAACTAAAAAACTTCGGACTTCATTCCTTGCCACATTAAAATTGGCACTTCCCCATTCATTCTCTCCCAATACAGCATCTTCATATTCGTAGCAGGCTCCTCCGTCAAAACGATACAAACCGTGAGCATCTTTGCAAAAATGTCCGGGAACCCAATCTAAAATAACTCCAATTCCATGTTGGTGTAAATAATTTACAAAATACATAAAATCTTCCGCACTTCCATAGCGACTTGTAACGGAATAATACCCCACTCCCTGATATCCCCAAGAAGCGTCCAAAGGATGTTCTACCAAAGGCATGAGTTCAATATGAGTATACTTCATGTCCGTCAAATAATCAACCAGGAGTTTTGCAATTTCCCGATAATTATAAAAACTTCCGTCCTGCTGTTTTTTCCAAGAACCCAGATGTACTTCATAAATATTTACAGCCTTTTGATAGCCTATTTCTCTTTTGTTTAACCAACGTTTGTCTCCCCAACGAAATTTGGGAACTCCCTTTACAACAGAAGCGGTATTCGGTCGAAGTTCAGAGGAAAAGGCATAGGGATCCGCCTTTAATATTTTTTCTCCCCATGAAGTTTCAATTTGATACTTATACAAAAATCCTTTTTTGACCTTTGGAATTTCTATTTCCCAAATTCCCTCAGCATTGACCTTGCTACAATAGTCACAATCTCTTGGCGACCATGCATTAAAATCTCCAACAACAGCCACGGATTTCGCATTGGGAGCCCATAGACGAAAAATAGTCGAAGTTCTGCTTGGATGAGCCCCTAAATATCCATAAACCTGTCTATGTTCTCCCCGATGAAATAAATAACGATCTGTTTGTCCTGCCATGTTTATCACCTCACTTCATGTATCCCCCAAATTTCTTTTGCATATTCCATAATCGTTCTATCCGAAGAAAATTTTCCGGCATTGGCAATGTTCTTCAACATTTTCTTTGCCCATGCTCTTCGATCTTGGTAATCCCGATTAATCTTTCGTTGCTTTTTTCGATAATCTTCAAAATCTTCCAATACATAGTATTGGTCTCCTCTTTCCATCAATAAAGAATGGATTTCTCGATAAATTCCACTTCCCAAATCATTCAAATGACCATCGATCAGAGCATCCACAACTCGTTTCAATCCTGTTATATTATTATACGGCATTCTCGGGTCATATCCTCTTTTTTGTAAACTGTCAATATCTTCCACTCGCATTCCGAAGATATACTCATTTTCTTCCCCTGCTTCTTTTACAATTTCCACATTGGCTCCGTCCAAGGTTCCAATCGTCAAAGCTCCATTTAACATAAATTTCATATTTCCTGTTCCGGAAGCTTCTTTCCCTGCCGTCGAAATCTGCTCCGAAATATCGGCTGCCGGGAATAATTTTTCCGCCACGCTCACCCGATAATTTTCCACAAAGACTACTTTTAATCTGTCATTGACCTCCGTATCGCCATTGATAATCTGAGCCACATCATTGATCAATCGAATAATTCCCTTTGCCACCTTGTATCCGGGTGCCGCTTTTGCTCCATAAATATAAGTTGTCGGAGTAAAATCCACATTCGGATTTTCTTTTAAGTAATAATACAAATCATAGACCTGCAAAATATTTAAAAGTTGTCTTTTATACTCATGCATTCTCTTTACTTGTACATCAAAAATAGACTGAGGGTTGATATCTATTCCTTGTGTTTCTCTTAAATATTTTACCAATTCTTCTTTTTTTTCTTGTTTGATTGCTAAAATTTTCTCCAAGACCGAATCATCTTCCAAATATTCTTCCAATTTCTTCAATTCTGATAAATCCGTAATCCAAGCATCCCCAATCAACTCTGTGATATAGGAAGCCAGCTGAGGATTTGATTTTAACAACCAACGTCTCTGTGTAATTCCATTTGTTTTATTCAAAAATTTATCAGGATACAGTTCATACCAATCTCGCAGTTCTCGTCCTTTTAAAATTTCCGTATGCAATTCCGCTACACCGTTGACCTTATGACTTCCATAAATTGCCAACCATGCCATATGAATCATATTTCCTTGAATAATGGACATTCTATTTTGTTTCCCCATATCATTCGGATATAGTTGTGATAACTCTGCTCGAAATTGATTATGAATCCCCTCAGTAATTTGAAAAATTCTCGGCACGACTTCCTGATATAAACCAATCCACCATTTTTCTAATGCTTCCGCTAAAATTGTGTGATTGGTATAAGAGAATGTTTTCTTCACAATTTCCCAGGCCTCTTCCCATTTGACTCCTTCAATGTCCACCAACAATCTCATCAATTCGGGAATAGCAATGACAGGATGAGTGTCATTTAATTGAATGGCAATATATTCAGGAATCTTTTCAAATTCTCTTCCATGTATTTTTTTAAATTTTTTCATAATATCCTGTAAGGAAGCGGAAACAAAGAAATACTGTTGTCGCAATCTTAATTTTTTTCCCTCATCTGTCGAGTCGTTTGGATACAATACTCTGGAAATATCTTCTGCTAAGGTTTTTTCCTGTGTTGCATGCAAATAATCCTGTTGATTGAAGATTCCCAAATCCAAATCTTGAATGGCATGAGCCTCCCACAAACGAAGTGTGTTGATATTTTTAGTTCCATATCCTATGATTGGCATATCATAAGGAAGTGCTCTTACGGAAGTATTCCCAAAATTCACAATGACTTCATCTTCCGGGCGAGCTACAGACCATACATCCCCATATCGTAACCAAGTTTCCGGTTTTTCCACTTGATAGCCGTCTCTTAAATATTGGTTAAAAATCCCATTCTTATATCGAATGGAATAACCTTGTCCCGGTAAACTTAAAGTTGCCAAGGAATCCATAAAGCAGGCTGCCAATCGTCCAAGCCCTCCATTTCCTAAAGCGGCATCTTCTTCTTCTTCCTCCACCTGATTGTAATCAATCCCCAATTCCTTCAGTAAGGCGATGACTTCTTCCTGAATTCCCAAATTGATTAAATTGTTTCCCATCGCTCTTCCCATTAGAAATTCGGAAGATAAATAAAAAGCCTGTTTCTCTCTTTCATATTTTTTTTTCGTATCATACCAGTCCTTTGCAATTTTCTCCATAATGGTATCTCCCAAAGCCTGATATATTTCAAAAGAGCTTGCCTCTTCCAATGTTGTACCGAACTTCACAAGAAGCCTTTCCTCTAATCTTTCCTTCCATACTGTTTTTTCAAATAACATCTTTTCCTCCTCTTCTCCCACTGTCCAATCTATTCTAAAAAAAGTCTGACAGGTCTTTATTTAAGACACTCTCCGACTTTTATACAAAAGCAGCTTTCTCTCAATATTTTCACTATATTATCACATTTTCTGTTTTTTTTCCATAAAAAAAGAGAGTTTTTATCAAACTCTCTTCGTATTGGTGAAATATTAATAATTTTTTGGTCTTAACATGAAATAATCAATCGGATGTTTGCATACCGGGCACAATCCGGGAGCCTTCGGTCCATAGTGAATATATCCGCAATTAGAACATTCCCATTCTTCTTTTTCTTCTCTGGAGAACACTTTTCCGGATTTTAAATTATCCAATAAAGTTCTGTATCTTTCTTCGTGAGTTTTTTCAATATTTCCTACCATAGTGAATAAGGTGGATAATTCATGGAATCCTTCCTCTTTTGCCGTTGCTGCGAAAGAAGCATACATGTCGGTCCATTCGTAATTTTCTCCTTCAGCTGCATCTAATAGATTTTGTTCTGTAGAAGGAACCGCCCCTCCATGAAGATATTTAAACCAAAGTTTGGCATGTTCTTTTTCATTATTTGCAGTTTCTTCAAATAATTTTCCAATATGAACATAGCCTTCTTTTTTTGCTTTTGAAGCATAGTAGCTATACTTGTTTCTAGCCATAGATTCTCCGGCAAAAGCTGTTTGTAAATTTTGTTCCGTTTTTGTCCCTTTTAATTCCATAATCGTAACTCCTTTCCTTAAATTGTTTCAATTTCTACGTTTCATTTTCTACTGATTTGATTATAACACAATCCCTATTCTTTGTCAAAATATTTTTTATAAAATTGTAATCATTACAATCTTGAAAATTCCTTCTATTTTTTAGTTGTTTATTTTTAAAAAACAAGCTATAAAAAAATAACAAAACAATTCAGAGGAGGATTTTTTTATGGGAAAATTTATTGTAAAAGAAACAAAGACCGGAATTAAATTTGATTTATTAGCCAAAAACCTCTCTTTTCTTTTTATTCTCCAACTTCTTTTAAAGCTTTTAAAATAAAATGACTGTATTTTTTTGCTCCATTCGGTTTTGGATGAGTCGCATCCTTATAAAACCAAGAGGACTGTCCTTTGGCATATTGATACCAATCAATCAGATGAAAGTTGGAATGCTTTGATATCTCCTGCTCCAAAAGCTGATTGACCTCCCTTTCCCAGGACTTTGAAACAACACAATTCAAAAGAAAGACTTGATGTCCCTCCAGTAATTGTACCATTTTATCGAAACTTTTTTTAGGAATTCTTCCATTGCTTCCCAAGTGAATGACAACAATAGGAGATAACTTTTCTTTTCTCTTCAATTCTTCCAAAATTCCGGGCAGTGTAAAGAATTGTCTGGATACTGCAGCATCCACATAAGAATTTGGAAAATCTCTCTTAATCTCCCCTTCACACATTTTCATAACGGAGTCTCCGATAAAAGTAACCTGCTCTGAAAACACCTGATTTTGTTCTTGAGAGAGTCCTTCCTTCCGCTGAGAAAAATCTTCCTTTTCCTTTTCTTTTTCTTCTCCTAAAAGAAACAATTCCAAGTCATCATACTCTTCTTCCTTTCTCAGAATCTGCTTTTCTTCTTTCTTTTCTATTCTTTCCGACATTTCAGTTTTTGCAAACTCTTCCATCTTTGTTTCTTCTGCCATAGAATCCCTTGACAATTGCTCTATTTTCTGCTCTAAAAGTCTGTTTTCCTCCAAATTCGCCTCCGGCAAAATTAATAAGAGTGCCAAAGTGAGAAAGAAAACACTCAGCACAACTTGAAAAGAAAAATCTTTTTTTTCGACAAAGCGATATGTAACTTCACTCAGAAGAATCAAAACAATCACTTGTATTCCGACACTCCAATGATATGAAATTTTAATCCATTTAAAATACTCATTGGCAAAAATCATAATAGGATATTGCCACAAATAATAACTGTATCCTCTGATTCCCAACGCTTGTAAGAAATCAGAAACAGGGTTTCTGTAAGCTAAAAAATCAAAACGATAGCAAGCAGCAGTTAATATTGTTACAAAAAAACTGATAAGATACAGAGCCCCTAAATAATTCCATTCCAAATCATAGCGAAAAAAAATGGAAAAAAGAAGCAGCAAAAGAAGTGCAAGAATAGACATGAAATCAAAAAAAACTTTATTCCAATTTTTTTCCACTTTCATGTAGCTTGAACAAGCTCCTGCTAAAAGAAAAGTAAACAGTCTTGTGTCCGTTCCATAATAAATTCTGGATAAATCACTCCCTAAGATATAATGAAAAAACATAGAAAGAGCGGAAAATGAACTGAATAGAAAAATAATTTCCGCCGTTTCCTGTGAATTCTTTTTCCATTTTCGACATCCTAAAATAAGCAAGGGATATGCAATATAAAATTGCATCTCCAAGGACAAAGCCCATGTATGTACAAAAGGTAAAATATCATTATGAGCTTCAAAATAGGAAATATGAGAAAAAGCCTGATAAATATTATTTCCTGCAAATAATACCGCAATCGCCCCATAACGATAGCTGTTTCCCAAACCTTTTTCCAAGAAAAAAACTCCTAAAGTACAGACAAAGATAACAAGCAATAATAAGGGGTATAGTTTTATAAATTTTTTCTTTAAATATAGCCAATAATCAAAATTTTCTGCCAATAAGCCTTCCGTTACCAAATAGCCGCTCAAAGCAAAAAAGATAATCACTCCTACATAACTTCCCTGAAATTGATAATAATGATATATAAAAATTAAAATAAGAGCAATTCCTCTCAACACATCTATGCCATAATTTCTCTCTCTCTGCATTTTATAATTCCTTCTCCAATTTTTCCAAAATCATCCCTCGATAAACTTTGGCTCCCACTTGATTTGGATGAATTCTATCTTTGGCAAAATATTGATTCTGATCATGAGCTAGAGAATACCAATCCACTAACTTTGTATTCTTATACTTCGCGACTTGATTTTTTAAAAAAGTATTTACCGTTTCCTGCCATGGCCTTTCCACCTTACAGTTGATGAAAAAGACTTGTCGATTTCCTAATATTTTCATGGATTCTATCATATGTTTTTCAAAAATATTTCCGTTACTTCCCAAATGTATGACAACAACATCCGGAATTCCTTGAGATTGTTCCACTTTTCTTAAAATATCCGGTAAAGCCGAAAATTGTCTGGATACGGCAGAATCGACAATGGCATTGGGAAATATCTTTCGTAACTGTGCTTCCGAGCCTTTCATCACCGAATCTCCTACAAAGAGAATTTTTCGCTCCCTGACAACTTTAGTCACTTCTATTTTGGATGAATGTTCTTTCTTCTCTTCTTCCTTTTTTTCTCTATTTTCCGACTTAGAAAGCTCCATTTTTTCTTCTTTTTTAGAAAGAGCTTCTTCCTGCTCAGAAATTTCTTCCCCCTTTCCTTTTTCGGAAAGTCCTGTGGCCTCCTCCCTTACCAATTCTTCTGACATTCTCAAGAGTGCCTTATCTGCTAAGGTTTCTTTTGAGGAATTTTTCCAAGCAAGTGATGTACAAGCCGAAAAAAGCAGAGCAATATTGCATACTATAATCACTTTCTTTTTCATGTCCTTCTCCTAAATTTCTGCATTAAAAATTATGTGAAAATCCTAAGGATATCGAATCCTGATAAGCTTTTTGATATATATTTCCACGATATTGCAATTGTACTTCTAAATCTTCATAATAGCGATAGGATAGTCCTAATAAAAAATCCCATTGATTTTGGTATTGATTTTCTCTCTTTCTTTCTATCCATTCCCTTCGATAGCCTACTTGGAATTTGCTGGATAATATGTCTGTCCAATATCTGGTATAACGAAAACCCAACTCTGAATCGGGAACTATCTTTTCCCCTTCTATTTTTTGTATAGAAGAAGCCAAAAAAGGATAAAAATAGTCTTTTTCATTTCTTCCATATATCTTTCCGATTTCTCCAAAAATATGTGCTTCTTTCTCTCGGTATCTGCTCGTTTCCTTTGGAGTATGACGCATTTCTGAAGCCCCTATCCCTAACAAAGCCAATCGCTTGTCTTTGATATAAGCCAATTCTGCATTGACTCCATAGGTTCTTGTTTTTTCTTTTACATCATCGGAGTTTTTTCGCTCTTTTCCACGAAAGTACCCAAAACTGCTTCCCAAATAGAGATTCGGATTTTTTTCTAAGTTACTATTGGTTCCCATCAAAAAAGAATGTCCTTTCCAAGTCGTATCTTCTTCTCGGTTTTTTGTGGAAATGGGCATTGAAAATTCCACATATTGATTACTCCCGCTCCTTCCTTCCAAGTTTCTTTCCTTCCAAACTAAAGTATCTCGAAATTGTTCTCTCCCATGTTGCTCTATCCAAGTCTCTTGTAAAAAGACAGAGGTTCCAAAGCCAATAGAAGAAGACAGTAAAAATATTAAGACATGTAGTCCTCGTTTCATTTTTCCCCCCATCGTTCGCTCTTATCTTTTTCTTCCTGAAAAACGTAAAATATATAAAAATAAATTGATAAAATCCAAATATAAAGACAAGGCTCCCATCACGGCATATTTCTCAACATCTTCCCCATCTTCTTCTGCCAAATAAAAAGAGATATTTCGAATTCTGTTCACATCATAGGCAATCAAACCTGTAAATAAAACCGTTCCTCCTATGGTGATCATCCAATACAAAGAAGTAGCTCCTATCCATAGATTCACAAGAGAAACCAAAATCAAAGAAATCAAGCCTATCTTAAAAAATCGAGAATAGGAGGCCAAATCTTCCGAAGTCTTCAATCCATATACAGCCGATACCACAAAAATACCGAAAGCAATTCCAAAGGAATATAACACAATTCTAGGCTCAAAAAGAAAACCTATCGTACATAAAGTCAAACCATTTAACATAGAGTATAAAATAAATATGCTCTTCACTGTTCCGGAAGACATTTTATAGACTCGAAAACTCAGAGTAAAGACGGCAATCAGCTCTGCAATGACTAAAACTCGATAATACTGAAAGGCCAATTGTAAAAGCTGCGGTGCAACAAGAGATAACACAATCGGTGTTCCTACAGACAGTATAATTCCAAATATCATATATAAAAATACTTTTCTTAAAAAGGAATTTGATTTTTGAATATCAACATACATTCCTGACATAATTTTCTCCTCCTATCTTTTTTATAAAGCCATTTTAAAAATCGCTAAAACATCTTCTGCATACAGCTCTTTCATAGCTCCTAAAGGTCCGTGCTGTGTTGCTTGTTTTGCCATGGATTCCAAATTTTCTTCTCCGATACCGACTTCTTGCAATCGGGCAGGAATTCCTAAAGAAGTAAAAAATTCTCTTGTTTTTTGAATGGAAATTTCCGCAATTTCCTCTTCACTTCCGCTTAATTTCCAGACCTCTCTTCCATAGTCTACAAAACGATGTCTGTTCTCCTCAGTCAATACATATTTCATCCAATAGGGAGTTAGAATTCCTAAGCCGACCCCATGAGTGATGTCATAAAAAGCACTCAGTTCATGTTCCATTTGATGTGTTGCCCAATCTGTAGGAATTTTCCCTTTCTCAAACATATCATTTAAAGCCCAAGTGCTTGCCCACATTAAATTCGCTCTCGCTTCATAGTTATCCGGATGCTCCAAAGCAATGGGAGCATAATGAATGACTGTTTTCAAAACTCCTTCCATCATTCGATTCTGTAAATATCCTCCATGATCCGGGGTAAAATATTGCTCAAAAATATGACTCATAATATCGACACACCCTGAAGCTGTTTGCTTACGATTTACAGTAAAAGTATAACTCGGATCTAAAATAGAAAAAACCGGACGAAACTTAGAGGTTGACAGTCCTATTTTTTTATGACAGGATAAATTGGAAATCACAGAATTTCCATTCATTTCACTTCCTGTTGCAGAAACGGTTAAAACGGAAGCAACGGGTAAGACTTCTTGCAGCGGTCTCGGATCCTTACTTTCATAACATTTCCAAATATCCCCTTCATATTTTGCCTGTCCCGCAATAGCTTTCGCACAATCAATGGTACTTCCTCCACCGACTGCCAATACCAGATCAATCTTACAGTCTCGACATAGTTTTGCTCCTTCATAAACAGATTCAATTCTAGGGTTCGGATCTATATTGGGAAGTTCAAAAATTGTCAGTCCCGCTTCTTCTAAACTCTCTTTTGCCTGTTGATAAAGAGAAGTCCCATAGCAATTTTCTTTAAAAATACTACCTTTTCCATACACCATTAAAATATTTTTTCCATACTTGGAAGCTTCTTTTCCCAAAGATTTAATTTTTCCTTTTCCAAATAAAATCTTCGTTGGAATATAGTAATTAAAATTTTCCATAGTATCTTCTCCCTTCTAAATTATTATTTTTCTTCATTATAGCATACGAGTAAAAGCACAATCAACTATTTTCATTCCGTCTACCGCCGCACTTGTAATTCCTCCCGCATAACCGGCTCCTTCTCCTATCGGATATAGCCCTTTGACATTCAAAGATTCTCCTCTTATATCTCGTAAAATTTTAAGAGGAGCCGATGTTCTGGTTTCCGGTGCTATGAGGTTGACATTTCGGGAAATAAAATCTGGATTTTTTTTCCAATAAGAGAGTGCAGCTCTCAAATTTCGGATAATTACGTCCGGAAATAATTCTTCCATACGACATGAGGTTTTTTGCATTTGATAGCTACTTTCTATTTCGTGCTCTGTTTTTCTAGCCTCTAAAAAATCCCAAACATTTTGATAAATAGCCCCGTAATTTCCTATCATCTCATAAGCTTTTTTTTCCAAACTTTCTTGAAAATACATTCCTGAAAAAAGATCTTCTCCGAATTCATGTTCTTTGATTCCCACCACTATGGCTGAGTTTGAAAACCTTCCATTTCTTGTGGAATAACTCATTCCGTTTACTAAAGTTCCTCCTGCTTGTGAAGCCGCATTGACGATAACTCCTCCGGGACACATGCAAAAAGAAAACGTTCCTCTTTTTTCCATTGAATTATTATAAGTCACCGCATAGGTCGCCGCTTCTAACAAAGGATTTTTCACTTCTTTCCCATATTGCATCCGATCAATTTCCTCTCTTGGATGTTCCATTCGAGTTCCCATAGCAAAGGCTTTTGCCTCCATGGCAAGACCACGTTTTCGAAGCATTCGGTAGGTATCTCTCGAGGAATGCCCTATTGCCAATATCAATTGATTGCTTGCCACATATTCTCTTATCCCATTTTTAATCATCCAAAATCCTTGCAACTCTCCACTTTTAATTTTTATATCCTCCAATAAGGTATTAAAATAAAATTTTCCTCCTTTTTTCCGGATAGCTTCTCGCATATTTTTCACGACAACTTTTAAGATATCGGTTCCTACATGTGGCTTATAACTCCAAAGAATTTCTTCAGGAGCACCGAATTTTACAAATAATTGAAATATGGTTTCAATATACTCACTTTTTACTCGAGTATTTAATTTCCCGTCGGAATAAGTTCCCGCTCCTCCCTCTCCGAACTGAATATTGGAATTCGGATTTAAAATAGAAGTTTTGATAAAATCCTCCGTTGTTTTATCCCGATGTTCTATTTCTTCTCCCCTCTCCAAAACAATAGGAAGATAGCCATACTCCGCCAATCGGTAAGCGGCAAAAAGTCCTGCCGGTCCCGAACCGACAATATAGATTTCTTTTCGGGGATATAAAGGAAGTCTTTTTATTTTGGAAACTTCTTTGACCTCCTTCCACCTCGCAGAAGATGTTGCCGATATCTTGTGTTTTAATCTTAACTCTATAGTATAAACAAATTTAATATCTTGTTTTTTTCGACTGTCAATAGATCGTCTCAGATAATAGATACTTTCTATATTTTCTTTTTCAATTCCCGCCTTTTCAATTTCTTTTTGAATCTCTCGTTCTTGGTTCTTGTGAATGGATACGACAATATTTTGAATTTCAATCCTCACTCTTCCATTGCTCCTTCTTCTATTTCCTCCAAATCCTCCATAGTTTCTTCCCATTTCAAATCGGAAATGTCATTTTTCTCTTGTATCGCTTCTTTCCACAGAGCCTCATATTTTTTCTCTGTTTTTTCTCGAGCTTTTGCTTCTTTTTTTGCCAGATTATAGAGAACCCCCAGATCCACATCGGCTGAGCTTCCTCTTTTTTCTATAGGAACGATTCGTTTTTTCTCCGTTTTTCTTTCTTTTGTCTCTCTCGTCCAAGCTTCCTTGATATACCTTGTTCCATCTTCCAATCTTCCCTCTTCTTTGTAGTAAGAATCTGCATGTAAAGAAAAGATAAGCAAGAAAAATCCCAATAATACTATTTGTTTTTTCATATACCTCCTCTACGATTTTAAAAAGGGCAACCCTTTCAAAAGCTGCCCCTTTCTCTCATTTTTCTAATCAGATTACAACAGTCTTATTTGATATTTTTCACAATAACTGTTGTTCCCATTCCTCCACCAATACATAGAGAAGCCAATCCGTATTCAGAACCTCTCTTCTTCATTTCGTGGATTAAAGTAACTAAAATTCTGTTTCCGGATGCTCCAACCGGATGTCCTAAAGCAATAGCTCCTCCATTTACGTTGGTTCTTTCATCAAACCATTCTTTTGTCAAACCATGTTCAGAGCATAATTCTTTGATAACTCCTAGAGATTGAGCTGCAAATGCTTCATTCAATTCAATCAAGTCAATATCTTTTAATGATAAATTTGCATGTTTTAAAGCTTTTCGAATTGCCGGAACCGGTCCCATACCCATAATCAATGGATCTACTCCACCGGTACCTACTCCAACTACTTCCACCAACGGAGTTAAGTTATGTTCTTTCACTGCTTCTTCAGAAGCCATCAATACGATAGAAGCTCCGTCATTCAATCCGGAAGCATTTCCTGCAGTGACACTTCCATCTTTCTTAAAGGCAGGTTTCAATCCTGCTAATTTTTCTAAATTTGTTTTTCTGTTAGGATATTCGTCAGTGTCTACTACGATATCTCCTTTTTTGTTTTTAATAGTTACCGGAACGATTTCATCTTTGAATCTTCCACTGTCTACTGCTGCAATCGCTTTTTGTTGAGAAGATAAAGCAAATTGATCTTGTTCTTCTCTCGTAATTCCATATTTTTCTGCAACATTTTCTGCCGTGATTCCCATGTGGATTTTATGGAATGCGTCTGTCAAAGCATCACAAATCATATGATCTTTCATTGTTAAATCCGCCATTTTATGTCCGGCTCTGATTTGTCCAGGTAAAACAAATCCGGCACCTGACATAGATTCTGTTCCTCCGGCCAATACTAAATCCGCAACTCCCGCTTTAATATTTGCATAAGTCAAAATAACAGATTTTAATCCACTTCCGCAAATAATATTGACTGCATATCCGGGAACTTCATAAGGAATTCCTGCTTTGACTGAAGTTTGTCTTCCCACTCCTTGATATTGTCCCGCACTTAGTACGTTCCCCATAATCACTTCATCCAATTTTGCAGGATCGATTTTTGTTTCTTCCAAAATATTCTTTGCGACTGCTGCTCCTAAATCACTTGCAGATAAAGGAGAAAGAGCTCCTAAAAAACTCCCGATCGCTGTTCTTTTTGCCGCTGCAATATACACCTTACTCATTTTTAATGCCTCCTAAAAAATTTAATTATTATATTATTATTACTACCTAACTTTGCTTACGAACACGGAAAACGAAAAAATTGGATTAAACGACAAGCCCTCCGGATACTTCGATCACTTGTCCTGTAATATAGGAAGATTCGTCACTTGCTAAAAATAAAATTGCTTTTGCAACATCTTCCACACTTCCCATTCTTTTTAATGGTACTGCATTTGCCATTTGTGTTCTTACTTCTTCTGATAAGGCTTCTGTCATCGGAGTTTCAATAAATCCCGGTGCAACACAATTCGCTCTGATTTGAGCTCCTTTTCGTGTCAATTCTTTCGCCCAAGTTTTTGTCATCGAAATGACTCCACCTTTCGTTGCAGAATAATTTGTTTGTCCGATATTTCCATAAATTCCCACTACAGAAGATAAGGTAATAATCGAACCGCTTCCTTTTTTCAGCATTCCCTTTGCGACAGCCTGTGTTACATTGAAAACTCCTTTTAAGTTTACATTGATTACAGCATCCCATTGTTCTTCACTCATCCGCAAGAAAATGTTATCTTTTGTGATTCCTGCATTATTTACTAAAATATCAATTTTTCCATATTCTTTTTCTATTTTGGAAACCAGTTCCTTTATCTGTTCTCGATCTGTTACATCTAGAATTTCATGACGGATATTTTCTTGTTCGAAACTCGTTTCTACCATATCACAAGAAATTACCATAGCAGCTCCATGAGCGGCTAATAGTTCTACAGTAGCTCGACCAATTCCTCGTGCGCTTCCTGTTACCAGAGCTATCTTTCCTTCCAATCTGTTCATTCTGATCCCCTTTCTATTTTTGATACATAATCACACTTCACGATTATATCCAAGTATAAGATGAAACAAAAAAAAAGTCAAGTAATATACTTACCAATTTTCTAAAGAAAACAAAATAAAAGTGGAATTTTTAGCTCTTTTTTTGTACAATAGAGAAAAGATTTATCACAGAAAGGAAAGATTATGAAATTATTCTCAAATAGATTAAAAGGAAAGGTTCAAGTTCCTGCTTCAAAAAGTTATTGTCATCGATATATTATTGCCGCCTCTCTTGCAAAAGAAATGTCCATTCTCCATAACATCAGTTTATCCGATGACATTCAGAGCACTATCGAAATTATGAAGAAACTGGGAGCAAAAATTGAGCAAAGGGAACAAGACTTTCTTATTCAAAAAGGAGATATCTGTGACAACCAAAAAAATCTTCATTTTTTTTGTTCCGAGTCTGCTTCCACGCTTCGATTTTTAATTCCCCTTTCTCTAATTCATCATAGAAAGGCATCCTTTTATGGAAAGAATGCTTTAGTAAACAGACCATTAAGTCCCTTGTTTCCTATTTTAAAGTCTTCCGGCATTTCATTTCGGACCGAGGGAGAAAATAATTTATGTATTCAATTGGAGGGTCAATTAAAAGCGGGAGAGTATTCTTTAGAAGGAAATATAAGCTCTCAATTTATTACCGGACTTTTATTCGCCCTACCCTTATTGGATGGAAATTCTCATTTGCATATTTTAGGGAATTTAGAATCAAAAGCTTATGTGGACATGAGTTTATATGTTTTAGAAAAATTTAAGATACAGATTTTTCGAGAAAAGAATCATTTTTTCATTCCGGGAAAGCAAGAATACCGAGCCTATTCTACTACAATAGAGGGAGATTATTCTCAGGCCGCTTTCTTTTTGGTCGCAAACTCCTTAGGGAATGAAATCGAAATAGCAGGTTTAGCGAAAGATTCCAAACAAGCCGATTTCCAAATCTCATCCATGATACAAGCCTTGGAAGAAAAAGATCCTCACGAAACTTTGATTCTTGATGGAAGTCAATGCCCCGATATTATTCCTATTCTCAGTGTGAAGGCAGCTTTGACACAAGGAAAAACTGTGTTCCAAAATATCAAACGCCTTAGAATAAAAGAATGTGACCGTCTTCATGCTACAGCAGATATTTTAAATAAACTGGGGGCAAAAGTTGTAGAAAATTCTTCCTCCTTGGAGTTTGAAGGAGTTTCTCATTTCAGAGGAAATTCTGTGTCCAGCTTCGGGGATCATAGGATGGCCATGATGATTGCCGTTGCTTCAACCCGTTGTCAGGGAGAAATTCTTTTAGACAATGCAACATGTGTTTCCAAATCTTATCCAACATTTTGGGAAGATTTTAAAAGCTTAGGAGGTAAGTATGTCTTGGGGTAAAATATTACAACTTTCTATATTTGGAGAATCTCATGGCAGCACGGTGGGAATTACTATTTCGGGCCTTCTTCCCGGAATAACTCTTCCCATGGAAAGCATTAAAGAGGATTTGGCAAAACGTGCTCCGGGACAAAAGCTCACCAGTCCCAGAAAAGAAAAAGACGAGTTTGAAATTATCAGTGGAATTTTTCAGGGGAAAACAACAGGGGCTCCTCTCACTGTTATTTTCCGTAATACGAATATACAAAGTAAAGATTATGAGCTTCATACAAGAATTCCCAGACCCAGTCATGCTGATTTCCCTGCTCAGATAAAATATAGAGGATTTCAAGATATTCGAGGCGGGGGACATTTTTCCGGTCGTCTGACAGCTCCTCTGGTTTTCGCCGGAGCTATCGCAAAGAATATCTTGGAAGAAAAAAAAATACAAATCACGAGCCGACTGGTTGAAAAAGAAAGCTTAGAAAAAATACTTCCTCAGCTCATCAAAGAAGGAGACTCCATAGGAGCTTCTATTTCCTGTCAGGTAAGAGGACTTCCTATCGGGATTGGAACTCCTTTCTTTGATTCTTTGGAAAGTTCCATTTCTCATCTGGTATTTTCCATTCCCGGAGTCAAAGGAATTGAATTTGGATTAGGCTTTGACTTCATCGGGAAACGAGGAAGTGAAGTCAATGACGAATATCGTATAGAGGACGAAAAAATTATAACAACCACGAATTATAACGGTGGAATCTTAGGAGGGCTCAGCAATGGAATGCCTGTAGAATTTCGAGTGGTTTTCAAGCCGACTGCCAGCATTTTCAAAGTCCAACAGAGTGTAAATATGGAAAAACACGAGAATACGGAGCTTCAGATTCAAGGGAGACATGACCCCTGTATTGCTCTACGAGCTCAGGTCGTCGTAGAAGCCGTAGCCGCTCTTGCTATTTTAGATCAAATTTGGATGGGAGAATATTATGGATACATTGGAAAAATATAGAGAACAAATGAATTGCATCGATCAGGAAATGGCAAGGCTTTTTTTACAAAGAATGAAACTTTCCATTCAAATTGGGGATTACAAAAAAGAAAAAAGGCTGCCTATCTTTCAAAAAGAACGAGAAGACATTGTCTTAGAGAAAGTAAAACAAATAGCGTCGACAACAGAGGAAAAAAAATATATGGAAGATTTTTTTCTCTATCTTATGAAACTGAGTAAAGAGGTACAAAAATGAAGAGATATGCACTACTGGGAAAAAAATTATCTCATTCCTATTCCAAACTTGTTCATGAATATATCTTTCAGAAATTTTCTTGGGATGCTTCCTATTCCTTTTGGGAATTGGAAGAAAAGGACATAGAAAAAGCAATTCCACTGGCAAAAGAGAAAAAGTTGGACGGTTTTAATATCACAGTTCCCTATAAAGAATGTCTACTTTCTCAGATTGATAGTATAGATGAAGCTGCAAGACGGATTGGAGCAATCAATACCATTGTAAAAGAAAATAATAAAATGATCGGCTATAACACCGATTGCTTCGGTTTTCAAAAAATGTTGGAGTACTTTGCCATAGATGTCGATGCAAAAAAAATTGTCATTTTGGGAACCGGAGGAGCCTCCAAAGCTGTTGCGGAAGCTCTTCGACTTTTAGGAGCGGCATCCATTCAATTTGTGAGTCGTTCTCCGGCGGGAACACAACTTTCTTATGACGAATATCTGGAAGGAGATATTCTTATCAATACGACTCCGGTGGGAATGTATCCCGATAAGAGCGGAAGTCCTATTTCCAAAGAGGTCTTTTCTCATTTTAGTACTGCCATCGATCTCATTTATAATCCAAAGGAAACACAATTTTTATCGGATGCGAAGTCATTCGGACTTTTCTCAATCAATGGACTTTTTATGCTCGTAGCCCAGGCAATTCGCTCGGAAGAAATTTGGTTCCATAAAAGATTTGACATTTCTCTATATCATGAGGTATATTCATATTTGGAGGGGATAATCTATGAAAATTATGGTAATTCACGGTCCTAATCTGAATTTTTTAGGAATTCGAGAAAAAAATATTTACGGAACGGAGGATTATGAAAGTTTATGTCATTATATTACGACTTCCTTTCCAGAGGATGAAATTACCTGTCTTCAATCAAATTCTGAAGGAAGCTTAATTGATTTCATCCAAAAAGCTCATTTAGAGAATTATGACGGTATTGTCATAAATGCAGGAGCCTATACTCACACCTCTATTGCTCTCTATGATGCTTTACGATCCATTTCAACGGTAACTGTGGAAGTCCATATTTCTAATATCTATGCGAGAGAGGCATTTCGCCATCATTCTTATCTGGCTCCCGCTTGTTTAGGACAAATTTCCGGTTTTGGAAAAGAGGGCTATATCTATGCGATTCAAAAAATTAAAATATATCTAGGAGGGGTTTAATACTATGAAAACGGATATTCAAATTGCACAAGAAACACCAATGTTACACATCAATGAGATTGCAAAAAAAATGGGTCTGAGTGAAGACGACATTGAACAATATGGAAAATACAAAGCGAAAGTAGATTTGGAAGTACTAAAACGTCATGCAGACAAGCCGAATGGAAAATTGATTTTGGTCACAGCCATCACTCCGACTCCGGCAGGAGAAGGAAAATCTACGGTTACCATCGGCTTGACACAAGCTTTAAATAAAATAGGAAAATTATCTTCCGCAGCAATTCGAGAACCATCTTTAGGTCCTATTTTCGGAATGAAGGGAGGAGCTGCCGGAGGAGGTTATTCTCAAGTGATTCCTATGGAAGATATCAACCTTCATTTTACCGGAGATATGCATGCAATCGGAGTTGCTCATAATCTAATCTCCGCTTGCATTGACAACCATATCAACTCGGGAAACCAATTGGGAATTGATGTGACTAAAATTACATGGAAACGTGTTGTGGATATGAACGACAGAGCTCTTCGAAAAGTGGTCATTGGACTTGGAGGAAAAGCCAACGGAATTCCTCGAGAAAGTTCTTTCCAAATTACCGTAGGATCCGAAATCATGGCAATTCTTTGTCTATCCAATAATATCAAAGAATTAAAAGAAAAAATTGGAAATATCGTTTTTGCAACTTCTTACAACGGAAGCCTGTTACGAGTTTCCGATTTACATATTGAAGGAGCGGTTGCCGCACTATTGAAAGATGCTATCAAGCCTAACTTGGTACAAACCTTGGAACATACTCCCGTCTTTATTCATGGAGGTCCTTTTGCCAATATCGCACATGGATGTAATTCTATTTTAGCAACAAAAATGGCCTTAAAATTAACGGATTATGTTGTAACAGAAGCCGGATTCGCATCCGATTTGGGAGCAGAAAAATTCATTGACATCAAATGTCGAATGGGAGGCTTAACTCCCAATGCTGTTGTCTTAGTCGCAACGGTAAGAGCCATCAAACATCATGGAAATGGTGATTTAGTGAAGGGAATGGCAAACTTGGAAAAACATTTGGAAATTATTCAAAGCTATGGATTACCGGCTGTTGTTGCGATCAATAAATTTGTAACGGATACGGACGAAGAAATTGCTTATATTGAAACATTCTGTAATGAACGAGGAGCTGAAGTATCTCTTTGTGAAGTTTGGGCAAAAGGTGGAGAAGGTGGAATGGATTTAGCGGAAAAAGTATTGAGAGCTATTGATAAAAGTTCCAATGAATACAAACCTTTCTATGATATCAACTTAAGCATCCAAGAAAAAATAGAAAAAATTTGTAAGGAAATCTACGGAGCAGATGGAGTTACTTTCTCCGCTTCCGCAAAAAAAATGTTGACTTTGATTGAGAAAGAAGGCTACAATCATCTACCGGTTTGTATGTCCAAAACCCAAAAATCCATTTCAGACAATGCAAACTTATTAGGAAGACCGACAGGCTTTAAAGTAAGTATCAACGAATTACGTTTAGCTGTCGGTGCTGGATTTGTTATCTGTATGGCGGGAGACATTATTGATATGCCGGGGCTACCAAAAAAACCTGCGGCAGAAGTAATTACCATTTCAGATGACGGAATTATAGACGGACTATTCTAAAGTTAAAGAATGAAGCAAACCAAAAAAGCTGCACCCCCAATCTTATCTATTTCAGATTAGGGGTGCAGTATAAAATTTTTATTACGACAAAAGAGTTTGATTATATTTATTATTATATTATTTCATACTTTCTACGATACTTTCCACCAAGTCATCCATTTCTTTCAAGTTTACTTCATTGGTAGAAGAAGTCAAAGTAACCGTTTCATTTAATACGATAGATTTCTTCAAGTTATTTTCAATGAATTCTCTCATTAAACTTCCAACCTTACATGCCCAAGAACCGTTTTCTAAAATAGCGAAAGTTCTATTTTGCAAATTCAATGCCTTCATATCCATTAAATAATTATGCATAGGAGGATAAATTCCCAAGTTGTAAGTAACAGAACTCAAAATAACATGACTGTATTTGAAAGTATCTGAAATCAAGTGAGATACATGTGTATTTGACACATCATACAATCTTACTTTAATTCCTTTTTGAACTAATTTAGAAGCTAAAATTTCCACTGCATTTTCCGTATTTCCATACATAGATGCATAAACTATCATCACTGCTTTTTCTTCCGGAGTATAGGTAGCCCATTTTACATATTTATCAATCAAATATCCAAAATCGTTTCTCCATACGGGACCGTGCAGCGGACAAATAAATTTAATTTGATCTACAGGAGCTTTTCCTAATAAATGTTGCACATGAGGTCCATATTTTCCAACAATATTTGTATAATATCTTCTTGCTTCATCAATCCAATCTTTATCAAAGTCCACTTCATCATTGAACATAGCTCCGTTTAAAGCTTTAAAACTTCCGAAAGCATCTGCTGAAAACAAAACTCCATTTGTTGTATCAAAACTTACCATAGCTTCCGGCCAGTGTACCATAGGAGCTTCTACGAAAACAATTTCATGTTTTCCAAAATTTTGTTTATCTCCTTCTTTTACAGTAATTTGATTTGCAGGATCTACATGAAATCCAAACTGATGCATTAGATAAAATCCTTTTTCCGTACTGATGACCTTTGCTTTTGGATAACGAAGCAATACTTCCTCAATCGCTGCTGCATGATCCGGTTCCATATGATTGATGACTAAGTAATCTAAAGTTCTTCCATCTAAAACATATTCCACATTTTCTACAAATTGTCTTACGATAGTCCAGTCAACCGTATCAAATAGAACGGTTTTTTTATCTAATAGCAAGTAAGAGTTGTAAGAAACTCCGTCTTTCAATGGATGAATATTTTCAAACATTGTAATTCTTCGGTCATTTCCACCTACCCAATATAAATCTTTTGTTATTTCTCTCACACAATGCATACAAAATTCCTCCTTTTATTCTACTTCAATAAATTGATCGACAGCTTCACCACATTCAGGACAAGTCCATCCTTCCGGTAAATTTTTAAATAAAGTTCCTGGTTTTACTTCTCCATCTTCATCTCCAAATTCCGGATTGTATTCATATCCGCAACCGTTACATACATGCAATTTATAGCTCGGTGCTACCGGTTTTGGAATAATTCTCTTCATTTTCTTCATTGGAGGTGCAGGTTTTTTGTCTTCTCCATTGTTCAAAGCAGCTGCTAATAGAGGTAATACTTCTTCAATAGAACCTACGATTCCATAGTCTGCATTTTTGAAAATTGCTGCATTTCCATTTGTGTTGATTGCTACAATTGTTGTTGCATCCTTAATTCCCTTTAAGTGTTGAATTGCTCCCGAAATTCCACAAGCAATGTATAAGTTTCCTTTAAATTTTTGCCCTGACATTCCAACATATCTATTCAAAGGCAGGTATCGTAACGTTTCTGCAACTGGTCTGGAACATCCTAAAGCCGCTCCGGCTTGTTTTGCCAATTCTTTTACCAATTCCACATTTTCTTTCTTTCCAACACCTTTTCCAAAACTTACCACTCTTTCTGCATCTAAAATAGGCGTATCTATGTCAATTCCTACTGTGAAATCATAACCGTCAGCTTTCAATGCAGCGACTAAAGCATTTACTTTGTCTTGCATACTTCCGTCTTTGAAAATCACATTTTTTCGAATTCCACAAACCGGTCCTTTTTTCTTCGGTGCCGCTGCAAGAGCTGTTGGTTTTGGAGCCTTTCCGATAATATGTGCTCCGATAACAACTCTTTGAATTTCATTGGTTCCTTCATAAATAGTACAAATTTTTGCATCTCGATAGAATCGTTCTACCGGCATTCCTTTTAAATATCCGGCTCCTCCATGAATTTGTAGAGCATCATTCACAATTTCCAATGCAACATCAGATGCATATTGTTTTGCCATAGCAGATTCCATTCCATATGGTTCATGATGTTCTTTCAATTCTGCAGCACTGTATACTAAAAATCTTGCCGCTCTTAATTTGGTTGCCATATCTGCTAATTTAAAGGTAATTGCTTGTTGGAAGGCAATCGGTTGTCCGAATTGTTCTCTTTCCTTCGCATAATTCAAGGCTTCTTCATAAGCACCTTGTGCAATTCCTAAAGCTTGAGAAGCGATTCCGATTCTTCCTCCATCTAGAGTTGCCATAGCAATGTTAAAGCCTTTTCCTTCTTTTCCTAATAGATTTTCTTTTGGAACTTTTACATTGTTAAAAATCAATTGAGCTGTAGAAGAAGATCGAATTCCTAACTTATCATAATGATCTCCGAAAGTAAATCCTTCCCATCCTTTTTCCACGATGAAAGCGGAAATTCCTCTTGTTCCAATATCAGGAGTTGTCACAGCGAATACTATATAAATATCTGCATAAGGAGCATTGGTAATGAAGATTTTTTCTCCGTTTAAGATATAGTGATCCCCTTCCAATACCGCAGTTGTTTCCGTTCCTCCTGCGTCTGATCCGGCATTCGGTTCGGTTAAACCAAAAGCTCCAATTTTTTCTCCTTTTGCCAAAGGAACTAAATATTTTTGCTTTTGCTCTTCTGTTCCGAATGCGGCAATCGGGAAAGTTCCTAAAGAAACGTGTGCAGATAAGATAACTCCGGTCCCTCCATCCACTCTTGACAATTCTTCCACTGCAATGGCATAAGAAAGAATATCTTTTCCAGCTCCTCCATATTCTTTCGGATAAGGCAATCCCATCATCCCCATTTTAGCAAATTTTTTAATGGCTTCTTCCGGAAATTTATTGTCTTGATCTAACTCAAAAGCAATCGGTTTTACCTCTGTTTCCACAAATTCACGAACCTTAGCACGAAGTTCTTCGTGTTCCTCTGTTGTTTTAAAAAACATACAATCCCTCCTTAATTTTAAACTTTTTCGATAGATATTTTCAACTCAAAAATCTATACTTTACTTGTACACTATTATATTATACTTCTTTACCATATTTGTCAAGAAGAAATATTTTTATTTTTTCATTATTTTTATATGAAATTCTTTTTTTTTGTTCTATTTTCAATACAAGGTAATCATTTTTTTTCATTGAAATGCTATAAAATGGTATTCTTACATTTTTGTAATTAGTTCTTTTTTATAAAATAAAAAAACAGATTTGTCTTATAATAAACGATTTTGAGAGAATACTTTGACTTTCTTGCCGCAAAAAGCTATTCCTAACAACAAGAGCTTAGCAATACCTCTTTCCCGTAATTCCACATCATAATAGTTCTCTTCCATTTGTGTTATCGCTTCTTCCGCTTTCTTTTCCAAGTCTTCTTCTCTCTTGGCTACCTTAAATTCAAATAAATATGCAGTATTCTCTTTTCGCTTCGGCTCCAATAATAAGTCGTATCTTCCATAGCCGCTCTCTTGGTTGGAACGAACATGATATTCTTTCGTTAAGGAAAGCAACATTCCCAACACTAGATTATGATAATATTTTTCCTGGATACTTCCATCATAATAGCTCATGCTGCGAGATAAGATACTCTGTAGCTTTCTCTCGAATCCCAAAAGATTCTCTTTTTTTAATTCCCTTATCATTTCTTGAAACAAGTCCACTCCACCTAAAAAACGATTTAAAAAACTCTTTTCAAAGAAACTATAAATTTCACGATTGGGAATACTTAATGCATATCTTTCCTTTTCTCCCAGTTCCTCAGCTTTTAGATATCCACTATGAGTGAGTAATTGCCATACTTCATTTGGATTTTGCATATCTTGAAAACTAAAACTGTAGTCCAAGGTCTTAGGAAGAGAACTGCCTTGAAATATTTTTCGTAAATCTTCAAAAATATCCTTTCCGGATTTTTCTAACAAATCATAGACCAAAAAATTATTCGATGTTCCCACCCAATAAGCTCCCACTTTACGATTCGAAATATAATTGATAATTGACCACGGATTATAGATCTCTATCTTCCCGAAACAATATCCGTCATACCATTCTTTCACTTCTTGCAAATTGGACTCCAACTCATAATAGTTTAAAGCTTCTTTGACTTCCATTTCTGTTAAGCCAAAGTAAGAGCTGTATCTCTCATCTAAAATACTATAAACCGCTAAGTTATTTAATCCTGAAAAAATTCCTTCTTTCGCTACTCGCAAGATGCCTGTCATAACTCCTAATTCCAAGCAAACATTATCCTTTAAAGCGGCACTATAGAAATTTCGGAAAAAAGTCATGGCTTCCTCATAATATCCATTCTCATATGCAGATACCACCGGAGTGTCGTATTCATCTAACAAAATGACTACCTTTTTCTCATGATATCTCGATAGGTATTTACTCAAATCTTTTAAAGCATCAAAATAATTTCCATCCGCTTCTTCCAACCAAATACCATCAAAATTTTTTAAATCTCTTTGATCTAAGTCATCTCGAAGATACTTGTATTCCGCAAATAAATCGGATAATACTTTGTGTATTCTCTTACTACAATCTTGCCAACTCACTTCTTTCATATCCTTCAAAGAAAGATATATCACAGGATACTTTCCTTGTTTTTCAAAATGAGAAGATTTCCGGATATCTAAGCCTGTAAATAACTTTTTATGATTCTCGGCATTCTTAATATCAAAAAAATATCGTAACATCGACATATTTAAGGTCTTTCCGAATCTTCTCGGACGAGTAAACAGTTTTACCTTTGCTCCATCCTGTACAATTTCTTTCAGCAAATTTGTCTTATCAATAAAATAGTAATTTCCTTCTATCAATTCTTTAAAATCACTCACTCCGATAGGTAATTGTTTCATGAAAGCACCTCTCTTTCTGGTTCTTTTTCTTTTATTATATCATGAATTCTTTCTTATTCTAATAAGAAATTACAGAAACTTTATTTTTAACCATAGAAAAAGGATTTTAAAGATTTTGTCTCCAAAATCCCTAAAATCCTCTTGAAAATTTTTATTTGTCAATTATATAGTAACAAAGACCCTTTTCGATTATTTTATAATTTTATTTAATTCTTGTTTCAATTCTAAAATATCTTGTGTATTAATTTTCAAGGAAAAATCTAACAATAAATTACTAAAACTGTTTTGGGAAATAATATCGGAAAAAATAGACGAGGAAGAACACCAGGAAATAATCAATTCCAATACTTTTTTCGCATTTATATCATATTTTTTGATATAAGTATATTTATAATTACAAAAATTAGAATTTTTATATACTAACAATATCTCTTTGCTTTGTTGCAATAATTTTTTCCAATCAACTCTTAGGGTAGAACTCTCTATATAGGATACATAATTTAACTCTCTTTTGGTAAATGCTAATTGATTTTTTAGTTGATTTTTAGAAAGAAAATCCACATATTTCAAAATTTTTTCAATATCTTTTTCACAAACTGAACAAGCCGAAAAAGAACAAATAACATCTTTCAGTAAAGAAACAGAAATAAAATAATTTTCAATACAATATCTATCCCAAATTAAAAAATTGGAATGTTTCTTCAAGTATTTATATAAATAAGAATAGCTATTCTTTATAGTAAAATGAGGATGCTGCTCAGGATATTTATCATCAAAATCTTTGTCCAAAATGTAGTATTTATGCTTTTCTTCTTTGTATCTACTAGAACGATGATATGTTTCCAATACTCCTGTCTTACCTTTTTGAGTATCTATGATAGATATTTTTTTATCCCATGTAGGATATAACCCTGTCAACAACTTTTTATAATAATGACCTCTCTTTTTATCTTCCACAAAAATTACAATATTATGAGAAAGAAATCTACCAATCACACTAGAATCCACTTCTATTTTTTTAGAAAATTTTTTAATCTCCGGAGATATTATGTTCATTCACATCACCTTGACTTTGAGTCATATCAATAATTCCTTTTTCATTCATATTTTGAAGAATAAAAGGAGAGTGAGTTGCAATAATCAATTGAGAAGTTGTATTATTTTCATTTTGTAATATTTTCCCCATCACTTCTCCTAATGACACTTGCCATTCTATATGTAAGGATCTCTCAGGTTCATCTAAAAGAATTATGGTATTTGATTTACATTCAAAGAAAAGTTTAGTATATACAATCAATAATTCGGTTTCTCCCGAAGATAAATCCTCAACTTTAATATCCCCACCTTTCAATAAAGAACGAATATGAATGTCTGTATTTTCTTTATCTAAATAGACTTCTTTTCCTGTTTGTTGAAAAAATGAATTGATTCCATCTAAATATTGAAAGATAGTGTTATCCTTTATTTCTTTTATCAAATTACTTAAATATTCTTTTGTTGATTTTTCCCATAAACCGGTTACTATTTTTATAGGATTCAATATTTCTTCTAAAGAAATAAATGAATTTTCACCTTCTATAAAAGAAATATTTTTATTGATGATACTCTCTAAATATTTTTTTCTGTCATCTATGTATTGAATACCATATGACCAAAAATTTATCTTATCCATAAATTTATCATAATAATTTTTAGATAAGTTCATTCGAAATCTTCCTTGAAATATAGATTCTAATGACTTTTTATAAAACTTTAAATCTTCTTCCAATTCCTTTTCTTCATTCTCTGTATTCAATCCCTGAATTTCTTCTTGTATTTTCATTATCTTATCTTCATAGTAACTTTTCATATACCGGTTCATCCTAGAATCAAAAATAATACACTGAAATCTTTCTTCTTCTATATTTCCATTATTTTTTTGAATTAGTTCTTGATTTTCTCTTCTTTGAATTTCAATTTCAAATTCCTCTTTTTCATCTTGAAAAGAAAATAATATTTTTTCATAATCTAATTTTTTTAAAAAACTAATTTTTTTTGTGAGAAAAGCATCTATAATTCTTAAAATACTTGATTTTCCACTTCCGTTAATCCCAATTAAACAATTCTGTTTCTGAAAATGAATATCAAAATTTTGATATCCGTATAGTTTATCTATTTTAATTCTTTTGAGTATCATACCCTTCACCTCTTTTAAGCTTTTTATTATTATACTATATCTTTTATTATATTATCAAGAAATAAAACTTCGTTTATCCCTGAATATATAGAAAAAGGATTTTAAAGATTTTGTCTCCAAAATCTCTAAAATCCTCTTGAGAATCTCCTATTCCGCTCTCCATCAACACCATTTGATAAAGAGCTTAAAGTTTCATAACTTATTCTTCTTTGAGGTTGTCAAACTAAAAAGAATATCCTGCTTTCAATCCAATTTTTACATCACTTTGATCGTTATTGGTAATATAAGTTCCTTCCAATCCATAGTTAAATCCTAAATCCAATTGCATATTGTAATCCAGATAGATTTTGACTGCATCTTTTTTCGTTTTATCTCCCATAATATTATAGCCTGTGCTGCTATTACGAACCTTCGCTTTTAGATCTTTATTATCGTAACCGGATAGTCCGAAAATTCCTGAAATTCCTGCAGATAAAGTACTTTTCTTGGAGTCATCATAAAGAGTTTTGGCAAGACTGATTCCTAACTCCCCATCTACATAGTGATAATCTTTGGCAGCAATCTCCAAGTTCAATCCATCTTTTTCCTTTACTTTTCCTTGATGAATCAAGCTATAAGAAAGAATTCCTTTTCCTCGCAAAATTAAATCATTTTGTAGCGGATGACTATAAACAAATCCTGTGTAAGTACTCAAAGCTCCTATTTGAGAATGCCCTTTCGAATGTAATTCCTGATAATTATTTTTCAATTGTCGTTTTACCGTATAGTATCCGTATTGTAATCCTAACCCGCTAATCCATTCCAAATTTGGAGTAGTTAACTTTTTATTTACATAAGCTCCTGCATAAGCACTGACTCCTTTAATACTGGATTCGGTTGCTACGGTTCTCAATGTTCTACTGTAAGTTTCCGTGTGATCCGTATTGGCTCCTCCTACAATTCCTCCTATTCTCAATCCTTTCTTATATTCTTCTTCAAAAATTCCATAACCTGTATAGATATTTCCTTTAAAATTCTTTTGCACTGTTCTTGAAGAAATGAATCCACCACGAGTATACAAAGTCTTCTTTTCAAGAAGAGAATGATCGATATCATAAGGAAGATTTGTATAAGTAGAAAGTTCATTTTTGGCAACCTTATTCAATTTCGAATAAATATTTCTTTCTTGTAACTGTGAGATGATATTTTTTAACTCCGATAAGGCTTCTTCTTCTCTGATAGTGTAGAACAGCATATTTTTTAATTCCATATAATTTCTTCTATCATTATTGTAATAATTTTCAAAATTATTTGCCGTCTCATTATCCAAAGTACTTTCTGTCATGGAAGCTTGCTTTTGTAGATGAGTTCCTAAAGAAGAAAATGTACTAAATAATCCTTCCACTTTAGTACTCTCTTCCAGTTTTATATCTTTTAAACTTTTTGTCAAACTTTCCAAGGTACTTTTAATTGATTTTAATGTTTCCATGGTAGGATATTTTTTGGCAAGTTCGGCAACTACTTCCTGATCAATTCCTTCTACTACTTCTTTCACTTCTTGAATTTTTCTTTTAATAGTTGCCTCATCATAAGTTTTTTGTCGAAGTTCTTGCCATGTTTCTCCAGGATTTAAATTTGTAATATTTTCTCCTTGTTTTGCAAATTCCAGTTTTTTATATTCTTCTGAGTTTACTAATCCTTTAAATTGCTCCGTCTTCTCTTTTAATTTTTTCATATTCTCTGAATCCGCAATTTTTCGAACTCTTTCTATCGCTTCTTTTTGAGCAGTGTCAGAAAGATTCAATTGTCCAATTTCTTGTATAATTTCTTCCGGAGAAACAGTTTTAATCAGATGAATCAATCTGGTTTTCTTTGTTTCTTCTCTATCATCATCGGCAACGTTAAAGGTCGTTTTCTTGTTGGTCGTTGTCAAAGTAGGCTGAAGAATATCTAACCTTCCCGAACGATGAATACTTCCATAGACAGCATTTTCTTTTTCGTTCAATGCCTTAATTTTCTCTTTGATTTTTACTTGTAGCAAAGAGTTTTCATTTTCTTTTTCTTCCTTATTTTCAATGGTATGAGCAATAGAATCTGAAATTAGTTTTATTTCCATATCCAATTCTTTAGCAGGGTCATGGAAATCCTGTGTTTTATATTTTAATTTTCGTCCCATATCGACAACAGAATTTTTAGAAATTCGACTGGTCATGAGTTCAACATAGAAATCATTTCTGTTATCTGATGTGGTTACCGTATCTGAAGATCTAAAAACAATCTTAGGATCCGAATCTTTAAAAGCATGTTGAATCAAATGTCCTTTTTCATTTGTTACAGAGGGATCAATATCCAAGCTTAAAGAAGTTCGCCCAGATAAAGAAGCATGTGAAGTATCCCCAATAGCTCCCGAAACATTGACAAAGGCAATATTTTTCAGGGCTGCTCTTGGTCCCAGAATAATATTGGTTCCATATCTTCCGGTAAATTGCTCTTGAATGGTTAATTGATTATGCCCTCCTCCCAAGTCTACAATTCCGTCAATTCTTCCCTGTCCTCGAAATTCCACATTTTTTCCAAGATATTTTCGAATCAGATTTTTATTGGCAATGGCAATTTTTAACCATTTCTTATCCTTTTCTTCTACTCCCCAACCATCATAAAAACCATGTTTTTTGGGAATTTCTTTGCTAATCTCTTCATACAATTTTTCAGATTTTTTATTCGCCTCTTGATAAATTTTATCCTGTTCAAAATATTTTTCTAACAATTCCTTTGCATCAGGATATTTTCCTATGAGCTCTCCTTTTTTCTCTTCCTTCAAATCCCACCAATATAATCCGCTAGGCCAGTTCTTATCGTTTTGTACTCTTCTTTTTTCTTTCTCTGCTTCTTCTTTCTTTCTATCCTCAATTTCTTTCTCTTTAGAAGCCTTTTCCAATTCTCCTTTCATTGCCGATAATTCTTTTTCAAATTCTCCTCCTTTTTCAAATGGTTTTACCCATTTTTCATTGAACTTCTCAGGAGTTAATTCTTTTTTATCTTTTTCATACTGCTCTTTGAGTTCTTTCTTTCTAGAATCAAATTCTACTACATTCTCTGGATATTTAAATTTATCCTCCACTACAATACTATTATTCTTGGTATAGAAAACACGTCCACTGCTGTCTTTCTTATCTGTAGATTCTGTAGGGTTATATAAATAAATATTTGTAAAGATATCATCCTTATATTCCTGTTTTTTTGTCCCCCATCGAATTTCCGGAATGGATACAGGTTCTATATGTAATAAAACTTTCCATTCTTTTCCATTTTTATCTGTAGTATACAATTCTCCATTTTTCATTTCAATTTTTTTATGCTCTGAATCTTTCAGCTTTTCTTCTAATTTTTTCTTAATATATTCTAAAGCCTTCTCTCTACTTTGCCCTTCAATATTTTTCTTATACTCATCTACAGAAATTCCCAATTGATCTCTTTCTTTAAATGGTCTCTTATAAACTCCTTCTATCACATATCTATCATTCTCTTGCTCTCTTGTCTCTTCCAATTTTTTATCAAAGTGATCTGTTCCTGTAATTAAAATATCTTTCACAACATTTCCACTTCCAAAGTAAAATCTTTTCTGATTTCCTTCTCTAGAATAGGACAATCTATCAAACGTTCCATCCTCTTTTAATGCCTTATCTTTTTTCTCTACTAAATCATGAACACTGTGATAGTCAATTGATGTTGATGTTTTTTTACTAGTTAATTCTACTTTATCAGTATTGTATTCCCCTACGAATTGTGCCACCGGAACCAAATCCACATTTCCAAGATGTCTACTATCCCGACCTTTTTGTAAATAGTTAGAAAAAATCCCTTTCTGTCGATTTTGTTCATCTACCACCCGTAATAAATCTTCATAAGCTCCTCTTTCAATAGGAACAATATGCTCCTGAGTTTCAATCACTCGATAATGAGCAGGTTCTTCATATGCTTTTCCTTCCTTAGCATAGCTAATACTGGCAAGAGATGCCAGACATAGTATAAACAATCTATTTCTCATTTAAATACTCCTTTTTTATTAGTTAAATTTGACATTAAATTCTAAATAGTAATTTCTTTCCGGTGCTGGCAATGCTTCTAATTTTGTCTCTCGTAAATTATATTTCTTTCCAAAAATATTCTTTGCCCCCACTTTAAAGTTTGAATACTTGTCCACCTTATACAATATTCCCAAATCCGCTGTTCCATATCCTTTGATAGTATGTTTATATACCTTATCTTTTTCATCCAATTCTCTGGTTTCCCGTTTACTCAAATACGTATAAGTTCCAATCAAAGCCAAGTTATCTGTCACATTATATTTTAATCCTAATGTTGCTTTGATTCTAGGAACCATTGGAACCTTATCTCCTCTAAAAATTCTGGATTCTGCATCTGTTTTTAATACTTTTGTATCTACAAAAGTTAGCGATTGACTGAAATCAAATTTTCCCCATTTTTGTTCCGCTTCCAATTCAATTCCTAATCTTCTTGTTTTTCCTATATTTCGAAATTTCCATCTATTGACTGCCGGATTCGTAATTCCGGAACTGATAAGTGTAATTTCATCGGTAGTGTCCGTTGCAAAGAAGGAAGCACTGATTAAGGAATTAAAAATATAATCTCGGAATCCCACTTCTATAGTATCTGTGATTTCTGATTTCAAGTTATTTGCTACATACAAAGAAGAAACGTTCACAATTGGTGGGGTGAAAAATCCAGCTGGACTTTTTAATTTTGTATCATGAATTTTATCTGTCAACTGGTTTGCAAACGGTGTTACAAATCCTCTTTCATATCGAACAAAGGCTCTTCCTGTGTCACTATACTTGTACAACATTCCTGCTTCTCCCGCATAGTTTGTCATCTTCTCGTCTGTTCTGATTTCATTTACTTTCGGAGAGACGATTGGCATGGTATTTGGCCCATTTTTTCGATATCCATTATATTTTGTAATTTCGGTTCTAAATCCTGTCGTAAAATCCCATTTATCTGTTAATTCTAACTTATTAAACACATAAAAACCGTGAGATTTCTTTGTTAAATCAATGTTGACTCTATTGATGATTGGCTTTCTATCTTCAGGAGATAAATTTAAGTCACTGATTTTGTCATTATAAGTTTTTAAAGTCTCTGATTGTACAAGAGAGTTTCTTTTATTGTTAGAATCTTGATAATCATACCCGAAAATAACTTCCCCTCTTCCATACTCGTATTTTCCTTTTAATTTTAGTCCATATTTTTTTTCTTTAAACTTTGCCTTTAAAGTAGATTTTACATCATAAAAAGTCATATATTCTTTTAAATCAGTGTAGTTTCGGTTAGAAGCTATAATTTCAATATCTCGAATATCATCGGTTGTAATGTCTCTATCTTGTTGTTGTTTATAGGCAGTAGCGGCTAGCGTTAAATTTTGACTAGATCTATACTCATAATCGAAAGTGTAACTTTTATCTGTTGTATCTAGGTCCAAATTCAATCCAGCTTTCTTTCGCGAAATCTTTAATTCCTCCTGACTTAGCCAGTTACTTCCATCATGCTTCATTTTACTATATCTTGTTTGTACTCTGAAACGATTCTTTGGGTTGATTTTATAGTCAAAACCCAACAAATAAATTTTATTTTCCTTCTCCTCATGTTCTCTATAATCTTCACTGTTCAAATAATTAAAACCATAGTTCACATATAATTTGTCACTTACATTATATCCTCCTGCAAATCCAAAGTTTCTATTATCAAAAGAACCATAGTTCAAATCCATAAAGAAATTATTCTTCGTTACATTGGAATTCGTAGAAATACTGACAACTCCTCCTACAGAGCCACTTCCATATAAAGTAGCTCCTCCTCCTGGAATAATTTCAATCTTTTTAACACTTTCAATGGGAATCGAATTAATTGGTAAACTCGCCATCGTTTCCTCTGTAGGATTGATACTAATTCCATCCACAAGAACCTTTACTCTTGACAAAGATTTCTCCCCACTCCCTCTCATATCAATTCGAGGTCCAAATGCTGTATTTTGAACAACAACACCAGGAGCATCCCGTAAAACATCTTCTACATTTTTATAGTTTCGTTCTCGAATTTTTTCTTGTGTAATGGTATACGTATTTTTATACTCTTTTGGTGTTAAAGTATAATCTGTCTTTCTATTTCCTTTTATGGAAGTACTTCCTAATTCTATAGTCTGCTCCGCAAAAGCAGAAATAGAAAACAAAGCCCCAACTAAAAACAAAATTTTTTTCATTTTTTCACTCTCCCTCTTCATAATAAAATTCACTTTTAAATTTTATTTATTTTTAAATCAAAATAATATTATTTTATGTTATTCTATTTGTCAATACTTTTTTATTAAAAAATGAATTTTTTCAGTATATTTTTCTAAGAAATTTTCTCACATTGATAATATAAACTTACTAAAACAGTTGAAAAATAGGAACTTTCCCTTCTATTCTTTTTTCCTGCTTTTGTAATTTAAAAAAATGTTAAAAAAATAGTTAAAAATAATTTATTTTCTTATAATTAGATTGATTTTTGAGCAATATTTGATATAATCTATTATGAAAAACTATTGAAAGAAGTCAGGAGAGATTCTATGAAAATTATCATCGTAGGGGCTGGAAAAGTAGGAGAGCTACTTTGCAATGACCTTTCCAATGAGGGAAACGATATTATCTTAATTGAAGAAAATCAAAAAGTGTTGGATCAAGTTCTTGCTTATTCTGATATTATGGGCTTAGTTGGAAATGGAGCCAACTGTGAAATTTTAAAAGAAGCGAATGTGGAGAAAGCGGATATTTTTGTCGCAGTTACACAGTCTGATGAAATCAATATTATTTCTTCCGTCATGGCAAAAAAACTGGGAGCAAAATATACGATTGCAAGAGTTCGAAATCCTGAATATTCTTCTCAGATTCAATTCATGTCGGATTCCTTAGGAATTGATCGAATGTTGAATCCGGAATCGGAAGCCGCTTTTTTCATTTTAAAGAATTTGGAATTTCCAAAAGCTCTGAATGTAGAGTCTTTTTCCGGAAATACGGTCAATATGGTGGAAGTTCTTATTGAAAAAAATTCTTATTTAAACGGGTTAAAACTAACGGATTTTAAAAACCATTATTTTACTTCTATTTTAGTTTGCATTGTCAAAAGAAATCAGGAGGTCTATATCCCTACCGGAAACTTTATTCTACAAGAGGGAGATCGTATTTATGTAACGGGAATTCAAACGGAACTCTCTGAGTTCTATAAATCTTTAGGACATTCCGAAGAAAAAATTAAATCCGTTGTCATCATAGGGGCAGGAAAAATTACCTATTATCTGACTTCTCTTCTTTTAGAAAAGAAAATGAATCTAAAAGTCTTTGAAATTGATGAGGAAAAAGCAAATCTCCTAAGTGAAGCTTATGAAAATGCCAATGTTGTTTTGGGAGATGGAACGGACAGTTTTCTTTTGGAAGAAGAACAATTCTCCAGCTATGATGCCTGTATTTCTTTGACGGGAATGGATGAGGAAAATGTTATTCTTTCCATGTATGCAAACAAAGTAGGAATTAAAAAGACGATTACCAAGATCAACAACAGTTCTCTTTTTCATCTCCTGGATTTTTCAGGACTTCAAACGATTGTTACTCCGAAAAAACTCATAGCGGATTATATTATCAAAACCGTACGTTCCTTTATCCATTCTCAGCATGAAGAAAATATTGAAACACTGTATCGATTGGCAGATAATCGAGTGGAAGCCATTGAATTCAAGGTTCCTTATGACAGTAAAGTCGTCCATATCCCTTTGAAGAACTTAGCTATTAAAGATAATTTACTCATTGCCTATATCATTCGAAAGAATCAGGCAATTTTTCCGGGAGGAATGGATATCATTCTTCCGGAAGATAGAATTATTATCGTAACAACAGAAAAATATCTAAATCATGTCAATAAAATTTTAAAATAATTGAGGAACAAAATGAACAGCAAAATGATACGTTATATTTTATCCAACATTCTAAAATTGGAAGCCATCTTTATGATAGTGCCTCTTCTTTTAAGTATCTACTATCAAGAAAAATCTTTGGTTTTTTCGGCACATCTCTTGACTATTTTTCTTTTATTGGGAACTTCTTACCTTCTATCGAAAAAACAACCTGAAAATACCCGAATTTTTGCAAAAGAAGGTCTTTTCATTGTTGCTTTTTCTTGGTTGGCTCTTTCTTTTTTTGGGGCTCTTCCTTTTGTCATCAGTCGGGAAATTCCCTCCTTTGTGGATGCTTTTTTTGAAGTTGTCAGTGGATTTACAACAACAGGAGCCAGTATTTTATCCGATGTGGAAGCTCTCTCCTATTCTCTTCTGTATTGGAGAAGTTTTACACACTTTGTTGGAGGAATGGGAGTTCTGGTTCTTGCCCTTGCTATTTTACCAAAAAATAATAATCAGTCCTTACATATCATGAAAGCGGAAGTTCCGGGACCTACTGTAGGAAAATTAGTTTCCAAGATGAGCTACAATTCCAGAATTTTATATCTCCTTTATCTTTTTCTGACCTTAATCCTTATTTTTTTCTTGTACTTAGGGGGAATGCCTCTTTTCGATTCCATTCTTCATACTTTCGGTACGGTAGGAACAGGAGGCTTCGGAATGAAAAATAGCAGTATCGGATATTATCGCAGTGCATATATCGAATATGTGTTAGCAATCGGTATGTTGTTATCCGGAATGAATTTCAATCTGTTTTATGCCCTCTTACTACGGAATTTCAGACAGGTGGTTCGTAATGAAGAATTAAAGTTTTATTTCTCTATTGTAGCTCTGGCTGTACTGGCGATCTGTATTGACAACTATGGCGATTACAGCAGTATAGAACAGCTTTTTCGTGATAGCCTGTTCACCGTGTCTTCCATCATGACGACAACAGGATTTTCCACCATAAACTTTGATACTTGGTCCGTTTTTTCCAAAACACTTTTATTACTCCTTATGGTGATAGGAGGTTGTGGCGGCTCGACTGCAGGTGGAATCAAAGTATCTCGTTTCATCGTCTTATTTAAAACTTTTATCTATGAATTTAAGAAAACCTATTCTCCCAATCGTGTTTTTCGATTAAAAATGGATGGGCGGGCATTGTCACAGGAACTCATTATGAGCATACGAACCTATTTAATTTTATATCTTTTCCTATTTGTTCTGCTATTACTTTGTGTCGCTCCAGAAAGTTCCGATTTTATTTCCGCTTGTAGTGCTGTTGCCGCTACTTTTAATAATATCGGTCCCGGATTTGGTATGGTAGGACCCACCATGAATTATTCTCATTTTTCATCATTTAGTAAAATTGTGCTTTCCTTTGGTATGCTTTTGGGACGATTGGAAATTTTTCCTATTTTACTAATTTTTTCTCCAGAAATCTTTGTTCCCTTCTTTCAAAGATTAGCAAAAATATTTCGAAAAATAGAGTCATAAAAAACAAACACAATCTTCTATATCAAGTATTTTGTTCACTTTAAGAGTTAAAAAATAGAAACCCGATCATTTTAAAAATGACCGGGTTGAACTTATAAAGAATACGGACAATTCTTGGAATAATATAAAAAATTGTCCAAATTGTCCGTACTCCCCATTCCAATTTTAAGTTATTCCTATAAGCTTTTACAGAGACTTTTGCACTATCTTCACTTTTTTCCCATAAAAAGCAATTCCTAAGCCTAAAATATTGACAATTTCTCTTTCTTTCATCTCAGCAGCATATTGCTTTGTTTCCATTTGTTCCAAAGCTTCCTTCGCTTTCTTCTCCAACTCTTCTTCAGACTTTGCTACTTTAAATTCCAACAGTAAGCCTGTTTTTCTTCTATCTTTCGGCTCTAAAGAAAGGTCATATCTTCCTTCTCCACTTTCTCGGTTTGATTTAATGTAGTATCTTTCTTGTAAACTTGCCACTAAGCCTATCATAAAGACATGACAGAATTTCTCACTTTCCTTCTTTAAGTCAAAATAACTCACAGAAGAAACTAAAATCTCTTCCAACGTTTCTTCCAATTCTTTCACGTTTCCTTCTTCCAAAGCACGAATCAAAGAATGGAAAGTAGTATAATCCCCTAAAAATCGTTGAATGAAACTCTCCTGAAAGAAACTATAGACTTCTTTATTCGGAATGCGTAACTCATACATACCATCCTGCTCTTTTTTACTTATTGTTACATATCCGCTATGGAGAAAGAGTTGCCAGATTTCATCCATATTTACTAAGTCATGAAAATCAGAGCCTTTATTGATTCGTTGAACAATCGTCTTTCGTTGAAATAAGGTTTCCAACTTTTGAAAAATATTGCTTCCTGTCCTTCCTGCCCTTTCTAACACTTGATTGATCATTCCATTGCTGGAAGTGTTAATCCAATAGGCTTCCAATGTTTGACTGGAAATATAGTTAAGAATCGACCACGGATTGTAAATCTCGGTATTTCCAAATCGGTATCCGTCATACCACTCTTTCACTTCTTCCACTTTGTAATCCAAAGCATAATAATTCAAAGCACTCTCTACTTCCTGTTCCGTTAAACCGAAGTAAGAGCTGTATCTCTCGTCCAAAACACTATAGACTGCTAAGTTATTTAACCCGGAGAAGATTCCTTCCTTTGCCACTCGCAAGATTCCTGTCATCACTCCCATTTGTAAGTATTCATTATCTTTTAAAGCAGAACTGTAAAAGTTTCGGAAAAAAGAAATCGCCTCCTCATAATAGCCATGTTCATACGCAGATACAATCGGAGTGTCATACTCATCAATCAAAATGATAACTTTTGTTTGATAATATTTTTTTAGAAAGAAAGACAACATTTTAAGCGCATTTCGATAATCCCCTTCCTCTTTTCGTAACCAAATATTATCAAATTCTACCAACTCACTCGGATTTAAAGAAGAACGAACAAATTCAAAGGAATTGTATAAATTTTTTACCAATATTTTTATTTGGGTAAAACAATCCTTCCAATTTCTTTCTTTTATATCTTTGAACGTTATAAAAATAACCGGATATTTTCCTTGTTCTGCCATATAGGGAGAATGTTCTATCTCCAAGCCTTGAAACAGTTTTCTATGTTCTTCTTGATTTTGAATATCCCAAAAATATTGTAACATCGACATATTTAAGGTTTTTCCAAAACGACGCGGTCTTGTAAATAAAATGGTTTTTCCGATTTCTTGTTGTAATTCTTCTATCCATTTTGTTTTGTCCACATAATAGTAGTTGGCTTCTCTCAAAACTTTGAAATCACTAATTCCATTCGGTAATCCTTTTTTTACTTCCAAAGAAAACACCTCTCTTTCTCTTTTCTTTTTATTATAGCACAAAAAAAGAAAAGATATTATTTTTCTCCAAAAATAGAAAAAGGATTTTAAAGATTTTGTTTCCAAAATCCCTAAAATCCTCTTGAAAATTTCATATTTTATTCTTCATCAACACGATTTGACAAAGAATCTTTTTTATTTTGAGAACAAAGCTTTTACTTCATCTTTTTGGATAAGTCCCACTGATTTTTCAACGACTTCTCCATGTTTGAATAATAATAGAGTAGGTACACTCATAATTTTATATTCTGCTGCTAATTCAGGTTCCGCATCGATATCCACTTTTACAATTTTCTTAAAAGAATCTTCTGCAATCACATCTTCCAAAACAGGTCCCAATGATTTACATGGTCCACACCAAGTTGCAAAGAAATCTACGATAACCGGTTGATCCGCTTCCAATACTTCCTTTTTAAAATTTTCTTTTGTTACTTGTATAATTGCCATTTTATTACCTCCTAAAAGTTTGTATTTCTTATTCTTGCATCCATTATACTGGAAAAAACATTATTTGTATGTGACAGTATCACTTAAATATCCTTTTCGATAAATAGCATCTGCCACCATAGCGACTCTTTTGTTCTCTTTTACATTATGCACCCGAACAATATCAACTCCTTGTTGAATTCCAATAACTGTGGTTGCTGCAGTTCCCTCCACTCTCTCTTCCGGAGGAAGTCCTTGTAAAAGAGTTCCGATAAATCTTTTCTTGGAAGTTCCCAGTAAGATAGGTCCCATATCTCGCAGCTCGGACAATCTTCCCAAAAGTTCCACATCTCCTAAGAAGCCTTTTCCAAATCCCAATCCCGGATCCAATAACAATTTTTCTTTTGACAGTCCGACTCTTTCTGCAATTTCAAAACTCTTTTCAAAAAATTTTCGAAGAGTCTGTACTCTATCTTCCTGATATTCTTCCGTATTTTGATTGTGCATCACTATGACAGGTACTTCATATTTTTTCGCTAAGGCCGCCATTTCTCCCTTGTCATACTGCAAACCCCAAATATCATTCAAAATATGTACTCCTGCTTCCAAAGCAGCCTCTGCCACTTTCCACTTATAAGTATCAATGGAGAGCAATACATGGGGAAATTGTTTTCGTAAACTTCGAATGACAGGAAGAACTCTTTCGATTTCCTCTTCTTCTGAGATTTGAATATGTCCCGGGCGAGTGGATTCTCCTCCAATATCCAAAATATCCGCTCCCTCTTCTATCATTTCTTTTGCATGTTGTAAGGCAGCTTCTATTTGATTGTATTTTCCTCCGTCCGAAAAAGAATCTGGAGTTAGGTTCAAAATTCCCATAATATAAGTTCTTCTTCCAAGTTCCAATTCCAATTCTCTACACTGTAGTTTCATGTTCGATTCCTCTTTTCAACATAAATATTGTCTTTTTTAAGATAGGATGTATATAATTGGGTGCAATTTCACATAGAGGCTCCAATACAAACATTCTCTCCTCAATCCAGGGATGTGGAATGACCAAATCCTCTTCATCATAAATTTCTTTATCATAGAACAAAATATCAATATCAATATTTCGAGGTCCCCACTTTATCACTCTTTTTCTTCCCATTTTCTCTTCAATTGCCAAACAGGAAGCTAATAATTCTTTTGCCGTTAACAGGGTTTTCACTTCGATACAGGCATTCACAAAAAAATCCTGTTCCACATAGCCAAAGGGTTCCGTCTCTAAAAAAGAACTCTTTTTGCATAAACTGGTATGTTTCAAAGAAGAAATTTCCTGAATGGCTCTTTCCAGATTTGCTGTTTTCTCTCCTAAATTCGAACCTAAGGATAAATAGACCTTATGCCAAGAACGATAAATTTCGACAGCTACCGTTCCAAAGGGCAAAGGAATAGGAGCCTGCGGTTTATCCACTCGAACTTTGACTCCTTGCAATAATGGATACTCCAAGAGCAAAGTTTCTGCTATTTTTTCCGCTAAACTTTCCAACAAATCATAACTTTTTTCGAGTACAATGCTTTGAACTCTTTCGGAAATCAAACCGTAATGCAGTGTTTTTTCCAAGTTATTACTAAGGGCGGCCTCTCTGGTATCAAGCTCCAATTCCAAAGAGACGATAAACTTTTGCCCCAATTTTTTTTCTTCCGGAAACACACCGTGATAGGCTCTGAATTCCAAATTTTCAATATATATTTTATCCATGATTTTCTCCTAAGAATGTAACAATTGAAGAACTTCCAAACGTTTCTGAGAGTCGACTTGAAAGAGTCCGTTCGAGGAAACGGTAATAATCTCTGTATTTTCTTTCTTTTCTCCTCGCATCGTCATACACAAATGCTTTGCCTTCACCCTCACAAAAACGCCTTGGCATCTTAAACATTCGTACAGATATCTTGCAATTTCCTCTGTCAATCGCTCTTGAATTTGAGGTCTTTTTGATAAAACATCCACCAATTTTAGTAAATCTCCAAAACCTAAAATTTTTCCGTCGGGAATATAGGCAATATCAATTTTTCCAAAAAAAGGCAAAAAATGATGCTCACACATAGAATAAAAATCAATATTTTTCTCTATAATATAGTCATTCTTTTTGACAGCGAAAGTTCTTTGCAATACGTTTCGAGGATTCTGCCCTATCCCCGAAAACAATTCTCGATAACTTTTAGCAATTCTTGTCGGAGTTTCTTCCAAGCCTTCCCGATGTTTATTCTCTCCGATTGCTTCCAAAATTTCCTCAAAAGCCTTTACGATTTTTTTCTCATCCATAGAAAAAACCTATCTTTCTTCTAACATACTGAAATCGGCAAGTTTTTGATACAAAGAATGTAATAATGCCAATTGAGAAACTCTGTTCTTTTGAATCTCTTCATTTTCATCCATGACTTTCACGGCATTGAAGTACTTTGTTACTCGTTCTTTACTTGCCGATACCGCTGCCAAATATCCTGCATAATCTTTGTCAGCCATTAAGCTTTCCACTTCATTTTTTGCTTTTTCCGTAAAGGCATAAAGTTCCTTTTCCTCTTCCTGGTGGAAAAGAGAAACATTGACTTCCGTCCATTTTGTTTCCTTAGAGATATTTCCGACTCTTTTTACCAATTCCAATAAGTCTTTAGCTCCTTCTTGTGATAAAAAGACTTTTAAAGCTTGCATTCTTGTGAAGGCATCCATAGCATCTTCCGCCTGTACTTCCAAGACTGCCGCCACAATATCCCGCTCCATTTTTTCCGAGAAAATATTGCTAAGTCTTTGCTTGAAGAATTCCATAACTTCTTTTTCCACTTCGGATCGATCTCGTTTTAAAACACCGTCTTTTGCCAAACTGTCCAAAGAAACCTTTACCAAATCTCGTAAAGATATCTCTAATTCAGAATGTAAAATGATGTTCACAATCCCTAAGGCCGCTCTTCGTAAAGCAAAAGGATCCTTAGAACCGCTAGGAATCACTCCCACTCCGAAACATCCTACTAAAGTATCCAATCGATCTGCAATTCCTACTAAAATTCCTTCTGTCCCTTGAGGAAGCTCGTCTCCTTGAAATCTTGGATAATAATGTTCTCGAATTCCTTTCGATACTTCTTCTTTTTCCCCGAACTTCAAAGCATAATCCGCTCCCATAAATCCTTGTAATTTTGTAAATTCTTTTTCTCCTATCATGTTGGAAACCAAATCCGCCTTTACTAAATAAGCGGTTCGTAATACTGTTTCTCTCTTTTCTTCCAACTGTAATTTGGAAAGTAAGAATTCACAAATTTCTTGTATTCTGATAATCTTTTGATAAATGCTTCCTAAATCTTTTTGGAAGACGACATGTTTCAATTTTTCCACATTATGTTCCAAAGGATTTCTCAAATCTTCCTTATAGAAGAAACGAGCATCCGCCAATCTTGCAGACAATACTTTTTCATTTCCGATTCTGACATTGTCGGAATCTTCAATTCCGTTTCGAATCACAACAAATTTTGGTAATAACTTTCCATGTTTATCTAAAATTGGGAAGTATCTTTGATGAACTTCCATGGAAATAATTAACACCTCTTGCGGAACTTCCAAGAAATCCGAATTGAAACTTCCTACGATAGGATAAGGATATTCTACCAAGTTGGTAACTTCTGCTAACAGTCCTTCCTCAATCACCACTTGCTCATCCTCTGCAATTTTGGAAAGAATTTCTTCACGTATCATCTTCTTTCTTTCTTCTATATCAATGATAACATTATTTTCCCGAATTTTTATAAAATAGTCTTCTACAGAAGCCACTTCAAATTCTTTTCCGAAAAAACGATGCCCCTTGGAACGATTGGAAGATTTCATTCCTTCAATTTCAAATTCCACCACTTCGGAATCTGCCATCGCCAAAAACCATTCAATCGGTCTTGCAAAACGAATTTTCAAATCGGACCACTTCATGGACTTCGGAAAAGACAATTCCAAGACTAAAGACTTTAATAATTCAGGCAATAAAAGTTTCGTTGCCTGTCCTTTCAAAGCTTTTCTGGCAGCTATGTATTCTCCTTTGTCCGTTTGAATAATTTCCAAATCCACAGGTTCAATTCCCTGTGATTTTGCAAAACCGATTCCTGCTCTTGTGATTTCTCCATTCAAAAAAGCGATACTTTTTGCAGGCCCTATATTCAATTCATTCAAATCTTCTTGTTGCTCCGCAACATCTTCCGCACAAAGAATTAATCTTCTTGGAGTTCCATATATGTTTACTTCTCCATGAGAAATTCTTTCCGCCTTACATTTCTGAATAAAATTCTTTTTTAAGTCTGCCAAAGCTGCTTCCAAAAATCGAGCCGGATTCTCTTCCATTCCAATTTCAAATAACAATCTCATTTCTTATTTTGCCTCCTTCTTCAACAAAGGATACCCTAAGTCTTTTCTATTTTGTACAAATACTTCTGCACATCTTCTAGCAAGATTTCGAACTCTTAGAATATATGCCATTCTTTCTGTTGTGGAAATAGCCCCTCTGGAATCTAAAATATTAAATACATGAGAACATTTTAACACATAGTCATAGGCAGGAAGAACCAGTCCCTCTTCTAAAATGTTTCCGGCTTCTTCTTCGAATTCATCAAACCATGCAAAATGTTTTTCCAAGCTTGCCAATTCAAAAGAATACTTAGAATTTTCATATTCAAATTGATAACGAATATCCCCATATTTAATTCCATTCGTCCACTCTAAGTCATAAACATTTTCTTTATCTTGAATATACAGAGCCAATCTTTCCAATCCATAGGTAATTTCTACTGGAACGACATCCAATTCCAATCCTCCTACTTGTTGGAAATAGGTGAATTGTGTTACTTCCATTCCGTCCAACCAAACTTCCCAACCAAGTCCCCAAGCTCCTAAGGTTGGAGATTCCCAGTCATCTTCCACAAAACGAATATCATGCTTTTCAGGTTCAATCCCTAACACTCGTAAACTTTCCAAATACAATTCTTGAATATTAATAGGTGACGGTTTCATAATCACTTGGAACTGATGATGTTGATATACCCGATTTGGATTTTCTCCATATCTTCCGTCTTTCGGTCTTCTTGACGGTTCCACATAAGCCACATTCCACGGTTCCGGTCCAAGTGACATTAAAAATGTATTCGGATTGAAGGTTCCCGCTCCTTTTTCAATATCATATGGGTTTCCCAGTACACAACCATGTGAACCCCAGAATTTTTGCAAAGCAAAAATAATTTCTTGAAACGTCATTGTTTCTTCCTCCTCTATTTTTCATTTCGATGTAGGATAAGATAATCTATGATTAACATGAAAACTCCCACATTGATCCAAACATCTGCTAAGTTAAATACAAAAGACCAAATTCCACGAAAATCCAACATATCAACAACAAAGCCTCGAAACAGTCGGTCTATCATATTTCCGACTGCTCCCGACAAAATAAAAGTATATCCGAAATGTTCCAGCATAGAAAGAGTTTTTTTATTCCGTAATACATAGACAAAGATTGCCACAATCGCAACCACCGTCAAAATAGAAATAATATTCAATCTTCCTTGAAACAAACCAAAAGCAATTCCTCTATTTTCTACATAGGTCAGATTAAAAACATCATCGATGATAGGAATGCTCTCTGATAAATAAAAACTTTGTTCCACAATATATTTTGTAAATTGATCTAACAGTAATAACATCACAAATAAAATTATATATATCATTCTTAGCTCCTATTCTACTACAGAACTACATCTTGGGCAAATATGCGGATGCCCCTCTACACTTCCTAATTCTGTAGAATATTTCCAACATCTGTCGCATTTTTCTCCGTCAGCGTGAAGAACTTGCAAGAATAAGTCTTTGTACTCTTCTCCTGCCGAAAATGCTTCGGTTTTTTCTGTCAAGATTTCTATTTGAGACACAATTAAAGCCATCTCCAAGGCTTCTTGATTTTCTTGTAAGAAAGTCTTTAAATCGGTATTTTCCGTATAACATTGTAACTTGGCATCCAAAGAGTTTCCGATAATTCTATTTTCTCCTTGTCTTGCTTTTTCCAATAATTTATTGGCATCTTTTCTAATTTTTTGAATCTTTGCCCATTTTTCCGCAACCTTTTCATTGATATGCTCTTCTTTCATCACATACCAATCTGTTAACAATACGGACTCCTGATCTCGTAGAGTTTCCGGTAAATGTTCCCAAATTTCTTCCGCTGTAAAGGAAAGAATCGGAGCAATCATTTTTACCAAAGTCATTAAAATTTCAATCATTACCGTTTGTGCCGATCTTCTTGCAAGAGAGTCTTCTTTTTCCGTGTACAGTCTATCCTTGATAATATCCAAATAGAAAGCGGACATATCAATTCCGGCAAAGTAATGAATTTCTTGGAAAACATTATAGAATTCATATTTTTCATAACTTTCTCCCACACTCTTCTTTAACATTTCCAACTTATGCAAAGCCCACTTATCAATTTCCAATAAATCCTGATAGGGAACAGCATCTTTTTTCGGATCAAAACCATAGCTGTTTCCTAAAATATATCTTGCCGTGTTTCTTACTCTTCTGTACGTTTCCGCCATTTGTTTTACGATGTTATCGGAAATTTTTACATCTTCCCGATAATCAACGGAAGCACACCAAAGTCTTAAAATATCCGCCCCATATTGTTTGATAATTTTTTCAGGTGCTACGACATTTCCTTTCGATTTTGACATTTTTTCCCCTTTTCCGTCATTGACAAATCCGTGTGTCAAAATCTTTTTAAAAGGAGCTGTCCCTCTCGAACCGACGGAAGTCAATAAAGAAGTTTGGAACCATCCTCTGTGTTGGTCGGAACCTTCCAAATATAAATCAGCAGGCCAATGCAATCCTTCCCAAGTTTCTAAAACCGCTCGATGAGAACTTCCGGAATCAAACCAAACGTCCATAATATTCGTTTCTTTTCGTAAAGAAACTCCTTCCAAGTGATATTTTTTTAAATTTTCTTCTCCAATCAGTTCTTCCGGAGTATGTAACAACCATGCATCACTTCCCTCTCTTTCCACAAAAGTAATCACATGATTTAAAATATCCTGATTAAAAATTTCTTCCCCTGTTTCCTCCTTATAAAAAACCGGAATCGGCACTCCCCAAATTCTTTGACGGGAAATACACCAATCCGGTCTTGTTTCCAACATAGACCCGATTCGATTTCTTCCCCAAGCAGGAATAAATTCCACCTCATCTAAGGCTTTTAAAGCTTTCTCTCGCAAATCGGAACCTTCCGCTTTGACAAACCATTGTTCCGTTGCACGGAAAATCACCGGAGTCTTGGATCTCCAATCGTGTGGATAGGAGTGAGTAATTTCTTTCATTTTTAATAACAGTCCGATTTCTGTCAGATGTTCAATGATTGCCTTATTTGCCTTTTCATAAAATAATCCTGCAAAAAGAGGACCTGCTTCTTCTGTTAAATATCCTTTGTAGTTGATAGGAGAAACAATTGGCATATTGTATCGACATCCCACCACATAGTCTTCCTGTCCATGTCCCGGTGCCGTATGAACGCAACCTGTTCCCGCATCGGCAGTTACGTGAGTTCCCAAGATAATATATCCCGTTCTGTCCAAAAACGGATGTTGATAACTTGTCATTTCCAAGACGGAACCTTTAAATTCCTTTAACAATTCCGGAGCTTCGATTCCCATTTCCGCAAAAGCGGTTTCCGCCAATTCTTTTCCCAGAATTAAATTTCCTTTCTCTGTTTTATATACTCCATACTCAAATTCCGGATTTAAAGAAATTGCCACATTCGCCGGTAAAGTCCATGGAGTTGTGGTCCAAATCACCACATAGGCTTCTTCCGGAAAAGAAATTTTTTCTAATAAGTCTGCATTTGCTTTCATTTTTACATAAATCGATGGAGAAGTATGGTCATGATATTCAATTTCAGCTTCCGCCAAAGCAGTTTCCGTTACCGGGGACCAATAGATTGGTTTTAATCCTTTGAAAATATATCCATTTGCATACAATTCTCCAAAAATTTGAAGTTGTTTCGCTTCAAATTGAGGCTTTAGTGTCAAATAAGGATCTTCCCATTTTCCGATGACTCCCATTCGAATAAATTCCTCTCTTTGAACATCCACCCATCGTAGAGCATACTCTTTACATAATTTTCGAATTTCCAAAGCGGTCATATCTTTTGCTTTGGAACCTAATTTTTCCATCACTTTTAATTCAATAGGAAGTCCATGAGTATCCCAACCCGGAATGTAGGGTGCTTTATAACCTTGTAATGTTTTGTATTTGATAATAATATCTTTTAAAATTTTATTCAAAGCATGTCCAATATGTGTATTTCCATTGGCATAAGGCGGTCCGTCGTGCAAAATAAAACTTTCCTTTCCCTTTGCCAATCCTTTTTCATAAATTTTATGCTCTTCCCATTTTTTAATATAATTCGGTTCCTTGTTTGGAAGATTTCCTTTCATCTGAAAGCTCGTCTTTGGAAGATGCAGTGTTTCTGCATAATCTTTCTCACTCATATTGTTCCCCCTTGTATATATTTAAAATAATTTTAACATCTGTTCCCTCATCTAATTTGGAAGTCAAAGAAATACTTCCCTTATGTTCATGAACGACCATAGATACAATGGCAAGACCCAGACCCATTGCCGTGGTTTCACGATAACTTTCCAGCGCCTTATTGATTTCCTTTACCTGCTCCGGATACATTCCAATCCCATTATCCATAATATTGATTAAAATTTGGTTGGATTTTTTATCTTCAATTGCCACAATATTGATTTTTTTATCTAAACGATTTCGAGTTAAAATCGCTTCCGAAGAATTTTTTAAAAGTTCAATCAAAGCTTTCAATAATTTACTCTTATCAGCATAAAAATATCCGCTGCAACTAATAAATTGAGAGAAGTTAATCTCATATTTATTCATATAAGGTTCTACATAGTTTGACAACTCTTTCATAAATTCTTCCACGGAAATCATCTCGAAATGCTTTTTCGAAAAATTAGAATATTCTTCCAAAATAGCATGGTCAAATTTTATCTTATGAAAGTCTTTTTTTAACCTTTCTATTTCTTCTAAAGTAATTTTTTTATTATAATCATTCTTTTCCACTTTGTCAACTAAGCTCTCAATTCGAGAGAACAACTTTTCTCGTCCTTTCATAAAATGCACACTCATTTTTTCCATCGTAGAAGTACGTTCCAAATGTAATTTTCGATCTTCCGCCTCTTTATTCTTCAATTGGATATTCAAATTTAGCAATAAGAGAGTGAGCAATTCAATTTCTTCCTGCGTAATTTCTCGCTCTCGAATGTAATAATCAATCAAAATACAGGACTTGACATTTTCACTCCGATATAAAGGCAAAATAATGAAATGACTGATTCCTAAGCTGTGGAATAAATCATTTCCGAATGGAAAACGATATGCCTTATCATTTTCATATAAAATTCTATTTTCATTTAAGCTCTTTCCTAAATAATTGCCACTATCACAGGAAACTTTTAAGAGAGGCAAAATCTTATCCATTTCGTGTAGCTGAAAGGAAAACACTTTCAATTTTTCTCTATCCTCTAAACATTCTGCAACTAAACTACTATTTAAAGCAAAATTTTTCGCCTGTAATATATTTTTTTCCCTATCATATTCCAAATAAATGGCTCGACTATATCCCAAACCTGCCTCTGAGGTCAAGGCGGATAAAAATCCTTTCATTCCAACACGAAAATCCTGCTCCAAATTTACTCCCATTAAAATCTTCTGAATGGCATCAATTCGGTTTAAGTTTTTCTCCAAAGAATCATTGTGTAACTTCAACTGATTTTCTTTCAAGGAAATATTTCTTGCCAATTTTTCCATAGCATTGGATAAATTCCGAATTTCATATACCGCATCCTCTTCCAAATTGATTTTATAATTTCCTCTCCCAATGTCATAGACAGCATCCAAAACAGCCGTTAGAGGTTGTAATAATTTGGCAAATAGTTTAGTACAAACTGTCGTACTGATCACGATTAAAATAGAAACCATAAAAATCATCAAAGCGGACATCATATACTTCGTCGTTAAAAATTTCTCTTTTGAGATAGCCACTCCAAGACTGGCAATATACTTTGCATTGATATCTCGCAATTTATAAAAAGCCATATAATAGGCATGCTTGTTAATCTCTTTTTGATTGAAAAAATACTCAAATCCTTCCGGAGCAAAACGAGTAATTTGGAAAGAATCCAGCAATTCTCCTCCTGTTTCGTAGTCCAAATCTCCATATTGATAATGTCCTGCCACGGAAATCAAAATCTTATCTTCTTCGTTCATTCCTATAAATTCTCGTAAATTCCCAATGGAATAGGAAGACACCGGTAAATCTAAAATCACAAAAACATTATCATGAAGTTGAGCCTCATAAAAACTTTGAATAAATCGAAAAAAAAGCTGCTTATCTTTCTTATAAAAGAAAATGTCCTTTCTATCGTATTTGGAATTTTCCCATTCCTGTATAAAACTTTTTCCTAACATCTGGTAATGGCGTTCAGAACGATTGCTCCCCAAAAGAATTCCCTCTGCATTGACCAAAGTAACGAAACTATTGGAATAGGTTTCATACGAATGTTTCATCAACTCATGGCTGATATTTTTTGCAATCTGATCATAATATACTCGATTATTTTTTATAATCCCTGTTCCTGCCAATTGAAATACAGAATTTGTTACCATGCGAAATGTTTCACGACTATCTTTTGCCTCCATTAAATAGGCTTTGTACAAAAGAAATACCTTTTCTCTTGCGGTATCGGCAAGTCTTTGCTCCATGCTGCTGAATACCATTAAACTGAATACAAGAGCCAAAGCTAAGGAAGTAAAAATAATGGCAATATCATTATAGAATATAATTCGTAGCAAAAGAGAATCTCTTTTTATTTGCATCTATAACTCCTTTTTTCGTGTTAATCCAACTCTTCCTCTTTCTTTATCAATTTCTTTGATTCTTACCTTAATAATTTGTCCTACCGACAATACTTTGCTCGGATCACTTACAAACTCATCTGAAATGGAGGAAATATGAAGTAAAGCATCATTTTTCAAACCAATATCCACAAAGGCTCCAAACTTTACGACATTTCGAACCGTTCCCTCCAATTCCATTCCCACGCTTAAATGATCAATACTTAAAATATCAGACTTTAAAAGCGGTTTTTGAAAATTCTCTCTCGGATCCCGTCTGTCTTTTCGTAGAGCTTCGTACACATCTTTACAAGTTTCTAAACCGAAGTCATATTTTTCCGCAAATTTCTCTACTTTGAGACTTTTTAATTTCTCACGAGTTTCCGCCAATTTTTTATCATATTCTTCTAAAGTACATCCAATTTCTTCTAACATTTTTTCCGCAATGTGATAAGATTCCGGGTGAATAATCGTATTATCTAAAATATTTTCTCCCTCCGGAATAACTAGAAATCCTGCCATTTGTTCATAGGCTTTCGGACCCAAGCCCTTTACTTTTAACAAAGTTTCCCGTTTAGTAAAATTTCCATGTTCCTTTCGATAGTCCACAATATTTTTAGCAACGCTCTTTTTAATCCCTGAAATATGAGATAGCAAAGCCCATGATGCCGTATTTAAATTTGCTCCCACACTGTTCACTACCGTTGTGATGACCTGATCCAAAGACTCGTCCAATCGTCCCTGATTGACATCATGCTGATACATTCCTACCCCAATGGATTTCGGATCAATTTTGACAAGTTCCGCCAAAGGATCTTGAATTCTTCGTCCGATGGAAATAGCTCCACGAACAGTCACATCCAAATCCGGAAATTCTTCTGCTGCCAATTTTGAAGCGGAATACACGGAAGCTCCCGCTTCATTTGCAATCAAATAGTTTATTGTTACATTTTCTTCCCGTATCAATTTTGCGATGAAGGACTCGGTTTCTCGAGAAGCTGTTCCGTTCCCAATGACCACCAAATCAATTCCATACTTTTTAATATAGTGCAGCACTTTCTTTCGAGCAGTCTCCAATTGCTTTTCATGGTGCATCCCTTCCACCAAGAAAAAAACATCATTTTCTTGATAAAAACCATGCTTATCCAAGATAACAACCTTACATCCGGTTCGATATCCCGGATCCAAGGCTAAAATTGTTTTTTCATGCAAGGGAGCTTGTAAGAGTAAATTTTTTAAATTTTCTCGAAACACCAATATTGCGTCCTCTTCTGCCTTGTCTGTCAAAATATTTCGCACTTCTCTTTCTACAGACGGAAATAATAAACGATCAAAAGAATCATGAACAACACCGACAAACAACTCCTGTAAAGCTTCTTCTTTGCTAAAACTCCTCAAGAGCAAATTGTCCACATGTTTTTTTTCTTTTTCTTCCAAGAATAAACTTACTGATAAGATTCCCTCTTTTTCTCCACGATTGACCGCTAAAATCCTATGAGAAGGAATTTTTGACAAAGCTTCCGTATAGTCATAATAATCTTGATACACTCCCTTTTCATCCAATTCCTTTGCTTTTCTGGATTCTTTGGAACCCATTTGACCGTACTTCAGTAAAATTTCTCGAATTCTTTCTCGGTATTCCGCCTTTTCGGAAATTCGTTGTGCCCAAATTAACGTTGCTCCCTCGATAGCCTCTTCTATATTTGGCACTTCTTCTGTCAGAAATTCTTCCGCCTTCCCTTCTATTTCTTCAACATTATGAGCCACAAGAAAAAAATCCGCCAAAGCTTCCAAGCCTTTTTCCATCGCTATGTCCGCTTTGGTTTTCTTTTTCTTTCGATAAGGAAAATAAATATCTTCCACTTCTTGTAATTTTTCCGCCGCTCCAATCGCCTGTACCAATTCTTCGGTTAGTTTTCCTTGTTCTTCTATCAAGCGTAGAACTTCTTCTTTTCTTTTCTCTAAATTTCTCAAATATTGAACCTTTTCTAAAATGATTGTAATTTGCACTTCGTCCAAATTTCCTGTGATTTCTTTTCGGTATCTTGAGATAAAGGGTACCGTTGCCCCCTCATCCAATAATTTTACTGTACTTTCCACTTGATTTTCTTGAAGAGAAAGTTCTTTTGCAACTTTACTAAAAATATTATTCATTGTTTGTTCTCCCAAAGTTATTATATTTTCTACTATACATCTTAATCAAAAATAGAAAGATCTCGTCGATTTCCCAATGAGAGTAATAAAGTGATAATTTCTTCTTCTGTATGCAGTGTAACCCATTTAGAAAAAGGAATTCCATTCACGGTATTGATAGAAGTTGGATTATCATCAATTTTAGATTTTTTCTTTTGACCGAATTCTTTCTCTTGTAAAACCTTTTTGGTTTCTTCCCAATTCATATTTATTCCCTCCTTAGTGTCCGATTATTTCTTTAACTTATCTTTCAATTATATCAATTTTTACTGTAAAACACAAGAAATATGATAGATATTATAAAAAGGAGCATCTATCTTTTCTATGATAAATGCTCTTGCAGAGATTAATTTTATACTATTGTTTTCCAGATAAAAACTATTCCTCGTCTATAATATATCCATAATCTCCATCTTTTCTCTTATAAACGATAGACATTTTTCCTGTTTCCAAAGACTTGAAAGCAAAGAATTGTTTATCCAAAACCTCAAGTTGCAATAAGGCTTCTTCCATATTCATCGGTTTTTTTGGCAACATTACTTTTACCATTCGTCTTTCTTCTTGATTTGTCACGATACCGCTTTCCGGATCAAATTTCCAACTTTTTCCTCCCTTTTGAGAATTTGCTCGTTTGTTTTTATCCTTATGCTTTTTTAATTGAACTTCCAAAGCATCTGCCGCTTGATCAATGGCGAAATATAAATCTTCTTCAGTAGAAGTTGCCTTCAATGTTTTTCCGCTCAAATAAGCCAATACTTCTGCACTGTGATAATTTCCTGTTTTTAATTTCACAGCTGATAAGGTGACATTAATCTCTAAAATTCCATCATGAAACTTCTCTACTTTTTCAAACTTTCGTTCTGCATAAGCCTTGATTGCATCTGTTAATACTAATCGTTTTCCTTGAATTGATAATTTCATAATATCACATCCTTTTCTTGTAAACCTTTTGTTACTATCATTATACCCCGTAACATTTCTTTTTTCCAGTACTATTTTAAATTTCTTCCAACATCCCTTTTTTTAAATAAATTTGACGAGAAGAAATCTTTGCAAGTTCTTTCGAATGTGTCACAACAATAATGGTTTGCCCATATTTTTCATTAATTTCTTTAAAAATATTAAAAATAGTTTCACTCGTTTCCTCGTCCAAATTTCCTGTCGGTTCATCCGCCAACAAAAGTTTCGGTTGATTGATTAAAGCTCTTGCAATCGCCACTCTTTGTTTTTCTCCACCGGATAATTGATTCGGCTTATGTTTCAGTCTTTCTCCCAAACCGACGGAATCTAAAAGTTCCACCGCTCTTGCTTCAATCTCTCCTTTTTTTACCTTCTTAGCCAACATCGCCGGCAACATGACATTCTCTAAAGCCGTAAATTCCGGTAACAAATAATGAAATTGAAAGACAAAGCCTAAAAATTCATTTCGAAGTTGATTTTTTTCCGCTTCCCCCATTTCAGAAAGTTGTTTTCCTCCCAAAATAATCTCTCCACTATCCGCCTTATCTAAGAGTCCGATTAAATTCAAAAGAGTGGATTTCCCGGAACCTGATCTTCCTAAGATTGTTACAAATTCTCCTTTTTCAATATTAAAACTTAAATCGCGAATAATATGTAACTCCGTTCCTGTTTCCTGATAATATTTTTCTAAATGTTTTAACTCTAAAATGAAATTACTCATGTCTTAACGCCTCCACACTTTCCATTGTTGATGCTCGATAAGCAGGAAAAATACTGGAAATGAAAATAATCACGATATTGGCTCCCACGATAATAGCAATTTCTTTTCCGGAAATTTCAATCGGAATCTTGGTTAAATAATAAATAGAGGTCACAAAAGCCAAACTATAATTTTTCAAATACCACAAAATTCCCATCGAAGCACATACTCCTAAAAGAATGCCTGCCATTCCCAAGATCAAACCTTGAATTAAGAAAATTCCCATAATGTTCTTTCTTGAAAAACCCATAGAACGAAGAATCCCTATATCTTTTACCTTTTCTCTTACCAAAGTGTTTAAAGTAACCCAAACAACAAAACCGGCAATGATCACAATCAAAGAAAACACTAAAATCATGACTGTTTTCTCCAAAGAAAGAGCAGATAATAAATTACGATTCATAGTACCCCAAGTCATTGTCATCATTCCAAATTTCTGAGAAATTTCTTCTGCCGCTTTAGGAGCATCATAAGGATTTTGTAAACGAACATTAATTTTATCCGCCACTCTCCCTCGATAAGACATATATTGTGCCATTTCCAATGGAATTAACACCAAATTTACATCATATTCATAAAAGCCGCTTTGAAAAACTCCTGCAATTTGGAGTGGAATTTCCGTATTTTCCGCAGAAATCATTGTAATTTCGTCTCCAATTTTCATTCCTGTCGAATCAGCCAGTTCCTTCCCGACATAAATCCCATTTTTTTTACCGGCTTCTATCTTTCCTTCTTTGAGCATGGAAGACAGCTCCAAAGCCTTTTCCGCCTTTTCCAAATCATAGGCTTCCACTTTCACTCCGGAAGTATAACTTCCAAAAACTCCATGATACTTGATGATAGCCTGTGTTGCAATCATAGGAATACTTCCCTTGACTCCTTTTATTTGATCGATTTTTTCCGATATCTCTTCATAATCGGTTATTTCCTGATTTGTACTGTCACTTACCAGAATATGGCTGGTTAAAGATAGAATACTCTGAATCATATTTTTGTCTAAACCGTTTGAAATTCCTATGGAAACAGTCAACACCGTTACTCCAATAAAAACTCCCAGTACGGAAATAAAACTTTGTTTTTTTCGTTCCACTATGTGTTTCTTCGCAATAAAAAATTCTATCATGTTCACTCCTCTTCCTGTAAAATACATGCTAAAAATTCTTCTCCATACTGAGAAAATTTTTGATTTCCAACCCCCTGAATTTTCATCATATCATATTTTGTTCTTGGACGAAATTGTGAAAATTCCCATAAGGTCAAATCTGAAAAAATAATATAGGGTGCCACTTTTTCTCGTTCGGCAATTTCCAATCGTAGACGAAGTAATTTTCGAAAAAGAGGGTTTCTTCGCATAGAAAAACGAACCTCTTCTTCTTCCTTTCTCAAAACTTTTCTCCTATCCTGTAAAATCTCCCAACTCTGTGAGTTTAATTTCAAAACAGGAAAACTTCCGGCTGTTTGTGCCATATAGCCTTCCGCCAGCAAATAATGAATGAAGTCTTCCAACCAAGCAATTTCTTTTTCTTTCATAATTCCGAAGGTAGAAAGCTTGTCCAAACCTTTGTATTTCATCTTACTATCCGCTTTTCCCAATAAAATATTGGCGACTGTGGATTGACCGATATTTTCTTTCGCTCTGCCAATGCAGGAAAGAATTTTTTTTGCTTCCAAACTGAAATCCTGTACATCTTTTTGTTTTCTACAATTTCCACAAAAGCCACAATAATTTTTGACTCTTGCCTCTCCGAAATAGGATAAAATAAATTCTCGATAACAGGATTCCAGCTCCGCATATTCTATCATTTTATCCAATTTATGTAGTTTTTCTTTTTTAAAGTCTTCTTCCATCTCTTCGTTTTTTTCGATAAAAAATCTTTGGGTTGCAATGTCCTCTTCCTGATATAATAAAACTGCCTCTGCTTGTCCTCCATCTCGTCCGGCTCTTCCGGCTTCCTGATAATAACTCTCCAAATCTCCCGGTAAATTTGCATGTATCACAAAGCGAACATTGGATTTGTCAATTCCCATTCCAAATGCATTGGTTGCTACCATCACTTGAAGTTTATCTTGCAAAAAATCATTTTGACTTTCTTCTCTCTCCTGTTTTTCCATTCCCCCATGATATTTTCCAACAGAATATCCACGAATCTCTTTTAAATAGCTGTACATACTGTCCACAGATTTCCGAGTGGAACAATAGACGATCCCGGCTTCTCCCTGTGATTTCTCTAAATATTCTGCGACATATGCCTCTGGAACTTTCCCTCTCTCGACACGAAAATATAAATTTTTTCGATTGAAGCTTCCCTGATAAATAAAGGCATTCGGAATATTTAATTTCTCCAAGATGTCCTCCTGCACCCTTGGAGTTGCTGTCGCCGTGAGTGCCAGAACTTGTACTCTCTGTCGCAGTTTTCTGATAAAACTTGGAATTCCCAAATAGGACTTTCGAAAGTCATGTCCCCACTGTGAGATACAATGAGCCTCATCCACCGCCAACAGAGAAATTTTTATTTTTTGCATCAGTGTTACGAAGTTCTCATTCAAAAGTCTTTCGGGAGCCACATACAAAATTTTAATCTCTCCTCGAATAATCTTTCCCACCAAGCGTCGATATTCTTCCGGCTTTAAGGTAGAATTTAAAAAAGCTGATTTCACGCCTACCATTTTCAAAGCATCCACTTGATCTTTCATCAGAGAAATCAAGGGAGAGATGACTAAAGTCAGTCCCTCAAACAAAAGAGCAGGAATTTGATAACAGATCGATTTCCCTCCACCTGTCGTTAAAATTCCCAAAACTTCTTTTCCTTGAAAAACAGAATCCAAAATTATTTTCTGCCCTGTTCGAAAGTTTCGATGGCCATATATATCCTGCAATAATTTTCTCGCCTCTTTTTCCATATTATGTTTCCTTCTTCTTTAAAATAAACTTTTTTGTTCCAGCCCCTCTTTTTGTTTTTTTTCAAACTGATAAATATTTTCTAAAACAATCACTTCTTTATAATACTTCCGGATGAAGTCCTGATTAAAAGAAGCCACATAGATCTTCTTGCCCTGTTCTTTTGCAAATTGAAAGGTATGCATGCTTCCTCCCTGTAATGCAACTTCTGCAAGGACAATCCCGGAAGTCAAAGCCGTTTGCAAACGATTTCGTTGAATCAAATGTTGTACGGAAACCGGTGCAAAAGGAGGTAATTCTGAGAGTAAAAACCCTCCTGTATCTAAAATTCGAGACGCCAGATATCCGTTTTCTTTCGGATATATTTCAGTCGCCAATCCCTGCCCCAAAATAGCTCCTGTTTGCCCCAAAGTTTCCATATGTCCTATGCTGTCAATTCCTCTTGCCAAACCGCTGATATTGTAGATTTGTTTCTTTTTGAAATATTGCCCTGCCCTTTTCGCAAATTCCTTTCCCTTCGCACTACAGTCTCTAGTCCCAATAAGAGCATAAGCTCCATGTAAAGTTTCTTCACTAGGAAACTTTCCTCTAATATAGAGTACATAGGGAGGATTTTTAATCTCTTTTAAGAGGCTGGGATATTTCTCTTCTCCATAAAACAAAAGCTGAATTCCATTTTTATGACAAGTTTCTTCTACTTTTCTAATTTCTTCTTCCAGTTCTTGCTTCCTATTCTCTTCCCATAAAAAAGCAAGCTTCTTTTTCTCTTCTTGCATAAAGGCATCTTTCCCTAAAAAAGAATCTAAAAAATAACTATCCCTTCTATCTTTGGAGGAAGAAAAAAGTCTTTGTAACATATTTGCATATCTTCCCTCAGAATATGTCTGTAGGATTGAAAATAACAATAACTCTCTTTTGGAATACATCTCTTTCCTCCTTTTCCCCCGTTAAAAAGCAATGATAGCGAAAAAAGGATTGAAAATTTCAACCCCTTTTTTTCAAACATAAAAATTCCCTGTTACTTCTTTCACAAAGTTCGAAACCTTAGTCTTTCAAAGCCAAAGGCATTAAGATATAAATATAATCCTCTTTTCCTTTCTCATGAACTTTGACAGATGTTTTGGAACTCAACATTTCTACAGAAAGTTCCGTGTCTTTTTCCAAATTTTGCACATAATCAAATAAATATTTCGTGTTTAAAGAAACTTTGAGAGGAGCTCCTTGGTAGTTTACTGCCATTTCCTCATTAATTTTAGCAATATCGCTGTTTCCTTTGATTTTTAAAATACCCTCTGCTAAATGAAAGGTCGCTCCATATTTTGACTCTTCATTATTTCGAACGAAAATAATTACTCTTCGTAAAATGCTGATTAAACTCTCCGTAGAAATTCCCATTGTTTTATCATAATTCCCATTGGATAGAATCGTTTGATATGCCGGAAAAGTAAGCTCTATCAAAGAACTCACAATATGAATATCTTCCATGAGAAAATGAGCAAACTTCTTATCAAAATATACTCTAACCTCTGCTTCTAAGCCTCTAAAAATTTTACTGCAGGCTTCCACAGCTTCCAAAGGAAGACTCATTTGAAAGTCCTCTTGAAGAGAAAAAGCTCTATGTAAATAGGTCAAACGATAGGTATCCGTCGTTACAAAATGAATTTCTCCATCTCTCCCCTCTATTCTCACACAATGAATAGCAGGATTATCTGTACTTCCCGCAGAAAATTTCAACTTATCAAAAATAGTAGCAAGCTCTATGCTATTCATCTGCAATAAAACATTCTCTTCCTGCTTTTCAAAATTCTCAAATGCCTTTGGATAGTCCTCATAAGGAAAGGTTGAAAACTCAGATACTGCATCTCCTCCCTCTACTATTAACGCTTCTCCATTCATTCGAATTTGGATTTCCTCTTCTTTTAATTCTTTCATATATTCATCAATTAAAGGGTATTGAAAAGCTACTTTTCCCTCTTTTACTACTTCTTTGCAGGAAACTGTTGTCGTAATTGTCGTCTCCAAGTTCGTTCCACACAAGAATAGCATTTCTCCTCTTGTTTCCATATAGACACAAGATAAAATAGGTTTAATCTTATTTTCTGAAATTGCCTTTTCCACAATTCTTAATTTTTTCAGAAATTCAGTTCTATTTACAATTACCTGCATGTTCTTCCCTCCACTTTATAGTAATGTTTCCCTTAATTCTTTTGTATATTTACGCTTTAATTTTTTTAAAGTATTTTTTTCTATTTGTCGAACTCGTTCTCTGGTGATATTAAAATTTTTTCCAATATCCTCCAATGTATGGATTTCATATCCATCCAAACCGAAACGAAGTTTTAAAATTTCTTGTTCCCGAGTATCCAATCGATTTAAAATATCTTTTAGTCTTTGTTGCATCATTTTGTAATAGACCTTTTCTTCAAAATGTTCTTCTGTTCCACTCAAGGTATCTTCCAAATAAATATCCTCTCCTATTTCGGTACTCAAAGACATAGGTTCCTGAAATTCGATCATGATTTCTTCGACTTTGTTTACCGGCATATTCAAATATTCCGCAACTTCTTCCACACTTGGATACACCCCACATAATTTTATTTCTTCCGTTACATATCTATTGATTTTATTCAAAATATCGTAACGATAGGAAGGAATCCTGATTTCTCTTCCTTTGAAAATAATAGCTTTACTAATGGACTGCTTAATCCACCAAACTGCATAGGTAGAAAAACGAAATCCTCTCTCTACATCAAATTTTTCAATAGCACGAATCAAGCCCAAATTTCCTTCACTAATCAAATCAATTAAATTCATTCCCTTACTACGATAGCCTTTTGCAACATTCACAACAAGACGTAAATTACATAAGATTAATTGGTTTTTTGCTTCTTCATCGCCAGATTGAGCTTTGATCACCAAAGCCAACTCTTCTTCCCTTTCTAAGGTTTTATACTGCCTAATATCTTTTAAATATAATGAGAGTAAATCCCGCTCTGCCATTTTTGCATGCACCTCAGTCTTAAATATTAGTAAAATTCTTTTTTGACACTACGATTCATGAGTTCATTCATCATTTCCTTTGCTGACATATTTTCATAAATGACTCGATACACTGCCTCTACAATAGGCATGGAAATCTGATATTTTTTCATTTCCTGATAGACCGCTTTTACGGTAGGAACTCCTTCCGCTACCATAGTCATCTTCGATAAAATCTCCTGAATATTTTCTCCTCTTCCTAAATGCTCTCCTACATATCGATTTCGACTATGTTGACTCATGGCTGTCACAATCAAATCTCCAATCCCACTCAAACCGGAAAAAGTAGACTCCTTTGCTCCACAGCATTTTCCATATCGAGAAATTTCTGCTATCCCTCTCGTAATCAAAGCTGCTTTTGTGTTATCTCCACATCCTAATCCATCTAAAGCTCCTGCAGCAATGGCAAGACAATTCTTAATAGCAGCCCCTATTTCCACTCCAATTAAATCATCATTTAAATAGACTCGAAAATTATTATTGTTAAACAATTCTTGAATTTGTTTTGCTTTTTCTTCTTCTCCTGCTGCAACAATTGTAGTGGGTAGCCCCTTCGAAACTTCTTCTGCATGTGTCGGTCCTGATAAAACAACGATATTCTTATGATACTTTCCCAATATTTCATCTCTCATCACTTCGGACAGTCGCATTCCTGTTGCAATTTCAATTCCCTTTGCGCTATTGACCAAAATCATATCTCCTCGAATCTGAGAAGAAAATTTCTGAATGACAGAACGCAGGGCTTGAGATGGAATGGAAAAAATAACATACTTAACATCCTTTAACAAATCTGTACTTTCTGAAACAACTTCTATATTTTCCGGAAAAATAACTCCCGGCAACAATCTTTTATTTTCTCTTTCCCTCTGTAATTTTTTCGCTAATTCTTCTTGATATTCCCATAAAACTACCTGATGTCCGTTTTGAGCTAATACCATCGAAAGTGCAGTTCCCCAACTTCCGGCTCCCAGTACCACTACTTTTTCCATACTTAGCCCTCCTTACAGTGTAAACTTATTTTCAGTTCCTTTCAACAGGCGAACAATATTACTCCTATGACGATATACTACAAAACTTCCTAAAATCAAGGTAATCAAAATTAACAACCAATTTGTTTTTTCTTTTCCAACTTCAAAGTAAAATGTTAACATAGGAAGCAATCCTGCTGCAACAATGGAACCTAAGGAAATATACCGACTAATAAATACCACAACGATAAAAACCAGAATCAATAAAAAAGTAACTTTCGGTTCTAAAAACAAAAAAACTCCTAAACTAGTGGCAACTCCTTTTCCCCCTTTAAAAGCCAAAAAAAACGATAAACTATGCCCCACAATCACCACAAGTGCCACAATAGAAAGAGCATTTGGGGAAAGTCCTCCAGCACTTGCCAAAGCTACTGCTAAAAAACCTTTGAAAGCATCTGCAAACAAAACCATAAATCCATATTTAGCTCCTAAAATACGATAAGCATTGGTTGCTCCTGAATTTTTACTTCCATAATTTCGAATATCCATATTTTTTGCTATCTTCCCTATCCAAACCCCACTTGGTAAAGAGCCTAGAAAATAAGCAATAATAATAAAAAAAAGTAACTTCATTTACTTTATAACCTCCAATTATGCTTTTTTTCAGTATAACATGTTTCTTTTGTTTTGACCACTTCTTTTACAACTGATATTTTTTCATATCCTCTTCCATTGCTTCTACGGAAATGGGAGCAAGCGTTTCCACGATTCCGCTCACATTCAATTTAATTTCCTCTTTTCCTTTTACTTTGGAATAACGGGAAAATAACTTCCTGGAAAAATTTTTTTCTTCTTCCGTTAATTCTCCAAAGCCTAACATATGGGGTCCCGGTGTTTCAAAACTATAGATATAAAAATTACTCCCCCGTTCCCTTCTAATATCATCAATCTTTGCATTGGATATTTCATCTCTACCAACAAATAAATATCTTCCTTTTGCAAAGCGGAAAAATCTGGAAATTTTAATCAAAGAAAATAAATCGGCATATTCATGTTCCAACAAGCCATCCTCTTCCAAAATTTTTAAACGAATGGAATAAGTGGGATCTGTCAACAAACAACCTCCACCCGGGCTTGGATAATCCACCAAACCATACTGTGCCATAAGCTCCATTTGTCGACTTCTTCCACGACCATTGATGTCCAGTAGACCTTCTCTACGAATCCAACCTTTTGTTTCTGCCAAACTGGGAGGTAATAATTTTCCGGAAAGCGGACGTAAAATCAAATCTCCTACTCCTGATAATTTTTTTACTTTTTCAAGAGCCTGAGGATTTTGTGACATGGGTCTTTGTCCTAACACTTCCCCGGAAATCAAAAAACTAGCTCCATACTTTTCCAACAGTTCTCCAGCAACACGAAACATAAGAGAATGGCAATCGATACAAGGATTCATATTCTTTCCTCTTCCATAGACAGGAGTTTTTACAACTTCCATATGTCTTTCTTCAAAATGAATATACTCCAATAGAATTCCCAATTGTTTCGCCATATATTCTGCCTTTTTATTAATTCCACCGAAAAAGTGTGATACAAAATTAAGAGCAATGACTTCAATCCCTTGCTCTTGTACTACCCTAATCGCTAAAGCACTGTCCAATCCACCTGAAAACAGTGCTAATGCTTTTATCTTTGACACCAACTACTCCTCTCTTTCAAATTCTAAAATCGTTTTCTTTTGATCTTTTTTTCCTTCATAATGAATTTTCATACTCTTTGGTACGATAGTGTATACTTTTTTACTAATCGCTACGAAACTAGCTTCTTTCATTCGCATAGCTCCTGCCAAGAAATCCATCAAACGTTGTGCTATTTTCATATCTAAAAATTCCAAATTGATGGTAATCATCTTATCCTTCACAATATAATCTGCGATTTTCTCTGCATCTCCAAATCCTTTTGGATCGACAAAGACCGTTTGACAGTTGCTAATTCCCCCATCATCTTCATTGGAAAATACTTCTTTCATCACTTGGCTGCTTTTTGTCCTTCCAAAAAATGTTCTTTGTTTAGAAGCTTTTAAAGGTTTTGACACTTTTGCACTTTCTTCCACAACAGGTTCATCCGCTGTTGAAAAATCAATAATTCCTGTATCTTCTTCCTCGTAGTCCCCTTCCACAGAATCAATTCCAAACAATTCTTTCATTCCGCTTGTAAACCCATTCATTGTAGAAAATAACCCCTTTTTCTTTCCCTCATTCTCTTTCATCTATCTTCCTCCTAGTAAAATATTTTTCTTCCCAAACGAATCATAGTAGCCCCTTCTTGTAATGCAATCTTATAATCATTGGACATTCCCATAGAAAGTTCTGTCAACTTATCTTGAAAGTATTTTTTATTCCACTCTTCTTTCAAAGTTCTCAGCTTTCGAAACACCTTTCTCTGTTCTTCCGCATCTTCTGTAAAAGGAGCCATTGTCATCAAACCGCAAATACGGATATTTTCCAATTTCAACAGTGCCGGAATATCTTGTTCCGCTTCCAAAACATCATATCCCTCTTTACTTTCTTCTCCGGACACATTCACTTCAATTAAAACAGGCATTTTGCGATTTAAGCTTCCCATTTTTTTATTAATTTCTTCTGCCAAAGACAATTTGTTGACAGAATGAATCATCGCAACCTTATCTACAATGTATTTTACCTTATTTTTCTGCAAATTTCCAATAAAATGCCACTCCAAAGATTTTGCAAAGGGATAGGAGGACAATAATTCATATTTTTCTTGAATCACTTGAGCCCTATTTTCTCCCAATGTTACGATCCCTGTTTCTAAATAAGGCAACATTTCCTCTGCATTTAAATATTTACTGACTGCTATCACTTTCACTTTTTCCGGATATGGAGAGTATTGTCTCACTTCTTCATATACTTCTTTCATTCTTTCTTCTATTTGTTTCATCTTTTACCCTTCCTACAAAAAATATTCTAACATGTCATTGAAAAAAAACAAGCCCTTTTCTGTTATTTTATATTCTTGCTTTCTTTTTCTCACATATCCCTTTTTCCATAGAATGTTACAAATTTCGATGTACTTTCCTCTTGCCGACACCCATTCTCTCAATTGGCGAAACGCCAAAATATATCGATATTCCTCTATCATTTCCTGAGTTAACACTTCCTCTTCCTCTCTGGGAAATCGATAGTTCTCCAACTGAAAAAAATAAGTTTCAAAATCACTGCAGTTTGTATAACGAAGCTTTTCTAAATAACCGGAAGCTCCCAAACCTAAGCCAAGATATTTTTGATTTTTCCAATATTTTTGATTATGCCTTGAAATATAACCTTTCTTGGCAAAATTGGAAATTTCATAATGCTCATAGCCCTTTTGCTTCATTCGCTCTATGATACTTTGATACATTTCCGCTTCCAAATCATTCTCCGTTCTGTGATAAATTCCCTTTTCCAGTTTTGTAAAAAAAGGAGTATTTTCTTCCCAAATCAAAGAGTAAATGGAAATATGTTCCGCTCCCAAGCTTAAAAATTCTTCTACATCTTCTTTTACCTCTTTCAATGTCTGTGTAGGCAAAGAAAACATCATGTCCACACTGATATTTTGAAATCCAAGCTCCCTCGCCTTCCAAAAAACCTCCTTCGCCTCTTCCGCCGTATGTAATCTTCCTAAAAGATTTAAATATTTTTCTTTCATGGATTGTATCCCTATACTTAGACGATTGACACCGGCTTGATAATATTCCCGTAATTTCTTGGAGTTTAAAGTTTTAGGATTGCATTCTAAGGTAATCTCCGATCTCTCGTCGTGAGGAAGTAATTTCAAAATTTCGGAAATTTCTTCTCCCTCCAACAAGGAAGGAGTTCCTCCTCCAAAATAAATGGTATCATAATAAGAATGCTCATAGAGTAAAATTTCTGTTCTTAGAGCTTCCAAGTAGCGTTTCTTCCATTCGCCTTTTCCGGAAAACGAAGTAAAATCACAATACTCACATTTCTGTAGACAAAAAGGAATATGGATGTAAACAGCATCCGCATCCACCTTACAAAGAGTCGACATAGTCTTGAAAATCCTTTGTTAGCTCCGATAATGTTTCTTTTGCTTTTTCTTCCAGCTTGTCGGAAACGCAAATATAATATTTAATTTTAGGCTCTGTTCCGGACGGTCTTACCGTCACTTGGCTGCCGTCTTCTAAAACATATTGTAAGACATTGGATTTTGGCAGCCCCTTATAATTTTCATTGAAATCTCGAATTTCCAACACTTTTCTTCCACAAAGAACACTCGGTTTCACTTCTCTCAATGCTTTCATAGTATTGGCAATCGCTTCCAAGCCGTCTTTTCCTTTTTTAGTAATCGCAATCGTTTCTTCCAAGAAATATCCATATTTATCATATAATTTTATCAATTCTTCATATAGACTGCTTCCTTTGGCATCATAGTAAGCCGCCATTTCCGCCACCAACATGGAAGTGACTACGGCATCTTTATCTCGGACATGAGTTCCTGCTAAATATCCGATAGCCTCCTCAAAACCGAATAAAAAAGTTCCATCCAATTCTTTTTTCTCAAATTGTCGGATTTTTTCTCCGATATATTTAAATCCTGTTAAAGTTCGATATAAAGTAACTCCATAAGCCTTAGCCAAAGGATCCAACATTGGAGTAGATACTATAGTACTAATTACCGCTCCATTTTGAGGAATTTCTTTGTTCGTAAAAATATAATTTGCTAACAATATTCCAATTTGGTTTCCATTGGGGATATACCATTTCCCCTCTCTGTCTAAAAAAGCAATTCCCGTCCTGTCAGCATCCGGATCATTGGTAATACATAATTTTGCTCCTACCCGCTCTGCCAACTTCAAGCTTAATTCAAATACACTGTGATCTTCCGGATTTGCATAAGGACAAGTTGGGAAAGTACCGTCCGGTAATTCCTGTTCCGCTACAGTATGTACGTTTAAAAATCCCATTTCTTTAAATACCCTTTGTACCGCAACTCTTCCAGTTCCATGCAAAGGAGAATATACAATCGGAAAACTTTCTTTTCCTAAAATTGTTTTGTGAATTGCATTTTTCTTGACTTCTTCTACAAAACGATCGTCCAATGCTTTCCCAACAGAGATAACAAGACCTTGTTTTCTTGCTTCTTCAATATTCATTGTTTTGACATCTCGGAATACATCCACTGCATTAACAGCATTTACAATTCCACTTGCCTGCGGCTCTACAATTTGTGCTCCATCTTCCCAATAAACCTTATATCCATTGTATTCTTTCGGATTATGAGAAGCGGTAATCATAACTCCCGCCTTTGCTCCCAATTCTCGAGTCGCAAAAGACAACTCCGGAGTAGATCGTAAACTTTCAAATACATAAGCCTTGATTCCATTTGCTGCCAATACTTTTGCCGTTGTTTCCGCATTTTCTTGGGAGTCAATACGACAGTCATACGCAATTACCACTCCTTGTTTCTTTCCCTCTTCTCCCCCTACTTGAAGAATATAATTCGCCAGACCTTGGGTTGCCTTTCCAACATTGTATCGATTCATTCTATTTCTTCCAATCCCGCGAATTCCTCTCATTCCGGCTGTCCCAAAGCTTAAATCCGTATAAAATCTATTTTCCAACTCTATTTCATCGAAAGAAATTGCCTGTAACTCTCTTTTTTCATCTTCCAATAATAAGGATGAATGAAGCCATTTTTCATATTCTACTTTCCAATTCCCTTCCATATATTCCCTCCTAAATATTATTTTTTCGTCTTTTTGTTTTTCTATTTTATTATTATATAATTTATTTGGCTCGCTAGTCAACTCTTTTCTACTGAAAAAAAGGATTTTAGCTGCCTTTTATTTCAACTAAAATCCTAAAAATTTTTTTTATTTTATGATCCCCTATTTCTTAATCTTAGAAAATTCCTGCAATCACTTGTTGCAATTGTGCTTCTAAGGTAGGTTGTGCTTCTTCAAATTTTAAATTTACTTGATTCGCCACACTGACAACTCGAGTTTGATATTGGTTTCTAGTAGATTCAGAGCTTGTTGTTACCTTTGTTCTTCCTCTTGTTCCCTGTGTTAAATTATTGTTTGTAGTAACAGCAACTTTTGAATTTGTTTTTTCACTAATCATAATATCCGTAACCATAGTGTAGGCGATATCAGATACCAAAGCATCTACAGTTCCCGCAATCAATGCTCCTGCCAATCCCAATCCAATGGCTGTGTTCACTGAGCCTGTATTATACGCCCCTAAGCTGGCTCCTACACCGGCTCCTAAGATTCCGCTTCCAAAAGGATCCGATTCTCGTAAATCCACCTTATCCAATTTTAACACATTGGCTTGTAACCAATAGGAAGCTTGGTTAGGATCTTCTACAATATAATATCCTTTTTGAGATAGGGTTCTTTTAATAGCTTCTTCCACATTCACTACTTTTCCGGAAGTATTCTTAATTTGTACAAAAACTGTTTTTTGATTTGTAGAAACCGGATTTAACCAAATTGTTTCCGACATTTTTGTTTGAACATCCAGATTTCGTTTTTTTACAGCGGTATTCAAAGCTCCACAACCTGAAAATACCAATAACAAAGTTGTCAATAAGACAAATATCCATTTTTTATTTTTCATAGTTCCTCCATCATGTTTTATAATATATAATCATACCGTACATTTTTCAAATATCTTTGATATAATTTCGATTTATTATAACACATAGTCGGAAATATTACAAATGTTTTCTACATCATTCCGTTCATCATAGGATTTACCGGATTTCCGGCAGCACTTTCTTCTTTTTTATTGACTACCAATACTTCCGTTGTTAGGATCAAAGAAGCAATGGAAGCTGCATTTTGAATCGCAGAACGTGTTACCTTTGCCGGATCAATAATTCCGGCAGACATCATGTCCACATAACTTTCCGTTTTTGCATCAAAACCGTATCCGTCCGGAGAACTTTTGATTTTTTCAATGACAACTCCGCCATTTACTCCTGAATTTTCTGCAATTTGTTTCATAGGAGCTTCGAATGCTTTCTTCACAATTTCAACTCCCATTCCCTCTTCTCCTTCTCTTTGATAGTCTTTCATATCGGAAACAAGTTGAAGTAAAATACTTCCTCCTCCACTGACAATTCCTTCCTCTACCGCAGCTCGAGTTGCATTCAAGGCATCCTCGATTCTTAATTTTCTTTCTTTCATTTCCACTTCAGTAGCGGCTCCCACTCGAATGACTGCCACTCCACCGGATAACTTCGCTAATCTTTCTTTTAATTTTTCCGTATCATATTCCGAATTGGATTCTTCTATTTGTGTTTTGACTTGTTGTACTCGCACTTGAATTTCTTCCGAGTTTCCGGCTCCATCTACAATGACAGTGCTGTCTTTTGTAACTTTTACCGTTTTCGCTCTTCCCAAATCTTCCAATTCCATTTCTTCCAATCGCTTTCCTGTTTCTTCTGAAATTAAAGTTGCTCCTGTTAAAATGGAAATATCTTGCAACATAGCTTTTCTTCTATCTCCAAATGCGGGAGCTTTGACTGCCACAACATTTAAAGTTCCTCGTAATTTATTGATAACCAAAGTTGTTAAAGCTTCCCCTTCCAAATCGTCCACGATCATTAACACAGGTCTTGAAGTTTGTACTGTTTTCTCTAAAATAGGTAAAATTTCTTTCATGGAAGAAATTTTTTTATCCGTCACTAAGATAAATGGATTTTCCAATTCTGCTGTCATACGTTCCGCGTCCGTTACCATATAAGGAGACACATATCCCTTGTCAAATTGCATTCCTTCCACTACTTCCAACGTGGTTTCCAAGGATTTTGCTTCTTCTACTGTAATGACTCCTGTTTCTCCCACTTTTTGCATCGCCTCTGCAATCAATTTTCCAATTTCTTCATCTCCTGCAGAGATAGATGCCACTTGTGCAATTTCAGAATTGGAGGCAATCCCTTTAGCTCTTTTTTTCAAGCAATTTATCGCTTCTTTGCTGGCCGCTTCAATTCCTCGTTTTAAAAACATCGGATTGGCTCCGGCACTTAGCATTTTTAATCCCTCTTTTACAATTGCCTGTGCTAAAATCGTGGCCGTTGTAGTTCCGTCTCCAGCTACATCATTGGACTTAATTGCCACTTCTTTTAGAAGTTGTGCCCCCATATTTTCAAAAGGATCTTCTAATTCAATTTCCTTTGCAATGCTCACTCCGTCATTGGTAATCAAAGGAGCTCCATAACTTTTTTCCAAAACTACATTTCTTCCTCGTGGCCCCAAGGTAATTTTTACCGCATCTGCCAGAGTATTCATTCCTTCTTCCAATTTTTTTCGCGCTTCCGTATTAAATTTTAATATTTTCGCCATTTTTTCCTCCTGTCCTTTTTCTCTATTCAATCACTGCCAATACATGATCCATATCCACTACTAGATACTTTTCATCTCCATCTTCAATTTCTGTTCCTGCATATTTTTCAAAAATAAGTTCCATTCCGACTGTGATTTCTTCCACTTCTTTCGACACTGCAATGACTTTTCCGATATTTGACACTTCTTTATCTTTCGCTCCTGACAAAATAATTCCGCTCTTTGTCACTTCTTCCTTTTCTTTGAGTTGAACCAAAACTCTCTTTCCCAATGGTTTTATCTTCATTTTCTTCCTCCTTTACTGTTTTAGCACTCGCATATTAAGAGTGCTAATGATAGCATAATACATTTTGCAAATTTTTTCAAGTTTTTTTTTCAAAGTATTTTAGTTGACTTTTTTGTAAATTCCTGTGATAATAAAAAAAAGAAGTGAAAGGAGAATAGTTATGAAGCAATGTATTGACTCACATAAAGTTCACGCCAGATTGAAAAAAATTCAAGGACAGGTCAATGGAATTTCAAATATGATTGATCAAGATATTCCTTGTGAAGATATTCTAATTCAAATCAATGCTGTAAAAAGTGCCATTCATAAAGTAGGGCAAATTATTTTAGAGGGACATTTGGATCACTGTGTTCGAGACGCGATTAACGAGGGAAAAGCCGATGAAGCCATTGAAAGATTTTCAAAGGCGGTTTCCTATTTTGCAAACTTAAAATAATTTTTTAATTTTACCCTTTCTTTTATTTTTTTTATGAGGTATACTCATAACAACGAGGGAATCAAAATCATGTGAGGAGGAAGGTCCTATGAATAATCAGTATAATCAAGACGGAAAAAAAGAAGGTCTATGGGTCAAGTTATATGATAATGGTGTCATTCAGGAAGAAAGAAATTATGTGAATGGTGTTCGTGAGGGAGTCTATAAATCCTACTACGCAAATGGTCAACTGGAAATTATTAAAAACTACAAAAATGGAAATTTACACGGTTCTTATGAAACTTTTTATAATGACGGAAAAATAAGTTCTCGGCACGCTCTCATTGATGGAAGAATCATCGGAAAATATGAAGAATTCTATCCCAACGGCAATTTAAAGTCTTGCTCTGAATACGTTGGAGATTCTACTACACCTATAAAAACTGTCAAATATTTTCCGAATGGAGAAAAGAAAATGGAAGCAAATTTGAAGAAAGGATTTCTTTTCGGAGCTTATAAAGAATACCATTCCAATGGTGTTGTTTATAAGATAGCAACATATGGGGAAAAAGGAAAATTGGAAGGTGCCTACCAAGAATTTAATGCGGAAGGTATCTTAATCAAAGAATGTACTTACAAAAATGGACAAGAAATATAAAAGGTCACAAATACAAAAGGCTGTCGCTGACAGCCTTTTATCTTTCTCGAACATCCCATAAAATAACAGCTCTTCTAGTTTTATGAGAGCCCAAAATCTTTCCATTTTTTTCTCTGCTCTTTAAAAATTCCCGAATTTTTTTCTCTTCTTCTTTGCTGCATTCAATTTGTTCCAAATACTCTTCTACTGTTTTTTCTTCTTCATATTCTTCCGTTTCATACAAAATTTCCGGAAAATATCCTAAATTCCAAACAATATTCCAAACTGCATAGCTATATTCCTTTTCGTTTTGATGCAAACGATTCAGAACTCTTCCCAACATTTCCTGAATTTCCTCTCGAACACTATCTCGATGAGAAACAAACCTCTCCATCATACAATATTTTTTGGATATAAAACACATTCTTTCAATGTGTTCCACCAAAGAAATGGCAGGAGTCATGCTGGCAAATACAAAGTCATATTCCTTTTCCGTTTGAAACAACTCCATCCAATTTCCATGCAGTAAATATAAATCCGAAACTTTTGATAGCTTTTCTCTTGCATAAGTTAACATTTTGGAAGAAATATCCGTCCCTGTCAAACAAGAGCTATGCTTTGAAAATTCCAGTAAATGTCTTCCCGTTCCACAACCAATATCCAATATACGAAAATTTTCTTGCAATAATGCTCTATCTCGTATCAATCGAAATACCAAACGATTTGCAAAATTCTCCTTTGACTTTTCCGTTCTATGGAAAAACCAGGCACTTTTTTCATCCCATATTTGCTCCATATTCCCTTGATGTCTATCGGAAGCGAGCATTTTTTCAAAATTTTCCATCTTCAATCTTTACTTTTCCTCCTTTAACAATTCTGAAAATTTTCTCAGAAAAACTTCAAAATTATGTTTTCGTATTTCAATATCTTCTTTCCATTCCTTTAGAGCATTCCACCCCTGCTCAGTAATACTATATATTTTCTTGGCCGCCCCTCCCACCGGAAGATGCCATTCAACACTTAATAAGCCCTCTTTTTCCATAGTACTTAAACAACGATATAAAGTGGACATATCCCGAACAAAACCGGGGAACTCTCTCAACAATAAATCGTGTATTTCTCGTGGACTGAACTTCTGTTCTGCTAAAATCACTAAAACAAAAGCAGTTAAATGCTTAAATTTCGACCTTTCATTGATATTCATATTTCCTTTCCTCTGTTTGACAGAAGACTTTTCTCACACTCCCTTTTCTTACAATTTCCCCTTTCTCCATATAATACACATAATCTGCGATTTTTTTCGCAAGAATGACATCATGAGTAACAAAAAGCATCGAAAATCCTATATCATATTGCAATTGTTTCAACAATCGCATAATATTGACCTTACTGGAATCGTCCAACATGGAAGTGATTTCATCTGCCAATAGTAATTTAGGTTGCATGGAAATGGCTCTTGCAATCGCCACTTTCTGCCTCTGTCCTCCTGACAATTCATTCATTTTCTTTTTTAAAAACTCTTCTCCGCTTTCCAAACCCACTTTTTTCAAATATTTTATCACAGTTTCTCGAAAAAATACTAAATTTTTCTTATACAAAATCCTGTGCGGTTCTGCGATAACCTCTTCCACACTTAAAAAAGGATTGGTGGAGGAAAAAGGATCCTGCTCCACTATCTGTATGCAATGTTCCCGAGAAAGCAAATCGTTTTTCTCTATGACTTCTCCCAAATAACACAACTCTCCCTCCTCTTTCGGGAGCAATCCCGAAAGAAGTCCCAAAAGAGTCGTCTTTCCCGAACCGGATTTTCCCAATAAGACAACAATTTCTCGATGTCGTATTCGAAGTGAGCAATCTTTGACAGCTTCTATTTTCTTCTTCCCTTCTTGAAAATTTTTTGACATATTTTTTGCCGTCAGTACCGTTTCCAATCCTTTTTTCAAGCAAGCAACTCCCTCTTCTTCCACTTTTAAATTCGGAATATATTGCAAACACTCTTTCACTTTTTGTGTACACCTTTCATAAAAAGGACAGGAATGTCTTTCTTCTTCTTCCACAATTCCCCACAAATCTTTCCACTCATTTAGGTAGGGACTGGACTGCAAAAGAGCTGCCGTATAAGGATGTCTTGCCTCTTCCAAAATATCTGTCGTATTTCCTCGCTCCAAAAGGGAACCCCGAAGAAAGACAAGCATCTTTTGAGATAATTTCTCTATGACTTCCAAATCATGAGAAACGATCAACATCGTCATTCCATATTCCTTATAAATTTTTTGAAACAGTTCCAATATCTGCTGTTTTAGTTCCGGATCCAAAGCCGTGGTAGGTTCATCAATGAGAAGTATCTTTGGCTTTAAGGCTAAACCCATGGCAATAAAAACTCTCTGTCTCATTCCTCCGGATAATTGATGGGGATATTTTTTTCTAAGAGAAACATCTAAGTGAAGCATTTGAAACAATTCCAGTAATCGCTTCTCCTGCTCCTCTTTTTTTTGAAATTTTTTTCGAATGATTTCCAGTATTTGTTCTTCTACTGTCAAAGAGGGATTCAATCTATCCAGTTGATTTTGAAAAACCACGGCAATTTCTTCAAAGCGTATTTTTTTCTTTTCCTTTTCGGATAAATTTTGAATTTCTTTTCCTCGATAAAAAATTTTTCCCTTTATTTCCGCCTTATCCTCCAACAAACCTAAAATAGCTAATAGAAGAGTACTTTTTCCACTTCCCGACTCCCCTATAATGCCGTATATTTCTCCTTCTTGCAGAGAAAAGTTAATATTTTGAATTCCTGTTTGTCTTTTGCCGGAAGCAGCATAATATCTCACGGATAAATTTTCCACTCTTAATATTTCTTCCATTCTTTTCGATACCTTCCTCCTATTGTTTTCTCTATATTCTGCCCTATGACGGCAACAGACAATACCGTAGATACCATAAACAGAATCGGAAACAGCAACCACCATTTCCAAAAATCAGTCAGGTAAATATTTGGAAAATCCATTGCCCTTGTAATAATCATCCCCCAACTTTTTGACAGAGGATCTCCTAAACCCAAATAGGACAAAGAGGCTTCCATTAAAATAGCTCGATTCATCAAACGAATGACACTGATTAAAAAAATGGAAAAAACAGGCTTCCAAAAATGCCATTGAAGTAAATGAAGAAAAGAAGCTCCATACAATTTGGAAAGTTGAATATACCTTGCCTGTTTTTGCTTCAATACTTCACTTCTTACCAATTTAGCGGGAACAACCCAGGCGACTAAAACAATGGACAAAATAATATTCCGTAAGCTCGGTCCTAACATACTGCCCAATAATACCATGAGAAGTAACTCCGGAATGCTCATAAAAAAATCAAGAATTCCTAGAAAGATTTCATCGAAAACTCCTCCATAGTATCCTGCCAACACTCCTAAAAAGCTTCCCGCTATCGATGCCAAAAAAGCACTGATGCAAGAGACTGTCAACACATTCTTGGCTCCATAACAGATCTCTGCAAAAATATCAATCCCCAAATCATCCGTTCCGAACCAATGTGTTAGACTGGGAGCCAGTAAGGCTTCTCCACTGGGAACGGAAGCTGACTTCAAAAAAGAGAAATAAGGAAATAAAGCAAGTAAAAAAATAAAGCCTAAAATAACATAAGCAAGTCTTACTTTCACAATTTTCTCCTTTTTTCCATATAGCGATAATAGTTTTCTCCTAAAAGACTAAGACCTAAAATCAGAGCCGTCATCATAAAAAAAATTCCTTGTAATAACAAATAATCTCGATAATATACAGCATCTCGAATCAATTTTCCAATGCCCGGATATCGAAACACATTTTCCACAATCAAAGAGGCATTGAACATCATCTGCATAGAAAGTAAAAAACGAGTTAAAATTGGATTCATAGCATTGGGAAAACAATGCTTCCATAAGATGACATAGGAAGACAAAGACTTTGCTTCCGCAGTTTCCACATATTTCTTTTGAAGCTCCTGTATCATGGAAGCTCGACTGATAAAGTAAAAATCCGGCAATCGTAAGAGTGAAAGTGTCAAACTCGGTAATACTGCATGTTTTATCAAATCAAATACAAACTTCCAAGATAGACTCACTTCTATAAAAGGAGTCATCCCTCCTGCTGTAGGAAGGACTCTCCAACGAATAATAAAAAACATTAAAATGATATTTGCAATGATAAAACTGGGAATTTCAGAAAGTATCACCATAATTTGATATAGAATATCATCTATCTTCGTCTCCCATTTCCAAGCGCTGAAACTTCCTAAAAAAATTCCTGCAATAAAGCTGATACTCATAGAAAAAACGACAATCCCGAAAGTCCAAATAAAACGCTTCAAAATGAGTGACATCACCTTTTCTTTGAAATAAATACTATAGCCCAAATCTCCTCGTAGGATTCCGAATATATAACTGAAATATTGTTCCAGCAAAGGTTTATGTAAGCCATAGTATTCCTTATATTTCATAATTTCTTCTTCGGTATAACTGACCACATCACTTCCGTCCGAAGCCAGAAAAAGAAAAGGATCCGCCGGCAAATATCTCGGTAAAAAAAACTGTACGCTCAAAAGAAGTAAAAATAGAAAAAAGTACTTTTTCTTCATCTTATTCCGGTCTTATGATATAGGACAATTTTGGATGATCCAGCTTGGTATGATCATAGCGTGTGGTCCAACGATTATACTTTTCCGGTCTGTACACAGTATTGTCGATTTCCCCATACAATAACATCATCGGGATTTCTTCCGCCAATAGTTTTTGAATTTCTTCCACCACTTTTTTCCGTTTTTCTTTATCTTTTTCTATGGATTGTTGATACAACAATTTTTCCAACTCTTCATTTTCATAAGCTGCTAAATTCGGTTTTTTTACCTTAGAGGAATAAATTTCTCGTAGCATATCCGCATCTCCTCCCATTCCTCCGGATTTGACAATGGCCATTTCATAGTCATAATTTTTAATCTTGGAATCTCTCGCCTTTCCGTCAATACTTACAACTTTTAATAGAATCCCTATCTCTTCCAAACGTATTTTTAAAAGTTCCGCCATTTTGACTTCTTTCGGAGAATTTCCTACTAAAATTTCCACTTCTATTGTTTCCCCGTTTGCCAATTCCTTACTCATAAGTTCTTTCGCTTTTTCCATATCGAAAGAATACTTCGGTAAATCTTTGTAATACATTTCATGAGTCGGAGGCAGGTATCCTTGACTCCCTTCTAAACCGGCTCCTCTTTCCAATTTTTCGATTAACTCCTTTCGATCAATTGCATAGGCCATTGCCTGTCTTACTTTCTTATTCTTAAAAGCAGCTATCTTATCGAAATTAAAATACAATCTGTAATTATGTAAGCCGAAATTTTTCTTTATGACAAATTCTTTCTTCTTTTCAAACTCCGGTAATAAATCTACAGGAAGCAAAGTAATATCAATTTCTCCATTTTGAAAGGCTAAAACCTTATCACTGACGGGAATCCACTCTATTGCCTTCACTGCCGGTTTCCAACCCCAAAATTCATCAAATCGTTCCATTTTATAGGAACCTTGCTCCGGATTGTAGGATACCAATTTATAAGGTCCTGAGCCCACAACATCTCCCTCTCCTGAAAATTTTTCCGGATCTGTCACCTTTTCCCAAATATGCTTTGGAAGAATACGCATACTTCCAATTTTTTCCAAGGCGGTCGGTCTGTACTCCGGTGTATGAATTTTTATTTTATTTCCTTCTATTTCCACTCTATCCATTAAGTACTTTCCATGTAACATCAATCCTCCTCGTACCGGAGGATGTTTTTCAAAATATTTGATAGAAAATGCAACATCTTCAGGAGTTAAAGGAACTCCGTCCTGCCATTTTGCATTTTCCACCAAAGTAAAAGTAAAAGACTGTCCATCTTCACTGACTTCCCATTCTTTTGCCAACCAAGGAATCAATCCTTTTTCATCTTTTTCCAATAAAGAGTCATAGATAAGCTCCATTTTGAAAAAACCCGGTCCTCGATTTTGATGTCGAAAAGGATTCGGATAACCGAAATCTCCTCCCTCTTCTCGCAGTATAATGTCTTGTTCTTCCTTTATCGCCTCTTGCTTTCCACAGGATATAAATACAAAAAGCAATAAGAACAGTATTAAAACTATTTTGTATTTCTTTATTTTCATTTACAAATCCTCCTTTAATATAATTTTTTTATTAACAAATGTCATATACAATATAGTGTAACATGCACTAATATGTCAAGATATTTTTTCAAAAAAAAAGACTGAAAATAAAAATTTTCAATCTCTTCTCTTTTTATTGTTATTGATTTCTTTTTGATATTTTCTCTATTAACAATTTTGCTTAAAACTCTTGTTTCAATCTTTCCTTTGCTTCTTCCAATTCTTTCATCAAAGTTGTTAAAATTTCTTTGGTAGTTTTTTCTTCCTGTACCATAGCTGCAACTTGTCCCGCCATAACACTTCCGGCATTGACATCTCCGTCGACCACAGCCAATCGTAACTTTCCTGTTCCTTTTGCTTCAATTTCTTCTTTCGAAGCTCCGGATTTTTCCATTTCCAAAATTTCCTTTGCAAATTTATTTTCCAAAACTCGTACCGGATGTCCGGTATAATTCCCTGTAGAAACGGTAGAGCGATCTTTTGCCTTCAAAACTGCTTTTTTATAATTTTCATGTGCCTGACATTCTTTCGCCACAATGAAAATTGTTCCACATTGTACTCCGGAAGCTCCCATAGCAAGAGCCGCCAACATCTGTCTTCCACTTGCCACACCGCCTGCACAAATAACCGGAATATTAACGGCATCCACAATCTGAGGTAATAAAGACATCGTACTAATACTTCCGATGTGTCCTCCTCCCTCCATTCCTTCCGCAATCACGGCATCTACTCCAATTTTTTCCATCCTTTTTGCCAAAGCGACAGAGGCAACCACAGGACAAACTTTAATTCCGGCAGCTTTTAAAGTTTCGATATAAATTCCCGGATTCCCTGCTCCTGTTGTAACAACTTCCACTTTTTCTTCCACACAAATATTCACCTGTTCTTCAATGTTATCTGACATTAGCATCAAATTCACACCGATGGGTTTCTTTCCCGCAATGGCTTTTGCTTTTCGAATTTCCACTCGCAATACATCTCCGGGCATCCCTCCGCCCGCAATAATTCCTAAGCCTCCGTCTCTGGAGACGCTTCCGGCTAAATTCCCATTGGCAATCCATGCCATAGCTCCCTGAAAAATTGGATACTCTATCCCGAACATCTCACACAATCTATCCGTTTTTTTCATTCATTTCCTCCTGAATATATCAATTTTATCTGGATCATTATATCATAAAAATGAAAATGTTTCAATTTTTTACCACATCTTGCTCTTTCCCTGAAAATTCTTTTCTTTTTGAAAGAAATTACTTGAAATGTTTTAGTATTTCGATTATGATATGGTGGGTGGAATATAAACTATAATTAAAATTTTGTAAAGTGAGATTTTATAAAAAAATAAGGAGTGAACCATATGTATTGTTGTACGAAAGTCACAGAGGATGTAATTTGGATCGGAATTAACGATAGAAAAACAGAAAGATTTGAAAATTATCTTCCTTTAGACAATGGGGTTACCTATAACTCTTATCTGATTTATGATGAAAAAACTTGTGCCATTGACGCCGTAGAAGCCGGACAAAGCGGTTCCTTTTATGCAAAATTGGAAAACAGTCTGGGGGAAAGAGAATTGGACTATCTTGTGGTCAATCACGTAGAACCGGATCATTCCGGAGCTATCAAAGAGTTATTTCGAGTATATCCTAATTTAAAAATCATTGGGAATATGAAAACTTTAGATATGTTAAAGGCTTTCGACGAAAATTTTCCGGTAGATGCTTTTATTACCATCAAAGAAAAAGACGTGTTTGATTTGGGAAAACACAAATTGACTTTCTATACCATGCCGATGGTTCATTGGCCTGAATCCATGTGTACCTATGATATGACGGATAAAATTTTATTCTCCAACGATGCCTTTGGAAGTTTCGGAGCCTTAGATGGAGGAATTTTTGATGATGAAGTCAATCATGAATTCTATGAAGATGAGATGAGACGATATTATTCCAACATCGTCGGAAAATATGGTTCTTCTGTGAACGCCATCATGAAAAAATTGGCGGGAATGGACATTCAATATATTTGTCCTTCTCATGGAATTTTATGGAGATCCGACATCCATAAAATTTTAAATCTTTATCAAAAATGGGCGAACTTAGAACCTGAAAAAGAAGGAGTGGTCATCGTCTATGGAAGTATGTATGGACACACGGCACAAATGGCGGAAATTTTAGGAAGGGAATTAGGAAATCGTGGGATTCATGATGTTATCATCTATGACTCTTCCCGAACGGACCACTCCTATATTATCAGCAAAATTTGGAAATACAAAGGACTCATGATTGGTTCCTGTGCTCACAATAATGCCGTCTACCCTAAGATAGAACCTTTGCTACATAAATTGGAAAATTATGGACTGAAAAATCGATACTTGGGTATTTTCGGAACTATGATGTGGAGCGGTGGAGGTGTAAGAGGAATTTCCGAGTTTGCTTCCAAATTAAAAGGATTGGAAGTCATAGGGGAGCCGATTGAAGTTAAAGGAAAAGCTACTTCTCTCGATATTGACCAATTACAATACTTGGCTTCTCAAATGGCAGACAAACTAATAGGAGAACGAACAGAATGACCAACAATGATATTTTAAAAAGATTACGCTATGCTCTTAGCATTTCCGATAAGCTTGCAGTCAAGATTTTTCGTCTGGGAAAAACACAGATGACGGAAGAAGAATTTTGTTCTCTCTTATTGCGACCGGATGAAGATGATTTTCAAAAGTGTAACAATTCTTTATTATTTTCTTTTCTGGACGGTTTGATTGTCCTAAAAAGAGGGAATTTGGAAAAACCGGTAGAAGAAATTAAAATCACCAAAAATAATCTCAACAATCTTATTTTAAGAAAATTGAAAATTGCTCTTCAGTTAAGAAGTGAGGATATGCTATCTTTGTTTAAATTGGGGGGAGCTGAACTTTCGAATTCAGAATTATCCGCTCTTTTCCGAAAGGAAGGACATAAAAACTATCGAGAATGTGGAGATAAATATATTCGTGTATTTTTGAAAGGATTGACCGAATATTATAGAAAATAGAAATAAATATCATGTATGGAGGAACGAATGACCACAAAAAAGAATATCTTATTACAGAGTGCTTTGGGATCTGTATTTTCCATTTCCGAGCAATTAAGTCTTGAAACACAGACCGTCGAAACAGGAAAAAAAGTAATTGTAGCCGGACGAGTGGAAAAACCGGGAGTTGTTGAAATTGAAGATGGAATGACTCTCCAAGATGTTATCACTGCTGTTGGAGGTATTAAAAATAAAAAACAATTTAAGGCTGCACAATTTGGGATTCCTTTTGGAGGTTTTCTCACCTCAAAACACTTGGAACATCCTATTGATTTTTCTCTTTTCCCGGAAAATGAAAGAAATATCATTATCTTGTCTGAGGAAGATTGTATCATTTCTTTTTCCAAATTCTACATTGAATTTTTACAGGATATGATTTCCGAAAAAGAAGAAAAGTATGCCGCTTATCATCAAGTGACTCATGAAGTCGAGAGAATCGGAAGAATTTTGGATCGTATCAGCAAAGGAAAATCCAATATGAGAGATGTATATTTACTCCGTTATCTTTCCGACATCATTAAAACCAAATTACAACAAAAGCATAATATGGTCTTGGAAATTATTGATACTTTCTACGACGAGATTGAGGAGCATGTAGAAGATTTAAAATGCCCTGCCGGACAGTGTATTCATCTGTTAAAATTTAAAATCACGGAGAAATGTATCGGTTGTACTGCCTGTGCCAGAGTCTGTCCGGTAAAATGTATCGCAGGAGCTCCTAAAAAACGACATTTCTTAGATACTTCCCGTTGCACTCACTGCGGACAATGTGTCAGTGCCTGTCCTGTCGGAGCTATTTTTGAAGGAGATCACACCTTAAAGCTGTTAAAAGACTTGGCAACTCCAAAACGATTAGTAGTTGCACAAATTGCACCGGCGGTTCGTGTTGCCATTGGAGAAGCCTTCGGATTTGAAGCGGGAGAAAATGTAGAAAAAAAATTAGTTTCCGCTTTAAAGACAATCGGCTTTGACTATGTATTTGACACTGCTTGGGCGGCAGATATTACAATCATGGAAGAAGCAAGTGAATTTCAAGAGCGTTTGGAACGTTTCTATGCAGAGGATCCTACAGTACGTCTTCCAATTCTGACTTCCTGTTGTCCTGCTTGGGTGAAATTTATCGAGCAAAATTACCCGGATATGTTGGATGTCCCTTCCACTGTTAAATCTCCAATGCAAATTTTTTCAACCATTGCAAAGGATATTTGGGCAAAAGAATTGGGCTATGAAAGAGAAAAAGTGACGGTGGTCGGTATCATGCCTTGCTTGGCAAAGAAATACGAAGCCGCTCGTTTTGAATTTTCAAGAGGAGATAACTATGATACGGACTATGTTATTTCCACTCGGGAATTAATTCGGATTTTTAAAGAAACGGGAATCGATTTAAAAGAATTGGAAGATGTGGAGTTTGATAATCCTCTGGGGCAATATTCAGGAGCCGGAATCATCTTCGGAAGAACCGGTGGAGTCATTGAAGCGGCAACTCGTAGCACCATTGAAATGATTACGGGAGAAAAAATTCCTCAAATCGAATTCCAGGAACTTCGAGGTTGGGAAGGATTTCGGATTGCAGAATTAAAAATCGGACATATTGAACTGCGAATCGGAATTGCTCATGGATTGGAAGAAGCAGCTAAAATGTTGGATAAGATTCGTTCCGGAGAGGAATTTTTCCACGCCATTGAAATTATGGCTTGTAAAGGAGGCTGTATCGGTGGCGGTGGACAACCGAAGGCTTTGAAAAAACAAATTACTTTGGAAAAGAGAGCCGAAGGTTTGAACAACATTGATCGTTCTCTGAAAATTCGTACTTCTCATGACAATCCTATGGTAAAGGCCATCTATGAAAAATATTTGGACTATCCTCTAAGTCATAAGGCTCACGAACTGTTACACACGAAATATTTCAATCGAACAAGAAAAAATCACAGACAACCTTCAAAATAAGATATTTCTTTCTGTAAAATATAAACTTATAACAAAATTAAAAATTATAAAAAATCAAAAAGGTCTATCAAGCTTGAGAGAGATAGACCTTTTGTTATGAATATTTAACATGATGAAAATTTACTTCCCATACTCCTATTTTCCCTTTATATATTTTCTATGTTTAAGAATTATCTGAGAAAAAATGCGTAAAAAAACCAGAAAAGAAAAAACTGACGGACAGAATAATTTCTATTCTACTTTTCACGCATAGAAAACATAAGCCCGCAATCCCCAGTTGAGAAAACAACATCATACATTTCATGGAATATTTTGCCATAATATTTCCCAAAATAGCAGAAAAACATACTTTCGGAATTGTAAACAAGGCTATGAAAATACTGATATTCCGAACAGAATTTGTGGTTTTATAAATTAAGATTTGCATAACTGTTAAAAATAAATAAATTCCCAGTCCATTTAAAAAATTTAAAAAGACCAGATATACTAAAGATTTTTTGGACTTCTCCATACATTCCCTTTCTCCCGGTCTTCTCCCGGTCTTCTCCCGGTCTTCTCCCGGTCTTCTCCCGGTCTTTTTCTATCATCAATCGATAATTTTATAAGAAATAAATCTTCCTGAACCGAGTTTTTCAATTTTTTTCTCTTTTTGCAGTTTTACCAACTTTTCTCCAATGACAGATTTTTTTAAACCTGTCATTTCTTCCAGTTCCCTTCTGGTAATTTTTTCTCTGGAAGATATAATCTGCAAAATTTCTTGTTCTCTATTTCCTATATTTTTTTCCAAATTTTTTATAAGTCTCTTATTTTGATTTTGATATTGAATTTTCGGTAAAACTACCGTTACATAAGATTCTGAAATCATAAATTGTACTTCTTCTACATAGTTTTTATACTCTTCTTTCATTCTTTTAATTCCCGTAGAAAAAGCTTCCATCAATCCCAATCTATGGAATACTTCCGCAATAGTAACATTTCTCAATACTGACAGTCTTCCTTCTAAAAATTCTTTTTTGGTAATTCCATCCGGTAAAGAACCGGGAGAAGTAATTTCAATTTTATCCGGATACATAGCAACATGAATCAAAGCATTCACATCCATTCTTCTATGTACCAAAGCATTGACAATAGCCTCTCGAAATGCTTCTCTTGGAACGGGAATCCTTTTCTCGCGATAAAAACCGATAACTTCTTCATAAGGAGCATACCACTTATCAAAAAATTCTAAAGCTTTCTCATATTGTATCAATAAAGATTTTTTTCGCAAGGTCAACCTATCTAAAAAAATATTTTCATTCTCTCCAAATCTCACAATATCGATTCCGGAAAAAGACAAGCTATTTTCATCTGCTAACAATTCTGCCGAATATAAATAATTTTGATACTTCATAAGTCCCAAAGTTCTTAAAGTATCTTCATTAAAGTTTTGCAAATGTAAACGTTCCTTTAATCTTCTTTCCAAGTTTTGAAAATTCAATTTCTTTTCCAAAGATACTTTTTCCTCAAAGGGAAGAGGTCTCCTTTTAGAGAGAAGCATTTGAATTTGTCTAGCATCCATAGGTCTGCTCCCCGTGTCTGCTCTGCAATATGCCTTTCCCTTGTAATAATAAGGAACATCATAGCCCGGCATAATTTCTAAAATGACGATTTTTTTATTTTCTCGAACTTCTTCTTTTAAAGAAAAATAAGGTCTTGGCATAACGGTATCTTGAATGGCATTTTCGATTTGTAAACGCAAAAAATCGGTGTCCTCTATTCCCAATACCTTTCCTTCATCCGAAATACCAAAAATAATGCTTCCTCCTTCTTCATTTGAAAAAGCACTGACGGATTTCAAGCATTCTTCTTTTGAATATTTCTCCTTATATTCCAGCTGTTTTGTTTCTTGCATATAGACCTTTACTCCAATCTTTGATTATCCATTTCCCCTATTTTCCATATATTCTTCTATCTCTTGCGGATATTTTAACATCTTCTTCCCCAGTCTTCGGCAACCGTCCTTGGTAATGACAAAATCTCCCTCATAACGAATTCCACCAAAGTCCATATACTTTGCAATGGCATCATAGTTCAAAAATTCTTCAAATTTTTTCTCTTTTCTCCAAAGTTCAAACAGCTCCGGAATAAAATAAATTCCCGGTTCTATAGTATAAACAAAGCCTTCTTCCAATTCTCTTCCCAAACGCAAGGAAGCCAAACCGAATTGTGTTGATTTTGGAAACTCCGCATAACCCACCTTTTCTTCTCCGAAATTTTCCATATCATGAACATCTAAACCAAGCATATGTCCTAAACCATGTGACATAAATAGAGCATGGGCTCCCGCAATCACAATATTTTCCACTTCTCCATGAAATAAGCCCAATTCTTTCAATTCTTCCACCATGACTTTGCACACCTCCAAGTGTACCTCACGATATGTGATCCCCGGTCTACAAAGTTGTTCCGCTTTTTCAAACATACGAATCACAATATTGTAAATTTTTTTCTGCCTGTCCGAATACTTTTTAGAAACAGGAAACGTGCTCGTCATATCTCCACAATATCCGCTTGGCAATTTTGCTCCCGCATCCAAAATCACCAAGTCTCCCTCTTGCAAAATATTGTCATGTCGATGGTTGTGTAAGACCTGACCATTTTTAGAAAAAATGGTTGGAAAAGATAAATAACATTCATGTTTGGCTGCTACCGCTTCTAAAGCTGCTACCACCTCGTATTCTTTCATTCCTGCTCTTACCACTCGCATTGCCTCTAAATGCATTTCTCTTGTCACATTGACAGCCTTCTCTAACTCTTCCAATTCCTCTTCCGTCTTATGATTTCTCTGTTCAATGATTTTGGAAATCAATTCTTCCGAAGCATCTTTTTCCAAAGTATAAGGATCTTTTTCCAATAATTTCGCAATATAAAAAATAGTATCCGCACGATAGTAATTCGTAATAGATACTCTTCTGTCTTTTAAAAAATCTGTTAATTCTCCCAAATCTCGAAATTCCAAGCCGAGTTCTTCCGCTTCTTCTTTTAAAAATTTAATTTTTCCCATCCAAATGATGTCATCCATAGAAAAATCTTTTCCGAAAATATAATCTTTCTTTTCTTTGACATCAATGATTCCAATGAGATTTGGATGATTCATTCCAAAATAATATTGAAAGGTAGCATCCTGTACAAAAGGATAACAATTATCCCTGCAATTCATGGGAGAATTCATATTGGCAGGAAGCAGAATAATATCTGCTCCCTGTAAATGTTGTAAAACTTTTCTTCTTTTTTGTAATATTTCTTTTGTAATCATATTCCCTTCTTTCTATCTATTTCCAATTTATTTTGCCATGTCCGCTCTTGCTTCTATAATCTTTTTGGAAAGAATTTCCGGTACTTCTTCGTAACGAACAAATTCATATTGAAATTCTCCTCTTCCCTGTGTCATAGCTCGTAAATCCACACAATATTTTAAAATTTCCATTTCAGGAACTTCTACAAATAATACCTGATCCCCGTATTCATTTGGTTCCATTCCCAATACCCTTCCCCGACGTTTATTCAAATCTCCCATCACATCTCCCATGTATTCATCCGGAATATGAATTTCCATACGAACCACAGGTTCCAATAATTTTGGTTTTGCCATTTCCATTCCTTTTTTAAATGCTAAAATAGCAGCCAACTTAAAGGATAATTCATTGGAATCGACCGCATGATAACTTCCGTCAAAAATAGTTGCCTTGAAGTTAATCGTAGGGTATCCTGCCAAAATTCCTTTTTCTCTGGCTTCCAACAGTCCCTTTTCCACTGCAGGAAGATATTGTTTTGGAACAACTCCTCCTTTAATTTCATCGATAAATTCAAAATCATTCTCACTATGTTCAAATCGAATATGAACATCTCCATATTGTCCTGCTCCACCGGATTGTTTTTTATGCTTTCCTTGTACTTCCGCTTTTCCAAGAATGGTTTCTCGGTAGGCTACGATTACATCTTCTAATTCTGCATGGACTCCGAATTTATTTTTAATCTTACACAAAATAATGTATAGATGTTTTTCTCCTTGCCCACCAATCAGTAATTGTTTTGTTTCATAATTTCTTGTCACTTTAAAAGTAGGGTCTTCTTCCATCATTCTTTGAAGACAAGTACTTAATTTTTCATCGTCATTCTTTTCTGCAGGTTTCACTCCGCTGAACAAAATAGGTTTTGGAAAATCAATTTCTTGAAATATCACGGGATATTCTTTTTGACATAGAGTATCTCCTGTTTGCGTATATTGTAATTTTGTGGTTGCTCCAATATCTCCGGCTCGAAGTTCTTCCACTTCAATTTGTTTATTTCCCATTAAGCTCATAATTTGAGCAATTCTTTCTTTTTTATTCTTATTCGGATTCAATACTTCCATATCTTTTCGTAGGACGCCTGAATTGACTTTAAATAGAGTAATTTTTCCAATAAAAGGATCCACCATTGTTTTAAATACAATGGCTGAAAATGGATTTTCCGCTTTAATATCCACAATTTTCTTTTCCTGTGTAATCGGATCTTTTCCGACTCTTTGTCCTTGAAATAATTCCACAGGTGTCGGCATGTATAATTGTATCATATGCAATAAAGTATGAATCCCCACTTCTTCCATAGCGGAACCTACCACAACAGGAACAATATCTCCCGATACCACTCCCCTATGCAAACCTTGTTCAATTTCTTCCTGCGTAAATTCTTCTCCGGCAAAATATTTTTCCATTAAAGCTTCGTCATTTTCTGCAATGGCTTCCATGAGCAAAGATCTTACTTCTGTTACATCAATATCTTCCGGGATTGGGGCATCCACACATTCTTTCCCATTGTAAATTCTTCCCACTAAATCCACTACATTGACAAAACCTTTAAATTCTTCTTTTTCTCCAATCGGAATACAAAATGGTGCTATTTTTTTTCCAAATTTTTCTTTCAATTCTTGTAATAATTTTTCATAATTAACATAGCCCTTATCCATTTTATTGATAAAAATGATACGAGGTAATTTTCTATCCTCTAACATTCTCCACGCTTTTTGAGCTCCTACTTCCACTCCTGAAGTGGCATCCAAAACCAAAACTGCACTTGCGGATACACGAAGAGCGGAAATAACCTCTCCTACAAAATCAAAATATCCGGGAGTATCCAAAAAATTGATTTTATACTCTTTATGTTCTATCGGAATCAAAGAAGTGTTAATGGAAAACAATCTTCTTTCTTCTTCTTTGTCGAAGTCGGAAACCGTTGTTCCCTGCTCAATACTCCCCATCTTTTTTATTATATCCTTACTATGCAAGATGGCTTCCATTAACGTTGTCTTTCCGCTTCCTCGATGTCCAAGTAAAGACACATTTCTAATCATGCTCGTTTCATACACTTTCATAACTGATGCCCCCTTCTATTTCAAAATGATGGTATATAAAATGTTTCTCTTACTAGACTATATAGCTAATTATTTTGCATATGTCAATATCTTATCCTACTTTATTCCAAGAAAATTTCTTCTTTCCATCTTCTTTTAAAAAGTAAAACCAAAGTAAATTCCACTTTGATTGGCTCTTGCTACGATGATCTTAACTCTTCCACTCCTCGTTTTGCTTCTATCTGAACCTCTCACGATTAAAGTCGCGAGTGTTCTGGCATAATTCATAAAATTATAATCTCTTATCTGTAAAAAATAATGAATCCTTTACTTGACTCATATCTTCCTTCAAAATATATCTTCTCTTATAATCATGAAACAATCTTAGAAAAGTTCCACTCAATGCGAGTACAACTGCAATATTCACAAAAGTAGGAATCGCTGTAGTGAAATCTGCAAATAACCACACGGTTCCTCCTGGCATTCCAATTGTTGTTGCCATAACTACCATAATAAATCCAGGAATCGGATAAAAAATTCTGTAAAATTTTAAAATTCCCGTTTTTAATTTTGGAGAAGATTTCATCAAATGTCTTAAAATAATTTCGTAGTATGCATACCATCCTGACGAAGTCGTAACTCCAAACAAGAAAATCCCGCAGGCAATAAAGATTTTACTTGCCGCTCCCATTCCCGTTTCAAAAGCACTCAAAGTTAAGGTTGCTCCTGTTGCTCCACCTTGCCATACTCCGGTGATAATAATGACAAGGGCTGTTAAAGTACATACAATCATGGTATCTACAAATACTTCAAAAGCTCCCCACAATCCTTGTTTTACAGGATGATCCGTTTGAGCGGAAGAGTGTATCATCGGTGAGCTTCCCCAACCTGCTTCATTACTGAATACAGACCTAGCCATTCCCACTCTCATTACTTGATTAAAAGCTGCTCCTGCAAATCCTCCAACTGCAGCAGTTCCTGTGAAAGCTCCTTGTAATACTGATACAATGGCTTCTGGAAGATTTCCAATATTTACCAGTATGATGTAAAAGGCTGCTCCTACATAAAAAATACACATAAATGGTACTATTTTTCCAGCTAGTTTCCCTAAACTTTTAATTCCTCCAAGAATAAGAATATAATTGATTACAATATAAAGAATGCTGGCATAGATAATTTTGATACCGAATGCGGCACTGACTGCTTCGGAAACAGTGTAATTTTGTACGGTGATAAAAAATGTTGAAAAAATTCCTCCTCCAAAAATAACAGCAGGAATAATCCACCATTTATATCCTTTTTCTTTTCCCAGACCTTTTTCCATATAGTAGGTAGGTCCTCCATAAATTTCTCCATTTTCATCTTTCTCTCGGTAATAGACTCCCAAAGTCACTTCTGCCATTTTTAATATCATTCCGACAAAGGCGGCTATCCAAAGCCAGAAAAGTGCTCCCGGTCCTCCAACTGCTATTGCTGTCGCCACTCCTCCTATATTTCCGACTCCAACAGAGCCTCCAATCGCAGTCGCAACTGCATCAAAAGGAGTGATCAAGCCCTCTCCATTTTCCTCTGCTTTGTTTCCCCTTTTTATAATTTTACAAATAGTCTCTGAAAAGATATGTTTTAAATGAAATAGCTGAAAAAATCCTGTTTTAAAAGTAAAATAAAAACCTGTTCCTAAAATAATGACAATAATAGGAAGACCCCATAAAAAATTAACAAACACCTCAAAATACTCCAACATCCCCTCATCTCCCTTTTTCCTTTCTAAATTATTCTTTCACACTACAAGCCTCCACAAAGCTCTCAAATATTTTTTTCATCTCTGTACTTCCTCTCGCAGTCATCATCTCAGGATGCCATTGAATCCCATACAAAAATTTATGTGTTTTCATCTGAAATGCTTCAATCACTCCGTCATTTGTTTGAGCGATAGGAGTTAATCCCTCTCCTAATCTATCAATTACTTGATGATGAAAAGAATTCGTACCAATTTTTTCTCCATACAATTCAAACAGAATATTATCTTTTTCTATAATATTTACCTGATGGGTAATCAATTCCGGATACATTTCTTGTCTATGCTGTAACATTTCCTTTGCATAATATCTCAAATCCTGAAACAAACTCCCTTGAAAATAAACATTTAATAACTGATGTCCTCTGCAAATTCCTAAAATAGGTTTTCCTGTTTTCAAAAATTCTTCTACAACTATCATTTCATAGTAATCTCTTTCAGGAGATACTAAATGAATCCCCTGTTTAAAATCCTGTCCATATAAAAAGGGATTTAAATCAGGTCCCCCGGATAGCAACAATCCGTCCAAAAGACATAATTGCTCCTGAATAATCTCTCTATCCTCTGTCACAGGAATGACAAGCGGAATGCCTCCCCCTGCCACAACTCCCTTTGTATAATCAATACTCACGGTTGTGCGATGATAATTTTTCAACCCCTCTTCTTTTTCATAAGAAGAAGTTATCCCAATAATTGGTCTTTTCATCTTCCTTCCTCCTATAAGAAATTTACAGTTCCAAATCCAATCGGTAAATCTAAGATGACCCAAACCCCTAAAAATATTAAACTACTCACTAAAGTAACAGCAACTTTAGCCAAAAATCCTTTTTGCTTGTCCTCCATACTGTCCCTCCCTTTTTCATAATTTTTTTAAACATACTAAATGCATTCAATCTTTTGTAGTCTTTACTACAATATATTTTATTTATGTAGTTTTGTCAACATTAAAAAATGAGTAAAGTACTCTTTAGGACTTATTATCTATAAATTGAATTATATAATATATCCAATTTATTTATTTCCTAAAATACTTTACTCATCTATAGATCTTCCTATATACAATTATTCTTCTTCCGAAATAAAGAGAAAATCCTTTACTAGGCTATTCTTTTTCAATTCCGTAAAAATACTCTCTTTATTTTTTTCAAAAATAGCGGTTAACATAATATTACATAGTTCCATTGGAACCATGTAAGAGTTAAAAAATCCATCATTTTCTACAAAAGTTTCCAAAACCATGTCACTTAAAAAACTAATTTCAGAAAACGAATTACTTGTCACGGTAATAATTTTTGCCCCCTGTTCTTTTGCCAATGTGATAGATTTTACTTCATCATTTAAAAATCTTGGAAAAGAGAACAACATGACAATATCTTTTTTGGTAATATGAGAAAAGGCTTCATACAAACCTAACCCTCCCTCATTGATACATTCTGTATTGAATCCCAATCTTTTCATATGCCAAAACATAAATTGAGAAATGGCTCTACTTGATCCTATTCCTAGAAAATAAATTTTGTTAGCCTTACTCATCCAATTCACAACAGTTTCTATTTGTTCAAAATCTATATGTAACAAAAATTCTTTAATATTCTCCAAATCTGAGTTTACTATTTTATTGACAATATCATTTTGAGAATGAAAATTATCCCAATTTTTTACCATTCTGTCATTAGGAGTGATAGTACTGAAGCCTGAAGCAATGTAATTTTTCAAGTCACTGAATTTTTGAAAGCCCAAAGCCTTAGAAAATCTTAAAATAGATGCGTCACTTACCCCGATTTCTTTCCCCAATTCTAAAGCAGACAACATCATTACTTTTTTTGGATTTTTTACAAAATATTCCGCTATTTTTTTCTCTCCTTTCGTGAGAGTATTGTAATGTTCCTTGTAAAATTGATTCAGTTTATTCATCTCGTACCAACCTCTTCTCTTTCATCTATCCGCTGATTTTTATCTGAAATCCCTATGCTTCCTCCAAAATTCTTGAAATTTCTTTAATGCTTCCGCTCGATGACTGATTTGGTTTTTCACTTCCGGCATTTCCGCCAAAGTCTTTCCATATTCTTTTACATAGAAGTAAGGGTCATAGCCAAAACCGAAGTCTCCTCGTCTCTCATCAATAATTTCCCCTTCCACTTCTCCTCGAAATGAGAATACTTCCCCATTTGGTTTTGCAAAGCTGATTACAGAAACAAATTTTGCCCTTCTGTTTTCAATTCCTTGTAAATTTCGAAGCAATTTTTGATTATTTGCCTCATCCGTTCCTTCTTCCGAGTATCTGGCAGAATACACTCCCGGAGCTCCTCCCAAAGCATCTACACAAAGTCCGGAATCATCAGCAATTGTCATCATATTTAAGTGCTTTGCAATTTCTAAGGCCTTTTTTTGAGAATTTTCCTCAAATGTTTTCCCGTCCTCTACTACTTCCGGAATGGAAATTCCATCTAAAATGGAATAAATCTCCAATTCCTTTCCCTGAAAAATTGCCTTGATTTCTTCAATTTTATGCTTATTTCCTGTTGCTAAAAATAATTTCATAGTCCTCTCCTAATACTTCTTTCTGTTTTTCCAACAACTGATGAATTCCAATTTCAGCCATATCCAACAAGGCATTCAATTCTTTTCGGCAAAAGGTTGCCTCTTCTCCTGTTCCCTGTACTTCGATATACTCACCCAAATCATTTTGAATGACATTCATATCCACTTCTGCAGAAGAATCTTCCTCATAATTCAAATCCAGTAAAATACTATTTTCATGCTTCCCGACACTCACGGCAGCAACTCTGGAAAGGACAGGGCTCTCTGTAAGTATTCCTTCCTTCAGTAATTTTGCAACTGCAATTGCCATAGCGATAAAAGAACCTGTAATTGATGCCGTTCTGGTTCCTCCGTCCGCCTGAATGACATCACAATCCAAAGTAATGGTTCTCTCTCCCAATTTTTCCAAATCAACCGAAGAACGTAAAGCTCTCCCAATCAATCTTTGAATTTCCATCGTTCTACCGGATAACTTTCCTTTGACTGCTTCTCTTTGAGTTCGCTCTCCCGTTGCTCTTGGTATCATGCAATATTCCGCCGTTAACCAACCTTTTCCTGTATTTTTTAAAAAAGATGGAACCTTTTCACTCACACTGGCTGTACAAATAATCTTGGTATTCCCGGATTCTATCAGTACGGAACCCTCCGCATGCATATTAAAATCCCTTGTCATTTTAATTTCTCTCAATTGATTTTCTCTTCTTCCATCCAATCTTTCCACTATTTTTCCTCCATTTTCTTCTGAAACTGTATATGATACAAATGTTCATACAGTCCTTTTTTCTCCAACAGCTCTCTATGATTTCCTACTTCTTTGATTTTTCCATTTTCCATGACGACAATTTTATCCGCGTGAACAATAGTAGACAAACGGTGGGCAATGACAAAGGTCGTTCTTCCCTTCATCAACTGATCCAAAGCTTCTTGCACCAATTTTTCAGATTCCGTATCCAAAGCAGAAGTTGCCTCGTCTAAAATCATAATTTGTGGATTCTGAATAAGAGCCCTTGCAATCGCTATTCTTTGTTTTTGTCCTCCCGATAAACGAGTTCCACGTTCTCCTACTTCCGTTTCAAATTTTTCTGGTAATTCCATAATAAACTCATAGGCATTTGCCATTTTTGCAGCTTTTTCAATCTCAGCCTGCGTGACACTTTCTTTTCCAAAAGCAATATTCTCCGCAATACTTCCACTGAACAAAAAACTTTCCTGAGGCACAACCCCAATATAGTTTCGAAATTCCGAAAGAGGAATGGATTGACTGTCCAAACCATTGATCTTAATTTTTCCTGAAACGATATCATAGAAACGAGCAAGCAAATTTACCAAAGTACTTTTTCCGCTACCGCTCTTTCCAACCAAAGCAACCACTTCTCCTGCTTTCACAGAAAGATTTATATTTTCCAAGACCTTCTCTTCGCTTTCCGGATACGAAAAAGATACATTTTCGATCTCAATTTTTTCGACTTCACCGCAAAGATGTTTTTCTTCCCCCGTAAATTCCTGCTCTATTTTTTCTTCTAAGATTTCCAATACTCTGTCCGCTGATGGAATAGATTCCTGCAATTCATTATTTTTGGCAACCAATCGCTTCAAAGGTTGTTGCATCAATCCCAAAGCCGTCACAAAAGAGACCAAATCTCCTGAAGTAATATCTTTGGTCACAATAATTTTATATCCGCCATATAGAGCAACCAAAATAATCATTAAGGTTGTAATCAACTCATTGATAGGGGATACCTTTGCCTTAATCTTTGCAGTCCGAAAAGATTTTTGAAATTCTTCATAGCTGATTTTTTCATATTTTGAAACCATAATTTTCATCGCATTAAAGGCTTTTACTACAAAAATTCCGGACAAGCTTTCTTGGGTAAAGGCCGTAATAGCCCCCGCCATATCTTGACGTACTCTTCCGGACTTTCTGATTTTTTTTGTGTACTTTCTAACAATTTGTAAAATCAAAGGCAACACAATTAAAGAAATCAAAGCTAAGATATAGTCCACTTGAAACATTCGAACAATCAATACAAAAGTAGTTAAAAATTCCTTGAACATTTCAAAGATAATAAATCCGATTCTTCCCAAAGTGGAAGTATCTCCGGAAAGTCTTGCCATAATATCCCCTAATTTATTTGTTTTATAATAATGTAAGGGAAGCTTCTGTAAATGCTTAAAAATGTCCACTTTAATATCCCGTTTTATCACTTCCGTAATATAACCCGAACCGATATCCGCATAGTAAACAGCAACCACCTTTACCAAAGTGCAAAAAAACATTCCTCCCAAGACAAGAAACAACATATTTTTTTCCTGCTTTACCAACACGTCATCAATTAAATATTTACTTAACCATGCCGGTATTGCGCTCATCGCAGATGCCAAAGCCGACAGTAACACGACTGCCAACATTTGCCATTTATATTGCATACTGTAGTGCAAAAAAGTCCCTAATGATTTATTTTTCAATGGATTCCAAGATATTTTTTTCATTTCTCTCCCTCAAGTAAAAAATCTGCATATTGTTCTATAATTCTTACTCCTGACAATTTTTCTCTCACTGCCCGCAATTTTTTCTTCCACAGTTCAGGTTTATTTTCTATCTCCTGTAGAGAATTTTCAATATTTACTACATTACAATCTTTCTGTATCAATTCCGGAAAAACTTCTTCCTCTAAGCTGATGTTCGGTAATGAAATGTAGCCTACCTTTAAAAGATATTTTGCGATGAAATAGTTAAAAATGGTGGTTTTATACACAACCACAGTCGGAACATCCAAAAGAGCCAATTCCAAAGTGACTGTTCCGGAAACAGCCACTGCACAGGAGCAGTTTTCTACCACTTTCGTCAGTTCCTTCTCAAAGACCATCTCTAAATTCGAAAAATCTTTCATTTCCTTTGGTAAATAAGCAAGAGCTTCCTGATTGACAAGTTTTAGTAAAAAACATTTTTCCGGATTTCTCCGAATTAAATCTTGATACACTTGAACTATGGATAGGATTTCCTGCTTTCTGCTCCCGGGTAATAATAAAATCTTATCCCCTTCTTTTTCTCTAGGAGGACAGGTCTCCACTAAGGGATTTCCAAAATAATGAACTTTCACTCCCTCTTTCTGATAAAAATCTACTTCCCAAGGAAAAATAACCATAATTTCATCCGCCAATCGTAAAGTATGAATTCGTCTCTTTCCCCACACCCATAATTTTGGCGGAATGTAATAATATACTTTTACCTGTGGGCACCTCTCTTTTAAAGCTTTCAAAAATTTTAAATGAAATCCTCCATAATCAATTAATAGCACTTTTTCAATCTTTTCTTCTTCTATAAATTGAAGATAGATTTTCATTTTTTCTTTCAAATTGTTATATTTTTTGAAAGCTTCTAAAAAACCCATAACAGCCAATTCTCGAATATCTTCTAAAATGGTGACTCCCGCCTCTTGACTGTGATGACCTGCTACACCATATAATTCACAATCCGGATATTTTTTTCGAATGACCCGAACTAAATAAGAAAGATGCAAATCTCCGGATACTTCGCCGGTTGAAACAAAAATTTTCATAAGAACTCTCCTACACCTTTTTTCCTATCAAAAAAATACCATGCTTATTCGCAAGAGAAATAGCTTCTTCTCTTTCTAAAAAAAACATTTTATTTGCTTCCATGACAATTCCCTTTGCTCCAATTTCGATCGCTCTACGAAGGGTCTCCACTCCCACGGTAGGAATGTCCACTCTCATATCTTGTTTCGGTCTGGCCATTTTTATAATAATACAATTCTTCCCCGCCAATTCTCCTGCACGAAGAATGGCTCGATCCGTTCCCTCCATTCCTTCCAAAGCCACTACGGCTTCTTCTTTTACAATGACGGTTTGTCCTATATCCAAACTTGTCAACATTTTTGCAGCTTCTATTCCCAATTGAATACTTCTGTCATCTTCCTTCTTCGGCATTTCTTCCGTGTAACATTTCTCTTCCACCATATAGGAAGAAAGAAGATAATTTTGAGAAAGGACTCTGATTCCATTCAATTTTAAAAAGGAAATAATGGCAAACAACAGAGTTTCATCTTTTCTATTCGGCAACATTTTTAAAATTTCCTGCCCGTAATAATCCAAATCTAAGTTTTGAAATAGGATACTTTTCTCTACTTTTCCCAATAAAATTAATTTTTTGACACCATAAAAAGAGAAATATTTTACAATTTCTCCCAGATGCCCAATATGAAAAGATTGAAAATGTTCCATCTCTTTGATTTCTTTTTCAATGCTGTCAAACAAACCGACAGGATATAAATCATAGCCCCGCTTTTTTGCCTCTTTCATAAAATAAAGTGGGAATTTTCCATTCCCAACAATAATTCCTATTTTTTCCATTAACGTGCAATTCCTCTTTCACTCTTTCGAATAAATTCCAATAGATAGGCTACATTTTTGTCACTTCCAAATTGCTCTTCCGCCTTTGCCAATGCCTCCTTCAAAGGTAAACCTTTTCTAAAAATAATACGATAGACCTTTTTTAAATTGGAAAGATCTTCGTCAGAAAAACCTCGCCTACGCAATCCAACCGTATTTAAGCCTCGAACAACCGCCTTATTTCCCTCTGCCAAAACAAAAGGACAGATATCCTGATTGATAGCACTTGCTCCCCCAATCATCACATAGGAACCGATATGGGTAAACTGATGAACCGGAGTCAATCCTCCAATAATTGCATAGCTATCCACGACAACATGGCCCGCCAAAGTCACATTATTCGCTAAAATACATTCGTCTCCCACAATCACATCATGGGCAATATGAACATAAGCCATCAGTAAATTTCCACTTCCTATCCTTGTTTCCCAACGATCATCCGTTCCTCGATGAATCGTTACAAATTCACGAATGGAATTTCGATTTCCAATGATAGTCTTGGTAGACTCTCCTCGATATTTTAAATCTTGAGACGCTTTTCCAATGGAAACAAAAGAATAAATGGTATTTTCTTCCCCAATTTCTGTAATTCCCTCTACTACGACATGGGACTGTAAAACTGTGTTCTTTCCTATTTTTACATCTTTTCCTACAATACAATAGGGACCAATTTTTACTCCATCCTCTAAGATAGCACCCTCTTCTATAATAGCAGTACTGTGAATCTCAACCATGACGATCTCCCTCTTCTTTATTTGTCAGCAATACAAAAAGTAAAGCTAGCCTCTGCTACTTTCACTTCGTCCACTAAGGCAATTCCTGATGCTTTCACAATATTACTACGAATTTTTTCTACTTTCACATCATAGGTAAGGGTATCTCCAGGGCGCACTGGTTGTTTGAATTTCACACTTTCTACTGCAGCGAAATAAGGAACTTTTCCCTCTTGACCTTCCATAACCAAAACCCCTAAGCATTGTGCCATTCCTTCTACAATTAACACTCCTGGCATAATAGGATGACCTGGAAAATGTCCATTAAAAAATTCTTCATTGATCGTTACATTTTTTCTTCCTATCACTCTTTTATTTTCTACGTCCATCTCTAAAATTCTATCCACCAATAAAAAAGGGTATCTGTGCGGAATTCTTTCCATAATTTGTAAAGTATTTAGCATTCTGTTCTCCTCCTATATCTCTTTTAGTTTTTTTGCAAATTCTATATCTAAAGCATGTCCTGCTTTGATTGCAATAATATGAGCTTTCCATGCTCGATTTAATATTTTTAAATCCCCAATGATATCCAACATCTTATGACGAACAAATTCATCTTCAAAACGTAAACCTTCCGGATTCATCACCCCATCCTTTTGAATCACAATGGCATTCTCTAAACTTCCTCCCAAAGCTAAATTATTTTTTTGTAAATATTCAATTTCATAGTCAAAACCAAAGGTTCTTGCAGGAGCAATTTCCTTTCGGTAAGTATCATAATCCAATACAAACTCTGCCATTTGCGATTTTAAAAAACTATGTTCAAATCGAATACTGTAAGTAAGCTTTTTCCCATCATAGGGGAGAGCTATGATATGTTTATCTCCCAGAGAGAGGTATATCGGTTCCTTTACAACAATTTCTTCCATATTTTCTTCCAATTCTTGCATTCCCGCCTCTTCAAAAAGTTGCAAAAATACTGTTGCACTTCCGTCGCAAATCGGCAATTCATTTCCATTCAGTTCTACGACCAAATCCGTAATATTACAAATGGCTAAGGCTGAGAGAAAGTGTTCTATGGTAAATACCATAGCTCCGAATTCATTTTTCAAATTGGTTCCTCGCGTCAAATCAAAAGTATTTTCAATATCTAAAACGATTTCATTCTTTCCTGCTTCCAAATCGGAACGTCTAAAAATAATCTTTCCGGAATAGGAAGGAAGCAACTTCATAAAAATCTTTTCTCCCTTGTGTAAGCCAATTCCTGAATATTCTATTTCTTTTGCAATGGTTTTTCTTTTCATAGCCTCATCCTTTCTATGATTCTATTTTAGATAAAAATTTTTCCGCTACAATCGCTGCAATTTCTTTCTTTCCTGTTACAAATTCTACAATAATTTTCTTTTCTCCCAAAGTTCTTACCACACCCAAACCGAACTTTTTATGCATAACCCTCTCTCCAACCGAAAAAGGTAAATTCAAAGCTTTCTTTTTCAAATCTTCTGTAGAAATTATATTTTTAGTTTGAATTTTTGAAAGTTTCACTTCTTTTTCTTTCCATTCTTCCCACTTATATTCTTCCGGAATTTCCTTTAAGAAAATCGACTCTTGAGTAGGGAGTGTATCCCCATAGATGTATTTCGTAATTGAAAAACTGATAATCAATTTTTCTTCCGCTCTTGTGATGGCTACATAACACAGTCTTCTTTCTTCTTCCAAATCTTCTTCACAAGAAAACTTGGAACTTCCCGGGAAGGTTTCATTTTCCGCTCCTACCAGAAATACAATTGGAAATTCCAGTCCCTTTGCATTATGAATGGTCATCAATTTGATGTAATCCTGATTTTCCTGTAAATCATCCGTCGCACTGACCAAAGAAACATTTTCCAAATAATCTCGTAAACTTAACTCGCCCAATAAATTTTCCAATTCTAAAATCGAAGTTCCCAGTTCTTCAATATTTGAAATTCTTGCTTCCGCATCTTCATAAGCTGTTTCTAAATACTGTTTATACCCAATTTTCTCAAGCAAAGTAGAAAAAATGACACTGCTATTTTCATAAGGAGCCAAAGCCATCAATTCCTGAATAAGAGCATAGAATTGCTGAATAGTTCCTGCCAATCCACTGCTAATTCCGCTAATTTCCCCCGCTCTCTCCAAACTTTCAAAAAAAGTAAGAGAATGTTCTCCGGCATAGCTTCGAATTTTTTCTAAGGTCTTATCTCCTATTTTTCTCTTCGGAATATTGATAATTCTCAATAAATTTGTTTCATCCAAAGGATTATTGATAAGGCTTAAATAAGCTAAAATATCTTTGATTTCAGCTCTTTGATAGAATTGCATTCCTCCAAAAATTTTATAGGGAATTCGATATCGCAAAAAAGCTTCTTCAAACACCCTTGATTGAGCATTCGTTCGATATAAAATTGTCATATCCCGATAGGCTCTTCCTTTCTGTTTTTCTTTGGCAATCTCCGAGATGACTTTTTCCACCTCGTCTCTCTGATTCAAAGCTTTTAATACCTTAATTTTATCTCCGTTCTCCTTATTCGTCCATAAATTTTTATCTTTGGAGGAAAGATTGTTTCGAATCACGGCATTGGCAGCCTCCAAGATCATAGCGGTGGAACGATAATTTTGCTCCAACTTTACGACCATGGCATCTTGATAATCTTTTTCAAAATTTAAAATATTTTGAATATTAGCCCCTCGAAAGCCGTAAATACTTTGATTTTCATCTCCTACCACACAAATATTTCTATGTTTTTGAGCTATTTTATTTACAATTTCATACTGAATATTATTGGTATCCTGATACTCATCTACCATGATATATTGATATCTGTTTTGAATTTTTTCTAAGATTTCTGGAATGTCCAACAATTTTCTCGTATTTAATAGAATATCCGAAAAATCAATTCCATTTTGATTTTTTAATCTTGCATCATATCGTCGATAAATTTCAGCAATTATCTTTGCTTCATACTCATAGTTATCTTTTTCATAATCATCTGCGGAAATTCCTTCTTCTTTTAATTTTGAAATCAAAGAAGCCAATTTTTTTTCAGACAAGTCCGTATTCTGTAAATTCAGTTCTCTTATAATCGCCTTGATAATCCGTTTCTGATCCTCTACATCATAAATCGTAAAATTTGCCTGATATCCTAACTTACTTCCATAGATTCTAAGAAGCCTGACTCCAAAGGAGTGAAAGGTCGAAATAGTTGCTCGCTCCGCTTCTTCTCCTATCAAAGAGATCACTCGTTCTTTCATTTCTTTCGCAGCTTTATTGGTAAAGGTCATAGCCAAAATAAGATAGGCCGGAATTCCAAGTTCTTCTATCATATGAGCAATCCGATATGTAATGGTTCTGGTCTTTCCGGAACCGGCTCCTGCCAATATCAACAAGGGGCCCTCTATCGTAGCAGCAGCTTCTCTCTGTTTCTCATTTAATTTTTCTAGCAAGCTCATCTTTTTTCTCCTTCATTTTTCCATTCTTTTTTATTATAGCATTATTTTGGTAATAAAAAAACCCTAAAAATTATAGTATCAACCTCACACCCGCAATAGATATCTTAGTGCTGCTTCCTTCCAGACCTGACACGGTTCGATACTATTACGCCATAAGTCCTCTATAACTTCTAGGGCATTTCATTATATCAATTATTTTTCATTTCGTCAATTTTATTTTTTAAGAAATTGGTATTCAGATACAACTGTCTATCTCTGCTGTTATACCGGTAACGAATTTCCAAATCTTGAATTTTTTCCAACAGTGGATTTTCTACAAGCTTCATTCTCTTGGTTGTCAAGATTCCCTGTAGTGCTACATCATATTTGTCCATTTGAATATCTTGCTGTAAAGAAGCTACTCCATCGGATAAATATTTTCTAAACTCTGTGATTCCTGTTAAATTTAATTCTGGAATATCTAAGGTCGCCTGTAAATCTAGTTTTAACAGATTTAATTCCCCTTTAATCATCCCAATGGTATCTCCTTTTTCTCCAAACAGCTTAAAAGAAATATTGTCATAATTTTTGGAAAGTCGACTGTTGAAATTTTTAATTTCTCCGTTAAAGTTAATTCCATAGATGTCAAAGAAAATGCTAACTCGATTCATTTGGATTTCCCAAATATCATCTCTTCTTTCGACATCTCTTCTCACTCTTTCTTCCATTTCTTTCACAATTTCTCGATAGCGTAATAACAGATTATAGATTTTATCTTCATACATAATAGTCAAGTACTTTCCTAACATTCTATCCAAACTCAAAATACTCTTTGGTTCTTCTACTACTTCGGGCTTTATATATTTCTCTCTTAGTTTTTCAATATTTTCTCGAATTGTATTTAAATGATAACGAATTCGATGTTCTCCATTTTTCATATCTTGAACGGCATCTTTGATTTTTTGATACTCATCACTGAATTTGACTTCCAAAACTTCTTTTTGCTCTTCTCTCTCGCTTTCTTCTTTAAATATTTTTGCAAAAGGATATTGACCACTCACAACTTCTACGGCTTTTGCTTCTCTTAAGGCTCTCATATCCTCTTCATCTTTGGGAGTAATAAACTGTAAACCGATGATTTCCGTATCAAATAACTCAACCTTTTTATGATTATAATCCAAATTATAGTAGGTTTTCACTTGCTGAATATGAATGAAATCCGTCCCTGCTTTTTCATGACTTTCTACCTGAATATCTCGCAAAGAAATATAGTTTTCAAAGAAATTTGAATCCACACTTCCAATTTTTACATAGGCTTGATTCATCTGCCCCAATCTATCTTCTAAAACATATTTTAAAATCATGTTTCTTCCAAAAAAAATTCCAACCATAGAAACTAACAGAAAAATTGCTAAAAACAGGATGAATTTTCTCATTTCTTTGCCCCCTATATTTCGTTTCATTTTTCCATATCATACACATTTTTTGAGAAAAAATCAAGTTTACATTCAAGAATATCTATGATAGAATGAAGAAAATATTTGAGTTTTAAGGAGATGACAAGAATTATGGTCAAAAAAAAGTATATCGCACCCAATGTAATTACCGCCGGAAATATGTTTTTAGGTTACATTAGTATTATAGAATCCATTAAAGGGCACTTTATCCCTGCTATTTGGTTTATCATTCTAGCGATGATCTGTGACGGTTTGGATGGGAAAACGGCAAGAAAGCTAGATGCTTTTAGCGAGTTTGGAAAAGAATTTGATTCTTTCTGTGATGCTATTTCTTTTGGCATTGCTCCTTCTATTTTAGTATATTCCATTTTAACTCAAGTGGCTTCTGGAAGCTTATTTATCATTCCAGTTTCTTTTTTATATGCTCTTTGCGGAGTTATGAGATTGGTAAAATTCAATATTATCACAGTCGCTTCCAGTGAAAAAGGAGATTTCAGCGGAATGCCAATTCCAAATGGAGCTTCTATGGTTTGCTCTTATTATTTAATTTGTCATACCATGTATCAAAATTTCCAAATAGATCTCTTTGACATTAATATTTTTATTGCAATCATCGTCCTAGCTGCCGCTTTAATGGTAAGTACTGTTCCTTTTAAAACTCCGGATAAAACCTTTTCTTTTATTCCAAAACATAAAACTTTTATTTCCTTCTTGATTATTCTAATCATTGCAACTTTAAAATACAGTTTATTCCTTGTAAGTTTTACCTATGTCTTACTAAATCTTCTATCTTTCTTCAGCAAAAAATTTATTGGAGAACACCAAGATCCTTTGGATGAGTTTTTTGAAGTCATGGAGGAAGAAGATGAAACAAAATGATAGTATCAAAATCTTAGTTGTAAGATTTAAAAGAATCGGAGATGCTATTTTAGCATCTCCTGTTTGTAATTCTTTAAAAAAAACATTTCCCAATTCTTCGATTGACTACGTTTTATATGAAGATTCCGCCCCTCTTTTTGAAAATCATCCCTACATTGACAACGTCATTTGTATTTCTAAAAGAGAGCAGAGAAATCCCTTTCTATATTTAAAAAGAGTTTGGCAAATTACCAGAAAAAAATACGATATTGTCATTGATATTATGTCAACTCCCAAGAGTGAAATGTTCACGCTTTTTTCTCCGGGAAGCCCTTATCGAATTGGAAGAGTAAGTAAAGATAAAAAAAGGGGATACACCTACAATTATCGGCAATATGAACCGAAAGATACGGAAAATAAAGTGGATAAATTTTTAAAACAACTGTTAAGCCCTTTTGAAAAAGATTTTCAAGTTCAATATGCTCCGGAATTGGTTCTGTCCGTATCGGAAGAAGAAAAACAAAAGATGAGTAAAAAAATGGAAGCTGTCGGTCTATCTTTGAAAAAACCGATTATTCCTTTTGCAGTTCTTTCTCGAGTTCCCGGAAAAACATATCCTATTGAAAATATGAAAAAAATTATCCGACATTGTTTACAACACTATGATGCTCAATTTGTATTTTTCTATTCTCCTGACCAAAAAGAACAGGTAAAGGAAATCGAAAAAGACCTGAAATATCCCGGCAATATCTTTAGCAACTTGGAGACCAAAGATATGAGAGAACTTATGGCACTGTTTGCAAACTCCACCTGCTATATCGGGAATGAAGGAGGTCCGAGACATTTGGCACAGGCCTTAGGATTACCCTGCTTCGCTCTCTTCAATCCTACTGCAGACAAAAAAGAATGGCTTCCCTATCCCAGTGCAAGCAATGTCGGAATTGAACCGAAGGATACTCTTACTTTCCACAAAATGACAGAGGAAGAATATAAAACTTTGAAAAAAGAAGAAGCATTTTCTTTGATGACAGTTCCTTTTATCCTTGAAAAGTTAGATCTTTTTTTATCTGCTATTCTCTAAAACTCTCTCTGAAAAAATAAGTTTTCTAAAACACAAAAATACATCGAAAAATGATTTTAAAAGAAATTTTCTTTTCTAAGAAATGCTCAATTCACAAAAAGGTCTATCTCAAAATATATTGAAATAGACCTTTCTTATGTTATAGTTTTCGGAAATCGTATTGTATTGACTTTTGTACTAAATTTGTCCCAACATTTTCAAAATAACTTGTGCTATGACGGCGGATCCTAAATAGGTCCCTAACATGACAAAAATAGCCAACACAAAAATTCTCCAACCTGTTTTTTTCAATCCTTCCAAATTCCTTCCGGTATAAACTCCCGCATAGGCTAATATGGGAGTACATAGAGCCAAAAAATTGATTTTTGCAGTCTGAGCGGATAATAATCCCGCCAAAGGAAATCCGGGAATGGTCAATATGGTAGATAAGGTAACTACATAGGCAACCGCCGGAATTTTGATAGGCAATATTTCCGCAAGTCCGATTCCCACAATGGCAATTGTCACGAGAATTAAAATTCCCGGTAAAGCTTCTAAGGGTGAAACTTTTGTTGCAAAGAAATTTCCAATCAAAGTAATAAAAGCAGTAATACATAAAACAGCTAAAGATTCTTTTACATTTGTTATATCTCTTGCCATATTATTTCACCTCTCTTCTTTTTTGTAATTTTTTGTAAAGCCACTCCGCCAAAGGTAAAGATATCCAAATAGACATATAAACACCATCCAGACCGGACAACATATTACTTGTTGCACCAAAAGCCGTTAATGTTTCTGCCATATCCGGATATAAGGTAGATAAAGCTCCCACAGATGCTGTCATCATACTCGCTGAGCCAACTCCGGATGCCATCGCCAAAGAATAGGGATGAAGTGCTGTATAAGATGCCAATAAACTTGCCAATAATCCTATAAAAATAGTTCCAAAGACGGTTCCGATAATATAAACTCCCAAAACTCCTTCCCCCTCTTCGGAATCCAATCCAAAACGATCTGCAATGATAGCCACATTCGGTTCTCTTGCAATGGAATGAGCTCCACCAATGGCTTCTCGATGTAAACCGAGAGCTATTGCCACAGGAACTCCCAATAAAACGGTTCCTATATTTCCAATTTCCTGTAAAATGAGAGCAGGGCTTGCAGAAATAATTTTCGGTAAAGTCGGTCCTATGGTAGTTCCATATTTCGCCATGAGTAACATCAGGGTTACTCCTACCAAAGAACCGGCATCTCTCATATCCTTTTCATTCACTGCCTTGACAAATTTTGCTACAATTCCAAAAATTAAAGCATATAACATAGGAAACAAAGCAATGATTCCTCTTCCCAATTGAAACTTAAAAATTCCTATCCACTCTGCTAAAATAACCAAAAGTAAAGCCAATATATGTAATTTGATATTTCGAATTCCCTCTTTCATCTTATGCCTCCTCCCCATTTAGGAAATCCAGAGCTGCCTGCACAAAAAGTGCCGCTCCTACAACAAAATAATCCTCATTCACATCAAATTTCGGATTGTGATGCGGATAAATCTTCCCATCATCATAAATTTTCGGATTGGACAGAAAGAAAAAAGTTCCGGGAGCCTTTTGTAAAAAATATGCCATATCTTCTCCCCCCAATACCGGAGTTTCCATTTGATAAATTTGTTCTTCTTTTAGAATTTTTCGGGCGGATTTCAAAAAATCTTGAGTAAATTTTTTATCATTCATGACAACAGGATATTTGAACTCATATTCTATTTCATAGCTTCCTCTTGCCGCTGCCGTTATATTTTTTACAATACTTTCAATTCTTTCCGCTAAAAATTTTCTTGTATTCTCATTGGTCGCCCTCACAGTTCCTTCCAATTCCACAACATCAGGAATAATGTTTTGACAGTATCCTCCTTGAATACGACAGACAGAAACAATAGCAGGCTCCGTCGCTTTAATCTCTCTACTTACAATTCCTTGCAAGGCTGTTACCACTTGGCTCGCTAATAGAATTGGATCCACTCCCATTTGCGGATAAGCCCCATGGCAGCCTTTTCCAATCACTTTGATAAGAAATCGATCCATAGATGCCATCATACAGGAATCCCGATAACCAATACTGCCCACCGGAATTTCTTCACTGATGATTCCTTCGTGCAATCCCATAACAGCATCTACATGAGGATTTTCCATCGCTCCTTCTTCAATCATAGGTAAGGCCCCTCCGGGATATTCTTCTCCCGGTTGAAATAATAATTTTATATTTCCGTAAAATTGATTTCGATGAGTCGAGAAATACTTCGCTGCTCCTAACAACATTGCCATATGTCCATCATGACCGCAGGCATGCATACAACCGTTTTTTGCCGCAAAATTCAAATTTGTTTCCTCCGGGATCGGAAGAGCATCCATATCTGCTCGCAATCCAATAGTTTTTCCTTCTCCTTTCCCTCCGGAAATCGTAGCAACAATCGCATTTCCACTGACAAGGGCATTATAGGCTATCCCCATTGATTCTAACTGTTCTTTCACATATGCTACTGTCTTGGGAAGCTCTAAATTCAGCTCCGGTATCTGATGTAAATCTCTTCGCCATTGAATCATGTCGGAATGGAGGGCTTTCACATCTTCCAATACTCCCATATCACTCACCTCTTTCATCTTTTATTTTTTTAACGATTATTATACAACTTTCTCTTATAAATAGCAAGCAGAATATAGAAATTTCAGAAGTTTTGTAAATTGCAATAGTAAATGTCACACTAAGAAAAATATTTTGTAAGTTCTTTAGAATATACTTCTAAGGAACTTTTCCCATTAAATAATTTTCTTGGATATGAATTCATCCACTCTTCTATTCTTATTATTTCTTCTTCGCTTATAGAACCTATATCTACTCCCTTTTTTATATAGCGCCTAATTAATTTATTATTATTTTCATTACTTCCTCTTTCTCCTGAACTATAACTATGCGCATAAAAGTATTCTATTCCTAACTCTTCTATTGCTTCAGCATTCATAAATTCGCTTCCATTATCACTTGTAATTGTCTTTATTAGTTCTGGATATTCTCTAACAATATTTTTTACTGTTTCCACAACATCTTTTACTGTTTTAGACTTTAATTTTCTTATTACTTCTAATCTTGATTTTCTATCTGTAAGAACTAAAAGACATGAAGAGCTTCCTCTTTTGCCTACAACAGTGTCCATCTCAAAATGACCTATTTCCTCTCTATTATTAATTAGCTGTGCCCTTTGTTCTATTGATTTTCCTCCTTGTTTTCTTATTCTTTTTTCTTTGAGAGATTTTTTTCTTATATCTTTTTTGTAACACATATCTTTCTCAGTAAATTTTATAAATAATTCTTTATGAATATAGTTATACAATGTTTTTAATGATATATTTACATTGAAACCCTTCTTTTTAGCACTTTCTAAAGCTGCATAGGGAGAATTTTTATCAATAAGCATAGAGTTTTCTAGAAAATTAATTAATTCATAATTCTTATCTATTTTTAAATTACCTTCTTTTTTTCTTTGAGAATCATTATATTTTCTTTGAGCTTTATGCGCAGAGTATGTGTCGTAAAGAGATAAATCAGAGTTTTGTAATCCTTCTACCCAACCTCTTTTAATTTCTCTTTGAATAGTTCTCCTAGAAACATCAATTAACTGAGCAATCTTAGTTTTAGAATACCCTAATTTAAAGTAAGCTTCAATTTTTCCTCTTTCAATGGAAGTTAAATGTTTACCTTTTTCTCTTTTTATAGTATACTTTTGTTGAACCATAGTAGTTTATCTCCTTTTGATTGATCGGCAAATTAATCATATCATAGAAAACTACTTATGGTTCTTTTTATTTTATTTTAGTGTGACACTTTATTTTACAACTTAAAAAATTTCAGAAGTTAAATTCTAGGAGCTATCCTTCTCCTCATCTGAACCTCTCACGACTAAAGTCGTGAGTGTTCTGGTATAATTCATACAAAAAGAAAAAAAGTCATCTCAAAATTATCCATTTTGAGACAACTCTTCTCTTTCTTCCTCTGTTATTTTCTCCGATTTCCATATCCTTTTTTCTTTTTCAAGGTTAAAATATAATTTTTATGACGTGCAATCAAAGATAAAATTTCAGATTTTGTAAATCTTTTATGCCTCGTTTTTGACATAATCGAAATAGCTTTCATAAAAATATTAAATAGATACATTCTACTTTCTTCCGGATTTTCACTTTTTTGTAAAGCTTCTTCCACCAAATTTTCAAACTTTTGTTTCATTTTTTCATTTTCAGGATCTACCACAGAAAACATTCTTTCAAACAGTCCCTTTTGTTCTTTTGTGATGGAGAGATCGTTTTCCGCAATATCACAGGAGGCTGGAATTTCATCCAAACAAGCAATCAGAGTATCTCCTACTTTTGCCACAACATCTTTTTTCAAATCTTCCATAGAAGTATAGGCAGCATAAACGGGAGCAATAGAACATCCCAACTGTTTGGCAATATTTTTCACAGTAATCTTCTCATATCCTTCCTGCTTAAATACTTCCACCGCTGCTTCTAGAATCATTTCTCTTGTATACACTGACTTTCTTGGCATGGTACTTCCTCTTTTCTAACATTCTTATAATAATAAATATATTTTAAAACAAATATTCTTCTTTATATAATATATATCTTTTGTATATTTGTCAACAATAAATATTTTATTCTTTCACTTTCTACTTCTCGTAGCGATTCCAGATTTGAGTTTTTCCAATGATACCGGATTTATCAAAACTTCCCTTTATTTTCATAACATCTTTCTCAATTTGAACACTGGCATATAGGGTTTTTCCCATTCCGGGAACATACACTCTTCCGTCTCGGTAACGATTCGCATCTTTCTGGTACGTCAAAGAATAAAGCATTTCCACTCCCACAAGTTTTCTTTTTCTCAAACTTTCATCCGGATTTTTTAAATCCATTTTTTCCTGTCCTTGAAATTCTCCATCTTGATAAAGAGGAATCGTTTGTCCTATCATGGTTCCATAAAACTTTCCGTCCTCTTTTTCTCTAATTTCAATAATAATTTGATTGCCATCCTTATGTTTGCTGCTAATCCACTTTCCTAAAATATCTTCCCTAGCGGCAAAGAGTAAATTAGGAAAGAGGAAGAATAGTAAGCATAATTTTTTCATCTTCCTCTCTCTCCGTTTCTTGTATTTTTTCTATTGTGGATTAAAGTGAAATTCTTTTACAAAATACACTTTAATATTCTTTCCTGCATAATAAATAGGTTTAAATCTCCATTTTTTAATTGCTTTCATGACTTCATCATCAAAACCTAATTTTTTATGAGATTTTACGATTTGAATATTCTCCACATTCCCTTTTAGTCCTACCAAAAACTTTACTTTCACAGAAACTCTCTGATCGTATCCTATGGCTTCCGCTTGGGAAGGATAATCCGGTTCCACTTCCTGTAAGATTTGATAGTTAATTCCTTCCGAAGAAAGAGCGGTATAAGAGCCGTCTCCATTGGCTTGGAAATTAGAACCGTAGAATGGATTGTCATTTCCTGAACTCTTCCCTGTTTCACTGCTTTCTTTGTTATCGGAATCCGCTTCAACTGCTGAACTTTCTTCCTGTTTTACTTCTTTGGCATCTTTCGTTGCCATTTTACTGTCAAATGTTTTTTCTTTTACCTGTTCTTCTTTCTTTGGTTTTTCTTTTTTCGGTTGTTCTTTTGGCTTTTCATTTGTAGAATTTTCTTTCTTTTCTAAAACTCTATCTGCTACATTAGGACTCCCGGGATTATCACTTGGAGGTGGATTTTCTACAACAAAGGAGACAGAAATTACTTGATTTAAGGGAAGCTTTTCCTCTCCCTTGTGCATTTCATGATGATAAAATCCTAAAAAACACAATATATGAATACAAAAAGAAAGAACTAGATATTTCTTCATAGCCATTTCCTCCTATTCATAGAATGTTAATCCCATATTTGCAATATTTTGTTCCTTCACTTTTGTCATGACATTCATAACTGTTTGATATTTCATATCTCTGTCGGCGGAAATTGTAACTTCTTCCACTCCTTGCAAATGATTCGGAATATCTTCCAATGTCACTTCCTGATTTTTTCCCTCCGTATTGACATAAAATCTTCCGTGCTTATCCACGATAATTTCTACTGCCTTATTTTCTTTTTTGGATTCCACGGTGGAGCTGGGCAACTCAATCGGAATCGTTCCATAATTATTAAAGGTCGTCGAAATCATAAAGAAAATAATCAACAGGAAGATTACATCAATCAAAGGAGTCAAATCAGGTTTCAACGATCCTCTTCTATTTTTTCTTCCCATAACTATCTCCTAAATATATTTATAATATTCGCTACAATTTTATCCACTTCATCTTCTCTTCTTGCCGCAATCTTACTGAAAATATTATAAGCCGCAATCACCGGTATTGCAACATATAACCCTGCTGCTGTTGTTACTAAAGCCTCTGAAATTCCATCTGCAACGATCGTAGGATCTCCGGCTCCCATTTTTGAAATATTGATAAAGGCTTTGATCATCCCTGTCACGGTTCCTAACAATCCACACATAGGAGCCAAACTACCAATAGCCTCCAGAGAACTCAATCCACGATCTAAGGGTGTCATACTTTCCAACATAATCTCTTTGATAATTGATTCATAATCTTGTACATCCTGACCTTTTTTAGCTCTTTTCAAAAAAGTTCGGATAGAACCCGCCACAGAACCTTTTTTACTTTCGCACAATTGAATTGCTTCCTCCACTTTTCCTTGAGAAATTAAATCATTAATATTTTTCTTAAAATCAATATCCACTTTTTTCTCTGTCCTAGTAAAGAATACAACCCTCTCTAAGATAATTGCCAAAGCTCCTATTGACATAAAAAACAAGACCCATAAAATAGGTCCCCCAACTTTAAAATAATAAGCCATTGTTTCACTCTCCTATATTTATTTATTTTTATTTTTTTAAGGTTTTTATTTTCCAAATATGGTACGAAACCGCTATAAAAATGACCGCCAGAGAAATTCTCATATATGTATTCGGCACTTTATAAGCGGAAAATGACATTCCAAGCGCCATAAAAGTAATGGCGACTATTTTATTCTTTAAAGTAATTCCTTTTTGTTCTTGATAATCTCGAATATATTTCCCAAAAATAGGACTGTTCAAAATCCATTGATGAAATCTTTCCGAAGATTTTTGAAAACAAAAAGCACTCAATAAGATAAAGGGTGTTGTAGGTAACAGAGGAAGAAAAATTCCGATTCCTCCCAAGATTAACGAAATCCACGCAATTCCTAAAAGAATATTTCTTTTCACAATAACTATCACATCCATTTAATTTGGTTTATAAAATATCTTAATATAGTTTATCTCTTATGTCAATATAAATATTTTTTTTTAAGATAAGAAAAATAAAAATATAGGAATAATAAATAATCTATGCTATACTGATTTTGCAAAAAATAAAAGAAGGAGTGATTTCAAATGAAAACAGTTATCATTTATTCTTCCTTAACAGGAAATACAAAAAAAGTTTGTGAAGTAGCATTTGAACATCTACAACAAGAAAAACAACTCATCCGGGTAGAAGAAAAAGACACTGTCGATTGGACAAAGGTGGAAAATGTCATTATCGGATATTGGGTGGATAAGGGAACGGCAGATGCCAAAACAAGAAAATTTCTTTCCAAATTAAAAGATAAAAATCTTTACTTTATTGGAACTTTGGGAGAATCTCCTACTTCTTTCCATGCAGAAAAGTGTATTAGGAATGTCACGAAATTGTGCGAAAAGGATAATCATTTTAAAGGCGGAGTCTTAGTCAGAGGAAAAGTATCGGAGGATTTAAAACAAAAAATGGACAAATTCCCTTTAAATATCGTACATAAGTTTGTACCAAATATGAAGCAAATTGTTTTGGATGCAGAAGGACATCCGAATGAAGAAGATTTTCAACGAGTCATTGAATTCATCGAAAAAACGGTAAATCCTAATTTATAAAACAGAAGCTCACCCAATTATACAGGTGGAGTGTGTGAAGAGTATGTGAACTTTTTTCTGTAAATTTATCTTCTATGGTTTTTAAAATAAGTTAGTTAGAAAATATTAACTCTCTAAAAAATAATATAATAAAGTATTCAAAAAATGTCAAGAGCGCTTCTGAAATAGAAGCGTTTTTGATTTTTCTTAAGTTTCTTCATTTTTAATCTCATCTTCCTTTACAATTTTTCTTAAATCTTAAAATATCTGTATATTCTTTACATATTTTATCAAATGCTATCAGTTCTTCTATTGTAAATTTTTTCAATAATTTCTTTTTTGTTTTCACAATATCTAAATTATCGTATCTTTTATGAAGTAAAACAAGTTCTTTTCCTTTCTCTGTAATCATTAAATGGTAAATCTTTCCATTATTTTCATTTTCTACTCTATTTATAAGTTTCCATTTCATTAATTTTCTAACAGTTTGAGATATAGCACTACTTGTCCTACCCCATTTTTCTGCTAGTGCAGTAACAGTAATTTTAGGTTTATCATGGATTTCAGTCAAAATATGTATTTCTATCATAGTAAACTTATCACCACTGCCATAATCTCTCCTAATGGAATAGTAGTTAGAATAAGCCAAAATAAAATCGTACATTGATTCCATGATTCCATTTAATTTTTCATATCTGGCATTCACTAATTTTTCATTTTCATCCAAATCTATTTTTGCATTTAGAATTTCTTCTTCATATAGTTTTTTGTTCACTATAAAACCTCCATTACTATGTACTGTTACTATAACATAATTTACTTATATTATCAATTTAAAAAAATTTATATATTTCTCTTGACTTTTTTCAAAAAAAATTTATAATAAAATTAGTTAAGATACTTAACTATTAAGATTCTAATGTTTTTGGAGGGGTGATCATGATAAACGAAAATAAAATTGAAGAAAAAAATTTAAACTTATTTGATATCCTTTGTTTGGGTTTTGGAGGAGCCATCGGTTCAGGAATTTTTGTTCTAATGGGATCTGGAATTAATTTTACAGGAAAGTCAATTGTTTTTGCTGTGGGTATTGGCTGTTTATTCATGCTACTAGCTTATTTTTATAATATACTCCTTTCCTCTATGTTTACTTTTAAAGGTGGAGATTATAGTCAAAAAGCAATAACGTTCAATCCATTTTTTTCCGGTATAAGTGCATATGTAAATTTTACTAACGGATTTTCTATAGCTATGTATAGTATTGCTATTATTAACTATGCCAGTATAATTTTCCCTACTCTCTTAGATTACAGTAAAATAATTTCTATTGTAATGATAACTTTGCTGTTTGCCGCAACAATGAAAGGTTCAAAATTTATCTCTACAATAAATAGTATTATGACAGTTGTTTTAATCATTTCTATTTTTATCTTTATTATTTTTGGAATTCCTAAAGTACAAGCTGGATATTTCTATGGAAAAAATTTTTTTAGAAACGGTTTTTCTGGTTTTATATCTGCAATTGCTATCATGGGATGGGCCTGCCAGGGAACAACCATGGGACCTGTTGCTGTTTCTGCTGTAACAAAAAAAGCGAAAAAAACAATTCCATTAGGAATTTTATTAGTGACTATTCTATTGGCAATTGTTTATTTTGCAATGTCATATGTTGCGGCAGGTGTTTTACCCATAGAAGATGTCAGTAATAAAAATTTGAGTTTAGTCGCAGCACAAATTTTTCCTCACTGGATATTTGTTATTTTTATCATTGGAGGTGCGGTATTTGCCATTGCAACCTCTATGATAACTGCAGCCACAATGGTTCGCTATCCTATATTAAAAGTTGCCGAAGATGGTTGGTTACCAAAAATTTGTACAAAAACAACAATTTCTGGTTACCCTTGGGTAGTATATTTAATTTTTTATATAGTCTCAATTATTCCAGTTTTATTAGGGTTTAGTTTGGATGTCATAGTATCTTTGGTTATGATTCCCTATATGATTACAAATATTTACTGTAATCTGGCTTGTATTAAAATTATAAATAAATATCCTAAGCAATGGGAAAACAGTATTTTACACATGCCTAAAACTTTAATAAATCTAATCTGTATTTTGGCAGCACTATCAGCACTAATAGTATGCTATAATTTATTTGTACTTTTAGACAAATATCAAATGATAATGATGGTGGTAATTTTATTTCTTATGTCAGTATTTTCTATTATTTCGTTAAAAACGAAAAGTGTTAGTGTAGAAAATTTAGAAAAAAATAAAGAAATAATCATTCAGGAAGCTTTAAATGAAGAAGAGTAATAATCTATTTTAGGAGGTCTACTAATATGAAATATGATTTTGAAACAAGAGTAAATCGCAAAGGACAAGGATCATTTAAATGGGAAGATATGTATGATAAAAATCCTAATGTAGCAGATGGAATTGTTCCTCTTTCTGTTGCAGATATGGAATTTAAAAATGCTCCCGAAATTATTGAAGGTTTGAAAGAGTATTTAGACGAGGTTATATTAGGCTACACAATGGCAAACAGAGAATATAAAGATGCTGTATGCAATTGGATGAGAAAAAAACATAATTTTGAAATTCAAGAAGATTGGATAGTTAATACCGCTGGTGTTGTCCCTGCTTTCTTTAGTGCAATACAAGAATTTACAAAAGAAGGAGATGGAGTTATTATTATGACACCAGTCTATTATCCATTTTTCAATGCAATAAAATTACAAAATAGAAAATTAATTGACTGTCCTCTCATTTTAAAAAATAATAAATATTATATCAATTATGAATTATTTGACAAACTTTCTCAAGATCCTAAGAATAAAATTTTATTATTTTGTTCTCCACATAATCCAGTAGGTAGAGTCTGGACTAAGGAAGAATTACAAAAATTATCAGATATTATTTTAAAAAATGAAATTTTGCTTCTCTCTGATGAAGTACACTTTGATATTATCATGCCTGGTTCAAAACATATTGTTTTTCAGACAATTAATGATAAATTGGCTGAAAAAACAATTACTTTCACTGCTCCTTCCAAAACTTTTAATTTGGCAGGAATGGGAATGAGTAATACTATTATTAAAAATAAAAAAATCCGTGAAAGATTTATAGCTTCATTAAATAGAACCTCTTCTATTCCATTTACTGCACTTGGTTATAAGTCTTGTGAAATAGCCTACACAAAATGTGAAGAATGGTTGAAAGAATGTCTTGCAATTATTTATAAAAATCAGCAGCTTGTTGTTCATTTTTTTGAAAAAAAATATCCTGAAATTAAAGTTTTTAAAAATGAAGGAACCTATCTATTATGGATAGATTTCAGCTCTTTAGGAATGAGCTCTGAAAATTTAGAAAAATTTATGATCGAAGAAGCTGATTTATTCTTAGATGAGGGATATATTTTTGGTGAAAATGGAAAAGGTTTTGAAAGATTTAATCTTGCAGCTCCCACTTCTGTTATAGAAGAAGCACTTCAAAGATTGGATAATGCTTTAAAAAAATTATCAAATAAATGTATTTAAAAAGTGGAGAGTGTGAAGTAAAAAAACTTCACACTCTCTTAAATTCTTTTGTTACTATTTCCTCTTATATCAACCTTTATACTTGTTATCACTTCTTCCCCTTTTACAAGGTATAGTAACTGCCTAGATTAGCTAGCATCTATATTTAACAAAATAGTTGGGGTTGCCAATTCATCCTTTCTCATTTTTATTCACCTCTGTTTCATTTTAAATATGTCTTTAAAAATTCTTTCATATCTTCCTCCGGTACCATACTTCCACCGGTAGCCCAACAAATATGATAGGCATTCTTAACAGTATCTCCCAAAAAATCATCCACATATTTTTTGCTTTCTTCATAATTGAAAAGAGAAGCTACCCCTTCGAATGCCGCACAAGAAGAAGGCTCTATTCTCTTATTTTCCGTTTCATCTAAACAACGTAAATAATCATATAATTTATAATCCTGCACGGTAAAAATCCCACTCAAAATAGGCTCCATCAATCTTCCTATCAACCCTGAAGGTCTTGCCACCGCCAATCCGTCGGCATGAGTCATTCCATAAATTCCGATATCATTGACACTGATTTTTTCATGTAATCCGCTTTCCATTCCAAGTAACATACAAGGTGCCAAAGTAGGTTCCACGAAAAAAATATGTACATTCTCTTTAAAAATTCTTTTCAATCCATAGGCTACTCCCCCGGGAGCTCCTCCCACACCACAAGGAATATATACTATCAAAGGATGTCTTTCATCTATTATAATTTCTTTTTCGTCCAATTGTTTTTTCAGTCTTTTTGCTGCAACAGTGTATCCTAAAAATAAATTCATAGATTTTTCATCGTCCACGAAATAACTCATAGGGTCTAAATTTGAATTTTTTCTTCCTTCTTCTACCGCTTTTCCATAGTCACTGTCATATTCTATGACCTGAACTCCTTTAGAACGCAACATATCTTTTTTCCACTGTTTTGCATCTGCCGACATATGAACAATCACCTGAAATCCTAATGCTGCACTGGTAATCCCTATACTTAATCCTAAATTTCCGGTCGACCCGACTTGAATTTTATACTTCGAGAAAAATTTCTTAAATCTATCCTCTGCCAATATGGCATAATTATCTCCTATTTTTAATAAGCCCGCTTCCATTGCCAAATCCTCAGCGTGTTTTAACACTTCATAAACTCCTCCTCTGGCTTTTATGGAACCGGCTACAGGTAAGTGACTGTCCATTTTCAAATATAATGTTCCGGGAATTTTTACCTTATATTTTTCTTCCAAAGTCTTCTGCATCTGAAAAATTTCCTCTAAGGGCGATTCAATAATTCCTTTTGTAGGAGCCGTTTCCGGAAATACTTTTTGAAGGAAGGGAGCAAATCTCTCCAATCTCTTTTCCGCTTGCAACAATTCTTCATCTGAAACCGGCAGATTTTCTTCATATGTCTTATAATCTATTTTTTTAGGGTTAATCCATACCATTTCTTCCTTTTTTTCCAATTTTTGAATTACATCAGTCTTCTTTAACATCCTTCCTCCTTAAATCCTTATAGAAAAATCATTTTTAGTATCATCACACAAACCAAAGCTACGAAAGATTGTAAAATACTAATCAATGGAAATACCTTGTATGCCACCTCCGGTTTCATTCCGGAAGTGGAAACCACTACCCAGAAAAAATCATCATTTCCATGAAAAACCATAAAGCCTCCGGCAGCACAAGCCAACATGGCAATGACTAATCCCATCGGAGAATGGAAGCCTAAAACATCTACTAAAGGCAATAACATCGAAGCTGCCGTAATCATTCCCACCGTTCCGGAACCGATAGCCGTCCTAAAAATAGCCCCTATTATATAAGGAACAATAATTCCTATGGATACTCCCGCAAATAAATTCATTACAATTTCTTGTAAATTGGACAATTTTAACACAGTAGCAAATGCTCCCCCGGCACCGACAATCAAAACAATTTGTCCGGCTGTCTTCAAAGCTTCTCCAAATATTCCATCAAAAGTCCAAACTTCTTTATCATTCGGATACACTGATTTGTAAGTGAAAAAAGCGATAACAAGTCCTATAAATAAAGCGACAATAGTTTGTCCTAAAGAATCAACAACTCGATATAAAACTCCTTCTCCCAACGGTCTTGATTGTAAGGTAGCTATTGTTCTTAACAACATCAAGAAAATAGGAAGCAAAATAGGAGAGAAACTCATAGCTGCACTTGGTAATTTTTTTGTTTTCCCCACAGAATTGGCTTCTTCGATTTCAGGAAGAAAATAATATTTTTTTCCAAAAATTCTTCCGGCTAAAATAGCTATTATGGTTACAGGGATGGAAACCAACATACCGCATAGGATAACCAGACCTAAATTAGAACCTAAAATTCCTGCTACTGCCAATGGACCCGGTGTTGGAGGAACTAGCATATGTGTGGCATGAAGTCCCATTGCCAATGCCACTGTCATGGTAGTCATACTTCCTCCTGTATCCTTACTTATTCTTTTCGCCAAGGGAGATAATAAGACAAAAGCGGAATCACAAAAAACAGGAATAGAAACGAAATATCCCGTGACTGCTAAGCCTATATCGGCATTTTTTCTTCCTGTCATTTTTAATATTGTTTCCGCCATAGTTTCTGCCGCTCCGCTGTTTTCTAAAAGAGCACCCATAACGGTACCTATGGCAATCACAACCCCAATTCCGGCAATTGTTCCGCCCAATCCCTCTGAATAAGCCCCAATAATATCCGGAATGGAATGTCCGGATACCAGTCCAAAGAAAAAAGCACTAATGGTCAAAGCAAAAAATGGATGTAATTTCATTTTAATAGTAAGTAAAACCAATAGTAATATTGATAACAAAATGGCAATAATTGTAAATGACGTTCCCATAAAATACCTCCCTATTTTTATTTTAAAATAACGTTATTTTATACTTTTGAATCTATCAATAATTACTATTTCCAAGATCTCTATTTCTACTTTTTTCTCTAAAAAAATTTAATTATATTTAAAGTATATTTTTTATCTCCTCAACGAAACTCTTTTTATTTATTTTTATTTAACTTTTTCTTATTTTTATATTTACTTTATATAATTTTACCTTGCAAAATATAGGAAGTCAATATTAAAAATTAAATTATATTTAATTTCAATCTTAGGACTCAGATTATTGAATTTAATATGATTTAATTTTAAAAATAGCTGGATGAAAACAAAAAATTATTATATAATATAAATGAAAAAATAGTACTTTAAGAAAGGATTAACAATGAATTATGAGATAAATATAGGAAAGACGATAAAAAATATACGAATTTCAAAAGGCTTACTTCTGAAAGAGGTTGCCTCCAAATGTGACATTTCTTCCTCTATGCTAAGTCAAATCGAGAAGGGGAACGCCAATCCTTCTTTAAATACAATCAAAGCGATTGCTCAAGCTCTGGAAGTTCCTTTATTTACATTTTTTATAAACTCGGAAGAAACAAAGTATACCTTTCATATCGTAAAAAAAGAAGAGAGAAAAAGGATAAGTACGGAAAATGTTATCTACGAACTTTTAACTCCAAAAGTAGAAAGTAAGATTGAGTTTATGCAAATGACCTTACGGAAAAATGCGGAAACTTCCGTTCGCCCTATGTCACATAAGGGAGAAGAGGTTGCTGTCCTATTGGAAGGAAAAGTCGAACTGATAATAGGCAATTCTTCCATTACTTTATCCCCCGGAGATTCTGTTCATATCCCGGCAATGGCTCCTCATAAATGGAAAAATCTTCAACAGGAGAAAAGTATTGTATTATTTTCAGTAACTCCACCTGAATTCTAATGATTCTTTATCGGAGCCTCCATGTAAAAAAACTCACCCAATCATACAGGTGAGCTTTTTTATTTTTATTTCTTTCTTCTCTTGACTTCTTGAATAAAATCCTGAAAAAGATTGAGAGCAAATACATGATGACGATGCATCATTTCGGGATGAAATTGTACTCCCACAAAAAATTGTTCTTCCGTAATCCATTCAATCGCTTCTATCACTCCATCCGGAGCCTTTCCTACTATCCTTAAAGATTCTCCCAAATCTTTCACAGCTAAGTGATGATAAGAATTTACTCGCCCCTTTTGTCCCATGCTCTTTGCTAAAAAACTGTCCTCTTCAACTGTAATCCCGTGAGTTGCTTCATAATAGTTTGCCTGCTGCACATGTTGAATATAAGCTCCCGGAATTTCTGAAATATCCTGATACAAGCTCCCACCGAAAGCAACATTGATCATTTGATGCCCTCGACAAATTCCCAATACCGGCTTTTGCATTTCTTTCGCATAGCGAATCACTAACATTTCATAGCGATCTCTTCTCGGATAAATTCTTTGATATTTCCTTCCAATTTCTTCTCCCCAATAACTGGGATCTATATCATATCCTCCCGATAAAAGAACAGCGTCCACTCGAGATACCATCTCTTTTATATTTTCTTCCTCTTCTACAATCGGTAATATGATTGGAATTCCGCCTGCTTTTTCGACTGCCGAAATATAGTCATCATTCACATAAGCTCTTTCATAAGCGGAAAAAATATCATCTCCTCCACAAGTAATAATACTCCCTGTAATTCCTATTAAAGCTTTCATAGCCACTCCTTTCTCAAGCCCATTAAAATTTCATCATGGCAGCTTCCGTCTTTCAAGCGATAAGCTTTTGGAATTCTTCCCCATTCTTGAAACCCAAACTTATGATACATTTTTTTAGCTCTATGATTATCAGCAAATACACCCAATTCTATTTGTTCATATCCTAATTCAAAAGCCAACAGAATAGAATTGTGTGTTAGTATTTTTCCAATTCCGTTTCCCCAATGCTTCTCTTCTACACAAATTCCAAAACTCGCCCTATGCAAAACTTTTTTCTTCTCCATCAATGGCATAATTCCTACACTGGCAATTATTTTATCTTTATAATACACACAAAGAATAAAAATAAAATTCTGGCAACAAATAAGAAACAGAAACCTTATTTTTTATAGAGTATTCATTTTTTTCAATGCAATGTCAATTATTTTTGTAGTATAATCCACCATAAAAAGGGGAATGTTTAATAAATCTCCATCCAACGTTAAATTGTCAAAGGAAAATCGCACTCTCAATTTTATATCTTCCGAATATTTTTCTTTAAATTTAAAAAGACTTTTACTCTTTGTATTTTTCTCCGCCTTGACCTCTATTGGAAAAATATCATTCTCCTTTTGTATAATAAAATCAACTTCATGAATATTATCTGACCAGTATCTAGGGGAAATGTCAAATTGAGGAATCAAACTTTGAAGAATAAAATTTTCTGTCAAAGCTCCTTTAAATTCTGTAAATAATCTATTTCCCTCTCCAAATGCTCTGGGAGATAGTAAAGAAAGTCTATTCAAGATTCCAATATCTGCCATATATATTTTAAATGCCGATAGATCGTCATAAGCGGAAAGAGGAATTTTAGGAGCTGAAATTCTGTAAACTTTCGAAACAAGATTAGCATTTACAAGCCATTGCAAAGCGTCCTCATATTCTCTAGCTCTCGCCCCCTCTTTCACAATTTTATAAATAAATTTTTTATTCTCACGACTGAGTTGAGAGGGAATGGATTTCCAAATCATAGATATCTTTGGAAATTCTTTTATATTGGGATGTTTTGCAAAATCCCTCTCATACGCCTCTATAATATTATTGAGACTTTTTATCATTTGTTCTGTATCTCTTTCTTTTGTCCATAGATAAACCGCCTCAGGCATTCCGCCTGTTATATAATACATTTTTAATTTTTCATACAAAGGATTGTAGAAAGCATCCGGAATTTTTTCTATCTCTTCCACCGAATCTAAATAAAGTTTTAAATTTTCATCTCCATTTGCAATCAAAAATTCACAAAAAGTCATTGGATACATATTTAAAAAATCAATTTTTCCAACCGGAAATGAAGATGGCTTCTCTAGAGTAATTCCTAAAAGAGAACCTGCACAAGTTATATGATATTCCGGTGCATTTTCATAAAAATATTTTAAGGAATTGATGACTTCAGGGCAATCTTGAATTTCATCAAAAATAAGAAGAGTTTTGCCCGGCTTTATTTTTTCTCCACTGATTAACATTAAATTTTGTAAAATTCTTTTCACATCTTTTGTAGTTTCAAAAAATTGACGATACTCCATATGTTCATCAAAGTTAAAATAAGCTGTATTCTCATAGTATATTTTTCCAAATTCTTTCAAAACCCAAGTCTTTCCTACCTGTCTAATTCCTTTTAAAATAAGAGGTTTTCTATATTTTGAATTTTTCCATTCCATTAAAGGATTCATGATAAATCTTTTCATAAAATACCTCCTAACTTTTGATATTTATATTATATCACACTTTTTTTTAAAATAATGTGATTTTTTACACATTTTTTTGATAAATACAGAGATAAATATCACATTTTTCAAAAAATCATATTATCCAGTCCTCTTCTTGGATTTTTTGAAGTATCTCTCTACAAGTTTCTGCCAAAAGTCATATTGATCATTTCTTTGAAAATTCCCAACATCAGCTTTCACATTTCATATTTATAATAGTGCAAAATATCAAAATTTTTCTGAAAATTTTTCAAAGTTATTGGTCACTTGAAAATGGATATCTTTTGAAATTGCCTCAAAATGTTTTCTTCCGCAACTGATTTTTAAATTTTCCGTTTCCCTTCTGTTTTCCTCCAATACAGATCCTTTTGTTTCCACAATAAAATATAATTTTTCCTCTTCTTTGTTTAAATCCGGCTTCACAAGTACTGCCCAATCAGGATTATAGTTTCCTAAAGGAGTGGATATTTTAAACCAACTTGGAAGTTTTGTATAGACTTTAATATTTCCATTTTCTTCTAATCCTTTGGCAAATTCTCTTTCTACATCAGAATCAATAATAATATCCATGTATGGAGTTTTTTCCGTTTTTATCATATTCCCTTGTTTGTTCATCTCATCTTTCAAATATCCAAAAATTTCATTATTTTCAAATAGTTCTTGTGAATAATATTCCATATCTCCTATTTTTTCATATTTGATTCCATCCACAATAAATAGCTTCATCGTTCTTTTTATAATACTGCTAGCTTGTTCCAAATAAAGTTGAGGATTTTTCTTAAAACTATGTAAAGTGCCGGATTCCGTTAAAATTCTTACTATACTTCTTCTTGTGAGATTGGTTTCATTTTGTAAATAAGTAATAATATCTGGTAATTTAAATCTATGATATACATCTACATTTTCCTCTACTGCATAGGATTTTTCTTCCTCAATTCCTCCTTTGGTAATGGCTAATCTTTTTTTATCATATAAAAATTTTTCCTTTGGTATATAGACTCCATCATCTAAGTTTTTAATACATCGCTTGATTAATTCTTCCCCATCAAAATTTACCTGATATGTTGTTTTATACTTGATTCGATTCCATAGTTCTTTGAATTCTTCGCTTAAAAACACTTTTTTATTTAATATTATTTTCTTTTTTTCGTCTGCATTTTTAATGACTAACTTTCCCGTTGTAACTTTAAGTTTTTGAATAATACTTTCCTTTATGCTATGAAATTCTTCTGCCAGTTCTAGTTTTCCCTCTTGTAAATCATGTTTTAATTTTTCTTTTGCATTTCCTCTTTCATCAACATAATCTTTTTTTATTAAGTCTTGATATATTTCTTTTGACTTTTCATGCCCAAGAAACATTTCTTTTCCATTTTCATCTTTCGTTATAATATTTGCAAAAATAAAGTCCTCTATCAATCCAAATTTAATATTTTCTTCTGTCTCCATTTCTTTTTGTAAAGATTCTACAAACTGCTCATAAGATTCATTTGCCATCACGGTTAAAGTATTTACATCAAAACCTCGAACTCTTTCCCCCTCTTGATTAACAGCAATTCGAAGTCCTCTTCCAATTTCCTGTCTTTTTTTGATTTCCGAAGTCGTTTCATTCAAAGTACAGATTTGAAATACATTCGGGTTATCCCAACCCTCTTTTAAAGCAGAGTGAGAAAAAATAAATGCCAAAGGCTCTTCAAAACTTAGAAGTTTTTCCTTATCTTTCATGATTTTCGTAAAAGTATCATTATCAGCATTCGTATTTCCTTTTGTATCCTTCTCTTCGAAGTACTCTACTCCAGTTTTGCTTTTCTTTTTATCTACTGAAAAATATCCATCATGAGCTGAAGCTGCTTGTTGATACAAAGGAAGAGACAAATTTCTAAGTTCAGAGTATTCAGGCAATTCTAAAAGCTTATTATATTCCTCTTCAAAGATGACAGCATATTTTCCTTTTTTAGCTTCTCCTGTTTCCACATCATAAATTCTGTAATTAGCCACTTTATCTATAAAGAAAAGCGATAGAACTTTGATTCCTTTCTTTTTCAAAGCTATCTGCTTATCAAAATGCTCTTGGATGGTTTTTCTTATCTGTAATCTTTTTATTATATTCGGATCTTCCCCACCATTCACTTGTCCCAGGGACAATGTTACTTTTCCAAAATCTATAAAAGATTTTGTCGGATCTTTTTCGTTATATGTAATTTCATTTACGATATAGCCATCGTAAATATCTCTTTTTGCCTTTTCACTTAAACTATCTCCTTTTACTATTTTTACTTTTTTTCTATTAACTCCATTTTTTGATTTCATATCAAGTTCAATCTCAGCTACCGGCATACTTTTTCTAAGTTTTATATTTGTAACTTTGATATATTCCGTATTTGCATTTTGAGTCACACCCACTGTGGCAACTTCTATTTGTTTCACTAATTTCTTTTCATAGGCATCTATAGAATCTAATTTAAAGACAGAATTATATTTTTCTTTATGAGTTGCAGAATACCTCAAGGTACATAAAGGATTTAAGGTCTTTATTGATTTTCTTGCTATTTCACTTTCCATATTTTGTGGCTCATCCACAATTACTATCGGGTTACACTGACTTATATAGTCAATTGGTCGATAACCACTCGCCTGATCTCTTTCTTGGTTAATAATATTTGTGTCCTTATTAAAAGAATCTATATTCATAATTAAAATTTGTATCGTATCGTTGACAGCAAAATTTCGTATCATATTTATTTTTTTAGAGTCATAGATAAAGTAATCATAAGGCGTATTTTCATAGAGGCTTTTAAAATGTTCTTCTGTCATCTGAAGTGTTTTATACACTCCTTCTTTGATTGCAATGGATGGAACCACAATGATAAATTTGGTAAATCCATATTTTTTATTCAGTTCCATGATAGTTCTTAAATAAACATAGGTTTTTCCTGTTCCTGTCTCCATTTCAATTGAAAAATGATAGTCATTTTTTCCGAATACTTCTGTTTTCGCTAAACCATTTCTAGTTTGAATCTTATTTACATTTGCTGAAATTTCTTCCGGAAATAACAAAAGTTTATTCCCTGTTCCTAAATCATTTTCTTCAGAAATAATACTTAATTGAGGATTTTTTGTTTTTTCCACTGTAAACACCGTCTTGGCTATTTCCTGTCCCGAAAATATATCCGTAATAGAGTTTATCGCTTCCAACTGATATTCTAAATTCTCTTCAAATTTAATTTTCATACTCTTCTCCTATATGCGTATACTTCCTATATACTTCTAATCTCATTGATTCCAACCTGTTCTAATTTCTTGATGGCATTTGTTTTCTCTATATCATTTTTGAACGAAGTATCTCGCAATATCACTGTTGTTTTAAAATCTTTATCAATTTCCAATAATCTTCTATATTCTTCACAGATTGAATTGATTGTGTCTATCGTAATTTCTTTCTGTAAGTTTACTAATAAAGTTCCTCCACCTATCGAATAAAAATCTTCATTTTCTTCTATTTCTATATTTAAATCTAATCCATATTTCAATAAAATTTCATACAATACATCCAATTCGCTTCTATCTGATTTTATATTATCCACAGAATCGAATAAGCTTCTTTCTAAATTCTCCGTTTCCGCATCCCATTCTTTGATATTAGAGGAGTCTAATTTGAATACTTTAAATCCTATATCTAATTTTTCTCTATTTTCGAAAGGTAAACTTTCATCTGCCTTAATTTTTGCTCCTGCTCTTCGGATTCTTTCCTTTCCGATTTCACATATATTTTTATGCCCTGCCTTGTAGGCTTCTGAATTTTTATCACAAGGTTCCGGAAGTTGTACCATGATAAATTTCCGATTTCCACCATCTTCTGCATTTAATTGCATCACTGCATGAGCTGTTGAAGAACTACCAGAAAAGAAATCCAGACAAATAAACTGATTGTCATCTACTATCTTCAACATTTTTTTTAACATTTTAATAGGTTTTTTCCCACTATTGAAAGCAATTCCACCTTCATGTCGGATATTACCAAAATCAGCACTATAATCATAATAATTGACTATCGGACTATATTTTTTAGAAATTCCTCTAACCAATTCTTCTTTTCTTTCCATAGGAATTCCGGAAAAAAATTGTCCTCTTATAGATGTTTCTTTTTTAGGACCTGTAAAGTATCTATACCCCAATCCATCTTCACCTATATTTTCTACTTTATACAATACATTTAGTCCGTCTATATCTTTTCTTTTTGATATATATGTGTCAAAAAATTTCCCTGATGTATTGCCTATTAAAACACTCCCAGAAGCCCAAGTATCTTTTAATCCATTTATAAAATCATTTTCTTTTTCAACTATCCTATATTCATTTTCTTTAAAAATTTTAACTTTTTTATTACCTAAAACGATTTCTTCTCCCTTAGTCAATTCCTTTATTTCCCATTTGAATTTTTTCAAATCATATTCCTTATATGGTTTATTTGGAGTAAATTGATTTTTATTTTTAGAATAAATACACACATATTCCATAACAGGTTGAAAATTATCTTTTTCATTTAATGATTTATTTGTATATCTTACTTGAATATGAAATGTTTCTAAATAATTTTCTTCCCCAAAAATCTCATTGCATATTTTTCTAAGATTATAAATTTCTTTTTCATCTATGGAAATAAAAATAACACCATCTTCTGTTAATAAATTTCTTGCTAATTTCAATCTTGGATACATCATATTTAACCAGTTCGAATGATATCTGCCATCCGAGTCTATATTTGTTGTTAGTTTCATTCCTTCTTCATTGATTTGTCCTGTGATTCTCTTGTAATTTTCTACACTATCTTTAAAATTATCCTTATATACAAAATCTTTTCCTGTATTATATGGTGGATCTATGTATATCATTTTTATTTTTCCATGATATGACTTTTGTAAGAGCTTTAATACTTCTAAATTATCTCCCTCTATATATAGATTGCTTGTGTGTGTAGTGTTCAGAACATTTTGTTCAGGTCTCAACGTTGCATTGCTCACTGTTTGAGCCATTTGTCTTGCTTTTGCTTTTCCATTCCATGTAAAAGAGTATCTTTCTTTCTCGGTTTCTATGCTATCTCCTAGCAATTGTTTTAACACTTCCAAATCTATTTTTCCCTCTGTAAATATTTCGGGAAAAATTTGTTTTAATTTCTCAATGTTATCTTGTGTTAAATCCATGCTTGTTCCATTTAGCTTTTCCAAATCTCTCACTCCTTTTTATTATATAATATCTTCATTAAATGAACTAGGTAATAGTTTTTTATCTAATTTATATTTCACTTATTATTTCTTCTCTAATTTTTTTATTTCTTTATCTCCTAATTTTTCTAAAGAAACAAGTTGTGTTGTAACCAGTTTTCTTAATTCAATCATCCTTTCTTTCTGTGATATTCCTTTTTCTATCAGAATAGCATTATAGCTTTCCATATTAGCAAGTACCAATAATTCATTTAGACTTGCATAATCACGGATATTTCCTTTTAAATTAGGATTTTCTTCTCTCCACTGTTTCGCTCTTTTATTAAACAATACTACATTCAACATATCTGCTTCACTTGCATATTTATATGATAATTGTTCCTTTGTTAGTTCATTTAATAAATATGTTTTTATAGCATCTGTATGAATTTTATAATTAATCTTAGAAATTTCTCTGTGTAAATTCCAAGTTAGTGATAATTTTGATGTCTCATTTTCTTTTAATCTCTGATAGTCTTTTATAATATAAAGTTCAAATTCTGCTGATATCCAAGAAGAAAATTTAAAGGCAATATCTTTATGAGCAAATGTTCCTCCACCTCGTCCAAGTTTAACAACAATACCAATAGCATTTGTATTATTTATCCATTTTTGTGGTGATAATGTAAAAGCATTGCTTCCTGCTTCATTTAAAAACCCCTCGAATTCGATGGGATTAAATCCAATCCATATTTTAATAGAATTTCATATAATACATCTAATTCACTTCTATCTGACTTTATATTATCGACTGAATCAAATAAACTCTTTTCTAAATTTCCGATTTCCTCCATCTTCCGCATTGAGTTGCATGAGTGCATGAGCTGTGGTTGCTGAACCTTCGCGTGTCAATTGAATGACACAAAATATTTTTATGAATCTATGATTGCTTCATTAAGCAAAAAATCCTCTACTCCAATGTATAAAATACCGTCATTATCATGTTTAGGAATAATGTGCTTCCTTACAATCACAATCTTCTTAAATGCATCGTTTATTTTCTTAAGTGATGCCGTTTCTTGCTCTCTTTTCTCTGTACTGTCTACATTCAAAGCCGATTGAATATAGTACCTTTGATGCCCTTTGTTTATAACAAAATCAACCTCAAGCTGAACTTTTTTTCTGTTCCCGTCTTTCTTAAAATCATGTTCAACCACACCAACATCTATATTGTATCCTCTACGAAGCAAGTCGTTATAGATGATGTTTTCCATAATATGTGTGTCTTCTACTTGCCTAAAATTCAATCTTGCATTTCTAAGACCTATATCTGCAAAATAGTATTTTAATGGCGTTGAGAAATATCTTGAACCCTTAACATCATATCTATTGGCATGATATATAACATATGCCTCCTCAAAAAAACTAAGATATTTGGAGATTGTGTTGGAAGATATTTTTATTTGCTTCTCCGACAAAAATCTTCTTGAAAGTTTAGTCGGATTGGTGAGCGATCCAATGGCGGAAGATGTGAAGTCAAGCAGTAATTCAAGTACCTCCTTCTCATTTTGTATGTTATTCCTTTCAAGAATATCCTTTATATATGTTTCTTGAAATAAGTCTTTCAAGTATTGATTCTTTTCCTCATCACTTTTTAAACTATAGATATACGGCATACCTCCATACACCGTATAATGCTCAAAAGCCAACTCTTTGTTTTCGTACAAATCATAAACTTCTGCAAATGACAGAGGATTTACATGTATCTCATCCCCACGATCTCGAAACTGTGTAAGCACATCGGATGAAAGCATTTTAGAATTACTGCCTGTTACATAAATGTCCAAATTGCTGTGTTTCATAAACCCGAGCAAGACATCAACAAAGGTTACATTCTTTTCTTTACTGTCAATATAGGGATTACTTACGGCCACAGATAATTGAATTTCATCAATAAAAATGTAGTATTTTTGATTTCTGTTTTTAGTTTTTTCCTTGATGTATTCGTTCAATCTGAATGGATTTCTATATTCAAGATTATCTATTTCATCAAGTGCAATCGATATGATTTGTTCTTCTTTGATGCCTTTGGATAATAGGTACTCTTGGTACAAATGAAATAACAGATATGATTTCCCGCATCTTCTTATCCCTGTAATAATCTTTATCCTGCCATTCTCTCTTTTATCTATAATTTTCTTTAGATAATAATCTCGTTTAATTATCATATAGCCACCTCACAAGAATAATTTCGGTGGATTTCCACCATTTTATTTCGAGTTTATCTTATCATAAATCGGCAAACTAATCAACAATAGATAAAAAATTCAGGCGGACTTCCACCATTTTATTTCGAGTTTTGTAATTGCATTCAAGCCCGAATATGTATATAAACTCTTGAAATAAAACATTATTTTTTTCTTTCCAGAAAATTCTAAAAGTATTTTTTCATTTTCTTTTTTCAAAAAAGAAATCTTAAAATTCATTCTATAATTTCCTTACAAATCAAAAAAAGAGATTACTTCTCTGTAATCTCTAATGTTCCAAAAAATAAAATGGCGGGAGTGACGAGGCTCGAACTCGCGACCTCCTGCGTGACAGGCAGGCGCTCTAACCAAACTGAGCTACACCCCCAACTTTTATAAAAATATGGTGGTCGCAATAGGACTCGAACCTATGACCCTCTGCTTGTAAGGCAGATGCTCTCCCAACTGAGCTATGCGACCGAGTGGTACCCCGTAGGGGAATTGAACCCCTGTTTCCAGAGTGAAAATCTGATGTCCTAACCACTGAACGAACGGGGCAGATAATCATGGTGCGTCATACAGGGTTCGAACCTGTGACCCCCTGATTAAGAGTCAGATGCTCTACCAACTGAGCTAATGACGCAGAATGTTCTTGGAGCGGGAAACGAGGTTCGAACTCGCGACATTCAGCTTGGAAGGCTGACGCTCTACCAACTGAGCTATTCCCGCGAACATTGCTATAGTATCATATATAAGATACTTTGTCAATCTTTTTTCGATTCTTCTTTCACTTTTTTATTTCTTTATTTTTGAATGGAAAAACGTACTCCCAGCATTTTTTGTAAAATTCTTACTAAAAAAACTTGCCTCTCCATGTACATAGGAAGAATCATCTGTTTTTTATCTTTTGTAATAAAGTCCAAGACAGGAATGACTTTCCTTCCTATTTTAGCTTCTCGCACTTGTAGACTACTTAAATTCTCCAAATCAATATCCATTTTTTGAAATAGCAAATGCTTCTCTTTTGTGTCTAAAGTAATACGATATGCCCACATATTTCTACATTGTCGTATTCCAAAATAAAATAAGACAAGAGCAATCAAAATAAGATAATATTGTTTCAGAAAAAAAGCAACAAAAATCTCATAACAAGCAATCAAAATAAGAGGAAGGGCAATTCCATATCCTCCCATTTTCTTTTTTTTCCCCAATCCAAAACTTTCTATTTCGGAAAAAGAAAGGTCCTCTCCTTCCAATTCCTCTATTTTTTTTACAAAATCTTCATAAAAAATCATATGTTCCCTCTTTCTATTTTACCAAATGTAAAATCTTAGGATCTTTGTATTCCAAATTATGAACAGAATTGATATAACGTACCGTTTTACTTCTTCCTCTTACTACTAAAGTTTGTGTCTTTGCAATCATTCCTCTTCGATAGATTCCGCTCAATAAATCTCCTCCTGTGATTCCGGTTGCAGAAAAAATGACTTCATCATCCTTGACTAAATCATCCATTCTCAAAATTTCTCCAACTCGTAAGCCCATTTCTTCACAACGATTCTTTTCAAAATTGGAAATTTTATCATTTTCCAAAGAAACTCCTTTGACCTCACTTCTCAATTTCAATCTCGCTTGCATATCCCCACCTAAGGCACGAATTACTGCGGCAGAAATGACTCCCTCCGGAGCTCCTCCGATTCCATATAACATATCGACATCCGAATCCACTAAACAAGTTAAAATAGACCCTGCCACGTCCCCGTCCGGCAAAGCATACACTTTAATTCCTAATTTTTGCAAATCTTTGATAATCTGTGTATGTCTTGGTTTATCCAATACAACGATCATCATTTCTTCTAATGTTTTTCCCAAAGCCTTTGCTACATTTTCAATATTTTCCAATAAAGGTTTTTCCAAATCAATTTTTCCTTTTGCTTCCGGACCTACAATCAATTTTTCCATATACATATCAGGAGCTTTTAAAAAACTTCCTTTTTTTGCTACCGCTAAAACAGTCACTGCGTTTGCTTGTCCTTGTGCCGTCATTCTCGTTCCTTCCACCGGATCTACGGCAATATCCACAGGAGTATAATAAGGCACTTCTCCTTCTTCCATTTCATCTTTTGCTTCTTCTTCATGATAAACTCTTCCCACTTTTTCTCCAATATAAAGCATAGGAGCTTCATCAATTTCTCCTTCTCCAATGACAATTTCTCCATCAATAGCAAGACGATTCAACATCGTTCTCATAGCATCCACTGCGGCTTGATCTGCTGCCTCCTTATCTCCTCTTCCAACCCATTTGTGTGCTGCTAAAGCTGCTGCTTCTGTGACTCTGGCAAATTCAAGTGCTAGCTCTCTTTTCATTGTTCCTCCTGACTCTTTTCATTTAATCTGTAAATGACTTCTTTCGGTTTTATCATTTGAAGTCTATTTCTTGCAATTCTTTCTCTTTCATAATCATTGTCCAATTCTTTAATATTTTTAGTATACTTTTCTATCTCTTTTCTTTCTTTTTGATTCTTAGTTTCCAAATATTTTATTTCCTCTCGAATTTTTTCAATCTTTGTCTGGCTTTTTAAAATTTGGGGAATCACTCCAAACATCGAATATGCAAAAATCAGCAATAGAAAGAGATAGCCTTTTGAAAATTTTTTCTTATTCTCTGCCATCTTTCATCGTTTCCTTTTTTAAGGCTTGCAATTTCTTTGCAATCATTCTTTTCGCCATAGGAGACACTCGATCCACAAAGAGAGTTGCTTCCAAATGGTCATATTCATGTTGTACTACAATCGCCGGAAACCCCTCTAAAATTTCTTCCATGAACTCTCCTTGTTCATTTTGATATTCTAATTTCAACTTGGCAATTCTTTCCACTTTTTTATAAATGCCCGGAATACTTAAACAACCCTCTTCCACACTTATCGTTTCTTCCGTTAAAGGTGTAATCAAAGGATTGATTATTTTTTTTACATTACTTTCTTCCGGAGTCCCTATATCACAAACAAACATTCTAAGGCTAATTCCTACTTGAGGAGCTGCCAATCCCACTCCATCCCTCGCATACATGGTCTCCACCATGTTCCTTAGAATTTCTCGAATTTCATCATTTACCTCTTCTACTTTTTCCGTGATTTTCCGTAGTACAGGGTCTCCATATTTTTTTATTTCATAGATCATATTTTTTCCTTTCTTCTAAATCATATTCAAGGGTTCTGCATCCATAGAAATTCGTATCTCCTCTTCTGTCTGATATTTCGATAAAACTTTTCGAAGAATTTTTTTATACTTTTCTATATTGTCTCGACTCCCTTTCATAAAAATCTGATACCGATACCTGTCTTTCACTCTATAAACCAAGCAGGGCATAGGTCCATACATATCCGCTTCATCCTTTGGAATCATTTGAAAAATTTCTTCCGCTTTTTGTTTCAAATATTCCTCATTTTTCGAGGACAAACCTATTAAAATCATTTTAGAAAACGGAGGATAGTCTAAAAACTCTCTGGCTTCTATCTCTTTTTCATAAAATCCCTCATAGTCATGTTCCCTTACTTTCTCAATGACATAATGCTCGGATTGATAGGTTTGTATAATCACTTTTCCGGGTTTTTCCTCTCTTCCCGCTCTTCCTGCCACCTGTGCCAACAACTGATATGTTTTCTCTCCTGCACGAAAATCCGGAAAATTCAATATCATATCCGCATTGATGACCCCGACCAAAGTAACGTTAGGGAAGTGTAAACCCTTAGCAATCAGTTGAGTTCCTATCATGACCTGATATTTTCCTTGTAAAAAATCGTAGTATGCCTGTTCAAAGAATTGCTTTCCCTTTTGATCCCCGTCTACTCGTAAAATGGAAATATCCGGAAAATACTGTTTCAATTCCTCTTCCACTCTCTCAATTCCTTTTCCGCTATGAACTAAATGTTCACTCCCACAGACACTACATCTCCCTGTATATTTTATCACTTTTCCACAATAATTGCACTTATAAATTCTTTTGGAGGCATAGTAACTCATTTTAATGGAACAATGATTACATTCTTCCACATGACCGCAATCTTGACATTGAATATAGGTAGAATACCCTTTTCGATTTAAAAGCAACAAAATTTGTTCTTTTCGAAGTAAAGTATTCCGAATTTCTTCCAACAATCTTTGACTAAAAAATAAATCTCTTTCTTCCTTCATATCCACCAATTCAATATCCGGCATTTTTGCTTGATTATATCGTTGATTTAATTCTAAAAGTTGATATATTCCATGTTTTGCATAGTAATAACTCTCAATCGAAGGAGTTGCAGAGCCTAAAATCAATTTCACTCCTTCCAACATCGCCCTCTTCAACGCAACCTGTCTCGCATGATATTTGGGATTTACATCCTGTTTATAACTACTCTCATGTTCTTCATCGATGATGATATATTGTAAATTTTGTACAGGAGCAAAAATAGCGGAACGCACCCCCAACACAATTTTTTTCTTTCCGTGATATAATTGAATCCATTCTTCCGCTCTCTCTTTGGAACTCAATCGACTGTGTAAGATAGCGATATTTTCCTGAAATTCTCCCTGAAATCGTTCCACCATTTGAGGAGTCAAAGAAATTTCCGGAACTAAAAAAATACTTCCCTTTCCCTCTTGAAAAGCTTTTCGAATGAGAGATAAGTAAACTTCCGTTTTCCCGGAACCTGTCACTCCTTTTAATAAATAGAAAGAAGCCTTCCCCTGCATAATCGAAAATGTCGCCTTTCTTTGTTCTTCATTTAACTCTATTTCTCGAAAAGAAGTTTCCTGACGAAAGGAATGAAGAGAGGAAACTCCTGTTTCAAAAAGGTTTTTTTCTTCCAGATAATTCTTTTCTAAAAATTCTTGAATTTCCGCTTTTGAAAATTTTTCTTCCAATTTTTTTGCTAGTATCTGTTCTCTTTGCAAAAAATACTTTCCTATCTCTCCTGTCTTTTCTCTTTCCAAATTCCAAGCAAAACGATTTTTTTCAAATTCTATGAGATGCCGTCGTGCCATCTCTTGTTTGATTTCCTCCAAAGGAAAGTATTTTCGTAATGTTGCCTTAGAAACAGAAGAATATTCCCGAAAATACTTCAATAACTTTTGAGGATATTCAGAGGACGCCGGCGAATGTAAAGAATAAAAAATTTTTTTCTTAATTTTTAAATCTCTCGGTATCATATTTCGAAGAACCGCTTCATAACTCGTAACATAGTATCTTACCATCCAACGGGCTAACTGCACTAAAAGAGGAGGTATATTTGGAAAATCAGTTTTTTCTAAAATAGGCAAAACTCGAAACGGAAATTCTTGCCGACTATCAAGCGCTATGATATAAGCTACCTGTTTTTGATTTCGAAAAGATACGAAGACACTGTCTCCGATTCGATACTCTTCTTTTTCATCAACATAGGTATAAAGTCCTCTGTTTTTTTCCAAATACACTTGATAGTACATCATTCTAAAATAACCTCGATTTTATTGACCTCTTCTAAAGACTTCCCGGCTGCCGGTTCCTGTTGGACTACCAATCCTGTTCCCTTAATATGTATATCATAATTCGTCGATTGAAATAAATTCATGACTTCTTTTGGACTTAGACCTTTCAGATCCGGCATTTCTTCTCCCAATACCGGTCTAGGTTTTTCTTCCAAAGTTTCTTTCTTCGTAGAAATAATTTTAGACACCTCTTGAGAGGATACATTTTTAATTTTACTAATCCGTCGAATAATATTTCCAACAACAGGAGCAGATGCCGTTCCTCCGTATCTTCCAAAAACAGATTCCGCCTGCGGTTTTAAAATCATGACCAAAATCACATATTGAGGATTTTCTACAGGGAAAAATCCGACAAAAGAAGCTAAATATTGATGAGCCAAATAACGACCGTTACTGCTTAACTGTGCCGTTCCCGTTTTTCCACCGACACGATAGCCCTCCACTTTCGCCTTCGAACCTGTTCCGCCGGCAACGGTTTCTTCCAACATTCCCACCAACATTTCCGAAACTTCCGGTTTGATAACTTGCCGAACTACTTTCGGAATATTTCTTCGTAAGACCACCCCGTCATCATCCACAATCTTTTCGACCAAATAAGGTCGAAATAATTTCCCTCCGTTAACAACTGCTGAAAATGCAGTTGCCATTTGAATCGGAGTTACCGTGATTCCTTGTCCAAACGCCATATTACTTTTTTTCAATTTATCCCATTTTTTATGTGGAGTGGTATAAGGTTTGATTTCATTTGGAAAATCCACTCCTGTTTTATCATACAAACCGAATTTTCGTAAAGACTTTTCAAATTGCTCCTCTGTAAAACGATCACTAATCAACACCATTCCAACATTACTTGATTTCTTAATCACTTCTGTCGTTGTTAAAATCCCTGTTGTCGTTCGACTGCTTTCTCGAATGGTATGACGATATTTTACGATACTTCCGTTTCCAATATTAAAAGTACTGTTTTTTTGAATCAATCCTTCGTCTAATGCCGCCGCAACAATCAAAGGCTTAAAAATAGAACCCGGCTCATACTGGTTTTGGAAAACTTGATTTCTAAGATCTTTCGGATTTCGGGTGTAGGTAGAAATCCCTAAAATCTTTCCGTTTTGAGGATCCATGATAATTCCGTATGCTTCTTCCGCATTTAAAGCATCATACTGTGCTTTGATTTCATCATTCAAAATATAGTTAATTTCATTGTCCAGTGTCAAATAAACATTATTTCCATTCAAATTGGTGTACATCCATTCCATGGAAGTTGGAAGTACTTTCTTTTTATCTCTGGAATAATATTTGCTTCTCGTTAGAACTTTTCCTGCCAAATATGGTTCGTAACGACTTTCTATTCCGAACACTCCGGCCTTTTTTTCCTTGGAATCCTTTGTAAAGCGTACCATTCCAACTAAAGTTTCATAAATATCCTTTCGATAATATTCTCTCTCTATCTCTTTTTTAAAGAACAGATATTTTCTTTCTTCCGGAATTTTAGAAAGACATTCTTTAATTTTTTCTTTTGTGACATCATCTATTTTTTTTGCAATCACTTTATATTTTTTATTTGCCTGAAACTCTTTTTCTAAGGTTTCGAAAAAAGAAGCATCCAAGTCCAAAATTTTTTTCTCCGCGATATCCTGTAAATTTTTTAAAAACTGATCCTCGTTGATATGAATTTTACTAGGATCAATGATGACAGTGTATTGTCTTTTATTAAATGCCAATTGTTTTCCGTTTTGATCTAAAATATTTCCTCTTTCTCCTATTTCTTCATCTTTTGCTTCAATTTGATTTAAAATACGAGAACGATACATGGCTTTTTTTGCCAATTGTATCTGACATAGACGTAAGCCGATACACATAAATAAAATACAGACAAAATACATAATTCCTGTCAAACGACTGTGAAATCGATTCTTCTTCATTCTCTTTCTTCATATCCCCCTAATTCCGATAAACGAGTTTGCAATTTTTTTTCGGAGACTACTTTATTCTCTATATTTTCCAGTTTTTTTCCATAAGAAGAAATCACAAAATACAGCTCTTCCAACTTTGTTTTTTCCAAATTTTTTGCAAGAGAATATACTTTCTCCTGCTTCTCATTTCTTCCCTCCAAAATAAAATTCCCTTTTTTCAAAATTCTAAGAACTCCGTCAATGGCAATCACATTATGAAATTTTTCAATAAAATCTGCTCGAGTTACTAAACTTTCTTCCTTTTGATACCTTATCACCATTTCTGTCAGGATATGAACTGCCAAAGAAAATTTAGATTGAAAACTAATCTCATCAATATTTAAACTGTCATAATATAAATTCATATCTCTATTTTGTAATAAATAAGAGAGATGAGCTCCCAAAATAATAAGAAACCAAGCAATTCTAAGCCAAATCAAAAAAATGAATAAGACGGAAAAACTTCCATAAATTTTATTGTAAGTATTGATTAACACTTGCAAATAAATAAAAGCATATTGAAAGACGGAAAACATAATGGATGTGAAGAAACTGGCTATAAAAGCCGGTAACCATTTTACTTCCGTATTCGGCATCACCATAAAAAGAGCCATAAAAAACAACAAGACAGAACAATAAGGCAAAATTTTCGATAAGAAATCGTTTCGTATTAAAAGAGACGAAGCATTGGACACTAAAATTAAGGTAGGCAATAAAATAAAAAAGGTCAAATAATCACTAATCTTTCGAACAAAGCTTCGAGTTCCTTCAATATCCCAAATATCATTAAAAGCCTTTTCCACAATGGAAAACATCGAAATCAAAGACCAAATTAAAAATAGAAAACCCAATCCCGCTAATACTCCGCTTCTCGCATTGGTCAATAAATTATCGGTAAAGGTTAGCAGCAATTCAATCGCTTCTCCTTTTAGGGGCGAATGACTGTCAATCTGTTTTAGTAAATATTCTCCCAAGCCCAACCAAGTCCCAATACTGAATAAAATAGCAAAAATGGGGATCATAGACAAAATTGTATAATAACAAAGAGAAGTTACCCATAAATTTGAATTTGCTTCTTTATATTTCCAAAGTGCATGTTTGATAGATGTCCCTACTCCGGAATAGATTTCATGAAAATCTTCTCTTTTCATAATTACTGTCCTCTATAGTATTCTTGTAAATGACGTTTTGACAGCACGTAAATTCTGGAAAGAGATCTGGGAGCAATGATATAATCTTCCGGTCCCGCTTTCACCGTATTTCCGTCGGAATCTATAAAATGAATGGAGCTGTCCCCCGTTCCCAAAGCTTTTCTGATATTGGCATTCATAGGAACGGCTACAATATGTTCCATGGCTTCATAAGGAGAAGAGCCTGTATATCGATTTCCTTTTTCTAATTGTGGAATCATTTTTTGCATTGCGTACGTTTCCGGATAGATTTCCATGGCAAATCCGATACCGGAAACAAATAGAAAGAAAGCTGCTATTGTTTTCATCATATATCCTCCAAAATATTTTATTTTTATTATAACATTTATTTCGTATTGAATTCAAGCCTGTTTTTCGTTATAATAAGTAATATAAGGAGGCAAAGCATGAAAGAAATTTTAATTCACACAAAAACGGATGACTATCCCATTTTGATCGGTTCTCATTTTTTACACAAGGTACATTCTTTTACCAAAAAATATGATAAACTTCTGTTTTTGAGTAATGACACTCTTTTTTCTTATTATGGAGATTGGTATCAGCAGAACATTGCCTCTGAAAAAACGGAATATTTTTTACTTCCGGACGGAGAAGAATATAAAACCTTAGACTCCGTTCAAAAAATTTACGATTTTATGATAGAAAAACATTTTTCCAGAAAGTCTTGTATTCTATGTTTTGGTGGTGGAGTTATCTGTGACATAGGTGGATTTGTTGCGGCAAGTTTTATGCGAGGAATTGATTTTATCCAACTTCCCACTTCCTTGCTGGCACAAGTGGATGCGAGTATCGGAGGAAAAGTAGCTGTCAATCATTCTACCGGAAAAAATTTAATCGGTTTCTTTTACAATCCGAAAGCGGTTCTGATTGATGTCAGTTTCCTTGATACTTTAGAGGAAACACAATTTCAGTCCGGAATGGCTGAAGTTATCAAACATTCCATTTTATCTTGTGATGAGAAATATTCCGATTTCTTATATCGAAATTATGAAGCAATTCAGGAGAAAGAAGAAGATACTCTCATCTCCCTTGTGGAACAATCTTGCCGAATCAAACAATACTATGTAGAAAAAGATATGAAAGAACAAGGAATTCGTGCTTTCTTAAACTTCGGGCATACCTATGCTCATGCTTTAGAGAGTTTATTTCAATATAAAAATATTTCTCATGGAGAAGCGGTGGCAAAAGGCTGTCTTTTAGATGTATATGTTTCCTATCGTCAAGGTTTTTTGACAAAGGAATACTTTGAAAAAATAAAGCGTATTTTTCACCTATATTCTATTGACAGCACTCCGATTCTATTTCCTTTCAAAGCTTTATGGGAAGCCATGAAACAGGATAAAAAGAATGCTTTTTCAAAAATCAACAGTATCTATTTGAAAAAGCGGGAAGAAGAAAAAAATTTTACAGTACAGGAAATACACAAACAATTCACGGAAGACTATTTAACACAACAGCCTCATAATGAAGTGAAAGCAGTGATTGATATCGGAACCAATTCCTGTCGTCTTTATATTGCGGAACGGCAAGCGGATACTCATCAAATTATGAGACATTTACATCAGGAAGTACAAATTGTACAATTGGGAGAAGGAGTCAATCAGACAAAAAGATTGCAAAAACATGCTATGGATAGAACCATAAACTGTCTAAAAAATTATGCAAATACGATACGAGACTATGCTTGCTCTTCTCTCTATTGTTTTGCTACTTCCGCTACAAGAGATGCTGAAAATCGAGATTTTTTTATTCAAAAAGTTTTTCAAGAGACGGGGATTCAAATTCATTGCATTTCCGGAGAAACAGAGGCGGAATATAATTTTCGCGGGGTAAGTCTCGCCGTCCCGGAACAGATTTTAATTATAGACATTGGAGGAGGTTCTACCGAGTTTACTCTCGGAAAAAATGCTTCTATTTTCTTTTCCAAAAGTATCAACATAGGTGCTGTTCGTGCTACAGAACTCTTTTTTCCAAATCAGAACTATTCTTCAGAAGCTATTACTCAATGTAAAAAATGGATTTTGGAACAATTGGATTTCTTGAAGCCTCTTAGAAAAGAAAACTTCAAAGTCATTGGAGTTGCGGGAACAGCTACCACACAAATATCTGTGGCAAAAGAAATGAAACAATATCGAAGAGAACTCGTTCATCTCTCGACACTTTCGATAGAACAACTGGAAAAAAATTTAATGTTATTTCTTTCCAAATCTTTGGAAGAAAGGCAAAAAATTATCGGTTTGGAAGCAAAAAGAGCGAATGTTATTATTGCCGGTACTATCATTTTACAAACGATTCTTCTCTATTTACAACAAGATAGTATGACAATTTCAGAATATGATAATTTAATGGGAGCTATGATACTATGAAAAAAGATTTGGCAGCACTATTACAAAATAATCCGGAATTTGATTTATCCATTTACAAGATTTTAAATGATAAACAATTGGAAAGCCTGGAAAACAATATTGTGCTTTTTCTTCACGGAAAAACCTTAGATATGGGAACAAAAGATTTGTCCATTCTATTGTTAAAAGAATTACTGTGCACTTTATCCCAACAGGAATTACTTCCTAAAACTATCATTTTGTCTCAAAAAACTGTTTTATGCAACCAAAGGGAATCTGAATTTTTACACTTTTTCAGATTATTGGAACAAAAAAATATTGAAATTTTGACTTGCAAAACTTCAGCAGAATATTATAAAATAAATAATAATATTCCCATTGGACGTTTTGCCGGAATGGAAGAAATTATCGAGAAGCTTTTCCATGCTTCCAAGATTATTCAATGGTAGAAAAGGAGAGATAACAGCATGTATTGGACAGGTCGTTGTGATGGCGAAGAAACGGATGTTCTCCGTATCCATCAGGTTGTAAAAAAAATGACATTAGAGGAATTACTGCAACAAGATGTGGAAGAAAAGAAAATATGTTTTGTCAGTTTTAATTCGGAAGAAGGAATTCGAAGAAATTTCGGTCGTTTAGGAGCCGCAGAAGGCTGGATTCATCTGAAAAAAGCCTTTGCAAATTTTCCCGTATTTGATTCCGACATTCATTTTTATGATTTAAAAACTCCTATTGATGTGATCAATGGAGATTTGGAAGCTGCACAATATGAATTATCCATGACAGTCTCCATGTTAAAAAAGAAAAACTTTCTTGTAGTTTGTCTGGGGGGCGGACATGATATTGCCTACGGAACTTACAATGGAATTTTAAAATATGCTCAGAGTAGGGAAATGGATCCCAAAATTGGAATTATCAGTTTCGATGCCCATTTTGATATGCGTTCCTATGAAAAAGGAGCAAGCTCCGGAACCATGTTCCTACAAATTGCCGATGATTGCGAACGAGAAGGTAGAATTTTTGACTATAATGTCATAGGAATTCAAAAATTCTCCAATACCAAAAGACTTTTCGATACGGCAAAACATTTTGGAGTAAACTATTATTTGGCAGAGGATATAAAAAAATTAAATGAATTTAATATCGACCCCATTATCAAGAGAAATGATTACATTCATTTAACTCTTTGTACCGATGTTTTTCATATTACCTGCGCTCCGGGAGTAAGTGCCCCTCAATCTTTCGGAATCATGCCGGACGAAGCGATGAGATTGCTGAATATTATCAGTAGTCATACCAAAGATTTAACTATTGACGTTGCGGAAATCAGTCCAAAATTCGATTTTGATGACAGAACTTCTCGATTGATGGCAAATTTAATTTACCAAACGATTTTAAATCACTTTGAAGTTACTTTTCAATAAAAAAATGCAGCAGCACTTCACTATCTTGTGAAAAAGATAGCGAGGTGCATTTTTTTTAATTTTGTGATATAATAAGCTGGTAAAAAAAGGAGAGTATGACTATGAAATTGACAGAAATGCAAGAGGAATTAAATCATTTTGAACAAGAGAACAGGTTACGAAAAGTAGAAACAAAACCCGGTAATATGACCAACTTCTCTTCCAATGATTATCTGGGCTTAGCGGGGCAACTTCCCTTACGAAAGAAGTTTTATGAAGAATATCCTTATTTGGCCTTATCTTCTTCTTCTTCCCGTTTGATTGACGGTTCCTATGCAATTGTTATGGAATTGGAGAGAAAAATAGAAGAAATCTATGCAAAGCCCGCTCTTTGTTTTAATTCCGGTTTTGATGCAAACTCCTCTGTCATTGAGACTATTTTTTCTAAAAAAAGCTTAATTTTAACGGATCGCTTAAATCATGCGAGCATCTATGACGGAATTCTTGCTTCCGAGTCCAAATTTTTACGTTATTCTCATTTAAATATGAAGGCTCTGGAAAACTTATTGCAAAAATACAAAAATCAATACGAAGATATTCTCATTGTTTCAGAATCCGTTTACAGCATGGACGGAGATTGTGCAGATTTAGAAACACTGGTTACCCTGAAAAAACAATACGGAGTGCAACTTATGATTGATGAAGCTCACTCTTATGCAGTATATGGTTATGGAATCGCCTACGAAAAACATCTGCTTTCCGATATTGATTATCTGATTCTTCCTTTGGGAAAGGGAGGAGCCTCTATGGGAGCTTTTGTACTTTGCGATGAAATCGCCAAACAATATTTAATCAATCGAAGTCGAAAATTTATTTACTCTACCGCTCTGCCCCCGGTAAATCATGCTTGGAATTATTTTATCTTAACTCATATGGCGGACTTTGAAAAAGAACGGCAAGAACTGTTTCGAAAACAAAAACTAATATATCAATTATTGAAAGAAGAAAACATCCCTACAACATCGACTACTCATATTGTGAGCATTGTCATCGGGGAAAATGAAAAAGCCAACCGCTTGTCCAAAGCCTTATTACAAAAAGGATTTTTAATTCAGGCAATCAAGGAACCGACCGTTCCTAAAAATACGGCAAGATTACGTCTGAGCCTCACTTCTTCCATTCCGGAAGAAGAAATAAAACGTTTTGTAAAGGAGCTTCGCTATGAAATGGATTTTCTTTTTTAACGGTTGGGGAATGACGGAAGAGGCATTTCCTCATCTCTCTTTAGATCAAGTGGAAATTATCAATTATCCTTATGACAGGATAGAAACTTTATTAAAAAAACATGAAAATGATACTTTGTATGCTGTTGCCTGGTCGTTTGGAGCCTATTACTTTTCCAAACTTCCAACAGAAATTCAAAACCGTTTTCGCAAAAAAATTGTATTGAACGGACTTCCTGAAAGCTTGGGTCCCTATGGAATTTTACCAAAAATGTGTAAATTCACTCTAGATACGCTAAGTCCGGAAAGTCTGCTTGCTTTTTATAAAAATATGGATTTTCATGGAAGCATTTCAAAAAATTTTACAGATATTCGGGAAGAATTGGAATTTTTTTATAAAAACTATCAAGTTCCTGCAAATCCTTTTGACTTTGCTTGGATTGGAGAAGAAGATCGAATTTTCTCCGCCAAAAAATTGATTCGATATTATGAAAAAGAAAAAGTCCCTTATCGTATCTTTCCGGGTGGGCATTATCCTTTTCATTATTTTCAAAATTTTTTAGAATTATTAGGAGATACTACAGATGACCTTTGAGAAACATTTTAAGAGCTATGAAGAAAATGCTATTGTGCAAAAAAAAGTAGCCAAAAAATTAGCTCACTTTTTGACCGATCTGGATAAGTCGCCAAAAACTATTTTAGAAATTGGTTGCGGAACCGGAATTTTTTCTCGTGAAATTGTGGAACATTTTCCGAAAGCTTCTTTGAGTTTAAATGATATTTTTGATACTTCCGCTTTTTTGTCCGACTTACACTATCAGGAATTTATCTTGCACAATGCCGAAACCATGTCTTTAAAATCCTATGATTTAATTACTTCGAGCGGGTGCTTCCAATGGTTTTATGATTTGCAGAGTTTTTTGAAAAAAATTGCTCCCAAAACAGACTGTTTAATTTTTTCAATGTTTTTAGAAGATAATTTAAAAGAAATCAAACAACACTTTCAAATTAGCCTAGACTATCCAAGTGTTTCCGACACCATTCACAATTTAAGAAAATCTTATCCATGTGTCGAATATCAGGAAGAAATATTTACACTGGAATTTCCAAGCCCTCTTGCCTCCTTACGCCATTTACAGGCAACAGGAGTCACCGGCATCGGAGAAACCAATATTCATAAAATTCGTTCCTATCCTCATAAAACATTGACCTATCGAGTAGGATATTTTAAAGCAAAAAGGTACTAGAATTTTTCCAGTACCTTTTATATTTTTCATTTCTATTTATTCTTATTCCTAAAACTCTCATATCGAAAACCATGACTGTGCCGGCAATATTATAAATAAGCAATCATTAAATCTACGGTTGCAATAATTCCCTCATTGTGCGTTCTTTCGTAGTGATGAGAAGCATCCACACTCGGTCCGATACAAGCATATTTAAAATCAAATCCTTGCAAAATAGCTGTTGTGGAATCCGATCCATAGCGATAATTTACACTGACAGTATATGGAATTTTAGCTTGTTCCGCCGCTTCCACCAATTTTTTTCGTAGAACAAAATCATAGGGACTTCGGCTGTCTTTTGCAATAATATTGACCTTTTTTTCATCTCCATGAGCATCTGCCGCTGCTAAACCGATATCAATGGAAATAAATTCATCCAAATCTTCCGGAAATAAAGAAACCCCATGCCCGATTTCTTCAAAATTGGAAAAATAGATATATAAGTCCGTTTTCGGTTTCGAAGAACTGTCCGCCAAATACTTCAAGTATCCGAACACCTGTGCTATACATAACTTATCATCCAAATATCTGGATTTAATATATCCGTTGGAAAGGCGTTTGGTTCTGGTTTCATAGGAAACAAAATCTCCTTGCAAAATTCCTAATTTCAAAACATCTTCTGCCGTTTTTACATCTTCATCGATACGAACTTCCATATTTTCTTCAATTCTCGGTAATTCTCTTGCCACATCTCCATAGGTATGAACAGAAGCTTTGATAGGCAACAAAGTTCCTTCATAAGTTTTTCCGGAAAGAGTATGTATCAACACATTTTCTCCTTCCACAGAACCCCAAGCATACCCTCCCGTATTTGTAAGTTCCAATCGTCCGTTTGCTTTTACATTTCTTACAACCGCTCCCAAAGTGTCAATATGTGCAGAAATCATTTTTCGATAATCTCTATTTTCCCCCTCCACAAAGGCCAAAATAGCTCCTTTTTTGGTATACTGATAACGAAGGCCGAACTTATCCAACTCTTCCGCAATTCTTTGAATTCCCAAATGAGTATATCCAACAGGGCTTGGAATGGATAATAATTCCTCTGTCAAATCTAAAATATAATTGATATCTACTTTCACTTTCTCCCCCTTATTCTTCCACTTCCAAAGTATATAGACTGTGTACATTGGTCGGATCATAAATAAATCCTTTGACTCTTGTATTCAATCCAATATTTTTATTTTTTGCATATAAAATTGTCATTGGAGTATCTTCTTGAAGAATTAATTGGGCTTCTTTATACAGCTCTTTTCTTTTTTCTACATCCAATTCACTTCTTGCTGCCTCTACCAATTTATCAAACTCAGGGTTGGAATATCTTGCTCTGTTTCCAGCACTTCCAAAAGATTTTGTATCCAATAAAGGAAATAACACAATGTCCGCATCCGAAGTTCCTGACATCCAGCCTCCTAAAAATGCTTCAAACTTTCCTTCTGCAGTACTTTGTAAATACGTTCCCCATTCCAGAATTTGAATTTTCATATCAATTCCGACTTCTCGTAAATTTGCTTGAATGATTTGAGCTGCCTGTTGTCTGTCGGACCCCTCATTGATGGATAAGGTAAAGCTTGGATTTTTCACTCCGGACTCTGCAATCAATGCTTTTGCCTTTTCCGGATCAAAGCTGAATGGTTTCAATCCGTCATAGAATCCGAAGACATTTGGATTTACAATCGAATTGGTAATTTTAGCTCTTCCTAAATACACCGAATCTATAATGCTTTGTCTGTCAATTGCATAATCCAATGCTTTTCGAAATACTTTATTATGAAAGGGTGGCTTTTGATTATTTAAACAAATATATTCCACAGCGGTTGTCGGCTTTGAAATCAAAGTCAAATTCTCTTTTGCTTCAATGGTTCCGGAATCAATTGCCGTCATATCATAGGCAATATCAATTTCTCCCGTTTCCAATGCTGCCAAACGGCTGCTGTCTTCCGTAATTTCTCGGAAAATCACCCTATCTACCTTCGCTCTTCCTCTAAAGTAGTCATCAAAAGCAATCATTTCAATTTTTTCTCCATCTCCCCAAGAAACGAATTTATAAGGTCCCGTTCCCATAGGTTCCGTAGAAATATTTCCTTGATGTTCTTCCACATATTTTTTATTTAAAATCGAAGTCAATGGATGAGACAGGCTGAATAATAATGGTGCCGAACTCTGCTTTAATATAATTTTAAAACTTCTATCATCAACCGCTTCCACTTTGTCAATATCGGAAATCATAATGGCGGAAGCCGGTGTATCTTGCATTCTTTGAAAACTGAATAATACATCCTCCACGCTTAAAATGTCTCCATTATGAAATTTTACCCCTTCTCTTAATGTTATCCAAAGTTCTGTCGGTGTTTTGTATTCATAACTTTCCGCAAGCAATGGAGTAATACTTCCGTCATCTTCTTTCTTGAATAAGCTGTCATAAAATTGTCTTGTCACAGCAAGTCCCGGAATCTCATTGTACATATACGGATCCAAACTTTTCGGTTTCGCTCCCTGTGAAACTACTACAACTTTTTCTTTACTTCCCGTTCCCTGTTCTTGCTTCTTCCCACAAGCCGCAAAGAATACCGCCGTCAAAATAACAAATAGTGCCAATACTTTCTTCATACCTTTCCTCCCTTATTCCATAATATAATTTTATAATTATAAAATTGTAGCACCACCGTGTTATTTTTTCAAGATTATTTTTTTCAAAAGTTATTTTTGATATCGTGTCCAATATTGTTTTTTCCCAATTAATCCTGCCTTATCAATACTTCCTTTGACTAATAATCTACCATCTTTTTGTAATTGCATATAACTGTGATATGTTTTTCCATTGATTGGAGAATAAATGTTTCCATGTTCAAATTTATCTTTCTCTTCATTATAATCAAAATTGCTTACAAAATCGATCCCTACCAATTTTCTATGTTTTAATTGCGGATCCGGATTTTGCAGGTCCATTCTTTCTTTTCCTGCGTACTCTCCTTCTGTGTAAATCGGCATAGTAAGTTCCAAAACTCTCCCGTTATATTTTCCATTTTTTGCTTGGTAAATTTCTACAATAATTTGGTTTCCCGTATCTGCTTTCTCCGTAATCCAAGTACCTAATATATCTTCCACCTTTGCATACGCAATACTTCCCAATAATAGCATTCCTACTAAAATCTTTTTCATAATCTCCTCCCAAAAATAAAATACACATGTTATAATATCACATTTTTCTTCTTTTTTCCAGATATTAAAAAACAGGCAATTCATTCCAAAACTTGAAAAGTCCAAGAATAAATTGCCTATTTTTTTATTTCACTTGTATAATTCCTTTTCGATAAGCCAGCAATAATTTTTTTAAATCATTCACCTGCCCCTGTAATTTTTTTCCAATATCCGTGTCTTTCACTCTCTTTCTTTGAACAATTTTATCCTCAACTACAACGGAGGATAAAATATCCGCTCCCTCTTTCAAGGCCTTTTCTTTGGATTCAAAAGGAGCATGAGAGACCAATTTAATTCCATAAGAATTATAAATTAAAGTGTATCCGGCGATTCCTGTTGTTTTTTGATAAGCTCTTGCAAAACCTCCATCAATGACAAATAACTTTCCATTTGCTTTCACAGGAGATTCTCCTTTTTTCACTTTGACCGGAACATGCCCGTTGATAATGTGAGAAATATTCGGATTTAATCCAAACTCTGACAAAATCATATTACAAGTTTCCTCTTGATCAATATATTGATAATAAGGATTTTTGTGCTCTTCATGAGTACTTTTATCATCAATAAAATATCTCTCAAAGGTTCTCATCACATCTTTCCCAAAAAGTGGGGACAGTTCTCCACACCATAAATACCATAAGAAATCTCGATTCCTCTTATCTTTTTCGTTTCCCACTCGATCAAAAAAGGCTTGTCTTGCAATGGTATCAATTTTATCCAAATAAGCTTTTCCTTTGTATTTTACCCCCTCAATCTCGACCTCCGCCAATTTTCCCTCTTTCGTTAAGGGAATACAACCATGATATAACAAATTGGAATTACAGCATAAATACAAAGAACCATGACTGAATAAGAATCGTAAATGTCGTTGTAATTTTTCACTGTTCATAAAAGAATCTTTCAATCGATCCAAAAGTTCAGCTTCTTCCTCCAATAATTTCAAAGGATTGTCGGGATCTACCGTTGGGAAAAAGGTATCATTTAACGGATATTCTTTTCCCTGCCATAAAATCGTTCCCTCTTTATAATCAATATCCTTTAAAATTTCTCGATTTTTCATTCTCAAATTCGGATTTCTTTGGGAAAACAGTCCTTCCACTTTAAATTGAATAATACTGATCGCCTTGTGCATTTGAGATACCAAATCAGAATCTACTCCCTCTTTAGGACGAAAACTTCTACAAGGATCTTTTTCATAATATTTCATAGCAAAAGTAGCTAAAGGTAACAAATTAATTCCGTATGCTTCCTCTAAAATATCATTGTTATTATATCGGCAACAAATCCGAATCACGTTTGCAATACAGGCTTTGTTTCCAACTCCGGCTCCTATCCACAACATATCATGGTTCCCCCATTGAATATCGACATGGTGATAGTCAAGGAGGCAATCCATGATAAGATGTGGTGCTGGTCCTCTATCATAAATATCTCCCACCAAGTGAAGATGATCTATCGTCAATCTGCGAATTAACTCGCTCATGGCTATAATAAATTGTCTGGTATACGAAATGGCAATCAAAGTATCAATAATAGATTCAATATAATCTCTTTTATTGTCTTCTTCGCGACTTTCGTATAACAATTCCTGCATAATATATTCGAAATCTTTCGGCATTGCTTTCCGAACCTTAGAACGGGTATATTTACTGGAAACATTTTTACATACCCTTAACAAACGATAAATAATAGTCCGAATCCATTTATTCATATTCGGTTGTTCTTCCAAAGCCATATCGTATTTTCCGTCCGGATAATAAATGACTGTCGCCAATTCTTTTTTTTCGGATTCTGTCAGAGTATCTTGAAAAATGTCCTCAATCTTTTGTCGAATACTTCCGGATCCGTTTCGTAACACATGACTGAACGCTTCATATTCCCCGTGCACATCTGTTAAAAAATGTTCCGTTCCCTTTGGCAAATTTAAAATAGCTTGTAAATTCACAATTTCTGTTGATGTTTCCGCAATACTGGGAAAACTTTTGGACAATAATTCCAAATATTTTAATTCTGACATCCTTTTCTCCCTACTTTCTATTTTTTAAATAACTTTGAGCTGCTGCCAAAATTGCAGACGGAACTCGAAATGGAGAACAACTGATATAATCAAATCCTTGTTTTTCAAAGAATTCTATACTCTTCGGATCCCCTCCGTGCTCTCCGCAAATTCCTACTATCAACTCTTTGTTTGCCTCTCTTCCTAATTTCGTTCCGTACTCTACCAATTTTCCAACAGCTTTTTGGTCAATCGAATAGAAAGGCTCTCCTTCCCAAATTCCTTTTTCCCGATATTGATCCAAGAATTTTACCGAGTCATCTCTCGAAAGTCCCATAGACATTTGTGTCAAGTCGTTCGTTCCAAAAGAGAAGAAATCAGCAACTTCTGCAATTTCATTCGCCAGTAGACAAGCTCTAGGAATTTCTATCATCGTTCCTAATTTGTACTCCACTCTTTCTTTTCTTTCTTCAAACAAACATTCAATCTCTTCCGTAATTTCTTTTCGTAAATATGCCAATTCTTTTGCTTCCATCGTAAACGGAATCATAATTTCGGGATGCACTGGATGTCCTTCTTTTCTACAATCCAAGGCAGCTTCCAAAATCGCTCTTCCCTGTGCACGATATAATCTGGGATAACTTACTCCCAAACGACATCCTCGATGTCCTAACATAGGATTTTCATCTTTTAATTTACGGATTCTAATTTCCAAATCATCCAAATGAATTCCTAAATTTTTCGCCATAATAATTTTATCCGCTTTTTCTTTCGGCAAAAACTCATGAACGGGCGGGTCTAACAAACGAATGTTTGCTACATCTCCATTCAAATTTCTAAAAATTCCCATGAAGTCTTCTTTTTGCAATGCAAACAACTTTTCAATTGCCTTATCCTTTTCTTCCCCTTCTTCGCCTAAAATCACTTGTCGAATTGCCCAAATTTTATCTTTTTGGAAGAACATATGCTCCGTTCGACAAAGTCCGATTCCTTCCGCTCCAAAATCTTTTCCCATTTTTACATCTTCCGGAGTGTCCGCATTCATCCGAACTTGTAAACGCTTGATTTCATATGCCCAAGAAAGAATTTTTTTCAAGTCATCGTCATAGCTGGCTTCTTTGATAGCTACTTTTCCTAAATAAATTTCTCCCGTATATCCGCTGATAGAAATAAATTCCCCCTCTTTCACCGTTCTACCGCCAATATACATTTCTCGATCAATCTCATTGATTTTGATGGCTCCGCAACCTGTGATACAACATTTTCCCATTCCTCTCGCTACGACAGCTCCGTGAGAAGTTGCTCCTCCTTTTACTGTCAAAATTCCTTGTGCCAGAGCAATTCCTTTTAAATCTTCCGGAGAGGTTTCTTCACGTACCAAAATTGTTTTTTCCCGAATTTTCACTCGTTTGGAGTCAAACATCACTCTACCGACTGCCACACCGGAAGAAGCTGCCAATCCTTTTCCCAATAAAACCGCTTTCTTCACAGCCTCTTCTTCAAAATCTCCTGTCAACAATTGATTGACCAAAGACGGATCCACTCGTAAGACAGCGTCTTCTTTGGAAATAATTCCTTCTTCTTGCATATCAATGGCAATTTTTACGGCTGCCTTCGGTGCTCGTTTTCCGTTTCTGGTTTGTAAAATATATAATTTTTCATCTTGAATTGTAAATTCAATATCCTGCATATCTCGGTTGTGTTGTTCCAATTTATGAATATTTTCCAACAATTCTTCATAAACTTTCGGCATTTCTTCCTGTAATTTTGCAATGGGTTCCGGAGTCCGAATTCCCGCAACAATATCTTCTCCTTGTGCACAAATCAAATATTCTCCGAAAATTTGTTTTTCTCCTGTTGACGGATTTCGAGAAAATACCACTCCTGTTCCTGATTTTTGATTGAAGTTTCCAAATACCATTTCTTGTACTACCACAGCAGTTCCCATATTATCATCAATGTTATTTAACTTTCGATATAAGATAGCTCTTTCATTATTCCAAGAATTGAAAATGGAATTGACTGCCATTAAAATTTGTTCCTTCACTTCTTCCGGAAATTTTTCTCCAGTTTCTTTTTCATAAAGAGCTTTGTATAAAGGAATTAAATCCTTCGGATTTTCTGTCTTTTCTGCGATTTCATCGAACTTTTTCTTTTCCACACCCTGCACAATTTCTGAAAACATGGAGATGAATCTTGCATAGGAAGAATATACAAATTTTTCATCTCGAATGCTTGCCAACATTTCCTCTGCTACCGTATCATTGAATCCTACATTCAAAATAGTATCCATCATTCCCGGCATGGAAATGGGAGCTCCGGAACGAACGGAAACAAGTAAAGGTTTCTTTTGAATGCTTTCCAATTTTTCTAAAATTTCTTTTCGTAATTCTTCGGATATTTGTTTTCCATGTTTAAAATATTCTCGGCAAGCATCCGTCGTTACAATAATTCCGTTTGGAATTGCCAAACCGATTTTAGTCATTTCCGCTAAATTTCCACCTTTTCCACCTAACAACGGAATCAAATCTTTTCCACCTTCTCTAAATTCATATACTTGTTTCATTCTCCCTCTCCTCTCCTCATTTATAAAGTTTCTAAATATAGTTTACTGATATTCGTTTTACTAAATCTTCCTACTAAATAACACGTTTCTTTTTCTTGCTTGACAACTGCGACTGAGTCAATTTGATGTTTCATAATCTTTTCTACTGCGGTTTTAATAGAATCTTCTTCCGTTACATAAATTAAATTCGGCATTCTTGTCATAACCATATGAATGGGTAATTTTTCCAAATCTTTATTTCCTAAAGCCGCTTTCAACAAATCCTTTCTGGAAACAACTCCCACCAATATGTCTTTATGCTCTGTAATAAACACACTCCCAATATCATTCTCAAACATATATACAATGGTTTCATAGACACTACTTTTAGAATCCATTTTTTTAGGTTCTCCCATCACCTGTCCCACTTTATATTTATTCTCTCCTCCGATATAACAATATCCATAATTCTGTCTTGCGGAAATCAAGGACATTTTTCGTAAAATAGAGAAATCGGTTCTCAAAGCAGAACGAGTCAAACCTAAATTTTGTGCAATATCTTCTCCTGAAATGGGAGAGTTTTCTTTGATTAAATGCAGAATTTTTTCTTGTCTTCTTGTTAGTTCCATAACTCTCCTCTTTTTTAATAGTGTACTCTAATATATTTTATTTCTATTTATTATTTTATTTATAATATTATTATCATAATTTTCGAAAAAATGCAATAATTTTATTTGTGTACACTTTTATAAGGTTATAAAAAATAAAAAAAGGATTTCAGAAATTATGTTTTTAAAATCTCTAAAATCCCTTTGAAAATTTCGTATTCTATTCTTCATTAACATCATTTAACAAAGAACTGAAAAAATTTCATTCTTTTTCTCCCTCAACTTCAATTGACAAAAATCTCTGTTCTTATCTGTATGTAATCCATTTTACAATCTGTAAAATCACTGTCGGAATAAAAGCTAAAGTATATATCATAAAATATTGTTCCAAACTCAAAGCCGTAATTCCAAAAGTTTTATGCAAAGCTGTCGTAAACAATACTCCATTCAATAGCAGGAAACCGATTAGAAACGCTGCAATTGCCATTTTATTTTTCATAAATCCGATTGCAAAAATATTTCGTTTTCCCCGATAATTAAACCCATGAAACAATCTTGCTAAACATAGCACGGAAAATGCCATAGTACTTCCCTTCAAGGCATTTCCTCCCGCCAAACCGATATGAAATGCAATCAGAATGAAAACAGTGATTAAAATTCCCTCCAATGAAATTCTTTCCAAGAAATCTCTTGTTAAAATTCCTTCTTTCGGATCTCTCGGTTTTTCATCCAAGACATCTTCGTTTCCCGGTTCTACTCCCACTGCAATTGCCGGTAAACTGTCTGTCAATAAATTGATAAACAATAGCTGTACTGCGGAAAAAATTACCGGTAAATTTGCAAAGGATGCATATACTACGGCTAAAATAGCCGCCATATTTCCGGACAATAAAAATCCGATGGAGTTCTTGATATTTCGATAAATATTTCTTCCTATGGTAATTGCTCTGACTATCGTAGAGAAATTGTCATCCGCCAAAATTAAAGAAGCCGCATTCTTAGAAACTTCCGTTCCTGTAATTCCCATAGCAATTCCAATATCCGCTCTTTTTAAAGCCGGAGCATCATTTACCCCGTCTCCCGTCATGGCACAAATTTTTCCTAAACTTTGCCAAGCGGAAACAATTCGAATTTTGTGTTCCGGAGATACTCTTGCATAGACGGAAATTTTCGGAACCGTTTCAATCAACTCTTCCTGAGAAAGCTTTTCCACATCGATTCCTTCCAACACGGAATCTCCCTCTTCAAAAATACCAATTTCTCTTGCAATGGTTCTTGCGGTAATTTTATGATCTCCTGTGATCATAATAGGTTTGATTCCGGCCCTTCGACATTCCGCCACTGCCTGAACGGATTCCTGTCTTGGAGGATCTATCATTCCCACAAGCCCTAAAAATACATATTTTTCTTCATCAAATAAGGTAATATCTTTCGACTTCACATATCGATATCCAAAACTTAAAACCCTCATTCCGTCTTCCGCAAATTTTTCATTGACCAATTTAATTCTTTCAATGTCCGCTTCCGTAATATCTCGTACTTCTCCATCCATATCGATTTTTATCACTCTGGGAAGTAAACTGTCCAAAGCTCCTTTTGTGTACATGATATATCTATCCTCTTTGGCATATACCGTACTCATCAATTTCCGTTCGGAATCAAATGGAATTTCAGCCAGTCTCGGATGCTCATTTTTTAATACCTGTGCGTCATGCCCATAATTTTCTGCCAATACCACCAAAGCGATTTCTGTAGGATCCCCGACCGTTTCAGTTGCGTCTGAACAAAGAATACATTCTTCCAAAAGCATTTTATGACTGGCATTTTCTGTTTGTAAAGCTGTCTCTTCTAAAACTTTAGCATCCAAATATAATTTTTTTACTGTCATTTTGTTTTGTGTTAAAGTCCCTGTTTTATCAGAGCAAATAATCGAAATGGCTCCCAATGATTCCACAGATTTCAATTCTTTGACAATAGCATTTTGCTTTGCCAATTTTTGAGTTTCTAAAGACAATACTATGGTAATAATCGGATTCAATCCCTCCGGAATGGCAGCTACTGCTAAAGCAATGGCAAATAGCAGTGATTCCATCATAGAATTCCCGTGATATACATAAATTCCGAAAATTAAGCTACATAAGACTAAAATCACAATGGTTAAATTCTTTCCGAAACTATCCAAAGCTTTTTGTAAGGGAGTCATTTTTTCTTTTGTTTCTCCCAATAATTTTGCAATATTTCCGATTTCCGTTTCCATTCCGATCTTTGTAATTTGAATCACAGCTCTTCCATAATTTACCAAACTTCCGGAATATACTACATTCGTTCTGTCTCCCAAAGGCAAATCTGACATATCCCGATTACTCGGACTCTTTTCCACAGAATTTGACTCCCCTGTCAAAGAATTTTCGTTGACCAGAAGAGAATAAGATTCCAAAACGCTTGCATCTGCAGGAATAATATCTCCCGCTTCCACAAAAACCAGATCTCCCGGAACTAAATCAAAGGCATCAATCTCTATTTTATTTCCATCTCTCATCACTTTGGATTTCGGTGCAGATAATTTTCGTAGACTATCCATAGATTTTTGAGCTTTTACATGTTGTACCGTTCCAATCACAGCATTCACAATCAACACTAAAATAATAACAAAAGTACTTTCTATATTTCCAGAGACGGCTGATACAATCGATGCCGCAATTAAAATCATAACCAAAGCATCTTTAAATTGTCTCAAAAATACAAAAAATATACTTTCCTTTTCCTCTTCCGACAATACATTTTTTCCATATTGTTCCTGTAATTGTTTCGCTTGTTTCGTGGTCAATCCTTTTATATTCGCCATATTCTCCTCCATATCTTTTAATAAAAAAGACTCTTGATATAAAGCTCCGCTTTACATCAAAAGTCTTGTTACCTAACAGGCTATAGTACCAGATGTATTCACATCGGGATTGTTGATACTATATTTGAAACTACTCCCTTTTCCATGTACATATAGAATAACATATTTATTATTTTTTTTCAAGAAATATCTGAAAAATCTTTTTATTTTTCTTCTAAAGAAATTAAAGTGGAGCTATTATTTCCCTGTACTTTCGGAAGATGACCATCCCACTTTTCAATGGCCATTTTTCTTAATAATTGAGGACTCAAAGATTGAGATTCCACTGCGTTGGCTTTTGCTCGAATTTCTCTTTCTCTTAGTTCCAACTCGGCTACCTTGACACGATTTTCCTGTTCTACCAATAATTTTGCCTGTTCCGCTCTTGCTTTTTCCACTGCCTGCTCTGCAACCTTTTTCGCTTCAATCGCCTTTTCATACTCATCACTGAAATCATGATTCATAATGGAAATATTTGATACATTCAAACCATAGGTTGCAAAATCATCTTTTAAATCTTCAAAAATTAATCGTGAAATTTCAGTTCGTTTTGTTACAAACTCTTCAATGGTATATTTTGAAATTGCTGCCTGTACCACTTCTTGTACCCTGGGTCGAATAAATCGACTCTCGTGCTTTCCGTTAAAAGCTCGATATAACTTTTCGGGATCGGAAATACTTGCCTGTACTGTAAATTCAATAAAAATGGATTGAATATCTTTCGTGGAAACTTCCAATGTGGTATTCGACTCTTCCGTTTTTGCAAAAATGTAAGACTTTTCTCTCGTTTCTAAAAAAGTTTTTGATTGAACAAAAGGAATTTTAAAATGCAGTCCTTCTTCATCAATCCGGCTAATTTTTCCCCAAGTGGAAACAATAGCAACTTCTCCGGTATTTACTGTATAACAGTTTGAAAACCCAATCCCCAAGAAAAACACAAGCACTAAAATTCCAAAAATTCCCATGATAGATTTTCCTACACTGACATTTTTCATCATCTCCGCTCCTTTGTTTCCATCTTTCATTTTCTCTACTCCTTTTAGTATTTTTTTATCCTTTATTATTTTCCATATTTGAAATACAAGAATAGCAAGAATCACTACAACAATTTCCATATTTTCCTCCAATTTTTACCAGTTAAACAAAATATTCCGGCTCCGCTCTTCTGATATATTCCTCTTCCAATTCATGTTGATGGTATAAATATCCTTCATCTTCATAATATTTTGCATCTTCCGGACACTTTTTGATACAAGCACAACACTTAATACAAATTCCGGGAATCTCTCGAACATTTTCAAAAGAAATGGATCCCATAGGACAAACTTTTGCACAAATTTTACAATCCGTACATTTCTCATTGGTCAGAGGTTTTACCTTACGAATATCGACAGGATTTCCTTGCCGATCTCTCGGTTGATAATACCAACGATAAGGATCCGGAGTTCCCTTGACTTCAATCAGAGTTCTATCCCCTGTTGCTATTTTATTTACAATTTTATCCGCAAATTCTTCCACAATTTTCATATCTTTTTCATCAGGTCTCCCTGCTCCCAAAATTTTGGAAAAAGAGTGTTCTCCAATAAAAGCTCCTGCCGCAATAGGATAAAAATGTGCCTTTGCTAAAATATCACGAAGTTCTATTAAACAATCATCATAATTTCGATTTCCATAAAGAGAAATAGGAATTGCCAGAGCTCCTCTTCCTTCTATCGTTGCTAAATACTTTAATAATACATTAGGAACTCTCCCGGCGATCGTCGGAGTTCCAAACACAACGACATCCTCTTCTTGAAAAGGCATTTCCAACTTCCTTGCCTTTGGAAGTGTAAAATCGAAACAGTCCCATTCTGTCTTTAATTTTTTTGCTAAAGACTTTGCCAGCCCTTTGACTACCTTTTCTGTTGTTCCTGTTGCACTGAAATAAGCTGCCCATACTTTCTTAACTTTCATACCATCTCTCCCTTATTTTTTTATTTGTTCTATATATTCCTCCATAGATACTTTGCAAACTTCCAACATAGTATCTATTTCTTCTTTCGTAATAATATATGGCGGCATAAAATAGACAATATTTCCAATCGGACGAATTAAAACTCCTTTTTCCAATGCTAAAGTTGCTATCTTTCTTCCTATTCTCTCCTGACCCGGAATATCATGGAGTTCAATAGCTCCTATCATTCCCATTCTTCGATAGGATTTCACATACTCCCGACCTTGAAAAAGTTCCTCCATTTTTGTTTGTAAATACTCTCCTTTTTCCTGTACCATAGCCATGATATTTTCTTCTTGGAAAATTCGTAATACCTCTACGGCAACGCGGCATCCCAAAGGATTTCCAGAATAGGTATGAGAATGTAAAAAAGATTTTCCCTCCTTGTAGTCGGCGTAAAAAGCATTAAAAATATCTGTGGTAATACATGCCATAGCAATCGGATAATATCCGCTGGACAATCCTTTTGCCAAACACATAATATCCGGAGTAATTCCAGCATGTTCACAGGCAAACATTTTTCCGGTTCGTCCGAATCCCATCGCAATTTCATCATCTATCAGATGAATATTGTATTGTTTCGTCAATTCCCGAACTTGTTTCAGATAGTTTGCCGAATACATCAACATTCCTGCAGCTCCCTGTACCATAGGTTCCACTATCATACAAGCAATCTCATGATGAGAGTTTTCTATGAGCTTTTTTAATTCTTGAATACATTCTTCCTCATAGGCTGCAAATTCTTCATCCGATTTTGTATTGTCCAAATAGGGAACTCTCACCTTTCTTCCCTCTTTTATCAAAGGACGATAAGTTTGTGTAAAGATATCCACATCTCCTACTCCCAAGGCTCCTATTGTTTCTCCATGATAAGCATTTTCTAAGGAAATAAACTTCGTTTTTTGTGGATTTCCTGTTTGTAAATGATATTGAAAACTTAATTTTAAAGCCATTTCTATACAGGAAGAACCGTTGTCTGCGAATAAAAACTTATTGATTCCCTTCGGCAATACTTCCACAAGAGCTTCCGCCAACTCAATTGCAGGTTTATGGGAAAAGCTTGCAAAAATAACGTGTTCCAACTCGTTAATTTGCTCCATGACTACCTGATTAATACGTAGATTTGCATGTCCAAACAAGTTTACCCACCAACTGGAAATACAATCCATATATCGCTTTCCTTCTTCATCTATTAGATACAAGCCTTCTCCTTTTTTTATAACCAAAGGAGGAGTTTCTTCAAAATCTTTCATTTGAGCACAGGGATGAAAAATGTATTGAAGATCTTTTTCCTGTAATTCACTTCGTTTCTTCATTTGCTTCTCCTTTCAGAAACAAGTCCAATTTTTCTTCTGCAATTTCCTGCTCCCCCTCTAAAAGAATTAAATGATTTTTTGTGGAAGCCTTCTGTAAAATGATTTTTATATTATCTTCTTCATATATCCTACTTGTTTCAGTATTCTGTACACGATTAAAAATAATCCCATGTAATGAAATTCCCATATGTTTCAAAGCTTCTAGGGTCAATACTGCATGATTGATGGAACCTACTTTGGCACTGCTTACTAAAATCACGGGAAATTGAAATTCCCGAATCAAATCATAGATATAAAATTGATTTCTGATGAGAGGAACATACAAACCTCCCGCTCCCTCCACAATAAGATAATCATATTTCTTACAAAGTTCCCGAAAATGATTTTTTATCTTGTCAACATCCAAAACTTTGTTTTCCAATTCACTTGCTAAGTGAGGTGAAACCTCAGGACCTAACACATAACTTACCATCTTCTCCTGATATTCCATTCCTTCAAATTCACAAAGAGAAAGAACATCCGGAGCATACAACTTTCCCTCTTTCAAAACACCGCCACTCTGCACCGGCTTATAATACATTGCATTTCTGTTTCTTAAACCATGATATAACAAAGTACTGCAAAATGTTTTTCCGATATCCGTATCCGTTCCGATGACAAAATACCCTTTAGTATTCATAACCAAGCTCCTTAATCATTTGTTTATCACTTTCAATCGTATTTCCTGTTGTCGTTAAAAAATTTCCTGTCAAAGCGGAATTCACTCCTCCTCTTAACCCGAGTTTTGCATATTCCCCCAGCTTCACTCGCCCTCCGGCATACCGAATCGCTACTTTTGGCAAAATAAATCGATAAATGGCAATATCTTTTAATAATTCTCTAGGATCAATGGCTTCATTTTTTTCCAAAGGTGTCCCCGGAATCGGTGTCAAAATATTGATAGGAACGGAATGAACACCTAATTCCCGTAAATCAAATGCCATATCCATCCTATCTTCCTCTGTTTCTCCTAAACCGAAAATTCCTCCACTGCACACTTGTAAGCCAACTTCGTGAGCGTATTTTACCGTGTTGACTCTGTCCTCAAAACTATGGGAAGTACAAATGCTGGGATAAAATCTTCGAGAACTTTCCAAATTGTGATGATAGGTTTTCACTCCCGCATCTTTTAATTTTTGTAGTGCTTCTTTGCTACAAATTCCATGAGAAGCACATAAATCCAACTTCGTATTTTTCTGTAAATATTGATAAATTTCTTGCAGTCTGTCTAATTCCTTCTCTTCTCCCTGTAAACCTCTTCCACTCGTTACCAAAGAAAAACGATGAGCTCCCTCCTCTTCCACTTCTTTTGCAGCCTCCAAAGCAACTTCCTTGCTCACAAGAGGATATATCTCCGCATTTGTCTTAAAATGAGCCGACTGAGCACAATATCTGCAATTCTCCGAACAACGACCTGACTTCGCGTTCAAAATGGTACATAAGTTGAAAAAGTTTCCGCAAAACTTTTCTCGAATTTCATTGGCTGCCTCTAATAATTCCTGCAACTCTTCTTCCTTCTCTATGGAAATGCTTAATAAGCTTGCAACATCTTCTCTCGTTACTAAATACCCCTCTAACACTCTGTTCTTCAATTGATGTAAAAATTCCTTCATGTTTCCTCCTACATTTTAATTTCTTCTTGTATGCTATCACATTTCTTACCTTTTAAGCAAATATTTTTGCAACTTCTTTTATGTTTTTCTCGTCATAATATTCCAAAGGAAAAAGATTCGGATATTCTTCCAAGGTTTTTGCCTGATATTTTTCTTTCAATTCTTCCTTTCCAAAGTTTCTTTCTATTTTTACCTGTAACTTCTCCAATTTTTGCTCCCAAAAAGGTTCCCAAACTTCTTCTGTATAAGCGATGACATCATAATTTGCTTCCTTTAAAATATATATCTTCGCCAATATCTCCAAATTTTTTTCCAATTTCACAAGGATTCTTTCTTTCACGACTTCTCCCATTCCAAAACTCCGTAATCCCTCTTTGGAAAGAATTTCCAGTTCTCCATTTTCGTCAATTCTCTGCACGATTCCTTGTACAAAAAGATTTCCTGCACGAAGTCCGATTTTTTTCCCCTGTAGATAGTTGATAGCATTGATTTCCTGTAAGATGTTTTTCCAATTTCCTACAAAATATTCTTCAAGAAGTTTTCTGCACTCCTCTACAATACTCAAAATCAAAGACTCTATTTCTATCTTTTCCTGACAGACTTCCTGTAACGAAATTGCTATATTTTTAATTTCTATCGGAATGGCATTATTCACATTGATTCCAATTCCAATAAAAAAATCATTTTCTCGTCTTTCTACCAATATCCCTGCCAATTTTTTCTCTTGTAAATAAATATCATTGGTCCATTTCAACTGGTAATGTATTTTTTTTCTCCGTTGTAAAGCTCTAATGACAGCCAATCCTGCCAATAGAGGCAATTTCATATATACTTCCTCGGCTTTGTCTCCTCTCTTTTTCACCAAAAAAGTAAAAAGAGCCATCCCTTCTGTAGAGATCCAAATATTCCCCCGTCGACCTTTTCCCGCTCTTTGATTTTTCGCCATGACAATATCAAATTCCTCAAATTCTTTTCGATGTTCCTTCATATAATCATTGGTCGAATCCAAAACTTCAAATGAGTATATGTTCATAATTCTCCTCTCTGTTTTTTATAGAGAAAGGGGGTGCTCACCGTTGTGAAGCAGCCCCCTTACATTTTTACTTGCAGCTATTTTTTTATTTCCGTATTTGCTTCAAATGCATAAACATGAAGTTGTGTTCCTTCCGGAATTTCCACTTCCGCTATATTATTTTTATGGAATGCATACATGTTGATTTTCTTTACAGATGCGGGAATTTTTAGAGAAGTCAAAGAATTTTTATAGAAAGATGAAGTATCAATCAATTCTAATCCTTCCGGTAAATGAAGTTCTTCCAACTCATTCAATGCGAAAGCACTTGGTTCTATTGTTTTTACCTTATCTCCGAAAATTACATTTTTTAATTTGTTTCGATAAAAAGCAAAGCCTTCAATTCCCACCAAAGCTGCCGGTAATTTTACTTCTGTCAATTTACATACTCCAAAGGCATCATAACCGATTGTCTCTACTGTATCAGGAATGACTACGGATGTCAATCCTCTTCTGTAAAAAGCATTATCTCCAATTCTCTTAATCGCCAATCCTTCAGGAGTCGTTGCAGGAATAATCATATCTGTAAATCCTTGTGTTTTTACTTTATCTTTTCCCTTCGCTGTCATTCCTTTTAATTCATCGCCTTTAAAAATAAAATCATCATTTTCCCATACATTTTGACACATTTCTTCAACCCCCTTATCACATTCTGTTTAATTGCACGATTTCATTGAAAGTTTCTAATTGTGTTTTTACTTGTCCAAAGTCTACCATTTGTTGATCATATCCCATTTTAATCAAAGGAATCTTTGCTGCATCAAAAGCTTGTTTCAAAGAAGGATATTCCATTTCTTCGGTATCATTGAAATTCATCATAAATAATAGACAGCCGTCCGCATTATTTTCCTTTGCCAAATCCACAACGTATTTCGGACGTTTGAAAATATCCGGATCGTACAAAATAGGGTCTTCATCCATTCTAGCAAATTGATCTGCCAAAGCTAACATCGGATCTTCAATAGAAAGATCAATATCTACCTTTAAGGCTCTTGATTCATGAGCTACGTCATCCGCAACAATGCATACTTTATAAGCATCAAATACTTCTAATAATCCCGGATTATCCGTAATCACTCCACTGGTAACCACTCGAACCCCATCCCATGCTTCTTCTGCCAAAGCAGCCAATTTTTCATTTAATTTCTTCAAAAGAGCTGTGTGCTCATCTTTTAACATAAAATAAGAGCTTTTCAAAACATGACATCTGTCGGAAGCCTTAACGGTTTGTGGGTGAGTAGCAGCTAATTTGATAAATTTTCTTTTTTCACTTCTATTTTCATTATATATTTCAAACGCTTTCTTTAAATTTTCATCCGTTACCTTTACATCACAAATTTTTTCCAATTCTTCTTTTGCTTTCTTAAAAATTCTGGCATTGTATTGTTTTCCGAAATCTTCTTTTCGATGTTGCCCGTGATTTAAGAAAATCATAGGAATTTTTCTTCCCGCACTCACTTTATAATTTTGTGAAAAAGGTCTTAGAGTATCATCTAGGGTAGTTACCATAGAAGCGGATAAGCCGTCTAAAGTTCCGTCCAATGCCATTTCCAAACATCTCAATGCCATAGAATAATAGAAAGTTGGAAAATATTCTTTCGCTCTTTCAATCGGTCCTTGACCTCCCCATACACCAAAAGGTACTACTCCGGCTGCATACACAATTTCTTCAGGAGCATAATATGGGAAAATTCCTACTGCCTTTTTCCCTTCAGCAAGATATTTATCCAATTGCTTTCTTGGGTTATTCGCATAGTATTTAAATTGTTCTAACAATTCTTTGATTTCTTCCATTTTTATCCTCCTTATTTTAATGTTGGTTTTGACCAATCCGTTTCTTTGGTATTTTCAAAGTTTGTATATACATCTTCGCCTTTTGCCAATCTTTCCTGTTTTCTTTCTTCCATGATTTCCACTAGACCTTGCACTCTCGTTTTGTATTGTTCTGTAGAGAAGTTTCTTTCATCTGCCTGGTCTCCGTCAAAGTGAACCACCGGAATTCCCAAATCTTCTTTCCATCTTCTTTCAATTTCCGGCATAGCTCCGCTCCATGGTTTACAACTTCGGTTATAATTTACCAAAGCTCCGCTGATACCATTTTGTTTTGCCATAGTTTCTCTCCATTCCACTCCTGTTTCAATACATACAGAACATGGAGCCTTGCAATACGCCGCAGCCATTTCTCGAATATTGTTGTATCGGAATCCGAATGCCGGAGCATAGACAACCGCCGTTACATTGACCCCATTGTCTTTCAACGGTTCATATAAATGTCTTAGTCCGGGCCAACAAGGAATTCCTTCAAATAAAATTCTATGTTCTTCCGGATATTCCCAAGTGGAAGTTCCCTCTGCAATGGACTGTTCAAATTCTTGAGCCAATAATTCAAATCCGATAGCTGCTTCTTCATCACATCTTGCTGCCACGATGTCCGCCATATGGTTAAACAAATCAAATCCGCTCAAAGGAGACGGCTTGTAAGACATATAAGAACAAGCTTTCAACCATGCCGCAGCTGTTCTGTTTGCTCTTGCACAGGCATCTTCAAATTTCTTTTCATCAAATTTCTTTCCTGTCAATTCTTCCAACTGCTTAATAGCATAGTCGAACTGTCCAATCAAATAATCCACTTTTTCTTCGGGAGTATCTACCGTATTGGAAAAAGGAATATCCACCATAATCAATGGAATATTATGAATTCTGGCAATATTTTCATACCATTTCGTCATCATATTACAAATATTATTACAGCAAAGCACAAAATCCGGTTGAGGCATTCTTCTTGCATCTGTAGGTTCTCCTGCTGCATAAGCCAAACTAATTCTTGCATAACCACAAATATCATTATCATATCCCATGTCTTCCGCCGCTTGACATAGTCTTAAACCATCTTTTTTTGCTGCTGTTGATGCAGCGTGATTTTCTGGATATACAACATTTAGATCAAATGCTTTTGCCAATTCAATCGGGAATTTAGAAGAACTCCAACCAACCAATTCTCCTCTTCTTTTTGCTTCCCAGGCTCCTGCGTACACTTTATCTACAACCCCTCTTAAAACAGCGGCTGCGGGTTTATGACCTTCAATCGGTCTTGGTGTCTTATTCGGTAATTTTTCTACTTTTCCAGCCATTTCAATTTCCTCCTACTTCCTAATAAAAAACTGATAGGATATTGTTCATCTCTTCATGAACAATACCCTTATCATTCCTATTTTTCTGCTTGCAGACATTTTTGATATGCAAACAATGCTGCTCCAATCGCTCCATTTAATTGACAATATTCACTGGTATGAATTTTAAATCCTATGTTTCTTTCCAATGCTCTCACCATTCCTTGGTTCAAAGCAACTCCTCCGGTCATAACTACCTGATCTTTGATTCCAACTCTTTTTGCTAAACTTCCCACACGACTTGCAATTGCTGTGTGAATTCCCTTTACAATATCTTCAATTTTTGTTCCCTTTGCCAATTGAGAAATGACTTCCGATTCCGCAAATACAGTACAAGTAGAACTAATCGTCACATCCAACTTGGATTGCTCATCCAATTTTTCTAAATCTTTTAAATCTACTTCCAAAACTTTGGCAATGACATCCAAAAATCTTCCTGTTCCTGCAGCACATTTATCATTCATAACAAAATTTTCCAACATTCCGTTATCTCCAACTTTTAATGCCTTGGAATCCTGTCCTCCAATATCAATGATAGTTCTTACTTTTGGAAATAAGAAATATGCTCCTTTGGCATGACAAGACAATTCCGACATTTGTACCGGAACTTCTTCCAACGAATTTCTTCCATATCCTGTGGCCACTGCTCCATCCAACTGTGCAATAGAGTTTAATCCTACTTCTTCCAATGCCTGTTTGATAGCTCTTGCAGGTCCACTTGTACCGGTACCTACTGAAATTACTGATTTTGCTACAATTTCTTTCCCATCTTTTATAATAACACATTTCGATGCGGTCGAACCTACATCAACTCCCATAGTATACTTACTCATATTCCCATCCTTTCTCTCTTTACTATTCTTATCCGATACCAACCATCGCTTTGGCGATATTCAAGAATTTGGTAATGATAATTGCATTACTAATATTGCTGATAAATCCTCCAATAACAGGTACTACGAAAAATGCTAATTTAGAATATCGATATTTTCGACAAACTGTTTGCATCGTTGTCATAGAAACCGGTACTGCTCCTAATCCAAATCCGGAATGTCCTACTGCCATTACTGCTGCATCGTAATCTCTTCCTAGTAAATTGAATGTCAATAAATAACAGAATACAACGATAAATATAACTTGAGAAATTAACAACACAAATAGAGGTCCTCCTAAATCTGATAATTGCCATAACTTCATGGTAATAATCGACATAGAAACAAACAATCCTAAAGAAAATTCTCCAACCGTATCAATTGCTTCATACAAAACATCATGATTTCCTTTTTTTCTATCATAAAATAATCGAATTAAAATTCCTCCCAACATACAGCTTACATGAATAGGAAAACTAACTCCATATTTTTTTAGTACTAAAGTAACAATTTGTCCGATTCCTAAGGCAATGCACATTAAAAACATGGCATTCACCACACTATTTTTATCCACTGCCATTACAGAAGACGTTCCTGTTCCTTCCTGCATATTGACAATATCATCTTTTCCATCCAAAGCAGGATCTTCCAAACGATGTCGTCTAATAATAAAGTTTCCTAAAGGTCCTCCTAGAATACAACCGGAAATCAATCCGAAAGTTGCTGATGCAATTGCCACCTCCATTGCCGCACTTGCTCCCGCTTCGACTGCAATCGGAGCAAAAGCCGCTGCATTCCCATGACCTCCTGTCATGGGAATACTTCCGGTCATCATGGAAATCAACGGATTGACATTCATCAATTTTCCGATAAATAATGCCAAAGCATTTTGCCCTGCTGCCAATATTGCGGCAAGAATTGCAAAAATCACAACAAGTTTTCCTCCCTTTTTCAAAAGAGATAAACTTGCTGCCGCTCCACTTGCAGCGAAGAAAATACAATAAAATAATGAATTGACAGCTTTAAATTCAAAACTCAACTCATAGAGATTCGCATAATACAATCCCATAGAAATAATAGCAAATACCGTTCCCCCCACAACAGAGGCAGGTAAACAATATTTTTTCAGAACAGGAAATTGTTTTCTCAAAAATTCTCCAAAATAAATAGCCAATACTGCTAACGACAATGTTTCAAACATACCTAATTCTAAAACGATTCTGTTCATAAGCTCCCTTTCCTATTGTTTATTATTTTTTTGTATAAGTATTAAATTCTCTGATAGCTCTTGGTAGAAGCATTTGATGGAAAGCACAGATTGCTTTCGGATTTTGATATACAGAGTTTACGAAGGCAATCATGTAAGTTCTAATATCATAAAGATTAACAATTTCATCTACCATTCCTGTTTTTGCACAATATTCCGGAGTTGATTTTTCTTTATATTCGTTGATTAGTTTATTCATTTTTTCAATAGTCGGAGTTAAATCTTTTCCGGCTTTTTTATCTTTCACCAATCTTCTTGAATACATTGCAGTTGCCGCAGTTTCTCCATTCATTACGTTAATTTCTGTTGCCGCCGTTCCTAAAGAGAAGGCATTGGTATCATTTCCTTGAGGTCCTCCCAATACATAGTGAGCCGCTGCGGTTCCTTTTCTTAAAGTCACTTCCATTTGAGGAACTTTTGAATTTTGAATAGAATAGATTAAAGATTGTCCCAATCCTAATAATTCCGCTTTTTCTGCATCATTTCCCACGTCAATTCCGGTAGTATCTTGTAACCAGACAATAGGTAATTTATCTCGTGAGCAAAGAGTGACAAATTCATTCATTTTTACAAGACCTTGTCGATATAATTTTCCACCGATTCCAATTGCATTTTCTTTGTATTCAGGATATTTCATCAATAATCCTTGGAAGTTTGCAACAATTCCTACCAACAATCCGTCAACTTTTGCAAGTCCGGTTACAATTTCCGGTCCATATCCTTTTTTGTATTCGCTGAATTCACTGTTGTCCACTAATCTTCCTATAATATCATAAATATTATATACTTTCTTTTGATTCATCGGTAAAATAGAATATAAATCATTTGGATCCAAAGCCGGTTCCATCGGTTCATCCACTCGGAAAAATTCTAAGTTATAAGATGGCAAACAATCCATATAATATCGAATCGCATCCAAAACTCCGACTTCTTCTGCATATACTTCTCGGAAGAATCCCGTTTGATCATAGTGAATGGAAACCGTTCCCGGAACGTCTACTCCTTTTGCTTTTGCAGTTGCTTCAATGATTTGTTCCGCTCCCTCTTGATCAATATATCCTTTCGGATTCATTCCTCCTACAATTCCTGCTCCTCCCACTGCCATATTGGCATCTTTATGAGCAATTAAGATAGTAGGACTGATACTATGATATCCTCCTCCTGCAGGGTTTGTTCCATAAATTCCAACAATAACCGGAATTCCGGCTTGTTGCAAGTCCGCATTTCGATAGAAAGGAGTTCCTCCTCCTCTTCTATTGGCATATACTTTTTCTTGTTCGTCCAACTTTACTCCACTACAGTTTAAAATGTATACCAAAGGAATTCCTAAACATTTCGCAGTATCGGAAGCTCTTAATAAGTTATCGGATTGTCCCGGTACCCAAGCTCCTACAATTTTTTTATTGTCAGATGCTACAATCATAGCCCATTTTCCGTTGATTCTTCCCAATCCTTTGACAATTCCTGTCGCAGTTTCAAAATCTTCCGGATTGTAAAGACTGTTTAACGGACACCAAGTTCCCTCATCTATCAATTCCGCAATTCTTTGTAAGGCCGTTAATTGCCCTTTTTCTGCGATTTTTTCATCAGGAGTTCCTGCTGCGTGAAGTTCCTCTATCAACTTCGCAATTTTATCCTCTACTTCTCTTACTTGTTGTTCATTTTGTTCATCAACTCTTGTTAATTCCTTTCCAATTTGTTCCATATTTTGGAAATAATTAGGCATTGAATAGTTTCCCATGTATGCTCTCCTCTCGTTTTTTATTCTTCTACCGGTACTTTAATAAACGCTTGTCCCGGATCAATTTCTTCCCGAATCATTTTAATCACTTCTTCACTTGGAGCTTCTAATAAAACAGCTCTGGAAGTATCAATTTCAAATCCGGTATTTTCAATAATATCTTCAATGGATGAACTTGGATAGTATCCGGCCAGATACATTCTCTTCGTTTTTTCATCAAATCGTAATACTCCTCTATCCGTTACAACTGCAATCGGTCCTCTATTTCCGGGAAGTCCTAATTTTTCTCTTCCTCCGGGTCCATCTCCCCATCCTACACTTGTCACATAGTCAACTTGATCAATAAATCTTCTCTTTTCATGTTGCATCATGATGACGGTATTAGAGTACGTTGCAATGGCATTTGCTCCTCCGGAACCTGTAAATCTTGTTTTTGGATGATGATAATCCCCGATACAAGTAGAGTTTACGTTTCCATAAGGGTCGATTTGTGCTCCTCCGATAAAAGCAATCATTCTATCATTATTATTCAATAATTCATTTGCTTCGAATCCGATGAAACGAATATTTGGCCATTGTACTCCACAATGAGCCATTAATCTACAGTCTCCAACACTTCTCGGTACTTCAATCGGACTGCAATCCATAAGTCCGCTTTCCACAATCAGTTTACAGTTTGGAGCAAAAATTCTCTTTGCTAAAGAAGCTCCAATCAAAGGAAGTCCCGTTCCTACGATTACGATTTGTCCATCTGTAATTTCTTTTGCAATAGTAATTGCCTGCATTTCCTTATTGGTATAATTTTTATAATTTGCCATTTTATTTTGCCTCCTTCACTAATTTCGCAGCATATCCGAATCCCGGTACAACTCGTAATTTTGCCAATCTACTAGCTCCGACTTTATCGATATATTCGTCATTATCTTTAATGTTATATACCCATTCTTGTAAGAAGGCTTTGAAATCTTCTTCTGTTTTTGTCACTTTGTCATACATTTTATAAAAATCTGCATCATAGTCATAATAGTTATAACATTGAGATGGATGTGCTCCAAACGGTGCATGAACCACCGCATCTACACAAAATTGCGGAATGGAGTTCTTGCTCGGATCTTTTCTGATTTCTTCTTCCGTTACCAGTTCTTCACAAGTTACAATACAATGCTTTGCTGCAATGGCAATATCAATATCATGGAATTCATCTCCTTCGATAGAACAAGTTCCATTAATAGATGCTTTTTGGACATGAATCAGTGCCACATCCAGTCTGGGAACCGGAACTGCTACTACTTTTTCTCCCGGAACCAAAGGATTCTCAATTTCCACTAATTTGTCATTTGGCAATTTAGGATCTTTTTCTCTCACTTCTTTGCTGATTCCCCATTTATTCACAAGGTCAGATCCTTGCATCAATTTTACCGGTAAAAATGGTAATCCTAACGAAGAAGCATGAAGCATATACATAATGACATCTTGAGAGTAATCTTCCAAATTCATTTTTCCAACTTTTTCCACTTCATGTCGAAATCTTCTACATACATTTGTATACCCTGAGTTTGCAATATAACAGTTGATGAAGTTTCTTACCCTTCCTTCTCCGATCAACATATCCCAATCTCCACCTGCCGGACCGGAATATCCTGTAAAATCTCCCAATCCTTGTCTTAAAATTTCATATACTGCTGCATATGGCTTTCTGTTTGTTGTAAAACCACCGATACAAATACTATCTCCTGATTTTACATAAGTTTTGATTGCGTCATGCAATGACATTACTTTACTCACAGTAATCTCCTCCTAATTTTTATTCATTTTATGATTTTAATGGTATTATGTACGAACTATCTTCCAAAAATTAACATAAAGTATCCTGCAGCCACTGCTGATCCGATAACTCCCGCTACGTTTGGTCCCATCGCATGCATCAATAAGAAGTTGGTTGGATTTTCGGAAGCTCCTACCGTTTGAGCAACTCTGGCAGCCATAGGTACTGCCGATACCCCTGCCGATCCAATCAATGGATTAATCTTTCCACCGGTTACAAAATACAATAATTTTCCTAATAAGATTCCTCCTACCGTTGACATACAGAAAGCAAACAATCCCATAAAGATAATAGCAATCGTTTCTAAACGCAAGAACAGTTCTCCATTTGCTGTTGCCCCTACTGTAACTCCCAACATAATGGTTACAATGTTAATTAAAGCATTCTGAGCAGTATCTGATAATCTTTGAACGACTCCCGATTCTTTAAAAATATTTCCTAACATTAACATTCCCAATAAAGGTGCTACGGAAGGTAATAATAAAGTGGTAAACAAAACCGTTCCGACCGGAAAAACAATTTTTTCTATCTTACTGATTTTTCTCAATTGCTTCATTTTGACGGCTCTTTCTTTTTTCGTTGTCAATAATTTCATAATAGGGGGTTGAATCAAAGGAATCAACGCCATATAAGAATACGCTGCTACGGCAATCGGTGCCAGAAGTTCCGGTGCCAAATTATTTGCCAAGTAAATAGAAGTCGGTCCGTCCGCTCCTCCAATAATAGCAATTGCTGCAGCTTGTTTTGCTGAGAAAAACGGCAATGAGTTTGCAAACATAAAGGTCACATAGATCCCAAATTGTGCTGCTGCTCCCAATAACAAACTGATAGGGTTTGCAATCAAAGGTCCAAAATCCGTCATTGCCCCAATTCCCATAAAAATTAAACAAGGGAATAAATTACTCTTGATACCATTATAAATAATTCGTAATACTCCGGAAGCGTACCAAGGATCCGCCTCCTTCATCAAATCCGCCAAAGGTAAATTGGTTAAGAAAACTCCAAATGCAATCGGTAATAACAATAGAGGCTCAAACTGTTTTACAATGGCTAAATAAATTAAAATAAATGAGATGATGAACATAACTAAGCTTTGCCATGTCAATGCAACAAAACCGGATTTTGCCATCATAATTTCTAAAATTTTAATGAATTCCATTTCTTCCTCCTAAAAATTATTGAATTTCTACCAATACTGCATCTGTATCGACGTTATCTCCTTTTTTTACTTTAATTGCTGTTACTTTTCCTGCAAATTCAGAAACAATTTCATTTTCCATTTTCATAGCTTCTAAAATAACAATGGTTTGTCCCACAGTAACAGTGTCTCCTTCTTTCACTTTTAAATCCAAGATAACTCCCGGCATAGGGCTAACAACTGCATTTGCTGTTCCCGAACTTGTTGCTGCAGGTGCCGGAGCTGCAACCGGTGCTGCTTTTGGTGCTTCCACAACCGGTGCCGCCTTTTGAATCGGTGCTGATGTTCTTTCTCCTCTTTCCATTGGTCTTCTAGATAAAGTTCCTGCTGATCTTCCGTCTGCTCTTTCTACCTCAACTTCAAATTTTTCTCCATTTACTGTTACAACATACTTCATAATTTTAATTCTCCTTTCACGTCTTATCTGTTTTCGTTGTTTTTACATTTTTTGAATATTGGTTATTACGAATCTGTCTATTGGTTCTCTTCTTTCTTCGCTAATCGCGGCGGTAATCACTGCAATTTTTAAAGCTTCATTCTTATCTTTCTTCGTTTCTTCTACCGCTTGTGCAGCCATTTTTACTTCCGGCTCTTTCATCAAAAGAGTCTTTTCCAAAACAGCAATGACTCTTGATACGACAGTAACAAAAATTGCCAAAAAGACCAATGACAAAAAAACAATAGATATTCCTAGAAGTGATGTAAGCAAGCTTTCTAAAAATCCAATGTACTCTGTTGTAATCATTCCCCTTCCTCCTTTTATTTTTTTCTTAGCATTTTTTTTAATGTATTCTCAAAATTTTCCTCCTCAAAGAAGTCATTCAATTGAAAAAGCAAATTTTGATCTTCTGCATCCCCTTTCGGAGCAAAGCATACAAAGTATTCTATTTTTTTCCCTCTTATTATTAAAGGTGTTTCCACATGTACAATGGAAAATCCCGTATGATATACATTTTCTTTCGGTTCCGTATAAAATAAAGCGCTGTTCTCATTTAAAAGAAACATAAGTCCGTCTTCTTCCAAATGATTTAGCATATCTTCCATATAGGCTTTTTTGATGTATTTATGCTTCCATAATATTTCTGTGGCAGCTTTCACCGCTTCTTTCCAATCAAATACATCGAGTTCTGTAATTTGATATTTTTGAATGACCAAATTCTCTTTCATTTCTTGCGCTTTCTCGTCGACAACAATATTTGGAAAACTTTGTAACAAATCTTCTCTCATCTTGAAAGTGTTACATTTTTGTCCCTCTACATTTCTCTCAATGACATTCATCAAAGCATCCAAAGAAATATGTTTATCTTGAGGAGGCAGTTCAAATTCTTCCAAATGTTTTCGATCCGACTCCGTTAAAATAGGGCTTACTCTGCAAAATGGAACTTTTAAATTCATTTGAGATAAATCGGAGGTTGTGATAATCAAATCCACATTTTCCTGGAAGTCATCCAATTGCTTCATGGAAATCACATGGACAATTTCTACTAAGAATTCTTCCTCCAATCTGGCTAACAAAAAGTTAATCAAATTTCTTTTGTAAGAAGATACCACCAGAATTCTTTTTGCCTGTCGAATTCGATTTCGTAAAGCCACCTGAAAAATAGGAACCAAAAAGCCGATTTCATTATCAGAAACTTCCAAGCCTAATAAAGTTTCAAAGCTTTGGAAGGCTTTTTTCAAATAAAAGAAAGTGTCACCATAGATGGATTTGACTTCTTTTAAAACGGTATTTTTTAATTCAATTTGTTTTGAACTACGATAAATCAATGGTTTGATATAATATAAAATATCATCCAACAATTTTTTATTTTTGACAAGCTGCACTTTCTTGAGAGATTCGAACTCTTTGATTAAGCGATACACTCCCAATTCTATTTCAATCCAATTTCGATGTCTTGCAAAAATCTCTTTTTCATCACAGGAAATTCGAAGTAAGTAATCAGTTAAGAAGTAAATGTTTAATTCCGATAATTCCGGAAATACTTTTCGCAAGGTTTTAAATTCTTTTGTTTCTTTCAATACTTTTTTATTTAACACTTCCAAGTCTTCAGAATTCAGCTTCCGAAGTTTTAAGACAGAAATCAACAAAATCAATAAGTTTAAGGTTTCGTCCGTATAAGGTAAATCGATAGCCTTAATTTTTTGGTAACTATCTTCCAAAACAGAACAATACATTTTCGTTAACATTTCATAGACTATTTTTTCAAAATAATTGCTCCGCTTAAAAGAAATTGCCCTTCTTCCCTCATCAAAAGTCACATAATTATATAAGAAGATAGATAGGTAATAAATCAAGTCGTTATTTTTATATTGAGCTCTATATTTTTTATTGGAATATTGACCTAAATGAATCCCCACTTTTTTTAATTTTTCCGTCAAAATTTTAATATCTGCACGCAGGGTGGATTTGCTCATCTGCAAACTATCTGCAAGCTCTTCGATTTGAAATTCGTCCTCCTGTAAAATGGTTTCAATAATCAGAAGATCCATTCTTTCTTTTTGCTCATACACATAGTTCTGTACATTCAATCCTTTAATCAGGGAAGCAATGTCATTTTCATCCAAAAGACAGTATATTTTTCTTTTTTTAATAAAAATCTTCTCTTGCCCCAAATTTTCATTTAGTTCTTGAATCTTATAACGAATATTTCTTTCCGTTTGATTGAAGATGTCGGCAACCCTTTTTAAATCATCTTCTTTCTTTAATTCTTTTAAAATTTCAAAATGCTTTGTATTTAGTGCCAAAGAAATTCCTCCAAAATAAAACAATCTTTTTCATTATAGAACTTTTTTCTTTTATATTTTCTTTCATTATACAATGAATTTCAGAAAAATTATAGTTTTAATTTTTTCATTTTTTTGTGAAATTTTTAATAGAAAAATATTTTTTTCACTTTTTCACAAAGGTATCTTTTTTTATTTTTTCCAGATAAGGCAGTAGCGTAATTTTTTTCTTTCCTCTTCAAAATAAGACTGTTTTTTCCTTTTAAAAATAACGACTTCCACTTCTCCCCTTTCTTCTTCCATATCCATTTCTATTTTTTTCAAAGAAGAAAAGGCTTCAAAATGTCCCAATGTATTATGAAAACTGATGTCCTGTCCTTTATAGAACACCCTCCAAGATATATCCCCTAAGATATATCCATTCTCCTGTTGATAATCCAACACAACATCCGAAACAAAGGTAGCTAAGATCTTATGACCTGAAAATCGGAAAGAAAACCTCTCTTCAGCATGCAACAAGGTCGCTTCTTTTACAACGGAATTTTGATATTCTTTGTAGATTCCCTCAGAAGAAGCGGAACAACCGTAGCCTAAAGAATATTTTTCATAACCCGTCGCAGCTTGTACCACCATTGCCTTTAAAAACAAAGGGCTCGCCTCCGCCTTCCAATATAAAATATTTCCGACAATTCTGCTCATTCTGGCAGTTGCAAAACTGGTTCCGAAAGAACTGACAATTTCTCCCTCCGGAGAAAAAGAAAATACTCCCTCGATTTTGTTTTTTCCTTCTTCATTTCTAAAAATATCTCCTCCATACATGGCAATATCCGGTTTTTGCAAAATTTTATGTCCATTTCCACGCAAACTGAAACCGGACACTTTCTTCTCTTGATTACAGGAAGCTACTACCAAAGCTCTCTCCGTATCGGAACCTTGTAACATCATGCCCACCTCTTCGGAACTTCGAATAAAATTTCCATTCCCGCAGGATTTACAAATCAAAATATCATAGTTTTCCTGCAAATAATCAAGCAAAAGTCCAAAATCGGAGATACGATTCTTATCTATCGGAAAACGGATACTAATGGCAAGATTCCAAATTTTAATCCAAGAATGCTCGGACACCGCCTTATAAATTCTCTCATAAAGTTCGTCTTCTTCCAACTGATAGACAGAAAAATCCGGTACCACAGCGGCATCAAAAATTCGAAGCTCCTTTCCTCCCGCCCAAGATTGTCCGGATAATAAATCTCCATACAGGAGAACTCCCGCCACAAAGGTTCCATGACTCGGATACTTTTCTTCTTTGCAATAGGAGCTTCCATCCTCATACAAAAAATTTTCAAACTCTGTCAAACGAGCTATTCCATTATCCAAAATTCCAATCACGGGATAGCAAACTTTTTCTTCCGAGACTAAGAGCTTCTCCCTCTCTCTATCTATTTGTTTGCTCTGAAAATTTAAAAAATATCGATGCATCGGTTGAATAAAATCAACTTCCGGATTCCTCTCTATTTCTTTCTGCAATTCTTCCGAAACATCTCCTATTTTATAAATGGAATATCCGGAAAAAAATTCCTTTCTCTGATAGCAAACTCCTTTTTCTTCTAAAAAATGTTCCCATGTTTTTCGTTGTATTTCCTTTTCTTCCCCCTTTCGCTTCTTCAATTTTACTTTATAGTGCTTCTTATATTCCGTCATACTTCCTCATTTCTAAAAAAAGAGGTGCTTTGCCTGAAAACAATAAGCAAAACACCCCCATATTTTTACTCTTTCTTTCCTTAATATATATTATCCGACAAAGATGCTTGTAAATGTTTGAATGATAACGGCATTGAAGAAGTCGATAAATAGAGATCCTACCAAAGGAATTACGAAAAATGCTTTCGTTGAGAATCCGTTAACAGATGTGAATGCCTCCATGTTTGCAATTGCATTTGGAGTTGCTCCCATTCCGAATCCGCAATGTCCTGTTGCCATAACTGCTGCATCATAATCTCTTCCCATAATGTTGAAAGTAACATAGTAAGCGAAAAGAGCCATGATTATAGTTTGAATCAATAAGATAGTGATCAAAGGAAGTGCCAAATCAGCCAATTGCCACAATTTCATCGACATTAATGCCATAGATAAGAATAAAGACAAACATACGTTTCCGACAATGGAAATTTCGTTAATTGGAGTTTTATTTGAAGTTCCGTCTACCACATTTCTCATAATCGCTGCAATTAACATTGGAATCAAATATGCCGGTAAAGACAATCCCGCTTCTTTGATAATAGGAGTAATGCAAGCTCCTAGCCCCATAGCGATACCAATCATGCATACTGCTTTAAAAATTGATTTTTCCGTTACTTTTTCTTCTGTCGCTGCTTCTACTTTTTCTTTTGCTTCATCATGACATACTAACTTATATTTTTCCATCAATCGTTTTGCAATCGGTCCTCCGATAACACATCCGGCAACCAATCCATAAGTTGCGGAAGCAATTGCTACCACAGTAGCTCCTATAACTCCTCTTTCTTCCAAATAAGGTCCGAAAGCTCCGGAAGTTCCGTGTCCTCCTGTCAACGGAATGGATCCTGCCGCCAACCCAATTCCGGGATTTAATCCGAATGCTTTCGCCAAAGCTACTCCAACTCCATCTTGAATGATAACTAAAACAATGGCTGCAAATAAGAATAGAGCTACTCCGACTCCTCCTTTTTTCAATAAAGAGAAACTTGCCAAAAATCCGACAGAAGTAAAGAATACTACCATGAAGAAGTTCTTTAAGTTGGAATCGAATTCAAAATCAAAAGCTCCGGTAGAATGTCCTATCAACAATAAAACAGAGAATAGGAATCCTCCAATGACCGGTGCAGGAATAAAGTATTTTTGGAACACCCCAACTTTACTTTTAATCCAATTCCCCAATAATAATAAAATGATTGCTAGACCTAAAGTTTGATACATGTCCAATGTAAATGCCATAATTTGTTACCTCCTGTTTATATAAAATTATTTTATTTCGTTTTTACAAGCTCCGGTTTCTAGGTATTCTTTGATATTGTCAAAACTTGTTTCAATCATATTCAAAGCAGCTTCATCTGTATAAGATCCCACATGTGGAGTGATAATTACTTTCGGATACATTGCTACCAGTTTTTCAAAAGCGGCTGTCGGCAATTCTTTTCCGGAAAAATCTTTGAAGAATAAAGAAACTTCATCATCTAAAGTATCAATTCCCGCTCCATATACTTTTCCGCTTTCCAACGCTTCTACCAGAGCATCGGTATCTACCAATTCTCCTCTTCCTGTATTAATAAGGATAACATTATCTTTCATTTTCGCAAAAGCTTCTTTGGTGATGACTTTTCCATTTTCCTTAATATAAGGAGCATGTAAAGTAATAATGTCTGACTGTGCTAATAATTCATCCATCGATACTTGTGTTACAATATCTTCCACTCCTGTTTTAGGGAATAAATCATAACCTATTACCTTTGCTCCCAATCCTTTAAACAGTTTAGCGGCTGTCATTCCGATTCTTCCCAATCCGACAACTCCAACAGTACAATTTCTTACTTCTCTTGAGAACATTTGTTTATCTACGATGAAATTTTTATCTTTTGTTTTATTTCCCGTATAAGTTACATTTCTTAAAATAGACATTGCCAAACTCAAAGCCAATTCAGCAATTGCATTTGGAGAATAAAAAGGAACATAGGCTGTTTTCATTCCGATAGATTTTGCATAAGGAACGTCAATATGATTGGTTCCTACCGTTCTGGTCATTACATATTGTACTCCCATTTCCTTATATATATCTAATCTTTCTTTGGTAGCGAAACAGTTTCCTCTTAAGACAACCACGTCATGACCCTCCGCTTTTCTTGTAGTCGCTTCGTCTGTTAAATACTCCGGAATCAATGTCATGTCATAACCGAATTTTTGATTGACAGCTTCAAAAATAGGTTTTTCTACATCACGAACTCCATAAAAAATTACTTTCATTTCAAGACCTCCTACATCTTAAATCGTTATAATATTATCATAAAACATTTCTTATTTAACCATTTATATCACATCCATATCATTCCGTCAATATACTATACATCTTTCTACTTTTTATTTATTTTTTCTTTTTAGATCAAATATTTATTTTTTTAATGTTTTTACGAAAAATGTTTTATTTTGTATATTTTTAGAAAAAGGATTGATGTGCAATTTTAAAAAAAATTGTTTATTTTTTGATGTGCATTTTCTTTTTTTCAATTTCCAAACACTTATTTTTGAAAATGAGTAATATTCTCAGAAAAAAACCATATATTTTATGTATTTTTTTTATCCTTAGAATTCATTTAATGCAATTGACTAAAATTTTTTTTAGTTTTATAATCGAAATATATGACATAAGCAAAAAGTACAAAACAAAAATGCACAATTATATTTTTTAGGTATGTTTTTAATATCTTATGATTAAAAAGGAGGATTTTATCTATGAACAAAGAAACTTTAAACCCACTATTGAGCGCTCAAGCACAAGTAAAAAAGGCATGTGATGCTTTAGGAGCAGATCCGGCTGTATTTGAATTATTAAAGGAACCTCAAAGAATTATTGAAATCTCTATCCCTGTGAAAATGGATGACGGTTCTATCAAAACATTTAAAGGATACAGATCAGCTCATAACGATGCTGTGGGACCTTTCAAAGGAGGAATCCGTTTCCATCAAAATGTAAATGCTGATGAAGTCAAAGCTCTTTCTATTTGGATGAGTATTAAATGTCAAGTAACTGGAATCCCATATGGTGGAGGAAAAGGAGGAATTACAGTTGATCCTTCTGAATTATCTCAAAGAGAATTAGAACAACTTTCCAGAGGATGGGTACGAGGAATGTACAAATACTTGGGAGAAAAAGTAGACGTTCCTGCTCCGGACGTAAATACAAACGGACAAATTATGGCATGGATGCAAGATGAATATAACAAATTAACTGGAGAACAAACTATCGGAGTATTCACCGGAAAACCATTAACATATGGAGGTTCTCAAGGAAGAAACGAAGCAACCGGATTTGGAGTTGCCGTGACCATGAGAGAAGCTTGTAAAGCTTTAGGCGGAGATTTGGCAAAATCTACAGTGGCTGTTCAAGGATTCGGAAACGTAGGAAGATTTACCGTAAAAAATATCATGAAATTAGGTGGAAAAGTGGTTGCAGTTGCTGAATTCGAAAAAGAAAGAGGAGCATTTGCTGTTTATAAAGAAGCTGGATTTACCTTTGATGAATTGTTAGCTGCAAAAGAAGCCGGAAGTATTACAAAAGTCGAAGGAGCTAAAGTAATTCCTATGGATGAATTCTGGGCTTTAAATGTAGATGCTATCGCTCCATGTGCTTTGGAAAATGCTATCACTGCAAAAGAAGCGGAATTGATTAAAGCCCCTCTAATCTGTGAAGGAGCAAACGGACCTATCACTCCGGAAGCGGACGAAATTCTTTACCAAAAAGGAATCACAGTAACTCCTGATATTTTAACAAATGCCGGAGGAGTTACCGTTTCTTACTTTGAATGGGTACAAAACCTATATGGATACTACTGGACAGAAAAAGAAGTGGAAGAAAAAGAAGAAAGAGCTATGGTAGATGCATTCAATCCGATTTGGGCTTTGAAACAAGAAAAAAATGTATCTTTCCGACAAGCTACTTATATGAAATCTATCAAGAGAATTGCAGAAGCAATGAAAGTTAGAGGATGGTACTAATACCTAGTTCGTTGAAAAACGATTCAAACATAAAAAGGGAGTTCTGAGAGCTCCCTTTTTTCCTTTTCTTATTTATATTGAAGATATCAATTTTATAGAAAATAAAATTTTTTTATCTTTATTGACACTTTCTTGACGAAGAAAAAGATATAGTATTATTATAACGATACCATAATTCTTTTGGAGGTGTTCTTATGAATGACAAATCGGAATCGGTTAGGTTACCTAACAAAATAGAAGCTCTTATCCCAATTGTTTTTCTTTTAACGGTCATGATCATGAACTATGTCTTAAAATGGGAGCAGGATCCTCACATTCCTGTCACTCTTGCCTGTGGAGTTGCCATGATCATTGGAAAAATATGCGGCTATCAATACAAAACCATGTTAGCTGCAGGTCTCGAATCTGTCAATCAATCTCTTGAGGCTATTATCATTATTCTTCTTGTAGGTTGTTTGATAGGATCTTTCACGGCATGCGGTACCATCCCTGCCGTTGTTTATTATGGATTAAAGTTACTTACCCCTGCTGTATTTCTTCCTTTTGTAACAATTCTTTGTGCCGCTGTAGGAATTGCACTCGGTTCTGCATGGACTGTAACGGCAACTCTCGGAATTGCTTTTATGGCGATAGGAACTACTATGGGCTTGAATCCGGCACTCATTGCGGGGGCTATTCTTTCCGGTGCCTGTTGTGGAGATAAATTTTCTCCGCTTTCAGATTCTACAAACCTGGCCGCCGGTTCAGCACAAACAGGACTTTTTGACCACGTAGCCGCCATGGTTACTACAACCTTTCCAAGTTTAACCATTGCCGTATGTATTTTTGCCTTTTTTTCTCTTTCCAAAGTACAAAACTATGACCCTACTCTTGCAGATGGATTATCAGCTGCCATTACAAATCATTACGCATATATGAGCCCAATTCTTCTGATCCCTATTTTACTTATTATTGTGGTGGCTGTGATAAAAATGCCCGCTATTCCATCAGTCGTACTTCTGGCTTTGATTGGATGTGCCTTTGCCGTTATTTTTCAAGGAGCGGGAATCTCAGATTGTATTACCATGTTGCACTACGGATATAGCGCCGAATCTACAAATGAACTGTTTTCAAAACTTGTAAACAGAGGTGGAATGGACAGCATGCTTTGGACAAATAACCTCGTGATTGTCGCAGTCGCTTTTGGGGGTATTCTTCAAAAAATCGGTGCGGTGGAATCTCTACTGGGAGGTCTTATTAAGAAAGTAAAAACTCCATTCCAATTGGTTGTGGTGACTATTTCGACTTCCATGTTCTGTATCACAACGATGTGTGATCAATACTTAGGACTTATTATTCCTTCCGCCATGTATAAAGATAATTTTGATGAAATGGGACTGGGTCGAGATATGCTTTCAAGATCTCTTGAAGATGGAGGAACTCTATGGTCTCCTCTTGTTCCCTGGTCCTCTTGCGGTGCCTATCATTCAGCCATTTTAGGAGTTCCTACTCTTGCATACTTGCCTTACACCTTTATGAATATTATCAATCCTATTTTTGCCATCCTTACTGCAAGTTGGGGAGGAAATATTCTGTTTGCCGATGGTTCCAGAACAAATATGTTCGGTAAATTGAGAAAGGGACATGGACCTGCTGGCGCACCTGAAGAAGCTCATGAAAAAGCTATGAAAGCTTTGGCGGAAAGAAGAGCTGCGGGAATCTATCCAAGTCTATAGTATAAATACTTAACTCTCTCTATCATAAAAAGTGTCTAGAAACTCTAATGTTACTAGACACTTTTTTCATGACTTTATCCTCAACCGTTATTTCTGATATTTTTCCATTTCAATCAAAGCATTGGTTTCTTCCGCCCAGGAATATTGAGCCATATATTCCCCATGATACATTTTTCTTCCTTCCACACTGTCATAGAGCCATTGAAAGTAATCACAGTCAATCCAATCCAAATGAGCCATTCCAATCTGACCTCTTTCGCTATATATAATCTCTCCGCATTCAAGTTGTTTAAAAACGTCCTGCAAATCTTTTTTTAACATTCTATAGTAGGAATCATGTCCGTCTTCTTCCCACAAAGCAGCTATAATTTCTTTAGAGGTACAACGTGCTCCTTTTCTATGAACTAAATATGCTAAAAGCTCCTTTGTCTTATCAAATTTAAATTTGACAGGTTTCCCGTCCGCCAATACTTCAAAATTTCCAAAACAAGTAATTCGTATTCTCGCTTTCTTTTCTCGAGATGAAGAAACGGGAACGGAATATCTTAAATTTTCAAGAGCATGACGTATTTGACTGACATTGGTAGGTTTTATGAGATAGTCACTGGCATCCAATTTAAAGGCTTCCCCCATATAGTCCAAATAACCGGTTACAAAAATAAAATTCGTCTTAGGATATCTTTTCTTAATTTGTTCTGCAAACTCCACTCCATTTAATCCGGGCATTTGTATATCAATGAAACACACGTCAAAATTACTCTGCATAGCGAGTTCCAGTGCTTGAATCGGATTATTTGCAGTTAGCACTTCTCCTGTTTTATCAACTTCACAAATCAATCTTGCAATATATTCCGCTGCAATATTTTCATCGTCCAATACTAAGTATCTCACGGCGCTCCCTTCTTTCTTGTTTTATACTTTCCTGCTCACCAGGAATTATAATTTTTACAATTGTTCCGATTCCTAAAAAGCTTGTGATTTCCATTTCCGCATTCACCATACTTTTTAGCCTCTCTTTGACATTTTGTATTCCAATGTGAGGATTTTCATCATGGAATATTCCTTCCGGTTCAAATCCAACTCCATTGTCTGCAATCGTTATAATATGAGCTTTTCCTTTTTTCTCCGTCGAAATTTTGATTGTTCCTCCTCCTACCTTTTTACATATTCCATGTTTAACTGCATTTTCTACAATCGGTTGAAGAGTTAGGGTTGGCATACTGAAATCCTCTGATGTTATATTATATTCTACCTTTACCCTATCTCCGAATCGCAATTTCTCTATATCCAAATAAATATTTGTATGCTCCAATTCTTGTAAAAAAGGATGTATCTCATTTTCTCCCATACTATACATGTTTTCCCTAAGATACTTTGAAAATTTTACTGTAGTTTCCTCTGCAAGTTTCGGATTTACACGACAAAGAGCAGTAATCGTGTTCAAAGTATTATATAAAAAATGAGGTTGTATCTGGGACAACATTAAAGATACCCTCTGTTCTCTCAGCTTTATCTCCTTTTCCTCATTTACCCGCTGTGATATATATACATGAATGACAAGATAGTAAAATAAAAAAGCCAAAGCATAAATTTCCAATAAAATCCCTCGACTGTTGATGGAATCCATAATACTTGCTATCATTAAAATGGTAATACAAAAAAAAAGCCCAAGATGATTTAACTCTTTTCTTTGATAAAGCTTTATATTTAATACAAAAAGAAAAATAATCCAATATATCCACTCAACGGCAACAGAAATATATTCTACAAACTCAAGTCTTCTTTCCGGTGCCACATAAACCAAAGAATTTTCCGTTAATATAGCGTAACAAAAAATTAAATTTACTATACTCGGAATATAAAATAACTTATTCTTTTGCTCCAATATTTTAATAACAAAAATCATAATCATAGGCTTCAACACATAATACATGATACTTATTCTAATCGAAACTAAGCCCTCTATCGGTTGTTTCCTAAAATACTCTATATAAAACTCTGCCATAGATAATAGGAAAAGAAGAGTCATGCTTAGAATCATTCTTTTTTTAATGAAAGTGTTTACTGCCGATTTCATAGCTACTACAAAATAAGTCCCTATTACCATGGCAAGCAGCATATAATTTTCATTCAAATAATGTTGCAAATATGATTCTTTCATTCGATTCTCCTTGCATTTAAAAGGTATCTTGTACATTTCTCTTTTCTTGTCTTTCTTACAACTCAACTCTACTAAATTATACTCAACTCTACTAAATTATACTCAACTCTACTAAATTATACTCAACTCTACTAAATTATACTCAACTCTACTAAATTATACTCAACTCTACTAAATTATACTCAACTCTACTAAATTATACTCAACTCTACTAAATTATACTCAACTCTATATTTCCAGATAGTAATATTGTTTTGGATCCTTCGCATTGCTTCCACACCATTTTAAAAGATTTTTCTCTCTCAAATCTTTCAATAAATTTCTAGTGTAGGTTCCTCCTCGATTCAAATATTGCGACATTTCTTTCACCGTAACATGATTATTCATAGAAGCATAATAAAGAACCAATTTTTCATCTTCATTTAAACTATTGAAAATTTCCTGAGAAATTTTTTGCTCTAAATTTTCTTTCATTCTCAAACTTCGATTTAAGATATTGTTTTCCAAATTTAATTGTACTGCATTTTCATTGGGTTCTGAATAGCTTGGAAATTTTAAAAATTGTTTTTCCATCTCTGAAAAGATTCTTTTCACTCCTTCATTTAATTCTTTTACCCAACCAAATTCGGATAAGATTCTAGCAATTCTTGGATTTCTGGAATATCTTGTATATTTCATATTTTCTAAAGTTACTATATTCGGTAGTTTTCCCGGACTGAAAATTTCCAATCTATCATCATACATTGAAATTCGAATATAATCTCCATATACAGAATAATCCCTGTGAACCAGAGCATTTACAATTCCCTCAAACCATGCAAACTCCGGATACTCCGGCATGATTTCAAATTTCCCTGTTTCTTGACTTAAAAATTGAAAATCCCTCAACTGAGAATTTAAAACTTCTTTTGCTTTCTCTATCATTCTAGGAAGAGGTCCCTCAATTGTGATTTCTTTAATTAAGTTAAAATTGCTCCCTGTTTGAAAACGATTTCCATCAAATCGCAAAAACTTCATTCTGGCATTTGGAATATATTTAGTCGGATATTTTGCAAAAAGTAAAACTCCGGCATTCGTTAAATGTCCATTTTTTAATAAGTTTCTAGCAATTAAAATTTCCTCATCACTGGAATCTTTCGCTCCCATTTTCTGCTTATAAGAAAATAGTAACTCTCCATCAATATCTTCTAAACCAGAATCTATCACTTCTTCATCTTCAAAAAATCGTTGCCCTTTATCATATTCCAAAAGTCTTCTTTGTTCATAAGATAATTTGTGAGTTTCATCCTTGATTCGTAAATACACTTCCCTATCATAACAAATGATAACCTGTTTCGTAGAAGGTTTAATATCAAACACAAGAACTGTATCTTTTTGATTTCTACAATTCTCAATAGGAACTTCTATGACTTCAAACATAATAGGAGTATCTCTCAATAATTTTATGGGAGCTGTCTTAAACTCCTCTATACTGTGAGCTCCTATATATTGAAATCCTGTCAATTCTCCATTATCCTCCACTCCTACCACTAAAATTCCACCGGAGGCATTTGCAAAACCTACCAAATGTTTTACAATTTCTTCCGGTTTTTTCTTAGCACTTTTTCTATCAAAAAATTGATTTTCAACTTCAGTTGTTAAAAATTCTTTAGAAAATCGCCCTTGCAAAATAACCTCCTTTTCATTGTTTTCCTCTGATTTTATCTTTTCTTCCCGCACACAGTTTATTTTTTATTTTCTACCAAATGTTCTGTTTCATAAGTACTGTATCCCTCATAAAAATAACTTACGTCAATTCCTTTCATACAAACTTCTCTATCATCTATGTCATTGGTCAAAGCTCCGTGAAGTAATATTTTTATTTCGGTATCTTTGATAGGGCTTCTCTCCATAGCTAAGAGATAATCCAACTTATTGACTTTTCTCCAATCAATTACCTGTTTCAACTCTTTTTTTAAGAGCAAATCCAGCCAAATTCTTGTACTGCGTCCATTTCCTTCTCGAAAAGGATGAGCAATATTCATTTCCACATACTTTTCTATAATCTCATCGAAAATTGTTTGTGGCATTTTGTCAATTTGTTCCAAGGAAGCTTCCAAATACAAGACCGGTACAAAACGAAAATTTCCTTTCGCAATATTTACCCTTCGAATTTTTCCGGCAAAATCATAAATATCCTCAAATAAATATTTATGAATCTTAGCAAGCCCTTTGAAAGTTCCAATTTCAGTTTCATTTAACAAAACAGTATGAAATAAATCAAAAGCTTTTTTCTTACTTATTTTCTCTTCCTTTCTAGCCAATTCTAAAGAATCTGTAATTCCTAATTTGTTTTTGAATATCAAAATAGCCTCCTGATTTTGAAAATTGACGAAAATTCAACTTCCCATTATTTTTTAGAAGTATCCTCTAAACTTTTAAGTCCTGTAACATTTAATTTTTCAAGTGACAATAACTGTGTTCTTGCCAGTTTTCTAAGTTCTGTCATTCTCTCTTTCTGCTCCATGCCTTTACTGATTAAAACTGCATTGTAACTTTCCATATTGGAAAGTACTAATAATTCATTCAGACTTGCATAATCTCTCATATTTCCTTTTATGTTCGGATTTTCATCATGCCATTGTTTTGCTCGTTTATTAAAAAGGGCTACATTAAGCATATCCGCTTCACTTGCATATTTATAGGATAGCTGCTCCCTTGTTAAATCTTTTAAAAGATATTCCTTGATGGCATCTGTATGGATTTTGTAGTTAATCTTCGAAATTTCTCGATTCAAATTCCACCCTAATGATAATTTTGAATTTTCATCGGATTTCAGCCTTTTATAGTCTTGAATAATATATAATTTAAACTCAGGTGAAATCCAAGAAGCAAATTCCATAGCAATATCAGGATGAGCAAAGGTTCCTCCACCTCTTCCTGACTTTGAAACCATTCCAATTGCATTTGTATTTTCTATCCATCTTTGTGGGGATAAAGTAAAAGCGTTGCTTCCTGATTCTTTTCTAAAGGAGTCGAATTCGACCCCTTTAAAATTTGGATTGTGAATATTCTCCCATAATCCTAAAAATTCTATGGTATCTCTTACCCTTAACCAATTCTTTACAACATCCTTCGGTTCTTCCTTATTCTTATATCTTGCTATATCCGTAAGGCTGATATAATCATTTTTAAAATCTTCCGTGTAAATTTGAATAGAAAAACCTTTCGCTTCAATAGTTTCTTTTTTTACTTTTGCCATATGGAACCTCCTTTTTAATTTTTTTCATAAGCTCTATCTAAATATATTTTTGCTTTTTCATAGTCTTCTTTGGATTGAATGATAATTTCTAAATCTCCGGTTCCCCAATGACCTACAGTTCTGACATCTCTTACAAAATCTTCCACTAACACTTCCTCGCTCGGATTTAATTTTAAATAAAGCGAAATCTTATTTTTATAGGGAAGCATACACACAAAATTCTTTACTCTCTTAAAAGCAATATAATTTTTTAATGAATTTTCAGAAATATCATCTCCTTTGGAAAGAATATAGTCCCGAATGGAAAAATAAAGTTCCTGTTTTTCTTTCGGTAATTTCTGAATCCTACTTTCCCAATCATAGTTGTCCTTCTCAGAAGCTTTCTTTTCCTGTTTTACTTTTTTTCCTTTGGAAACAGTATCTTTTTTCAAAACAGGAACATTGATATGCTCAAACAAAATCAAGTTTTCTCCATATTTATTATACTTTACCAACTTAATATTTCTCTGCATTTGATTCACTGCATGTTCATCAAATTTAGTAAATTCTTTGGCAATACAAAAAACACAGGGAGCTGACCAGTCAATTTCCTTTGCTACCTCTTTTCCCAAAGTATTCATGACCAACAATTGAAAGTCTGCCTTGTGATCCAAGAGCCAATCCAAGTAAAATAAACCTTGATTGATAATATTTTCAGAGCTGCTTCGTTTATATTCAAAAATGACAGGACAATTATTCTCATCGATTCCAATACTATCCATTCTTCCATTTGTAATGGAATATTCAGTAGCTAAGAAACGTATTCCAAAAAATTCTTCCATATTTTGTTCAATCAAATTCTGGATTTCCTTTTCCAAAATCACAGAACTTCCTTTTAATTCTTTTACTTTCGGTTTGATTTCAAATACATTGATGTCTGACATTGTTCTCTCCTATTTTAGCCAATAATTCCCAATCTTTTTTCAAAAATTCAAAATTTGTCTGCATATACTTCCTCCAGAAATGAAAATACTACTAACTCAATTTCTTTTTATATTCCGCAATCGATTCTTTTTCCTGAAAACTTTCTCGTAAATGTTTGATAAAAACATCTTGAATTTCCGGAATTTCTCCCAAACCTTCCAATACCACTTTGGAAACAGAAAAACCCGCTTCTTCCAAATTTTCTTTCCAATCAATGGCAATGTCATTTTTTGCATGTTCTCCGGCAACAAACATAAATGGTTTTAACACTAAACTTGGTAAATTTTCTCCATATTCTCGTTGAATATCTTTTACGACTTCCGAGATGTCCGGATACCCTTCAACAGTTCCCACAAAATATTCCGGATGTCCTTCCTGCACAAAAACATAACGCATCATAGGATAGCTTGCATTGGCTGCATGTTCCGTTCCATGTCCGATATAGACAATGGCTTCTTTTGGAGATTGTGGTTGTCTACTCGTCAAAGCGGAAACAATTTTCTTATAATCCTCCACAGAATGTAACAAAGCCTCTCCTATTGCAATCTTTTCAAAGGAAGAGCTATAAGATGTGATTTCCTCTCGTAAATTTTCATATTCGATGCCATGCAACAAATGACTGCTTTGTACGTAGATATGTGTATATCCTTTTCCCTTTAATTCTTCCAAAAGCTCCAAAGGATTTTTTCGAAGAATCCCTCTTGCTTTTAATCGTTTAATAATCATTCTTGAAGTAAAGGCCTCAAATACATCACAATCCGGAAATAAGCTTTCCACCTTTTTTCGAAAAACGTCAATGGTTTTTTCTCTCGTATCATCATGAGTTGTTCCAAAGTGTATCAACAATATCGCTTGTTTTTTCATAACACAACCTCCATTATTTTAAATATAGTGCCACCGGACAATGATCCGATCCCTCTTGCTCCGCATGAATTTCCGCTTCCTGAATTTGTTCTTTCCAATCATTCGAAACGACAAAATAGTCAATTCTCCACCCCGTATTATTTTTTCTTGCATTGGCACGATAAGACCACCAGGAATAGGCATGCAAGGTGTTCGGATACAAATATCGGAAACTATCCGTGAATCCTGCCTGCAATAATTCTGTAAATTTATTTCTTTCTTCATCGGTAAAGCCTGCATTTCTACGATTTGTTTTTGGATTTTTCAAGTCAATTTCTTCATGAGCCACATTCATATCTCCACAGACTACAACCGGTTTTTTCTCATTCAACTTCGATAAATACTTTCGGAATTCATCTTCCCATATCATTCGATAGTCCAAACGTTCCAATTCATTTTTAGAATTCGGAGTATACACGGTTACCATATAAAAATCCTCAAATTCTAAGCAAATTACCCTTCCCTCTTGATCATGTTCTTCTATCCCCAAACCATAAGAAACGGAAAGAGGCTCTTTTTTTGTAAAAATAGCCGTTCCGGAATAACCTTTTTTTTCCGCATAGTTCCAATACTGATGATAGCCTTTCAAATCCAATTCCACTTGTCCCGCACTGCATTTTGTTTCCTGTAAACAAAAAATATCGGCATCTTGAGCCTGAAAATACTCCATAAATCCTTTTTTCAAACAGGCTCGAATCCCGTTCACATTCCATGAAATTAACTTCATGTTCTCCCCCTTTATTTCTTTAAAATATCCATCGATCTCTCTAAAATTCCTGCAAAATAAGCTAAAACAATTCCATAATTGGTCATCGGAATTTTTTGTTCCCTTGCTATTTGTATTCGATTCAACATTTGCTTCCTTGTGAGCATACAGGAACCGCAATGAATGATGACATCAATTCCTGTCAAATCTTCTTCCAAGCTTCTTCCTTGCTGAAATACCACTTCTATTTTCGGATTTAATTTACTTTTTAATAAATGTGGAATTTTTACCCTTCCAATGTCCTCATGAGATTGTGTATGGGAACAACTTTCCACAATGAAAACTTTTGCTTTCTCTTTTTCTTTTAATGTTTTTAATGCCTCTATTCCTTCTAAAAAATCTTGCAGTTCTCCCTTTTGTCTGGCAAATAGGATAGAAAAGCTAATTAAAGGAATTTCTGAAGGAACCATAGAGGCTACTCTGTGGAAAATTTGAGAATCGGTAATGACCAATTTTACCCCTTGTAATTCTTGTAAAGCTTCCGCCAACTCCGTATCTCTTACCACATAACTTTTAATGCCATAATCCAGACAATCCCGTAAAAGTTGTACCTGAGGCAAAATCAAACGCCCTTTGGGAGCCTCGCTATCAATCGGAATGACTACAATAATACTATCTCCATATTGTAATAAATCCCCTATCAAAGAAGGATCCTCTTCCTGCAATTCCAATTTTTTGACAATACAATCCACAAGTTGTTTTTTCTTTTCCGCCGGACGGATATGCAGATAAATATCCTCCGGATATTTCTCCTTCCATTCAGCCTCCAAAATTTCTCCAACCATATCTCGCTTATTCCAGACAAAAACATAGGGAATGTGAAAGCGTTGGAACAATCGTTTTGCTTCCTTTCTTTCTTCCTCTGTGACCTCTTGGCTGGAATCCAAGACATAAATTGCCATATCTATTTTCTGTAAAACTTCTTTCGATTTTTTGACTCGCAGCTCTCCCAATTCTCCAATGTCATCCAATCCTGCGGTATCAATCAAGCGAACCGGTCCATAACCGACCAGTTCCATTGCCTTATACACAGGATCCGTTGTAGTTCCCAACTGCTTTGACACCAAAGAAAAATCTTCCCCCAAGAGTAAATTAAACAAACTTGACTTCCCCGCATTTCGTTTTCCAAAAAAAGCAATGTGTTTTCGATTTGCATTTGCCGTTTTTTGTATCATAGATATAAATCCCTTTCCCCTGCTTTTAACTTATCAATATTTTTCAACACAAAATTTTGAATAGAAATATTTTCAATCTCTGCAGCCTGCTCTCTCACAAAGCCTTCCACCCGCTGTAATAATTCCTGATCTCCGTAATCTACAGCATATTCCAACAAAGTAGTCAGGGCATTGGGCTTACACATATTATGAATTTTTTCTGTTTTGGCAATCTCCATAAATTTTTCTCCCACCCTGCCGGTTCGATAACAGGAAGTACAATAACTTGGAATATAGCCTGCCTCCATTAAATCTTCAATGACCTGTCTGGGACTTCGTTCATCTGCCAATTGAAACTGATTGACTTGTTTCCCTTGAATATGTTCCTCATACCCTCCCACGCCGGTACAGGAACCTGCACTCACTTGAGAAATTCCATATTTCAATAAAATTTCTCTCATCTCGGCACTTTCTCTGGTGGATAAAATCATTCCGGTATAAGGAACTGCGATTCGAATAATCGTAACAATCTTTTTAAACATTTCGTCATCCAATAAATGAGGAAAGGTTTTTAAATTCACTCCCTCCGCCGGACGTAATCTCGGAACGGAAATTGTATGAAAGCCGACTCCAAATCTCTTTTCCAAATGTTCATTCTGCATCATAAGAGCCAAGACTTCAAAGCGGGGATCTGCCAAGCCGAATAATACGCCGGCTCCTACATCTTCAATTCCCGCCTCCATGGCTCTGTCAAAAGCGGTGGTATGATAGTCGTAATTTCCCTTGATACAATTCGGATGTACCTTCCGATACACCTCTTCATCAAAAGTTTCTTGAAATAAAATATAGGTTCCAATTCCTTTTTCTTGTAGTCTTCGATAATTTTCGACCGTAGTCGCAGCAATATTCACATTGATTCTACGAATTTTCCCATTCTTATTATAGGTAGCATAAATAGTATCAATACAGTCCAAAATATATTCTATATCACAATTCACAGGATCTTCTCCTGCCTCCAATGCCAATCGCTTATGCCCCATTTCTTCCAAAATCATAACTTCTTTTCGAACTTCATCCATCGTTAATTTTCTTCGATGAAAATGATTTTCCTTCTTATAGCCGCAATAAACACAATTATTCACACAAAAATCGCTAACATAGAGAGGAGCAAACAGCACTACTCGGTTGCCATAAACATCTCGTTTTATCTTCCCCGCAACCTCAAACATTTCTTGGATTAAATCCTTATCTTCTATATACAATAATCTGGCGATATCCAAATGGGTTATTTTTTCTTTTCGCCTTGCCCGATCCAAAATATCCGAGATTTGCTCCCTTGTTACCTTTTTTCCCTCTTCCAACAATCGAAAAATTTCTTCTCGATTTACCTTCATGTGTTCCTTCTTTTGTTCCATACTTCCTTTCATCTCCTTTTAGATTAGGGCTTTCCCCTGCTCTATTAGTATCTTACTTTGGAGTCTCCTCGACCCATATCTACTTCATAACCATTTTTTTCAATCATGTCACAAGTTTGCCGTAATCCTTCGGCAGCTTCTTCTCCCGTATTCTTTTTCCCATTGTACAAAGTATATTTTTCTCGAAATTCAACAGGAGTAATGTTCGGCATTACCACATTGGCTCCCGAAGCAAACCCTCGTAATCTTCCATCCTCACTCACTGTTCCTAAAGCGGTTGTAGCAGGAAGTAAAACTTTTGGCAACAACAAACGAACCAAAGCCAAAATAAGAATCGTTTTTTCCACACTTCCTGCTTTTTCATTTCCCAATTCCGTATCGTGATGTGGAATAAAAGGTCCGATTCCCGTCATATGTGGAGATAATCTCTTTAAAAATAATAAGTCTTTCACATAATCTTTATTTTCATAGGCAGGTAATCCCACCATAAAGCCTGCTCCAATCTGATATCCTAAACTCTTTAAATGTTCCAGACATTCTACTCTTGTCCGAAGCTCCGATTGAGGATGCAATGTTTTATAAATTTCCGGAACAATGGTCTCATGTCTTAAAAGAAAGCGATCCACACCGGCTTCTTTTAAGAGCTGATAACTTTTACGGGAACGTTCTCCCACAGATAAGGTTAGAGCAAAGTCCGGATATTTTTTCTTTATCTTCTTCACTAGAGGTACAAGAAGTTCATCTTGAAAATAAACATCTTCCCCTCCTTGTAACACAAAGGTATGAAAACCTAATTCTTTCGCTTTTTCACAAGTTTTTAAAATCTCTTCTTCTGAAAGACGATAGCGTTCCACTTTTTGATTATATCGGTTAATTCCGCAATAACGACATTCTCTCTTACAATAATTGGTAAATTCAATCAAAGCCCGCAAATAAATCTTTTTTCCGTAATATTTTTCTTTCGTTTGCAATGCCTTTTTCTGCAAATAAGCAATCTCTTGTTCCTGAATATGATCCAAAATATACAGCAATTTTTCTTCTTCTAAATCATTTTTTTCATATAATTCATCAATATATTGTCGTACTAACATAATTCCTCAATTTCTTTTTTGGAAATGGCTGTCTTGACCTGTACGGACTCTATACTTCCTAATTTTCCGGTAAAAGCATTGATTTCATCCATAGTCCCTATCATGGTAATGGACACTACGGAAATTCCCTCTTGATGAAAAGGAATTCCCATTCTTCCATGAATATTTTTTTGAAATCTTGCAATCACTTCATTAAATTCCGCCTGATGTTCTATCGCATTTTCTAAAATAGCACTGATAACTGCGACTCTTTTTTTCATGATTTTTTCCTTTCCAATGTCAATAGTGTTTCTTTTATCTTCAAGCCTCCCCCATACCCCGTTAGACTTCCATTTTTCCCAATCACACGATGACAGGGAATCACAATCGAAATGGGATTGACATGATTCGCCCCTCCGACTGCTCGAACTGCCTTTTCCTTTCCTATCTGCTTTGCAATTTCTCCATAACTTCTGGTTTCTCCATAGGGAATGCTCATAAGAGCCTTCCATACTTTCTTTTGAAATTCGGTTCCCTGCGGATGCAAAGGCAAGTCAAAATGTTGCAATCTTCCTGCAAAATATTCTTGCAGTTGTCTTTCCGCTTCTTCCAACAATTCCGTTCTTTTTTCTTCCATCTCTTCCCGGTGTTCCAATTGATGAAAAGAAATTTCAACAAGCTGTCCTCTTTCTTCCACCAAATACAAATCCGCTACCGGAGAAATGTATTTTATATAATATCTCATAAGAAACTCCTACTTTGCTTGATAAAACACTTTATATGCCTTATAGGTATGATAAATATCAAATTTGGAAGCCACTTCAAAAGGTGAGTGCATGGCAAGTAATCCGGGTCCAATATCAATCGTGTTAATTCCTAAATGTGCTAAGAACATGGCTACAGTTCCTCCTCCACCTTCATCCACTTTTCCTAACATTCCTGTTTGCCAACAAACCTCTCCCTCATTTAAAATCTTTCGGATATAGGCAACATACTCCGCATCCGCATCATTGGTTCCGCTTTTTCCTCTTGCTCCCGTATATTTTGTAAGAACCACTCCGCTTCCTACTTTTGCAGCATTTTGAGCATCGTGTACTCCCTTAAAAATAGGATCCATTGCCACATTGACATCGGAAGACAAAGCTCTTGAATTCCACAGAGTTCTCCGTAACATCATTTCATGGAACTTCCCCTTTGTTTTTTCCAACATATCTCCGGTAAAATAATTTAAGAAATCCGATTGCAATCCTGTACTTCCTGTCGAACCGATTTCTTCTTTATCCGCTAAAAAACAAACCGCAGTTTTCACAGGAATATTCGTAATTTCCAAAATAGCCCGCAAAGAAGTATAGGCACAAACCCTGTCATCCTGTCCATAAGCACCTATCATGGATTTATCAAAGCCGATATCTCTTGCCTTTCCTGCAGGAACCAGTTCCAATTCCGCCGATATAAAATCTTCTTCTTCCATTCCATAATTCCGTTTCAAAATATCTAAAATATTTTGTTTAATTGTATCTTTTACTTCTTTATTTTCTACTTTGGTCGGAATGCTTCCCACTAAAATTTGAAGCTCTTCCCCCTGTATCACTTCCCCTGTTTTTCGTTCTCCTTGATACTTTCCAGCCAAATGCGGTAACAAATCCGGAATCGTAAAGACCGGTTCTTCCTCCTCTTCTCCTAAAGAAATCTCAACCACTTCCCCGGACTCCAAAGCTACCACTCCATGCAACGCTAAAGGTATCGAAGCCCATTGATATTTTTTAATTCCTCCGTAGTAGTGAGTTCTCATATACGCCAAATCCAATTCCTCATACAAGGGATTGGCTTTTAAATCCAATCTTGGGGAATCAATATGAGATACCACATAATGAATCCCCTGTTCCAAATCTTCCTGTCCGATAATAGCCAACACTAAATTTTTATTTCGGTTAACATAGTAAATTTTATCCCCTGCCTGATATTGTTTAAAAGTTTCCGCCGCACGAAAACCATTCTTTTCCGCTAAGACAATCCCCTCTTTTACAAATTCTCTCTCGGTTTTCACCTTTGATAAAAATTGACGATAGTCTTCCGAAAAAGGAAATATTTTTTTCCCCTCTTCTCCGGACCATTTTTCTGTTTTCTCAAACATATTATATCCTCCCTTATTGTAATGAAACTTTCATTTTGTTACATTATAGCATAGATTATTCCATAGATAAAGTTTTGGAAAAATATTTAAGTTGTAAAATAAAGTGTCACACTAAAATAAAATAAAAAGAACCATAAGTAGTTTTCTATGATATGATTAATTTGCCGATCAATCAAAAGGAGATAAACTACTATGGTTCAACAAAAGTATACTATAAAAAGAGAAAAAGGTAAACATTTAACTTCCATTGAAAGAGGAAAAATTGAAGCTTACTTTAAATTAGGGTATTCTAAAACTAAGATTGCTCAGTTAATTGATGTTTCTAGGAGAACTATTCAAAGAGAAATTAAAAGAGGTTGGGTAGAAGGATTACAAAACTCTGATTTATCTCTTTACGACACATACTCTGCGCATAAAGCTCAAAGAAAATATAATGATTCTCAAAGAAAAAAAGAAGGTAATTTAAAAATAGATAAGAATTATGAATTAATTAATTTTCTAGAAAACTCTATGCTTATTGATAAAAATTCTCCCTATGCAGCTTTAGAAAGTGCTAAAAAGAAGGGTTTCAATGTAAATATATCATTAAAAACATTGTATAACTATATTCATAAAGAATTATTTATAAAATTTACTGAGAAAGATATGTGTTACAAAAAAGATATAAGAAAAAAATCTCTCAAAGAAAAAAGAATAAGAAAACAAGGAGGAAAATCAATAGAACAAAGGGCACAGCTAATTAATAATAGAGAGGAAATAGGTCATTTTGAGATGGACACTGTTGTAGGCAAAAGAGGAAGCTCTTCATGTCTTTTAGTTCTTACAGATAGAAAATCAAGATTAGAAGTAATAAGAAAATTAAAGTCTAAAACAGTAAAAGATGTTGTGGAAACAGTAAAAAATATTGTTAGAGAATATCCAGAACTAATAAAGACAATTACAAGTGATAATGGAAGCGAATTTATGAATGCTGAAGCAATAGAAGAGTTAGGAATAGAATACTTTTATGCGCATAGTTATAGTTCAGGAGAAAGAGGAAGTAATGAAAATAATAATAAATTAATTAGGCGCTATATAAAAAAGGGAGTAGATATAGGTTCTATAAGCGAAGAAGAAATAATAAGAATAGAAGAGTGGATGAATTCATATCCAAGAAAATTATTTAATGGGAAAAGTTCCTTAGAAGTATATTCTAAAGAACTTACAAAATATTTTTCTTAGTGTGACATTTACTATTGCAATTTACAATCCCATGTTTCTTCATAGCCTATTCTTTTTAAGAAATAGTCACTTCCATAATAATTGCTAAGCGCAATGTGCTTTAATCTAGTTTCCATAACATATTTTCCAGTAGGCTCTAAATTTTGAATAAATAAAGAACTCGGAAGGTTTGGAACTATATCAATTTTTCCACTTTTTAATATATCGTTTAATGAGCTTAAATTATTATATATTTTCGTATTCTCATAATTATGTAACGGATTATTAAATTCTAGGTTATTTTCTAAATTAGCGACAGGGTTATCAACAGTAGCTAAATGATTTCCCATATTCTCTAGTGGCTTACTCAAATTTATTGTAGGGATATTTGTTCTAGATAAATTAAAGTGAAGTTCTTGATTTCCATTAGAAAGACCTGTATGAAAGTTCTTGCTTGTAAAATTTTGGATATTTACATCTTTTCCAGATTTAAGGTATCCATTAGCTTCCTCTATCCCTTGTCTAACAAGGCTAGCATTGTCTATCACTACATTTTTTCCCTCTATTACACTTGGTTGCCCTGTTACATAGGCATATCTTCCCACATATTCTGTTACATATTCATATACAGTTTTTTTTCTTCCACCAAATTTTTTCTGATAGACTTGTCTTCCCTTTTCATCTAATTTTGGAATTTTTTTCGTAATGTAGTCATTTGCAAAATCTCTATCATAGCTAACTTCCATTTTGACTTTTTTCCTAGGTTTTTTTCCAGTACGTTCCAATTTGATGTACATACTTTCTTCCCCGGTTTTTACTTTTATTTTTTCATCTCCGACGGATACAAGATTTTGTACTTGATTGGCATCTATTTTTATGGTATTTCCTGCTGATAGTATTCCATCCTTATTCATAACTTCATTATTAGAATCACTCTTTTTTTCTATTAGGATATTGTTTCCTGCAAGGACTTTCGCATGAGTTGTTTTCCCTAAACTTCTTAATTTTTCTTGTAATGGAACGGTTTGTATTCTTGCGCTACCCGTTTTTTCTGTATATTCTCCTCTATCCCCTAAATACCCTCTCATTAATTTGTCATATGTTGGAAATAGCAAAGAAGCGTACTTGTCATTTTTCATTTTTTCAGAGATTTCATGATATGCTTCTCTTTGCCTTCTTCTGATTGTCTTTCCTGCGCTTCCATTACTTCTTTTTGAGGAACTTTTTGAAAAATGTACTTTCCAATCTTCAATCTGATTAGCTTCTATTCTTTGTCCATCCCAAGTTTCATAGTAACTCTCATATCTATCTAGATCTTCAACCTTCCCTATATTTTCAAATTTTCCTGCCTTTATATGCATAGTATTCAAGGCTTGAAGAGTTCCTATGTGGTTTGTAATCTGATTAGCTTCCAGTTTTACATCTGTTCCTAAAATTTCAGCGGAATCATTGAAGAGCTCACTAGCTTGAATATTTAATTTATTCCCTGCATATATAGAGCTATTTTCTGTATTTGTAACTTTGTTTTTAACATTTATATTGGCATTGTTTTCAGCTGCTATTAGATCATGATTCGTTAGATTTTTAGCATTCATATGTAAATCGTTTGCGCTAATACTATTTTCATTTACTATATCTCCACTAGCATCTATTTTTAACTCTTTGCTGGATAGTTCTTTTTTGTTAGTGAAGTCATTAGATTTCATAGAAATTAAATGTTTCCCTGTTGTTTTTCCGTCATTTACTATATTTTTTCCTTCTATGATAAGGCTATTTTCTCCATGTAAATTAGCAATTAAATGAATATCATTTACACTTGTTAATGTTACATCCGTTCCACTTATAGTTCCTGTATTATTGAAATTAGATGTATTTTTCATGTCAATAGTGTTAGATAGAATTTTATTTGTATTTGATATATTAGAATTATTTAGTTCTATTTTATTATTGGATATAATTTCTCCAGAGTTTGTAAGAGCAGTGTTATTCGCTGTAATATTTTGTAGGGCAGCGATCTTTTTTGTATTATCTAACTTTTTCGTATTGAGTGTAATATCTTTAAGCGCTAGTATATCACCATCATTTTTCGTTGTTTTTACAGTTGCTAAGATATTATCAGCCTTTATACTTGAGCTATTTACTAAATTCTCTCCAATTATATCTATATTTGTGGCTTCTATTGTTTTAGAATTATTTACAGAGCCTTTCACTATTAAATCTTTGCCAGCACTAAATACACCAGAGTTATCTAGTGTTCCTGAGCTTATATTTTCTCTTGCCATGAAAGTTTTTGTATTCACGATATCTTTGGATGAGAAGTTAGCATCTGTTACTATAGTTCCGTCATTTTGTACCTTTGAGTTAACAGTTATATGATCAACAGCTTGAATGTTTTTCTTATTAGTTAAACTTTCATCTACATTTAATTTCCCTTTTGTTGCCAACTCCCCTTCGTTTACAAGATTTTTTGTGTTAATTTCTCCCATTGCAACAAGTTTATTCGTAGTTTTCGTATCCTTTGCGCGAAAAGATGAATTAGTCAAAATACTACCAGTATTCTTAGCATTTTCCTCTATTGTAATTTCTTTTATAGCCCTTATATTTCCACTGTTATTTAAATTTCCAGCTACTTTTAAACTAGCATCGGTAGCAACAATATCTGTATTTTCTAAGTTTCCTGTTTTAATATTATCTTTTGCTATGATTTTCTTAGTATTTTTTGTATCTTTTGCAGTGAAACTAGAATTAGTTAAAATATTTCCACTATTGTCAGCTGAAGAAGAAATTAATATTTTATCGTTAGCCTGAATATTTTTAGTATTTTTTAAATTCCCATCGACAGTTAATTTTTTATTTGAAACGAAAGTTCCTGAATTATCTAGATTCCTAACAGCTATATCACTAGCTGCGACTAATGAGTTGGTATTTTTTGTATCTTTTGCTGTAAATGTTGAATTTGATAATATTTTTCCTGAATTTTTTACTGATGAAACAACTGTTATTTTATCATTCGCTTGGATGTTTCCTTTATTTTCTAGCTTTCCATTTATTGTTAAACTACTATTTGTTGCTAATTCCCCTTCGTTTTCTAAATGACTAACATGAATAGAGTCCTTTGCTAATAATTTTTTTGTAGTTTTCACATGTTTAGCAGTGAAAGTTGAATTAGTTGAAATATCGCCTGTATTATCTACATTTGAAGCAACTGATATTTTATCATTTGCTTGGATGTTTCCACTACTTATTAATTTACCATCTATTTGTATCTCTTTTTTTACTTGTATCTCGCTAGTATTTTTCAAATCCTTAGTGTATAGAGTTTCTTTTGTGTATATAGCAGAGTTATTCTCTACATTTCCATCTAAGTTTATTTTCTTCTCAGCTTGAGTCCCATCCCCATGAAGCTTTATACTATCGGCCTTTATGTTAATATCCAAGTCAGATTGCGCAAGTCCTGTTTGTTCATATTCCTTTCCTTGAATCTCGATTCCTTTCCCTTGTACCTTATTTACCTTTATTTTTCCATCCGCCGTGATTTCTAATCTCTTATTTTTAGACACAATAAAAGCATCCGAATTGACTCCGGCTCCTTTCTCTGTGCTTATTATTTTGATTTGACCTGCATACATCCCTCCAAGTTGAGAAGCATCGATTGCCACCCCTACAGGAGTACTTGACTCAATTTTTTTTATATTCCCATCTTTATCAATCTTATTCGAACCTGTAATAACTTTTACATCTGCATGAGTAACTAAATTCCCCGCAAGTTCTAAAGTTTTAGAAAGCAATTCTACATAATTGGCATTGCTAACATCCAAACCTTTAGGACCTATCGCAATCCTTCCTTTTTCCACATCTATTCCAACAATATCTCCATCTTTTAGACTAACTTTCCCTGTAGTAGTAGTAAAGTTTTTAATATTGATAGTTCCACCATTGTTGATATATAGCCCATTTTCATTACTTAGAATAACATCTACTTTCTCTCTACTTAGCGCTTCTAAATATCCTTCTATTTGAGAACGATTGGAACCATTCACTTGTAGGACAATTAAATTAGCTGCTTGATTAGGTGCTAAGTTAGGATTGGCATGAATGAGACCTGCGAGATGAGATCTTCCAACATTATCCGCATTATTTAAAACCTGCCCTTCTTTTCCTATGTTATATTCCAAGAATTCATTTACACTTATTCCACGATGATTAGGAGTGGATACATTTACTATTGGTACTCCTGTATTAGATTTATCAAGTTTTGTATTGTGGCTTGCATTTGGGTCTACAATTAGATTGCTTGCAAATAGTTCAGTCATATGAAAGATTAAGAATAGTATCGCTATAGCTTTTTTTAAAAATCGATTTCTCATTTTGCTTTCTCTCTCCCTTCGTAAAAATCTTATTCTAACAGAGCTAATCCGTTCTTTGAAAGTCAATCTATTCGTTTCTTCTTCTTTTTTTAGCAGAAAAAAACACAGAAAAAGATAGACTAAAAAAATATATAGCCACCTCTTTTTTTACAATTCCTCTATGAAATCATATATATATTATATCTTTTTATCAGTATATTCTATTTTTTCTTTGATAGCAAGGAAAATTTTTAAATCTCTTTGATTTCTATAAGATTTTTATTCTTATTTTTTGAGACAGTTAATTTTATTTTGTTTTCAAAGAGAAGATATTATTTCGATGATTTTAAGTTAACAAGGTTTTTTTATAAATATTTTATATTGACATAAAAGAGAAAATTAGGATATTATAGATGTAATAATTGTTTAAGGAGAACATCTATGAAAAACGATTTAATAGAACATATGTCTTATCATTCTTTACATAGCTTAAGGCGTTTTCATCCTGCTTGGAAATTGATGGCTGCAGACAATGCTCCTTTTTTCTTGTCCTTCTTTTTTAAAGAATTTATTTTTACAAATGAAAGAGAGATTCCTGAACATATTTTGATGAATCACCTTGACGATTTTATGGAAGAAATTCCTTATATTCGAGATAATAAAAAGAAAGCAAAAGAATATCTAGTGGAGTGGTCTGATGACAGTTCTGGTTGGTTACGAAGATTTTATCCTAGAAATAGTGATGAAATCCATTATGATTTGACTTCTTCAACTCAAGAAGCAATTGATTGGATTATATCTTTGAAAAGTGAGCAATTTATTGGGACAGAATCCAGACTTATGATGATTTTTGGACTTTTTCATGAAATATTGTCAGGGACAGAAACGGATCCAGAGTTAAAAATCCAAGAATTGGAAAGAAAAAAGTTAGAAATTGAAAGAGAAATCGAATTGGTAAAGCAAGGAAAAATGAAAAATTTAGAATCTACTCAAATTAAAGAACGATTTTTACAAGCTTCTTCTATGTCTAGAGAAATTTTGTCTGATTTTCGTGCTGTAGAACAAAATTTTCGGAATTTAAATAGAACTATGCAAGAAAAAATTGCAAGTTGGGAGGGAAGTAAAGGGGAATTAATTGAAGAATATTTTTCTGAACAGGATGATATTTATAAATCTGACCAAGGAAAAAGTTTTGAAGCTTTTTTTAAATTCATCATGTCAAATGATGCAAAAATTAATTTTGAAGAAAGTATTGAAAAATTAAAAAATTTGGAAGAAATTAGAGAACTTGTCATAAAAAGTGGAATAGAGAGAATTGTTGATGATTGGCTGAATGCTAGTATTTATGTTTGGAATAATGTAGAAGTTATGTCAGAGCAGTTAAAAAGATATGTAGATAATAACTATCGAGAGGAGGAAAGGCGAATCAATCAAATTATAAAGAATATTGAATTGAACGCTCTTAAAATTAGGGGAAAATTGTCAAAAGAGCTTTTTTTTGAAATTGAGGAAGTGAGCCCTGCTCTAAAATTACCTTTTGATCGGAAATTGTTCACACCACCTAAACAAATAGAATTAAGAGATGAAGATATTGAGTATGGAGAATCATTGGATTCTGATGAAGTGCTATATTCCCACATTTATATTAATAAAGATATATTAATAGAGAACATAAAAGAAGAAGTTGATGAAAAAGGAGAGAGAACTTTATCTCAAATCATAGAGCAACATCCTTTACAATATGGATTAGAAGAGCTCAGTGTCTACTTAGGAATAGAATCTTATAAATTAGAAAATGTTGAGATTTGTGTCGAGAAACAAGTAGAATATATTGAATTTAAAAACAAAGAGGGGAAAAAACTGAGAGCAAAACTTCCAAAAATAATATACATTCCAAAGGAGAAAATACATGGATAAAAATATTTATGAGTTTTCTGTAGCCGTTGTAACTTTATTAAAAGGAGTTGTAAATGAATCTACACAGACCAAAATATGGAACACTATTATAGAAAATCAAATACAAATAGAAGATTATATTTCAAAGATGGGTCTCACTTTGATGGTACAAACTCAGGATGGCTATGCCTATGTAAAACAACGAGAATATAAGGATGATGAAATGGAAATTCCTCGATTGATTTCCAGAAGGCAATTAAAATACAATACCAGCCTTTTATTGGTTCTTTTACGGAAAGAATATGCAGAATCAAACAAAGAAGAATCAATAGGAAGAAGCATTTTTTCTAAAAAACAAATATTAGAAAAAATGAGGACCTTTCTAAAAGATACCAATGATGAAGCGAAACAAAAAAAAGAAATAGAACAAGAAATAAAGAGAGTTGAAGAACTTGGCTTTATACGTGCTTTAAAAAACTCAGAAGAGCAATTTGAAATTCTGCCCTTGATTCGAGGTTTTGTAGATGCACAATGGTTAGAAAACTTTGATGAAAAATTAGAAGAATATGCGAACTATGGATTAGGAATAAAATAAACAGGAGTAGATACAATGAATCATTTTTTAGGAATTCGATTACATAATTTAGAAGTTTACAATTGGGGAACCTTTCATAAAAAAGCATGGAATTTTTCCCTAGAAGGTTATACATCTCTTTTAACGGGGACTTCCGGATCAGGAAAATCTACTTTAGTTGATGCACTTATTACTTTATTAGTTCCTCCCAGAAAAGTAGCCTATAATAAAGCAGCGGATGCCTCTTCCAAAGAAAGGAGTGTGAAATCTTATGTATTAGGATATTACGGAAGAAAATACTCCTTAGAAGGAAGGGGAAAGCCGGAAGCTCTTCGAGACACTAGTAATTATTCTGTTATTTTAGCTACTTTTCGAGATCTTGATAGAAAACAAACAACAAGTCTTGCAATTTTTTTTTGGTTCAAAGACAATGAAACAGAGCCTAATAGAATGTATGTAATTTCTAATCAGGAATTATTTATCAACGAAGATTTCGTAAATTTTCATTCAGATATACGATTTCTTAGAAATCAATTAAAGAAAAAGGGAGCTAAAATTTATGATAGTTTTCCGCAATATGGTGAATACTATCGAAAACAATTAGGAAATATTAGTGAACAGGCAATTGAACTTTTTCAACAAATGATTTCTGTAAAACAAGTAGATTCTTTAAATACTTTTGTAAGAACGAGTATGTTAGAAAAAGAAGACACCGAAGAACAAATTGGCAAATTATTAAAACATTATGCAAATTTGAATGCTGCCTATGAAGCTGTACTAAAAGCAAAAAAACAAATCGATATGTTAAATCCTATTCAAGAAAAGGGAAGAGAATACGAGATCAAAATACAAGAAAAAAATCAGATAGAACTCGCTGATAAAAGTTTAGAAATTTGGTTTGCCTTGCAAAGACAAATTGAAATTTTAGAAGGAATGAAAAAATTAAAAGAACAAATTAGTAAAATAGAACAAAAAATAGAATTTGAAAAGAAAAGAGAAGAGCAAATAGCGGAGGAGTTAAAACAAATTGCAAGGGCAATTCTGGAAAACGGAGGACAGGAATTAAATCGATTAGAAGATGAAGTAAGTCGAAAAAAAGAAGAGTTGGATAGAAAAAATGTTGCTCTTGAAAAATACAATACTCTTGCTAAAAAATTAGGTTTATCTGCAATTCGATCTTTAGAGGGTTTTCAAAAAAATTATATAAAAATTCCCAAAATTCAAAAAGATATATATGAAAAGGATGATGAAATTCAAAATGAATTAATCACGATAACTATTCAAATCAAACAATATGAAGAGGAAAAAAAGAAATTGGAAGAGGAAATACAATCTCTGAAAGAAAGAACTTCTAATTTGCCATATCATCTTGTCTCCCTTCGAAATCATATTTGTAAAGAATTAAATATTAAAATAGAAGAACTTCCTTTTTCAGGAGAACTTATAGAGGTAAAAGATTCCGAAATGAAATGGGAGGGAGCTATAGAACGCCTTGTTCATAGTTTTGCTATTTCTATTCTAGTACCCGAAAAACATTATTCTTCTGTCTCAGACTGGGTAGATAATGAACACTTAGGAAGAAAATTAGTCTATTTTAAAGTTGATAGTAAGAAGAATAGAAGTTCCTCTACTTTAGAAGAAAATTCTGTTGCTAAAAAACTTCTTATAAAAAAAGATACCCTTTTCACGGAATGGATGAAAGGAGAAGTCAGTAAGAGATTCCCTCATATTTGTTGTGAAAAAATGGAACTTTTCCGAAAGGAAATAAAAGCTATTACAAAAAATGGACAAATCAAAACAGAAAAAAGACATGAAAAAGATGATAATTTCAATATTTATGACAGAAAAAAATATGTACTTGGTTTTTCAAATGCTAAAAAGAGAAAAATCTTATCTGAAGAAAAAATAGAAATTGAAAATCAATTAACAACATTCTTAATTCGTGAAAGGGAATGGAGTAAAAAAAAGAAGGAAATAGGACAGTTATTGTCGGCTGTAGCCTCTCTTTCAGAATATACTGATTATCATGAGTTAGATATTGTTACGACAGAGGAAGCGATTCAAAATTGCCAAAATAGAATTTTAGAAATTAAAGAGAATAAAAGTATTTTAGAGACACTAGAAAAACAACAGAAAGAAAAAGAAGAAGAAAAAAATAAATGTAGAGAGCAACAAAATCAACTCATGAATGAGAGAGGAAAGCGAGAAGGGAAATATAAAACTTATGAAGAACAGCAAAAGAACAATGAAGAAAAAATAAATCAAGAAACAGAAAAAGATCGAGAAATGTATCCTTTTATCAAAAATGACTTCTCTATTTTTCTGGAAAAAAATGGTATGAAACAAAATTATTCTGTAGATTATGAAAGAAAATATTCAAGTGATTTACATTCTCGATTGTCTAAACTTCAAGAATCTATAAATCGGTTAAGTTCACATATTCAAAATCAAATGACGGCATTTAAATATTCCTATCCAAACGAAACCCTTGAACTAAGCAATCATATAGAATCTCTCAATGAATATAAAATTATATTATCTGAACTTTTATATCATAATTTACCAAAATTTCAGGAAAATTTTAAAAATGAACTTCAAGGAAAAGTAATTCAACATATTTCTCTTTTCCATAATGAATTATATCAACATCGAAAAAATATTCTTGCAAGAATCCAAGAAATTAATGATTCTTTGAAAGAAATTGATTACAATTTAGGTAGATACATTTGCTTAAATTATGAAGAAACTCCAGAAGCAGACATTAAAATATTTAAAAATCAACTTAGAGCTTGTACAGAAGGAATGACAAATTTAGAAGAAGAAGTTTTGGAAAGTAAATTTTTACAAATTAAAGAGATCATTGAAAAATTTAAAGGGAGAAAAGATTTTTCGGATGCCGATAAAAAGTGGACACAAAAAGTTACAGACATACGAAATTGGTTTGTATTTTCAGCAACAGAAAGATTTCGAGAAAATGATGAGGAATATGAACATTATTCCGATTCTGATGGAAAGTCAGGAGGGCAAAAAGAAAAATTAGCTTACACCATACTGGCTGCTGGACTTAGTTATAATTACAAATTGAATCAAAAAGAAAGGCAAGGTTCTTCTTTCCGATTAGTAGTTATTGATGAAGCTTTCTTAAAAAGTTCTGATGATTCTGCAAAATTTGGATTACAGCTTTTTGAACAATTGCGATTTCAATTAATGTTAGTCACTCCTTTATTAAAAATTTCAACGATAGAACCTTTTATTTCAAGACTTGGATTTGTAACTCATTCTGAGATTACTCATGAATCAAGCATCAAAAATGTTTCTATTGAAGAATATCATGAAAAACGTCAAAAATGGGAGGCAAATGGATTTGAAAAAATGGACCAAGATAAATGATATTAAAGCAAAAATAGAAAGTAAATGGAATAAAGGGGAGATTCTGAGAAACAGTTTAGAAGAAAATAATTTATTTCCTTTAAAAATTGCTCTAAAAGTGCCAACTTCTCAAGAATTTTCTCTTTATTTTATGGAAAGTTTAGAATGGATTCAAAGCTTGAAAAGGGAAGCAAAAAAAAAGAATAGCTATGAATTATTAGAAAAGGAAATCAATTTTCGAATTGTAGGAAAGAATAAAATTCCCACACATGTCATCATTCCAACCAAAGAAGTAGCTCTTCATTTGATCCAGAAAGAAGCTGAAGAGAAACTTTTTTTGATGATTGCAGATGAATTTATTAATATTTGGCCTCAAAATGAAGATTTACGGAATTGGATTTATAAATATCCTTTTAAAATAATAAATCATGTGGGAAAAAATTTTTCAAAATTGATTGCAATTATTAGATGGTTTGAAAAAAATCCAAGACCTAATTTATACATACGCCAATTAGATATTCCTGAAATCGATACAAAATTTATGGAGAGTCATAAACCCATATTAGAAGAACTCTTTAAAATTTTATTACCTGAAGAATCTATGGATCTAAGTAAAAAAGAATTTGAAGACAAATTTTACTTAAAAAGAAGAGAAACTACTGTTCGATTTCGAATTTTAGATGAAACTTATCAAGAGCAAAAATTTAAAGAACTTAGTATTCCTTTTACAGAATTCAAGCAATGGAACCCTAAGATAGAAAATATATTTTTTACGGAAAATGAAGTTAATTTTCTTGCTTTTCCAAACTATAAAAACTCTATTGTGATTTTTGGAAGAGGATATGGAATTACTCTACTTCGAGAGGTAGAGTGGTTATCGAGAAAAAAACTCTATTATTGGGGAGATTTAGATACTCATGGATTTAATATTCTTAGTACAGCAAGAGCTTTTTTTCCACATTTAAAATCTTTTGCTATGACAGAAGAAATCTTGCTAGGATATAAAGAATTATGGGTAGAAGAAGAAAGGCAGTGGTCATTTGATATAAAATACTTAACAAAAGAAGAATCTGATTTAGCTATAAAATTACAAAACAATTTCTTTGGAAAAAAAATTCGATTAGAACAAGAAAGAATCCCTTTTCATGTTATAAAAAAACACATTGAAAAATGCTTACATGAAATTTAACAAAGAAGTGCTTTATATGGAACAAATGGAGTTTGTGTTCGGATCGTACTCCAAAAGAAGGGAATACTGATCCGGAGTGCAGCAAAATTCCAAATCTTTTTCCAAGCCGATACTTTTTAAATAGCGATAATGTTTTGCAGCATGCAGACTTTCAGCTATATTTTTTGAATTTTTTGCAAGCCTTTCTAAGGCAAGAGCAAGATCCGATTTTTCATAGCAGTGTAATTTTTGTATCAGCATTCCTGCACAGAGAGCATCGTCAAGTGAAAATTGATTTTCTGTTCCTGCACAGAGAATAGTACAGTCTTTCTTCTCTGTTTCTAAAAAAGTACTCATAGAGCTTAGATTTAAAAAAGAAGCAATCCAAATTCTATTATTTTGCCCATGGATATTTCGTAAGGCACGAGTTCCGTTACTTGTCGTCATGAACATTTCTGCACCTCGTATGTTATCTTTTTGATACTCCAGAGGAGAATTTCCATAGTCAAAGCCATGTATGGTAAGTCCTTTTCTCTCTCCGCATAGAATTGAAAAAGAAGAAGCAAGAGAGGCTTCTCTCACTTCTTCTATGCTTTCATAGGGGTGAATTTTGGAAACTCCATGAGCCATTGCCGTAATCATAACAGAAGTTGCTCGCAACACATCGATGACAACGATATTGCTGTCATGAATTTCTTTTCTTTTTGCTTCTTCCGCTGTTAAGAATACATCAATTTTCATGTTTTCCTCCTCTATTTAAAATATTTTTTCAATAAAACATCATAGGTACCGTTTGCCTTTACTTTCTCCATAGCCTTATTCAAATTCTCCAATAAGGTTTTATCATTTTTTCGAACAGCAATTGCGTAATCTTCTTCTTCCGCTTTGGCAGAAGCAATGGATAAGTCTTTGTAACTTGCGATATATTTTTTAGCAGGTTCGGAATCGGCAACCACAGCGTCCACCTTTCCATTTTCCAGAGCCATTACGGCAGAGTAAGTCGCATCAAATCGTTGTACTTTAGCTCCTTTAATATCACTCACTACTGCATCTCCTGTAAATCCAAGCATTACGCCCACTTTTTTTCCGCTTAATTCTTGGAAATCTTTGATATCTTTTCCTTTTTTTGTAATAATAACTTGCTTTGCCTTGAAATAAGGTTTTGTAAAGTTAACCGCTTTTTTTCTTTCTGGAGTTTCTGTCATCCCTGCAATGACAACATCCACTTTTTTCATTTGTAAAGCCGGTAACAGACCGTCAAATGCCATATTTTCTATTTTAATATCCATTTTCATTTCCTTTGCAAGAGCATTCATCAGTTCGATATCAAAACCGGTTATTTTTCCTTTTTCTAAATATTCAAAAGGGGCAAATTCTGCATTGGTTCCCACATAAAGAGTTTTTGCAAACATCACTGCCGACATCATTCCCATTAAAATAAACATTCCAAAGTATTTCATCATTTTCATATTCATCACTCCTCTTTTTTATATAGAATTCTTTTTATCGGAAATTATTTATTTAACACTTTATTTAAAAAATCTTTCACACGCTCACTTTTCGGATGTTCAAATAATTCTTTCGGATGACAGTCTTCGATGATAGCTCCCTGCTCCATAAATAAAACACGGTTAGCTACATTTTTAGCAAATCCCATTTCATGAGTTACTATCATCATAGTCATTCCTTCTTTTGCCAATTCTCTCATAACATCCAGCACTTCTTTAATCATTTCAGGATCTAAGGCGGAAGTCGGCTCGTCGAATAGAATCAATTCCGGTTCCATTGCCAAAGCTCTTGCAATGGCAATTCTTTGTTTTTGTCCGCCGGACAATTGATTTGGGTAGGCTTCCGCCTTATCCGATAATCCAACTTTATCCAATAAGGCTTTTGCTTTTTCTTTGGCTTCCTCTTCTGGCATCTTTTTGATTTGTATCGGTGCTAAGATCAAATTTTCCAATACCGTCATATGTGGGAATAGATTGAAATGTTGGAATACCATTCCCACTTTGGCTCGAATTTTATTGATGTCGACATTTTCCTCCATTAAATCCTCTTCATCGATAAAAATATGTCCGGCACTGGGTTCTTCTAAACGATTGATACAACGAAGAAAAGTAGATTTTCCACTTCCAGAAGGACCTATAATTGCTACAATATCTCCTTTTTGAATTTCTACGGAAATATCTTTTAACACTTTTAAGTTATCAAAATTTTTATCTAAATGTTCAACTCTAATCACTGACTTTCAACCCCTTTTCTACTTTTCTCATCAATATGGTAAATATGCTTGTCAATATTAAATAGATGATACCGACAGCTAATAAAGGTTCCACTCCACGATAGGTTTGACTTGTAATGATATTGGCAGAACGCAGTAAATCAACTCCTCCAATAAATCCGACAATGGAAGTTTCTTTCAATAACGTGATGAATTCACTGACTAAAGCCGGAAGAATTTTTTTAATTGCCTGTGGAATGATAATAAATTTCATTGTTTGAGCATAGCTAAGCCCCAAAGCTCTCCCTGCCTCCGTCTGTCCCTTTTCCAAACCTTCAATTCCGGCACGAATGATTTCTGCCACATAGGCTCCGGAATTTATTCCAAAAGCAATTCCTGCAACCAATAAAATAGGAGTTTCTCGTAAGGCTCCCACAAAAACGATGTTAGCTAAAATCATCAGTTGTACAACAGCCGGCGTTCCACGCACAATATCAATGTACAGTAAGGCAATTTGGGACAAGAATTTCGATTGAGATAATTTCAGTAAGGCTAACAGAATTCCCAATAAAATTCCTAAAATCGCCGCAAAAAGAGTAACCCCCACAGAAAATCCCAATCCGTTTAGAATGTAAAGATAACGATCTTCCGCTAAAAAAATGTCTTGTAATGTTTGTAAATATTCCACCATGTCCTCCTAAAAAATAAAAAAACAGTTTTTGACAAACTGTTTTTCGTTTTAATATACATTTTTATAAAAAAGTCAATAGAATATTTCTATTGACCTCTCAGATATACTTAATACAAAATGTGATAAAATAAAAATGAAAACAAAGTCACTGACACTAGGCTATTCAATTCTAATACATGTGAAATTGCCTTCTCCTCACTATAGATTTCATTTTTATTTCCTCCTAATATTTTCTGATTTTGTTTATTATACCTATTCTTTGTAAAAAAGTCAATCCTCTTTTTACAATAAAATAATATTTTTTTCTTCACATTCCTTACGAATTTCTTCCGGCCAGATAGAGGCTTGTACTTCTCCGATATGAATTTTTTCCAAGAAAAACATACAAATCCGGGATTGTCCGATTCCTCCTCCAATGCTGTATGGTAATTCTTTGTTCAGTACCATTTGATGAAACGGAAAAGCTTTCCTTTCTTCCAAACCTGAAATTTTTAATTGTCTTTCCAAGGATTCTTCATCAACACGAATTCCCATAGAGGAAAGTTCCAATCCGATTTGTAAAGGTTCATACCAAACCAGAATATCTCCATTCAATTCCCAATCATCATAGTCGGGAGCTCTACCGTCATGTTTTTGTCCGGAAGCCAAAGTTCCTCCAATTTTCATAAGAAAAACCGCTTTGTGTTCCTTTGCTATGGCATGCTCTCTTTCTTTTGGAGTAAGATTCGGATATTTATCTTCCAATTCTTGTGTTGTGATAAAAGTAATCTTTTCCGGTAATTTTTTACTAAGAGTCGGATATTGCGTTCTCAAATATCGTTCCGTTTTTCGTAAAGCGGAGTAGACTCCTTCCACAACATGTTTTAAGGTTTCTATATTTCTATCTTCCTTTTTAATGATTTTCTCCCAATCCCATTGGTCTACATAATAAGAATGGATAGCATCCGGGTCTTCATCTCTTCGAATGGCATTCATGTCCGTATATAGACCATTATAGGTTTCAATTCCATAACGATACAGAGCCATTCTCTTCCACTTTGCTAAAGAATGAACGATTTCCGCAATATCTCCTGCTTTGACGTCGAAAGAAACAGGTCTTTCAATCCCATTTAAATTGTCATTCAATCCGCTTTCCGGTCTTACGAAAATAGGAGCGGAAACTCGAATTAAAGAAAGTTCTAAGGATAGTTCTTTTTCAAAAAAATCTTTTACTTTTTTGATAGCGATCTCGGTGTCTAATAAGCCTAATTTCGATTTATATTCCATAATGACATAATGCCTCCCTAATTTTCTATGTTAATTATTATAGCACTCAATTTTTTGCTTGTCCAGTTCTTTCTGAAAAAGTAAAATTTTATATATGTTTTTCAGTTTAGATAAAAATATATTGAATAAATTTTAAGAAAAGAGTATTATAAAATTGTAATGTATAATCTAAAAAGAATACATCTTAAAAAAGAACAAAAATGAAGAAAAACATAAAAAATATATTGAATTATATCATAAAAAAGCATGTTATATAAAAATTAGTTAAGGAGGCATAGATGAAAAAAAAGAAAAAAAATGAATCTATAAACTTGAAAGGGAAATTATTATTATTATTTTTAACCTCTCTTCTCTGTACCAATTGTGGAGGCGGAGGCGGAGGGGGTGGGGATGGAGGCTCCAATGTGAGACCGAATGAGCCACTAAATATTGAAAAAAGAAATATTTCAACAGTATGGAAATTGCGACAGAATTCTACAGAAAATATCCCAACGGATACAAGGGGAAATAAAAAAGGGGAGAGTCAAAAGCTTGCCATTATAGATAGTGATTTTATCACTCATTCTGCCACACTCAAGCAAAAATATCCAGGAATTGAAATTTTAGAGAGAGAGTCTTCTTATCATGCCAATGGAGATTCACATGGAGAACAAGTTTTAGAGGCCATGATGGAGGGAGTTTCTTTTAAAGCACTTGCTGTGACAGCGGGAACTTCGAAAGATGAGAATAAGGGGATTACTACTAGTACATCATTTTATCATCAACTATTGCCAAAATTTGGAAATCAAAAAATAAAGGTTTTTAATCAATCCTTTGGAGGAGCTGTTAGTGATGCGAGTGCTACTAAGGAGACGAGCGAGAAAACAGAGGTCAACACAGATCCCATGAAAACTTTTATTGAACAGATATATAAACCATTTGTTGAAAAAGGAGCTATTTTTGTTTGGGCAAATGGAAACTATGGGACAGGGGATGTTTCTGTGAATGATTCTACTTTAGAGGCAAAACTACCCAAATATGTTCCTGAATTGGAAAAAGGTTGGATTAGCGCTATTGGAGTGGAAAAATATAGAAATGGAATAAAGAATGTTCATTATACAAAGCATCTGGCCTATCCAGGAGATGCTTTTCGTTGGTCGATTTCAGCAGATGGAGGATGCAATTCTAGCACAATTGGTTCTTCTTTTGCAGCTCCGAGAGTAGCAAGAGCGGCAGCTCTAGTGGCTGAAAAATTCGATTGGATGACAAATGATCAGGTTCGACAAACTCTTTTTAGTACAACAGATAGAACCAATTCAGAAAATGAAACACGATATACTGAGTCAAAACCAAATAAAGAATATGGTTGGGGGATGTTGAATACAGAAAGAGCTTTAAAAGGGCCGGGAGCTTTTTTAACAGAATTGTTACAGATTGATGGGAATAATCGGATAGATGAAAAATTATATTTTCGTGCAAAACTTCCCGAAGGAACTGTCTCTTACTTTGAAAATGAAATTCATGGAGAGGGAGGATTAGAAAAATCTGGAGCAGGAAGCTTACATTTGACAGGAAATAATAGTTATCAAGGAAAAAGTATTGTAACAGAAGGAACTTTAGAAGTTCATAAAATTCATGCTAGTGGAATTGACGTTAAAAGTGCAGGAACACTGGTTTTACATAGTAAGAGTATTATAGGATATAAGAATAAAACTACTTTAATTGATGAAAAGGAAGTAGATTTTCAGGATATTTCTAATAAAGGAAATGTTGATAATGCAGGAAGGGTAACATTTACAGGGAGTAGTGCGATTATTGGAGGAGATTATACAGCTCGTACAGGATCTCATACACAAATCGGATTTTCTTCCAATGTACATGTAAAAGGAAATATTTATTTACAAGGAGGAACTTTAGGAATTCTTAATAATGGGTATATTGGGGAAAGCAAAACACAAACCGTATTAAGTGGAAAAACAGTTGCAGGGGAATTTGATTCTGTAGAAACACAAGGAATGGTAACTGGAAAGATAGAGACTACAGAAAAGGGAGTGGATGTAAAACTTTCTCGTCAAAATGTAGTAGAATATTTAGGGGAGGCAGGAGAATCTTCTAAAAATTCTGCACAAAACGTAGAAAAAGTATTTGTTGACTTGGATCAAAAAGTAGCCAGTGGAATGGCCACAGCAGAAGAGCTCGCTATGGGGGCTTCTTTGCAAACTATGGCAACTACTGCTTTTGCTACGGCTACGGAAAAATTAACTGGAGAAATTTATGCTTCTTCTCAGGCTTTGACTTTCTCACAAGTTCAAGATATGAATCGAGATTTATCAAATCGTTTAGCAGGAATCGAAAATCTATCTAGGTCGAAAAAAGAATGGAACACTTGGGTTTCTGCTATTGGAAGTAGTGGAAAACTACAACAAAGTGGATATGCTTCCGCGAAAACCCATGTATCAGGAGGACAAGTAGGAATTGATAAGGCAATCAATGACAGCACAAAATTAGGACTTGCTTTTTCTTATTCTTATGCACATGCTAATTTTGATAAATATGCAGGGGATGCGAAGAGTGATATGTTTGGAATGTCTTTTTACGGGAAAAAACAATTTGCAAAGGATTATTACCTAGTAGGAAGATTAGGAACAGCAAGAGTGTCTAGCCGAGTGAAGAGAGAATTATTGGATGTACATGCCTATACAGTTATGGGAGATGTGAAACATCGAGACTATTTATATTCCAGTTATTTCGAAGTTGGAAAAAAGATGAAATATATCACTCCATTTCTTGGCTATTCTCATGAGACATTACGACGAGGATCTTTTACAGAATCCAATGCTGCTTGGGGAATTCATGCAGCTGCGAAAAATTATCAAAATCATAATTTTTTAGTAGGATTACGGGCAGAGTATGATGTGAATTCTTACAAATTCCAAGGTTATGTAACACAAGCTGTGAATATAGATGGAAGAGATTTAAGTTTTGAAGGACATTATACAGGAAATTCAACAAAGCAAGAATTTCAAGGAATCAAACAAGCAAAGAATACAACATGGTTTGGTGCAGGAGTATTCAAAGAAATTCATCCAGAGTTTGGAATTTATGGAAATATCGATTTCCGATTCCAAGATGGAAAACGAGCTTCCAGTGTGTTTTCAACAGGAGTACAATATAAATTTTAATTTTTTAAAGTGCTAAGTCATATGAAATTTAAAAAGGATTTCATTCACGACAACTTTTTCGAATTTCACGATAATTTGGAATTTGGCTAGCTACCAAATTCCAAAATTCTTTTTGATGATTTAGATAACGGAGATGACATAGTTCATGCACTACGATATACTCAATAAATTCTTCTGTTTGAGAGAGAAGAAGACTATTGAAACTGATGTCATTTCCTTTCGTGTGGTAAACACCCCAAGCGGATTTCATCGTTTTGATTTGAAATTTGCTTGGGAACAGCTGTAGTGCTTCTGAATATTTTTTCAAATAGAATTCCAGACTTTCTTTCAGTAAGTTCAAAAAATAGTGGTGGATGTTTTCTCTCAATTTTTTGCTTTCCTCTTGACGATAAAAAACATAGAGGAAGCGTTTTCCCAGATAAATGGAGGAACTTTCTGAAACTCTCAATTGTAAAGTGACTTCTTTGCCGAAAATAGAAAACTTTTCACCGGATTGATAGTGAGCTTGGAAAGGGTTTTTCTTTTTTTTCTGATTTTGTATCTTTTTTCTTGTTTTTTCTATCCAAGGAATTTGTTCTTCCAGAAAGGAGTCAATTTGTTTTTGGGAAACGAAAAAAGGAGCATTTACCTGTAGACTTCCGTCTTCTAATACTCGTAAAATCATTCGTTTTATTTTTTTTCTTGTCAGTCGATATTGTAGTTTCATGATGCTATCCTTTCCGAAAGATCTTGTCTTAAACATAAGTATTTTTTTATAAAAAGTGTTCAATATATTTAGGAAAGGCTATCTTAAAAAGATATACTTTTAAGATAGCCTCCTTTCTCTTATTTAAATTTTAAATCCAAATCTCGGGGAACGAAATTTTCTGGTAATTCCTTTCCCAATGAAAAATCTTTTTTCACTTTTTTTAAAAAAGTTCCCATTTCATCGGCACAACCTACCATACGATTAAAAATTGCAAGGTATTCCGTAATAACCGGATTATCTGTGTCATAAGGGTAACGCATGATGTGATCAATTTCACTCCAGGCTTCTTCAAACACAGTGCGAACTTGAATTTCCACTAAAACATTTAAGGAAATTGTAATGGGAATTTTGACAAGGTAGTGTACGGAACGATAGCCATGTTCTCGCACAATAATTTCACAATTCAAGTCTGAAATACTTTCCCGAAATTGTTGTAAGTTATAATCTCCCCTTCGAATATTGACTTGAGGAGTTTCACTTAGTTCCCAAAGATTTAAGATATTATGATGGATTCCTTTCCAGTCATCCTTAAAAAGATGTAACACTCGAATTCCAATTAAATCTGTTACAATTTCCCGATAGTTGTCCACAGAAATATTCCTATCTTTGTATTTTTTCCCCTTTCGAATGATTTTTTCAATCAGATGTTTTGCTTTTTTGACCCTTCTCCTCACAGAGTGAACGTTGGGAGCGTCGATAAGTTTTGATACAATGTATTCCGCTTCTTTTTCTAAACTGGGAATAAGTTGCACATAATCTTCATAGATATGCACCAATTCTTCCCATTCTAAGCCGGTAGCATCAAAATAATCTTTATCAATGGTAAATTCCTCAAAAAAAGTAGTTTGATCTAATTTTATTGACATTCGTATTCTCCTAATCTATTTATTTTTGAATGGCTTCTAAAGAAACGGAAGCACTTTTTCGATTTAATTGAATGCTATCTTCTGTTCCAATATTTCCTAATTCCTGTTGTAGAGTAATCGTTTGTCGAATGCCATACGAAAGCCTCTGGAAAGGATAGGAAAAAGTTCGAACAAATTGCACAGAATCTCCTGTTTGTATTTCTCCTTTGGGAAATTTTGCATTGATCCACGCATCATAGAAAGTTTTTCCACTTAAATAATAATATAGTATTTCCAATTCATAGAAAGAGTTTTTTACAGAGGAAAAATTCTTTTCTTTCTTAGTAAGGATGGATGACATTTGATTTTGATATTTTGTGAGAGCAAAGCTCAACAAAGAAAATTTAAAGCCTTCGACATCATTTGTGATAGACAGCTCGCTTTTTGTATGGTTATATTGAAACACAATATTTGCTCCAGAGAAAAGATCATGGAACAAAGTAAAAACATTTTCCAGTCTTGGATTGTTTAAATCTGTTGAAATTTCATACTGTAAGAAGGATTCTCGACTAAAAAAAACATTGTTGAAAAGCTCTACACTAAATGCGAAACGAAATTCTCGAGTTTTAAATTCCAAAAGTCTGAAATCTTTATATATAAAGGCTCGTAATGTCACATTGTGTAAAAGTTGTTCTCCTACTTGTACATCGGTAGTTCCCAAAGGAATAATTTCCAAGAATTTTTCCCGAGAAGAAAAATTTCGATGCGAAATAGGAAAATGATTCAATTGGAGAGAAGAAAATTGAATTTCTAAATTTTCTTCAAGTTTGATATCTTTTGTTACAGGAACGATATGGATTCTTTTTTCTCCTGTAGGGTTACTGTATTCGGTAGAGTTTTGTTCCTCCATTTTTTTTTCTTCCGTAGAAGAAGAAGGTTCTTCTTCTACTTTACAAACTGTTTTTGGACATCAACAACTTTCTTGTTTAGACTTTCATGAAAGGAATCCATATTTTTGGTGAGTACTTTAATGTCATATTTAGTAATAAAATTTGTGACCTTTGAACTCAAAATAGAAGAAGATGTTACAAGATAAATATTTTGTTTTTCATAGCGAATTTCTTCCAATAAAAAACTAAGGATTTCTTGTACATCTGTGTTTTCCAAATCCACTCCCAATAAAATCGTAGGGCGTTCCATAAATTCTTTTCGAAGTTGAGACCAGAAAGATTGATAAAAAGATAACACTTTTAATTTTTTAATATCCTGTGATGTTAAAAAGATTTTGTCTCCTTGTGTTATACATCCTAAAATTCTATAAAAGGCTAATTTATTTGTTTTTTCTTTTTCCAATTCTGAAAAGGGAGAAATAGAATGCAGTTTTTCATGAAATTCTCGTTCCAAAGGAAGAAATAAGTTCATATTGATAATAGATTGAAAACACTTATTTTCTAAAATAGAAGCATAACAAGAAAAATCCAAAGATATATTTTTAGCAAATTCTTTTACACTTTTAATCAAACTTCTCCTGGAGAAAATAGCTAAATCTAAGAGATCTTGACTAATTTCTGACAAAGATTCTCTATTACGGATTCGATGTTTTAAAGATTCCGGAATTTTATCCAACAGAAAAGCAGCTAATTCTTTTCTGGAAGGACTTTGGTCATAAGCACAGTATTCTTCTCCTAAAAAGAGATTAAATTTTTGCTCGGAAGGAAAGTAATCCCAAAATTTATCCATATTATAGTAACACCTCGCTTATCCTAATAGTATTCTACTCTAATTATAACGTAAAAGATTGGAAGAAACAAGACTAAAAATGGAAAAAATTTGAAAAAAATGTTATGATAGTAAGAAAGTAGAAAAAGGAGATAAAAATGATAGAATCCATTCTAAAAATGACATCGATTTTATTGGAATATATCTGGATTATGAACCTTAGTTTTATTCTTATTTTGGTTCTTTTGGAAAGGAAAAATCCATTGTATACTCTTCTTTGGACAATTATCTTAAGTCTGGCTCCCTATATTGGTTTTATCGCTTATCTATTTTTTGGAATCAGTTTTCGAAAACGAAGAAAAGCAAATAAAATCTATCAATTAGCACGTTTAGAAAGCAAGAACATGATAGAATTTTCCCAAAGAAAAGACTTACAAAATTGGGAAAAACTGATTCATTATTTGGAAATGACATCCAAAAATCGTTTGACTTGGCAAAATACTATGACTCCCTATTTTGATGGACAAAAATATTTTCGAGCCTTACTGCAAGATTTAAAAGAGGCGAAAAAAGAAATCAAAATGGAAATGTATCTATTTCGAAAGGACATGTTGGGAAATCAGGTATTGAGTCTTTTAGTTGAAAAAGCTAGGACCGGTGTTGAAATTTTTTTATTGTTGGATGGAGCCAATCCTCCCTCTTTTTCCATGAGAAAAATTTTGAAAATAGCAGGAATAGAATATCGTATTTTTTTCCCCTCTCCGTTTCCTTTTATCAATATCAGTTTAAATGCAAATTATCGCAATCATAAGAAAATGTGCATTATTGATCGTAAAATTGCATATATTGGAGGATTTAACATTGGAGATGAGTATATTGGAAATGGGAAATTGGGATATTGGAGAGATACGGCAATTCGAGTAGCAGGAGAGATTGTGGTGGAATTGGAAAAGGAATTCTATTTCACTTGGAATATTGCCTCTCGAGAAAAAAGGCAATTGGGAGAAAAAGTATATCCCTATATGCGAGAAGTCATGCAGGAGATTAAAAGAAGAAAAGGAAGGAACACAGGTTATATGCAAGTTGCCACTTCCGGACCTAATTTTGATTTCCATACCCTACGAGATAGTTATTTGAATTTAATTCAAGGAGCAAAATCCCATATTTATATTCAAACTCCTTATTTTGTACCAGACGATATTATTTTAGATGCTTTGAAGATTGCCTGTCTTTCCGGAGTAAAAGTAAAAATCATGATTCCTGCGAAATCGGATCATTTTATCATTCAACCGGTAAATCATTATTTCATTGGAGAATTATTGGAGTTGGGGGCGGACATCTTGGAATATCAAAAAGGATTTTTACATTGTAAAGTAATTATGGTAGATGGGGAAGTTGTCAGCATGGGTAGTTGCAATGTCGACTATCGTAGCTTTTATCAAAATTTTGAAATCAATGTCAACATTTATGAAAAAGATGTAGTGGGAGAATTTGAGAAACAATTTAAGAGGGATATTGCAGCATCTGAACGAATTTCCTATCAGAATTATCATTCCAGAGCTTTATGGAAAAAAGCAAAAGAAGCTGTCTTTCGATTATTTGCTCCGGTGTTATAAAAAAAATTTTTTTATTGTTTTTTCTTGACAATGTATGCTATACTATGTTGTATGTTTGTGTTCCCGTAGCTCACTCGGATAGAGCGGACCCCTCCTAAGGGTCAGGCAGTAGGTTCAAATCCTATCGGGAACGCCATTTCTTTTTAAAAAAATGGTAGTTTTGAAATAAAAAATGAGAGGTTGTCTTAAATTATATATTTTGAGATAACCTTTTTTCTATTTCAAGAGTTTTATACAAATTATGTTCCTGAATATATTGGAATACCTTCGGATTTAGCCAGTCTATTTTTGAAGTTCCTCTTTGCAGTTGTTCTCGAATTTCCGTAGAGGAAATTGGAAAAATAGGACTATTCAGTAAAATAATATTGGGATTTTCAGAAATTAATTCAAAGGGTTCCCGTTGTAAGACGAGAAGTTTTGCTAATTTTAAAATTTCTTGAGGGCATTTCCAAGAATCAAAGGAAGCAAGGGAATCTTCCCCGATAATTTCAAAATACTCGTGTTCTTCTCCATAAAGCTGACGGATTTGCACTAAAGTATCATAGGTATAAGAAACTTCCAAAAGATTGATTTCCAAATCCGATACCTCTACCCGTGGGAGATGTTCAAAGGCAAGTTGGCACATAGCAAAGCGATGAAAGCCTTCCTCCAAAGTATTTTCCCGATGAGAAGGAAGTCCGACGGGAATAACAAGAATTTTGTCCAATTTCATAGTTTCTAAGACAAATTCTATGATTTTCTGATGTCCTAAGTGAATGGGATTGAAACTTCCTCCATAAATTCCAATTTTCATAGTGAATCAAAACTCCTCTTTTGTTTTTCTTAAATTATATCACAGTTTGCTTTTTTGAAAAGAGAGTGTTAGAATAAAAAAAAAGAAAAAATTCTGAAATAAAAAGAGGATGAGAATGAAAGAAAAAATGGAAGTAGTGGCGGCTATGATAGAAAGAGAGGACGGAAGAGTCTTGGCAGTCCTTCGTTCCGCCAAGAAAAAGCTGGGAAATCGCTGGGAATTTCCGGGTGGAAAAGTGGAAAAGGGAGAAAGTTATTTTCAAACTGCAGAACGAGAGGTATGGGAAGAATTACGCTGTAGGGTAGAGGCGGTTGACGAGATTGGAATAATCTACGAGGAGATAGAAGAGCTTATTCTTGAAGTTCATTTTGTGAAATGCCTATGGAAAGATACGAAATTTACTTTGACAGAACATGATGCTTCCGTTTGGATAAAAAAAGAAAATATACTTTCTTTGAAATTTGCGGAGGCGGATAGACCGATATTGGAAAAAATAGCAAAAGAGGGATAATATGAAAAAAGAAGGATTGGAGTTCCCTAAACATGTTTCTTATGTCTTGGAGCAGTTGGAGAGAAAGGGAGAGGGATATTTGGTGGGTGGCTGTGTTCGAGATATTCTTCTTGGAAAAGAGCCCCATGACTATGATTTTTGCACGAATTTATCCTATGAAGAACTAAAACAAATATTTAAACCCTATCCTTGCAGAGAGACGGGAAAAAGTTTCGGAGTATTCCGAGTTCAGATTGAGGGAGAGGAATTTGAAATTGCAAGATTTCGCTCTGATGAGGGAAGTGATGGAAGACGACCTCAAAAAATAAAATTTGTGAAAACAATAGAAGAGGACTTGGCAAGGAGAGACTTTACAATCAATGCCATGGCATATCATCGGAGTAAGGGTTTTCTTGATTTATATGGAGGAGAGGAAGATTTAAAAAAGAAACGAATACGCTTGGTAGGAAATCCTATAGAAAGAATACGGGAAGACGGGCTTCGAATTATGAGAGCTTTTCGTTTTGTGAGTCAATTGGGGTTTCATTTGGAAGAAAATACAAAAAGAGCTATAGCACAAGAAAAACAAATGTTGAAAAAAATTGCAAAGTCAAGAATTACAGAAGAATGGAATAAATTAGTGTTAGGAGATTTTGTTGCAAAGACTTTGGAAATGATGAAGGAAACAGGAGCTTTGGAGATAATTCTTCCCAGTTTAAAACTATGTTATAATTTTAATCAGAATACTCCTTATCATTGTTATGATTTATGGGAACATACTCTCCATGTCGTGAACTTGGTTCCCAATGATTTAGTACTCCGTTTGGCCGCCATTTTTCATGATATTGGAAAGCCGTTTACCAAAACCGTAGATGAGAAGACAGGCTATTATCATTTCTATGGACATGAAAAGAAAGGAGCAGAAATCATCGGAAGGATTTTACAGGGAGAATTGGAAGAAGCCAATACGATCAGGAAAGAGGTAGAGTTTTTGATTGCAAACCACATGTTGTTACATCAAAATACGGATGAGAAAAGCATTCGAAAGATGATATGTCGTTTTGGAGAAGAGAGAAGTAAAAAGTTGCTACAACTTTCCATTGCAGATAATTTAGCAAAAGATTTGAAAAAAATTCCGGAAAAAAGCCTGGAAGAATTGTTTTATAAAATCATAGAAGAACAAAAAATTCCCGGACTATCGGATTTGGCTATCAATGGCTTTGATTTAATGGAGCTGGGTTATGTAGGGAAAAATATTCAGGAGATAAAAGAATATTTATTGGAACAGGTAGTAGAAGGAAAAATAGAAAATGAACATACTGTTTTATTGGAAGCAGCAAAAAAGAAAAGCTGTGAAAAATAGAATTCTCCCCTAAACCTTGAGGCTAAGATTTTAGGGGAGGATTTTTTTCTTTTTTGTGAAAATAAATTTGATCTTCTTCTTCCAGAACGAGAGTCGCCTTTGGCATAAGGGCTTTTTCCTTTCGAACGATTAAGCTGATAAAAACATGTTTCTTTTCTCCATATTCTTGAACTGTCTTTCCAATCCATTTGCTCTTACTTGGAAGAAGATACATATCTATGTCAAAGGACAGTTTTTTGTTATTTCCCAAAATGGAAAGATAAATCAGATCATTTTCTTGGATGATAAAATCTCCATAGGGAACAATTTGCTCTGTATTTCTTACAATATTGAGGATTAGAATATTCGGTGGAAGCAACAAGTCTTTGATTCTCATGCCAATCCAATAATGATTTTTCGGAATTGGAATTTCAAAAAATTGCAGTTTTGTTTTGGAAGCATAGTCCGTAAAAATTTCCATAACGTCAATTTTGCTATCTATCATATTCAGTCGAATCGCCACCCAAGCCAAAGAGGAGGCTTGAAATATCATGGAGAGCAGCACAACACAAAATACAATATGAAAAACATCTTGTTTCGGAGTGTAGTGATGGACAATCGTCATTATAGCAAATACAATGGAAGCCGCTCCACGAAGTCCCGCAAAAGAAACGAGAAGTTTTTTCTCTTTACTTGTATGGAAAGGGAAAAGCAAAGAAAATACAGAAATAGGTCTAGCTAAAAAAGTAAGAATCAGAAATATCACCAATGCGGGGATAAAGGCATCTACCAGGCGACTTGGAGTGGAAAGTAAGCCCAACAGGAAAAAGATGAACATTTGTGCCAGACCGGTGACACCGTCATAGAAAGAAGATAAATTTTCTTTATGAGGAAAAGAAGAGTTTCCCAATAAGATTCCAAAAATATAGACACTTAAATATCCGTTTCCGTTAAAATAACTGGGAAGAGCGTAGGCTGCAATCACAGAACCTGTGATGAATAGGGTGTCCAATCCTTCTGCAAAATGTAATTTTTTTAAAAGAAATCGAGTCAGAAACGAAAAAATTCCTCCAAAAAAGAGTCCTCCTCCCAATTGCAAAATGACATAGGAAAGTAAGGTACTTCCTCTGACTTCTCCTGTTAAACAAAGAAGGCTTATGAGTGTCATCATATAGGAGCAGGGATCGTTACTACCGCTTTCCACTTCCAAGAGAGAAGCGGTATTTTCCTTTAGTCCTAATTTTTTTCGTTTTAAAATGGAAAAAACAGAAGCAGCATCTGTAGAACTTAAAATGGAACCGAAGAGGAAACTTTCCATCCAGGACCAGGAGAGTAAAAAATGAACTCCGACAGCTACAAAAAGTGCTGTCAAAAAGACTCCCAAACTTGACAAGATAGAGGCTTCTATGATAACTTTTTTTGCTTCTTTCCACTTTGTTCCGAATCCGCCATAGAACATAATGAATATGAGAGCGGTAGAGCAGACGTTATTTGCCATAGAAAAGTCGTAAAAGGAAATTTTAAGCAATCCTTCCTCTCCAAAAATCATTCCAAGCCCGATAAAAAGCAGAAGAGCAGGAACTCCACTTTTTAAGGAAAATTTGTCTAAAATACAAGACAATAAAATGACGAAAGAAACAAGTAGTAAAATAGGAATCAAATGTTATCCCTCCTTATGTAATATTTAGGTTGATAAAGGGAACCTAAAACTTTTTTCTTGTATTATAACAAGAGCAGACGAAAGTGGCAAGGGGAGAGATGGGTAAAAGAAGATTGTGATAAGAAAATCCCAAGAAAAAAGAAATTGAAATAATTTTTCAAAAAGACTGGAAAAAAGTGTAAAATTATTGTAGAATATCCGTATTCAAAAAATACAAATACTAAATATCTCGTATATCTCTGCGATATGGGCAGAAGTTTCTACGGTTTACCTTAAATGGACTGCTACGAGTGATTTTTTTCGCGACTAGTTTTTTAGCATATTTAGGATTAGTCTTTTTTTGTTATTTTAATTTTTTTAAGGAGGAGATTTCAGTATGATAAGAAACAAGTCGCCATATGATATTGATGGAATACCGGCATTTCGAGAAGCACTTCCTTTAGGATTGCAACATATTTTAGCAATGTTCGTAGCGAATATCACACCTATTATGATTGTAGGGGGAGCTTTGCATTTACCGGCAGAAGAAATAGCTATTTTAATTCAAGCTTCCATGTTGGTTGCAGGTTTGAACACTTTTATTCAAACCTATCGTGTTGGCCCGGTGGGAGCAAGATTACCGATTGTAGTCGGATCCAATTTTACTTTTGTTCCCTTAGCTATTACCATTGGAAATAATTATGGTTATGAGGCAGTATTGGGAGCTGCTTTGATTGGGGGAATTTTTGAAGCGATTTTAGGATTTTTTATTCAAAAGGTTCGTCAATTTTTTCCTTCCGTGGTAACAGGAGTGATTGTGTTATCCATAGGACTTTCTTTACTTCCGGTTGGGATAGCAAGCCTTGCAGGAGGATTTGGAGCTGCTGATTTCGGTTCGTTTGAAAACTTAGTCATCGGTTGTTTTGTTTTGATCGTTATCATTCTATTCAAACAATTTGCAAAAGGAATTTGGAGTACAGGAGCTATTTTCATAGGAACTATGATTGGGTTTGTTTTAAGCTTAGTATTGGGGAAGGTCGATTTGTCTACGGTTGCTCAAGCAGGATATTTAAATCTTCCGATGCCTTTCCGATATGGATTTACATTCAAATCAGATGCTATTTTAGCAATGATGTTATTATTTGTGGTGTCTGCTGTGGAAACACTGGGAGATATGTCCAGTGTGACAATGGGAGGAGCGAATCGGGAATTAACGGATAAGGAATTGTCCGGAGGAATTATAGCGGACGGAATAGGAGCTTCTATAGCTTCCATTTTTGGTATTTTACCAACGACATCTTTCAGTCAAAATACGGGAATTATTACCATGACTAAGGTTATGAGTCGTTATGTTGTCGGGTTGGGAGCTGTTATTTTGATGATAGGAGCTTTTTTTCCAAAAGTGGGAGCCTTGTTGACCGTCATTCCGCCAAGTGTCATTGGGGGAAGTTTGGTTATGATTTTTGCAATGATTTCCATTAGCGGAATCAACTTGTTGACCAAAGAAAAATTAACAGGAAGAAACGCTGTTATTGTAGCAGTATCTTTGGGCTTGGGATATGGATTAGGATCTGTTCCCAATGCTTTGACTTATTTCCCGGAAAGTTTAAAATTATTATTTGGTGGTTCCGGAATTGTAATTTCCGGAGGGATTGCCATTATTTTAAACATTCTATTACCGCACGATGAAAAAATATTTGAGTAGAGAAAAGAGGAAAGATATGAAATTGATGAAAGAATATATACAACAGTATGGAGTTGCTATTGGTGACAAAATTTTGAAAGTGGATAGTTTTTTAAATCACCAAATTGATCCTTATCTTATGATGGAAGTCGGAAAAGAATTTAAGGCAAGATTTGAGGGAAAAGAGATTACTAAAATTTTAACCATTGAAGCTTCGGGAATCGCTGTGGGGATTACCACTGCCTTTGCCTTCCAAGTTCCGATGGTATTTGCAAAAAAGAATAAACCGTCTACAATGTCGGAGTCCTATAATGCAACCGTCTTTTCTTTTACTAAAAATAAAGAATATAACATTACTGTTGCCAAGGAATTCATACAAAAGGGAGATAAGATCTTGATTATTGATGATTTCTTGGCTTTGGGGAATGCTATTTTGGGTCTAAAAAATTTATGTGAACAGGCGGGAGCTGAAGTAGTGGGAGTGGGAATTGCTATTGAAAAAGGCTTCCAAGAAGGAGGAAAAATACTTCGGGAAAAAGGACTGCATGTGGAATCTTTAGCAATTATTGATTCCTTACAAGGTGGAAATATCATTACAAGATAAAAGAGTAATTACTTTTGTGCATTCTAGATTTTTTTGGATTTTACCAATAAAACATCCAAATATATGAAGGATATTTATTGGCATAGAAAGTACTAGTTGAGCTAAGGTTCTTTGTTAAATCGTATTGATGAAGAAAAAGAATAAAATTTTCAAGAGGATTTTAGGGATTTTGGAAACAAAATCTTTAAAATCCTTTTGTTATATTATAGTTTCATTTGTTGTTTTATTTAATAACAAAAAAATATCAATATCATGTTTGAAATATATCTATAAATTAGAAAAAAGCCAATAAAAAATAACAAAAGTAATTTTTAATTTTTTCTTTGTTTGCAATTATATTTATTGCGTATTAGTAATGATAAATAGAAAGGAAAAATAGATAGGTTGGAATCAAATAAAATTTATTCAAAAAACAAATATACTGTGATATAATGAAGAAATAATGTTATATTATAAAGTGTTAAGGATGGTATAAAAAAAACAGCAGTAATTTAATAGTATCAGCAGTGGTAAAGAATATTTTTAACTATCTCAAGCTAATTCTTCAAGAAAGACAAAATTTATTACAAACATTAAGGGGAAGAAATAATATAAAAAGACAATACAATTAATGAGGGGGAGTTATGGTTAGGAATCAGTTAAAGGAAGTGGAAAAGAATCTGCGATATATCGCGAAAAGAGATAAAAGTATAAGCTTTTCCATAGGTTTGGCATTGCTATATTTAATGTTGGGAGTGAATGCATTTTCGGAAGAAATAGGAAAGAGAGAAGCAGAGAAAAAGGCATTCTCGGCAAGTAGACAGGAGATTGGGACATCTACGGATACATTGAGTGAAACGCTAAAACGTATCAAAGAAGAAAATGAAAAGAAATTAAATGGAGCAAATTTAGAACTTATTCAACTTATGGAACAAGGAGATCAAGTTGTTAAATCTCCATGGGCTTCTTGGCAATTTGGAATAAATTATTTTTATAGTGACCATACAGGAAGATATAGAGGAAGAGGAGATAAGTCTGAAAGATATCCTTATGAGGGTATTTTTACAAGAAGTAATGACCTTTTTGAGAGATACACATCACTAGATAGTTCTAATTACTCAAAATTAAAGTCTTCAAATAATTCAACATCTAGCGATAAATTAAACTCTTTCAGTGCTTCAAAAATGGCAACAACTTCTTTAAGAAAAGAATTTGGAAGTAAAGATATCAGTGAAGCTGACTATGGAATAACTTCTATAAATAGAGCAAAAGAACCGATAATTTCATTTGAGGTATCAGCTTCAATAAATCCAAGAACTATAAAAAAGACAATTGAAGAGCCTAAAGTACCATCAAGTATCTCTTTTGATTTACCGGAAATAAATGTAACATCACCTGTTGCACCGAGTATAACATCAAATATACCGGTAGTAAATGTGGGAACAGTGCAACCTAAGACAGTAAATACACCAGTTTTACCAAAAGCTGTTGATTTTAATTTGCCGGAAATAAATGTAACATCACCGGTTGCTCCTACTGTAACATCAAATATACCGAAAGTAAATGAAATAGTAGTACAAGGGAAAGAAATAACACCACCAGTGGTGCCAAAAACAATAGACTTTAATTTACCTAAAATTGAAATATCACAAATAGAAGCACCAAATATAACACCAAATATACCAGATATAAAAACGCCTGAAATAAAAGAAAAAACAATAAATACACCTGATTTACCAAAAGCAATATCTTTTAATCCGGCTACACCGGAAGTAGTAATACCTGAAACACCGGCATTACCAGAGCCACCTACATTTAAGGTAATAGTTCTGCCAGATTGGAATAATGGAGTAAGTAGTGGAGAAACAGGAGCTGGTAGAATAGTAAGAGATGCTTCTGGAAAATTTCAGAGTATAGAAACAATAAGCTATAATGATGTAGCTAATATAAACATGGGTAAAAAAGATTATGAATTTTTAAATTATACTTATGGTAGTACTCCATATGGTAGTACTGATACTATAAAAGAAAAAGAAAGTTTAGCTTTTAAATGGTTTGATGGACCTAATACTAATAGTGCTTTTTCTAAATATACATATAATCAACCACCTACATTGATTTATGGAAAAGCAGAAGATCGAATTAATAAAAATATAACTATCAATGGAAAATCAGGAGAAAGCTATACAGGATTAACTAGAACAGTAGATACAACAGAGATTTATATAAATTCATACAATAATGTAGGAGGTACTCTTAGATCATCTGTTAATACTGACCCGGTTGATAGGAATAAACAATATTTCTTAGTTGGAGGTTCTCGTGCTATTGAGTTAGATTCAACTACTGGAGCAAAAGTTATAAATGTAGGAACAATAAATCTGAGCGGAATTTTAACTTTAGGTATGGTTTCTCAAGGAGATTCTACTTCTACTGGTGATGCCATAATAAACGACGGAACAATAACAGATATAAAAGAGAAAGACGAGGAATATATTCAAGCACTTAAGAACGAGATAACTGCAAAAGGTGTAGATACAGATAGTGATGGAACAAAAGATGCATTAAAAATTTATGGACCCGGAAAAGAGTCCTATAATGTATCATTGGATTCCAACGGTTATGTAGGTTATAAAATAGGTATGGCTTTAGTTCCGGAAAATGAAACTCCGTCAACATCATATAGAACTACAATAAATAATAAAGGAACAATAAGTTTTAATGGTGGTAATTCAATGGGAATGTATGTATATCTTCCTACTAATACAAATAGTCCTGGGAAAAATATACAAACTACTTTTAACGGTACTTTTAAAAATGAGGGAACTATTGAATTATCCGGAGAATCAAGTCATGGTATGAAATTAGCTGCCAGAACAGAAAATCAAGCCACTTATGAAAATGCAGGAACTATTAACTTAACTAAAAATGGAGAAGTTGCTGCTGACGGCTCAACAGGTATGGCTTTAATGGTTGATTCAACTGTAGCTGATGTAAATTTAGAAAAAGATAAAGCTAAAAATACAGGAACTATAAGTTTAACAAATGTTAAAAACTCATCAGGTATGTTTGTAAATATTGATAGTAATATGACAAACAAAGGAACAATTACTATAAATTCTACTATAGAAAAAAATGCTAACCCTCAAAAACAAGATTATAACATAGGAATGAGAGCGGATAGTACAACTAAAACAAGTGATAATAGTTACACAAGTCCTGAAATAATTAATGCTAATGGAGGGAAAATATCATTAAGCGGAAGCTATGCCATAGGTATGTCTACTAGAGGTTCAGCTAATAAATATGCCACAGCTACAAACGAAGGAGAAATTAAAGGTACAACTGTAAAGAATGGAATAGGAATTTTTAACTTAGATGGAAAGATAACAAATAATAAAACTATCGACTTAGCCGGAGAAGGCAGTGATGTAAATAATATAGGTATATTCTTGAAAAAGGATAAGAGTACTACAGAAGTTAGTGGAAAACTTGGAACAGGAAGTGACATTAAAGTAAAAGGGAAAGGTTCTACAGGAATATTATTAGCAGAAGGAACAACTTTAGAATATAATGGAAATTTAACTGTAGAAGGAGATAAAGTTTCAGGAATTGTAGTAACTAAAGATTCGACTGTAACTGAAAATACTTCAGCTAATGGTAAAATTAATGTAGGAAGTACTTCTTCAGCTGCCGGTGGTGATTCAGCAAAAGGTTCTTATGGGCTTGTAGTAAAACAAGGTGGAAACTTAACATTAAGTAAAACAGAAACAACTGTAAATGTAACAGGAGAAAAATCTGTAGGAATTTACTCAGAAGGTAAAATGAACTTAGGAAAAACAAATGTTACTACAGCAGATGGAGCGGTAAACTTCTTTGCAAAAGATAATGGAGAAATATCTATAAATGATGGAGAATCAACAACAGGTCAAAAATCTTTACTATTCTATCAAAAAGGTCAAGCAGGTACCAATCCAAAAATACTTATTAAAGATGAGATGAAAGCTACAATAAAAGGTGGAAAAGATGCTAGTGAAAGAGGAACAGCATTCTTCTATCAAGGAGATACAAGTGAATATAGCAAATTTGATTCTGTAGCAATAGGAACTTGGAAAGATAAAATATTTAAAGATACTGTAACTAATGAAAATACATTAGGTAAATTAACATTAAATATGGAAAATGGTTCAAGATTATTTGTGGCTTCACATGTGGCAATGAGTTTGTCAAATACAAACCCGGGAGAATTAAAAAATGCTTTAGGTTTAAAAGAGATTATAGGTAATAATTATAAGTCATTTATGTTGTATGATAGCCAATTAACAGTGGACAAAGATGTTAATTTAAATGAGGATGATAGTGATTATAAAAAACTGGAAATATCAAATTCAAGCGTTATAAACAATAATAAAATAGAAGGAACAAAAGATAGTCAAACAGCAATAGCACAAGAAAATAATAAAACAGGTGATAAAGACGCAGTAACAATAACTAATAATAAAGAGATAAAATTATTAGGAGAAAAATCAACAGGAATTTATGCTAAATATGGAAAAATAAACAATGCTGACAGTGCAACAATAACAGCAACAGGAAAAAATTCAGCCGGAATCTATGCACTAAAGAATACAGAAGTAAAAAATGAAGGAACAATTACCGTAGGAGAAGATTCAACAGGAATTTTCTATTCTGACCCGGCAAACGAAGTTACCTCAACTAAATTAAAGAATGAAGGAACAATAAATTTAGCTGGAAAAGATGCAGTAGGAATGTATTATGAACCTGGAAAATTAGTAACTTCTAATAGTGTAACATTTGAAAATGCCGAAAAAGGAACAATAACAGCAACAAAAGATAGTGCAGTAGGAATGTATGCGAAAGTTTCTAAAGATAATAAATCATATGAGACAATAAATGCAGGAAAAATAGAATTGCGAAATGGAACAAAAGATAATCCTACAGTAGGAATGTACACAGATGCAAAAACTACAGGAACAAATCCACTAAAGAATACTGGAACAATAAAAGTAGGAAATAACGGAATAGGAATGTTCGGTTATGAAGAAAGCACAACTGGAGATATAACAGTAGGAGATAGTGGTATTGCACTATTCACAAAAGGTGGTACAGTAGATGTTTTTGATAAGGCAACAATAACAGTTGGAAATTCTAATGCAGTAGGAATATATGCAACAGGAAGTAATTCACAAATATCAAGTAGAGGAAAATATGTTATAGGAGATGACTCATATGGAATAGTTAATGAAGGAAAAAATAATAATAATACTATAACTGTATCTGAAGGTACTGCAAAATTAAAAGATAAAGGAAAATTCATATATTCTTCTGATAAAACAGGAGTAATAGTAAATAAAGCTGAAATAACAGCAACCGGTAGTGGAAACTATGGTATCTATTCTAGTGGAAAAGTAACAAATATGGGAAATATGAACTTAGAAAAAGGAACAGGAAACATAGGTCTACTAATTAATGATGGAGGAAATGCAGAAAATAGTGGAAACATTAAAGTAGGAGCTTCAACAGATGATGCAAATCGTAGTATAGGAATAGTTGCTATTGATAAAGCAACAGCTAAGAATACAGGAAAAATAGAAGTAACTGAAGCTAATGGATTAGGACTATATGCAAAAGATAGTGGAACAGTAGAAAATGCTAATAATGGAAAAATAATAGCAACCGGAGATTCTACAATAGGAGCTTATGCAGCAGATAATTCAAATATAAAATTAACTGGTGGAGAAATTACTGTAAAAGGAAATTCAACAATAGGATATTACTTAAATCAAGGTAAAAACTCTGAAATAAAAAATTTAGCAAAAATAAATGTAACAGGAAATGAATCAACTGGAGTATTTATAAATGGTGGGACACTAACATCATATTCAGGAGAGACAACAGTAACCGGAGATGGAGTATATGGTCTTGTTGTAGGTGAAAACTCTGCAATAAATGATACACCTGTAGGAAGTATAAAAGTAGCCGGAACAGGAGGAAAATTATCTAGTCAAACAACAGATAGAGGATCAGTAGGTCTGGTAGTGCAAAGTGGTGGAAAAATAGAAGGAATAGGCTTAACTGTTGATGCCAAAGTAGCAGGACAAAAATCAGTAGGAATATATTCAGCAGGAAATGCAAGCATAGGAAAAGCAGATATAACTACATCAGATGGAGCAGTAAACTTCTTTGCAGATAATGGAAAAATATCGATAAATGGTCCAAGTACTGTTGTAACAGGAACAGGAACAGATAGAGGATCTCTTTTATTCTATGCACGAGGTAATACAAGTAAAATACTTATAAATGGCCCAATGACAGCGACAGTACAAGGAGATAGCGACCCAGCAAAAACAGGAACAGCTTTCCTATTTGAAGGAAGTGGAACTGATTATACTTCATTCACTACAAAAGAAATAGGAGATTGGGCAAAAAATACTTTTGGAAATGGAACAACAAGTACACTTGGTAAATTAACATTGGAGATGAAAGATAATTCAAGACTATTTGTAGCTTCAAAAGTATCAATGAATTTATCTGATACAGGTAGTACAGAACTATCAAAAGCATTGGGAGGAGCAAAGATAAATGGTACAAACTATAAGTCATTTATGCTATATGATAGTAAGTTAAAAGTAGATCAAAATGTAGATTTAGATGTTTCAACTAGTTTGTATAAAAAATTAGAAATTTCCAGCTCATCTATAGAAAATGATTCTGCAATGACAGGAAAATCTAATAATCAAGTAGCAATGGCACAGGAAAATGTTACAGGAACTAAAAATAGAGTGACATTGACAAATAATAAAAGTATTACATTAGGTGGAGAAAACTCAACAGGAATCTATGCTAAATATGGAATGATAAACAATGCTACCGGTGCAACAATAACAACAACAGGAAAAAATTCAGCCGGAATCTATGCACTAAAGAATACAGAAGTAAAAAATAATGGAACAATAAGCGTAGGAGAAAACTCGACAGGAATTTTCTATTCTGATGTTGAAAAATCAACAACTCATACAACAGAAACTGGATTAAAGAATGAAGGAACAATAACTTTAACAGGAACAGATGCAGTAGGAATGTATTATGAACCTGGAAACATAGTAAAATCTAATAGTGTAACATTTGAAAATGCTGCCAGTGGAAAAATAACAGCAACAAAAGATAGTACAGAAGGAATGTATGCAAAAGTATCTAAGGATGGAAAAGCATATGATACAATAAATGCAGGAACAATAGAATTGCAAAATGGAACAACTACTGGAAAAACTACAAATCCTACAATAGGAATGTATACAGATGCAAAAAGTACAGGAACAAATCCACTAAAGAATACTGGAACAATAACAGTAGGAAATAATGGAATAGGAATGTATGGTTTTGAAGAAACTACAAGTGGAACAATAAAAGTAGGAAATAGTGGTATTGCACTATATACACAAGGTGGTCCAGTAAATGTTGAAAGCAATGCAAAAATAACAGTAGGAAATTCTGATGCAGTAGGAATCTATGCAAAAGGAAATAATGGAATAATAAAAAGTGCAGGAAAATATGAAATAGGAGATGACTCTTACGGAATAGTTAATAAAGGAACAGGGAATAATATAACTGTAACAGTAGGAAATGCTAAACTATCAAATAGAGGTAAGTTCATATATTCAGATAAGTCAACAGGAACAATAACAAATGCAGCAACTGTAACATCAACTGGTAAAGATAACTATGGTATCTATTCTAGTGGAAAAGTAATAAATACAGGAAATATGGATTTAACATCAGGAACAGGAAATACAGGAATACTTGTAACAACAGGAACAGGAGATGCAGAAAATAGTGGAATTATTAAAGTAGGAGTTTCTAGTAAAGGAATAGTTGCTAATGAAAGTGGAAAAGCTAAGAATACAGGAACTGTAGAAGTAACTGGAGATAACGGATTAGGATTATATACAGCAACTGGTGGAACAATAACAAATACTACTGGAACAGTAAAAACAAAAGGAGATTCTACAATAGGAGCTTATGCAGCAGGTAATTCAAATATAAATCTAACTGGTGGAGAAATTAAAGTAGAAGGAAAATCAGCAACAGGATATTACTTAGATGGAGGAAAAAACTCTACAATAGCTGCACCAGCAAAAGTAAATGTAACAGGTGAAGAATCAACTGGTCTATTTGTAAACACAGGAAAATTAAAATATAGTGGTACAACAACAGTAAAAGGAAATGGAGTTTACGGAGCAGTAGTAAGACCTAATGGAACAATAGAAGCTACATCAGGAACGCTTAATGTTGAAGGAGATCAAACAACAAATAGAGGAACAATAGGTTTAGTAGTACAAAATAATGGAAAAATAACAGGAAAAGGTTTAGATGTTGTAGCAACAGTAAAAGGAGAAAAATCAGTAGGAGTATATTCAGCAGGAAATGCAGAAATAGGAAAAGCAGATATAACTACATCAAATGGAGCAATAAACTTCTTTGCAGACAGTGGAACAATATCAATAAATGAAGCAAGTACTGTTGAAACAGGAACAGGAGCAAACAGAGGATCACTATTATTCTATGCACCAACAACTAACAGTAAAATACTTATAAATAAATCAATGACAGCGACAGTAAAAGGAGATACAGACGCATCGAAGACAGGAACAGCATTCTTCTACCAAGGTTCAGGGTCAGGATATAGTTCATTTACAGCAACAGAAATAGGAACATGGAAGACAGCAAGATTTGGAGCTACATTAGGTAACTTGACATTGAATATGGAAAATAATTCAAGATTATTTACAGCTTCAAAAGTTGCAATGAACTTATCAGTTACAAGTGGTGAAGGACTTAAAAATGCTTTAGGATTAGCAGGATTAACAGGTTCAAAATATAAGACATTTATGTTGTATAACAGCGAATTAACAGTTGATAAAGATGTAGATTTAGATAGTGCTAGTGATGATTATAGAAGACTGGAAATATCAAATTCAAGCATTATAAACAACAGAAAAATAACAGGAAAACAAAATGGTCAAACAGCAATAGCCCAAGAAAATGGCTTAGCTGATAAGAAAGCAGTAACAATAACTAATAATGGAAGCATAGAATTAACAGGAAATAAATCAACAGCAATCTATGCAAAGTATGGAATAATACAAAATACAAATAAAGGAACAATTTCTGTAGGATCAAATTCAGCTGGAATTTATGCACTAAAGAATACAGCAGTAACAAATAAAGGAACAATTAGTGTAGGAGAAAATTCAACAGGTATCTTCTATTCTGATGTTGAAACAAAAACAACTCATGCTACAAAAACTGGATTAAAGAATGAAGGAACAATAACTTTAACAGGAACAGATGCAGTGGGAATGTACTATGAACCAGGAAATATAGGAACAGCTAATGTAAAATTTGAAAATACTGGAAAAATAATAGGAACAAGCAATAGTACAGAAGGAATGTATGCAAAAGTATCTAAAGATGGAAAATCATATGATACAGTAAATGCAGGAACAATAACATTGAAAGATGGAATACCTACAGATCCTACAATAGGAATGTATACAGATGCAAAAAGTACAGGTACAAATCCATTAAAGAATACAGGAACAATAACAGTAGGAAATAATGGAATAGGAATGTACGGTTATGAAGAAGATACATCAGGAAACATAACAGTAGGAGATAAAGGTATTGCGCTATATACACAAGGTGGTAAAGTAGATGTTACAGGTGCTTCAACACTAAAAGTTGGAAATTCTGATGCAGTAGGAATTTATGCAACAGGAACTAATTCAACAATAACAAGTGCAGGAAAATATGAAATAGGAAATGACTCTTATGGAATAGTTAATAAGGGAACAGGAAATACTGTAACTGTATCAGGAAGTGCTAAACTATCAAATAGAGGTAAGTTTATATATTCAGAAGATACAACAGGAAAAGTAACAAATGCTGCTACTATAACATCAACTGGTGGAGAAAACTATGGTATCTATTCTAATGGAAAAGTAAAAAATACTGGAACTATGAACTTAGCTACAGGAACAGGAAATATAGGAATACTTGTAAAATCTGCAACAGGAGATGCAGAAAATAGTGGAACTATTAAAGTAGGGGCATCGACAACAGCAAAACGTAGTATAGGTATAGTTGCTAACGATAGTGCAAAAGCTAAGAACACAGGAAAAATAGAAGTAACTAAAGCTAATGGTTTGGGACTATTTGCAGTAAAAAGTGGAACAATAGAAAATGCTACTGGTGGAACAATCACAACAACAGGAGATTCTACTATAGGGGCTTATGCAGAAGATAAATCAAATATCAACCTAACTGGTGGAGAAATTAATGTATCAGGAAAATCAGCAATAGGATACTACTTAGATAAAGGTCAAAACTCTAAGGTAACATCACTGGCAAAAATAAATGTAACAGGAGATAAAACAACTGGAATATTTGTAAGTGCAGGAAAACTAACATACACTGGAACAACAACAGTAAAAGGAAATGGAGTTTACGGAGCAGTAGTAGGAGCTAATGGAGAAATAGCGGCTACATCAGGAACAATTAATGTTGGAGGAACTTCAGGAGCTTCAAATCAAACAACAAATAGAGGAACAGTAGGTTTAGTAGTACAAAATGCAGGAAAAATTACAGGAAATGCTTTAGATGTTACAGCAACAGTAAAAGGAGAAAAATCAGTAGGAATATATTCAGCAGGAAATGCAAGCATAGGAAAAGCAGATATAACTACATCAGATGGAGCAGTAAACTTCTTTGCAGACAGTGGAACAATATCAATAAATAAAGCAAGTACTGTTGTGACAGGAACAGGGGCAGACAGAGGATCTTTATTATTCTATGCACCAACTAATACAAGCCAAATACTTATCAATGCAGCAATGTCAGCTACAGTAAAAGGAGATACAGACGCATCGAAGACAGGAACAGCATTCTTCTACCAAGGTTCAGGGTCAGGATATAGTTCATTTACAGCAACAGAAATAGGAACATGGAAGACAGCAAGATTTGGAGCTACATTAGGTAACTTGACATTGAATATGGAAAATAATTCAAGATTATTTACAGCTTCAAAAGTTGCAATGAACTTATCAAATACAAGTGGAACAGCACTAGCAGGAGCATTAGGAACAAAGATTGTTGGGTCAAATTACAAGACATTTATGTTGTATAACAGCCAATTAACAATAGATAAAAATGTTAATTTAAATAATCCTAATGATGATTATAGAAGACTTGAAATATCAAATTCAAGCATTATAAACAACAAAAATATAAGTGGAACATTAGCAAATCAAGTAGCAATAGCCCAAGAAAATAAATTAACTGATACGAGTGCAGTAACGATAACTAACAATGGAAGTATAGAATTGACAGGAGCAAATTCAACAGCAATCTATGCGAAGAATGGAATAATAGAAAATGCAGCTGGAGCATCAATCACAACAACAGGAAAAGAATCTATAGGAATTTTCCATTCTGGTACAGGAAGTACTGCTACTTTAAGAAATAGAGGAAATATAACAGTAGGAGATGCAGGTACTGCAATATATTCAAAAGGAGGAAGTATTGATTTAGCTGGAGGAAAAATAACTACAGGTGCTGAAGAAGCTGTAGGAGTTTTCACAGTTGGAACAAAACAAAATATTTCAAATACAGGAACAACATTTGATTTAAAAAATAACTCTTTTGGATTTGTAAATACAGGAAAAGGAAATACAATAACAACAGCAAGTGCAACTACTGCTAACTTAGGAAAAGACTCTGTTTATATTTATTCAGAAGATACGAAAGGAACAGTTGTAAGCGAAACTGATTTAACAGCTACTGGAGATAAAAACTACGGAATTTATTCAGCCGGAACTATTACAAATACAGGAAATATAAATTTTGAAGCAGGAACAGGAAATGTAGGAATTTATACTATAAAAGGTGGAAATGCTACTAATAGAGGTACAATTAGTGTAGGAGCTTCTGATGTAGCAAAAGAATCTTATGGAATTGGAATGGCAATAGGTGGAGATAAAAATTCTAATGGTGGAAGCATTACAAATGCAGGTACAATATCTGTTCAAGATGCAAATAGTATAGGTATGTATGGTTCAGGAAAAGGTGTTAAAGTTATAAACGAAAGTAAGATAAGTCTTAATGCAGATAGTACTACCGGTATATACTTAGATAATGGAGCCGAAGGTATAAATAAAGGTACAATTGAAACAGGAAAAACAGGACTATCTAAAGTAGTAGGAGTTTATCTAGGACAAGATGCAACTTTAAATAACCAAGGTTCTATAATAATAAATGCAACAGATGGAGTAGGAGTTTATCTAAAAGGTGGAAAGATTAAAAACTACGGTATAATTAGAGTTACAGGAACAAACTCTAAAAATGAATATACATATGAGCCAGCTGATACAAGTAAAGGTCTAAATAATGTAAAGATAGATACTAAACCGGAAATTCCTGTTATAACTAGAGATGGAGTTAAAGTTAGCCCATTTATAGCTAAAGAAATAAAAATAGATCCAAACACTCCTGAAGCTCCTTCAATTGATGGAAAAGCAATAGAAGGTATAGATATAAAAGATTTCCCTAAGTATGAAAGAGACCAATTAGTTTCGAAAGATAGTATAGGAATGTACATAGATACATCAGGAATAAATAGAACAAATCCGATAGAAGGTCTGGACAAACTAACAGATAAAGCTGATTTAATAGTTGGAGTAGAAGCTTCTAAGTACACTACAAATAAAGATATTATTATAAAAGATCCGGGAATCATAAAACCTTATAGAGATGCAATGTTGAAAAATAAAAAAGTTACTAACTGGAACATTTATTCAGGAAGTTTAACTTGGACAGCAACAGCTTCACTTGATAAAAATGGATATATAGATTCAAATATAGTAATGTCTAAGATTCCTTATACTGCATGGGCTGGAAATAAAGCACTACCTGTAAAACCAAAAGATGTTTATAACTTTACAGACGGTTTAGAACAAAGATATGGTGTTGATGGATTAGGAACTAAAGAAAATAAACTTTTCCAAAAATTAAATAATATTGGAAAGAATGAAGAAGTTTTATTACATCAAGCATTTGATGAAATGATGGGACATCAATATGGAAATCTGCAACAAAGAATTCAAGCAACTGGATCTGTTTTAGATAAAGAATTTAATTATCTAAGAAGAGAATGGAGAACAGCTTCTAAAGATTCAAATAAATTAAAAGTATTTGGAATGAATGGAGAATATTCTACTGATACAGCAGGAATCATCGATTACAAGAGCAATGCATATGGAGTGGCTTATGTAGGAGAAAATGAAACATTCAGATTAGGAGATACTACAGGTTGGTACACAGGTATAGTTCATAATACAAATAAATTTAAAGATATCGGTAATTCAAAAGAAGAGATGTTACAAGCAAAACTTGGAATATTTAAATCAGAAGCATTTGATGAAAACAATAGTTTGAATTGGACAATATCTGGAGAAGGGTTTGTAGGATACAATAAGATGAATAGAAAATTCTTAGTGGTAGATGAAATATTCCAAGCAAGATCGAGATACTGGTCTTATGGAATGGCGCTAAAGAATGAATTGAGTAAAACACTTCGATGGAGCGAAAACTTTAGTCTAAGGGGATATGGAAGCATGAAAGCGGAATATGGAAGATTCCAAAAGATTAAAGAAAAGAGTGGAGAAGTAAGGTTAGAAGTAAAATCAAATGACTATCTTTCATTAAAACCAGAAATAGGAACAGAATTAATCTATAAGACTTCGTTATCAGAAAGAAATTTCCTAAGAGCAAGACTTGGAGTAGCTTATGAAAATGAACTAGGTAGGGTGGCAAATGCTAGGAATAAAGCAAGAGTTGCTTATACAAATGCAGACTGGTTTGGAATCAGAGGAGAAAAAGAAGATAGACGAGGAAATATCAAAACAGATTTAAATGTAGGATTGGATAATGAAAGATATGGAATTACAGCGAATGTCGGATATGATAGCAAAGGAAAGAATAAGAGAGTAGGTTTAGGGCTAAGAGTTATTTTCTAATGAAATGTTCAAAGGGATTTTAGAGATTTTAGAAATAGAATCTTTGAAATCCCTTTTTCTATCTCAAATAAAGGATTGCTTTTTACATTTTATGTGTTTTTTTCCATGAAACTCTTAAAAATTGGGATTGATTTACGTAATCCCTCTTGTTTCGCAAACTCTGATTTGATGGAAGGTACAATAGCCTATTTTAAGAGAAATCATTATAAAAATAGAATAAATGTACTATAATTAAACAAAAGAGTATTAATATTTAGCTCTGAAAATGACTCTGTTGTGATATAATAAAAAATAATAGAATTATATGAATGGGGAGGAGAATTATGGTTAAGAATCAATTGAGAGAAGTAGAAAAAAATTTGCGATGGATAGCGAAAAGAAATAGAAATATAAGTTTTTCCATAGGTCTCGTATTACTATATGTCATGTTGGGAATGAATGCTTTTGCACAAGGAGTGCATGCGACCGTAGCAACGAAACAGGAAATAGGTTTATCCACAGATAGGTTAAGTGAAATGCTAAGACGAATCAAGGAAGAAAATAGTAAGAAATTAAAAGGCACTCAATTAGAATTAGTCCAATTAATGGAACAAGGGGATCAAGTGGTAAAATCTCCTTGGTCTTCCTGGCAATTCGGATTGAATTATCTGTATAACAATTGGTCAAAAGCATACAAAGGAAGAGGAGATAAATCTGAAAAATATCTTTATGAAGAAATCTTTACAAGAAGTAATAATTTTTATGAAAGATATGTATCCCCTTTAAGTGATCAATATTCTTCGTTTTCAATAAACAGTAATGCAACTTCTGCAAGTAGTAATAATAGAAATGGATTAATTAGTGGATATGGTTTAGTAAGAGTAAAACAAGTAGAAGAACCCATTGTAGATTTCGATGTAAGTGCGGGAGTAAGACCGAAACAGGTGGTAAAGGGAACAATAACTATAGCCGATAAAAATCCAGTAACTCCAACTCAACCTGAGGCAATAGAATTTAATACTCCTAGCATAAATATAATACCTCCGACAGCAGTAACAATAACTGCAACAGCACCAACGATGACTGCTCCTACAGTGACTGCCCCCACAGTAACTACTCCAAACTTACCAACAACTTTGAGCTTTTCACCTGTGACTCCATCCGTAACAGCACCAATTCAGCCTAAAATAACAATATCAAATCCTCCTGATTTAACATTTAATGGTACTGGATTTGGTCAAGGAACATCATATGTAACAAATCAAAGTGGATTATATCTTGAAAATTATCATACATATAATACAACTACACCAATACATTTAAAATATGGCGCTAATAATAGAATTATGACCGGAGGTCCCGTTGTAGTTACAAAGAATGATGGGACTCCAGGGACGCAATTAAATGCGGGAAATTCAACTTCTCAAGGAATTTATTTTATAAGTGATGCAGCAGATCATTCAGTTACTATAAATGGCGATTATGAAATAACTAGAGAATCCGATTTAGGAAATGGGACATTGTATTTTGTTAGTTTAAATCCATATGAAGTAGGGCATAATAGTTCTACTGATGGAGTATATCATTTTGCTGGAAACTTAAAATTACATGGTCATAATAATCCAAGTTCAGAAAATCTTTTGTTAGGTTTTGAACATCAATTATTAGCAAATGATGGTGGAGGACATAGTCATTATTTGAATGTGGAGAATGGAACAGTAACAAGTATACTTAAAAATACAGGAACTATAACTTTACAAAGTGGATACAACCTAGTAGGAATTCAAATAGATACAGAATATACTCCTAGTTCCAATGGATATTTTAAAAAGCAACCACAAACTATAAATGATGGTACAATAATAATTAATTCAAAAAGAAGTATAGGGATTGATTATGGAAATTATTTTAATGCCTCACCTAACACTAGATTAACTTTAGGTAATATAGAAGTAAATGGAGAAAATAACTATGGATTCAGAATGAGATCTTATTATAATATGAAAAATGGAGGGACAACTACCACTTATTATGATTTAACAGATATAACTGGAGGAGGAGATACTAAAAAAATATCTGTACAAGGTAAAAATAATGTTGGAATTTCTATAGCTCAAGGAAAATCATCAGGAGATCCTCTTTCTAAAATAACAAAATTAAATGTAGAAGTTGGAGGAACAAATAATGTGGGATTTTTAAGAAATTCTCAAAATGCTCTTCCGGCTGCAAATGTTAATCAAAGTACTATGGTTTTAAATGATACAACAATAGGAAATACATTTAATTTTGACTCATCTGCAACGGGTGGAGCATTGATAAGAAGTGATATTTATGAAGTAAAACTTGACAAAGATATTACTGTTGGAGCAACAGGAATTCAGAATTCATTGATGCAAGCTGGAAAAGATGGGAAAGTAACATTAGCTTCAGGAAAAACTATTACATCAACTGTTTCAGATGAATTTTATGGAATGACAGCAGGGAATTTTGAAACAACAGCAGATAATAAAGAAGCAGTAGCTACCAATAAGGGTACTCTAAATATTGGTGGAAAAAAAAGTTTGGGGATGGCAATAGATGTAGATGATAAAGGTATTAACAATGGTAAAATAAATTTCAGTGGAACAAACGGAGCTGGAGTATATAATACAGGTACATTTACAGCTGAGAATAGCAGTGAAATTAATGTAAGTGGAAAAAGCAGTATAGGCGCATATAATAGTAAAACGTTAACAATAGCTAATGGAGCAAAAATTACAGGAACAGCGGAAGATAGCACAGGAATTTATGCAACAGCTGGAACAGCTACAAATAATGGAACAATAAGTATGAATGGAACTTCTGTAAAAGGATTAGTTGTTGGAGGAGCTGGTGCCAATATTACAAATAATAAAATTGTTACTGTAACAGGAAAAGAAGCAGTTGCAGCGGCAGCATTAGAAGGAACCATTACAGCAGCAGGAGGTAGTATTACAGCAGATGGAACTTCTGGAATAGCATTATATGCTGGAGGAACTGTTGGTGGAACAATTGAGGCAACAGGAGGAACTGTTGAAGCTAAAAATGGTGCAATAAATGTTTATGCTGATAAGGGTACAATAAAGTTTAGTGGAGCTACGGTAAAAACAGAAGCTAGTTCATTAGCATTTATGCAAAGTTCCAATGGAGGAACAGTAGACTTTAGTTCTGCAACAACTGCTGATATAGCTACTAATGGGACAGCATTTTATATACCTCCTGCTACAACACCTTCGACGGTTACTTATACACCATTTACAGGAATAAGTAGCATAACAGGGTTTAACAATTTAAATAATTTAACTTTAAATATGTCTCCAAATTCTAATCTTGCAGTTGCTTCATTTGTGCGATCTAATGTATCAGATCTTGGAAGTGCTAGTCTAGGAAGTTTGGGAGCTAATATATTAGGAACAGGATATAATGATTATTTATTATACAAGAGTGAATTAACAGCAAATGCAGGTACTACATATGCTGATTTTAAGAAAATAGCTTTATCGAATTCATCCATTATAAATGATACTACATTGAGTACAACGGATAGTAATGTTAATTTAATGGCACAAGAAAATACCGAAACTGATAAAGATTGGGTTAAATTAATAAATAATGCAACTATTGAATTGAAAGGTACAAATTCTCTTGCTATGTATGCCAGCAATGGTAAAATAAAAAATGCGGCTGGAGCAAGTATTACAGTAGGAAACACAGGAGTTGCGATCTATGGAAGCAATAAAGGAAGTGGAGATACTGATATAGAAAATAGTGGTAATATAACAGTAGGAGAAAGTTCAACAGCGATTTACGCTAAGGACTATAAAACAACTGGACTTAAGAATAATGGAACTATTACTCTTGCTGGAGATAAGGGTATAGGGATGAGTTATGTATCTAAGTTATCTTCAAGTACAACTGTTGAAAATGAAGGTACTATAAGTGGAACTGCATCAAAAGGTACAGGAATGTATGTAGCTAAAGACGCCAACTCTGTCCGATATACAGCTTTAAATTCAAATAAAATTTCCCTTGGAGCAAGTGGAGTTGGAATATATACGAATGCAACTTCAACAGGAACGAATTCATTGGAAAATACAGGAACAATCACAGTAGGGGATAATGGAATAGGTTTGTATGGATTTGAAGAAAAGACAACAGGAAATGTTACAGCTGGAAAGAGTGGGATAGCTCTATATTCCCAAGGAGGAATTGTAAGCATTGGAAGTGTTAGTGAGTCTCCAACAATCACAGTAGGAAATACAAAAGCAACAGCAGTGTTTACAACAGGAAGTGGACAAACTATAACAAGTACAAATGCTAAGTATAATATTGGGGCTACTTCTTATGGATTTGTTAACACAGGTAGTGGAAATACTTTAAATATAGCAGGAGGAGTAGCGACATTAACAGGCAATGGAGTATTTATTTATTCAAGTGATACAACAGGAAATATAACAAATGCAACAGCAATCACTTCAACAGGAAGTATCGGCTCCAACTTCGGTGTATACTCAGCAGGAACCGTGACGAATACTGGAAATATTACTTTGACTCATGGAACCGGAAATGTAGGAGTGTATGCAATCAATAATGGTAATATTACAAATAGTGGAACTATAACTCTTGGAGCTTCTACTACAGCTACACGTAGTATAGGAGCGATAGCAAATACTGGTACAGTCACCAATGATGGAAATATAGTAGTCAATGGCCAATATGGAATTGGAACTTATTCAACCGGAAACAGTACAATAAATAATAGTGGAGATATTACTTTAACAGGAGATGAAACAATAGGAAACTATGGAGCAAGTGGTTCAAATATGAATGTAAGTTCTGGTACAGTAACATTGACAGGAAATAAGAGTACAGGATACTATTTAGATGGTGGAACAGGAAGTACTATTGCCTCTGGCGCAAAAATAGATGTATCAGGAAATGAAGCAAGCGGAGTATATGTAAATAATAATGGTTCATTAGCATATAGTGGAGCTACTACAGTGAGTGGAGATGCAGCTTATGGTTTCATTGTAGATGGGAACTCGACTGTAACTGCAACAGGAGGAACATTAACAATAAATGGAACATCAGGAATGAATGGAACATCTTCATCAGCAAATGCTAACAGAGGTTCAGCAGCATTAGTAGTTACTTCAGGCTCATCATTAACTGGAAATAATTTGGATGTAACAGCAGATATAGCAGGAGAAAACTCAGTTGGAGTATATTCAGCAGGGAACTTAGCAATAGATTCTGCAAACATTTCTGCTTATGATAGTGGAGTAAACTTCTTTACAGCTGGAGGAACAATCTCGATTGGAAACAATGGAGGAACAAGTACTGTTATAACAGGAACAGGAACGAATAAAGGAGCTTTACTATTTTATACCCCAACCGGAAGCATTTTATTAAAAGGACCGGTAAATGCAACAGTACAAGGGTCAACAGATACCATAAAAAGAGGAACCGCTTTCTATTATACAGGTGGAGGAACATTAGGAATAATTAGTAGCTATACTCCATTAAATCCAACCAATATAGCAACTTGGGCAAGAAGTAGCTATGGAAATGGAGGAACAAGTACATTAGGTAACTTAAATTTAACCATGAATCAGGACTCAAGATTGTTCTTAACAGAAAGAGTAAATATGGAGTTATCTAATACTTCTGCAATAAACTTATTCAGTGGATTATCTGCAAGTGAAAGACCTCATATAACAGGAAGTAACTTCAGAACCTTTATGTTATACCATAGCCATTTAAATGTAAATCAAGCAGTAAACTTAGATAATGCGAATGATGAATATAATTTAATGGAAATTTCAAGTTCCGCTATAACGAATAACAATACAATAACAGGAACACAAGCAGGTCAAATCGCTATGGCACAAGAAAATGATACAACTACAAAAGCAGTTGTAACATTGACCAATCATGGAACTATTGATTTATCAGGACTAAATTCAGCCGGAATTTATGGAAAAAATGCAATCATTCACAATGCAAATAAAATAACTGTGGGAAATTCATCATCCGGAATCTATGGATTAAATAATACAGAAATCTCGAATACAGGAAATATAACAACAGGTGCTTCCTCCACAGCGATTTACTATTCTGATGTAGAAAAAGATAGCGCCGGAAATATAACAACAGTTAAGAATACGACAACAGGACTTAAAAATGCAGGAACAATTGTATTAAATGGGGATGATTCCGTAGGATTAACTTATGAACCGGGAAATATTTCAGGAACTGTAACATTTGAAAATACAGCAGATATAACAAGCAGTGGGGATAAGAATGTCGGAATGTTTGCAAAACGCGCTCAAAATGGTGCTTCCTATGATACGATAAACCAAGGAAGCATTACATTAGGAAACTCTGCTTCATTGAGCAATCCAAATGTGGCTATGTATACCAACGCAACCTCAATCGGAAGCAATCCATTAAAAAATATGGGAAATATCACAGTAGGAGATTATTCAGTCGCTATGTATGGATTTGAAGAAAATAGTAGTGGAAACATTAAAGTTGGAAATGGTTCAATAGGATTGTACTCAAAGAACGGAAATGTCAATGTATCAGGAAGTATTACAACAGGTTCATCCAAAGAATCTGTGGGAGTATATACGGTAGGAAGCGGACAAACAATAACAAGTACAGGAAGCACTTTTAACTTAGGAGATACCTCATTTGGATTTGTAAATATAGGGAATAATACGATTACAAGTACAGGTGGAAGTGCAACTTTATCTAATAATGCAACCTTTATTTATTCCAGTGATGAAACCAGTCATATCACTAACAGTACCAATATTAGTTCAAGTGGGGCTATCGGTCGTAACTATGGAATATATGCTTCCGGAATAGTGGATAACTCAGGAAATATTGATTTTGGAAGTGGAGTTGGCAACTTAGGTATCTATATGGTTAAAGGTGGAAAAGGAACAAACACTGCTACCATTACCGTAGGAGCCTCAGATGTAACTAATGAATTATTTGGCGTAGGTATGGCAGCCGGATACATAGGAGATGCTACTACAGCTCCTACAACAGGAACAGTAGAAAATCAAGGTACCATCAATGTAAATGGTCCATATAGTATAGGAATGTATGGAGCAAAAACAGGGACTATAGTTACAAACAAGCATGATATTATTTTAAATGCTAGTAATACTACAGGGATCTATGTAGAAGAAGGGGCGAAGGCAATAAATGACGGAACCATAAAAACTGGTGCTAGTGGACTTTCCAATGTTAATGGAGTGGTTTTAGGTTCAGGTTCTACACTAGAAAATAATGGAACAATCAATATTGCAGCAACGGCAAGTAATGGAGTTCTATTAAAAGGAGGAACAATAGCTAACTATGGAAGCATTACTGTATCAGGTTCCGGCTCTGAAGAAACAAAACTATTAAATTCAACACCAACTTCTAAAGGAATCGGTTCTGTAGTGATAGAAGCGCCTGCCGGAGCAACAACTGCAACAATCACAGCAGGAGGAGTTGTTGTAACACCAACAATAGTAAGCACAACAGCTAGAAATCCAATCTCTGTATCGGCAGATAGTATAGGACTATATGTAAATACGTCAGGAAAAGATTTCACTTCATCTATAACAGGATTGGGTCATTTAACCTCTCAAGCTGATTTAATCATAGGAACAGAAGCAGCGGCAAGTACAATCAGCAAATATATTCAAATAAAGGATAATAAAATATTAGATCCATATAATAACGCAATATTATCAAGTGGAGTATCAAAATGGAATGTTTATTCTGGTTCATTGGGTTGGATAACGACTCCTACTTTGGATCCAGGAACGGGAAAAGTTACCAATCTATATATGGCAAAAATTCCTTATACAGAATGGGCGAAAAATCAAGATACCTATAATTTTACAGACGGATTGGAACAACGATATGGAGTAGAAGAATTAGAAACAAGAGAAAATCAATTATTTCAAAAGTTAAACAGCATCGGAAATAACGAAGAAGTTTTATTGTATCAAGCTTTTGATGAAATGATGGGACATCAATATGCCAATGTGCAACAAAGAATCCAAGCAACCGCTTCCATCTTAGACAAAGAATTGAAATATCTCAAGAAAGAATGGGATACCAAGTCAAAAGATTCCAACAAAATCAAAGCTTTTGGAATGCGAGGAGAATACAAAACGGATACTGCTGGAGTCATGGATTATAGCTCGCATGCAAAAGGAGTTGCTTACTTACATGAAAAGGAAACGGTGCAACTTGGGAATACCACCGGTTGGTATGCAGGTTTGATTCATCATGAATTTAAGTTCAAAGACATTGGAAAATCGAAAGAAGAAATGCTACAAGCAAAATGGGGAGTCTTCAAATCGACTGCTTTTGATCATAACAATAGTTTGAACTGGACCATATCTGGAGAAATGTTTGTAGGAAGAAACCGAATGCATCGTAGATATTTGGTAGTGGATGAGATCTTCCATGCCAAATCAAGATACTGGACTTATGGACTTGCGCTAACAAATGAAGTCAGCAAGACATTTAGAACCAGTGAATCTACTTTTGTAAAACCATATGGAGAATTAAAAGTAGAGTATGGAAGATTCCAAAAGATCAAAGAAAAGAACGGAGAAGTGAGACTGGAAGTGAAAGCGAATGATTACTATTCCGTAAAACCGGAAATTGGAGTGGAAGCAGGATACAAACATGATTTAAGCACAAGGGGAGCTTTGACAGCAAGAGTAGGAGTTGCTTATAGCAATGAATTAGGACGAGTTGCAAAGGGAAAGAACCAAGCAAGAGTAGCCTATACAAATGCGGACTGGTTTCATATCCGAGGAGAAAAAGAAGATCGAAGAGGAAGTCTAAGTACGGATTTAAATCTTGGATTGGAGAATGAAAGATATGGAATTACAGCAAATATCGGATATGATAGCAAAGGAAAGAATAAGAGAGCAGGTTTAGGGCTAAGAGTTATTTTCTAATGAAATGTTCAAAGGGATTTTAGAGATTTTAGAAATACAATCTCTGAAATCCTTTTTTCTATCGTAAAAAAATGAGTGTGAGAAATGGTAAAATAAAAAAGGTGTTCAGAGGAAAACTTCCTCATCAACACCTTTTACTACACGTGAAAAGTGAGTCTTTATTTATTTAGTACTCGTTTCATTTCATCCGCAATGAATTCCACTTCCGGTCCAATAATAACTTGAACAGCATTTTTAGAAGGCTTTAAAAGTCCCGGAACCAATTTTTTAATTTCTTTATCATTGATGTTTGCACTCTCTTTGACTCGCAATCGTAGTCTTGTAGTACAATAATCAATTTCTTCAATATTTTCACTTCCTCCTAATAAAGGAATCAATTGATTTGCCAACAGATTATTGGAAATTTTTTCTTTTTGTTGAGCTTGTATTTCTTCCTCTTCCAATTCTCGTCCCGGAGTCTTCAAATCGAATTTGGTAATGGCAACATAGAAAACAAGATAATAAATGATGAAGAATACAATTCCTAAGACAATCAACATATACCAATGATGTGCATTCGGATTTCTGGAAGATAGGACCAGATCAACGAATCCTGCAGAGAAACCGAATCCTGCCATCCAATTGAAACTTGCTGCCAGGAATACCGCTACCCCCGTTAGGACTGCATGTAATAAATACAAGATTGGTGCCACAAACATAAAAGCGAATTCAATCGGTTCTGTAACTCCCGTAAAGAAACTTGCAAATCCTGCCGCTGTCATGATGGACATAACTTTTGCTCGATTTTCCACCTTTGACGTTTTAATAAAGGCAGCACAGGCTCCCAATAATCCAAACATCATGATAGGGAAAAATCCTGCTTGATACATTCCGACATGATAAGTTCCTTGAAGAGCGGCCGGTAAATCTGCATAAGCAATATCTGGCGAACCCCAGAATCTTCCGATGTCGTTAATTCCCGCTAGATTAAACCAGAATACGGAGTTTAAAGCATGGTGCAATCCCACCGGAATTAATAATCTGTTGAAGAAACCATAAATTCCTGCTCCTATAGCTCCCATGGAGGCAATTTTTATTCCAAAGCTGGATAAAGCAGAGAAAATCAATGGCCAGACATACATTAAAATAAAAGAAACAACTATCATCACTCCGGAAGTAATAATAGGCACAAATCTCTTCCCGCTAAAGAAGGCTAAAAACTTAGGAAGTTCTATTCCACTGAAACGATTGTATAATTCTGCAGAAATAACTCCACATAAAATTCCGATAAATTGATTGTTAATTCTTCCGAAAGCAGGATTTACTTCTTCAGGAGCAATTCCTAATAATTGAGCTACCGAAGCGGAAGATAATAAGGTTGTTACGACTTGAAAAGCGACCAAACCGGTCAATGCCGCAGCACCGTTTTTATCCTTGGACATTCCGAACGCTACTCCTATCGCAAATAAAATTGCCATGTTGTCGATAATAGCTGCTCCTGCTTTTATCAAAAAGGCAGCCAACTGACTATTTGCTCCCCAACCAGTAGGGTCAATCCAATACCCAATTCCCATTAAGATAGCAGCAGCCGGTAATACTGCAACAGGAACCATCAATGCTTTTCCGATTTTTTGCAAATAACTAAACATAAAACTCCTCCTTTGTCATACGACTTGCTAACATTCTTTCATTAAGAATTAAAATTTCATTCTAATATCAGTATAACATATTTTTTATTTCAATGTCCAGTATTTTTTAATTTTGTATTTTTTTTGATAATAGTGCGTTTTATTGAAATTAGAGAAGTCTATAAAAATCTCTCTATCAATTTTAAGAAAAAAATAGTACAATAGATGAAACAGTAAAGGAAGAAAGGAAAAGTATATATGGATATTTCAGAATTATCTCATCATATTCCAAACTTTGAATATCGAAAAGAACAGGTTGATATGATGAATGCAATTCGAGAATCTTTGGAAGCGGATAGAAAGATTGTAATAGAGGCCGGTACTGGTACCGGAAAAACATTGGCATATTTAATTCCTACTTTAGAGTGGGCGATTGAAAATAAAAAGAAAGTGATTTGTACGACAAATACAATCAATTTGCAGGAGCAACTTCTTTTAAAAGATTTACCGATTGCGAAGAAGATTATCAATCAGAATTTTTCTTATCTTTTGGTAAAGGGAAGAAATAACTATCTTTGCAAGAGATTATTTCATAACTTTATTTTGGGAAATTCTATTGATATTTCCGGTTTTTCCTCAGAACAGAAAAAGCAGCTGGATTATTTAAAATCGTGGGGAAAAATGACGGAATTTGGAGATAAAGCTGAATTGCCTTTTGAGGTGGACTCGGATATATGGGAAATGATTCAAAGCAGCAGTGAGTTTTGTCAGGGGAAACGTTGTCCTTTTCGGGAAGAATGTTTTTATATGAAAAATAGAGCCTTGAAAGCAAGTGCAGATTTGATTGTATGTAATCATCATATTTTTTTTGCAGACTTAAATGTGAGAAACAGTGTTGATTTTGATGCCGAATATTTGATTTTACCCAAATACGATGTTGTGGTCTTTGACGAAGCACACAATATTGAAAGTGTCGCAAGATCCTATTTTTCCTTGGAAGTTTCTCGATACAGTTTTGTTCGAATGTTAAATCAGCTGCAGAATCAGGAAAAAAATAAAAAAAGAAAAATATTACCTGCCTTGGAAACTCTATTGCAATCCTTAACGACGGAGAAAAAACAAGAGAAAGAGTTTCGACAGAGTCTGCAGGCGATAGAACAGGAACATATAAAATGTATGGAAGTTGGGCTTGATTTTTTTGAGAACTTGGCGAAGCATTTTTTAAAGAATCATCAGGGGAAAATTTCAAAAAGTTTGCAGAGGGATGAAATGCTTTTTTCCCCTTTTCTTTCTCTCGTGCGAGAAAAAAAAGAAGAGTTTATTCTTGCCATGAAAGCTTACAGTATTGCCTTGGATCATTTCTATTCTCAAGTAAAAGAGGGGCAGGAACAAAATCAATATCTGATGGATTTTCAAAATTTTGCTTTTAAATTAAAGGCTTTTTTAGCAACGTTTCAAGAAATTCAACAGTTTGATAATGATGATTTTGTATATTGGATAGAAGCGAATGCAAAATATAAGAATGCCGCTTTGGTGGCAGCTCCCTTGAACATAGACCGAATTTTGAAAGATTCCTTGTTCGTTCATTTAGAACGTCTGATTTTTACCTCTGCCACTCTAGCAGTAAATGGGGATTTTTCCTATTTTAAAATTGCTGTCGGTTTGGAAGAAGATACTTCGGAAAAGATGATTCCTTCTCCTTTCTTCTACGATGATCAGATGACGGTCTATATTCCCAATGATTTAACGGATCCCGATAAAACACTTGATTTTGTGGAAGAAGTTTCGGAATTTTTAAAGCAATTACTTTCGAAAACGGAAGGAAGAGCCTTTGTTCTTTTTACTTCCTATTCCAGTTTAAATCAAATTTATTATTCTATGATAGAAGAGTTACAGGAAACGGATATTCATGTATTGTTACATGGTGAAAAGCCGAGAAGTCAGTTGATTTCAGAGTTTAAACAGGTAAAGAATCCCGTTCTCTTTGGAACTTCTTCTTTTTGGGAAGGAGTCGACATTCAGGGAGAACAATTACGGAACATCGTGATTATTAAACTTCCTTTTTTGGTTCCCAGTGATCCTGTGGTATCCGCTATCAGTGCAAAATTTGAGAGACAAAAAAGAAATCCTTTTATGGAATACCAACTTCCGGAAGCTGTGATAAAATTTAAACAGGGAATCGGACGATTGATTCGAAGTAAGGAGGATTATGGAAATATTTTTATCCTAGACAATCGAATTTTAAAAAAACGTTACGGGAAAGTTTTTTTAGATTCCATTCCCAGTAAAAATATTCAAATTTTGGCAAAAAACCAAATTTTAAAAGTTGTAAAGTGAGGAAAGAAGCATGAAAAAATATAATGTATTCGGTTTTCATATTTCACTTGATATCAGGAGAAACCGCAATAGAGAAAAAGAAGCAGAAATTTACTCGGATGAATACTTATTGAGAGAAAAAATTATGTATTACATTCTTCTAATGTCCATTGCTTGTTTTTTCTACTACATTCCTCTCGTGATGAGAGATAAATATTATAAGGTTGGGGATATTGCCATCTCTGATATTTTTGCTCCGAAAACCATTGTATTTCGAGATGATGATACCAGAGAAAAAATTATTCAGGAAATTGTGGATACTTCGCAGAGAGAGTATATTTTTTCTTCCGACACTCGACAGATTTATGTGGATTTATTGCAAAAGTTTATGCAAGAAGCGATAGAAGTGAAGAAAGGTTCAAGTAAAAGTATTGATTATAATTATTATGAAAAACAAACCGGAAAGAAATTTCCCGAAACAGTGGACAAGGAATTGATGTCTTATCGAGTGAAAGATTTAACATATTTACAATCTTTATGGATTAACGATTTGACGGCTATTTATAATGCCGGAGTCTACCGGGAAAATGATTATTCGCAAGACACTACCATTCTACGATATGGAGCTCCTTTTGATAAGGAGTTTGAAGAATTGACGAATTTGGAAAAAGATGTTCTATCGGTTTTTATTTCTCCGAACTATATTTATGATTCCAAAGGAACCACGGTAGAATTGGAGGAAAAATTAAAACAGATTCCGGAGCAGTATATGCAAATCAAAGCCGGAACCTTGATTGCAAGCAAGGGAGAAGTTTTGGATAAAAGAAAAATTCATATCTTGGAAAGTTTGGGAATTTATTCCTTCAAGCGAGGATTGATTATTCTTTTGTCTACCATTTTATATTTGATTTTTGTTTCCTCCATTTTTTATACGATTGCTCTGCATCTGTTTCAAAATGAAATTTTGAATAAAAATAAGTTTCGAGGGGTCTTTCTTATCTTATTGGCTATTTTTGGATTGTTTTGGATAGTGCCTTTGGATATGATTTACTTTATTCCTTTGGATTCCGCTCTGTTTTTATTGGTTTTCTTAACCGGAAAACGATACAGCAGCTTTATTTATACTTCCGTTTTAGCATTTTTATTACCTTTAACGGATTACAATTTAACATTATTTACTATGTATCTAATCTGTTTAAGTTTTTCCATTTTTCTAATACAGAAAGTGAATACTCGAAACGGCTTGATTGCAACAGGAATTCAATTGTCTATTTTTAAATTATTTCTTTTCTTTATTTTGAGTTTCTTTGCAAAAGAAGAGAGTTTTAATATGATGTTTGAGTCGATGCAAATCATGATTTCTGGATTTTTCTCGGGGATGATTGCCATTGCTTTGCTACCATTCTTTGAAAGAACCTTTAATATTTTAACCGTATTTCAATTATTGGAATTGGGAGATTTGTCACATCCTCTTTTGAGAAAGTTGGCGATGGATGCTCCGGGAACCTTCCAACATTCCATGATGGTAGCAACTCTTTCGGAAAATGCGGCTCTTGCCATTAAGGCGAATTCCGTCTTTACGAGAGTAGCCTGTTACTATCATGATATAGGGAAGTGTAAGAGACCGAATTACTATGTGGAAAATCAAAAAAATGGGGAAAATCCTCACAATGACATTTCTCCGTTTATGAGTACTTTAATCATTACTTCTCATACCAAAGATGGAGATAATATGGCAAAAAAATATCAAATTCCGAAAGAAATTCGAGATATTATGTATGAACATCAGGGAACAACCTTTTTGGCTTATTTTTATAACAAAGCAAAGGCGATTGATCCGAATGTGTTAAAAGAGGAATTTCGATATAGTGGACCGAAACCGAGAAGCAAAGAATCGGCAATTATTATGTTGGCAGATTCTATCGAAGCGGCAGTACGTTCTCTGAGTGTAAAAACTCCTAAAGAGGTGGAAAATATGATTCGGAAAATTATCAATGGAAAAGTGGAAGACGACCAACTTTCTGAGGCAGATTTAACTTTTAAGGAAATTGAAATGATTGTACAATCTTTCTTGAAAACATTTTCTTCCATTTATCATGAAAGATTGAAATATCCGGGACAAAAAAATTAAAAAGGAGAGACTATGGAATTATTGCTAGAAGTTAGTGTAGAATATGAAAAAGATGATTATGCGGAATTTATTCAGGAAGTGACTGAAAATAATAATGAAGTGTTGGCAGAATACATTGAAGAAGTCCTACATATGGAAAAAGTGGAATCTCCTCTCCCTTTATACCTTTCTTTATTGTTGACGGGAAATCATCAAATTCAAGTCATCAATCGAGAATTTCGGCAAAAAGACAGTCCGACGGATGTCATTTCTTTTGCCTATCATGAAAATGAAGATTTTTTAGTGGGACCTTACGACACATTAGGGGATATTGTCATTTCTTTGGAACGGGTGGGAGAGCAGGCGAAGGAATACAATCACTCTTTTACAAGAGAATTTTATTATGTATTGACACATGGAATTCTTCATATTTTAGGCTATGATCATATAGATGAAAGCGATAAAAGGGAGATGCGGGAACGAGAAGAAGAAATCTTGGGACATTTTGGATATACTAGGGAGAACTGACTATGAAACCTTATCGAGAATCTGAATTTAAAAATAAAAAGATGACAGATGGATTTAACTCTGCCATCGAAGGAGTTTTTGAAACCATACGAACAGAAAAACATATGAAATTTCATGCCTTTACTACGATTTTGGTTATTGTACTCGGTTTGTTTATTAACCTAAGTCGCTATGAGCTTCTGGCTCTTATTATCAGTACTTCTTTTGTATGGTTGGCGGAGCTCTTCAATACTGCCATTGAATGCTGTGTGGATTTGACTTGTCAGGAATATAATTTATTGGCAAAAAAAGCAAAGGATGTGGCGGCGGGAGCTGTTTTATTATCCGCTTTCAATGCTCTTATCATTGGGTATTTGGTTTTTTCAAAACACATGGGAGTACAACTTCAACAAAGTTTTCGAGTTTTTAGAACTTCGTATCAGCATAAAACAGTCCTTATTTTCATTGTTGTCTTGTCTACTGTTTTATTGATTAAATTGATTACTCAAAGAGGAACACCTTTAAAAGGAGGGATGCCAAGTGGACATTCAGCTTTAGCTGCCTCTATTTTTACGATTATTTCCTTTTTAACGACGAATCCTAAAATTTTTTATTTATCTTTTTTATTATTGATTTTGGTGATTCAATCCAGAGTGGAAGGAAAGATTCATACTCTGTTTGAAACCATAGTCGGAGCTCTTTTAGGCTCTTCCATTACCTATATTATTTTATATTTTTTAAAATACAAAACCTGGGGATAGCTTATGATTACGGAAAAAGAGTATTTTTTATTGGCATTGTTATCGTATTGTGATTTTTCTAAAAAGCACATTGGAAAAAATTTGTGGAAAATTTGGGAAGAAGAACAAGAAAAAAAGAGCTTTCACACTTCTTTTATTCTATTGCATGCAAAATTTCACTCTCAATTTCTTCCTTTTTTTGAAGAAGAATTGAAACAATGGTTCGTGATTCAGATTGACAATCGAAAGGCAAAAAAAATCTCCTCTTCTCAAAGTGGATTTTTTTCAGTTTGTTTTGGAAATATAAAACAGGAATATGTGCTTTCTTATCGGGGAAGTGAAATTTTTCCTTTAGAAGATGCCTATCAAGATTTTATCAATACTGACTTGGCAATCGGTATGGGAAAGATTCCCATTCAATTTCATGAGGGAGTGGAAGTGTTTGAAACTTTGGTGCAGAATCTAGGACTTCGTTATGAGCAAATTTCTCTTACGGGGCATTCTTTGGGAGGAGGAATTGCTCAGTATGTTGCTCTGTCTATACATCGATTGCATCAATATATTCCCAAAACGTATACTTGGAATGCGGTGGGAGTAAATAAAAAAGGGATTGTACATATCGGAGAGTTTTTGAATCTTCAAGAGATTCTTCAAAATGTTTCCAGTTTGACGAAGGAACAAAAGTATCAGTTGGAAGAATTCAATGAAGAATATCAAGAATTCTTTAGTAGAGAATATCAAAAAATGAAAGAAGCCGGAAAAGAGCACTTACTTTTAGATGCAGCCTTCTTTAAAAGACTCTATTCTCAAACGAAAATTGAAAATTATTTCAAATTTTTATCTAAAACACAGCAGGAGCAACTGATTCAACAAGATCATCTATGGGAAAAGCTTTTTGATATACAGAATTTTTATCAAAAAATTAAAGATGGGGAACTTTTTATCAACAAAATTAAAAAAAATACGGAGTATCAAAAGAGAATTATTAATTATGGTCATTCCGAAGATTTGACGAATTCTCTTTTTTCTCATATTGGAAAGCAATATTTTGTAGATAAGAAACTTTCTTCTCTCAGAACTTCCAAGAAAAATTTTTTAGAAAAAATTCCTTTTTTAAGTAAATCTTTGTCTTCCTGTCACTGTGAAAATGTATTTTTGCCTTTTTTCGGAGAAGAAAGCTCTTTACAGAAAAATTTATCTTTAGATTACATTTCCGCCGCTTCACGAAAGCTTATTCGGCAAGAAAAGTTGTTTTCCAAAGAATTTTTGGCAGCCTACTATTCCCAAGGAGAACTTTCTGTCACAACATTGGGAAAGTATAAGCAGGAATTGATAGAAGCTTTTAGAAAGTATCAAAAAATATTGTATAGCAAACAGATCGTCGAACAGTTGGAAAGTTTTTCTTCCGAAGAGCTGAAAGAATTCTGGCAGGCATTTTTAAAGCGAATGGCAAGTCCATATCGCTATTTGGATGTGTTCGATATTTTAGTCTATGAATATAAATAAATGTAGGGGGATTTTTTATGAAAAAAATATTCGCATGTATCTTTTGTCTAGCATTGTTTTTCGCTTGTGAGAGAAAGGAAGAAGTAGATGTTTCCACTGAAAATCACCAGCAAACAGTAACCGTTGCTCTTGCCTATAAACCGAAATCCTTTGATCCAAGCAAACATACGGATAGTGCTACAATGGCGGTAACAAAACAAATTTACAGTAACTTGTTTTCTTTAGGAGAAAAAGGAGACATTCTTCCGGAATTGGCGGAAAGTTATGAAATTGTTTCTGATACGGTCTTGGAAATTCGTTTAAAAAAAGGAATTTTATTCCATGACGGGACGGAAATGAAAGCGGAAGATGTCATAGCCAGTCTACAACGAAACTTGGATTCTCCGGTTTCTCATGTACTTATTAGCCCGATTCAAGCTATGAAAAAGATAGATGATTATCAAATGGAGATTACTTCCAATGCTTCTCCCAGTATTTTATTACACAATTTTACACATGGTGCCATTGCCATTACCAAAGAAGTTCCTATGAATGAAGATCAAGTGAATTTGGTCGGAACGGGACCTTTTCGAGTGAAGCATTGGGGAAATGGAGAAAAAGTGGAATTGGAAGCCTTTGAAGATTTCTTTGTACAAAAACCTAATTTTCAACATTTAATCTTCACAACCATTCCTGAAAATGCAAACCGGGTGATTGCTTTGGAAACGGGAGAAATTGACTTGGCATATGATATTATTCCAAGTGATTTGACTTTGCTGACAGAAGAAAAAGGTTTAACGTACATTAGCGGCTTATCCTTTGGCTCCGATTTTCTTTCTATCAATACGGAAAGAATGAAAGATGTCGATATTCGAAGGGCTCTTTCTCTTGCGATTGATAGAACAGGAATTAACGAGGCGGTGTTTGAAGGAAAACAAAATTTGGCAAGCTCTATTTTACCACCGAATGTTTTCGGATATTCTCCGGCAGGACTTAGCTTTTCTCAAAATTTGAAAGAAGCTCGTAAGATTATGAAAGAAAAGGGCTATGATGAAAAACACCCTCTTTCTTTAAAAATGTATATCTATGAAGAACCGAGTCGAAGACAAATTTCTGAAATTATTCAAGCAAATTTAAAAGAGGCGTTTATGGATGTGGAAGTAGTTTCCTTAGAAGTTTCTTCCTTCTTGCAATTTACCGCTCAAGGAAAACATGATTTCTTGTTGGGACTTTGGTATGTAAGTTCAGGAGATGCCGATTATGGGTATTATCCATTATTGCATTCTTCTTCCAAAGGAGCTCCGGGAAATCGTGCTTTTTATGACAATCCGAAAGTGGATCACTTATTGGACGATGCTCGCAGAACTCCTTTGGAAAAACAGCGTTTGAAAGATTATGCGGAAGTTCAAAAAATTGTGGAAAAGGAATTGCCTATTTTTCCATTATTTTATAAGACATATTTCATCGGAATTCGAAATCATATTTCCAACTTAGGCTTTGATCCCAGAGGAAGTCATAGTTTGTATCATTTACAATTTTCAAAATAAAAAAGAAAGTTCTTTCATATAGAATTATTTTATGAATTGTGCTAGACACTCCTGACTTTAATCGTGAAAGCTTCAGACAAAAGAGAAGAATATTTTAGTAGATTTTGATTTATTATAATTATATAAATAATTAACATTTAAAAGATAAAAAAGTTTATATTTTAAGATAAATTATGGTATAATATATTATATATTTAAAATTAAAGGGGGGATTTAAATGAAAAAATTATTATTAACTTTATTTGTTGTTGCTTCTGTTTCTTCTTTAGCTGCTGGAGATTTTAATGTGTACGGAAAATTTGGTGTTGATTTAAATTCAAAATTCAGTAAAATCGAAGATGAAGATGTAACTCTTCCTAAAAAGGCTAAGTCAGGTTATTCTTTCTTCTTGGAAGGGACTACCACGGTTGCATCTAATACTGAATTTGGTGCCGGTATTGGATATATAGCTCGAAAGGGAAAAAATTATTCTTATGATGATGATTTTCATACTCCAGCTACAAAAATATCAGGAAGAATGTCTTCTTATAATTCTATTCCCCTTTATTTAATAGCTAAATATAATTTCAATACTGGTACTAATTTTGTTCCTTATGTTAAGTTTGATTTAGGTTATTCTTTTAATAGACTTAAAAATGAAAGTGAATATGAGAACGGGAAAAAAATAAATTTCGATGTTGATTTTTCCAAAGTAACGAATGGACTTTACAGTGGACTTGCTGTAGGTGTTGAATACAATAATTTTTTAACAGAACTTTCTTATGCTTATAATAGAGCTAAATTGAAATGGGAAGATGGAGAAAAGCAAAAATTTGATAATAAAGCGATCAGATTATCTATTGGATATAAATTTGATTTCTAAGCATAAAATATTTTGTATATTCTAGAATATTGTCTTTCTAGAAGGTTTGGTTATAATATTTTCTTAAGAAGTTTTGTTTTCTATATGATAAGATTCTTGGTCAATTGCTATTGAGCAAGAAAAAAATAAAATCTTTAAGAGGATTTCAGAGATTTTAGATAAAATTTCTGAAGTCCTTTTTTCTATGTTAAAATTTGGTGAGAGAGACTTTAAGATTAGTATCGGTTGGGAGTAATGGAAATTTGCTATAATTTATTCATTTAGAAAATATTACAAAAGATTTTATATTACGAATAAGGGAAGAAAAAGTAATAGAAAAATTTGAATTTTTTCACAAAAAGTATTATTATATCAATATAGAGAGATTAAAAATGAAATAAAATTTCAAATTGGAAATGAAAGAAAGGAGAGCTTATGATTTTAAAAAATGCAACGATGATACTGTTTGATCGTATTTTTAAAGGAGATTTACGAATAAAGGGAAGGCATATTTCAGAAATAGAAGAAAACTTAGTGAAAAATGAAAAGGAAGAAGTTTTGGATTTAGAGGGAAAATTATTGATTCCGGGATTTATTGATGTTCATATTCATGGGGCTGACGGAGCTGATGCCATGGACGGAAGTATTGAGTCTTTGCAAAAGATTTCGAAGTATTTGGCAAGTAAAGGAACGACAAATTTTTTAGCAACCACTTTGACAAGCAGTAAGGAGATGTTAAAAAAAGTTCTTTCCTGTATTGGAGAAGTACAAAATCAGGAAATGGAGGGAGCCAATATTTTTGGGGCTCATATGGAAGGACCCTATTTTGATGTCGAATATAAGGGGGCTCAAAATGAAAAATATATTAAAATGGCAGGAATGGAAGAAATTCAAGAATATCTTTCCGTCAAAAAAGATTTGGTAAAATTATTTGCTCTGTCTCCAAATTCCAATAATTTAGATATTATTCGATATTTGGTAAAAGAAGGAGTTATTGTATCGGTGGGACACTCTGCAGCTTCTTTCGAGCAAGTTATGGCGGCTGTGGAAGCAGGGCTTTCTCATGCGACCCATACATTCAATGGTATGAAAGGTTTCACTCATAGAGATCCGGGAGTAGTTGGGGCTGTTTTAGATTCTGATGAAATTACAGCGGAAGTCATTTTTGACAAAATTCATGTTCATCCGGAAGCGGTCCGAGTTCTTATCAAGACAAAGGGAGTGGAAAAAGTTGTTTGTATTACGGATTCCATGTCTGCAACCGGCTTGCCTTGTGGAAGATATAAATTGGGAGAATTGGATGTCAATGTTGTGGATAATCAAGCCAGACTTTCCAGTAATGGAGCTTTAGCAGGAAGTGTATTGACAATGGATAAGGCATTTCGACATTTGCTGGAGTTGGGATATAACCTTATGGATGCAGTAAAATTGACAAGTACAAACGTTGCAAAGGAATTTCATTTGAATACGGGAATGATTCGTGTCGGAAAAGATGCGGATTTGGTGGTATTGGATGAAAAACACGAGGTAAAGATGACGATAGTCAAAGGAAAGATAAAATATTCCGTTTTGTAAGAAGATTAGAATTATAAAATTTTGATTATGTGAGGAGGAAAAAAGTGATTGTATTATCACCGTCGAAAGAAATGTCAAAAGATGCCGTTTTGTCTGAAAAAATTCCGATTTTTCAAAATGAAGCGGAAACGTTGATGCCGGAAATCAAGGGAAAAGAAAAATATGAGGCTTGGTCTTTGTATCACGGTTTGGCTTTTCGTTCTTTCAAAAAGGGAGGTTTTTCTCAAAAAGAATTGGAATTTATGGAGAAGAATCTTTGTATTTTTTCTGCCCTATATGGGGTGTTATCTGCAAGAGACGGGATTTCGAAGTATCGTTTGGATTTTTCTAAAAAAGGGCTTTATGCATACTGGGGAGATAAAATTTATCAAGAAATCATCAAAAGATGTCACAGTTCAGGAGAATGGATTATCAATCTGGCTTCGGATGAATTTTCAAAAACGCTTTCCAAGTATCTGACAGAAAAAGATCGTTTTTTACAAATTGATTTTTTGGAAGAGAAAAATGGAGAATTCAAAAAACATTCCACCATTTCTAAAAAAGGAAGAGGGGCAATGGCTCGTTATTTGATTCTTTCTCAGGATACTTCTTTGGAAAGGATTCGAAAATTTCAAGAGGGTGATTTTGAATTTCGAGAGGATTTGAGTACAGAAAGGCATTTTGTGTTTGTAAAAAGAAAATTGAAATAAAGTAGAAACTGTTTTTCAAGAGGAGATATTATTTCATGAATTTAAATATTCAGGAATGTTAGGAGGGAAAATGATCTTAATTAAAAATGTGGAAGTCTATGCACCGGAGTATTTAGGAATCAAAGATATTTTAATTTCCGGAAGAAAAGTGGAAAAAATTATGGAAAATATTGATTGTGGAAATTTGGAAGTAGATATATTAAATGGAAGTGGGAAAAAGTTAGTACCGGGCTTTATCGATCAGCATGTTCATTTGATTGGAGGTGGAGGAGAGGGAGGCTTTCATACACGAACTCCGGAAACTCCCTTTTCAAAACTCATTGAAGCAGGGATTACAACAGTTGTTGGAGTTTTAGGAACAGACTCTACTACCAGAAATATCAAGAATTTATTGGCAAAGGTAAAGGCATTAAAAAATGAAGGGATATCGGCTTATATGACGACAGGTGCTTATTCTCATCCTTCTCCCACATTGACAGGAAGTATTGAAAAAGATATTACTTTCATAGAGGAAATTATTGGGTTAAAAATTGCAATTTCCGATCATAGAGCTTCTTATTTGGATACGGCTATTTTAGAGCAAATGAGCTCTCAAGTGAGAAGAGCAGGTATGTTTTCCGGGAAAAATGGAATAATCGTGATGCATATGGGAGACGGAAAAGAAGTACTAAACCCTGTTTGGAAGGTATTGGAACATTCTGAAATTCCAATCCATCATTTTTTACCAACTCATGTCAATCGAAAGAAAGAAGTTTGGGAAGCCAGTTTGGAATTTTTGAAGCAAGGGGCCTATATTGATATTACGAGTTCTTCTGATGAAGACGATTTTTTAAGTGCTTCTCAAGGAATTGATTTTTTGAAGAAAAATAACTATGACTTAACAAGAGTAACTATGAGTTCTGATGGATATGGAAGTGCTCCTGTTTTTGATAAAAACGGAAACTTAATTAGAATTACATATTCTCCGGTAGATACCAACTACAGAGAAATGAAAAAATTGGTAAAAAAATATCATTTTCCATTGGAAGAAGCATTAATTTTTACGACAAAAAATCCGGCGTTGGAATTTGGTTGGTATCCCCAAAAAGGGAGTATTCAGGAAAAAAGCGATGCAGATTTTGTTCTGTTAGATGAAAACTTGGATATTTATGGAGTATTTGCTTTGGGAGAAATATGTATGTGGGATTACCATATTGTAAAAAAGGGAACTTATGAAGAATAGGAGGGAAGGATTTGGAAAAAAATGTGATCTGTGAAATTTTAGGAAATGTCGGGATTGTAAAAATGAATCGAAGTAAAAAATTGAATGCTTTTACAAGAGAACTGACAACAGAACTGACAAGAGCCTTAGAAGAGTGTGAGAGAAATGAAAAGGTTTCTCTTGTGATTTTACGAGGAAGTACGGAAAGAGCTTTTTCCGCCGGAGGAGATTTACGTTCGGATCAACTCATTTTAGAGGCGGAAGGTTTGGAACAGGCGGTTGGAGAACTGCGAGGAGAATATGAATTAGGAGAATATATTTCGAAATATTCAAAGCCTCTTATTGCTTATATGAATGGAATTACTATGGGTGGAGGAGCCGGAATATCCATGGTCGCAAAATTTAGAATTGTGACGGAAACGACCCGTTGGGCAATGCCGGAAATGAAAATCGGATTTTTTCCGGATGTAGGGATGGCTTACTTTTTTTCTCACATGAAAAGAGGGATTGGAAAATATTTGGCAATGACTTCCAATACCATTGTTGCGGAGGATTGCATTTGGATCGGAGCTGCAGATTATAAAATACAAAGTCAAGATTATGAGAAATTACAGGCAGCTTTGGTTGCCTTCGATTGGACTTCTCTTTCCAAAGAAAAGCGGGAGAAAAAAATAGAAGAAATTATTCAAAGTGTTGCTTTGGAAGTCGGAACAAGTGAGTTGGAAAAAAATCAGAAAGAGATAGAAGCATATTTTGAAAAGGATTCTTTGGAAGAACTCTTAGAGGGTTTGAAAAAGAATGCGGAACATTCGGAATTTGCCGGAAAAATGGAAGAAGGAATGAAGACAAATTCACCTCTTTCTATGGCAATTACTTGGGAACAAATGAAGAGATGTGAAAGTTTGAGCTTAGAAGAAAGTTATCAATTGGATACGATTTTAGCTCGAAATTTTTTATCCGGAAAAGATATGTTTGAGGGAGTCAGAGCTATTCTGGTGGATAAGACGGGAGATCCGAAGTGGGAATATCAAAGGATAGAGGACATTCCAAGAGAGGTCATCTTATCTTACTTTGAATAAGAAATTTCTATTTCAATATGGATTTTTTATTTTGCTAAAAGTACTCAATAAGACAGAAGGGTTATCTCAAAATATTGTATTCTGAAATAACCCTTTTTCTTTAATTTTGTAGTGCTTTATCCAATACGGTTTTGATGATTTCTTTGCTGGGAACGCCTTCGTGTAACTTTTCATTTTCCAGAAAAAAAGTAGGCACATAGTAGTAGTCTAAATTCAATGCGTTAACTTTTTCCACTTCGTTTTCTTCGTCAATAATTTCCAAATTCACTTTTTCATATTCCGGATATTCCGTTTTCCATTCTTGAATCCACTTTTTTGCATTTTTACAATGAGGACACCATGAAGTCACAAACATATATAATTTTTTCATATTATCATCTCCTTTTTCAGTATTATATCATCTTGGGAAGAGAAGAAATGTAACTATATCACAATAAAAAAAGAATTCCTTGGATATAATGAAAAGAAAGAAGCAAAATTAAGAAGTTTTTTATGCGAAAGTATGGATAAATTATTTTGATATAATAAAAACAACAACAAGGAGGTCTAGGATGAAAAAATATGATGTAATTGTAATTGGGACAGGAGCAGGAAATATTGTGACGGATGCCGCTTTGGATTCCGGATTGAAAGTGGCACAAATTGAAAAAGATAAATTTGGGGGAACTTGCTTGACCAAAGGGTGTATTCCTACTAAAGTTATGGTGACGGCTGCCGATGTGATTCGTAACAGCGAAGAAGTTCATAAGATAGGAATTCAATCTCAAAAGATGAAGATAGACTGGGATGTTTTGAGCAAAAGAGTTTGGCAAAAAATTGATGAAAGTAAAGAAATTGTAGAAGAATATAAAAAAGAAAAGAATTTAGATGTTTATCAAGGAAGGGCATTTTTTGTTCGTGACAAAGTGTTAAAAGTGGAATATAATGAAGGTGGAGTGAGTGAGGAAATCACAGCGGAGATTATCGTGCTGGCAGCCGGAGCAAGAAGTAGACGAATATCCTTAGAGGGCATGGAGGAAACTTCTTATCTTACCAGTGAAGATATTTTCGGAAAGGCTTGGCCTTTGAAACCTTATAAAAGTTTAATTATTATCGGAGCGGGAGCCATCGGAACGGAATTTGCCCATGCCTTTTCCTCCTTCGGAACGAAAGTGAGTGTTGTGCAATTTGAAGAGCGTTTGCTACCTAAAATGGATAGAGATATTTCCAAATATTTAGGAGAGCGTTTTGCAGATTTCGGGATTGATGTTTACTATAATCAAATCTCCAAAAAGATTTCTCAGAAAGACGGAGAAAAGATATTGAGTATAGAAGATAAACTGACAGGAGAGATACGGGAGTTGAAAGCGGAAGAAATTTTGGTGGCAGCCGGAGTGATTCCTAATACGGATTTGTTGGAATTATCAAATACTTCCATTCAAAGAAATGCACAGGGGTGGATCCGTACCAATGAATTTTTAGAAACTTCTGTTGAGGGAGTCTATGCGATTGGAGATATTAATGGTCACGGACAGTTACGACATAAGGCAAACTATGAGGCGGATATTTTAGTGCATAATTTATTTCCGGCTGCTTTACCTCCCGGACAGGTGGCGGAGGGAATAAAACCGGAAAGAAGATTTGCCAGATTTGAATACATTCCTTCCGTAACCTACACTTATCCACAAGTTTCTTCCATTGGACTTTCCGAAGAAGAAGCCAGAAAACAGGGCATGGAAAAGGGATGGGATATTCGAGTCGGTTATCATCATTATTCCAGCACTGCAAAAGGCTATGCTATGGGATTTGAGCCGGGAGATAAGGAAGACGGATTTATTAAAGTAATTATTGATGCTAAGAGTAAGTATATTTTGGGAGTCCATATCATTGGGGCAGAGGCGGGAATTTTGTTACAGCCTTATGCAAGCTTACTCGGTTCTGGAAGAATTGAACATTTGGTCTATGAAAAAGATATTGCTTCCGAGGAAACAAAAAAAGCAAGAGCAATGGAATACAGCAGGTATTTGGATCCTCATAAGGTAACCAGCATTACAGAAGCTATGACAGCTCATCCGGCATTGACGGAATTAGTTATGTGGACACAATATTTCGTACCGATGAAATAGGATTTAAAAAATGCCCTTAAAGAATGGAATATTCTCTTTAAATATGATAAAATTTAAGGGAATAAAGGGTGATAAGGGAATGAGAGAATTTAAATATTCAATAAGCGGAATATCAGAGAATGGTGTCCTTTTCTAAGTGTCAGTTTTTTAGAAAGGGGTTTACAAAAATTAGTTGTTGAAATAAAACGGGAAGGATTGGGAAAGGCAAGCGATGTTATAAGAATGAAGTAAATGTTATGGCTGAAGAGAGAGTATGAAAGAGAATTATTTAAAGAAAGTGTATTATAACATAGATGAAGAAAGGTGTGAAGAATGAAATTTCAAATGATTCATGAGAATTATAATGTAATGGATTTGGCAAAAAGCTTACAATTTTATGAAGAAGCTTTGGGCTTGAAAGAAAGAAGACGAAAAGAGGCTGCGGACGGAAGCTATATTATCGTATACTTAGGTGATGGAATCACAGAGTTTGAATTGGAATTAACTTGGCTGAGAGATAGAACGGAAAAATATGATTTGGGGGACGAAGAGTTTCATTTGGCGTTCCGGGTAGACGACTATGAGGCGGCTTATCAAAAGCATAAAGAAATGGGATGTATCGTTTATGAAAATCCCGGTATGGGCATTTATTTTATTACAGATCCGGACGGATATTGGCTGGAAATTGTACCAACTCGAGACTAATTGAGAAATGAAGGAAAAGAGGAGAAGATGAGAAATAGACACTATTCGACCAAAGAATTGATAAGAAGATTCTTACCATATTTTTCAAAATACAGACATATTCTATTCTTTGACTTAACTTGTGCAGCCTTTACCACCTTATGTGATTTGGCTTTGCCCTTGATTTTACGTTTTATTACGCAGACGGGAATGAAGGATTTATCTTTGTTGAGTCCGGGCTTAATTTTAAAATTGGGAGCCTTATATATCGTCTTACGTCTGGTAGATACTTCCGTAAATTATTTCATGGCAAATGTGGGGCATGTCATGGGAGCCAGAATTGAAACAGATATGAGAAGAGATGTCTTCAATCATTTACAAGGTCTGTCCTATTCTTTTTACAATGAAAATAAGAGCGGACAAATTTTGACAAGGATTACGACGGATTTGTTTGATGTCACGGAGTTTGCACATCACTGCCCGGAGGAGTTTTTTATTGCGGGAATTAAAATTTTAATTTCTTTTATTATTTTAGTCAACATCAACCTTCCTTTGACCTTATTGTTGTTTGTTATGATTCCTTTGATGATTTTATCCGTATATACTTTTAATCAGAAAATGAGGAATGCTCAAAAAGAACAAAGAAATCATATTGGAGAAATCAATTCCGGGATTGAAAACAATATCTTGGGAGCCAAAGTGGTAAAATCTTTTGCCAATGAGGAAATGGAAAAGGAGAAATTTGAAGTACAAAACCAAAAATTTTTGGGGATTAAGAAATCTTTTTATAAATATATGGCTTCCTTTCATACCATTTCCAGATTGTATGACGGTTTGATGTATGTCACTGTCATTGTCGTGGGAAGTATGTTTATGTTGCAAGGAAAGTTAAGTCCGGGAGATTTGTTTCTCTATGCTCTTTACATTTCCACTCTACTGTCAACCGTAAAGCGAATTGTAGAATTTATGGAACAATTTCAAAAAGGAATGACAGGAATTGAAAGATTTTTAGAAATTATGGATACGGAAACGGATATACAAGATTCCGAAAATGCAAAATCTGTGAAAAAGGTAAAGGGAGACATTGTCTTTGAAGGAGTCGGCTTCCGTTACCAATCTACAGGAGAAAGTGTTTTAGAGAATTTGAATTTCTCCATAGAAGCCGGAAAAAATGTAGCGATTGTAGGACCCTCTGGAGTAGGAAAGACAACAATTTGTAATTTAATTCCTCGTTTTTATGATGTGACGGAAGGAGCTATCTACTTGGACGGAGAAAATATCAGAGATTTGAAAGTACAGGACTTACGTCAAAATATCGGAATTGTACAACAGGATGTCTATCTGTTTTCAGGAACGGTATTTGAAAACATTGAATATGGAAAACCGGGAGCCAATCTAAAGGAAATAGAAGAGGCGGCGAGATTGGCGGGAGCTTATGAATTTATTGAAGCTTTGCCGGAGAAATTTGACACCCATATCGGAGAACGTGGAACTAAATTGTCCGGCGGACAAAAACAAAGAATCAGCATTGCCAGAGTTTTCCTAAAAAATCCGCCAATTTTAATTTTGGATGAAGCGACTTCCGCTTTGGACAATCAAAGTGAAAAAGTTGTACAATCTTCTCTGGAATTATTATCCAAAGGTAGAACGACGATTACAATTGCTCATAGATTGAGTACGATTATGAATGCCGATGAAATTTTAGTCTTGACGGAGCAAGGAATTGTAGAAAGGGGAAAGCATAGCGAACTATTGGAGAAACAAGGGTTTTATCATGAATTATACTATGGAAATCAATGGCGACAAAAATGAGAAAAAAAGCATCTATGAGAAGAAAAGTAGATGCTTTTCTTAAAATTACTTGTGCAATTGCACAAAATGATGTATAGTGAATAAAAGCAATTGAGAAATGCTAGGAAAGGAGTTCTGTAAATTCTATGAAACGGAAAGTGACTTGGATTTTCGTTGTGACTATTTTTATGTTTACATCTTGTATGTCAAAATGGACTGTGGTCTCAGAGGAGGACTACAGCAAGCGGGAAACTCATATTGTAAAAATTTATGAAAAACTTTCAAAGAAATATGATAAACTGTTAGAAAATCCGATAGAAGAAAAAGAAAGAAAAGAGCTGGAAGAAACATTCCGGAATTTTTATGACAATTTAAACGCCTTACAGGTAAAAAATGATTCTGCACATTTGCAGTTTTTAGAGAAATATAGGAATCATGTGAGAATAAAGCTGAATTATTTGCGAGATTTAAAGGAGGATTAAAAGCAACATATGAAACAAGAGGCAACAATCAACAGAGATAGTATTGTACTGGATTTTAGCACAAAATTTTGCAATAGCCACGAGGCATTATTGGAAAGTGATGGATTTCGTAGAATTTTAAGTGCCTATTTGACAAAATTGGAAACAAGAGATACTCCTGTCTATGAATATTTATTGAAAGCGGTAGGCTCTAAGGAAGAAATTCCGGATCGGGTGACCAAACTTTTCAAATTGTTAATTATTCTGGATTTAGAAGAAGTCCATATCTTGGAGCAAAAATATTCCATCTTGTTGAAAGACAAGAGTATTTTCATTGAATTTTTGGAAGGATTATATAATTTTTGGAGAAAATTTGAAAGATATGCGATTGTTTTCAACAGTACTCGTGGAGAGGGCTTACAAAATGTAAATTTCATTGAAGCCTTAAATAATTTTAAAAATTTAGTGATTACGACGTATCGATTGATTGAAGAAGCCTTAATGGGATATAAAAATCGAGTATATCGTCAATTAAACGCCGGAGTGAATGCCGGAGTTATTTTAAATGGAGCAAACCGAAATTGTCCTGCGGAATATTCCATTTTGGAAAAAATTCCATTTATAGACACTGTCATTCTGCAACCGCCTTTTATTACCTATCCTAAGAGAAATACTCGAAAAGGAATTTTCCAAGAAGTGTTTGAAAATCCGATTAAGGATATGGTCATCAATCAAGACAACTGGTTCTGCTATCCGGCGAAAGTAGGAGAATCCCTGGTCTTTATTTATTTCAATCGATACTTTATGTCACAGGGACTTTCTCTATGCAATCTATTTGAATTGGCAAAAGAAGAAGAATATGTGAACAAAGCTCCGGATATTATCTATGTGTATGGGGTGAAAGATTACGAAACGGAAATGAAAACCATATTTTATCGTGATAAAGAAAATAATCGAATGGTAGGTTATGCAAATTATTGTGAAGATATTGATTATTTTGGGTATATGAAAAAAATGATTTTAACCCTGCACAATATCCGTATGATAGAACAAGGACATTTACCAATTCATGGAGCTATGGTAAATATTACCATGAAAAACGGAGCTGTGCACAATATTGTAATTATGGGAGACAGCGGAGCAGGGAAGTCGGAATCTTTGGAAGCCTTTCGAAGTTTAAGTGAAGAATATGTCAAAGATATGAAAACAATTTTTGATGATATGGGAACTTTAAAATTAGCTTCCAAGGCACCTTTGGCTTATGGAACGGAAATTGGAGCCTTTGTAAGATTGGATGACTTGGATATCGGGTATGCTTATAAGGAAATTGATCGAAGTATTTTTATGAATCCGGATAAAGTTAATTCTCGTATTATTATTCCTATCTCTTCTTATGAAGAAATTATGAGAGGATATCCGATAGACATGTTCCTATATGCAAATAACTATGAAGCGGAAGGGGATTTGATTGAATTCTTTAGCAAGAAAGAGGAGGCTATTCCGATATTCAAGGCGGGAAGAAGAAAAGCGAAGGGAACCACATCGGAAACAGGAATTGTGGATTCTTATTTTGCAAATCCGTTCGGACCGGTACAAACTCAAGAAAAGACAGATATTTTGATAGAAAATTTCTTTGAAGATATGTTTAAAAAAGGAGTTAAGGTCGGACAAATTCGAACAAAATTGGGAATTGCCGGAGAAGAACATTCGGGACCGAAAGCAGCTGCAACCGTTTTATTTGAAATGTTAAAACCTTTAAAATAGTTATGAAAGAAAAATCATTAAATTATTTATTATTACAATACATGGTACCATCTACTACAGGGCTATTGGTGATAGCCCTGTATGTTATTGTCGACAGTATTTTTGTAGGGCGTGGAGTGGGAAAGGAAGCGTTGGCCGCTTTAAATATAGCATATCCTATTATTACAATCTCTTCAGCGATTAGTCTTATGATTGGAATGGGAGCTTCGACTTTGATTAGCTTATATCATGGGAAGAAACACCTGGAGGAGTTGTGTCTTTCTTATATTCATTGTTTGAATTTTCTTTTTTATGTTGTTTTAGTATTCTTAGTCTTTTTTTGTTCCAAACAGGTACTATGGATTTTGGGAGGAGAAACAAGTTTGGAAGCTATGATTCGGGGATATTTATATCCCTGTACCGTCGGAATGATTTTTCTGATGATTTCTACCGGTTGGAATGCCGCCGTTCGAAATTTAGGAGCTCCAAAATATGCTTTTTTCAGTATGCTGGCAGGGGCTCTTTGTAATGTGTTTTTTGATTGGATTTTTATTTTTCCGATGGACTTAGGAATTCAAGGAGCAGCAATTGCGACTTCTATGGGACAAATTTTATCCTTTCTTCTGCTGTTTTTCTTTTTCCGAAAAAAGAGGATTTTTATCCCTTTCTTTCCTCGAAAAATTTCATGGTCTTTGTTGAAAAGATTGTTTAGTATAGGCTTTTCTTCCTTTATTATGGAATTTGCGGCAGCCATTGTTTTAGTTCTCTTCAATATCCAATTTATGAGATATGGAGGGGAAATCAGTGTGTCGGCATTTTGTATTGTAGCCTCCACTTTTTATTTTTTTCGAATGTTATTTACAGGCTTAGGACAAGGCTTACAACCTATTGTCAGCTCCTTTTTCGGAAAAAAAGAAAGAGAAAAAGGGAAGGAAGCCTATAGGAAGGCGAAATCTTTAGCTCTGGGAATTTCCGTTTTATGTTTTGCCTTCGTATTTTTTCAAAAAGAATCCATTATGAGTTTCTATCATTCCGATAGAGATTTTGTATTGTTTGCTGCAAGAGGCTTGTTGCTCTACTGCACTTCCATTTTTTTCGTAGCCTTTAATTTGCTCTCCATTTCTTATTATCAAGCCATCGGAAACGGAAAATTGGCAAATTTATTTTCTTTTGGAAGAAGTTTTCTTTTTTTGCTTCCTTTTTTATATGTTCTGCCGGCGGTGTGGGGAATGACTGGAATGTGGTTGGTTTTAACCTTTACAGAAGCCGCCACTTCTATCAGTATTTTTTATTATCAAAACTATCGAAAGAAGAAAAAATTTCTTGACATAGGACGGAGAGTGTGATATCATTTTCTTTGTTCGGTACGGAATATAGCGCAGTCCGGTAGCGCATCTGCCTTGGGAGCAGAGGGCCGCAAGTTCGAATCTTGCTATTCCGACCATCTTGGGATGTCGCCAAGCGGTAAGGCAACGGACTTTGACTCCGTTATGCGTTGGTTCGAATCCAGCCATCCCAGCCATAGAACACTTATTTTATGCGGAGTTGAGAAGCACAAAAATTTATTTTGACAGGGAGTGGCAGGGTGAATTTTTGCTCAATCCAGCATAGTTACAGGGTTATCTCAGTTTTTTGGATAACTCTTTTTTATTTTGAAATTCAAAGTATCTGTGTTATATATTGATTCTTTCATCAATTGCCGATACTGTTCCTACATTACTGTTATTAAACAAGTGAATATAAATATCCATTGTTGTTTTTGCACTACTATGACCTAAAAATACTTGTATATCTTTGATATTAGTATTAGCTCCATATAAAAGAGTTGCTGCTGTATGTCTTAAATCGTGAAACCTTATATAAGGTAGTATCTACCTTTAATTCTGGAAGAATGTCAATGATGATATAGTCATACTTCCTTTTCAATTTTCTTAAAAAAGCTGGAATTTCTTTTACTATATTAGGACTTAAATATAGCTCAATAGGAATAAAATCTAAATTTTCTCTTAGTTCTATTTTAAAAATTTCGTTCCTTAAAATAGATTTTTTTAAACTTCCCTTCACTCTTTGATTTTCTCTATGAAAGATACTATATACATTATTTTGGGAATCAATGCTAAGAATCATAACCTTATAGTCTAAAAGAGCGAGTAAGTGAGCCAAGTTAGAAGCGATAAAAGTCTTACCAATCCCTCCTTTCTCGACTTTAATTTGAATAATTTCTCCCATAAACACCTCCTATATAGTATGGTGTAACCATACGTAAATTATACCCTCATTAAATAAAAGTCAAGTAGAATTTTATTCCTTTTACTCAAAGACTAAATATATCATACATTAAGCTTAAAGAATAATAAAAAATATTATGAATACTCTTAAAATAAATGACAAATTGACATATATTTATTTTTTTGATATATTCATTATTAAGAAGAGATGTTTTGCTATTTATATCTCAAAGGGAAACCTTGAAGTTAATGGAGAGATTTTACCTCTCTTATTTTTGTAAAATAAAGTTAATATAAAAAAGTGAAAATTATAAATATAAGAAAAATAAGTGAGAAAATAAGAAATAAAAAAATTTATCTTAATTACTTTTTAAATAGAAATGAGTGAATGAAGATATCCAAATAAAGAGAGATTGGAGAAAATAAAATGAATGAGAGTTTATTAGTCCATACTAATGATAAAGAGTATAAACAATTTCTTATAGAATTGAAAGAAAAAGTAAAAAATAGCCAATTAAAAGCAGCTGTAAAAGTAAACTATGAACTACTTAATTTGTATTGGGAGCTAGGAAAAGAAATTACTGAAAAACAAAAAAAATATTCTTGGGGAGATTCTTTTATTGCTAATTTGAGTAATGATTTAAAAAAAGAATTTCCTGATATGAAAGGTTTTTCAGTACAAAACTTAAAAAATATAAGGTATTGGTATCTTTTCTATGCTAAATATCTAATTGGCTTACAGCCTGTAAGCCAATTAGAAAAGATTGAAAACGAGATAAAAAGTATACCTTGGGGTCATAATCAAAGAATTATGTATAAATGCAAAAGTGTAAGAGAAGCAATATTTTATGTTGAGAAAACAATTGAAAATGGATGGAGCCGAACTATTTTAGAGCATCAAATAGATAGTAAATTATATGAGAGATTAGGCAGTGCTATTTCAAATTTTGATAATAGATTACCAAAAGTGCAATCAGAACTTGCAAAACAAATCATTAAAGACCCATATAATTTTGATTTTTTAACTTTAAGAGATAAGTATGGATGAAAGAGAACTGGAGGATGCCTTAGTTAAACAAATTACTTCATTTTTATTGGAGTTAGGAACGGGATTTTCCTATATTAGGTAGACAGGTACATCTAAAAGTTGGAGAGAGTGATTTCTATATTGACTTACTTTTCTATCATGTTAAATTACATTGTTATGTTGTAGTGGAACTGAAAACAGAAAAGTTTAAACCTGATTTTGCTGGTCAGTTAAATTTTTATGTAACTGCTGTTAATCGTGATTTAAAATCTCAGGAAGATAATCAGACTATTGGGATACTTATTTGTAAAGATAAAGATAATGTAGTTGCTGAATATTCACTTGCAAATATATCACAACCAATAGGTATAAGTAAATATGAACTAAGTAAATTATTAGAAAAAGAATATAAAAGTAGCTTACCAAGTATTGAAGAAATAGAACAATCTATAAAAGATATAGAAAATAAAAAGAAGTAGAAAAGTTAATTTACTTCTTTTTTATTTAACTAAAGAATATTTTCTTTGTTTGGCATATCCATACGAAAGTGATATAATAGTTTTTAAGAAAGGGTAAAAATTTTTAAAAAACTTTTTCCTTAAAAAAATATAGAAGGAGTATAGGTATGAAAGAAAATAAAGCAGAGAAAAGAAGAGAACAGTATGAGAAGAAATTAGGTGTTTTTTTAAAAAGACTTAGAGCAGAGAGAAAATTATCCCTAAGAGATGTAGGAGAAAAGGCAGATATGAATTTTACATATCTTTCTCACCTTGAAACGCACAATAGAGATAAGGCAAAATTACCAAGTGTAGAGATATTAAATAAACTTTTTGCTGTATATAAGTTAGATGAAAAGGAAAGAATAGAATTCTTAGAAATTTACTTTCATGTAATTATGCCAGAAATATATTTAAACGATTTAACTACTCATAAAATCAAAGATATCATTAAGATTTTAGAAGCTTAATTTTATCTTTTACTTGATTTAAAATGGAATATCCCTTATTATCAAATTGTTAGCTAAAAAGGTGGCTAGTAATTTTTTAATAGTACAGTATGGAATAACCATACTAAAAAGAAGGATATTATGAAAAGATTTTTTAAGAAAGTGAAAAATCTTGTGAAACTCACAATGGTTATGTGCTTTCTTTCTATCAGTTCTTTTGCTACAACCAATGCCAATATGATATGGGAGAAAAATACAAAAGATATTTCCGCTTCTGTATCAGGACCTGTTGCAATGGGAATAGGAACCATAGCTATTGTAGTGGCAGCACTTGGATGGGCTATTACAGATGGAGGCTCTATGACTGAAAAAGCAAAAATAGCATTTGAAAATCAAGTTTTAAATATTTCAAAAGCTCTACACACTTGGAAGATACTATCCTTTATTTGTTTAGGAATCGCTTTTTTAGCATTATCTGGAAATATATACTTGTCAACAAGAAGTACACTCATTCCGTATGTTATTGAAGTAGATGAGGTAGGCAATGCTAAGGCAATTAATCCAGCATATCAAAAGAATTATGAGCCAGAGGAAGAATTTTTAATTTATTCATTAAAAGAATTTGTTAGGAATTTTAGGTGGATTTCACTTGATCCTGTTGTACAGAATTCTCTTTATTCAAAGGCAATGAATGTATTAACTGAGCCTATGCAAGAGAAATTAAGAGAAATATCCAGTGAAGAAAATTTATCAAGCCTTATACAAGAAAGGTATATAAAAGATGTGCAGATAAATAGTGCAATAAAAGTTGCCGGAACAAAAAATACTTATCAAATTAAGTGGAGAGAGATTTTGTATTCTCCTAGTGGAGATATTCTTTTGAATAAGACATTAGTAGGAATATTTACTGTTTCTATTGAACAACCTAAAACATTGCAAGAGTTGGATAGAAACCCATTAGGAATAGATATCATTTGGCAAACAATAGAGAATAAACAGAAATTTATATCTCAAGTTATGATCTCAAAAAGCCCTATTCGTATAGCAGAAGATGTGGATGAGAGTACTCTAAGCTATGTAGAGATAAAGATCTTGCTACGGGGAATCCTTTAATAAAGGAAAAAATGGACCATGCCTTTACGAAATTGGGGAAACGTCTACGGAGAATTTTCCATTATGTATGAGGGAAGATTCGAAGAAAACTAGATTCCAAAAAATCAAAAACACTTCTATTTCAGAAGTGCTCTTGACATTTTTTGAATGCTTTATTATATTGTTTTTAGAGAGTTAAAATTTTCTAACTCTAACTTATTTTAAAAGCCATAGAAGGTAAATTTACAGAAAAAAGTTCACACACTCTTTAAAAAGTATACTTAAACCCAGTGTAAAAACTTCTTCCATTATCTGGATCATATCTTAATTCTCCTGTTGCTCTTGGGAAAAAGGCAGTAGCATATGTTTTATCAAATAAGTTTTTAACTCCACCATAAAGTTCCAAACCATTTTCAAAAGTATATGAAATATTAGCATCTACTACTGTATAACTATTGTGTTTACCATATTTATTTAAAAAATCAGTTCCGGCATAAATTTTTTCTTGATAATACCCATCAATATTTAATTTAAGGGAATTTTCAAAATTATAAGTTAAACCTAGTGCTGCTGTTAATTTAGGAACTCCCGGGAAAACTTTCCCTTTATAATATCCATCAATTATTTTAGGATCCATGTAAGAAATTTTTTCTCTTAATGATAATTTACCAATATTGTGTTCTAAAGCTAACTGTGCACCTATTCTTCTAACCTTACCTTCAAAGTTTCTATTTGCTCCTTTTCTATTAGGATTTTTTGGTGAAGGGTTTGCAACTAAACTATCATAAAAGATTTCATCTTTGGAATACAATGTGAAAATAGAAGTATTTATAGAAGTATTTTCATATACATCTCTTAAACCTAATTCAAAAGTATGATTTTTATGTGATTTCATATCACCAACCCAACTATTCATTTCACCCAATGTAGGTACTCTAAATCCTTTTGTGTAATTAAAATAAAGATTTCCAGTATCTGAATAAAGATAGTTTATTCCTAATTCCATTCCATCTTCTTTAAAGTCTTTAGCTCTATTCTTTCTTTTTAAATCAATTTTTTCTATTCTATATCCTTCTGTAATTTCAAAGTTTCCTATCTTATTACTATTTAATAAGTAAATAGATTCTTTTTTCCTTATAGTTTTAGGAGAATTTGGAGATAATTTATTAGTAACAGTTTCTTTTTTTCTATCTCCTCCTAATATGATGTAACTATCTTCCATATAATTATATTTTATTTGAGGTCTTATAAAATGACTTTTATTTCCATTTTTTGAAAAATCTGCATATCCTGGACCTATTTCATAGTATTTTGTTTCATCAGTATAATATCCACCTTGTAAGAAAACTTCAAACTTACTATTTAATTTTTTATTAAAAGATAGGTTCCATAAATCTGATTCAGCTTTAAAAGAAGCATTTGTTGTACCTGCTTTTTTAGGATTTTCTTTAAAGTCTTTTGCTGATAGAAGTCCTGTGATGTAGTCATTGTTTTTCAAATGATTATATTTTAACTCAATTTCCCCATCATTTAAATTATATTTAGTTTTTAACCAAATAGATTCCCGTCTATCTTTTTTATCTTTGAAATCTATGCTTCTATTTTTATATTCTTCAGTTTATTCACCAGAGTAAGAAACACTTACAACAAAATTATCTGTTAATTTAGTTCCAACATTTACATTTAATTTAGCCGTTTCCCAAGAGCCGTATTCCAAACCAATGCTATTGCTGTATTTTCCAGTAGTAATAGGCTTAGTAACTAAATTTATAACTCCTCCTATAGCTCCATCTCCATATAAAACACCACCACTTTGGATAATTTCAATTCTTTCAATTTCTTCCATTGAGATAGAATTAATGTCAAATATACTTAATCCACTATAGGGTATTCCATCTATTAAAAATATCATATTTTTTTTATCATTTTCTCCAGAACCACGAAGATCTATATGTCCTCCTCCATCTCTACGTATAACTACTCCTGGGAGTCCTCTCAATGCCTCAAAAAGGTTTTTTGCCCCCTTTTCCTTCATATCTTTTTTTGTAATTATTTGTATATTTTTTGATATATTTCTAACCTTTGTACCGAATCTTTCAGGAGTTGTTATTACTGTTTCATTTAATCTTTGCACAGGAATTTCCTCCTTCATAGCAAATGCTGAAACTGAAATACTTAAAATTGCCAAAATCATTAACTTTTTTTTCATTTTTTCCTCCTAACTTTTATATTTTATTTATTAAAACTTTATTCCGTGTAATTTCTCGGCTATATTTTTTGCCTCTGTAGCAATTCTCACACCCGGTGAAATTCCGGCTAAATCAATTTTTATAAACTTATTTTCTCTAACTGTTTTCAAATCTTTTATAGGAGATTCATTTTTTAAATAGTCCACCTTTGTTTCATAGATTCTTCCTTTATATTCAGGTATTAGTATATATTCGGGATTAGATACTATAATTTTTTCCCAAGTTGAATAAGCCCATGCCTTATTTATTTCAGCAGTTATATTTTCAGCTCCTGCTAATTCAATTATATAATTTCCTATACCTTTTCCTCCTAAAACAAAAGGTTGAGAATCACCGGGGTCACAAACAAGGACCTTTTTCTTTTGTTTAGGTATTTTTTCTTTAACTTCGCTTAATTCTTTTTTTATTTTTTCAACAAGTTTTTTTGCATTTTCTTCTAGTTCAAAAATCTTGCCAAGCTCCAATATATCACTATACAGAACTTCTATTCTCTCATCATTCAGTGATTTAAAAAAGTATATTTGGATACCATTCTCTTCCAGTTCCTTTCTGGAACCTAGAATTTTAGGTTTTGCTAATCCTTCCCAACCTGTTACAAAGTCCGGTTTGTAAATTGCAATAATAAATGTCACACTAACATAAATATTTTGTAAATTCCTCTGCATGTATTTCTTTTGAACTTTTCCCATTCCATAATTTTCTAGGATATGTATTCATCCACTCTTCTATTTCTTTTATTCTTTCTTCGCTTACTTCTCCGATATCCATTCCTTTCGGAAGATATCTTCGAATTAGCTTATTGTTATTCTCGTTGCTTCCTCGTTCCCAAGAACAATAACTATGCGCATAAAAATAGGGAATCCCTAATCTTTCTATCGCAGCCGCATTCATGAACTCACTTCCATTATCGCTGGTAATGGTTTTTATCCATCCCGGATATTCTGTTATGATATCACGAATGGCTTTTACCACATGAGCGGAAGTCTTTGCTTCTAGCTTTCGTATGATTTCTAATCTTGATTTCCGATCTGTTAATACAAGAAGACAAGAGGAGCTTCCTTGCTTTCCAACGACGGTATCCATTTCAATATGACCAAGTTCTGCGCGCGCGTTGATACTTTCTGCTCTTTCTTCTATACTTCGTCCCCCTTTTTTTCGGATGAATTTCTCTATTTTTTTCTTTGATTTTCTTCTTTTTTTCTTATACACCATTTCCTCTTCTGTAAATTCTACAAAAAGATTTTGATGTATGTAATTGTAAAGCGTTTTTAAACAAATATTCACTAAAAAATCGGCTTTCTTTGCTTTCTCTAAGGCAACATAAGGAGAATTTTTTTCTTGAAGCATGGAGCATTCCAAATACTTCATAAGCTTATGGTTCTTTCCAATTTTTAAGTTTCCTTCTTTGCTATTTTGTTTTTCTTCGTATTTTCTTTGGGCTGTTTGCGCAACATAGGTATCATAAGTATCTAGCTCTGAAGTCAATAAACCCGAAACCCATCCTCTTTGTATTTCTCGTTGAATGGTTCTTCGACTGACTCCTATCCGTAGAGCAATTTCAGTTTTGGAAAGTCCCATATTCCAATAGGCTTCTATTTTCCCCCTTTCCGATAAAGTTAAGTGTTTCCCTTTTTGTCTTTTTGTGATATAGTGTTTTTGAACCATAGTAGTTTTCTCCTTTGATTGGTTGTCGTAAACAAATCATACCATAGAAAACTATTTTATGGTTCTTTTTCTTTTACAACACTGTGACACTTTATTTTACAACTTAAAAAAATTTTAAATAAGAATTTTTGGCATAACAAAATTAGAGTTACAAAAATCTTGATTTTTCATATGATTTTAACTGAAAAAAGTTAATCTAATTTTTCTTCTTGATAGAGAATATCTTTTTTTAACAAAGTAAATATCACTCTTACTAGTTTATGCGCAACATGTCCAAGGGCATTGTAATGTGATTTGCCTTGAGAACGCTTCAAAAGGTAGTACTCATTAAATTTTCTAGAATGTCTGACACAGTTCCAAGCTGTAAAAATCAAAGCATACCTTAAGTAAGGAGGGTCTTTTTTAGACATTCTACAAGAAGAAGCATTAAAATTACCGGATTGCCTTATCTTTGGGTCAAGCCCAGCAAAAGCAAGCAATTTTTTAGAAGTAGAGAAGTTATCAATAGCATTCGTTTCCCCTAGAATGATTGCGCAAGCAATAAGGCTGATTCCGGGAACAGATAAAAGCTTAGAATCTAATCTGTGAATAATATCAGCGATTTTACTTTCCATATCTTTTATTTGTTTTTCATAAAGCTCAATGAGCTCTATTCATTGAATTACATGGAAAGATATTGAGGAATCTTTCATACCAACGGAGGTTTTCGCAAGACTCTTAAGCTCTAGGGACTTTTCTTTTTTGAAATGTCCCTTGGAAGAAGCATATAAAAGATTGGAAATGTCATCCTCTTTTAGGGCTGCGATTTCCTCTGTGGATGGATATTTTTTTAAAAGAGCATAAATAGCTTTACTATGAATTTTACTACTAAAAAGATACTGTAATTCTGGAAAGATGAAATCAAGTAATGAAGTTAGTTGAATCTTAGCTTTGGTTCTTTGTTTCATAAGATTACTTCGAAATCGGGTAAGTTTTTTTAAAGAAAAACAATACATTCTTGCGATACATAAAAGTTTAAAGACTTATCCAACTATAAGTATATGAGTTCAAAGAGTGTGGCAGTAGTCTCCTTAAAAAAGTAGCAAAAGCTCTTTAATAAATATAAAAAGTCCATAGTATAAATAAATTATATAAAAAATATTAAATAAAATAAACTATGAAAGGAGGTTGTATAGATAAATATTTTATGTATTTATCATACAAGAAAACTATGGCTAATTATGTGTTAACTTTGCCGTTAAAAACAGAAAAATGGCAAGAGGATATTTTAGATAAAAGATTAAATATTGCTAGATTACTATATAATGCTAGTCTTAATGAAATCCTTAAAAGATATAGAAAGATGCAAAATGATGTTGAATATAAACATATGAAACATCTTGATCCAAAAGAACAAAGTAAGAAATATAAGGAAATAAAACAGGACTTAGGCTTTTTAAAGAAGAGAATTGTATATCTTGGTTAGGTTTTAAAATTCCTTTAATAATAAGAAAAAATGATAGCTATGCGCAAAAATGTTTTTTAGATAATTTACTTTTTTGTAAGTTATTAAAAAAAGTGATTAGAGGAAAAAATAAATATTATGTACAAATTACTTTTGAAGGTGTTCCACCTAAAAAACATGAGGTAAGGAATCATGCTGAAGTTGGTCTAGATATAGGAACTTCAACAATAGCAATCGTTAGCGATAAGGAAGTTAAATTACAAATATTAGCAGAAAATATTGGAATAAATGAAAAAGAAAAAACAAGACTACAAAGAAAATTAGATAGGCAGAGAAGAGCAAATAATCCTAATAAATATAATACTGATGGTACTATAAAAAGTAATAATAAAGAAAAATGGAAAAAAAGTAAATCATATTTAAAAACACAATTAAAACTTTCTGATATGCAAAGAAAAATCGCAGAGAAAAGGAAACAATCTCATACTATTTTAGCGAATAGTATACTAGAAATTGGAACAATAGTAAAGGTTGAAAATATGAGTTTTAAAGGTTTACAGAAAAGAAGTAAAAAAAATGAAATATCTGAAAAAACCGGAAAATTCAAAAAGAAAAAAAGATTTGGGAAATCCTTATCTAATAGAGCACCAGCATTATTGATTGAAATCATAGATAGAAAATTAAGATATATAGGAAAAAATATAATCAAAATTAATACTTTTAAAGTAAAAGCAAGTCAACTAAATCATGAAACAGAAGAATATGAAAAGAAAAGTCTATCAAAAAGATGGGTAGAAATAGTAGGAAATAAAATACAAAGAGATTTGTATTCAGCATTTTTAATAAAAAATGTAAAAGAAAATTTGGAAGAAGTAGATATAGAGAAAGTTAAAAAGGAATTTAAAAATTTTGTAAGATTACATAATGAGGAAATGGAAAGAATAAAAAAAAGTGATATAAAAAGATTAAAATGTATGGGATTTTAAAATAAAAAATAAATGGTTTTGAACCGAGCCAATAGGACGCTAATGTTCTTAACGGAGAGCTTGTCCATGAAAGTCTTAAGGAAATTAGCTAGTGTTTGAATGTTAGAGATTCAAAAGAAACTAAATAGTACTTAAGAACCTCGCGACTTCAGTCGTGAGAGGTTCAGAATTTAGAGATAGATTTTTTGGTTCTTTATCAAATCGTGTTGATGAAGAATAGAATATGAAATTTTCAAGAGGATTTTAGAGATTTTGGAGATAAAATCTTTAAAATCCTTTTTTCTATGTTAAAACATAAAAAAGAATACAAGCATTCTATATTTATGAAATATAAAAAGATTGTTTAAAAATTTGGATTGATTTGCACAATTCTTTGGGCAGTAGGAATGGAAAATGGTGTCGCTTTGCCATTCAAGATAAGGCAATCTGTATGGAATATTCTTGGAAAAGGACATAGTATCATAGAAGTTTTAAAACTATTTTTTACCGTGTGCAAAGAATTACAATGAGGACAAGCGCAAGAATCTTTGGTTAAAGTGGCATGTAAAATTTTAGAAAAAGTATCTTTTTTAAGAACCTTTTGAATCTCTGTCTCCACTTTTTTTGCAAAAAGAAAAATGGTATTGAGGAAAAATTTCTCATCAATACCATTTATTATACAACTCTCTAGCTTATTAAAATTATAACTCAGTGAATAATCTTCTAATTTAGTATATTTAAAATAGTCTTTATTGCAGATACTAGACTACTAGTTCCTAAGAAAAGTGAAATTGCACCAATAATCCAGCCAACAACATTTTGAAATATATTATTAGTAAATTGTCCTAATAATTTTTTTCTTGAAGTAGCATAAACAAGGTAAATAACGATAATAGGTAGGGTTATACCATTTAATGCCTGAGAAAATAAAATTAAAGAGATAGGATTAAAACCAGTTGCAGAACCTAAAATACCAAGTATACAAATTATAATGTTTGTATATTGAAATCTTTTATCATGATTATTATACTCCCAGCCTAGTAAGCCAGCAAGAGTGTAAGAAGCACCAAGAGGAGTTGCAACTGCAGAAGAAAAGCCAGCAGCAAATAAGCCTAGACTAATAAAAGTTTTAGCATATTTTCCTAGTAAAGGTTCTAATTGAATAGAAAAATCGGCAGCGGTCTTTATATCAATTCCTCTCATTAAAGTTGCAGAAGTTATTAGAATGGCAGCAGTTATGATACCGCCCATTGAAATAGAGAAGTAAACATCCCATTTGGAAAGTTCTAATTCTTCAGGTTTAGACCAAGTATTCTTAGCAGAAGCAGCATGTAAAAAGAAATTATAGGGTACAACAGTAGTCCCAATTATAGCTATGATTGTAAATATTGAATTTTTAGGAATAATTGGAATAAAAATTCCTTTAAATAGTTCACCTAAATTTGGAGCTGCTACTATCATTGTAGTAACAAATATTATTGCCATTATAGTGACAAGGCAAGTTAATAATCTTTCTAAAAACTTAAAGTTTCCTTTATAGACTAATAATAAAACTAGTACACCTATACCAGGAGCAACAATATTTCCCTTTAAATTTATAATAGTTGTAAGTCCTAAAGCAGTTCCTGTTAAATCACCGGCAATATAAGCAGCACAACCACTGACAATAGATATTCCAACTAAAGCAATACTTAATTTTTTTAGAATTGGATTTTCAAAAGTATTAGCAATAGCTTCCCCTAACCCTTTTTGAGTAATAATACCAAGCCTAGCAGACATTTCTTGTAAAACAATAGTTGTTATAGTAGAGAATAAGACTGTCCATAAAAGAGCATAGCCAAAAGATGCTCCAGCTTTCGTACAAGATGTTACAGTGCCAGGCCCTATAAAAGACGCGGTTATAACTGCACCAGGACCAATGGCTTTCAATTTATCTTTCCATGTATATTTACTCATAATAAACCTCCATTTTACAATTTTAAATTATTGTTGAAGCATTAAAGAGAAAATTATTTCAAATTAAATTTATATTTAGTTAGACCGCTTAAAAAGTATATACTCATCCATACAGCAACATGTCCAGATGTATTCATAGGATCTTTGGCAGGATATAATTCTACAAAATCAAATGCACTAGCACCAGCTTTTCCACATTCATGTAAAATCATGGCAAGCTCATAACTAGTAAGACCACAAGGATCTGGAGGCCCAGCAGGGTTATGTGCTATATCTAAAATATCAGAACATACAGTTACATAAAAAGTATCTGTACCTTTACTCACGATTTCAATTGCTTTTTTAATAGAAGCTAACCAACCATTTTCTTTTATTTCCATTCCAGTTATAACCGTAGCTCCAAATTTTTTAGCTTCTTTTAAACCAGCGGGATTATTACGAGGTCCACGAATACCAAAATGTACCATTTTTGTCGGATCGACATTTAGATCTTCATATAGTCTATGGAAAGGAGAGCAACGCGCAAGTTTTTCTTCCCCATATTCATTCATATTATCCATGTGTGCATCTAAATGAATGATTCCAACTTTTCCTTTATGATGCTTTGCAAATTCACTAATTAGTGGAAATGATATAGAATGATCTCCTCCGAAAACGATAGGAATTTTTTTATTTTTTAAAACTTCAGAGTACATTTTTCTAATATTTTCAAATGTAAATTCATAATTTCCATTTTGAATGGGAGAATCTCCATAATCTCCACCAGTAAAATAATCAAAGACATCTAGATCAAATTCAGGAAGATAAGCTCCATATCTTGTTGAAGCAGATCTAATATTTTTTGTGGAAAGTTCACAACCAGAAAATTTTCCATATGTACATACACCTTCCCAAGGAACTCCCATAAATACTAAGTCATAATCTTTTAATTCTTCTTTAGAATTTATTTTTGGTAATCCTAAAAAAGTTGGAACACCACTATATATTTCTGGAATTTCTCTACCAGGAATATAGCAAATAGGTTTGTTTTTCATAAAATCATCCTCCATCATATAACGATATTATAGTTTTTAAAACTATAATATCGTTATAACATGATGAAATATTTTTGTCAAGATTTATAAAAAATATTCAAAAAAAAATATATTTGTTATATAATAGAAATATATCGAAAGGGGAAAATATGAAAAAGAATATGAAGGTTATTCAGTCGATTCAAAGAGCAATTAATATTTTAAATTGTTTTGATCAAAACAATTTAGTGCTAAGTTTAAATGAAATAAGTCAAAAGTTAGATTTAAATATAAATACAACTCGTGGCTTAGTAAATAGCTTAGTTGTAAATAATTTGATTGAACATAATTTAGAAGATAATACGTATTCAATAGGAAGCTATTTTGTGTTAAAATCTAATTTAATAATAAAAAATAATATAAATAGAGCAAAGGAAATCTCTCTATATCATTTAGTTGATTTAACTAATAAGTTTAAAGTTTCAAGTAGGTTACAGATAATAACATCAGATAGTATATTTACCATAAATGTTGTAAATCCGAAAAGTCATTATATTTTGGAAAGTACAGAGCAAGAAAATTTTCCACTTCATGCCACATCTTCGGGAAAAATTTTTATATTATATAGAGAAAAAAGATTAGAAGAATTAGTTCTAGAAAAATTTACAGAGAATACAATAACTAATATTGAAGATTTAAAAAAAGAAATCAAAGAAATAGAAAAAAATGGGTATTCGACAGAATTTGATGAAATAGGTTTTGGAATTAGTTCTATAGCAGTTCCTATATTTGATAATAATAACGATATATTTGGAACCATCTCTGTGACTGCGTTAACACAGGTTATCAAAGAAAAAAAATCAGAATTAATTTTAGAATTAAAATTAAAGGTAAAAGAGTTAGAAAAAGAGCTATTTTATAAATGAACAAAATGTTTATTTATCAATTCATGTTAATGAAGAGTAGAATATGAAATTTTCAAGAGGATTTTAGAGATTTTGGAGAGAAAATTTTTAAAATCCTTTTTTCTATGTAAAAAATAAAATCAGTTTATGTTTTATATAAGTGCAATATAATTTATTCTTTGCTTTTTTGATATATAAAATAAATAAAGATTATTTATATAAATATTTTGGAAATTTAATCTTTACAAAATGAAATTTAAAGATTATAATTATAACATAGTTTATTTTAAAAGAAAATAAAAAATATTAGGAGGGTACAATGAAATTTAAATCTGTAGTAAAAAGTATTTTTATGATTGTGTGTTTTTCTTTCTTGTTTTTTGGATGTGGAGAGAAAAAGGCAGAAGAAGGGGGAGATACTACAGCAACACAAAAAATTCATTTTACTGACTTAAAAGAAAGAGAAATTACTTTGGATAAGCCAGCAGAAAGAATTTTCTTAGGATTTTACGAAGAATCTTATTTGGCGGTAGCAAAAGATTTCAGTAAAGTCGTAAGTATTTCCAAAGCAGAATGGGCGGATTTTTTTACAGGACAATATATGTCTTATGAAGAACAAATGCCTTCTATTAAAGATATGGTAGATACTGGTTCTATCTACAAAGGGTCCTTTAGTATGGAAACAATATTGAATTCAAGACCAGATGTTGCTATTCTAGCTCCATTTCAATATGATACTTTGGCAGAAAATGTGCAAAAATTAGAAGATTCCGGAATTAAAGTAGTGGTCATTGATTACAATTCACAAACTTTGGAAAAACATATGCAAAGTACCAGAATTTTAGGAATGATTACTGGAAATGAGGAAAGAGCGGAAACTCTTGCTTTGAATTATGAAAAAGCTTTAAAAGATGTAGCTGATAGAGTGAGAAAAGTAGATCCTAAAAAGAGAGTTTATGTAGAACTTGGAAATTTAGGTCCGAATGAAATTGGAAACAGTTATGGAGATTATTTATGGGGAAGCTTAGTAAAAATTGCTGGAGGAAATAATATTGGAGAAGGAAAGATAGAAAGTTATGGTCCTTTAGATCCGGAATATATTTTATCCTCTAATCCTGAAATGATATTATTTGCAGGTTCTCGTTGGTCTAATGATGCAGGAGATAGAGTATTGGTTGGTTTTGGAGTAAAAGCAGAAGAAACTTCTTCCCGATTGAAACCATATCTACAAAGAGCTGGATGGGATAAATTGGATGCTGTAAAAAATGGACAAGTTTTTGCAGTAGATCATGGTGGATTACGAAGTATCTATGACTACGTATATATTCAATATATTGCAAAATCTTTGTATCCTGATTTATTTGAAGATGTAGATCCTGTGAAGAATTTGGAAGCATTTTATACGGAATATCTTCCGATTCAACCGGCAGGAACGTTTATGACACAATATCAAGCAAACTAAGACTGTAAATATTTTTGAAATACCGAAAAAGAGAGGGTAGAGAAATCTGCCCTTTCTTTCTTGAAAGGAGAATTGCATGGAACATAAATTGACAGGAGAGGAAATGTATCGAAAAATCAATCGAAAGAGAAGATTAACTTCTCTCTTCACTTTGATTGCCATTGTCGTTGCATTATTATTGGATTTATTTATCGGTTCTTCTGGGATGAGCTTGGTAGATATTCTTGTCGCTTTGTGGCAAGGACCGGGAGTAAAAAGTATTGAAAGTTCTATTATTTGGAATATACGACTTCCAATGACTTTAATTTGTCTGACGGTAGGAGCTTCTCTAGGATTGGCAGGAACACAAATGCAGACAATATTGGCAAATCCTCTAGCCAGTCCTTATACTTTAGGAGTTTCTTCTGCAGCAGGTTTTGGAGCTGCGATTGCCTTTATTTCCGGATTTCCTTTCCAAAATATGTCATGGGTAAATGCTCCGTTTATGGCGTTTATGATGACCTTGGCAGGAACTATGGCAATTTATTTTTTAGGAAAAGTAAAGGGAATGCGAGCACAATCTATGGTACTGTTCGGAATTGTGACTCACTTTTTCTTTCAGGCATTATTATCTTTAGTACAATTTCGTTCGACTCCAGAAGTAGCAGGACAAATTGTATATTGGATGTTTGGTAGTCTATTAAAGGCAACATGGACAGGAGTTTTTACAAGTGGAGCTATTTTTTTACTTTGTGCCTTATTGCTTTCTCGTTATGCTTGGAAATTAACCGCTCTATCTGCTGGAGAAGAAAGAGCAAAAAGTTTGGGAATTGATACCGACAAAGTGAGATTACATGTTTTTTTAATTAGTTCTTTATTAACCGCAGGAGCGGTTGCCTTTGTAGGAACGATTGGATTCATTGGTTTGGTTGCTCCACATTTTGCAAGATATTTTGCCGGAGAAGATCAAAGATATTTGGCGCCTATGGCTTCTCTATTCGGAGTTCTTTTAATTGCTTTTGCTTCCATTTTGGCAAAACTTGTGATTCCTGGAATTATCATTCCGATTGGAATTGTAACTTCTTTGGTTGGAGTTCCATTCTTGGTATTTTTAATTATAAGGAAAGGTGTGTAATATGTTGGAAATGAAAATTAAAAACATTGCGGTCAATTATGGGAAAAAAGAAGTAATCAAAGATGTCAGCTGTGTATTTCAGGGAGGCGATGTTATTTCTTTGATTGGGCCGAATGGAACGGGAAAAACAACCATTTTAAAGGCAATTGCAAAACTAATTAGTCATCATGGAGAAGTAAAAATTATACAAGATTCGGAAGTAAAAGAATTTCGAGAGAGTATTACCTATGTTCCTCAAATGTCTGTCAATATCGTAAATTTAACCGTATTTGAGATGGTTTTACTGGGAAGGGTCAAAGACTTAACTTGGAAAGTGGAAAAAGTACATTTGGATGCAGTTGCTGAAATTTTGGAAGAATTACACTTAACCCCTTTAAGTTATACCAAGTTTTCCAGTCTGAGCGGAGGACAAAAACAAATGGTTATTATGGCACAGGCTTTGGTATCTACTCCAAAAGTATTACTCTTGGATGAACCAACCAGTGCTTTGGATTTAAAACATCAATTACAGGTTATGGAAATAGCAAGAAACTATACCAAAAAAACAGGAGCTATCACCGTCTTGGTTTTGCATGATATTGCACTGGCAACGAGATACAGTGATCAATTATTATTGCTTCATGAGGGATATTCTTTAAGACAGGGTGCTGTACAGGAGGTTGTTAAGCCGGAGATTTTGGAAAAAGTGTATGAGGTAAAACTGGATGTTAGTCGAAGTGAACAAGGATATATTACAGTAACACCAATTTGTACTTTGGATAAGTAGGAGGTTTTATGAATTTGATATTGGATTTTTTTTCTTCCTCCCGTTTATTGGAACAGGAGAAAACAGAACAGGAAATTCCAAGTAAAAAGAAAATTAAACAGGAATATTGGAGGGTTGCTCTTCCAACTGCCGTGGAGGGCGTTCTATTAAATTTGATGTTACTTGCTGATTTAATTATGGTAGGAAGTCTTGGAATTGAACAAGCGGCTGCTGTTGGAATTGTCAGTCAACCAAAGATGATTTTACAAATGATTATGAGTGCAGCAGGAGTAGCGATTACTGCGATTGTAGCAAGAAGAAAAGGAGAGGGAGATGAGGAAGGATTAAATAGTTGTATCAAACAATCTCTTTTGTTGCTGGGAACCTTATATTTCTTTTTTGTCTGTTTGAGTTTCCTTTTTTCGAAAAATATCGTTTCTTTTGCGGGAGCAAATAAAGATTATGTGGATTATGCAAGTATTTATTTTCAATATATTGCACTTTCCGTATTTTTTAAAGTTTTTTGTGTAGTGCTGAGTTCTGCTCAAATTGGAGTGGGAAATACGAAGATCGTTTTAATATCAGGAATGATTGGAAATGGGCTCAATGTTTTATTTAACTATATTCTGATTTTTGGAAAATTTGGTTTTCCTGCTATGGGCATACAAGGGGCAGCAATTGCAACAGTGTTAGGAAACTTTGTTATTTTCATAATTCTTTTGTATTCTACAACTAGAGGAGATTACGGAATTGATATTTTAAGAAAGGGAAGCTACTCTTTTTCTAAAAAAATATTAAAACCTCTGCAGGAAATTGGTACAAATTCTTTTCTGGAACATGTTTTCGAAAGAATAGGGCTTTTTATCTTTGCAAAAATGATAGCAAGTTTAGGAACTGTGGCTATGGGAACTCATCATTACTGTATTTTATTATGGGATTTATATTACTATTTTGGAGTGGGAATGAGTTCTGCAAGTGCTTCTTTTACAGGAAGAAAACTGGGAGAAAAAAGAAAAGATCTTGCAATTCTTTATATGAGAGCTGCACAATATTCGGGACTTTGGATTTCTATTTGTGTGGGAATTATATTTTTTCTATTAAGAAATATGATATTTTCTGTGATGGTTTCAGATACAAGAGTAATTTTATTGGGAAGCAGTGTGATGTTGATTATTTCCTTTTTACTGATTCCACAAACACAGGCACAGGTAACAGCGGGAGTGTTACGAGGAGCTGGAGATAATCGATTTATTGCTATTTATTCTCTCTTTATTAGTGCTATTTTAAGACCGTGTTTGGCATATATTTTTGTTTTTCTATGGAATTTTGGTTTAGTTGGAATTTGGTTAGCTTTTTTTAGTGATGAATTTCTAAAAATGTTATTGGCACAGTACCGAGTTCAAAAAGGAATCTGGTTGCAAAAAGAAATATAGACTATTTTTACTACAAGGAGGTCACAAAACATGTCAAAATCATTATTATTCGATTTAAAAGTATTGGAATTTAAGTTGAAAGAGTCTCTTGAACAATATGAAAAAGAAAAAACAGAAGAGAATCTTGAACTACTCAAAAACGGTATTGATGAATTGTGTTCTTTTATCATTAAGAAAGAAAATCATTTAGCTTTCTTTCAGATCCAAGAACATGAAAATATCCGGATTTATGTTACATCTATTCGAGATCTTTCTACTAAAATACTTGGTATCATTGAAAAAGAAGAAGCTAGAAGAATATTAAAAGATACCAATAGTTGTTTTCAATATGGAGAAGAATTGGAACTTACAGTAAAACGAGAAATTCATGACTATGAGATGACCTCTCAAGATCATATTTTATTTGTGGGATCTGGGTCTATGCCCATTACAGCTTTTACAATTGCAAAAGAAATAGGAGCAAAAATTACCTGTGTAGATATTGATACAGAAGCTTTAGACTTATCAAAAGAAGTGGCTAAAAAATTAGGTTTTTACGATATCACTTTTGAAAATGATTTATCAATTTTGCCCTTAGAAAAGTATTCTCATGTTATTATTGCTTCTTTAGTCCCTTTAAAGTGTGAAATTTTAGAAAAAATCCGAAGAGAACTTTCAATAAGTACAAAACTGATTTTACGATATGGAAATGAACTGAAAGAATTATTTAATTATCCAATTTGTGAAAGAGAAATAAAAACATTTACAAAAACTGTTATTCGAGATCGTGATTTTATTTACGATACTCTTTTATTAGAGAGGGATAGTCTATGAAAGAAAAAAATACAATAGATAATATTTTAATTTTTGGAAATGGTCCTGTTGCACTTCATTTATATATTAGCTTGAAGAAGCAAGGTTCTAATAAAGTTGGGATAAAAGTTCGAGATAGTTTAAAAACAAAGAGTTTCTTAAAAGAATTGAGGGAGGAAAAATTTGTATTAGAAGGGCAAATTCAAACAGAGTTACCTTCGGTTGCATATGGAAAAGTATATGTTGAAAATCTTATTCAAGAGAATGAAGAGATCTTGAATGAATGGGAAAATTTTATTTTAGCTACTCCATGTGATGCTTATCTTTCAATACTGGAAAATATTCCATTAATTTCATTAAAGAGTTTAAAAACAATTATATTAGTTTCTCCAGAATTAGGCTCTGCCTATTTTTTGAAAAATTGGTTAGAAAAACTAGGAAGAGAGGACATTGAAGTGATCAGCTTTTCTAATTATTTTGGTGCGACTAATTTACTTGGAGACTCTTCTACAAAAATAATGATCAATGCTCTCAAAGGAAAGATTTATCTTTCCTCTACTAATTTAAAATCCGGAGAGCTGGATAAATGGGTAAAATACCTAAAAAATATGAAAATAGAAGGAATTGTTTGTAAAAATCCTCTAATTGCCGAATCTAAAAATATAACGATATTTGTTCACTCTCCATTTTTATTTAATGATGTAAGCTTAAATCAAATTTTTTTGAAAGACTCTCAAAAACGATATATTTATAAATTATATCCGGAAGGACCAATTACAAAATACTCTATTCGGGATATGGTTGAATTATATCATGAGATTATGGAATTATATCAAAAAATGGGAATAGAAACTTTTAATTTACTTCAATTTTTAAATGATAGTTATCCAGTACTAGAAGAAACTTTGCACTTGGATGAAATTATGAATTTCACACAAAGAACAAAGGAAGAACAGGTATTCCTTCTTTATGTGAGATATTGTTGTATTTTAATTGATCCTTATTCCATTCCCGATGAAGAAGGAAGATATTTCGATTTTTCTAAAGTAGAATATTCTAAAATATATTTGGACAAGGAGAATAAGTGGACAATTCCTCGTAGACCAGCAGAAGATTACACAAAATTAAATTTATTATTTTATTTAAGTAAATATTACGATAGTGTGAATATGATAATGAAAAAATGTTTAAAAAAATATGAAGAATTTTATCATACCTTAACTTTAGAGAAAGGAATAGAAAATATAAATAAAAATAGTTATCTACAACAGAGAGATATAGAAGCCAAGCAATTATATGTTTATATAAATAAAATTTTTTAAAGAAAATGAGGAAAAAATTTATAATACTTTTTTAAAGCTGAAATAGGAAGTGATAGAATGAAATATTTTAAAATATTATATGCTTATTTCAAAGGTTCTTTGATGCAACAAATGGAGTACAAGTTTAATTTTCTTATTGGTGGCACTTTTGAACTTGTTTGGATGGTAATGTATTTGATATTTATTCATGTCATTTTTTTGCATTCGAATTCAATCAATGGTTGGAATAAATATGAAACATTGATGTTGACATTTCAGGGAGGCTTAATGGATTCTATTTTTACACTTCTAATTGTTCCTGGCTTAAAAAGACTCCCCATTTTTATTAATACGGGAGAATTAGATTTTGTTCTTTTAAAGCCTTTAAATAAAAGATTTCATTTATGCTTTTCTGAATTTGATATTCCTCAAATAAAGAATGTATTTATTAATATTATAGGTTTAGTCTATTGTTTGAAAAAGTTGAAAATAAATTTGAATTTCAGTAAAATGGGGATGTATATTTTACTTTCGGTAAATGGCTTTCTCATGATTTATTCTATTATTTTCATACTTATGTGCTTTTCTTTTTGGGTTATCAGAATGGATATTGTCATGGGACTTGGCTCCGAAATGATCGGAATAGGAAATAAACCCATTTCTATCTATCCTAAAATGGTTCAAAAATTTTTAACTTATATTCTTCCATTGCTTGTTTGTTTTAATTTTCCTGTTTTGTATATTTTAAAAGGATTAGATATGTATTATATTTTTTATTCATTGATAGCAACTGGAATTGCCTATTTTATTTCAAATTTTGTATTTCAAAAGGGGTTGGGAAAATATGTTAGTGCAGGAAGTTAAATCAGATTTTATAATACAAACAGAAAATTTATCCAAAGAATATGTTTATTATAAAAAAGAAATAGGGATAAAAGGAAGTATTAAAAATTTACTTCATAGAGAAAAACTATATAAACAAGCTGTTAAAAATCTTTCTATTCAAATCCCCAAAGGAGAAATTATTGGATTTATTGGGTTAAATGGAGCAGGAAAGACAACAACTTTAAAAATGTTAACTGGAATTATAGCCCCTACAAGTGGAAATGTACAAGTTTTAGGATATTATCCATTTGATAAAAAGAAAGAATATTTGAAACAAATTACCATGGTAATGGGAAATAAAAGTCAATTATGGTGGGACTTACCTGCTATTGACAGTTTTCATCTAAATAAAACAATTTATGAAATAGAAGATTTTGAATTCAAGAAAACTTTAGATCTTATGGTAGAAATGATGGGAGTAGAAAAGCAACTTCATGTTCAAGTGAGGAGATTATCTCTAGGAGAAAGAATGAAAATGGAATTGATAGCTTCTCTACTCCACAAACTAAGTGTGGTGTTTTTAGATGAGCCTACAATAGGATTAGATGTTATTACACAATATAATATTCGAAAATTTTTGAAAGAATATAATTCTTTATATGGAAGCACTATTATTTTAACTAGTCATAACTTTAATGATATTGTAAGTCTTTGTAATTCTATTATTTTAATCAATAATGGAGAAAAGATTTATTCAAGTAGTTTTAAAAATTTTGAAAAAGAATTTTTCAATAAAAAGTACTTCATTTTAAAGTTAAAAACACCAAATGCCGAAAGTATTATAAAAAAATTAAAAAGATCAAATTATCCTGAAATTGAAAAAATAGATGATACTTCGATAAAAATTTCAACAACCTCAGAGAAGAGTATGGATATTTTAAAAGATTTATCAGGAAAATTTTTAGATGAATTGCTGGATATTAATATTGAAAATATAAGTATGGATGATGTCATTCGAAAAATATATCAGGGTTAGGTGAGGAAATGGAAAAATATTATGACATGTTTAAATGTGCTTTTATGAACCAATTGGAATATCGAGTAAATTTTATATCTAGTTTTTTATTTTCTCTTTTTACTTTTTCTGTAAATACATTATTATGGCTGGCAGTAGTGAAAAATACTAATACTGTTCCATTAGAGGTAACTGGAATTATTTCTTATTATTTTATTACTTTGATAGTAAGCAATATGACATCTACGATTTCCATTTATAAAATATCAGATGAAATACGATTGGGAAATTTGAACAAACATTTACTAAAACCGTATAATTATGCCTTATATCAATTAATGTTAGACTTACCTAAAAGAATTATTTTTATTTTTATGAATAGTTTACCTTTAGCTCTTATTTATTTTCTTTTGAAAGATAAAATGAGTTTAAAATTAAGTGGAATCAAGATTTTATTTTTTCTTCTCTTTTTAATGTTTGGATACTTGATAAACTTTTTAATTGACTTTTTAATAGCGCTCTATAGTTTTTATTTTTCAAGAGTAACTTCATTGTATACTTCTATCAATGTTTTTAGAAACATTTCAGCCGGAGTGATATTTCCCTTAGTAGTACTGCCAAAATCTTTTTTTAATATCCTTAAAAATATGCCTTTTATGTATACGAACTATGTTCCTACTATGTTACTCATTGAAGAGTTTGATACTGGTGAAATATTTAGAAATTTCTTAAAATCTTTCAGTTGGTTTTTGTTATTATGGATTATTTGTATAATCACTTGGAAAAAAGGGTTAAAGAAGTATTCTTCTTATGGGGGTTAATATTATGAAAACTAAGCTGAAGAAAAAGAATGAGATTTTCAAAAAGATTTTAGGAATAAAATCTTTGAAATTTCGAGAGTGTGGCATTTACTATTGCAATTTACAATTTTCCATTTTCATAAATTATTTGATTACTTATACTTGAACAAGCAAAAAGAAAAGCAGTAAATATTAAATATATTATTTTGAATAGTTTTTTCAGTTTTATCAGCTCCTTATATTTAATTATTTACTGCTATATATTTAATTTTCTCTATTTCTGATTTTTATATATCTAAAGAGTCTAAATAAAGCAACATTTCTTCAACTTGTCTTAAAATATTTTCATAGTTTTTATTCCATTTTTGTTTGATCTTTAACTCTTCATTATCCGAAAGAATTAAGGCATTTTCAATTTCTAATTCAAACCATAGTTTATTATATTTTTCTATTTCCTCCTTCTTAAAATAATGTTTATTATTTTTAAAATAAAATTCAGATTTCATAATAAAATCAAAAAAAAATTGATAGCCACACAGCGAATTTATACATTCGTTATAAATTTTTCTTATAAATTTTCCTTTTTTTTCCCTTAAATCAATCAAATATTTTTTTATTTCTAAAATATAATAAATATTAACCTCTATCTCTTCATTTGTAAAAGTTAAATATTTTAACATACTAATCTTCTCTTGATATTCTTCAATTTCTGAGATTGTAAAAAATTTATTATAATTCTTTAAATAATTTTGAATCTTCTCTAAACTAATAAATTTTTGATTAATTTGTTGTGTTACTTCTTTTATTAAATTATTTATAATTGTTTCTCTACTTTCCATATTCAACTGTAATCACCCTTCCATTTGAATTTTCGAGGATAACTGAAATATTATTTTTTGCATCATAAAATTTAGTTCTATCCCCCGTTGCATTTAATTTTGTTCCATATTCTATAGTTTCTTTAACAACACTAATAGGTATCCCTCTATCTTGCATTCTATCTAAAGCATGTCCGGAAAACTCTATGTTTTCAATTATCATCATATTATTTCTAACTTTTTGATATTTTGGATTTTTTGGCTGATTTAATTGTAAATTTTTACTTCCTGACAAATAGTTTCTATTTTCATCTACTGCCTTATTGTTATTTTTTATAGTTGAGGTATTTTGTCCCATAACATTATTTTTTTCTTTATTCACCAAATTTGAATTATTGTAAAAGATTTCTTGTGCAGCCTTTCCTTCAGACATAACTTTTGTATACTCTGCTATTTGAAGAGCTTGAGTTCCTGCGCTTGCAGACATACTATCAAGAATTATATACTCATTTTCTCCTAGCAATATTTTTCCAGGATTAATTGATTCTTTGTCCTTTTGATTTGTATAACCATAATATACCTCCTGGACTCCCTCTATTACATTTGAAGTTGCAAAAGCTCCCTCTGCTGCTCCATATAAGACTAATCCTCCACCTACGGCTTTTGTTATAAGAGTTGGATCAGGAATTGCTAATAAAGCTGAACCAGTTTTTATCAAAATATATGCTCTTCCTGCTCTACTAACAGAACCTATTACTTCTCCTGCTCCAAATGCTGTTCTTACTCCATCAGGTAAATTTTTATATATATGTGTTTCTCTTAGTAATAGCCTGTCCTTAGGTCTAAAGAGAGTTAGAATTTACTCTAACTCTCTTTAATATCCTTTATTTTTAATAACTTTTCTAATATGTAATAAAATAATCAATAGCTTTTTCTATATTTTCAACAATTTCTTGAAGAGTTGTTTTTTCATTATCATACCAATAGTAAACTATTTTTTTACTTTCTACTTCCATAATTTCAAAACAAATGTTTTTATATGGAGCAAAATTAGGATTACCAATTACTATATAAGCTATATTTTCTTTTTTCCAAAAAATAGCATAATACTTTAATTCAAGATCTGTCACTATTTCAATTTCTATATTATTTGACATAAATTTTTTTTCTTACTTTCTATAATATTCAAAACTTCTTTTTTTATTTCAATTATTTTTTCTTTTTCAGTTTTCATTTTTTTACTTTCACTTCTATATTAAATGCATCTGGCATTTTTTCAATGCCTGGTAATCCCTTTTTTCTATTAAGTTTATATATTGGTGAGTTAGGTCCAGAGATTATTCCCCATTCTTTTTTTCCACCATTGTTAATTACATTTGTTTCAACATCAAATTCTACATAAATAGAGCCCTTCTTAGCAGCTTTAAAAGCATTTATATCTGCTGGATTTGTTACGTGAGTTATACCACCATCAGACATTTGCACTTTCCCTGTTTCTAACATTTTTTTATATTCACTTTCACTCATCCATCTTCCAACTCTTGTCATATCTGGAGTACTAATAATAGAATTTTTTTCAGTGAATCCATTAACTAATTCTTTTCTTTTAAAAATACCCTTTATTAACAATGGTTATGAAGCAATAAGACTAATTTAACTTATTTGCCATTTATTAGCATCTTATTTAATTAATTTTTATACTTATATCATAATCAGTATTTAAATAGATATCATTTGTTTTTTTATCTTTTAAAAAAGCTTTCCATACAATTCCAGAATTAAAGTATACATTTATTTCTTCAAATCCAAGATCTTCAATACAAATAATTTTTTTTTCTTTTAAATTTAAAATACTATTTATAGTTTTTTTTATGTCTTTATTCATTACTTCATCATCAATAAAATAAATATCTCTTATTAAATAAAAAATATAGTCCTCGAAATTTGTATAGTATCCTTTAAATGAACTTGTTGAAATCCAATTTAGAATAATGTCATCTATATTAATTTTTTTAATATTATTTATTTCTTTTAAACTAAAAAACATTGCTAAAAGGTTATATCTTGAAAATTGTAATGCTTCATATTGATAATTATTTAAATACATATTTCTATAATCAGGAACTGAATAAAATTTATCATTAAATTCTTTTAGAAAAATAATAGAAATGTTATTAATTTTACCATAATTTAACTCTAATCCAATTTCATTACTTTCTTCTAAAAAAAGCAAATAACTTTCACCTTCATATATAACTGTATCATCTTTTTTTATTTTTAAATAATTTTCATACAGCCCTTCACTCCAACTTATAATTTTTATCATATAACTTCCTCCTTAATATATTTAGGTTATAAAAACAATCTCATAAATCTTTATTATATATTGTTTTAATATTTCTATTAAGTAAGCAATATTTGCACTCTTCTTAAAATTCGATATAAATATTTTATAAATTTTATAGTTAAATTAACCTACTTAATAGAATTATATGGGGGTAATTCTTTCTCTGCCATATAACCTCCCCATCTTTTAGCGGGAACAAAATTTTTATGAATTATCGTTTTTCCTTCTTTTAATGTGATATGATAAATCCCTTCTTTTCCATTTACATATCCCTTCATCATATACTCTATTCTTCCGTCATCTCTAATATAAGAAGTACCATTCTTTATTAAGAATTCATCGAATTGTACTGGTGTTTTATGATAAGTATCTGTTGCCTTTTGAGCTATACTTGCACTGTATTCTAAATCGTAATTTTTATATTTCCTTATTATTTCCTTTCCTTTAAAAATGCCTTTCATTAATAATGGTGTTGTTACAGAACTTACTATAAAGTCCCCTGTAAATCTTCCGGAATCTCTTAAAATTTCTACTTTTTCTGTTATGTCTTCTTTTGAGCCATACTGAATGCTTCCTGCCTCTACTCTTCCTACTTCATCTCCTAATTTTCTTCCTGCACCTAACGTTAATGGATCTGTTATTCCTCCTATAGCAGAACTTATTTCTCCAATACTTTCTTTATATTTACCATCTATAAAATATTGAAATGAATTTCAAATAAACCTTTTTCAAAAGGCTGTGAAAGACTTTTCTTTAAATGATAAGTATATGGATCAGCTTTGGGAACACTTTCAATTAGTACTTCTTTTTTTACTCCATCAACTCTTACATAATATTCTCTATTTAAGTCTTCCTTCTTCACTTTCTGCATATTCTTTATGGATAGTTTTGATAGTATAGTCTGGTCTAGAAATAAAATCTGTTATATCGCCAGTATCTCCTCTCATTTCTTTTAGAACTTCTGGATTTATTCTTTTCCTTCCATCACCCAAAGAATTTGCATATTTTAATGAATTAAAATATTGAGCTTCTGTTTCTTTATCAGTTAAATCAGCAGTAACTTCACTATCAGGATTCATTTTTGCGCTTGCTAAATTATTTATATTGAATTTATCAGCTGGGTTTTTCTCTATTCTTCCTTGCACTTCATTGTAAGCTATTTCTCCTGCTACTGTTGCTCTTGCTTTTCCTTCTGCATTTAGCTTCCCTCTATCGTCTTTTAAGTCCTCTCTTATCTTCCATTCCCTTGCTATTGATGGTCTTATTTCATTTTCTTTTGCTGTTTCATTTAAGAAAATTTTACCGGTAGACTTATCATAGAAGGCTACTATTGTTTCTCCTTTAGACTTTAATTCATTTATTCTCTCTTTTACTTTTGGAGATAAATTAGGATCATTAGGATTAAATTTTTCTATTTCAACTCCTAATTCAGCTTGTACTTTAGGATCAGTTAAATCTTTAGTAGCTATTGTTTCAATTTCTTTTGCTGTTTGAACTCTAATTACTGCTTCTTTTATTTCTTCTAATTGTCTTCGTTCAGGTTTTGATATATCTTGACTTTTATCTCCATTTAAAATATTGTCAATTGATTTCGTAACACTATTTTTTAAAGAATCAACTTCTATTTTTGCAACTTCTACTTTTTGTTTAAATTCTTCCGGTTTTGCAATAGCTTTTACTAAGGTATCTTCTACATAAACATTTGTTGAACTAGAGCTATCCTTTGTTATTTCATTTGCTTTTGATAAATCTCTATTGATTGTATCTCCACTTGATTTTTCTATCTCAACATTTCCAATAACTGTGTTTCTTGCTATTCCTTCTTTTTCCGAATTAGAATAATTGAATCCTACCCCTGATGTTCCTACTGAGCCACCAACTGTTTTTAATTTATCAGAGTTTTCAAGATTTTTTCCAGTATAGTTTTCTATTGCAATCTTACCACTATCAGTTGTTCCTATGATAGAAGCTGTGTTATCTACTTTTCCTATCTTTAAATTAGAATCTTTTCCAACTACAAATGTAGTCTGATTATCAACAAAGTTTCGATCTCCCTTTGTTCTACTTGCGCTTATATTTCCAGTTGGTGTTCCTGTTAATAAGTTTACTCCTAGATTTGTACCTTTGGTATCTCCTTTTGTTTTGGAAGTATTTTGCTTAGACTCAATATTCAAGTTCTCTATATTTCCTGTTACTTTTCCACCTGTTTGAGTAAAGCCTGAAAGTTGCATATTTTTTGTGTTATTATGAATTTCATTTACCTCTACAAAACTTCCATTTTGATAAACTGTTTCCTCTGTATTCAGCTTATTTTTTGAAGCATTTACATTCAATGAAATAGAAGGTTCACTATCTGTTATTCCTATACTTACACCTATTCCACTAGCACTACCTTTAGATTTGTAATAATGATTAAGTTCAACAGCTTCTTTTGTAATATTTTCTACATTGTTATATACAAATGTAGTATTTTGTGCTTGGGTTCCTTGATATTTTACATTCTTATTATCATTGTAAGTTATTTTTGCATTTTCATCAAGACCTGTAATGTTTGTTACAACAGCTTTTTCTGTATGAGATTTTGTTTTTTGTTTTGATTTACTGTATCCAGCACTTCCACCTGCTTGTACATAGAAACTATTATTACTTGTAAATTTATTATCTTTTACATCTTTTGCTGTTGCTTGTTTTCCATCTTTTGTTTTAATATTAGAAGCCAAGCCATCAACAGTACCAGTCACAACATTTCCTACATTTACAAGTCCACCTAGCGCATCTCCATTTTCTATTTGTTCTAGTGCATTAGCTCCTTGTTTTATTCTTTCTAAGGCTGGTGAGCTTATATTTGCAGATATTCCAAAACTACTTTTCTTTGTACTTGTTTTAACATCTCTTTCATCTTTTCTTGTGCCATATATTACATCTCCATTATTGATTGTAATATCACCATGATTAAAATTAGTAGCTGTTATTTCAGCCCCTTTATTTAATACTGTTCCATCGCCTAGTACAAGATTAGATTTAATATTTGTCTTATCTTTTTCATCATAGTTAAATTGATTTTTTCCATAAGCTACCTTAAAACTATTTTTACTAATACTTAAAGATAGTCCTTTTTTCTTTTCTTCCAATATATATTTATTATAAATAGCTTTTGAGTCTGTTGTTAATTTCCCATCTATATAGCTATCTTTTCCGAAAACTAGATTACTTCCTACGACATTTACATCGCCGTTTATTACTCCTCTATTTTCTACATATAGAGTACCCGCAACGTTATTTTCACTATGTTGTATTTCTGTTTTAGAATGAGATTTTAAAAGGTCTTTTGTCTTTGATCTGTTTTCGGTATTGATCTTATCTACATTGGAATCTATATTTACTTTATCTACAGCTAAGTTAGCATTCTTTGCAACAACTGCAGAACCTTTAATATTCATATTCTTAGCACGTACATTTAAATTTTCTGCATTTACATTTGACCCTATATTTGATTCAAAAGCATAAGAATTAAAATTATTTCCATCTTTTCCAAACTTTTGCTCTCCACTTAGTTTTTGGGAGGAAATATTGACATCTTCTTTTACAGCTATATTTAAATCTTTTGCGCTTGTTTTTCCTGCGATACTTGTATAGTTATCTGCAATAATATTAAGTTTTTTTCCTGATGAAATTTCTGCTATCTTTTCTAGCTCACTATGTCTTGTTCTGTTTAAATCTCTGTAATTGCGATTAGTTTCTGTTACTGTGCTTCTATTTAATATATCTCCATTTTTAGCAATTACATTAAGTTCTTCTGTCGCAGATATGTTAGAGCCAATATTAAAGATATCACTATCAGCAACTAAGCTGGTTTTCTCTCCCCTTATTTCTGCTATTTGGTTACCGATACTTCTATTTACTATGTGATCTGCTTCTAGATATGTTGTTCCTTTCTTTCCAATAAGGGCAGTATTATCAAGTGTTTTCGTCTTTATAGAAGTTAGTTCTGTTCCTTCAATTCTGCTTCTTCCATCTGCCTTTATATTAGCAAGAGTATTTTTAGATAGATACACTTTAGGCGCAAGTACTTTTATACCACTTACCTCTTGATATTCGTACCAAACAATATCCTTATCAAGTTTTGATATTTGTTCTTTTGTTAGAGCTTTTCCAATGGTAAGATTTAATTTTGTTGCTTCAGTGCTTGCATTATCGATGAATTCTTTCATGGATATTGCTTTCCCATTTAAGAATCTTGTTCCTAATTTTTCTACTACAGTTCTTTCTATGAATTGGTTTTCATAGAAAGCATCCCCTAATCTTTTTACTCGATCCCATGTTTCTTCATAGCCTATTCTTTTTAAGAAATAGTCACTTCCATAATAATTGCTAAGCGCAATGTGCTTTAATCTAGTTTCCATAACATATTTTCCAGTAGGCTCTAAATTTTGAATAAATAAAGAACTCGGAAGGTTTGGAACTGTATCAATTTTTCCACTTTTTAATATATCGTTTAATGAGCTTAAATTATTATATATTTCCGTATTCTCATAATTATGTAACGGATTATTAAATTCTAGGTTATTTTCTAAATTAGCGACAGGATTATCAACAGTAGCTAAATGATTTCCCATATTCTCTAGTGGCTTACTCAAATTTATTGTAGGGATATTTGTTCTAGATAAATTAAAGTGAAGTTCTTGATTTCCATTAGAAAGACCTGTATGAAAGTTCTTGCTTGTAAAATTTTGGATATTTACATCTTTTCCAGATTTAAGGGATCCATTAGCTTCCTCTATCCCTTGTCTAACAAGGCTAGCATTGTCTATCACTACATTTTTTCCCTCTATTACACTTGGTTGCCCTGTTACATAGGCATATCTTCCCACATATTCTGTTACATATTCATATACAGGTTTTTTTCTTCCACCAAATTTTTTCTGATAGACTTGTCTTCCCTTTTCATCTAATTTTGGAATTTTTTTCGTAATGTAGTCATTTGCAAAATCTCTATCATAGCTAACTTCCATTTTGACTTTTTTCCTAGGTTTTTTTCCAGTACGTTCCAATTTGATGTACATACTTTCTTCCCCGGTTTTTACTTTTATTTTTTCATCTCCGACGGATACAAGATTTTGTACTTGATTGGCATCTATTTTTATGGTATTTCCTGCTGATAGTATTCCATCCTTATTCATAACTTCATTATTAGAATCACTCTTTTTTTCTATTAGGATATTGTTTCCTGCAAGGACTTTCGCATGAGTTGTTTTCCCTAAACTTCTTAATTTTTCTTGTAATGGAACGGTTTGTATTCTTGCGCTACCCGTTTTTTCTGTATATTCTCCTCTATCCCCTAAATACCCTCTCATTAATTTGTCATATGTTGGAAATAGCAAAGAAGCGTACTTGTCATTTTTCATTTTTTCAGAGATTTCATGATATGCTTCTCTTTGCCTTCTTCTGATTGTCTTTCCTGCGCTTCCATTACTTCTTTTTGAGGAACTTTTTGAAAAATGTACTTTCCAATCTTCAATCTGATTAGCTTCTATTCTTTGTCCATCCCAAGTTTCATAGTAACTCTCATATCTATCTAGATCTTCAACCTTCCCTATATTTTCAAATTTTCCTGCCTTTATATGCATAGTATTCAAGGCTTGAAGAGTTCCTATGTGGTTTGTAATCTGATTAGCTTCCAGTTTTACATCTGTTCCTAAAATTTCAGCGGAATCATTGAAGAGCTCACTAGCTTGAATATTTAATTTATTCCCTGCATATATAGAGCTATTTTCTGTATTTGTAACTTTGTTTTTAACATTTATATTGGCATTGTTTTCAGCTGCTATTAGATCATGATTCGTTAGATTTTTAGCATTCATATGTAAATCGTTTGCGCTAATACTATTTTCATTTACTATATCTCCACTAGCATCTATTTTTAACTCTTTGCTGGATAGTTCTTTTTTGTTAGTGAAGTCATTAGATTTCATAGAAATTAAATGTTTCCCTGTTGTTTTTCCGTCATTTACTATATTTTTTCCTTCTATGATAAGGCTATTTTCTCCATGTAAATTAGCAATTAAATGAATATCATTTACACTTGTTAATGTTACATCCGTTCCACTTATAGTTCCTGTATTATTGAAATTAGATGTATTTTTCATGTCAATAGTGTTAGATAGAATTTTATTTGTATTTGATATATTAGAATTATTTAGTTCTATTTTATTATTGGATATAATTTCTCCAGAGTTTGTAAGAGCAGTGTTATTCGCTGTAATATTTTGTAGGGCAGCGATCTTTTTTGTATTATCTAACTTTTTCGTATTGAGTGTAATATCTTTAAGCGCTAGTATATCACCATCATTTTTCGTTGTTTTTACAGTTGCTAAGATATTATCAGCCTTTATACTTGAGCTATTTACTAAATTCTCTCCAATTATATCTATATTTGTGGCTTCTATTGTTTTAGAATTATTTACAGAGCCTTTCACTATTAAATCTTTGCCAGCACTAAATACACCAGAGTTATCTAGTGTTCCTGAGCTTATATTTTCTCTTGCCATGAAAGTTTTTGTATTCACGATATCTTTGGATGAGAAGTTAGCATCTGTTACTATAGTTCCGTCATTTTGTACCTTTGAGTTAACAGTTATATGATCAACAGCTTGAATGTTTTTCTTATTGGTTAAACTTCCAGCTACATTTAATTTCCCTTTTGTTGCCAACTCTCCTTCGTTTACAAGATTTTTTGTGTTAATTTCTCCCATTGCAACAAGTTTATTCGTAGTTTTCGTATCCTTTGCGCGAAAAGATGAATTAGTCAAAATACTACCAGTATTCTTAGCATTTTCCTCTATTGTAATTTCTTTTATAGCACTTATATTTCCACTGTTATTTAAATTTCCAGCTACTTTTAAACTAGCATCGGTAGCAACAATATCTGTATTTTCTAAGCTTCCTGTTTTAATATTATCTTTTGCTATGATTTTCTTAGTATTTTTTGTATCTTTTGCAATGAAACTAGAATTAGTTAAAATATTTCCACTATTGTCAGCTGAAGAAGAAATTAATATTTTATTGTTAGCCTGAATATTTTTAGTATTTTTTAAAGTTCCATCAACTGTTAAAGTGTTGTTAGTTGTAAGATCTCCATCATTTGTTAGATTTTTAACTGTTATTTTATCTACTGCAATTAATTTATTAGTATTCACTGTATCTTGAGCACTAAAAGAGGCGTTAGTTACTATTTCTCCACTGTTATTCGTAGAGAAAGCTACATTTATTTCTTTATTAACTTTAATGTCTTTCGTATTTGTTAGCGTCCCCTTAACGTTTAAACTACTATCAGTAGCAATGAAAGCATTATTTTCTAAGTTTCCTATCTCTATTTTATCTTTTGCTATTAAACTTTTAGTGTTTTTCACATCTTTTGATGTAAATTTTCCATCAGTTAAAATATCGCCTGTATTATTAACAGAGGAAGAAATTTCTATATCTTTTGCCACTTGGATGTTTTTACTATTATTTAAACTTCCATCTACTTTTAAATTGCCTTGAGTTGCTAAATCTCCGTTATTTATGAAATTTGATGTTGAGACATCTCCTAAAGCGATTAATTTCTTAGTAGTTTTCACATTCTTTGCGCTAAAGTTTGAGTTTGTTAGAATCTCTCCTGTGTTGTCTACATTTTTAGAAACAGTTATATTTTCTTTCGCTTGAACTAATTTTTCATTTTTTAAATTCCCATCGACAGTTAATTTTTTATTTGAAACGAAAGTTCCTGAATTATCTAGATTCCTAACAGCTATATCACTAGCTGCGACTAATGAGTTGGTATTTTTTGTATCTTTTGCTGTAAATGTTGAATTTGATAATATTTTTCCTGAATTTTTTACTGATGAAACAACTGTTATTTTATCATTTGCTTGAATATTTCCTTTGTTTTCTAGCTTTTCATTTATTGTTAAACTACTATTTGTTGCTAATTCCCCTTCGTTTTCTAAATGACTAACATGAATAGAGTCCTTTGCTAATAATTTTTTTGTAGTTTTCACATGTTTAGCAGTGAAAGTTGAATTAGTTGAAATATCGCCTGTATTATCTACATTTGAAGCAACTGATATTTTATCATTTGCTTGGATGTTTCCACTACTTACTAATTTACCATCTATTTGTATCTCTTTTTTTACTTGTATCTCGCTAGTATTTTTCAAATCCTTAGTGTATAGAGTTTCTTTTGTGTATATAGCAGAGTTATTCTCTACATTTCCATCTAAGTTTATTTTTTTCTCGGCTTGAGTACCATCCCCATGAAGCTTTATACTATCGGCCTTTATCTTAATATCCAAGTCAGATTGCGCAAGTCCTGTTTGTTCATATTCCTTTCCTTGAATCTCGATTCCTTTCCCTTGTACCTTATTTCCCTTTATTTTTCCATCCGCCGTGATTTCTAATCTCTTATTTTTAGACACAATAAAAGCATCCGAATTGACTCCGGCTCCTTTCTCTGTGCTTATTATTTTGATTTGACCTGCATACATCCCTCCAAGTTGAGAAGCATCGATTGCCACCCCTACAGGAGTACTTGACTCAATTTTTTTTATATTCCCATCTTTATCAATCTTATTCGAACCTGTAATAACTTTTACCTCTGCATTGGCAACTAAATTCCCAGAAAGTTCTAAAGTTTTAGAAAGCAATTCTACATAATTGGCATTGCTAACATCCAAACCTTTAGGACCTATCGCAATCCTTCCTTTTTCCACATCTATTCCAACAATATCTCCATCTTTTAGACTAACTTTCCCTGTAGTAGTAGTAAAGTTTTTAATATTGATAGTTCCACCATTGTTGATATATAGCCCATTTTCATTACTTAGAATAACATCTACTTTCTCTCTACTTAGCGCTTCTAAATATCCTTCTATTTGAGAACGATTGGAACCATTCACTTGTAGGACAATTAAATTAGCTGCTTGATTAGGTGCTAAGTTAGGATTGGCATGAATGAGACCTGCGAGATGAGATCTTCCAACATTATCTGCATTATTTAAAACCTGCCCTTCTTTGCCTATGTTATATTCCAAGAATTCATTTACACTTATCCCACGATGATTAGGAGTGGATACATTTACTATTGGCACTCCTGTATTAGATTTATCAAGTTTTGTATTGTGGTTTGCATTTGGGTCTACAATTAGATTGCTTGCAAATAGTTCAGTCATATGAAAGATTAAGAATAGTATCGCTATAGCTTTTTTTAAAAATCGATTTCTCATTTTGCTTTCTGTCTCCCTTCGTAAAAATCTTATTCTAACAGAGCTAATCCGTTCTTTGAAAGTCAATCTATTCGTTTCTTCTTCTTTTTTTAGCAGAAAAAAACACAGAAAAAGATAGACTAATATGAAATCATATATATATTATATCTTTTTATCAGTATATTCTATTTTTTCTTTGATAGCAAGGAAAATTTTTAAATCTCTTTGAATTTTTTTTATTTGATCATGATTTTAATTGTTATAGACACAGTACTAAAGATAATATATCTAACGTATGGAGAAAGTTTTTCGAAATAGTATGCTAAACCATGTTTTTATTTTTCTTGACAAAGAATCTTTTAATTTATAAAATATATAAAAAAATTTTTTTGAATTGATTTTATAAATGGATATACAGAGATAATATATTTTTATAGAAGAGAAAGTCTTGCATTCCTTTTGATAAGGAAATAGATAGGAGAAATGATAACTAAATTTTATACAAGGAGGCAACAATATGAAATTTTTTGTGGACCTGAATTCTGACATTGGGGAGGGCTATGGGGCTTACAAACTTGGAATGGATGAAGAAATTATGAAATGTGTAACCAGTGTAAACTGTGCTTGCGGTTGGCATGCAGGGGATCCTTTGATTATGGACAAAACCGTTAAGATTGCAAAGGAGAACAAGGTTGCTGTCGGTGCCCATCCGGGATATCCGGACTTATTAGGTTTTGGTAGACGGAAAATGATAGTAAGTCCTGAGGAAGCCAGAGCGTATATGTTATACCAGTTAGGTGCTTTAGATGCTTTTGCAAAAGCGAACGGGACAAAACTGCAACATATAAAATTACATGGAGCCTTCTATAATATGGCAGCGGTTGAAAAAGACTTGGCTGATGCAATCTTGGAGGGAATAGAGCAATTTGATAAAGAGATAATCCTTATGACTTTAAGTGGAAGTTATATGGCGAAGGAAGGAAAAAGAAGAGGATTAAGAGTAGCAGAAGAAGTGTTTGCAGATCGAGGATATAATGCAGATGGAACTCTTGTGAATCGAAGTTTACCTGGAGCCTTTGTGAAGGATCCTGAGGAAGCAATTGCCAGAGTGATAAAAATGGTGAAAACGAAAAAAGTAACTGCCGTAACCGGAGAAGAAATTGATATAGCTGCCGATTCTATCTGTGTCCATGGAGATAATCCGAAAGCGATTGAATTTGTGGATAGAATAAGAAAATCTTTGATTACAAATGGAATTGAAGTAAAATCATTGTATGAATTTATAAAATAAGACGAGGTGATTCAGATGGAGAAGAAAAATAATATATCTGTTCTTTTAGGAGCCGCTTTTTTAATGGCAACTTCGGCAATCGGACCGGGATTTATGACACAAACTGCTGTTTTCACAAAAGATATGGGGGCAACCTTCGCTTTTGTAATCTTGGTTTCCGTTATAATGTCTTTTGTCGCCCAGTTAAATGTATGGAGAGTGCTTGCCGTTTCTAAGATGAGAGGACAGGATGTTGCAAATCGTGTTTTGCCGGGACTTGGATATTTTATTACCTTTTTAGTGTGTTTAGGCGGTTTGGCATTCAATATAGGGAATGTCGGAGGAGCGGCCTTAGGCTTTCAAGTGTTATTTGATTTCGATTTAAAAATAGCGGCTCTTATCAGCGGGGCATTGGGAGTGATTATATTTTCTTTTAAATCCGCCTCAAGACTTATGGATAAGTTGACTCAAATTTTAGGTTCCATTATGATTTTACTGATAGCCTATGTTGCATTTTCAACGAATCCGCCTGTTGGAACCGCTATAAAAGAAACTTTTGTTCCCAGCTCTATCAATTTAATGGCAATTATCACTTTAATCGGGGGAACCGTCGGGGGTTATATTATGTTCTCCGGAGGACATAGACTTATTGATGCCGGAATTGTCGGAGAAGAAAATCTGGCACAAGTGAATAAATCTGCAATCTTAGGAATGGGAGTCGCCACCATAGTAAGAATTTTTCTATTTTTAGCCGTTTTAGGTGTTGTTTCTCTTGGAAACCAACTGGACTCTGCAAATCCTGCAGCAGATGCTTTCAAAATTGCAGCGGGAACACTTGGATATAAAATATTCGGTTTGGTATTTTTGGCGGCTGCGTTAACTTCGATTGTCGGTGCCGCATATACGAGTGTTTCTTTCTTAAAAACCTTATTTACAGTCGTGAGAGAGCATGAAAATTTATGTATCATCGGCTTTATTGTTGTATCGACTCTCATTTTGATATTTTTAGGGAAACCGGTTAAATTGCTTGTTCTTGCAGGTTCCTTGAATGGGCTTATTTTACCTATCACTTTGGCAATTACTCTGATAGCCGCTAAAAAGCAGGATATTGTCGGAAAATACAAACATTCCAATATTTTATTTCTATTGGGTTGGCTTGTTGTACTTGTCACAGCATATATAGGAGTACAATCTCTATCAAGTTTAACAAAATTATTCGCTTAATGGAGGGACTAGAATGGAAAATTCAGTAACATTTCTATTTTCAGGGGATTCCGCTTTAGTGATGGAATTCGGCAATGAAATCTCTGTGGATATTAACAAAAAAATTAGAAAAATGATGGACAATATAAAAAAAGAGAAGATAGACGGAATTGTGGAACTTGTTCCAACCTATTGTTCTTTACTTGTCAATTATGATGTGTTGAAACTGGATTATCAAAGTTTAGTGGAGAAGTTAAAAAATCTGTTACAAGATGAGAAGGAAACAATGGAAGAGGAAGAAGTTACTTTAATTGAAATTCCTACTTTGTATAATGATGACTTCGGACCTGATTTATCTTATGTGGCACAGTACAACAAACTTTCCAAAGAAGAAGTGATTGACATTCATACGGGAAGGGATTATTTGGTTTATATGCTTGGCTTTATGCCGGGCTTTACTTATTTAGGAGGAATGTCTGAAAAAATTGCAACTCCCAGATTGGAAAGTCCCAGATTGCAAATTTATCCGGGCTCCGTTGGAATTGCAGGCAAACAAACGGGGATGTATCCCTCTCTGTCTCCGGGAGGGTGGAGAATTATCGGCAGAACTCCATTAAAATTATATAATCCTGAAAGCGATCCCCCTGTTTACATCAATGCCGGAGATTATATACGATATGTTTCCATTTCGGAAGAAGAATACAATCGTATTTTGAAAAAAGTAGAGAAGAAAGAATATAAATGGAAGATTCGTAAAGTGAAGAGAGGTGAGTTAAATGCCTAGTATAAAAGTTCACAAAGCCGGATTATGTACAACAATTCAAGATATTGGAAGAATCGGTTATCAACAATTTGGAATTCCCGTGTCCGGTGCTATGGACGAATTTGCTTTTACAGTGGCGAATTATCTGGTAGAAAGAGATAAAAAAAATGCAGTGTTGGAAATTCAGTTTTTAGGACCCAGCTTGGAATTTGACTTTGATGTAACAATCGCGATTACAGGAGCGAATATTCAACCGAAAATAAATCATCAAGATGTGAAAATGTGGGAGTCCATTCAGGTAAAAAAAGGGGATGTCCTTTCTTTTGGCAGCTTAAAAATCGGTATCAGAACTTATTTAGCTTTTTCCGCTGAAATTGATGTTCCTCTTGTTATGGGAAGCAAATCGACTCTTTTAAAATCGAAATTAGGCGGTTTGGAAGGAAGAGCATTTAAAACGGGAGATATCATCCCCTTCAAAGATGTAAAAGTTCTATCTAAAAAACATAGTTTGGATAGAAAATATATTCCGGAATATAAGCATCATCAAGATATTAGAATCCTCTTAGGACCACAAGATCATTATTTTGAGGAAGCTGCGATACAAACAATGTTGGAAAATACATACCAAGTTACAAAAGATGCAGACAGAATGGGAATGAGATTGGCAGGAGAAGCCATCAAACATAAGGATAAAGCGGATATCATATCGGATGCTGCAGTTTTTGGTTCTATACAAGTTCCCGGTAACGGGCAACCCATTATTTTGTTGGCAGATAGGCAAACAACAGGAGGTTATACTAAAATTGCCACTGTTATCAGAGCGGATTTACCGAAGCTTGCTCAAATGATTCCTAATGATAGCATAAAATTTAGCCTTGTAAGTATGGAAGAAGCTCAAAAAGAGTATAAGGAATTTTATAGAGTCTTAGAGGAGATAAAAGAGTCATTTATAGAGAAGCCAAAAATTTATACGGAGCAGGAGCTGTATATCATGAAAAAATTATTCGGAAACAGAAGGAAAGTAAAAAACTGTTAGGGTTATCTGATTTTTGATAACCCTTTTTGAATTTAAAGTATCTTTCCAAATCTTCTCCAATCATTTTTGGGATTAAGAATGATTGCATTTGAAAAGAATACATATTATAATCAAAAAAATGGATTTTAGGAGGTTGAACATGAAAAAAATTTTTTTAATCGTAATCTTTTTTCTGGCAATGATTCGAGGAAGTGCTTATATAGCCACGAAGGATATAATTTCTTATTATTCACCACTTGAAATAATATTTTTCAGGTTTTTTACAACAGGTCTCATTCTTTCAATCTTCTTTTGGAAAAAACTGAAACAAATCAAAGTATCCGAAACAATTTTCGGTTTTTTTGCAGGGATCAGTTTATTTTTAGCTTTCGGTTTTCAAACTTATGGATTAAAATTTACTAGCGTTTCAAAACAGTCATTTTTAACTTCTTTATATATTATTATGATTCCATTCATTCAATTCCTATTTTTTAAAAAGAAATTCCAAAAAATAGTATATTTTTCTTTTGTATCCATTCTCCTAGGATTGTTTTTTATTTCTTTTCAAAATTTTGACAGTTTTGAGTTTACACTAAATTTTGGAGATTTTCTTACCATTCTTTGTGCATTCAGCTTTGCTGCCAATATTGTGTTATTTGCTTGTATCAATCCAAAAGAGCACGAAATATTGAATATTACTATAGTACAAATGCTTGTAGTAGGAATAATAAGCTTTTTCTTTCAATTTCTTTTTGAGAAGACTTCGATTCATTTTACCTTAGACTATTCTTTACTATATTTGATTGTGGTCTGTACACTGATCAACTTTACACTACAAAATTTATCTCAAAAATATGTACCGGCACATAAAATAGGATTAATTTTATCTTTGGAATCAGTCTTTGGAACTTTATTCGCAATCATTTTCTTGGGGGAAATGATAACTTTAAATTTTGTTATAGGAATTGTGTTTATTATGTTTGGGATAATTTCCATTCAAGTATTGGAAAAATAAATCACTGAGAGGAAAATTTATAGCTTGTAAAATGGTATCTGTGATATACTTTGATATAAATATTTTATGAAGGAGGAAAATAACATGAAGAACACATTTTCATTTTTACAAAGGGTTGGAAGAGCATTTATGTTACCTATTGCAGTGTTGCCTATGGCAGGGATACTCTTGGGAGTAGGAGGAGCTTTCACCAGCAATGCAATCGTGGAAACCTATGGTTTAACTTTTCTGGCTCCCGGAACGATGATGAATCACATTTTAACTTTATTTTTACAGGCCGGACTTTTTGTCTTTGCAAATTTATCCGTGATTTTTGCTGTCGGAGTTGCGATAGGGCTTGCCAATAAAAATAAAGAAACAGCTGCCTTATCCGCTTTGCTCGGATTTCTTCTTTTTCATACGGTTATAGGAACTGTTTTGGGATTTCTGGGTCAAACAGCGGAGAATACAACGGTACAATCCCTGATAGAAGCAGGTTTTACTTATGAAGCGGCGGTCGGAAAAGCGGCACTGTATACGAAAGAACTTGGAATTTTTACTCTGCAAACAGGAGTTTTGGGTGGAATCATCTGTGGAGCTTTGGCAGCATTTATTACCAATCGTTTTTCTGAAAAAACTCTGCCGGACTATCTTGCTTTTTTTAGCGGAAATCGTTTTGTACCTGTTTTAACCATGATATTTTTTATTCCATTAGGAGTCGTTGTCCCTTTTATTTGGCCGAGTATTTTCGCCGGAGTGGTGAGGGCGGGAGAAGCCTTCACGGCTATGGGTCCTTTCGGAACTTTTCTATATGGTTTGACAGGAAGTCTTTTAAATGTTTTCGGACTACATCATGCTGTGTATCCTCTATTCTGGTATACAGAACTTGGTGGAACGATGGAAGTGGCAGGAAAATTAATAGCAGGAGGTCAGAAGATATTTTTTGCTCAACTGGCAGATCCAAGTACAATCCACTATTCCGCCAATGCAACGAGAACCATGACAGGAGGTTTTCTTCCTATGATGTTTGGACTTCCGGCAGCAGCTCTTGCCATGTATCATTGTGCCGATATGGAGAATCGAACAAAAATTAAGGGAATTTTGATTTCAGCAGCTTTGACCTCTTTTTTAACAGGAATTACGGAACCCATTGAGTTTACCTTTCTATTTGTTGCTCCTCCATTGTATTTGCTTCATGCTTTATTAGAGGGTCTTTCTTATGGATTGATGCATTTTTTGAATGTAGCGGTAGGAATTACTTTTTCTCGTGGAATTATTGATTTTACTTTTTTCGGTTTGTTACAAGGAATGGCGAAAACATCCTATCAATGGATTTTAATACTGGCTCCGTTTTATGCAGGAATCTATTATTTTCTGTTTAAGTTTATGATAGAAAAATTCGATTATCCGACACCGGGTAGAAAAGAAGCGGATACAAAGCTTTATACCAGAAAAGAGTATACTGCCAAAGAAAATGAAGAAGCATTGATTGATAAGATTGTCAATGCTTTAGGAGGAGCGGAAAATATAGAAGGAATCGATGCTTGTATTACAAGACTTCGTGTGACGGTAAGAGATGAGAAAAAAGTGGCGGAGGACAGTGTCTGGAAAAATTTACAAGCACAGGGAGTTCTTCGAGCCGGAAAGGGAATTCAAATTATTTATGGAACACAAGCAGAGACTTATAAAAACAAGATTATTCAAAAGTATTCTTTATAATTTTGAAATCATGTGACGAGGCGTGTAGAACAAAAGATTATTCGGAAGATTTGAAATTTTTGGAGGAAAAATTCATAGAAAACTGTTCTCAAGATTGAGGGCAGTTTTTTTATTGAGTTCATTTTTTTTAATTTGCATATCATTTTTAAAAAAATTATAGATTGTATTTTTTAAAATCGGAGAGAAATTTTATGAAAATTTAAGTTACTATTTTAAATAATTTGTAGAATATTATTTATATATAATTTTTTTGTTTTTAAATAATATTAATTTAAATTATTTTTTTCTTGAATTATTCTTATTTTAGTGATAATATTAGATATGATTTAAAAAATATTTCAAGATTTAAATTTTTTTATATGGAGGTTTTTATATGCTAAATGAAGATTTTTTTTCTAGGTATTCCAGACATTTTTTGCTACACAATGTTGGGATTGATGGGCAAAAAAAGTTATTAGAAACAAAAGTATTGATTATTGGAGTTGGAGGTCTTGGGAGTCCGGCAGCCTTATATTTATCTGCTGCCGGCATTGGAACAATTGGATTGGTAGAATTTGATACTGTTGATATTAGTAATTTACAAAGACAAGTACTATATGACAGTACTTCTTTAGAGGAAAAGAAATCTTTCATAGCGAAAGAAAAACTATTAAGATTGAATCCTACCATCCATATAGTAGCATATGATATTCCTCTAGATAAAGACAATGCAGAAGAGATCATAGGAGAATATGACTATGTGGTAGATGCAACAGATAATTTTTATGTTCGCTATTTAATCAGCGACACATGTGAGAAATTAGAAAAACCATATGTATATGGAAGTGTATTTGAATTTGAAGGGCAAGTTTCCGTATTCTGCACCAAAGAAGGCTTTACATACCGAGATTTATTTCCAAAGGAAAGCTCAGAGCTAAAAGAGTTAGGGATACTTGATAAGGGAATATTAGGAACAACGCCAGGTGTTATAGGATGTATTCAAGCAACGGAGGTTATAAAACTGATCTTAAATATTGGAGAGAGTTTAATAGGAAAACTTCTTATTTATGATGCACTTGAAATGGATTTTCAAAAAGTGAGTTTAAAGAAAAAGAAACTAAATAAAATTGAGGAAGTAAAAAAGCCTTTAATATCTGAAGTAAAAGTTGAAAGCGTCCATTTTTATGAATTGGAAGAGCTAACGAAAGAGCAAAAAGATGAATTTCTAATATTAAATATAGATAATACTGAATTTTTAGGAAAAGAAATTCATATTGAACGTTTAGACGTTTTAGTAAGCGAATTAGGAAAAAATATATCTAAATTATTGGAGTATAAAAATAAGGTTATTTTAGTAGCCTCCTCTTCGGGGAACTTATCATTATTAATTGTAAAAGGACTTTTGGAAAAAGGATTTAAGGCAAAACGACTAATTTTTTAATAATTGAGGTGAAATAGATGAAAATGGAAAAAGCTAAGATCGTAAAAATACCTAGATTCATTTACAACAGAATGCTTGAACATTGTTACAGAAAGTTAGAAAAGAGATATTATGATTATGAATTACAGGAACAGAAAGCGTATGGACTTTTATCGGGGGAAGTTTTAGATGACGAAAGTGTCTTAATCAAAAATATATACCCTCTTTATAAAAATGGGAGATATGAGGATAAAGAAAGAATGGATAAAAAAATGAAAGAATTCGCAATTCCTTCTGAAACACCATTAGAAAAGAGAGGATGGGTTGTTGATAATAAAGAAATGGGAGTCATATTGAGTGATTGTATAAAAGAGGATACAGAAATTGTAGGTGCGTATCACATGCATAGAGTCTCTTGGACAACAGATATTTTGAGAGATACTCCGACCACCTTGGATACGGAACTTGCAAAAGATTCAGAAACAATAGCAGTTATCATCTCTATGGTTAATCCTCAAAAACCCATTGTAAGATTTTTTTATGAAGGGCTGCCTGACAGAGAATTGGAATGCAATATTTTAGAAGATAGGTGATTTATGATGGAGTTTAAAAGTAATCATATAACAAATTCAAAATTTTATGGAAAATTCTATAATACTGAGAAAATGAATATCATTTTTGATGATGAAAAAAGGATGCAAAGATGGTTGGATGTCGAAGTGGCTTTATTGGAAAGTCAATGTGAATTGGATATAGTACCAAAATATATTGTTGATAAACTGAAAGAAGTTGCTGATATCAAAAAATTGGATTGCAATGAAATAAAAAAAGGAATTGAAAATACAGGACATTCCCTATTCCCTCTTTTAAAAGAATGGGGAAAAAATTTAACTTCGGAGTATACGAACTATATTCATTACGGGGCTACAACACAAGATATTGAAGATACTTCTCAAATGTTGGAGATCAAAAATATTTTAGAGATTTTATTAAAAGATATGGAAGATATTTTGGATATTTTGGAAAACTTATCCATAGAACATAGAAATACCGTTATTGTAGCAAGGACTCACGGTCAACAAGCATTGCCGACAACTTTGGGATTAAAAATAGCTCAATGGTTGGATGAAAGTATGCGAAATTATGAGAGATTAAGAAGGTGTCAACATAATTCTACGGTGTCTCAATTATTTGGTGGTGTTGGTACGATGGCTGCTTTTGATGGAAGAGGACATAAATTAATAGAATTATTTTCAAAAAAACTAAATTTAAAAAATCCTGAAATATCTTGGTATAGTTGTAGAGACAGGATTATTGAAATTTTATTTGCTTTTACTTCTACTTCGGGTTGCTTTGGAAAAATTGCAAATGAAATCATTGAGCTTAATAAAGATGAGATTGGAGAAATTTCAGAACCGTTTATTAAGGGAAAAATTGGGAGCTCTACTATGCCCCATAAAAGAAATCCGGAAGTTTGTGAGCAGATAGTAACCTTATCAAAATTAGTCAAAGCCAATTTTTATACTTCATTAGATACTTTTATTCTTGAACATGAGAGGGATTATAGAGGAGTCAGAACCGAATGGGTAAGTATTACGGACAGTTCTATGTATCTTTCAAAAGTATTGGAGCTTATAAAATTTGTGTTGAAAGGACTTAAAGTAAATAAAGAAAATATTAATAGGAATTTAGCGGCATCTAAAGAAAAAATAATGTCGGAATCTTTAATGTTTTGGTTAAGTAAAAAAATCGGAAAAAGTGAAGCACATAAATATATTTATGAAATTAGCATGGATATAGCTGAAAATGGAGGAAGTGTCATTGATACAATCAAGAGTGATTACCCTCAGTTTGATCAAGAGATAGATTTTGTCACAGATCCGTATAAATATATAGGAGAAGCAGATAAAATTATCACCAATATTATAACAAAAAAAAGGAAGATGAAGGAGGAGAATATAAGTGAATAAAGAAGCTAATTTTATTGTAGAATACTTTGATGAAAAATATGATGCTCATGCTTGGCTGGTGATTGATGATTTATCTAAACCATTAGCTGCCGGGGGACTTAGGGTAAAAGACGGACTGACAAAACAACATGTAATAAATATGGCAAAGAATATGAGCAAAAAGATGAAAATATGTAATTTAAATGTGAGTGGAGCGAAATCAGGAATAGATTTTAATCCGAAATCTCCTGACAAAAAACAAGTTATTTTAAGATTTATGAAAGCAATAAAGCCTTTTCTAGAAACAAGATATTCTATGGGTTCCGATTTAAATACCAATATGCGGGAATTAGAAGAAATTGCACATGAAATAGGTCTAAAATCTGTTAAAGTAGCCATAGAAAAAGCACAGGGATTATCCAAAGAACAATTTGACAAATTATCTTCTTTACTTCAGGAAGCCGTGATAGATAAGTGGACGTTAGGAGAGATCAGGGCAGGCTATGCCGTTGCGGCTTCAGCTTTATCTGCATTAAGATTTTTAGGAAAAAAACCGGAAGAATCAACCGCTGTAGTACAAGGATTCGGAGTTTTGGCAAAAGCTTGTATTATTGGTTTATTGGAAGAAAAAGTAAAAATATTGGGTATTTCCGATCAAGATAAATTGCTTTACTCTCCTGAGAATAAGCTTCCGATAAAAGAATACTTGGAGAAGAAAGGAACAATGTTGCCGGAAATAGAAGATTCGAAACTTTATCCGGAAGATACCAGAGACACTATAAAAAAAGATGTTGACTTGTTGGTTTTAGCAGCAATTGAAAATACAATAACAGCTCAAAACGCAGATTCGGTTTCAGCTAAAGTTATAGTTCAAGGAGCTAATTTAGCCGTTGCAGATGAAGCAAAACCCATTCTGAAAAAGAAAAATATCATCGTTCTTCCTTCTTATCTGTCAGGTGCAGGAGGTCCGATATCTATGAATGCCTTATTTGGAGCAAATAGAATTCCATTAGCAAAGGAAGTATTACAACACATTAAGATGAATATGGATAAAATAACAAAAAATATTTTAGAAACGGCTTCTAAAACCGGAAAAACAGCAGAAGAAATCTCTGATCTATTTATATCTGAGATAAAAATAGATTCCGAGAAAAAGCCTTATGAGGAGGAATATTAAAAATGATTGTGCATTTTTTAGATTATGAAATTCAATCGAATAACTATTCTACAAGGGAAATGAAAGAGATTTTCGATGAAAAAAATAGATTTAGAAGATGGATGAAAATAGAAGTAATTCTATCTGAAATAGAGGGCGAATTGGATATTATTCCCAAAGATGTCGCTGATTATATTAAAAAAGCTATGGAAAATCCAAGTATAAATTGGGAGAAAATCTCTGATTCCTACGCTAAAAATTTCAATTCATTAATTCCGGTTTTAGATGAGATTAGGAGATTGTGTGGGGAACCGTATAATAATTATTTACACTATGGAGCAACAACACAAGATATTCTTGATACTTCTCAAATGTTAGAGATAAAAGAAGCGATTAAAATTTATGATAAAAGATTGCTTTCCATTAAAGCTAAATTAGTAAAAATCATTGAGGAATCGGGAAATTTTCCTATGATTGGAAGAAGCCATGGGCAATATGCGGTTCCCATTACATTAGGGTATAAATTGGCAATATGGTTAAATGAAATAGAACGTCATATTGAGAGATTGGAATCCTGGAAAAAAAGAGGACTATACGGTCAGTTCGGAGGAGCAACCGGCTCACATAATTTATTAGGAGAAAAAGGAATTTCAGTTGGTAAAAGATTCATGGAAAGACTGGGTTTGAAGTATTCTAACATTTCATGGCAAAATTCGAGAGACAGTATCGCGGAATTTGCGAGTATATTAGCTCTCATTTCCGGAAGTATGGACAAGATATCAGGAGAGATTTATTTGCTGGGAAAAACAGATGTGGGAGAAATCAAAGAAGGAAAAACAAAAGAAGCGGGTAGCTCAACGATGCCTCATAAAAAAAATCCTGTTCTATGTGAAAGAATAGGGGCAATAAGTTACCATATTAATGCCATGGTTCAGGTGATTTTAAATACAAGTTCACATGAACATGAAAGAGATCCCCGAAAATTGTGGGCAGAGTGGTTGGCAATCCCTTCTTTATGTATTTACCTGGACTCCATGTTAAGCAGTACGGAAGATGTTCTTGCCAATTTGTGTATATATCCCGATACAATGATAGAAAATGTAAATAAATATAAAAATGACATAATATCGGAATATGTTCTCTCTTGTTTGAGTAAGTCCCTAGAGAAACAAAAGGCAAAAGAGATATTAAATAATATTTTAAAGCTTTCTAAAAAGGAAACAAAAGATATGGTCGAAATCATTAATAACAGTCCGAATTTACGTGATTATTTTAATGAAGAAATGCTCTCCATTATTAGAAATCCATATCAATATAACGGTATTTGTGAAAAGATCAGAGAAGAGATATTATTTAAAATGAAAAGGGAGGAAAAAAATGAAAATTAATGTAAAATATTTGACAAAAGTTCAAAAAGTGCTGGGGAAAAAGAAAGAAGAGTTTGAGATTGAGCAGGAGACCGATATCAAATCTTTTATAGAAAATTATCTTTTAAAGAAATATACGGAATTAAAAGATTTATTTTACTTGAACGGATCTTATAATGAAGAAATTCTTATATTTTTAAATGATAATCAGGAGACTATAGAAGGTTCTGCAAAATTAGGGGAAGGAGATAACTTAACTTTTATGGTTGCAATTTCAGGAGGATAAGAGATGGAAGAAGGTAAAAAAATAAGTTATTCCACGAAGTGAAAAAGAGATGGAAATTTATAGAGAGCATACTTCATTATAAATTATTATAGTTAAAATACTTATATTTTGGAATATCGGAAAAAGGAGAAGAATAGAATGAAAAAAATATTTAAAATTTTAATTATGAGTTTTTTTCTAGTATTTTTACAAGTTGTCAGTTATTCACAGGAGAAAGTTGTTCCGGTCATAAGAATGAAAGGGGAAGATTATGGAGCACCAAATCCATTTAAAAATTCAATGAGAGGTCCGGGAAAATATAAAACAGATATTGTTTATGATTCTTTGATTGAAAAAGATGAAAAGGGATTTATTCCTTGGTTAGCTAAAAAATGGACAATCGATTCTCAAAAAAATTCCATTTTATTTGAAATACATCCAAATGTGAAGTGGCATGATAACAAAGCATTAACAACGGAAGATATTAAATTTAGCATAGAGTATTATGATAAATTTCCACCGGTAGTGGATCGGATTCATGACAATGGAGAAAGCATTGTAAAAAGTGTAGAGATACTCAGTCCAAATAAGATAAGAATAATATTTAAAAAATATTCTGCTTTAAATTTAGAAAGAATAGGAACTATGCGAATCATTCCAAAGCACATCTGGGAAAAAGTGGATAATCCGTTAGCTTATACAGGGGAAGGATATTTAGTTGGTAGCGGACCATATAAAGTTGTGGAATATAATTCGGATAAAGGAAGCTATGCATTTGAGGCCTTCAATCATTTTTGGGGATGGAAACCGGCAGCTGAAAGATTAGAATGGATTCCTGTAAGTGATCCGGTTTTAGCGTTAGAAAGAGGGGAAGTCTCTATTATAGACATATCACCTAATGTTGTGGATAGATATAAAAATAATCCCAAATATGGTGTTATGATAGGACACTCTTTTCATAGCTACAGACTTTTATGGAATCAGGAGAAGGTAAAGGAAACTCAAGACAAAGATATCAGAAAAGCTATGGCATATGCAATCAATCGAAATATTTTAGTCGATAAGTTGGAAAGAGGATATGGGACATTAAGTAATGTGGAATATGTTATAAGTGACAATCCGATGCATAATCCCAATGTTACCAGCTATCCTCACTCCATAGAAAAAGCGAAAAAACTTATGAAGGGGAAGGTGATACATGGGACTCTTTTAGTTTCTAATAAAGCAAAGGAGATTAAATTGGCAGAATTGATAAAATTGGATTTGGAAAAAATCGGAATCCATTTAAAAGTAAAAAGTGTCGACGGTAAAAGTCGAGATAATGATATAAAAAAGGGAAATTATGAATTTGCATTATTGAAGTATGGAGATATGGGGGGAGATGCCGATTATGTAAGAAGGGTATATGCATCTACGGAGAATAACGGAATTCAAAGCATTCAAGGTTATAAAAATACAGAATTAGATAAAGTATTAAAGGAACAATTATATGAAAGAAATCGGAAGAGAAGAAAAGAATTATTGTATAAAGCTCAGGAAATCATTGCAGAAGAAGTTCCTATGTTGCCGTTATATGCAGAGAATTTCATATATGCCTATAGAAAAGATGTTTACTCAAATTACACCACAAGGTTTGATCACTCGGTTCCTATTCATACTAAGCTTTCATTTTTGTTAAGGGAGAAAAAATAAAATATGAAAATTTCTAAAAAACAAATAATTCGATACTTGATTTTGTTTTTTCTTATTATCAGTATAAACTTTATATTACCTCGTTTAATGAAAGCGGATCCCTTTTTATTTTTATCAAGTGAAGGTGCAGATGATATTTCCGGTTTAAGCGAAAAGCAAATAGAACAGTATTTCATTTACTATGGCTTAGATAAGCCTCTCTGGCAACAATATTTATACTATTTAAAAAGTATTTTTACAGGGAATATGGGTTTTAGTATTTCTAAAACCCTACCTGTATCGACTATTATTTTCTCACGAATCCCTTGGACAATTGGAATCGTGTTATGTTCATTGACTATTACCATACTTCTGGGAATCAGTTTTGGCACCCTTTCAGCATATTATAAAGACAATTTATTCGGAAGATACAGTTATTTATTTTTTGTAATTCTATCTCAAATCCCGCCATTTTTGATAGGCTTCGGAATCTTAGTTATGGGGGCGTCTTATATACCGAGTTTGCCGATAGCAGGGGGGATCACTCCTTTTTTAGCGTTTGAATGGAATTATGAAATTACAATGGATATTTTAAAACATGCTATTTTGCCTATATTAACCTTGGTGATAGCAAGAGTTTCTCATTTTTTTATGCTTATGAGAGGAAAAATGATAGTAGAAATTGAAAAAAGATATGTTTTTATAGAAAAAGCGAAAGGATTTGGGGATATCTATATATTGTGTAGACATTGTTTAAAGAATGCGATAACACCTCTAATAACGGAAGCATTGCTAAGTATTGCCTTAATATTACAAGGTTCTTTAATAGTGGAAAATGTTTTTGAATATCCGGGTATCGGAAAGTTGTTAAAAGAAGCTGTTTTTGCAAGAGATTATCCTTTACTACAGGGAATATTTCTCTTTATGGTAGGGATAACTTTGGGAGTAAGTTTTATTTCTGAGATAATAAAAGAAAATGAAAAGATGCAGGTTCATGTATGAAGTTAAAAAAATTATTTTGTAACATTGAAATATATATAATCTTAGTATTTATTTTATTCTCATTTTTTTTTCAATATAGTTCATTCCAAAATATAAATTTAGAAACAACAGAGGCTTTAGTAGCTCCAAATGCCGAACATATACTCGGAACGGATGATTTAGGTTTTGATATTTTTTCTCAATTAATATATGGGGGAAGGACAAGCTTGGAAATCAGTTTTTTTACGGCTATTTTTTCGGCAATTGGGGGAAGTATTTTAGGTGCAATAGCCGGATACTTTGGTGCTTGGAAAGATAAAATATTGCTATCTATCATTGATATATTTTTAAGCATTCCTGAATTACCTCTTATGATAGTTATGGGAGCATTTTTAGGAACCAATCTTAAAAATATTGTTTTTGTATTGGTTCTGGTGACTTGGACTCGTCCGGCAAAAATTGCAAGAAATGAAATAATCAAACTGAAACAGGAGAAATACATTTTATTATCAAAAGCTTATGGGGGAAACTTTTTTCATATATTCAGATGGCATTTGTTAAAACCGGTCTGGTCAATCATTGTGACAGCTATTGTAAAAATAATGAATAAAGCAATTTTAGCTGAAGCTAGCTTAGCTTATCTCGGTTTGGGGGATCCTTTATCAAAGAGTTGGGGAATGATTATCAGTAGAGCTATGAGTTTTCCAAATATTTATTTTACAGAATACTATAAATGGTGGCTGCTACCCCCACTGATTTTGCTTATGGTATTAGTTGTGACACTTGCTTCTTTGGGAGAAAAGTTGGAAAAATTATAAAAAGGAATACAGATGGAAACTATTTTAAAATTAAACAATTTTTATTTTACTTACAAGGGAAATGAAAGCTACACATTACATGATATTAATTTAGAAGTAAAAGAAGGGGAAACCTTAGGAATAATAGGGGAATCAGGTTCCGGGAAAACTACGTTATTACTGTCTGTTTTAGGACTGCTGTCTTCTGTAGGGGATTGTTCAGGAGATATTTATTTTAAGAATCAATTATTAGACAAAGAGTCTAAATTTAAAGGATTGCGCTGGAAAGAGATTTCTATGGTGTTTCAAAATCAATTGCATGTTTTCAATCCGAGAATGACAGTTGGAGAACATATCTATGAGGTATTAGATAATTTAAGTAAAAAAGAAAAATATAATAAAGTGAAAGCATTGTTTAGAATGGTAGGATTGGATGAGAAATTTATAGAAAGTTATCCTGACGAATTATCAGGAGGAATGAGACAAAAGGTTCTAATTGCAACTGCTCTTAGTTGTCATCCAAAACTTATTTTGATTGATGAGCCTACCACTTCATTGGAAGAAATTTCAAAAATGGAAATAATAAAAATCTTGAAGAATTTATCTGAAAATAATACTACATTAATCGTAACTTCTCATGATTTGGAAGTTATAAAAGAATTGACTGAAAAAGTTATAGTAATGGATTCCGGAAATATTATAGAAACGGGAATCACGAAAAAATTTTTAAATCTTCAAAGTCATCCTTATTCGAGAGCATTAGTGCAAGCCAGTCCTTTTATAAATATATTTAAAGATTTATGGGGAATCCATGAAGTGGAAGAATTGAAACATAACAAAGGTTGTTCGTTTTATGTAAAATGTCCTCAAAAAATTCCCAAATGTTTGAAGGAAATTCCTAAATTAAGTAAAATAGATGAAGAAAGGAAAGTCGCTTGCCATTTAGGGGGAATTATAAATATTTTGGAAGTAAATAAATTGTCAAAGACATATATTTCCAGAAAATTGAAAATAAATGCTTTATCCGAGATAAATTTAAAAATAAGAATGGGAGAAATTGTTTCCATTATAGGCGAATCAGGTTCCGGAAAAAGTACATTAGCTGAAATTTTAAGTGGCATAAAACAAAAGACAAGTGGAGAGGTAAAATTTTTAAATAAAGAAATAGGAAGGGACATTTTGTCTTCCTTAAACAGCATACAAATAATATTTCAAGATTCTTCTTCCAGTATGAATCTTGAATTGAGTATTGAACATATTTTAAAAGAACCCTTTCTACTTTTGAGAGAAAAGACTTCTTTTCCGACTGAAAAGATGAAGGAATATTTAAATCGTTTGGGTTTTCCGACTTCAAAAGAATTTCTTAACAGAAAGGCTAAATATTTAAGCGGTGGAGAAATGCAAAGATTAAGTATAGTCAGAGCATTATTGCTTGAACCGAAATTATTGATTGCGGATGAGATTACTTCCATGTTGGATCCGTCAAGAAAAGCTAATTTACTTAGGTTATTAAAAGGATTGCAAAATAGATATGGATTTTCCATGTTATTTATAACTCATGATTTAATATTAGCCCAAAAAATAACCGATTATTTTTATATTTTAAAAGATGGGAAAATTATTGAAGAAGGGGACGGATTAAAAATCTTTCATAGACCTACGAATTCATATACTAAAAAGTTGGTATCCAGCATACTATATAATATATAATTATTTTAAGGAGGGGGATTTTTGAAAAAGTTCAGTTACTTATTTATTGTTACAATCATTGTGTTTTTAATATCTTTTTATCCAAAAATCGATTCTGTATTAAGAGTTGCTTTTTTATTAGGCTTTACAATTCTATGTTGGATAACCAGTCTAATCCCTGAATGGTTATCGGTATTTATACTTTTTACAGGTTGCAGTATAGGGAAATTGGTTCCGGTTAATGTGTATATGTCCGGTTTTTATTCAGCAGCAACTTGGTTAATTTTGGCAGGTTTAATACTTGGAGCTATGATAACTTTTGTAGGTTTGGATGAATACATTGCCGGGAAAATACAACAAATCTTTCATAAATCTTATAGTAATATTTTGCTTGGTACATTATTAATAGGAACTATTTTTATTTTTTTAATGCCTTCCGCTATGGGGAGAGTATTAATAATACTTCCTATTTTATCTGCATTTGCAAAAAAAATCGGCTATGAAAAAGGAAGTAAAGAAGAAGAAGGAATTATCTTAATAGGATTATTATCAACATATCTTCCGGCATTTGCCGTATTACCTGCAAATGTACCGAATAATGTTTTATTGGGCTCTATGCAAAGTTTATACAATATACATTTTACCTATATATCCTATTTTTTAGATTTCTTTATGATATTGGGATTCGCGAAATTACTTATCCTTTATGTCTTATTTTTAATATTATATAAAAATTGTAAATCTCCATTAAATATTTGCAAAGGAAATTCTTTAACAATGAACCGTCAACAAAAAAATGCTTCTTTTTTATTACTTGTCACAATGATTTTATGGATAACAGAAAAATGGCATGGAATTTCAGTGGGATGGGTTGGAATGCTAGCTTCGATTATATGTGCTTTGCCGGGCAGCGGATTATTAATGAAGAAACCTCTCAGATCAATTGGCTTTGAATCATTCTTTTATATAGCAGGAATTATCAGTTTAGGCAATATTGCTAGACACACTGAAATTGCTACAAAAATTTCTAATTATTTTATAGAACAATTTTCAGTTGCTTCCATGGGGGATTATGGAATTTCTATTTTATGGATTACTTTAGGAATCGTTATAGGGTTAATTGTTACTGTTCCGGGAATTCCGGCTATATTAACACCATTAGCTGCAAATTTCTCGGAGATGAGTTCATTATCTATATTAACTTTATGTAAATTACAAGTTTTAAGTTTTTCTAATATATTCTTTCCGTATCAAGCTCCGCCATTAGTAGTTGCATTACAAGAAACAGGAGTTTCCAAAGCAAAAACAACGGGAATCTGTATTGCTGTTTCCCTTATCAATATATTGTTTTTTTCCAATATATTATTATATCTATGGAAAATTATTTAAAATATAAATGAAATGGAAATATAGTTTGACTATGTTTTCATTATGCAAGGAGGTATTTATGAAAAAATGTTTCAGTTTATTTTTCAGTTTATTTTTAACATTGCATACCTTTGCAATAGAACAAATATATGTAGGAGCTCCTAAGGCACCACCTGTTTTGCCGATTCTTAGAATGATGGAAATTAATGCTTTAGGAAAAGAATATACAATAGATGTCAAGGTGTGGAATAGTCCTGAAATTTTAATCGGAATGGTACAGGGAAAAGAAGCACAATTTTTTGCATTTCCTTTGACGATAGCTTCCAAATTATATAACAAAGGTTTACCTGTGAAATTAATGAATGTGAATACATGGGGAGTCGCTTCTCTTATAAGTACCGATCCCATTCAGGGTTGGAAAGATTTAAAGGGAAAAACCATTTATATGGGAATTAAATCATCTCCGACAGATGTATTTACACATTATTTTCTAAATAAAGCAGGTTTGAAAGAAAAAATTGATTATGATGTCGTTTACTCCAATAAGGCGGAATATAGAAATCTGATTGTAAGCGGAAAAGCCAATTATGCTGTAACGATTGAACCTGATACAACGGCAATTTTAACAAAAAATCCAAACTTTAAAGTTGCAATAAGTTTTGAAAAAGAATGGCAAAAGTTAAAGGGGGATAATAGTCATATCCCCATGGCAGGTTTTGGTGTATTGGGAGAAATTGCTGAAAAAGATCCTATATTAGTAAAAAAATTTAATAAAGAATATGCAAAAGCATTGCAATGGATATTAGAAAATCCTGAAAAAGCAGGGAAATTAGCACAAGATAAGCTTGGAATGGATGCAAAGACAGTCGGAAAGGCAATTTCCAATATGGGCTTGTATTTTGTAGAGGCAAAAGATGTGAGACCTGTTTTAGACGAGTATTATAACATATTAAAAGAATATGATCCAAAAACTGTCGGAGGGAAGATTCCTGATGAAAATTTTTATTTTAAGAAATAAAATATTAAGTTTTGTATTTCTCCTTTTTCTTTGGTCCTTATTGAGTAAAATCTATCCACCTGTTGTAGTACCGACTGTAAGTCAAATTTGGGAGAGTATAAGGAGTATTCTTTCAGATGTTTCCATGTTAAAAGAAATTGGAACAACACTGATAAGACTTTTTATTAGTATTGGTTTCGCTTTAACATTTTCCTTTGTTTTTAGCGTTATGATAACTCATTCAAAAATAATAGGAGATATATTTTATCCAATCGTTGAGTTTTTACAGGTAATTCCTCCGATAAGCTGGCTGATTTTAGCTATATTATGGTTGGGCTTAAACGGAAAACCCGCTATTTTAATAGTATCTATTTCAATGTTTTGTATTATAACCATATCCATGGTAAATGCAATCGGGACTATTGATAAAAATTTATTAGAAGTTGCAGATATTTTTCATATCTCCAAATGTAAGAGATGGAAATATATTATAATGCCGTCACTGTATCCTGCATTTGAAACCGCACTTATGATGTCTCTTAGAACAGGAATTAAATTAATGGTTATGGCGGAAGTTTTATCAACCGATAGCGGAATTGGCGGAGAGATAACGAATGCAAGATTAAATATAGAAACAGAAATGGTAATTGCTTGGACTATAATAATTGTAACAATTTATTTTATTTTGGGAGGTATCGTAAGGTGTTTGAAAAAATGCCGATGGATAAGAAGATTTTGGTATCGAAGTCTATTAGCAAGAGATATCGTGAAAAATTAATTTTAGATAATGTTAATTTTGAAATGTTTTCAGGAGATATTTTGGGTTTACTTGGACCTTCCGGGATTGGAAAAACAACACTTCTAAATATTTTAGTAGGTTCTGAAAAAGAAACGAGTGGAGAGATCGTGAATTATCATTATAATAAAATAGGCTATGTGTTTCAAGAAGATAGACTTTTGAATTGGCTGACATTATTTGAAAATATTAAAATCATTCAAGAAAATATAGATGAAAAAATTATTTGGGAAAATTTATCCTTGGTAGGACTCAAAGATTATTATAATTATTTTCCGAAAGAATTAAGTGGTGGGATGAGGCAGAGAGGTTCCATTGCAAGAGCATTGACATTTGCAGGAAATATATTGCTTTTTGATGAACCTTTCAAATCACTTGATGAAAAATTAAGATTTGAACTGTTAGATTTAATGCGAAAACTAAAAGAAGAAAAAAATACAAGCATTCTTTTTGTAACACATGATATTGAAGAAGCTTTGTATATTTGTGATAGAATTTTAATTTTGAGAGGACAACCGGCAACTATTTTAAAGGAAATCAATGTGTCAAAAAAAAGAAAAGAAAAGAAATTATCGATTGAAGATGAGGTTGAATTAAAAAGAGAGATTTTCAATGCCTTGTATTAATTTTCACTTGTTGAAAAATACAAAATAAGTATTGAAGAAAAGGATATTTGAGTTTCTGTGAGATATTTTCTTCAAAAAAATTTTATTTTTCTTATCATAGTCCAAAACGAAAGAACTGTCAAAGCAGTTCTTCCTTTGGACTATGATTTTTTATTAGAAAGAATTTTCAGTGGATTTTATAAATTTAAATATGTACATATGTTCATATTCATATTCCATTTTTTCTTCAATTCTGGAAATCCAAGTTTCTTCCTTATTTAATCTTACATAAGATTTAGGAGCCATTCTCTGTATTTCAACTATAAATCCTTGCTTCCAAAAAGCTTCTGCAATATCATTTAAAGAATGTAATTGCATTTTTAACATTGCATATTTTGAAATTGTTTTATATAGATAAGGTAAATTTGGATTTTTCACATAGTCTGTATAGGTAGCATAATACACTCCATTGTCTTTAAGAGAATCCCAGATAATTTTACTATGTTCTTCTAAATCTTCAATTAAAAATAGAACGGAAGATGAAATAGCGATATCAAATTTTATATCAAGTTTATTAGGATAGGCTGTGTTAAAGTACTCCAACGGCAAATTATTTTTTCTACTGTTGGCTACTTTTATGGAATTGGAGGCTAAATCTACTCCGATACCCTTAAAAAATTTTTTTTTAAGATAAAGATGTCGTAAAAAAGCACCTTGATTACAACCAAAATCCAAAACATAGTTATCTTCCCAATTTTCTTTATCGATATAAGAAATTAGTTTATTCCAAAAATGATGGTGCTGTTTTTCCATGGAATCTTCATTCTCTTTCTCTTCTATCCACCATCTATCATAAATATCCGTTTTCATGTTACTACTCCTTTCATTAATTTATTGAATTCATCATATACATTTTCTGTAGTAAAAAAATAATTGATATTCTTAAGATTCTTGTTTTGGAAGCAACATACAAACTGTTGCAGATGAAATGACTAAAATAATTCCAATGATGGAAAGAAAATTGAGTTTTTCTCCTAATATTAAAACAGCAAGTATAATACCAAATACCGGCTCTAAAGCAAGGAATAATCCACTTTTACTGGCTTCACTTCTTTCCAATCCTTTATTCCAAAACCATCCTGCCCCTATACTACAGCCAACAACTAAATATAAAAGTGCTAGAATTCCTTCGAATGAATAGTGTATCTCCCAATTTCTCACTAAAAATAGCATGATAGGTAAAGCAAATAAAGTTCCTAACTGAATCGTCAATGCAGTATAATAATTAGAGCTCATTTTTGTAAGTATTTTTTTGGAAAGTTGAACCCAAAAAGAAACAACGATCATTATATTAAAATATTTCCGAAACAAACATTTCTTCTTTGTAATTTTATTATAACATAGTATGTTATATATTACAAATTTAGTTAGGTATTTTTTATACATAATGCCATTTTTTTTAGAAGGGATAGAGAAAAAAGCAAAGAGCTGTTGTCATAGATACAATAATGTAGAATTATCATCATAGATTTTTTGAATAAATCAATAAGATATGTTTTATAATTATATAAAATGCATGATAATAAAATACTGTTTTGCTTGTAAAAACTAGACTTCTCTGTTATAATGTCATATATTTATTAAAACATAGTATTATTAAAATATAGTATCAAAATGTTAAATTTTATGTCTAAAAAAATTACATATAATGTCAATGAGGTTCTTTTAAATCAATGCAAGGAGGAATATTTTATGAAAAAATCTATAAAAAAATTTATATTGTTCTTATTTTTATTTATATCATCTTTAGGTTTTGCTGAAATAAGATTTAAAGATGATGTCGGTAGAGAAATTATTTTAGAAAAACCTCTTACAAAAGTTGTTGTGGCAAGCAGATATAATAATGAGCTGATTAGAGCAATCGGAAATATAAAAAATGTGATTTCCGTTGATGATAATACTACACAGGATAGGATATATTGGAAAGATTTTGATCCTAAAAACAGTATTGGAAAAGGGCAAAATAATTTAAATTATGAAAAAATAATTGAATTGGCTCCTGAAGCTTTAATAACTCCAAGAAATAGCTCCTATGAAAAGGATATGGAACAACTATCAAAGGTGGGTATAAAAGTAATCGTTGTTACGGGATGGGATAATGCTCATATGCCGGAACAGATTGAGAGATTAGGAAAAATATTTGGTAATGAGGAAGGTGCTAACAAGTTAATAGAATTCTACAATAAAAATTTAAATGAAGTTAAAAAAAGAGTGGCCAAAGTAAAAAATAAAAAAACTATATACTGGGAATATGGAGATCCTTATACTACTGCTATTCCGGGAACTTCAAATGATGGTTGGGTAAATATGATGAGAGTAGCCGGTGGAATAAATATATTTGATGACCCTGGCATAAAAGGAAAAACTATTGATCCTGAGAAAATATTATTAGAGGATTCTGATTTAATAATGAAAACTACTTCCGGAGCCGCTTATAAGAATACCGGTGTTTATACTGCTCCTTCAGAGGAAGAATATAAAAATATTATGAATGAAATGATAAATAGAAGTGGTTGGAAAGATTTAAAAGCTGTTAAACATAAAAATGTATATATCACAACAGGTTTTTGCAGTGGTGGTTTAGGTAAATTGATCGGAGTCATATATACAGCTAAATGGTTATATCCAGAAGAAATGAAAGGAATGGATCCTGATAAAGTATTTGAAGAATGGATGGATATGCAAGGTGTTAAAACTCCTAAAGGTCATGTTTATAAATTAAAATAAAGAGGTACTAATGAATCCTGTAAAGAACATACATCAATATAATAGTAAAAAAATTTTAAAAATAGTAATTGCTCTATTTATATTGTTATTTGTTTCCTATATATCCGTTTTTACAGGAATAGCAAATATAAACTTAAAAAGAGTATTAGCAACAATTTTTGAAGGTTTTTTTTATGAAACGGAACCTTTATCACAAAGAGAAATGGTAGTTTTCTTGGATTTAAGACTTGCAAGAGTTGTTTTAGGAAGTATTGCCGGTTTTTTATTGGCAATTTGTGGAACTGTAATGCAAGCAATTACAGAAAATAAAATGTCCAGTCCTTTTACGACTGGAATATCCAGTGCTGCTTCTATGGGAGCAGCACTATCTATATTATTTTTTACCGGAAAATATATTTATTTTGATTTCATAACAATTTTCTTTGCTTTTTCATTTGGAATTATTTGTTCCTTATTAGTTTACGGTATTTCAAATCTTAAAGCTATGAATAAATCAACCTTAATATTAACCGGAATAGCATTCAACTATTTATTTTCTTCAGGAAATGCGGCACTACAATTTATAGCCAATGAGGATGTATTGTCATCCATAGTAAACTGGACTTTCGGAAATCTTTCAGGGGTATCTTGGAATAAAATTTTAATATTATTTTTAATATTACTTATTTTCTTTCCATACTTTTTTATAAATAGATATTCTTATAATATATTATTAACCGGTGAAGATTCAGCAATTTCTTTAGGGATTCATGTAAGAAAATTTAGATTTATATCTGGAATTATAGTAACTTTAATTACATCAGCAGTTGTGAGTTTTATTGGAATAATTGCTTTTGTTGGAATCATAGCACCACATATTTCAAGAATGCTAATAGGAGATGATCATAAATACAGTATAATTTTAAGTGGTATTATAGGTGCATTTTTGGTGATATTTTCAGATTATATTGGTAGAAATTTACTATCACCTATTATCATCCCGATAGGAATTGTGATTTCTTTTGTAGGGATTCCTATTTTTATATATCTGATAATTAATTCAAAAAGAGGATAAGTATGAAATTAGAAATAAAGAATTTAAGTTTTTCTTATAAAAATAAAGAAGTTTTAAATGAAATATCATTTGAAGTTTATTCCGGAACTTTTTTAAGTATATTAGGGGCAAATGGAGCCGGAAAAACTACTTTAATGAAATGTATAAATGGAATATTAAAATTGAAAAAAGGGGAAATTTTAATAGATGGAAAAAATTTTAGCAATCAATCACTGAAAGAAAAATCCAAGATAATGTCCTATGTTCCACAAATAACTAGCTCCTTTGATATGAATTTAACCGTTTTTGATACAGTTTTGCTAGGAAGAGTTCCCCATAAAACCTTCAAATTTAGTGAATGGGATAAGCAAATTGCTTTGAAGAATATAAAAAAACTTGATTTAGAACACTATCTATTTAATTATGTTGGTGAACTGAGCGGTGGCGAAAAACAAAGAGTTTTAATTGCCAGAGCACTTACACAGGAAGCAAAAATCTTAATTCTGGATGAGCCTATAAGTAATTTAGATTTAAAATTTCAATTGGAAACAATGAAAATTTTAAAAAATTTAGCCAAAGAAAATAACTTAATTGTGATAACTATTCTTCATGATTTAAATTTTGCTGTTTCTTATAGTAATAAAATTTTATTTTTAAAAAATGGAAAAATAAATAGTTTTGGGGATACAAAAAAAATCATAACAACAAGTAATATAAAAGAAATTTTTTCAGTTGACATAGATATTGTCCAATTTAAAAATAAAAATTATATCATTCCTTTGGAATAAACAAAATTGAGGAGATGATATGGTGAACCTCTCCCACTTCAAAAATTATGAAATAATTTTAAATGGGAGAGGTTCACAAGAAATAATGCAAGAGTATAAACCTGATATTTTAGTATCTGACCCTGTATATAAAAATTTAGTGCATTATGGAACTATTTTTATCCTCTTGCTTCATTATGATACAGCACTAAACTCCATTTAAAATTAGAATATGAGTATTGTGGAAAAAAACTTATGAATATTTTAAAAAATATATTTAATCAATTATAGGAGTGTGATTTTATGAAAAAGATTTTTAGTTTGGTGTTTATTTTACTTTTATTTTTATTTGGAAATCTTAATGCAAAAACAGTTACAGATTTAACAGGGAAAAAAGTTACAATTAAAGATGATCTCAATAGGATTGCTATTGTTCCTATTCCTTGGGCTTCTTTAACTTATGTTGTAGATGGGGATTCTTCCAAGATTGTCGGAATGCATCCTTCAGCTAAAAAAGCTTATGAAATAAGTATGTTAAAGGAATTAGCTCCAAATATGAAAAATGTAAATTCTGAATTTGTGGATAATAATTTTAATGTAAATTATGAAGAATTAGCCCTTTTAAAACCAGATATTGTTGTAGTGTGGGATTATCAAGATGATGCAATAGAAAAACTTAATAAATTAAAAATACCAGTAGTAGCAATAAAATATGGAACATTAGAGGATGTTCAACAAGGTATAAAGTTACTTGGAGATATTTTAAATAAAAAGGAAAAAGCTGAAAGATTAATTAATTATCATAAGGATACTAATAAGTATTTAGCTTCAAAAACTAAAAAATTAGAAAATACAAAAAGAAAAAAAATTCTTTATCTTAGAGATTCTCAATTAACAGTAGCAAGTGGAAAGGCAGTTAATAATATTATGATTAATATGGCAGGTGGAGAAAATGTTGCCAAAGATATTACTACTGGGGCTTGGTCAAAAGTAACTATGGAACAAATTATAAAATGGAATCCTGATATTATTATTTTAAGTAATTTTGATAAGATTTTACCAGAAGATATTTATAATAATAAATTTGAAGGACAGGATTGGTCAAAAATTGATGCTGTTAAAAATAAAAAGGTATTTAAAGCTCCAATAGGTATTTATAGATGGGATGCTCCTTCAGCAGAAACTCCACTTATGATAAAATGGATAGCAAAAGTAGTAGCCGTAGAAGTCTTTAATGACTATGATATAAGAAAGGATATAAAAGATTTTTATTTAGAATTTTTTAATTATAAACTTTCTGATGAAGAATTAAATTTTATTTTAAATTCAAAAGTTAATAAAGGTTTAAATCTTTAAGTAAGGTAAAATAATTATGAATATATATAGAAAGAAAATGATATTTCTTATAATAATATTAATTTTATGTATATTAGTCTCAATATTTTTGGGAAGATTTTTTATATCACCTAAAATGTTTTTTGAGGTTTTATCAGATAGTATAAAAGGAGTTGAAAATAATCCAATTGAAAGTTCTATAATTTTTGAATTAAGAATGCCTAGAATGATAATGAATATATTAGTAGGTGCAGGACTTTCTGTTTCAGGAGTAGCCTTTCAAGGAATATTTCAAAATCCTTTGGTTAGTCCAGATATAATAAGTGTGAGTTCAGGTTCTGCATTTGGAGCTGTTTTGGGCATACTTTTATTTGGGATGAATTCTTATGTCATTATTTTAGCTTTATTATTTGGAATATTAAGTGTAGTCATAACTTATAGCTTATCAAAGGTAAGAGGAGAAAGCTCTGTACTTTCTTTAATACTTTCTGGTATGGTTATAACAGCTCTTTTTTCTGCCTTAATTTCACTTGTGAAATATACAGCTGATCCTTATGACAAATTACCTGCTATAACATATTGGCTTATGGGAAGTTTTTCTAGTTCTTCTTATAATAATATTAAAATTGCCATATTTCCAATAATATTAGGTATTATTATATTGTATTTTTTAAGATGGAGAATAAATATTTTATCTCTTGGTGATGAAGAAGTTAGAGCACTAGGGATGAATCCAGTCTATATTAGAGGTTTTATTATAATTGCAGTAACAATGATAAGCGCAACTTGTGTAACATTAACAGGAATAATTGGATGGGTAGGCTTATTAATTCCTCATATATGTCGTATGTATATAGGAGCTGATAATATAAAATTGATTCCAAGCTCTTGTATCATGGGAGCAATTTTTATGCTTATAATAGATGGAATAGCAAGAACAGCAACTTCTAGTGAAATTCCTATTGGAATATTAACTTCTTTAGTAGGAGCTCCATTTTTTATTATAATCTTTAAAAAGTATAGGAGTTGGTAAAAATGAAATTAGAGATAAAGAATGGAAATTTTTCATATACTGATGGAAATCCTATTTTAAAAGATATAAATTTAAAAATTAATAGTGGAGAAATATTCACAATATTGGGGCAAAATGGAATTGGAAAAACTACATTACTTAAATGTATTAATGGAGTTCTAAAGTGGGATTTCGGTGAGGTTTTTATTAATGATAAAAAAGTTGATTCTATAAAAGCTTTAAAGGATATAGCTTATGTTCCTCAAGCACATTCATTTTCTTTTTCATATACTGTAAGAGAGCTTGCTATTATGGGAAGAGCTAAATACTTAAATATTTTCTCTACTCCTTCAAAATCAGATTATGACATAGTAGAAAAAGTTTTAGATGAGATGGGAATACTATATTTAAAAGATAGAAAATGTTCAGAACTAAGTGGAGGACAATTACAACTGGTTTTTTTAGCTCGTGCTTTGGTAGGAAAACCAAAAATTTTAATATTAGACGAACCTGAATCACATCTAGATTTTAGAAATCAGACAAAAATTTTAAGGACAATTGTTCAATTGGCAAAAAAGAAAAATATTACTTGTATTTTTAACACTCATTACCCTGAATATGCTTTAAGGATTTCAGATAAATCTATGCTAATAGGTAAAGATGACTATATTATTGGTAAAAGCAGTAAAATTATTAATGAGGAAAATTTAAAAAAATATTTTGGGATAAAAACAAAAATTGTTGAGATAGAGGATGAGAAGAAACAAATTAAATCTGTTCTGATAACAGATAATTTAGAAGAAGAGTAAAATTGAGAATGTACAAAAACTTTGTAAATTTTAAATCTGAATATAAAGCTTCCTGTGATATGTAATATTCTATCATAGAAGACTATATTTTTTAACAATTTACAGACTTTTTTCTACACTCTCGAATTTTTACAGAAATTTTTTCACATTCTCGAAATTTTTCACACTCTCTATTTTTCATAAAGACATTATTTTAATAATACGATCTTTTTCACAGTCTCTCTTTTACTATTGAAGAATCAAAGAGAAATATTTTTTTACTAATACTTCTAAATTAATATCAGGGCTAGATTATATGATTTCTAGTCCTGATATTAATTATTTTACAACGACTATGTTATTTAAAATAAATTTTCCTCCTAATTAGATTTTTCATATGTTCAGAATTATAAATTAAATAATACTCTTGGAAGAATTTTTTTCAAAAATTAAAATTTATTGTATATTTGCTTCCTAGAATCTATTGCTAGAACATTAATAATTATTAATTTCTTCATTTTTCAATACATAGATGACTCTATAGTCATTTATTCTCATTCTGTAAGTATTTTTATAAATTTTTATAGCTTTTATGTCTATGTTTTTATTTTTTAGGGAATAACAGCTTTTAATATTTTCAATGAACTTATCATAGACATTTTTATGTTTTTGAAAAAATTTATCTGCTATTTTTGTTGTTTCAAGAATTATGTTTTCAGTTATTTTTATCATAGTTTTATAATTTCCTTTTTAGAAATTTTCAGGTTTTCTTTTGTTAAAATATTTAAAAAACTAATCAATTCTTTTTCTTCCTCATCGTCACAAAATAGTTTGTCTGTACTTACCTTCCCTAAGTCTGTTTTCTTTGAGAAAAATTCTCTTAAAAGAGCATTGCTATTCTCGTTACTTCCTCTTTGCCATGCGCAATACGGATCTGCAAAGATAGAAAAGAATCCCAAGTTTTTCTACTTCTTGAAAACAAGAAAATTCTTTTCCTCTATCCGAGGGAATACTTTAAAATGCTCTTTCGGAAAAGAAGAAATCACTTGTTGAATTGCTTCCAACATAGATTGTTTGCTGCGATCTCTCATAGGAAATGCAATGTAAAATCGTATTTTTCTTTCTACAAATGTAGCAAAGCAAGCTTTATTTTTTCCAGGTGAAGAAACAATGATATCTAGTTCCCAATACCCAAAAGTATTTCGTTGTAGTATTTCCTTGGGTCTCTCTTGAATAGAACGACCAACGATAAATTTACGACGAGTTTCTTTTGACTTTGAGTTTTTCCCTTTTCATAGTAGCATGATGAACTCCTAGTAATGTGGCAATCTTACGAGTGGAATAGTTTTCCTTTCGTAAAATTTCTATCATATTTCTTTGCTTTATGGTAAGATGTGTATAACTCATATTGAAATCTCCTGTTCATGTATTTGTGATTATTTACATTTTACACGAAATTTCTAATATGAGTATTTTTTTGTCGCACTATATTTAACAACTTATCAAATTAAAAAGACACTAAAATAAAAAAATATTTTTTAGTGTCTTTTTTCTTTTGGGACTTAATTATCTAATTTGCAACAGACTCCTTACATAGCGATTTTATTATTTTATTTTTTTCGCCAACACTATTTGACAAAGAGCCAGTATAGAGAAAAATTCAGATAAAACTTTTATATGTACATAAAGTTTTATTTTTCTAATTTTGTTATTTTTTCTTTATTTTCCCTTTTAGCAAGAATCTTAGTTATTAAAGGATTTTGTTTTATAGCTCTTTCATTTTTTAATTCATCAAGAAGTTGTTGATATATTTTTCTAACATCAATCCCACGAGAATTTATTTTATCATTAGTCATTTTTAATTTTATTGTTTGTAAAACTTTGTTTTCTATCTTTTGAATCAATTTAACATCTTTGAGAACATAAGGTTGTCCTCGCTTAGTAAACTCTCTTTCAATATATTTCGCAGTAATAGGAAAAGCATCTCCAATATTAAATGCTGAAATATTGTATTCTTGAAAATTTTTAGGAAATCGAACATAAAAAGGACAATTATTTTCTCCTCCCATTTTTTTAAATGCTTTTTCAACTTTTTGAATTTTAGTGGTCAAAGGAATGATCCAAAAAATGTCGGAATTTTTAGCATCTTTTATACAAAAATAAATAGGCCTACCATTTTTTTGAAGAGGAATATTTGATTGATTAGTAACAGTAAAAAAATCATTTTTAATAATATAAAATCCGTGTTCTTGTAAGTTCATTTTTTTCTCTCCTTAAAAAGAAAAGAGAGATAAGCACATTGATTATCTCTCTTAGGTCATCAAGTTGCCATTTTTGATCCGTAGGTTGCAAGTTCCTAACTTCGTTACAAGTTGCCATTTTTGATCCGTAGGTTGCAAGTTCCTAACTTCGTTACAAGTTGCCATTTTTGATCCGTAGGTTGCAAGTTCCTAACTTCTTGACCTTTTATATTATAATAATAACATATTTCCCTATAAAAATCAATATTTTTTATGGAATTGATTATAATACAGTTTTTTAGCTTGTTTAAGAAAAGTTTTTCCAACTTTTTGTCTAACATTATAAAAACGATTTCTAAGGTATTGAGAACGAATAAAAAGGCAATAAAAGATGACATCTAGTACAACAGGTGCCATTTTTTCTTATTTTGCTATTATCTATCATTCTCTTAATATTAATTTTTATAAAGTTTTTTTATATTGAAAATTTATTTTTTATTTGTAAGTATGGAATTTTCTTTATTTTCTCTTTTAGCAAGAATCTTAGTTATTAAAGGATTTTGTTTTATAACTTTTTCATTTTTTAATTCTTCTTCTAAAATTTTTTTTATTTTAATAATATTAATTGAAGTAGGAATAGCCTTTTTCCCAACCATTCCCATTGAAATAAATTTTTTTGCTTTCTTTTCTACTGTTTTAATTAAATTTTTATCTTTTATTATATAATGTTTTCCTGATACTATATACTCACTATCAATATATTTTTTTATTATTGGGAAAATATCTTGTATACTAAATACTGAATTTGGCATAGTAATATTTATTTCAAAATTATAACATTTATTAGCCCCGTATTTCTGTATAAATTTATTAGCTTTACTTACTTGACTTGTCATTGGAATAACCCAGAGGATATCTTTATTTTTTTTATCTTCAATACAAAAATATACTGGTCTTTTAATTTTTTGAGGGATATTTTTATCATTTACTTTTTTAAAAAACTCTTTTTTTAAAGTATAAAATCCATTCTTTTTTATATTCATTTTTCCTCCCAATAAACTAATAGAAAAGGGAGGTTTTTACTCCTCCCTTATCTTTACAACTTGTCATTTTTGATAAGTAGGTCTACAAGTTCCTACAACTTATTCCCTTGTCATTTTTGATAAGTAGGTCTACAAGTTCCTACAACTTATTCCCTTGTCATTTTTGATAAGTAGGTCTACAAGTTCCTAACATCTTTTATTAATTAATTATATCAAATTTATATTATTTATTCAAGAAAAAAATTTATAACTTTTATGAAGGCTCATAAAAAGGATTTTATCAAGTTTTTAGTAATGCTCTTTATACTTTTGACGCACTCCGTTTGTCTTGAGCTTCAAAAGAACATTAATTTCTCAAAATTAATATTCTTTCAAAGCCCGAATGTATATTTTCTAAATTATTCTTTATTTTTAGAGTCATGCAAAATTATTTTATCTCATTGAATTGAAAAAGAATTTCTTTTTTCTCCTTCCTTTTCATAAGTGCTTGTATGAATAGAGCCTTGTACTGCTATCAATTTCCTTTTTGTAAAAATTCAGATAGCTTTATAGCATATTCACCCCATACTATACAAGGTAAAAAAACTGTTTAACATAAATACCTCTTCTCCTTTAACTTTATGTACAGTGTAGACAAAATTTTATAAAAGTTATTTTTCATCAGCTTTCCTTTCTTTATATGTAGACAATAAAAGCTTTCCCTTTCCTTCTATCTGTTCTTTTTTTACAACTCCAAAATATCTACTGTCATATGATTCTTTTAAATCTCCAATCAAAAAGTATTCATCTTCTTTTAGAATATAGTCTAAATTTTCTATTGGATTAAGAGGAATTTTGTGAAAAGTATGCTCTATTACTTCATATATGAATACATCATTGATATATAATTTTTTGTCTTTTATTACTATATGGTCGCCTTCTACTCCTCCTATTTTCTTTAAGATATACTTATTTTCTTCTTTAATAAGATTTAATTCTTTTAAAAATCTTCCTACATTATCCGGAACTTTAAAGAAAACAATATTATCTTTAAAATATATATCTTGCTCTTTTTTTAGATAAAAACCAACAGGAACACTAGGAGAATTATTTATATAGATTTTATTTCTTAAATAAATTGTAGCAATAAAAGAAATGATTATACATATTAAGAGTTGAAAAAAGATTCTTTTTAATAAAGTTTTTGTCGTGATTTCTTTATTTTTCCATAACAAATCTAAGAACATCATTTCGCTCCTTTTTTATTTTCCTAATTTCCCAAATGGATTTTTTGGATTTTTTTGAAAAGGATTTTTTCCTTGTCCAACCGTTGAAGTATTTCTAACATCTTGCATAAATCCCATGATTCCTTTACCTCCTTGATTCAATGCACCTATTACTCCAGAGCTAAGCATAGAAGAAATTGCATCAGCATTTTTTAACAATAGGAGTACAATAAAAGATACAACCATTGACATTATCATATTTGAGAAAGATTCTGAAATAGAAGTGAAAGAAAAATTTGTATCAGAAGAATAATATGTAGAAAGTCTCTTATAAATATTATTTGCCATATTCAATAAAGTAGTTACTACATAAATATATATGCCTGAAGATATAACAGCAGATAAGGCTTTCATTCCTATATCTTTCGTTTTAGAAAAAACTGTAAAAACGATAAGAGGATAAGCGAAAGCTGACACTAAAAAAACTTTTCCAATTTGTATAACCAGACTAACCAAACTCCAAAATAAGAAAGTAAGTAAAGCCCCTAATAACAATACAGAAGCCATAGGTAAACTTTCTATAAAAGCAATATCTACACCAGTTGCTATTCCTCCAACAATTAGAAATACTCCTGAAGCAAAATGAATAAATTTATATAAAAATTGAAAAAGATCTGTACTAAAATAAGTATTACTCCCCTTTCCTAAGGCTATATTTCCTAGTTGTATTCCTCCACCTATTATAGTAACTAGAACTTCTTTATAATTATTCACTATATAGCCTATAAAAGCATATTTAAAAACACTAAAAGCTAACTTAACAAAAGGATTTTCTTTGGCTTCTAAAAGTCCAAATGAAACATTCAGAATTAAATCTAACATGCATAGAGTATACAACAAAGAAAGTACATAAGGTTTAAAATTTGTTATCATAGTATAAGAATCTTTTTGTATAACTTCGATTACAATACCAGCTATATCAAACATTTTCCCCCCTTAATAATAATACAAATGGTAAAATTAAATCTAAAATTGAAAGTATTATAAAGATTTTCAAAAATAGTTTAGAATACTTTTTGTTATTTTTCATATAAAAATAAATAAAACAAACATAAGAAATAAGAGTATACAACAAAAGATTTCCTAAAGAATATGGTACAAATGGGAGAATAGGAAATCCAATCATTCCAAAAATAATGTTATATGTCAAAATTGCAATTAAGATGAGAAGAATACTTTTGTTATTTAAAGCTGTTGTTTCTTTTCCCTTGATTTTTATTATAACCAAAAAACACGCAAAAATTCCAATTCCTAAGTTAATAAAATTTAATACAGTATAATTTAACAAAAAAATTCTTATATAAATAGCAAGAACTGACAATAAAGAAAAAGAAGTTATTATGTAAATGTAAGACGATTTTTCTGAAAAATTATTTAATTTTTCTGCCAATATTTTTCCATAATTATTTTCCATAAGTTTCTCCTACTGTTTATACCCCTCTACAAAAGTAATAAAATTGGAATAAGCTCCATTTGCATAAAAATCCAATAAAACTTCTTTTCGAGTATCGTTGACTTTAATTTCTATCATAACATCATCAGATTGTGTTTGATTTTTAAAATCCTTAAAACTTGTATATTTTTGAGAATTTTTTTCATTTGTATAGATATTTGTAACTTTTTCCCTATGCCCAATAACATTTTTAATTGTTTCTTCATTTAAAAGATACTTATTGTTTTCTTTGTCAAAAGTAAACAAAGCATTTTCAATCTCTAATACAATTTTATCTTCCAGAATGCTTTTTCCTTTTATTGTTCCATCATCTATCTGCTCATAAGTAATGTATAAATTCTTTCCTGATAAATCTAAAGTTACAATATCCTTGATGTCTTTATGAGAATCATCAATGTATGTCCCTATAAATTTAGTATTTAAAGGTTTAGGAGAATTGTCCTTTCCACAGCCTAAAATTGCTGATAATATAGATATCAAAAATAAAACTCTCAATATTTTTCTCATAATTTCTTCCTCCTTCTAAACTTTATGGACACTGTACATAAAGTTTAGAATTTTTTAAATGTCTATTTTTGCCGGTGTAACCAAAAGTAGTCCTTGCCATTCAGTTAGCTCTTGTTTTGCTTTTTCATCATTATTTTCTACTGCTTTTTTTAACAATTTTATGTTTTTTTCAATTTCTGTTTTTAATTTTGTATCATTTTCATTTGCTACTTTCATGAGCATATTATATTTATCTGTTGGTGTATACATTTTATATTTTGGTTTTGATTCTCCACAAGCAACTAAAAATAAAAGACTGCATAAAATAACTATTTTTCTCATAATTTCCTCCTTCTAAACTTTATGTACAGTGTACATAAAGTTTAAATTTTTATTATTTCTTATTTTTTGAAAAATTATTTCATTTTTTTACCAATATTTTTCCATAATTATTTTCCATAAGTTTCTCCTACTGTTTATATCCCTCTACAAAAGTAATAAAATTGGAATAAGCTCCATTTGCATAAAAATCCAATAAAACTTCTTTTCGAGTATCGTTGACTTTAATTTCTATCATAACATCATCAGAGCGTGTTTGATCTTTAAAATCCTTAAAACTTGTATATTTTTGAGATTTTTTTTCATTTGTATAGATATTTGTAACTTTTTCCCTATGCCCAACAACATTTTTAATTGTTTCTTCATTTAAAAGATACTTATTGTTTTCTTTGTCAAAAGTAAACAAAGCATTTTCAATCTCTAATACCACTTTATCTTCCAGAATGCTTTTTCCTTTTATTGCTCTACTATTTATTTGCTCATAAGTAATGTATAAATTTTTCCCTGATAAATCTAAAGTTACAATATCCTTGATGTCTTTATAGGAATCATCAATGTATGTTCCTATAAATTTAGTATTTAAAGGTTTGGGAGAATTGTCCTTTCCACAGCCTGCAATTGTTAATACCATAGATATCAAAAATAAAACTTTCAATATTTTTCTCATAATTTCTTCCTCCTTCTAAACTTTATGTACACTGTACATAAAGTTTATTTTCATTCTATTTTTTATTTTAATAATATCCTATCTTTTTCCCTTCAGAACCTATTTTTAACATTTCCTCATTAACTTTTGCAGCCCCTTTTTCTTCCTCTTCCTTAAATTTTTTAGCTTCTTCTTGTCTTTTTTGCTCTTCTTTTTGTCTTTCCACTTCCTTAACTTGTTCGGCAACCAATTCTTTAGAAGCTAAAATTTCATTTTGTTCAATCGTTAATTGCTCTAAAGAAGCCAAAGCATTTAAAATTTTTTGTTGAATTTGTTTATCTGTAGCTCCTCCTGATTTTGCATTGTTTACAGCTTTATCTCTTCTTTCTTGAGAAGTTTTATCACTTGTTATTCCTAGTAGTTGCCCTGTAAATTTATCTTTTGTCTTCGCTGTATTTTCATTCATTTTATCTATTTTTTGTTTCCAATCTTTCATTTGTTCTTCAGTTTTTTTCCAGCCTCGAGGATTATCTGAATAAGATTTTGCTTCTAATAAAAGATTGGCGAACTTCTTATAATCTAACACATTTTTGAAGTTCATTTGTTCTATATCACTATAAATCGATTGAGCATTTTTATAAATATTTTGCCACTCTTCATAGGTTTGTTTTAATTCTAAATCTCCTAATCCAACTTTTTGAGCTAATTCTTTTTGCCATTGTTCTATTTGTTGTTGCCATCTGCTTATTTGTTCAAGCTGTTCTGAAACATTTGCTGTCATATCTTTTTTTACATATTCTAAAATTTGTTTTAAAACTTTTCCTGAACTACCACCACCAAATATTCCAGCCATAGTTGAAATAGATAAGCCGAATAAAAGTATTAAAAATACTACTTTTCTAATTTGTTTCATTCTTCCTCCTTTTTTCCTTTGTTTAAACGCATTATTTTCTTCCATTCTTTTGTAAATAAATTACCACCTCCTACTTTCTCATAGATTTCTTTTCCTAATTCTTGTTCTTCTTTTTCAGATTTTGTTAAAAAGTTTAGTCCTTGCTCTTTTAAATCTAAGTCAAACATTCTAGCTCCTTCTGAATTTTTTAAAAAATATTCTTTTTTAGGTTTTGCTTCTGATAAGTTATGTATTTCCGTTTGGTTAAGTCCAAATTTTTTATAAATATCTATATCGTCTAATATATCTCTATTGGGTAAGAAAATTCTAGTTGCTGTTTGAGAAATTAATGTATCTGAAATTGTAGATTTTTCTATGTCTTGTAATTCTTGAGTAGCAAAAACAACAGTGGCGTTTGATTTTCTTAATACCTTTAACCATTCTTTTATTTTATTTGCGAATCGAGGATTATCTAAAAATTTCCAACACTCGTCCAATATGATTAGAGTTGGCTCTCCAGTAAGTCCTTCTTCTATTTCATTAAAAAGATAGCTTAATACTAGTGCAATTCCTTTCGGGTTTTCTGAAATTTTAGCCATTTCAAATACTTGCAATCTAGTCTCTTTTAATGGATTATTACTTCCGTCAAAAAGCTCCCCTTGACTTCCTGTTAGAGTATAATCTTTGAAAAGCAGCTTAACTTTAGAATCTCCTGAAAAAGTGGTTTCTAAAGTGGTAAAAGTTCTTAGTTCCTTTGGATTATTTGCCATACTCGTTAAAGTTTCCCATAATGAATTTTGAATTTCAGGAGTAATCATTATATTATTTAATTCTAAAAGTTCTTCTAAAAATAGCATAGCTTTTTTTCTATTAAAGGGGTCATTAATTTTTTCAAATGGCTGAAAGGACATTTTATCCTTTCCAATATCACTAAAGATTCCATTTAAAGCATAACATAGTATTCTTTGAGAGCCTCCTTTATCGAAATAAATCACTTTTGAATTTTTATATTTCATAAAATTTAAAGTAATTGCTCCTAAAAGAACAGATTTCCCAGCCCCTGATTTTCCAACAATCATAGTGTGTCCTAAATCTTTTACATGTAGGTTAAAATAAAAAGCTGTTGTTCCTTTTGTTTTTGCTAAAAATAAGGCTTCATCATTCAAATGTTTATTTATCTTATTTCCTTCCCACACCTCTGAGCAAGGGATTAAATGAGAAAAATGTAAAGAATGTAATAAAGATTGTCTTTGATTGTTATATATATTTCCTGGAATACTTCCTAAAAAAGCTTCCGAATTATTTATTTTTTCAATAATTGTAATAAATTCTTTATCAATAAAAAATTTATTTACTATCCTAACTTTTCTCTCTAATTCTTCTTTTGTATCTCCATAAAGGATTAAAGTAATCGTATAATATCCTTCAGATAGATTATTATTTGACAGTTCTTGTATTTCAACTTGTAACATATTAGCTTCTAATTCAGCGTCAGGATTCGTAATTCTAGGTTCGGTTCCTGTAAATCTTGATTTTAAAGATTCGAAAATAGAGTATCTTTGTCCCCAGGCGATTCTTCTTTGTTTTTCCAATTTTGCATTAGCTTCAAATTTATCTAGTATACAATATCTAGTACACCATCGAAACTCAATTCCTAATTTTGTAAGTCCTTCTAACATATTAATATCTGTGTAAAGTGGAGTATCATTGAAGGTTATACATCTAAAATATTTATCTCCTATTTTGCTATCAAATCCATTTATCATATCTCTATCAGCAATATAATTACATATATAGGCTGGAATATTAGGAACCTTTACAGGATTATTATTATCACTAACTGTGCTATGTAAATATGTATAAATTTCACCTGGATTCAGTGCTTCAAAATCTAAAAATAAATCTTTACATAGTCCTTCTAATTCTGCAATTTCCTTTTTAAATTGTTCAATAAAACTATTAATATCATCTCTAAAGCCAACTTCATCGATAAAAAAAGATTTTAATTTACTTTCAGTTTTAGAAGGAATTTTTTTTGAAATTGAAAAATAGTATTGATTGATAAAAAAATTAGAATTAATAAAACTTTCATATCTTTCTTTTTCAATTAAATTAAAAACATCGTATTCAGTTTCTCTAAGAGTATAATCTTTTTTTATACTTCTTTGGGCTTCAAAATTTACAATAAAACCTCCTTCTAATCTTTTAAACACATTATTTAATAAATTTCTGTATACAATTAAAGCATTGTCTGTTAAGTTTTCTAAATCTTTCGCTTTATATTTATAAATTTTTTGTACAGTTCCGTTTTTATTAATTAAAATATCTCCTTCTAATAGACTAGCTTGTGGAGTGAAAAAAGATACTTTGTGTCTTTCATCATTATAATCTTTCATAGTTCACTATCCTTTATAATAAATTTTTTTTTCTTTTACATAGCTTTGTAAAAAAATTGAGATAATTCTTCCATCTTTTTTACAAATTTTTCTTAAGACGAAATGTACAATTAAAAAGAAAATTCCCAAATAATAAATTTTACATACAATTGTAAAAAATAAGCCAAGCATTATATTAGTAACAAATCCAACAATATCTACTCCATTAAAAGTCTCAGGTTTTATTAAATTTTTGCAAACTCTCATTTGTTTGAAATCTTTAATTTCTTTAATTTCATTCATTTTCCTCTCCTTATTCAACAGTTTCTAAAATATAATCTCCATTTTGATATCCTTTAATTTTTACTATTTCTTTTACTTTTCTTTTTCCTGAGATTTTAGCAATAACAACTATATAATGTATTGTAATAGCTATAGTCTCAGACTGTGAATCTAAAGATTGTCGTTTAATGTATCTTTCTAATTGTCTTAATCCACCTATCGCAGAATCACTGTGTATTGTGGATACTCCTCCTGAATGTCCAGAGTTCCAAGCAGTTAATAATTCTATTGCTTCAGATCCTCTTACTTCCCCTACTATAATTCTGACCGGACTTAATCTCATTGTACTTTTAAATAATCTTAAAAGTTCTATTCCTTCGGCAGTTTCTAAAAAAATACTGTTTAAGTTTTCAGATAATAGTTCCGGAGTTTCTTCTAAAAAGATTAGTCTATCGTTATATTGCTCCATTTCTTTAATTAAAGCATTACAAAATGTAGTTTTCCCTGAAGCTGTCGGTCCAACGACTAAAATATTTTTATATTCTGAAATAGCTTTTGCTAAAATTTCTTTTTGCATTTCACTCATAGAGCCTACACTTACATAATCATCAAGTGAAAAAATTTTTACAGGTTTTTTACGAATTACAAATAAAGCATTTGGCTTAGAGACAGGGGGTAAAATTCCTTCAAATCTTTCTAAAGTAAAGGGAATTCTTCCTGTAACAATTCTTTGTCCTACTCCTAATTCCAATCCAATATCAGAAGCTATGTAATTAATTAATTGCTTAGATTTTTCAGGATCAAAGAATTTTCCAGTCCATATATTTCCTTCTGTAAAAGTATCAATCCATATTCTATTGTCAGCATTTACTTGTATTTCAGTTATATTGTCATCTTCCCATAAATATTTTTTTAAATCTTCCCCTAAAAGTTCATCCAGTAATTGTTTTTTTCTAGCATTAATTAAATTATTTTTTTCTATTTCAGAATTTAAAATATTCAATTTTTTTACTCCTTATTTTTTGGATTCTCTTTAATAATATACTCTTTCAAAAATTTTCTTACATCTTCTTTAAATTTCTTATTACTTATATTGTTTTTTAATTTATTTTTTAAAGAAATATCTCCTTTTATAAAATCAAAGAATTGTTTAAATAATTCATTATATTCGCTATCCATAATTTTTTTAAATCTTTTTGCTTTCATTCTAATTCTAATATCTGTTCTTCTATAGTTTTTCTCTTTCTTTTCTTTTTTTCGTGATATAAGCCTTCCTTTTTTATTCTTATTTAAAGATGAATATGCTTCTTTCTGCCTTTTCAGAATTTTCTCTCTTTCCTTTTCAGTAATTATCCAAGCAAATGTAATACAAGTGGCTGAATTAATTCTATTTCAAGAGTTGATTTTCCATAAGTATTTAAAATAGGTTCGTCAATAAATTCTAAGAAAACTCCTTTATCTTTTATAAGCTTATAATTTTCTTTAATTTTATTGTTGTTTCTTCCTAATCGATCCAATTCTTTTATAACTATGACATCTCCTATTACAACTTTAGCTAGCATTTTTGCCCATTCTGAACGACCTATAAAATTTTTCCCCGAAGCTCTATCTAAAAAAATATTTTCAGGTAAAACAAATTTTTTTAGCATTGCTTTTCGCTGTCTTGTTTCATCTTGAGTATTACTTGAAACTCTAATATATCCATATTTTTTCATTTTATTTACTCTATTCAAATTTTTGTTAAACTTTATGTACAGTATACATAAAGTTATTTTCTTGTTAATCCTTTATATATATTTTGTTCTTTATTTTCTCTCTTAGACTGAATTTTTTCAACTAAAGGATTATTCTTTTCTTTTTGAGTAATTTTTGAATCATAAAAATACCCATTTAACATATTGAAATTTTTATTCTCAGTAGCTAATACTAAACTGTTTCTAAAATTTTTAAGTTCTTTGTTCATTAAATTTATTTCAATATTATGCTTTAAAGCCACAATATCTATAAACAAGGCTGTTGTTCTTGTATTTCCTTCAAAAAAATAATGTTTTCTCCATAATTCAATTGTGTTTTTTATTAAAGTTTCTTTCTTTTGGGTTTGAGGAGCTTTTAGTATTTTATTTTCAAAATTATCCAAGAAGCTTTTTCCTTCCATTCGTAACTCTAAAGAAGTTCCGTACTTTACAGATTGCCCATTTAAAATATCTTCTCTTTTTATCACATTTACATCTCTCAATTTACCAGATATCTCTGGATATATTTCCTCGAAAAGTTTTTTGTGTAGTTTCATATAAAAATTATAATTTAATTTTAGTTCTTCTCTATTATTTTTCAATAAATTTTTTATTTCTTTTTTTATTTCCTTAACTTTTTTGCGTATTTTATAATAATTGTTTTTTTCTTCTTTAAAATTTTGTTCTTTTGGTTTCTTATTTAAATAATACATTGCATCTAATTTTTTAAATAATTCTTCTGTTTGCTTATCCATAACTATTCCTCTGATAAAATTTTTTCAATGTATTTATCCATTTCTTCCTCGCTAATTTTCCCTTCCCATACTTGTATTTGCAAATTATTGCATAAATCAATAAAATCTTGAGGAACATAATCTCCATTACATAGAGCAATCCCTTGAGCAAATTGGTTTAATTCATATTCTTCTCGTTCTTTTCCTTTGTATTTTTCACACCATTTAATTTCTTCTATCGTTTTCATTGAAACCTCCTTTTTATCTTGAAAAAGCTTAATGTTACAATATACATATTTCAAACTTTATGTACAGCGTACATAAGGTCATTTTTTTAATCCTTTATCATTATTATTTTGATTTTCTCTTTTTTTCAAAATTTTTTCTACTAAAAAATTTTCCCCTAGATTCTTTTTTTGTTCTTCTCTAATATTATTATTAAAATAGCTGTATAATTTACTATATTCATTTTTTGCAGTAGCTAATACAAATCCATTTCTTAATTCACTAATATTTCCTCTTGTCACTTGAAAAGGGATGTCATATTTAATAGCCATTAAATCTGTATATAGAGCTGTTGTTCTAGTATTCCCTTCAAAAAAATAATGCTTTTGCCATATACTTCTTATCTTTTCAATAAAAAATGTTATTTGTTCTCTTTTATTAATTCTTTGTTCTTTTAATTCAGTTTCGAACTTATCAATAAAATTTTTTCCTTCAAAAAGCAGTTCTTTCCCGGTTGCATATTGTATAGATTTTCCATTTAATAGTGGTTCACTTTTTTGAATTGTTCCTGACATTCTAACCTCTCCAGCAATTTCTGGATAAACTTTATGAAATAGTTTCTGATGCAAATTTACATAGAAATTATAATCTAAAATTTCTTCTTTATTAAAATTCATTATAATATTCTTGATTTCCTTACTCACAATGGAAAATGCAAAATTATCAAAGTCTTTTTCTTGAATTACTGGTTCTTTTTTATCAATTTTTTTCCACAACTTTAAAATATCATCATTCATATAGTTTTTCCTTTTTAATTTTTTTTAAAAATTGACAAAATTAATTTTTCTCTTTCTTCTTCTGTAATTTTTCCTTCCCAAACAGCAATTTGGAAATCATTCATTAATTCTATAATTTCAGAATTAACGGGATCTCCATTAGAAAGAGCAATCGCTTTTCCTTTCTCCCAAGAAGCATACTCCAACTTTTCTTTTCCTTTAAATTGTTCACACCATTTAATTTCTTCTATTGTTTTCATTGAAACCTCCTTTTTATCTTGAAAAAGCTTAATGTTAGAATATACATATTTCAAACTTTATGTACAGCGTACATAAGGTCATTTTTTTAATCCTTTATCATTATTTTGATTTTCTCTTCTTTTCAAAATTTTTTCTACTAATGGATTTTGTATTTTTTCTACTTTTTTTATTTCGTTTTCTTCTTTTTTGAATAAATCACTATTGCTCCTATTAATACTATTTATTTTTTCTTTGATCGCTTCTTTTGACCATTCTGGTAGTTCTGTATTATTTTTTGTTATTTTATTATCAATAGAAGAAAAAATGTTTTTATACATACTAGTATTATCATAAATCTTTACATAATCACATTTTGATATAATCTTTTTTAAATTTTCAAGAGATTCATAATATCGCTTTTCTATTATTTCAGGCTCAATATTATGTCCCCCCCTTAAAACCCTGTTTTTTACTCTTTCTTTTGCAATCTCAGGATTATTAACTCCCACATAAAACAAATGTATTTTATATCCCAACTCTTTTGCTTTCTCTATCGTTTTTAAAATAGTTTTTCCGGTTAAAGTTGTTTCTTCATTGAAAGACTTTTCTTTGTTAAAACATTCATTCTTTAATTTAATTGCTATTTTCCCAGCTTTTATTTGATCTACATTATTTCTCCAATCTCCAAAGGTACGAACAATTTCATCTGTATTAATTCTTACACTATTTTTTATTCCTTCATCATCTATGTGAGAATTATATAATGTAGATTTCCCAGCACCATTAACTCCTGCAAAAATATATAAATCCTTAGACATTAGAAAACTCCTTTTTCAATTAATTCTGCCTGCTTTGTTTGCAATGCTATTTCATACAGCTTATTATAAAAATCTACCTCTTTTTGTGTTTTAGCTGTCAATATTAACTTGTCAAATTTACCTAAATTTAGTGTCAAAAATAATTCATACAAATTCCCATTTTCTAATTCTTTTTCTATTACATTTTCTAATTTTTCATTTTTGTTTTCCATAATTTCCTCCTTCTCAATTTTATGTACACTGTACATAAAGTTATTTTTTTGTTAATCCTTTGTATGTATTTTGTTCTTTATTTTCTCTCTTAGCTTGAATTTTTTCAACTAGGGGATTCTTTTTTTCTAAGGCTTGATTGATTTCTTTTAAATTTTCTTTAAAAATTTTTGCAACTTCTTTCACATTATCATTTCTTGACATTTGAATCATAGTTTCTTTAGAGATATTTTCCCATTCCAGTCTATATCCATTCTCTTTTGCTAAATCACTTATAAAAAGTCGTTGACTTCTGCCATTACCTTCTCTAAATGGATGTAACATATTAATATCCAAAAAAACTTGTCCCAACTTTTCAGAAAATTCTGTTTTATCTTTTATATCTTTTAAAAAATTATCTTTTTTTAAACTATTAAAAATTCTTTTTGCTTCTTCTTCAATAAATATAGCTCTACAAAATAAAGTACCTGGTTTTGAAATATCTACTGTTCTTTCTTTTCCAGCCCAATCATAAATGTCTTTAAATAATTCTTTATGTAAAGACTTTAAGTGTTTATAATCAAAAGTTTTTTTTATTTTTATTCTTCCTTCACTGATATTTTGATAATTCAAAGAAGTCAATCTTCTTTCCACTTCTACTAATTCTTCAGAATTTTTTATATTAAACTTATTGATAAGAACATCTGTTCCTGGGTAAAGATATTTATCATTCATATTATTTCACCCCATATTTGTCTTTCAATGTTTTTAAAATTTCTTGGTATGAGATTTCTCCTTTTTCATTTTTGATTAAATATTCAATATCTTCCTCTGACATTTTCCCACATTCAGCTTCTGTAACAACAATAGTTTCCCTGATTATAGGACTTAATTTAGTTCTATCTATCATAATAAACCCTCCTTCATTTTGTCATAGTATTTTCTTAATTTTATTATATCAAATTTCATTCAAAAATCTTAGTTTTTTATAATTTTGAATGGTTTTTTGTTGAAATTTTCTATTGAAAATTTATTGAGGAAGTTATCATTCAAAAAATATGTTTTTTGAATGATAAAACTTGTCTGCATCATTAAAAATATAAAAACCTTCTATCATTGGATATACATTTTTATTTTTATATTCCATTTGTTCCTTTAAAGATAAATTTTTTATGTCATCAGGATTGAAAGTTTTTTTAGTTTGCCTATCATAAAGTAAGAATTTTTCAATAGAAATCCCTTTCGCCCTTAAAAAGGATTATACGAGGTCATTTTTCTACAATTTCTCCCTCTACATTTTCATTCTTAAAAAACTCTTCATCACCTTCTGTAATAGGTCCTAATTTATCTTCTATTTCTTTTCTTTCTTTTTCAGTCATTTTATATCTCTTTTTTAGAATTTAAAACCTATTCCAACTCCTACTGAAAATTCATCTTTCTTATTTCCTTTTTCTTTTTTAGCTGCAACATATCCTACTTCACTTCTTATAAAAACATTTTCAGTAAAATTATAAATAGGTTCAACTTTTGCAACAAATCGTTGACTTTCATCTTCTTTGGAATTTTTTTCATTATTTACCTCTTTATAATATTTAACTTTTAAATTTAATTCTAAACTTGCTGAATCCGTTATTTGCATTTTATAAGGCATATAAAGTCCTATACCTAGTTCTTTCTTTTCACTTCCTTTAAAATTGAAATCTACTGTTCCATATAATCTATCTGTAAAAGAAACAGGCATTTTTAAATAGGTTTGTAAATTTACTCCTCCTATATTCTTTTTCTTTTTTTCTCCATTATTTTTATAAGTTTTAACTCCAGTTTTATTTTCTTCTATGTAAGGATTAATGAAGAAATGATTATCTTTAGTTGTATAACCTATTATCAATGAGTGTAAATTTTTTAATTTTTCAATTCCTTTATATTCATATCCTATTAAGTAATTTTCATCACTTGGTTGATAAAAAAGTTGAGCATTTAGAAAATTTCTGTTTTTTTCTCTAAAATTAAATTCTTTATTTTTAGAATCTTTTTTTTCTGTTTTCTTCTGTAATTGATTATATTCTGCTGAAATATAATATATTCTATCATTTTGAAAAAATTCAACAGCATTTTCTGTAATTTGATTTTTTTCTTTTAATTCATATTCAGAAATTCCAGCAACTGCCTTTATTTGTAAGTCTTCAAAAATTTCTTCCGGGTCTGCTTCAACTGGCATATTTGTAGAATATCCTTCAGCACATAAATTAATACTTATTAAAGGCAAAAGAAATATTAATTTTTTACTCATTTGTTTCTCCTCTCTAATTACATTTTTGTTTTTTTCATAAAATATTTTTCTTTAAAGTACATTATTTTTTTACCATAGATGGTTCTTAAATTTCCTCTTAACATTATTAAATTTCTTGTTTCGTTCATATTAATAACTTCATCAGGTGTCATTAATTCTCTTTTAGATGTAGTTTTATTCCATCTACTACTAAAAATACTTGATCCCGAAGAATTGCTATATTCTATTGTTTTATTCCCTAATAATTTAGATACTTTTGAAGCTGTATCATAATCTGTTTTTGCTGAAGAATAAAACACACTATTTCCCAAATTATCTAACAAGGCATTTTCTTTTCCATATATTTTATAAAATTGGCTTAAACTTTGGCCAACGACTAACAATTTCACTTTTGCTCCAGCAATAATTCCAGCACCTCGTTCAACTGCTGGAATATATTTAAAAAGAGGTAATTCATCAAGAATAGCCATTGTTTTATATTTATTATTTTCATTTACAAAATCTTTTGGTGTCAACTTAGTAAAAAATAAAGTAGTCATTAACTTTATTATAAGTCCTCCTGTTGCAATATTTTCTTCAGGAATAACTAAATATAAAGAGTATGGTCTATCTCCATTTGCTAAATCTTTCATCTTAAAATCAGAATACTTTGTTGCTTCCCTAAGTAAAGGACTATTAAATATCCCTATTTTTTCTAATACAGTACTCATAATATCTGAAAATTCTTCTTCTCGTTTATTTGCCATTTCGTTTGCCCAACGATAAACAAGTGGGTGTACTCCTTCAGGAACTCCTATTAATTGGGTTTCATCATAGATTTTTTTGAAAAAATTAGGAGATTCGTGATAAAAATCTATGGTTTTAGCAATTTCCATTAATACATCAGGCATAGTCAAAAAATCAAAAACTTCCCCTAAAGTAGCTACTCTGTCTTCTTGTTTCGCTTTATACAATAAATGTAATATTGCTCCAACAACTAAATTTTTTGCACTCTCTGTCCAGTGATCTTTTTTTTCTACTAGTTCAGGAGCTGTCAGCATTTCTGCAATTACAGTAACATCATCTATTTCATTTTTTGTTCCAATTCTAACTTCTATTAGAGGATTATACCTAACTTTATTCGGGTCAGAATAATCTTCATTATAAGGATCAAACAATAAAATTCTGTTATTTAAGACTTTTTCTCTATAGTTATGAGTTTCATTATAAATTTCTTTTTTAGGATCAAGCCCAAGCAAACTTTGAATCCAGTTCAAAGCTGTTGGAATAATTACACCAGCCCCTTTTCCTCCTCTTGTTTGAGCAATCAAGCCTGTATGAGCATTAGTATCATCTATAATAGTAAGTTTTCTTTCAGCAATTATGATAAAAAATAAAGCAATTAAAAAAGATAAAATAGAATATAATGAAATTATTTTAAAATTAGGTGTAAATATATAGACAAAAGTTCCTGTAAATAGTGGAAAATTGATAAGAAAAATTAAAGTCCTTATTGAGAATTCAAATGGAATTCTTCCTAATATAAGCCCGTCCTTCAAATCATTTCCAATACTTATAAATCCCTTTTCATAAACTTCCTGAATTGTTGCAAATCTTCCTGTTCCCAATAATCCTTTTTTATTAGAAGAAACAATGAATAAAAAGGAGATAAAAAATACGAGGAAAATAATATACACTATTGAAAATTTTCTTCTAACAAGGTCTAATAATAAAGGGTCATTTTTAACTTTTAAAATTAATAAAGGACTATAATATAAATTATACAAAGGTTTCCCTATTTTACTTATTGAAAAGTCATAATACTTCATTATAGTAATAGAAATATAATTTAATACTAACATTACTAATAAGAATATAAAAATTAAAATGTTCATATTAGCAATTTTTCTTGATATTTCTATATAAGTTGCAATATTTCTTATTTTAAATTTCATTCTAATACTCCTCATACGGCTCTAAGACTAAATCTGAATTGATTATTATATTTAATTTTGTTCCTTGTTTTACAACAATGGTTGGCTGAACATTTAACATTTTATCTATATAATCTTTTCCAATTTCTGAGAAAGTGTTTACCACTTCTTCTTTAGCTATTACTTCAGGAGAGCTTGTTTTATATCTGTTCCTGTCTTTTGATGAAGGGGAAACATAATAATCTCCAACAGATAGTATAGTAGATAGAACAACAGCTTTTAACATAGTTCCAAAATGTGAATCTACTTTTCCTCCTGTACCTCCATAGCCTGACAAATCCACTCCGTCAAATTTATCTAAAGAAATTGAATTTCCATTTGGGAAAACTAGTCTTGTCCATAATAAAAGTACTCTTTCTTGCCCAAAATCTAAAACACTATCATATGTTCCTATTGCTTTCGTTCCTTTCGGTATTAATAAATATCTTCCTGACGTGCTATCATAGACATCTTCCCTAACAACTGCAATAACATTTGAAGGAATGTCTGTATTTATTCCTGTATATAATGTTATAGGGATTATCCCTCCAGCTTTAAGTTCATATTCTGAAAGAGGATTTAGTAATCCACTTTTGTTATAAACATTATCTACTTTTAAATTATCTTTGTATTTTGTCATTCTATCATTATTATTTAATGCTGGAGTTTGTAATCCATCCATCATAAAGCTTTGTGAAATTGTATTATTAGGATTTAGTGTTCCTGCGCTTGAATTATCTCCTATATGACTTCCTCTTGAAGCTAATTCTTCCTGAAACATTTTATCCTTATATGCTGATATTTTAGCCTTAATTTCAGCTAATCTTTCTTTTTCATAATCTCTTTCACCATTAGGGCTATTTGTTTCTTCTATTATAATTTCTTTACCTTCTTCATTTTTATAAGTTTTTTTAGTTTTTTCAGAATATGACTTTCTAAGTTCACTTTCAAACTTTTCTTCAGCTTCCTTATCAATTACATTCTCTTTTACAATTTCTTCTTCTTTTTCTACTTTCTTCTTTTCTTCTTTTTGAGTATTCCCAAAAAAAGCAAAATGTAAAAATAAAATAAGTCCTAAAAATGCAAAAATAATTATCATAAGTCCAATTATTTTTTGTTTGGATAGTCCAGTACTTTCTACTTTTATTTGAGATATATCATTATTTTCAATATTTTTTCTATCATCTGCCATAATTACTCCTTATTTCTTAGTAATTCTCACTTTTTTATCCCCTAGTCTTAGTTCTGCTTTATCAAATATTCTATCAATAATTAGAACATTTTTCTTTTGTCTATTATTTGTTATCATCAATTCTTTTTTTCCTTCTAAGATATAAAAAACTGGCATTTCTTGCATATTTTCTCTAAAAACGATATAAGTTTTCTTTCCATCATCAAATACCTGTAGTGGTGTAAAATCATACTTATTATTACTTAAAGAGTAATTATAGTTTAAATTAGTTGGTAATACAGTAGTTGCTTCTTCTCTTGCTGCTTTATATTTTCTATTTAACTCTTCAGTAATTGGATAGCTCCATTTTACAATAGGATTATATAAGCTTTTATCTGAAATCAGTTGAATTTGATAAGTTCTTTTATTTGTCGAAATGACAATATTAGTTTTAATTCCTATTGTGTGTGGTTTTACTAATATCAGAACTCTTTGTCCTTCTTCACTTCCTGTTATTGTTTCTTTTCTACTCCATCTTGTAGTGTCTCCTCCTGATGTTCCTATTAACTCTTCATCAGGACTTAAAAAAATAGAAGTTAAATAATTAACTCTACAATAAACTGTATACATTGAAGTATCATTATATACAAAATTAGCTTCTGTCCCATATAAAGCTTCTTTATATCCTGAAGCTATTTTGGGTTTAGAGCTAGTCTTAATTTCATTATAAAAACTTGCTTCTAATCTATCAGCTTCAGTTTGAGAATTACTAAAAGATAATGTAGATATAAAAATCATTCCAAGTAATATGCTTTTTTTCATCATTTTCATAGTTGGTCTCCTTTTTATTTAGTATTTGTACTTATATTAAAATCTACAATAGTTATTCCAAGAGGATTCTTTTTCATTTCAGCTGTATTTTTAGGTTTTATAATTTGAATATTGAAATTTCCAAATTTCCCAATCTGATTTATTATATTCCCATTTTCATTATAAATTGTTTCTGTCCATCTAGCATTATATAAAGTTTCATCTGCTTTAGTAACAGTTTCTATTAAAATATCCCTTGTTACTCCATTTTTTATCAATTTAGTTAACTCTTCTTGTGCATAAATAGATTTTAATTTTTGAATCACTTTAGGGCTAGAATAATTAAATGCTTTTTCAACAAAATTATTTTGTACGACTTCATCAGTTGAAATCCACCTTGAATTTTCTATAAATTCCTTAAGAGTTAGTGTTATTAACGCTTCTTCTGGAACATATTGTTTTTCATATTCTCCAACTGTTAATTTATGTACTGTGCCGTTCCTATCTATTTCAAAAAAATAAGGTATAACTGTAGAACGCATCCCAAAATAAAATACTCCTAAAATACTTAAAAGAGTTATAAAAAGTGAAAGAATAGCAACACTTACCCAATTTGACCTGCTTTTACTAACATTTAAAATAGTATTTAAATATTCTTCTTTAGCTTGTTCATAATCTAAGCTTTCTTTCTTTTCTTTATTTTTTAGCTTTTCTTTTTCTTTTTTTCTAAAAAAGCCCATTTTTGTCTCCTTTTTCAAAAATTGCATAGCAGATATTATTCCACTATGCAAATTTCATTTATTATATTTTATAGTATAAAAATTAGTCCTGTAGTTTGACTTATTCCAAAAGTTGTTAAAATTGCTCCAGCACTTCCTATAATTGCCAATCCTCCAAAAACAGGAAGGATTTTTTGAAATATTTCTCTTGAACCGAACATAAAAGTTCCTCCAAGAACTATAATAGCAATAAACCCTAAAATAAATGACAATACCTGTGCCGATTTTAACATTGTATTCCCACCTGATTCCCATTTAAAACCAGCATTTGATGCATAAACATTAAAAGAAAACACGACCAACAATAGAATTACTTGAAACAACATTCTCCTCTTCATATTTTTAAATCCTCCTTTTTTATAAAAATTGTTTCATAATAATTTAATTTTTCTTCCCCTCCCCTTATTTTTATTATATATTTTCAGATATAAAACATATCTTAAAAATCTTCTTTTCTATCAAAATCTATACTATCTATTATAATTTCATTCCTTGAAATAGTAGACATTCCTTGCATTATTCTTTCTATATAATTTTTTGTTTCAGTATAAGGTGGGACTCCATTGTATTTTTTTACAACTCCTAAACCAGCATTATAACTAGCTAAAGTAAGTACTAAATCATTATTGTTTTCATCTAAAAGCTCTCTTAAAAGTTTTATTCCACCCTTCATATTTTCCCCTATTGTTTTTCTATTTACTTTTAAATAATTTGCAGTATCTTGAGTTAACTGCATAAGTCCGTATGCTCCTTTTTTACTTTCAGCAGTCGGATTAAATCCTGATTCTACTTTAATGATTGAAAGAATGAGTTCAGGAGATATTCCATAAGCTTTACTATAGATTATAAGATTTTTATTTATTTCCCTAGCTAAATTATAATCATTTGTATAGTTATTTATATACTCAATATAGTTTGATATTGCTATTTTTTCTTCTTTATCATCAAAATCCAAGTAATCTTCAGCTGGAATATAATTCTCAATTTCGCTTTCTGCTTCAAAATTATTTTTTAAAATTTCTTTAAGTTCTTTTATTTCTGCCTGTAAAGTCTTTAGAGTTATTTCTTCAGCTACTGCTTCTTTTTTTTCAACTTCAATTTTTTTACTATTTCTTATTAAAGAAAATTTTATATTATTTTCATCTACAACTTTTTCATCCTTTTCACTTTCGATTACCTCTTTTATTATTTCTTTGAGATCCTTTAGTTCATTTTCATTTATATTTGCTAATAAAAAACTCTGAAGCACTAAAAAACTAAAAAATATAAATATTTTTCTTTTCATACTAAATCCTCATTCCTTTTTTCTTTTTCTTCTCTCCAAGTTCTTTATCAAAATTATATGATTTCCCTTTTATTTCATCTTTTTCTTGCTATTTTTTATGATGATACTACTACATAATATACTATTATAGTATATTAAGAACATAAAAATGTCAATTAAAAAAATTATCAATACCAAAAAAAATTAAAACAACTAAGAGAAGCTTCTCCTTGTTTGCTACTATTGAATAGATTTAGAAAAAATATAAATTTTTCAAATATTTTTCTTTAATAGATGAAATTGAAATTTATAATAAGAGAATTAAAAACCTTTTGAAAAAAAGATATGCAGATACGATAGTGATAAATCCTTATCTAAGCTCTAGAATAGCGTATTATCTCGGAGATGGAAGAAGTTTTTCTATAGGATTTTGATATCAATTTTAATGATTTTTTCAGTTAGTTATTTTTATAAATATTTTGTAAATTTAATCTTTACAAAATATAAATAAAAGAATATAATGGTAATAGAATCTGTTTCTTAAGAAGAAATATAGGAACTTGGAAATTTCTTATTGAGAAATAGAGAAGGAGAGAACAATATTATTCTTAGAAAGAGTTAAAGATAAAATATATCATAGAGGAGGATAGAGTTATGAAAAAAAGAAGAAGTATTGTAAGCAAAGTCATTACTCTTTGCTTTATGTTGTTATTATTGGCATGTTCTCGAGCTTCAGAGGATAATAAAGAAGTTCAAAGAGACCGAAAAGGAAGAGCCAATGATGAAATTATAGTTTCTATGGGAGCAAGAATTCCCCATGAATTTGATCCGAAAGAGAGATATGGAATGTACAACGAAGCACACATTACTCACAGTACTTTGCTTAGAAGAACGGCAGATTTGGAGATTGTGGGAGATTTTGCAAAAAATTATACCGTATCTGAAGACGGATTGGTATGGACATTTGATTTACATGATGATTTTAAATTCTCAAATGGGGAGCCGGTAACGGCAGAAGATGTAAAATTTTCTTATGAAATGTTAAAAGAAGATGGAAAGCATTGGGATTTAGATTTTATAGATAAGATAGAAATTCCGAAAGAGAATCAAATTGTGTTTAAGTTAAAAGAACCGAGATCTACTTTTGCCATGTCTCAATTGGTCGAAGTTCCTATTGTACCGAAGGCCCATTACAACGAAAATTATAAAAATAATCCAATCGGTTCAGGACCTTATATGGTTGTGGAGTATAAACCGGATGAACAAGCCATTTTTGAAATCAATCCATATTATCATGGGAAAAAACCATATTTTAAAAAATGGACTTGGGTATTATTGGATGAAAATACAGCATTGGCAGCATTGGAATCAGGAGATGTGGATATGATTTATGCAACTCCTGAATTGGCGGATAAAGAGGTAAGAGGATGTAAATTATTTGATATAGAATCCAATGATGTTCGAGGATTATCAATGCCTTATGTGAAAAAAGGAGTGATTGACAATTCACCGGACGGATATCCTGTAGGAAACGATATTACCAGTGATCCGATTATTAGAAAGGCACTCAATGTAGGAATGAATCGACAAAAAGTGGTGGATACCGTTTTGAACGGACACGGAAAACCTGCTTATTCTGTGACTGACGGAACTTCATTCTGGAATCCGGAATCTGTAATTGAAGATAATAAACCGGAAGAAGCTAAAAAGATGTTAGATGAAGCAGGTTGGATAGTCGGAGCAGATGGAATTCGAGAGAAAGATGGTGTGAGAGCCGAATTTGATTTGTATTATCCGACTAAGGATGCGTTGAGAACGAATGTAGCGGTGGAAGCTTCCAGTCAAGCTAAAGAATTGGGAATTCATATTAACCTTGTAGGAAGTAACTGGGAAGAAATGATAACCAAATCCCATGAAATTTCAATGTTATATGCAGGAGGAAGACATAATCCGAATCAATTCTTCCAATCTCATCATCCGAGCACGGCAGGAAAAGGGTGGACCAATGTAACATTTTACAACAATCCGAAAGTAACGGAATATTTAGAAAAGGCTATGAGAGCTTCCAGTCTTGAAGAAGCAAATAAATATTGGAAACTTGCTCAATGGGATGGAGACACAGGAGCTTCTACAAAAGGAGATATTCCTTATGTTTGGCTTGTGAGAATAAATCATACCTATGTGGGAGATAAAAGGATTGATGTTGGAAATCAAGGAATGCACAGTCATGGACATGACTGGTCTTTAATTGCAAATATTGCAGAATGGACTTGGGATGAAAGCATGAAATAAATGTGTGTGAGATGAATAACAGTGACAAAGAAGTGATTCCTTTATGGAATCATTTTTTTGTAAAAAGGAGAATTAAGAGAATGAAGAAATATGTAATTATAGTATTCCAAAAAATTTTGAGATGTCTACTTTTATTATTAGGCGTTTCCATTTTATCTTTTATACTTTTAAAAAATTCACCTGTAGATCCTGTTATGGCAAGTGTAAATTATGATGTAAATTTGACTCCGGAACAATATCAGAAAATTGCAGAATATTATGGTTTGGACAAACCTGTTGTAACGCAGTATTTTTTATGGCTTAAAAATTTTATTCGAGGGGATTTTGGAGTTTCTTTGGTTCATAGAAAACCTGTCATAGAAATGATTCGTATGAGGGCGGGAGCTTCCGCAGCACTTATGGGAATTTCATGGTTCTTATCAGGAATTCTCGGATTTACATTGGGAACAATAGCGGCATTTAAGAGAGAAAAACTGATGGATCGTATCATCAAATGGTTTTCTTACTTGCAGGTAACGGTCCCAACGTTTTGGATAGGCTTAATTTTTTTACTGATTTTTTCAGTACAATTAAAATGGTTGCCGATAGGAATTTCAACTCCAATCGGAAGATTGAGTACAGAAGTTGATTTTGCAGATAAAATAAGACATTTGATTCTTCCGGTATTTACATTAAGCGTGTTGGGAATTGCAAATGTTACCCTGCATACACGTGAAAAAATGCTGGATGTCTTAAACAGTGAATATGTTCTTTTTGCAAAAGCAAGAGGAGAAAGTACTTTTGCAATTTTTAAGCATCATGGGATAAGAAATGCCATTGTGCCTGCTATCACAATTCATTTTTCTTACTTTGGAGAATTATTTGGAGGGTCCGTATTGGCAGAGCAGGTATTTTCTTATCCGGGACTTGGCTCTACCTTAACAGAAGCGGGATTGAAAAGCGATACTCCTTTACTCTTAGCCATTGTTATGATCGGGGCCGTTTTTGTTTTTCTCGGTAATACAATAGCGGATATATTAAATAGTATTTTGAATCCGAATTTAAGGAGGGAAGTATGAAGATAGATGCCAGAATCAAAGTAGTGACATCCATTGTTCTTTCTATTTTTTTGATAGGTCTTATTTTAATATTAAATATTACCTTAGAGGAAAAAGGACTGGAAACAAATTCTCTTTTAAAAAATTTATCTCCCTCCGGAAGGTTTTTGTTCGGTACGGATTCTATGGGAAGAGATATGTTTGTGAGAACCGTAAAAGGTTTGCATTTTTCTTTGTATGTCGGAATTATAGGGGCAGGTATGGGAGTGTTTATTGCCGTATTGTTTGGAATTTTTGCTGCGATTGGAAACAAAAAGAGCGATAGAATGATTATGTGGATCGTAGATATGTTCATAGGAATGCCGCATATTATTTTTATGATTTTAATCTCTTTTGCGGTAGGAAAGGGAGCCAGAGGAGTAATTATTGCAACCGCTATTACGCACTGGCCGGCACTGACAAGAGTTATAAGAAATGAAGTGTATAGTATTAAAAATTCTGAGTATATTATACTATCCGGAAATATGGGAAAGAGTAGATGGTTTATTGTGAAAAATCATATTCTTCCTATCATTTTTCCACAGATTTTTATCGGTTTTGTATTATTATTTCCTCATGTTATTTTACATGAAGCTTCCATGACATTTTTGGGATTCGGTTTATCCGCACAACAGCCATCCATTGGAATTATTCTGTCGGAAGCGGCAAAACATATTTCTTTGGGAAATTGGTGGTTGGTTGTTTTACCGGGATTGGCGTTGATTGTATTGGTGAAGTGTTTTGATACGATGGGAGAATCATTGCGGATTTTACATAATCCACACATGAGATATTTGTAAGGAGGGAAGATATGAGTAAGCCTTTATTAAAAGTGGAAGACTTGTCCATTTCTTTTGAGCAATATGGAAGGGGCTTGAAAAAATTTATAAGTAAGCCGATTCAATCTCTAAATATAGAAATTTATCGAGGAGAAATCCTTGCAATTGTTGGTGCCAGCGGCTCCGGAAAAAGTCTTTTAGCTCATGCAATTATGGGAATATTACCTTCAAATGCCGTTGTCAATGGAAGAATATTTTACAATGATGAAATATTGGATTCAAAAAGAATCAAGAAGTACAGAGGAAATAAAATAGCTTTTGTTCCACAATCCGTAAATTATTTGGATCCTTCCATGAAGGTAAAAAATCAGGTGAAAATAGGATTAGAGGGTAATAAGCAAGAAAAGAAAATCATCCAGGAAGAGATATTTGAGAAATTTGGACTCAAAAAGAGCGATGGAGAACGGTATCCTTATCAATTGTCGGGAGGAATGTTACGAAGAGTTCTATTTGCTACGAGTATAGGAAAAAATACAGAACTGATTATTGCAGATGAGCCAACTCCCGGGATTCATCAATCCGTATTGGATATAGTTCTGAAGCAACTGAGAGATTTTGCCGATAAAGGTATGGGGGTCATGTTGATTACTCATGATATAGGTTCCGCAATAAAGATAGCAGATAGAATAAGTGTTTTTAAAGACGGTAATACCGTAGAAACTTCTCCAAGTAGCTATTTCATAGGAAATGGAGAAAAGTTGCAAGAAGAATATTCACGAAAATTATGGTGTTCCTTGCCACAAAATCATTTTTTGGAGGTTGAGTCAGATGGCATTGATAGCTAAAAATTTAGGATTTTATTACCGGAGAGATCAATGGATTTTTAAAGAGATCAATTTTGAAGTTTCTCCGGGGGAAATATTAGGTATTTTTGGATACAGCGGTTGCGGAAAAACAAGTCTCTCCAAAGTGCTTTCCGATTTCTTATCTCCTGTGGAAGGAGAAGTTTTGATTGACGGAAAAAAACATCAAAAACATAAATTTCGGGAAGTGCAACTGATTTATCAGCATCCCGAAAAAACAATGAATCCATTATGGAAAATGAAAAATATATTGGAAGAAAGTTATACACCGGACGATAATTTATTGAATACGTTTGGGATTCGAAAAGAATGGTTGGACAGGTATCCGATAGAATTATCAGGAGGAGAGCTACAACGATTTTCGATAGTGAGGTCTCTAAATCCCAATACAAAATATCTTATTGCGGACGAAATGACAACCATGCTCGACGGAATTACACAGGCATTTATTTGGAAAAGTCTTTTGAAAATTGTGAGAGAAAGAAAGCTGGGTTTGATTGTCATAAGCCATGAGAAAGACATTATTGAGAAAATTTGTGATAAATGCCTTAACATGGAAAGCAATACTTTAATTCAATTGAAAGAAAGGAAAACAGTATAAATACTTTTATTCTACGTGAATTCTAGGTGCTAATTTATCTTTGATGTTAGAGCAAAATTATGTATTTTTGAAAAGAAATGGTGTTGATAAGATGAGATTATCAACACCAAATAAGGATACAATGTATAAATTGTTTAAATTTCATCATGCTCTTCTATTCGTTTTCCATAATTTTGGAATCGGATCATCATATGTTTCATTTCTTCTTTCGGAAGGATTTTTACAGAACCGCAAGATTTTGAAATACAGTAGATTTCAGAACAAAATTCTACTGTTTCAGCAATATGATAGGCTTCCGCTAAATCGTTTCCTCCGGCGATTGCACCATGGTTGCTGAGAAGAACGGCTTTTTTTCCTTCCATGGCTTTGTAGGCATTTCTTGCAAGAGCAACTGTTCCATAAGTCGCATATTCGGCACAAGGAACGTAAGTACCGGCAGAGGCAAGCAGATAATCAATGGCAGGAAGTCCGTCTTGTTCCAAACAGGAAACAGCAGTGGCGTATTTGGAGTGAGTATGTACCAAAGCAGAAATATCTTTTCTGTATTTATAAAAAATTCTGTGCATATCCGATTCACTGGAAGGAATTTGACTTCCTTCGATGATTTTCCCGGTTGGAATATCTAAAATAACAATATCTTCAGGTTTTAGACTAAAATAATCGATTCCACTGGGAGTAATTGCCATTTTCTTATGTTCCGAATCGCAAACACTCAAATTTCCTCCTGTTCCTCTTGTCAGTCCCTCCTGAATCATTTTTTTCCCGTATTCGATTAGTAATATTCTTTCGAGTTCTAAAAGCATCGTATATCCTCCTAATGTTTTAAATGTTCAATCACTTGTTTTATGCATTGAATTCCAATTTGAATTTCATGCAAGCTCGTAGAAGCAAAACAAATTCTAAATTTAGCATTATTTCTTTGATCTTTATAAAAAATATAGCCCGGTAAAATGAGAACGCCTTTTTCTTTACAAAGCTCATAGAAGACATCCTCATCAATATTTTGCTGAAGTTTAATCCATATGAAAAAACCACCTGTGGGTTCGTGCATAATACGCAATTCAGGAATTTGTTGCAATAAATGAATTAAGTATTTCGAGCGATAATGAAGTTTCTTTTTTAAATTTTCCGTGAAAAAATGTAAATATCCGGATATGATAAAAGTTTCCAAAATTTTCTGTTGAAATTTAGAAGGAAAGACAGAAAGTACGAGTTTCTCCATTAAAAACTGTTCTCTAAATTGAGGGGGAACCAGCACACAGCTTATATTGAGAGAAGATCCAAACAAGGAAGAAAAATCACGAATATAGAAAATCCGTTCCTTTCCTATTCTTTCCAGACTTTTAAAAGACGTTGCAATTCCTTTTTCATAATACAGCTTGGAATAATTATCCTCTTCAATAATATAAAAATCATACTTTGCCGCCAAGTCAATCAAATGAAATTTTTTTTCTTCGGACCAACAAATTCCGGAGGGGTTTTGAAAATTGGGGCTGACAAAGACAAAGTCAATTTTTTCAGATTGTAGAATTCTATCAAAATCTTCAAAATCCCAACCATTCTCTAAGAGATGTACTCCTTGAATATTAAGCCAAGGACTCAAAGTATTGATGATATTATAATGACTTGGATCAGATAGGGCAATGGTTAATTTTTTCTTTTCAGAAAAAATACGGCAAATAATTTCAATGCTTGTCTCGGAACCGGAAGTAATAAATATGTTTTCTTCCAATGTGAAAATATTATCTTCCTCCAAACTGTCTGACAAGCAGGCAATGAGAGAAGGTAAATCTTGAACTATAGAAGAATTTAAAAAATGAGAATTTTCTCGAATCATTTTTTGACAAAAATACAGAAAAAAATTTTCATTGAAGTAAGAGTACAACAATGAAGTATTTGTAAAATTGATACTGTGAAAAGCTTTGTTCTCTATATCGGAATAACTCTTTACTATTGTTTTTAATTGACGACTCATTTTGTATTGACTTTTTTCTTTCACAAAACAGCCGATTGCCGGAATGATGGAAATGTAACCGGATTTTTCCAAAGATTTAAAAGCGGAGTGAATTGTTTGAGGAGAAACTTTATATTTCAAAGATAAAGAGCGAAGGGATGGAATTTTTTCCCCTGATTTCCAAATATTTTTTAAGATATTATGTTTTATTTTTTCCTCAATCATCTTATATTTCTTCAACCTGTTCACCTCAATGTTAGTTTACTTATTTTTTATTGAAATTGCAAGTGAAATTCAAAAACTGTTACGTAACAGTTTTCCGTAGCTTCTATTTACAAATCCGATTTTTTTCGTTATAAACATAATAAATGAACTAAATGTTTTAATAATTAACTCAAATTTAATAGAGAAGGAGGAAAGTTATGGAAAAAAAGGGAAGCATTTATGGATTGATTCCACTGATTGTTTTTTTGGTAATTTATGTAAGTACAGGTATTTTTACAGGAAAAATTGATAATATGCCTTTATTGGTAGCTTTTGCTATTACAACAGGAATATCTTTTTGTTTACATAATCCCCAAAAACCGAAATTGACTTTAGATGAAAAAGTTTCTATGTTTTGTAAAGGAGCAGGAGAAGAAACGTTAATCTTGATGGTTGTTATCTTTTTGTTGGCAGGAGCCTTTTACTCTGTTGCAGATGCTATGGGAGCGGTAAGTTCGACTGTAAATTTAGGTCTTAGCATATTACCGATGGAAATGCTGTTGCCGGGACTCTTTTTAACAGGTTGTATTTTAAGCTTTTCTATGGGAACTTCGATGGGAACCGTATCTGCTTTAACTCCGGTGGCAGTGGGGATTGCAAATCAAACAGGGATCAGCTTAGCTTTGGTATGTAGAGTGGTAGTAGGAGGGGCTATGTTTGGAGATAATTTGTCTTTTATTTCCGATACTACAATCGCCGCAACAAGGACCCAAGAAGTTAGCATGAAAGACAAATTTAAAGTTAATTTTTTAGTTGTTTTACCGGCTGTCATTTTAAATATTATTTTTCTCATGTTTATGTCCGGGAAAGGCATAGCAACTGGAAGCTATGAATATCATCTTCTGAATTTACTTCCTTATATTTCCATTATCGTGTTAGCCTTACTTGGATTACATGTTATTTTGGTTTTAACGATAGGGATTGGATTAGGAGTGGTCATTGGACTTATGAACGGTTCTTTTGAAATGATTGAAGTCTTCGCTGTAATCCAAAGAGGAATGGGTTGGATGCAAAATATGGCAATCATTGCATTGGTAGTAGGAGGAGTCGTTGCTTTCATGCAATATTTAGGAGGAATTGATTATTTGTTGGAAAGCTTGCATTCCAGAATTCGTTCTAAGAAAGGAGCTGAATTCGGAATTTCCGTTTTGGTCAGTTTGATAGTTTTGGTAAGCACAAATAATACGGTATCTATTATTACAGCCGGACCATTAGCGAAAGATATTGCAGATACATTTGAGATTGATCGCAGAAGAGTGGCAGGATTATTGGATATTTTTTCTTCCGCTTTTCAAGGGTTGATGCCTTATGCCGGACAGCTATTGGTTGCGGCAGGAATGGCACAAATTTCACCGGTAAGCATTATGCCATATTCTTGGTATTCTATTTTAATGGTTATTATGGGAATTCTTTCTATTATGACAGGGTTTCCAAAATTAAAAAAATAAAAAGAAGGGGTATCAAAAATGAACAGGATGGATGAAGGATTGGCTTTTTTACTTCAATATGAAAATATTGCATGGTATGAAAAGGGAGAAGTAAAAATTTTGGATAGAAGAATTTATCCAAGAAAAATTCACTATGTGACTTGCAAAACATATCGAGAAGTGAAGCAGGCGATAGCGGATATGGTAACACAGAGTGCAGGACCATATACAGCCGCCGGAATGGGAATGGCACTTGCCGCCTATGAAGTAAGGAAGTTATCCATAGAGGAACAAATTCAATTTTTAGAGAAAGCAGCTTTTGAAATTTCTCATGCACGTCCCACAACGATAAATCGTATGTCTATGATTACAGAAGCTTGTCTGAGCGTTGCGAAAGAGGCATTATTCAAGAAAGAAGATCCTATTCATGCAATTTTTCAAAGAACTTTGGATTCTTTGGAGAGGAGATATTTCAGAATGTCAAAGGTAGCAGAGCATTTAGTTCGCCTATTTCCCATCAAAGGAAAAGTGATGACACAATGTTTTGGGGAGACCATCGTAGGATGTATGGGAAGAGAAATTAAGAAACAGGGAAAAGAAATTGAATTCTATTGTCCGGAAACAAGACCCTATTTACAAGGAGCCAGATTAACAGCCAGTGTACTGAAAGAGCAAGGTTTTGATGTAACCGTGATTACAGATAATATGTCGGCATGGACGATTCAAGAAAAAAAAATAGATCTTTTTACTTCGGCAGCAGATACCATTTGTATGGATGGTTATATTGTAAATAAAGTAGGAACTTTGCAAATTGCTATTTTAGCAAAGTATTTCGGGATTCCTTATTTTGTTACGGGAATTCCCGATCAGGGGAAATATAGAGAGAATATTGTGATAGAGGAAAGAGATCCCAATGAGGTGATTCATTGCAATGGAGTTTTGAATACGCTTAAGGAAGTGAAAGGATATTATCCCTCTTTTGATATTACAGCACCCCATTTGGTAAGTGCTGTAGTTACCGATCAAGGAATTTATTCGCCTTATAATTTGGAAGAATATTTTGAGAAAGAAACGGAACAATATTACTGAATTTCTGATAAGATGAGGAGATATACCATGAACAAATATAAAAAACACTTTTTGCTGGATAGTAAGGAAATTATTTCTTATGTAAAAGAAAAAAAGTTATTTTCCGATGAGAATGAACTGATTGCAGAAGAAATTGGAGATGGAAATATCAATTATGTTTTCCGGGTAAAAGATATAAAGACGGGAAAGTCGGTTGTTCTCAAACAGGCAGATACTTTGCTGAGGAGTTCCGGAAGACCGCTGGACATAGGGAGAAGTAAAATAGAGGCAAAAATTTTGGAGATTGAAGGAAAATTGGCGAAAAAATTTGTGCCGGAGGTTTATTTTTACGATGATACTATGGCAGTACTGGCAATGGAAGATATTTCGGAATACAAAAATTTGAGAAAAGAACTCATAGAAGGCAACATTTTCCCAAATTTTTCGGAAGAAATAAGCACTTTTTTAGCAAATACCCTATTTTTAACAACAGATTTGGTTCTTCCCCAAGAGAAAAAGAAGTTGTATGTAAAAGAATTTATCAATCCGGACTTATGTGACATTTCAGAATGTTTGGTTTTCACGGAGCCCTATACGGATGATAAGAAAAGGAATGTAATCACGTCGGGGAATGAGAGTTTTGTAGAAACATTTCTCTATCAAAATTTTCCTTTGCACTTCGCTGTTGCAAAACTAAAAGAGAATTTTATGAATTCTTCTCAGGCCTTGATTCATGGCGATTTACACTCGGGCTCTATTTTTATCTCTTCTCAAGGGATTAAAATAATAGATCCGGAATTCGCATTTTATGGACCTATGGCTTATGATGTGGGAAATGTCATAGCAAATTTACAGTTTCCTTACTTCAGAGCAAAATATTTTATGGAAGAAGGAGAAAGAAAACGGAAGTTTTTAATCTGGTTGGAAAATTGCATTCAGGAAATTCCGAAGTTATTTTTGAAAAAATTGCAGCTGCTATGGACTGAAAAGGTAAAGGATCCAATACGAAAAAATGAAAAGTACAAAGAATATTACATCGAAAGATTAAGCAGAGAAATAGCCGGATATACGGGAACTGAGATGATTCGTAGAGTTGTCGGAGATGCAAAAGTTTTGGAATTGACTTCTTTAGAAGTAAGTGAGACAAAACTTCTATTAGAAAGAGAGTTGCTTCAAAAAGGAATAAGTCTCATTTTAGAGAATACTACATTTTGATGAAATCTTACTATTGAAGCATATTGTATTCTCTAAAAATATAGATTGTCTTTTGTAGCTTAAAAAGATTTTGATAAAGATTGGAAAAGAGAGAATCATACTTGATGGAATTACATCAATACTACATTAAAAATTATTTATTTTTATTGAGAAATATGATAATATAAATAATAAGAAATTGCTAGTGTAATAAATTTCGATTTCCTTTTTGTTTATAATAAAAAAAATTGCAATATGTAATGAAAAGAGTAAATTTATGAGTATAAGAAAAATAGGAGAGAAATTAAGAAAACAGGAAAAATTAACAGATAAAGAAAAAGAAGAATTCCATAATTTCAGCCAAATACACAGTGTTATTATAAAATTGTTTATTACTGAACTTGAAAAAATAGAATTCTCTAAACAATATTTGATTACAAGTAGAAATAAGAGAATAGAGACCATAATTTCAAAATTATGCAGACCCGAAAAGCCAAAATTGGATAGGATACATGATATAGCAGGGGTAAGAATGATATTTGACACTATGGAAAGTTTAAAAGAATTTATTACTATTCTTGAAAATACTGAATTATTTGGATTTAAAGAAAAAGAGAATAAAGATAAAAACAAGTACAATTATGTAGAAAATCCTAAATTAGACGGATATAGATCTGTACATAAAGTGTTTTATTATGTTTTGGACATTGTTTATTCTACTTTTAAGGGAAAAGATTTTAATTTAAAGAACAAGAAAATTGAATTGCAATTGAGAACTAAATTACAGCATATTTGGGCGACAACAGTAGAGATTTATGATATAATCAACAAAAGTAATCTTAAAACGGGTATTCATAATAAATTAGAAACAGAAGAAGGATTATTTTTTAAAAAATGCAGTTTGATTTTTGAAGGGATTGAGAATAATGAGAAAGAGGTAATAGAAAATAATATTTATGAGATTTTTACTAAGAAAGAGTTGAGAAAAATTTTTGATAAATTAAAAGGAATAAAAAATATTACAAATATTGATCTTCCTAAAAATTTAGGAAGTGAGGAGCCTTTTGTTTTAATTACTTATCTTAATGAAGGAAAAACTACTTTTTTTGTTGCACCTGAATATGAAGATATTGAGAAAAAAGATACTTTTTTATTGAATGCCTCCTATAGGGCATTAGAAGAAAAAAATACAAAAGGAGAATACATTTTACTGCTTTTAACATTGAAAGATGTAAGGAAGTTGCAAGAAACATATCCTAATTATTTTTTAGATGCGAAAGAGTTTATTGACATTTTAGAGATATATAAAAATGAATTTATAAAGGAGGAGGATTTATAATGGAAAAAGTAGTTGATATTGCAAAATATCTTTCAAAAGAATATTCTTCTGAAAAAAAAGAATATATTGATGAAATGAAACTTCATAAAATGGCTTTTTTTATCCAGAAAGAATCTTTTTCCAAATATGGAGAAGCAATGTTTGAAGAAGATTTTGAAGGATGGAAATTAGGACCAGTATGTAGGGAAATAAGAAAGAATTTTGAAGAAATAAAAAGATTTAAAGGAGAAATTTTTTTGGAAAAAGAAAATAAAGAGACTATTGATGATATATTCAAGAAATATAAGGACATGGATTCCTACAGATTGAGTTATTTAACACATCTTCAATATTCTTGGATAAAATCCAGAATAGGAATTGAGAATGGACAGAATGGGAACGTTATAATCCCGAAAGAGGATATTTTCTTAGATGCGAGAGAACAAAATGAAAGAACTTCTTCGTCAATTGCTGTCAATGAAGAGTAGAATATAAAATCTTCAAAAGGATTTTAGGGTTTTTAGAAATAAAAACTCTCAAATCCTTTTTTCTATTTTTTTCTTTTTTTATCTTAGAAAAAATGGTATAATAAGTCCATTATGCTGGAGTTCAAAAAACTCTTTGAGAGCATATTATGAGAAATATGGGAGGCAAAATGAAATATAAAGCAGTGGTCTGCGATATGGACGGAACTCTATTGAATGGAGAACATAGAGTCAGTGACAGAAGCAGAAAAATTATAAAACATATTACAGAAAAAGGGATAAAGGTATTTTTGGCTTCGGGAAGACCTTATCCGGATATTCAATATTTTAAGGAAAGTTTAGGACTGAATTCCTATATCATCAGCAGTAATGGAGCTGTCGTTCATGATGAAAAGGAAAAAGAAATCATGTATTATTCTTTGGAAAAAGAAATTTTGTCCAAGATTTTGGCACTTCCTTTTGGAAATCTTCACAGGAATTTGTATACAAGGGATTCTTGGTATGTAGAAATAGCCCTACAGGAGTTGTTGCAATTTCACAAAGAATCAGGATTTGCTTTTCAACAAATTTCAAATTTGGAAGAAAAAAATGATGGAAATGCTACCAAATTGTTTTACTTGGATGAAAGTGAAAAAAATATTTTGGATTTTGAGGAAATTTTGAAAGAAGAGTTTCAAGACCAAGTAAGCATCACTCTCTCTACTCCAAATTGTTTGGAAATTATGAAAAAAGGCGTCAATAAGGGAAGAGCGATTCAAGATACTATGAAACAGTTGGGAATTGCTTTGGAAGAAGTTGTGGCATTTGGGGACGGTCTGAATGATTATGAAATGCTTTCTTTGGTAGGAAGTCCTTTTGTTATGTCCAATGGAAGTCCGAGATTATTGGAGGCTCTTTCTGATGTTCCGAAAGCTCCTAAGAACACGGAGGACGGAGTGGCACAAATTTTGGAGGAAATTTTTTTAACGGAAGAAAGAGAATAAAAGAAATAATTAATTTTGGAAAGTATGCTATAATATAGCTGTAATGAAGTAATATTTTCTGAAAAATGAAAGGATGATAAAGGAGAGAAAATGAAAAAAATACTATTGACAATTGCTTTGGCGGTTCTATTGGTTTCCTGTGGTTCCAAAGATGACGGAAAAACATTGTATTTATATGGTTGGGCGGATTATATTCCATATGAAATTTATGAAGATTTCGAGAAAGAAACGGGGATTCATGTAGTGGAAGATATTTTTTCATCCAATGAAGAAATGTATACGAAATTAAAAGCAGGCGGAGATGGATATGATATCGTTATGCCTTCCAGTGATTATGTAGAAATTATGATGAAGGAGGGAATGATTGAAAAGTTGGATAAAACAAAAATTTCAACTTTGGGAAATATAGCTCCTTTTATTATGAAAAAATTACAAACTTTTGATACCAACAATGATTATGCGGTTCCTTATAATACGAGCGTGACGGTAATTGCCGTAAACAAAATGTTTGTAAAAGATTATCCCAAGTCTTTTGACATTTATAATCGAAAAGATTTACAAGGAAGAATGACCTTATTAGACGATATGAGAGAGCTTATGACATCGGCATTGGCAATTCATGGATATGATCAAAAGACCTCTTCGATAGAAGCCATGGAGAAGGCGAAACAAACCATTCTGGCTTGGAAAAAAAATATTGCCAAGTTTGATTCGGAGTCTTATGGAAAAGGGTTTGCAGCAGGAGATTTTTGGGTAGTACAAGGATATCCCGATAATATTTTTCGAGAATTGAGCGAAGAAGAAAGAGAGCATGTAGAGCTTATAATTCCTGAAAAAGGAGCCTTTGGAGCAATTGATTCCTTTACCATTTTAGCAAATGCCAAGCATAAAGAAAATGCGTATAAATTTATTGAATACATTCATCGTCCTGAAGTATATGCAAAATTATCGGATATTTTAGAGTTACCTTCTATCAACGAACCGGCAGCAAAGTTAATGACAGTAAAGCCTTTGTATGATTTATCCGAATTGGAAAAAATACAGGTACTGATGGATATTCATGAAACACTGGATTTACAAAATAAATATTGGCAAGAAATTTTGATTGCGGACTAGGAGTATGCTATGAAATTGAAAATGAAACGAGAAGAATTTATTTCGATTCTATCAGACTATACAAGTATTTTGAGAGAAAATTCTATCAAGCCTATTCTTTCAACTCTTTTTATGGAAGTGAAGGGCAATGATTTGGTCTTTATGGGCAGCAGTGTAGAAATGGATTATAAAAAACAGATTTTATGTGAAGGAATGGAAGACGGAAGTGTTGTGTTCAAACCCGCTCTTGTTTTGGAATACGTAAAATTGTTGGAAGAGGAATGGATTACCGTTGAGAAATTGGATGGATTTTTGAAAATAGCCAATGGAGAATTTTCCATTTGGGAAGAAGAAAATTATCCTAAAATTGTAGAATTGGCTTCTATGAGTTTATTGGAACTTTCCGGAAATGAATTTGCAAAATGTTTGGAAACTGTGAAGTTTTCCGCTGCACAGACACCGGAAAACTTGGCTTTACATTGTATTCGCATTGTTTTCGGAAAGGAAAAAGTATATTTCGTGTCTACCGATTCTTATCGTTTGCTATATTTAGAAAAGAAAATGACAGCTCAATTTGAACGGGCAATTTCTCTGCCTTTGGATGCTGTCAATGTGATTATTAAATTACTGAAAGATAAGACGGAGAAAATTTCTTTGGAATTAAGCGGAGATAACTTGCTTTTTTTGTGGGAAGGGACTTATTTCAGTTGTCGATTAACAGCGGTTCCTTATCCTAATTTTCAAGGAATTTTAAGTCAAAATGCTTTTGATAAAAAAATGGAATTCTGCTTAGATGATTTAAAAGCGGCGATGAAACGTGTTATTACGGTGGCGAAAACAAGTATTGATGCAAAATATGGGGGAACTTTCGACTTTAAAGGAAAACATTTAGTGGTGAAAGCGGTTACAACAGGACGAGCCAAAACACAACAAAAGATAGTAATGATGAAAGAGGGAGAAGATTTTGTTGCCTCCTTGAACTGTAAATATCTATCTGAATTTTTGGACAGCGTTTCCCGAAATGTCATTATAGAGGGAAAGAATTCTTCCAGTATGTTCCGAGTGACAGAAGAGGGAAATGAAGAATTGATTTATATTTTGATGCCTCTAGCCTTAAGAGAAGTGTAAGTATGAAAGCATGGATTCACATCTCCAGTCCGGAGAATGAAAAAGTAAAATTTTTTTCCAAATTAAAAAAGAAAAAATATCGGGAAGAAGAACGAATCTTCTTGGCTGAGGGAAAAAAGTTTTTGGACTATCCTGAGGGAGCAAAGTATGTCTTGTTGCGAGAAGGTGTCGAAGTGGAAGAAGAGCGATTGGAGAGATTTTCCTGTCCTGTTTTTCTACTTTCCCAAAAATGTTTTGAAAAAGTCAGTGTACAAGAGAATTCACAGGGAGTAATTTTACTGTATTCCTACCCGGTGATAGAAATATCAAAAGCTGCAAAGCAATTGATTGTATTGGACGACATTCAGGATCCCGGAAATTTGGGAACCATGATTCGATTGGTCGATGCTGCCGGATTTTCGGATATTTTCCTGACAAAACATTCCGTTGACTGTTATAATGAAAAAGTAGTCCGAAGTTCTATGGGTTCTATTTTTCATGTTCGTCTTCATGTTATGGAAAAAAAAGAGATACTGGAATATTTACAGGCAGAAAACTATCATGTTTTAGTTACCACTTTACAACGAGACTCCGTTGCATATACCGAAATGCAGCTCAAAGAAAAAAATGCTTTTGTCTTTGGAAATGAAGGACATGGAGTATCCAAAGAGTTTTTAGAACTTGCAGAGCAGAAGATTATTATTCCCATTTCCGGGCAGGCGGAATCTTTGAATGTGGCTATGGCAGCGGGAATTATATTATTTTACAGTAGGGACTTGAAAAGAATCTTAGAATAACTTATAATAAAAGTAATACGAATTAAAGGAGGAATTGAGATGGGATTATTTCATAACTTGTTTGGAAAAAAAGAAGAGAAAAAGGTAGTTACTATTTATGCTCCCATAAATGGAAAAGTCATTGATTTGGCAGAAATTCCGGATCCTGCATTTGCAGAAAAAATGGTAGGAGACGGTTGTGGAATGGAACCGAAAGAAGGAGCCATCTGTTCCCCTGTCAATGGAGAAGTTGCCAATGTATTCGACACCAGACATGCAGTCAGTTTTGATTCGGAAGACGGATTGGAAATGATTGTTCATTTTGGAATTGATACGGTAAAATTAAAAGGAGAAGGCTTCAAATCCTTAAGAGGAGAAGGACCGACTAAGGTAGGAGATCCTATTGTAGAATATGATTTGGCATATATTTCAGCAAATGCTCCTTCAATAAAAACTCCTGTCATTATCAATAACATGGAAGAAGTGGAACACATTGAAGTGATTGCCTTAGGACAAGAGGTAAAAGTCGGAGATCCTATTATGAAGGTAACATTAAAATAATGTATTTAGAAGAATTTCGAGATAGTTTGGCTTTTTATGACGAGGAGAGTCACAAGCCCTTAAAAGTAGTGAATTTTCAACCGATTCTACGATATGTTCATTCGGAATATCTTTCTGACGGAAGAAAGTATGTTCAGGAAATTTTAAAAGAATATCCCGGCTATCAAAAAGTATTATCCGATGAAGTGACACAGGAATATTATGCGACAGAATATGCAGATCGTATGTGGCAAAAAGATTGTGAACAATTTTTTCAAGAGATGAAGAATATTTTAAAACAATGTAATACTCAGTTTTTGTCCATGTCAAAAGGGGAAAGAAAAAAGAAGATTTCCCGTTTGGAGGAGTTGTTTTTGAGATACGGGGAAAGTTGGAAATATCAACATATTGATTTTGAATCTATCCAAGAGGACTATCGTTATATATTACAATGGAAAGATAGATAACAGAGAGGAGCATTTTGGAATGCTCCTTTTTTATGCTCAAGAGGAGGAGGAAATGACGGAAGTTCAAAAAGAATATTATTCCGGAATCATTGATTTTTTATTTGCTGGCTTTGGAGAAACTGTAGAAGTCAGTTTATTTGAGGTTTTGGAGAATCAAAAAACAAGTCTATGTGCCAAGAGTAAGAATTGTTCCAAAGCTTTGGGCGAAGAAATGGATAAAAATCTTCTTTTTTGGTTGAGAGCTTATCGGAAGGAACAAAAATATATTGCAAAATTACCTTTTCAGGAAAAAAATGGGGATTTATCCAGAGTATCTCTCTACTATATTTCGGATAAGGCAGGGAAATTGACGGGAGTATTATCCATGAAAAAAAATATTACTTCGATGATTGTAGCTGCCAATTTTTTAAATGCAAGCCTGAAAGCTCTGACGGGAGGGCCGGAAAGAGATTTGGCAGCAGAGACGGCAGGAATCGGGCAAAAAAAGCAGGAAAACACTTTATTTCAATATTCTCAGTATCTGATTGAAGATTACTTTGACAGTTTGTCCACAGTAGGAGCTGCCATGAGTATAGAAGAGAGAATGAAAGTAGTGGAAGACTTACAACAGAAAGGAATTTTTCAGTTGAAAGGAAATATTTCAACAGTAGCAAAAAAATTGGAAATTTCGGAAAAAACTTTGTATCGTTATTTGAAAAATCAAAGCTAAGAGAATAAGAATTTATTCTTAAATGAGAAAAAATTCTTTATAAAAACAATTAAAAAATAAATAAAAAATTTATTTTTGCGAAAATGTTTTTATAATAAACTTTTAAAATATAGTATTTTCAAAAGAAAAATAAAAATATTAATAAAGAAAATAATCTTAATTGAAAAAATCAATTTTCTTTTCCTTGCCAATTTCACTATAATAAGCCATGTTTTAAAAAAATGAAGGAGGAAGGTGAAAGAAATGGAGAGAGATTTCAAGAAGAGAGATTCTTTTCAGAATAAGATTGGTTTTATTTTAGCCTGTGTCGGTTCAGCAGTTGGGATGGGGAATATCTGGTTGTTTCCTTATCGAGTGGGAGAATTTGGAGGGGCCGCTTTTCTTTTTCCTTATTTATTCTTTGTTCTTTTATTAGGTTTGACAGGAGTCAGTGGGGAAATGGCTTTTGGTAGAGCTATGAAAAGCGGACCTTTGGGAGCTTTTCGAAAAGCTTTGGAAAGAAGAGGAAAGAAATATGGAGATGTCTTAGCTTTTGTTCCTGTCTTGGGTTCTTTGGGAATTGCAATCGGCTATGCCGTGGTAGTGGCTTGGATTTTGAAATATACCGTTCAATCTTTTACAGGTGTTTTGCATGGGGTGGAGGATTATGTCGAATTATTTTCCTCCGTTACCACAAGATATTCCACTTTGGGTTGGCATTTTGCCATTATCCTTTTCAGTCTTTTCATTATGACGGCGGGAATCCAAAGGGGAATTGAAAAAATCAATCGAGTGTTTATGCCTTTGTTTTTTTTACTGTTCTGTGTCTTGGCAATACGAGTTTTCTTCTTAGAAGATTCTACCATAGGATATCAATTTTTATGGAAAGCGGACTTTGAGAAGATGTTTCAAATAAAGACATGGATTTTTGCCTTAGGACAAGCATTTTTCTCTCTCTCTTTGGCAGGGTCCGGAACTGTGGTATATGGAAGTTATTTGAAAGAGGATGTAGATGTGCTTAATTCCTCACTCCATGTTTCTTTTTATGATACTCTTGCTGCTATACTGGCAGCTCTTGTGATTATTCCTGCAGTATTTTCTTTCGGTATGGAAGTCAGTGCAGGACCGGGTCTTATGTTTTTGGCAATGCCCAGAGTATTTCAACAGATGCCTTTCGGGAGAATTTTTAGCTGTATTTTCTTTTCGGCTGTTTTTTTAGCAGGAATGACTTCTTTGGTCAATTTGTTTGAATCTTCCATTGAAGCTTTGCAGGAAAAATTTTCTTTGGAACGATGGAAGGCTGTTTCCATTGTAATGGCACTCTCTTTTTGTTTGGGAATTTTAGTAGAAGATGTGATTTATTTGAGAAAGCTTATGGATATGGTCAGCATTTATTTCATTCCTTTGGGAGCTTTTCTGGCAGCGGTTTTATTTTATTGGATTTGTGGAGATACCTTTGTAAAGGAAGAAATTCAAAAAGGAAGAAAAGCCGCTTTTCCACGATTTTTATTGCTTATGGGGAAATATGTATTTTGCGGAATCAGTTTCATCGTTTTTATTTTGGGAATTCTGTATCACGGAATTGGTTAGAGAAAAAAAGGAGCTGCAAAGAAATAGCTCCTTTTTTTTATGAAATTATAGATAGTAAAAAAAAATAAAACATGATATTCTAGAGATGATAGAAATGGAGGAAAGAATGAAAGAAATACTCAATGTAGATGAAGATATGGAACAAATTTTAAGAAAAATGGAAGAAGAAACAGGACTCCTTTGTGTGAGAGAACGAAATGAAAATTTGGGAATCCAAACTCTCGGGGAATATTGTTACTTTAGTTTAGGAAAGACAAGTCGAGAGCTGAAAGAGCAGGGATTTCATTTTTACAAGTCTAAAGATGTGGCAAACGATTATAACGGTCCTAAGCCGAGCTACAGTATGACGCATATCAAACTTTTGTATTCTCCTGACTATAAAATGTTAGGAGTGCAAATGATAGGAAAAGGAAATTTGGAAAGAAGATATGAAATATTACAAACTTTCTTATCCGAAGGAAAAGGTTTGAAAGAATTGGCAGAATACTCTATCTATGGAAAATCGTTGGAAGAGGAAATGGATATCCTGAATCTTTCAGCTTTTTACGCAATGGAAGTGTCCAGACCTTTGATTTCAGTAGAAGAAGTACGAGGGTTACAACAGGCAGGAGCTTTTTTTCTGGATGTGCGGGAAGAAGAGGAGCATGAGTATGCTCGCATTCTCGGAAGCAAAAACATTCCTCTTCATAGTTTGGTTCGTAGAATATTAGAAATTCCAAAAGAAGAAAAGGTATATGTCTACTGTCGAAGTGCTCACAGGAGTTTGGATGCTGTGAACTTTTTAAGAGGAGCGGGCTATGACAATGTCTATAATGTAGAGGGCGGATTTATTGGAATTTCTTATGAAGAATATACGAAGGATAAAGAGAGAAAGAGAGAAAAAATTGTAAATCGTTATCATTTTGAATAGAGAGGAGAGTTTATGAAATGGATTATTTCCGACTTGGACGGAACTTTATTAAATGATGATAGAACAGTAGGAATAAAAACAATTTCCGGTATACGGACTTTGCTAAAAAAAGGGTATCCATTTGTTATTGCAACCGGAAGAGGTTTTGCTTCGGCGAATACCATTCGTGAAAAATTAGGAGTTGCTATTTATATGATATGCAACAACGGAGCAACCATTTATTCTCCAAAGGGAGAGTTAATTTTTGAAAATTATATTCCTGTGGATGTAGTAAAAAAGGTAACAGCTTATTTGGAAAAGTATAGAGTAGACTATCGGGGATTTTTTCAAAATTATTACTTCATGCCAAGCTATGGAAGGAAAGATGAAAAAAGAGTGGAATATAAGGCGATAGTTTTAGAAAGAGAAGAGGATTTCCAACATTTGGAAAAATTGCTCGTAGTGGATCCGAATACAAACTTATTACGAAAAATTCAGACGGAGCTACAGGAAGAAATCGGGAAAGACTTAACTATTACCTTGTCTTCTTCAGAATGTTTAGACATCAACAGTAAAAATTGCAGTAAAGCGACAGGAGTTCAAAAGGTTGCTTCCTATTTATCTTTGGACTTGAAAGACGCCATTGCTTTTGGAGACAGTGAAAACGATTTTGCGATGTTGGCTTCTGTAGGAAAGGCGGTTTCTATGAAAGGAACTTATGCCGCTCAAGAAAAGGAATATGAGGTTACAGAATATAGTAATCATGAAGATGGGGTGATACGACATTTAGAAAAATATATAAAATTTTAAAAAACCTTTGCTTTTTTGTGAGGAGAGAGTATAATAATAGAAATATAAAAAATCAAGGAGGTATGGTATGAAAAAATGGACTGTGTCATTGTTGCTGTGTTTATTTAGTTTGTTATTGGTAGCTTGCGGAGGAAAGGGAGCAGCGGAGGGAGAAAAGAAAGATAGCCTGGTATATGCTCAAATTTCGGAAGGAAAAACTTTGGATCCACAAGATACCACGGAACAATATTCTCAAAGATCGGTAACTCTTATTTATAGTCGTTTGGCAGAGATCAACGAAACAACAGGGGGAATTGATTCGGGATTGGCAAAATCTTGGGAAAGACCGAATCCCAATGAGATTATTTTTCATTTGAGAAAAGATGTTAAATTTAGTAACGGATATGATTTTACGGCAGAAGATGTAAAATTTACAATTGAAAGAGCTCAAAGTTTACCGAAAGTGGCTCATTTGTATAAACCGATTACGGAAATTACCATCATCGATCCTTATACAATTTCTTTTAAAACGGAGGAACCTTTTGCCCCTTTATTAAATCATTTGACTCATAAAACGGCATCTATTTTAAGCAAACAATATTATGAAGAGGTTGGAGATAAGTATTTTGAAAATCCTGTAGGAACAGGACCTTACATGTTAAAAGAATGGAAGATTGGGGATCATATTGAGTTAGAAGCGAATCCTACTTATTTTGACGGAGAACCGTCCATTAAGCATGTTGTATTTCGAGGTATTCCGGAAGAAAGTAATAAGGTAATCGGTCTGCAAACCGGAGAAATTGATATGGTAGGAGATGTGGAAGCAGTTTCTAGAGAAACCATATCCGGAGACAGTAACTTAGAGCTGAAAGAAGGAAGTTCTGTAAGTACTATTTATTTGGGAATGAATACAGAGAGAAAAATTTTTGCGGATAAAGACGTAAGAAAAGCAATTTCGATGGGAGTGAATCGGGATGATATTGTCAACTCCTTGTTGGCAGGGGCAGGACAAAAAGCAAATTCTTTCTTAGCTCCGACCGTATTTGGATATTCTAAAGACAGTAAGGTATACGAATATAATCCGGAAGAAGCGAAAAAAATTATAGAAGAAAAAGGGTTGGTAGGAAGTAAAATTAAAATTGCAGTAAGTAATTCACAACTTCGAAGTCAAATGGCAGAAATTATTCAAGCTCAATTGAAAGAAATCGGTTTGGAGGTCAGCATTGAAAACTTGGAATGGGGAACCTTCTTATCTGCGACCGCCAATGGAGAAGTGGATATGTTTATTCTTGGTTGGGGACCTTCTACTTATGATGGAGATTATGGATTGTTCCCTAATTTTCACAGTAGCCAAAAAGGTGGTTCAGGAAATCGTTCTCAATATGCAAATCCAAAAATGGATCAATTATTGGAAGAAGGACGAAAAGAAATGGATGTAGAAAAGAGAAGAGATTTATATAGACAGGCGGCGGATTTAATCAATGAAGAAGCTGTTGTTTTACCATTGTACTATTCTTTGACCAGTGTGGGGTATAGAAAGGCGATCAAAGGGGTTAAAGCGGAATCATATCCTATGATACACAAGTATTCTTACTAAAATTGGGAGGATGGAATGGAAAGAATAATAAAAATGGCAGAGGCTTTTACCAATGCTTTCGGAGCTCCCGGTTTTGAAGATGATGTCTTGGAAGAAATCAAAAAATACGTTTCGGAAATGAAATGGGAAAGAGATTCCATTAACAATTTATTTGTTTATTTGGCAGAACAAGATGAAAAAAAACCGACAGTTCTTTTAGATTGTCATAGTGATGAAGTGGGATTTATGGTAGAACATATCAATGATAATGGAAGCTTGCGTTTTCTGCCTTTGGGTGGTTGGCATGTAGGCAATCTTCCTGCGATGTCCGTTGTGATTAAAAATAACAAGGGTGAGTACATTCCGGGAGTTGTAGCGAGTAAGCCTCCACACTTTATGACAGAAGAGGAAAGAAGTCGTCTTCCAAAATTGTCGGAACTGAGTATTGATATTGGAACAAATTCTTATGAAGAAACGATAAATCTCTATGGGATTGAAGTTGGAAATCCGGTAGTTCCTGAGGTTAGATTTTCTTATGATGAAAAAATTTCTATTATGAGAGCCAAAGCCTTTGACAATCGATTGGGAACGGTTGCCGCAATTGAAGTGTTAAAACAATTTCAAGAGATGAAAATAAATTTAGATGTGAACTTGGTAGTTTCTGTCAGTTCGCAGGAAGAAGTCGGACTACGAGGAGCCCAAGTTGCCGCTCAGAGAATTCAACCAGATTTTGTCATTGTGTTCGAGGGTTCTCCGGCAGATGACAGTTTCCAACAAGGAAGAGAGGCAAAAGGAAAATTACGAGGAGGAGTACAACTGCGAGCTTTGGATGCAGCTATGATATCTAATCCCAGAGTTTTAGAATTTGCCAAGAAAATTGCTCGGGAAAAAGAAATTCCCTTTCAGATGATAGTCCGAGAAAAAGGAAGTACCAATGGGGGAAAGTATCATATCACAGGAAAAGGAATTCCGACTCTGGTACTGGGAATCCCGACAAGATATGCTCATACGAGTTACTGCTACGCTTCTTTGGCGGATACGAAAGCAGCTGTTGATTTGGCAAGAGAAGTGGTACAAGAATTGAATCGAGAAAAGATAGAAACTTTTTAATTTTTTATCAAATAGATAACGAATGAATTATCTACCGGAGATATATTAGTATCTCCGGTATTTTTTTGCATAAAAAATGGAAACTACTCTGAAAACATTAAGAAAAAAGCGCTCAAATCAGTTAGAGAACTATACAAAAAAGATGTTCGCCTATTTTTTAATGTAGGATCTACAGAACTTAATTCAACTGCCGGAATCATAAAGTATCTTGGAAGATATCTTGCGCGAGCTCCAATTGCAGAATATAAAATTGTTAATTTTAACGATAAAGAAGTTACTTTTTTCTATCAAGATTTAGCTGATAATAAAAATAAAAAATATCGCACAATGCCTATTGATGAATTTGTTCAACAGATTCTTATTCATCTTCCACCTAAAAACTTTAAATCTATTTCTAGATTTGGGTTTTATGCTAGGCATTTAAATTCTAAACTAAAAAAAGTTATTCTTAATTTTAAAAAGAAAAAGCAATTTGAACTTTCTTTTTATGTGAAATCTTCTTTAGAAACTTTTGATATTAATCCTTTTATTTGTCCTTTTTGTAAGATAAAGCTAAAAGTAAAAGAATTATTTTTAACCTCCCTCTGGTCTGGGTATGAAATTCATAAAATATATCCTTAATTTTCTCTAATTTTATTAGAGCTTTTTTGCATTCAACAATTTCTTATTTTTCTATAACTTTTCTATAATTTTACTCTTAATTACAATTTATATTTCCGTAAATTCTTTTTTTTTATTATTTTCCTATCTCTTTAAATTTATACTTTCCTATATAATAAAAAAAGTGCTAGCTTTCCTAGCACTCTGTACTTCCTATCTGAAACTTATTTTTTTGCTGCTACCTTGTCGGCAAGAGCCTTTCCAACTTTAAATTTTACAACTCGTTTTGCTGCGATTTTCATTTCTTTTCCAGTTTGTGGATTTCTTAACTTTCTCGCTTCTCTTTTTTTGGTTTCCCAAGTACCAAAGCCGATGAATTTAACATCGTTTCCGGCTACCAAGCTTTCTTCCACCAATTCCAGAAAACATTTCAACATTCTATCCGCTTCTTTTCCCGTTACTTCCGCTTTTTTTGCCAATGCTGCCACAAATTCTTTTTTTGTCATAATTTTACCTCCACATTTTTATTATAACTGATGCAAGATAATGATTGTAAGTACTGTTATTTTCTACATACTAGCACAAAAGGATATGCTTGTAAAGGTTATTTTTCAAAAAACAATTTTTTCAAAAAAAGATAGAAAAAATGAAAAATATATGGTATATTGAATATATATTGAGTAAATAAAAAAACTTGTATATACTTGTGTATGTATCGGGCAAGAGTTTCTACGGTTAACCGTTATTAACCGCTACAAGTTAGAGATATGAAGCGATTTTTCATTTGCTTACTTTTTTTGCTATCTTTAACTGTGGGAAATTTAGTATAGTGGAGGAAAAAATGTATTTTACGCCTAAAATAAAAATGAAAAAACATAAAAAGCGTTCATATCATATAGGGCATAGTGTGTATAATAACCAAATAGCGTATTATAATCTGAGTAAATCTCTTCACTAGGGAGAGTGTGCTCAGATTTTTTTATACCAAAAAATAACATTGGAGGGATTATGAAGAACTGTCGTATTTTTGTAGAAAAAAAAGAGGGCTTTGATTTGGAGGCGAAACGTCTGTGTAAGGAATGGAAAGAAGCATTGCAACTCAATTCTTTGACAAAAGTTAGAATTTTGAATTGCTATGATATTTTTGGAGCAAAAGATATAAAAGAGGCGAAGAGAATGATTTTTTCTGAGGTGGTAACAGATGTTGTTTCTGAAAGCTTTGATGAAAAAATTCCTCACTTTGCAGTTGAATTTTTACCGGGACAATTTGACCAAAGAGCGGATTCCGCATATCAGTGTATGAATTTATTGTCCGCAGAGAACGAGAAAGTTGTCATTACCAGTGGAAAAGTATTTTTATTAGAAGGAAATGTAAGCTCGGAAGAAATAGAAAAAATAAAAAAATTCTATATCAATCCGGTAGAAATGAGGGAAAAAGATTTGAGTAAATTGGAACAGGAAGGATTACAATTTCAAAGTTCTGTTCCCATCATTGAAAGTTTTGTAGGACTAAAAGAAAGCATGGGCTTGGCAATGTCTCAGGCAGATTTGGATTTTGTGGAAAAGTATTTTCGGGAAGAAGAAAAAAGAATGCCGACAGAAACGGAAATTCGAGTATTGGATACCTATTGGTCGGATCATTGTCGACATACAACCTTTGAAACGGAATTGGAAGAAATTGTTTTTCCAAAGGGAAAGTTTGGAGAAGAATTGCAACGGGTCTTCAATAAATACTTAGCCAATAAGCAAGTCACTCTTATGGAAATGGCGAAAGTGATCGGAAAGAAAATGAGGAAAGAGGGGAAGTTGGATGATTTGGAAGTTTCTGAAGAAATCAATGCCTGTTCTATCTATATTGATGTGGATGTTGACGGAGAAATAGAAAAATGGTTATTGATGTTTAAAAATGAAACTCATAATCACCCAACAGAAATTGAACCTTTTGGAGGGGCTTCCACTTGTTTGGGAGGAGCTATTCGAGATCCGCTGTCGGGAAGAGCTTATGTCTATCAAGCGATTCGAGTGACAGGGGCGGCAAATCCTTTGGAAACTTTGGAAGACACTCTGGAAGGGAAATTACCACAGAAGAAAATTACGACGGCAGCGGCTCATGGATATTCTTCCTATGGAAACCAAATCGGACTCACAACCGGGCTGGTATCGGAAATTTATCATGAGGGATATAAAGCAAAAAGAATGGAAGTCGGAGCAGTGGTGGCAGCAGCACCTGTTAAGAATGTAAGGCGGGAAACTCCTATTCCGGGAGATATTGTCATTCTTTTAGGAGGAAAAACGGGAAGAGACGGTTGTGGAGGAGCGACAGGTTCTTCCAAAGAACATACAAAAGATTCCCTGGCTTTATGTGGAGCGGAAGTACAAAAAGGAAATGCTCCGGAAGAAAGAAAGATACAACGATTATTCCGAAAAGAAAAAGTTGCCAGAATGATTAAAAAATGTAATGATTTTGGAGCGGGAGGAGTTTCGGTTGCTATCGGAGAATTGGCAGAGGGATTAAAAATCAACTTAGATTCGGTTCCAACCAAATACGCGGGACTGAACGGAACGGAATTGGCAATTTCAGAATCTCAAGAGAGAATGGCGGTCGTGATTGCTAAAGAAGAGGAAGCCCTTTTCTTAGAGGAAGCCGCTTTCGAAAATTTGGAAGCAACGAAAGTGGCGGAAGTTACGGAGGAAAAAAGATTAATTTTATCTTGGAAAGGAAAGGAGATAGTAAATCTTTCCAGAGCCTTTTTGGATACCAATGGAGTGAGGCAAAAAGCAAAGGTTGAAGTGGAAGAACCTTCCGGAAACAATCCGCTGACGGAAGCTGTCGTTTCAGGGAATTCTCTGGCAGATCAATGGAAGAACTGCATGCAGGATTTAAATGTCGCTTCTCAAAAAGGAATGGTAGAAATGTTTGACTCGAACATCGGAGCGGGAACGATTTTAATGCCTTTCGGAGGAAAATATCAAATGACTCCAAATGATGTAGCGGTGCAAAAAATTTCCGTAGAGAAAGGGCATAGTCATACCGCTTCCGCTATTACTTGGGGGTATAATCCTAAAATATCTTCCTGGTCTCCTTATCACGGTTCCGCCTATGCAGTATTGGAATCCTTAGCGAAATTAGTATCGGTAGGAGCAGATTATCGAAAAGTCAGATTGTCTTTCCAAGAATATTTTCAAAAACTGGGAAAGGAAGCGAAAAATTGGGGGAAACCTTTCGCAGCTCTGTTAGGAAGTCTGGAAGCTCAAGAAGCGTTTGGAACTCCTGCGATTGGAGGAAAAGATTCCATGAGTGGAAGTTTTCAAGATTTACACGTTCCGCCAACTTTAATTTCGTTTGCTGTTGCACCGGTTGCCACAAAAGAAGTGATTTCTCCGGAATTCAAAAAAGCAGCTTCCCATATCTATCTATTAAAACACACAGCTTTGGAGAATACTATGCCGGACTATGAAATGTGTAAGAAAAATTTTGCTTGGTTGCATGAACAAATTATAGCAGGAAATATCCTATCCTGTATGACAATAAAAATGGGTGGAATTGCAGAAGCTTTGACCAAAATGACTTTTGGAAATCGAATCGGATTGGAAGTTAAAAATGTAGGAGAGAATTTCTTTCAATTGGCTTATGGAAGTTTTATTTTGGAAAGTGAACAGGAATTATCTTTTGACAATTTGGAATATTTGGGGAAAACGATAGAAGAATATCAAATTCGTATTTTGGATCGGGAAACTTCCACTGTCTTATCCGGAAAAGAAATGGAAAAAGAATGGTTGGAAGTGTTGGCTCCTATATTCCCTTATGAATATCAAGAAGAGAAAAAAGAAATTTATACTTTGGATTCCTGTATAACCACCAAGATATATCATAGTAAGGAAAGAGTGACAAAACCTAGAGTCCTTGTCATGGCTTTTCCGGGAACAAACTGTGAATATGATTCTGCAAAGGCATTTCAAGATGCCGGAGCGGAGCCCCATATTTTGGTATTCCGAAATTTAAAACCTTCTTATATTGAAGCTTCCATTGAAGCGATGGTACAAGAATTGAAACAAGCACAAATTTTGATGTTGCCGGGAGGATTTAGTGCGGGAGACGAGCCGGACGGTTCCGGAAAATTTATTGCAACCGTTTTACAAAATCCGAGAATTATGGCAGAAATTCAAAATTTCTTGGAAAGAGACGGGCTGATTTTAGGAATTTGTAACGGGTTCCAAGCTTTGATCAAATCCGGTTTGCTGCCTTATGGAAAACTGGGAACTGTGACGGAAAATTCTCCAACCTTGACTTTCAATAAAATAGGAAGACATGTTTCCCAAATGGTACGAACAAAGATTTTGTCCAATCAGTCTCCTTGGCTTTCTTCTTTCCAAGTGGGAGAAGAATTTATCATTCCGGTTTCTCATGGAGAGGGAAGATTTTATGTACAGGAAGCGGAATTGAAATCCCTACTTCAACATGGACAAATTGTAACTCAATATGTGGACTTTGAAGGAAAAGCCAGCAATGAATTTCGGCATACACCGAACGGTTCCACTTGTGCCATTGAAGGAATTGTTTCCCCGAACGGAAGAATTTTAGGAAAAATGGGACATTCAGAAAGAAAAGGAGAAGATCTATATAAAAATATACCGGGAAATAAAGTACAGGATATTTTTAGCAATGGAGTGAATTATTTTAAATAAACGGAGGAAAGATGAAAGTAGCTATTATTTTTGGAAGTAAGTCGGATATCGATGTTATGAAAGGAGCCGCCAATTGTTTAAGAGAATTTGGAATTGAATACGAAGCTCATGTCTTATCGGCTCATCGAGTTCCGGAATTGTTGGAAGAAACTTTGGAACATTTGGAAAAAACGGATTGTAAGGTCATTATTGCAGGGGCAGGTTTGGCGGCTCATTTGCCGGGGGTAATTGCCTCCAAGACAACCCTGCCTGTTATCGGAGTTCCGATTCGAGCAGCTTTGGAGGGAGTGGATGCCTTGTATTCCATTGTGCAAATGCCGAAGTCCATTCCTGTTGCCTGTGTGGGGATTAACAATTCCTATAATGCAGGAATGTTGGCGGTACAAATGCTGGCGATAGAAAATACGGATTTGGCAAAAAAGTTGCTGGAATTTAGAAATAAGATGAAAGAACAATTTGCAGAAGAAAATAAAAAAGTAGAATTATAGAAGGAAACAGCAGGAGGAAAAGAGAGAATGGAAAGAAGAGAATTTTTATATGAGGGAAAGGCAAAGCAATTGTATGCGACAGAGGATAAAGATTTGGTTATTGTTCATTATAAAGATGATGCAACAGCAGGAAATGGTGCAAAAAAAGGAAGTATTCATAACAAAGGAATTATGAATAATGAAATTACCGCTTTAATTTTCAATATGTTGGAAGAACATGGAATTAAAACACACTTTGTAAAAAAATTAAATGAAAGAGATCAGTTGTGTCAAAAAGTTCAAATTTTCCCTTTGGAAGTGATCGTAAGAAATTTAATTGCAGGCTCTATGGCAAAAAGAGTAGGAATTGCAGAAGGAACGAAACCGAGCAATACGATTTTTGAAATTTGTTATAAAAATGATGAATATGGGGATCCGTTAATCAATGATCACCATGCGGTTGCATTAAACTTGGCAACATATGAAGAATTAAAAGAAATTTATGCCATTACTTCCAAAATTAATGAGTTATTGAAAGAAAAATTTGATAAGATTGGAATTACTTTAGTTGATTTTAAAATTGAGTTTGGAAAAAATTCCAAAGGAGAAATCTTATTGGCAGATGAAATTACACCGGATACTTGTCGATTGTGGGATAAAGAAACGGGAGAAAAATTAGATAAAGATAGATTCCGAAGAGATTTAGGAAATATTGAAGAAGCTTACATCGAAGTAGTCAAGAGGTTAACAGAAACAAGAGTATAATTTTTTTATAAAAGGAGAACAACGAACATGGGGATTTTAGCAGTACACTCAAAAAAATTAAGAAATGACCTAGTAGGGATTGGATACTACGGTATGTATGCCTTACAACATAGAGGACAGGAAGGAGCCGGATATACTATCTGTGATACGATTACAGAGAATAAAGTAAGACAAAAAACGATTAAGGATGTAGGTTTGGTATCCGATGTATTTTTAGCGGAAGATTTTCAAAAATTTACAGGAAATATCCTCATCGCTCATACTCGATATGGTTCTGCCAGTACAGGTTCTTCCCGAAATTGTCAGCCCATTGGAGGAGAGTCTTCCATGGGAATGATTTCTTTGGTGCATAATGGAGATTTGGAAAACAAAGAAGACTTGAAACAAGAATTGATTGAGAACGGGATGTTGTTTCATACCGCCATTGATACGGAAATTATCTTAAAATATTTAAGTATTTATGGGAAATATGGTTATCGGGAAGCGGTTTTAAAAACAGTGGAAAAATTAAAGGGATGTTTCGCACTCGCGATGATTATTAATGATAAATTGATAGGAGTTCGAGATCCGGAAGGGTTAAGACCCCTATGTTTAGGGAAAATTAAGGAAGATATGTATGTTCTTGCTTCCGAATCTTGTGCTTTAGATGCGATCGGAGCAGAATTTGTGCGAGATATCAGAGCGGGAGAAATGGTCATCATAGATAATCAGGGAGTAGAAAGTATTCAGTATCAAGAGAGCCATAAAAAAGCAAGTTCTTTTGAATATATTTATTTTGCAAGACCGGACAGTGTGATTGACGGAATGAGTGTTTATGAATTTCGACATACGACAGGAAGATATTTGTATGAGCAACATCCTGTGGAAGCGGATATTGTCATAGGAGTTCCGGACTCCGGAGTTCCGGCAGCCATCGGTTATGCGGAAGCAAGCGGAATTCCCTATTCGGCAGGATTGTTAAAAAATAAATATGTGGGACGTACTTTCATTGCTCCTGTGCAAGAATTACGAGAACGTGCTGTCAAAGTAAAATTAAATCCTATTCGTAGCTTGATAGAAGGGAAAAGTATTGTAGTGGTGGACGATTCAATTGTACGAGGAACCACTTCGAAGAAGTTGATTGACATCTTATTTGAAGCAGGAGCAAAGGAAGTTCATTTTCGTTCCGCTTCTCCTATTGTCATAGAAGAATCCTATTTCGGAGTTAATATTGATCCGGATAACATTTTAATGGGAAGCCATATGACAGTCGAAGAAATTCGGCAAAAAATTGGAGCGACGACACTGGAATACTTATCTTTGGAAAACCTGAAAAAATCTTTAGGAAATGGAGAAGATTTTTACATCGGATGTTTTAAAGAAGACGAAAACAGATAGAAAAGGGGGAAGAATGTCAAATTCATATAAAAGTTCAGGAGTGGATAAAGAAGAGGGATACAAAGCTGTTGAACTGATGAAACAAAATGTATTAAAGACTCATAATCAATCGGTATTAACAAATTTAGGAAGTTTTGGAGCCATGTATGAGTTAGGTTCTTATAAAAATCCTGTTCTGGTTTCAGGAACAGATGGAGTGGGGACCAAATTGGAAATTGCCTTAAAACAAAAAAAATATAATACGGTAGGAATTGATGCTGTTGCCATGTGTGTTAACGATGTTCTTTGTCATGGGGCAAAGCCTTTATTTTTCTTAGACTATTTAGCTTGTGGAAAATTGGATTCTCAAGTCGCTGCAGAGTTGGTTTCCGGAGTGACGGAAGGATGTTTACAAGCGGGAGCTGCCTTGATTGGAGGAGAAACGGCGGAAATGCCCGGTTTCTATCAGGTGGGAGATTACGATATAGCGGGATTTTGTGTAGGAATTGTGGAAAAAGAAAATTTAATTGACGGAAGGAAGGTCAAGGAAGGAGATAAAATTATTGCTTTAGCTTCCAGTGGAGTACACAGCAATGGATTTTCTTTGGTGAGAAAGATATTTACGGATTATGATGAAGTGATTCAAACCAAAGAACATGGAAGAGGAAAGGTATCGGATATTTTATTAACGCCTACTCGAATTTATGTCAAAAACATTTTAAAAGTCTTGGAAAAATTCCAAGTAAACGGAATGGCACATATTACAGGAGGAGGACTTCCAGAAAATCTGCCTCGTTGTATGGGAAAAGAATTTTCTCCTGTTGTTTGGAAAGAAAAGGTAAGAACATTGGAAATTTTTGAGTTGCTTCAAGAAAGAGGAGAGATTTCCGAGGAAGAAATGTATGGAACTTTCAATATGGGAATCGGATACACTCTGGTTGTGAATGCGGAAGATTCTGAGGCTATCATAGACTATCTAAATTCTTTGGGAGAAAAAGCCTATGAAATTGGATATATTGAAAAAGGAGATCACAGCTTATGTTTAAAATAGCCGTATTGGTATCCGGAGGAGGAACGGATTTACAATCCATTTTAGATGCCATCGAAACAGGAACTTTGACTGATTGTGAGGTTTCCTATATTGTGGCGGACAGAAATTGCCCTGCCTTAGACAGAGCTAGAAAATATAAGATTCCTTTTTGTATTTTGAAAAAAGAGGATTTACATTCATTTTTTCAAGGAAAAGAAATCGACTTAATAGTATTGGCGGGATATTTATCTATTTTACCAAACAATTTTTTACAAAATTGGGAGAAAAAGATTATCAATATCCATCCCTCTTTACTTCCTAAATTCGGTGGAAAGGGAATGCACGGAATTCATGTTCATGAGGCGGTCCTTGCAGCCAAAGAAGAGAAGAGCGGCTGTACTGTTCACTATGTTACGGAAGAGATTGACGGAGGAGAGATTATTTTGCAGAGAGAAATCCCTGTCTATTCCACGGATACTGCAGTCCTTCTACAGGAGAGAGTCTTAGAGCAGGAACATATTTTATTGCCGGAAGCCATTCAAAAAATAAAAGAAGAAAGGAAGAGATAAATTGAAAAAGAGAGCTTTAATTTCTGTATTCTATAAAGAAAATATTTTAGAATTTTCGGAATTTTTGAGAAAACATGACTACGAGATACTTTCAACGGGAGGAACTTATCGATATTTGCAGGAGAACGGGGTTCCTGTCATAGAAGTTTCAGAAGTGACGAAAATGCAAGAAATGTTAGATGGGCGGGTTAAAACCTTACACCCTGCCATTCACGGAGGAATTTTAGCAATTCGTGACAAGGAAGAGCATATGTCCTGCATTCAAAAGTTAGGAATTCATACTATTGATATGGTCGTTGTAAACTTGTATCCTTTCTTTGAAAAAGTACAAAGTGAGATTTCTTTTGAGGAGAAAGTGGAATTTATTGATATCGGGGGACCGACTATGTTACGTTCGGCAGCAAAATCGTTTCAAGATGTCGTTGTGATTTCAGATCCTAAGGACTATGAGATTGTCAAAGAAGATATCAGTACTTTTGGAGAGGTTTCTTATGAACATCGAAAACGGTTTGCAGGAAAGGTCTTTAATTTAACTTCCGCCTATGATGCTGCTATTTCCAATTTCTTACTGGAAGAAGAATTTCCAAGATATTTTAGTGCTTCCTATGAAAAGAAAATGGATTTGCGTTACGGAGAAAATCCGCATCAGAAAGCAGCCTACTATGTTTCTACCACGGAAAATGGAGCCATGAAAGATTTTATCCAACATCAGGGGAAGGAACTGTCTTTTAACAATTTACGGGATATGGATGTCGCTTGGAAAGTGGTACAGGAATTTGAAGAAGAAATTGCTTGTTGCGGCTTAAAGCATTCCACTCCTTGTGGAGTGGCAATTGGAAAAACTGTGGAGGAAGCTTTTGAAAAAGCATATTCTTGCGATCCTACTTCCATTTTCGGAGGAATTGTTTCTTTCAATCAAGAAGTGAATGAGAAAACGGCAGAAGAATTGAGTAAAATTTTCTTGGAAATTATCATTGCGCCTTCTTATACGAAAGGAGCTTTGGAAGTCTTATCCCGGAAAAAGAATTTACGTGTGATTGCCTGTCATCAAAAACCGAGAGATCAAAGAAATCTTGTAAAAGTGGACGGAGGTCTATTGGTACAAGAAGAAGATAGAATTAACTTAGAAAATTTAGAAGTAGTGACAAAAAAAGCTCCGACCGAAGAAGAAAAAAAGGATTTATTATTTGGAATGAAGGTGGTCAAGCATGTCAAATCCAATGCCATTGTAGTCGTAAAAAATCAAATGGCTTTGGGAATCGGAACAGGAGAAGTCAATCGAATTTGGGCAACGCAACAGGCAATTGAAAGAGCAGGAGAAGGAGTGGTATTAGCTTCGGATGCTTTCTTCCCATTTCGAGATGTTGTGGACTGTTGTGCGGAACACCATATTCAAGCTATTATTCAACCGGGTGGTTCTTTGCGGGATCAAGAATCCATTGATGCCTGTAATGAACATGGAATTTCTATGATATTTACAGGAGTTCGACATTTTAAACATTAAGATTGAGGGGGAAGCAGATGAGAATTTTAGTTGTAGGAAGCGGAGGTAGAGAAGATGCAATTGCTTGGAAATTACAACAAAATCCAAAAGTGGAAGAAGTCATAATAAAATCTTCTTCCTTAAGTATAGAAGAATTGATTGCAATCGCAAAAAAAGAAAAAGTCACTTTGACGATGGTAGGAAGTGAAGAACTATTGGTCAAGGGGATTGTAGATGCTTTTGAGCGAGAAGATTTAGTTATTTTCGGACCCAATCAACAAGCAGCGATGTTGGAGGGATCCAAAGCTTTTTCCAAAACTTTTATGAAAAAATATGGAGTAAAAACAGCAAGGTACGAAAGTTTTCAAAAGGCGGAACAGGCTCTTGCTTATGCAGAAAAACAAGAATATCCTCTTGTGGTCAAGGCAAGCGGTTTGGCAGCCGGAAAAGGAGTCATTATCTGCCAGAATGTGGAAGAAGCCAAAAAAGCAATTCAAGAAATTATGGTGGAAAAGGTCTTCCAAGAGGCAGGTTCCGAAGTTGTCATTGAGGAATTTTTAGAAGGAGTGGAAGCTTCCATTCTATCCATAACGGATTCCAATGTTATTTTACCCTTTATTTCCGCCAAAGATCATAAAAAGATTGGAGAGAAAGAAAGCGGATTGAATACCGGAGGAATGGGGGTCATTGCCCCTAACCCTTACGTTACGAAACAAGTATATGATGCTTTTCAAAAAGATATTTTAGAGCCGACCTTGAAGGGAATGAAAGCAGAAGGAATGAAATTTGCAGGAATTATTTTCTTTGGACTCATGATTACAAAAAAGGGAGTTTATCTTCTAGAATATAATATGAGAATGGGAGATCCCGAAACACAAGCCGTCTTACCTTTACTGGAAAGTGATTTTCTGGAAATGTTGGAAGATGCTTTGGCCGGAACCTTAGACACAGAAAAGATAAAATGGTCTAAAAACGCTTCCTGTTGTGTGGTATTAGCTTCGGGAGGATACCCGGTTTCTTATCAAAAAGGCTATGAAATTCATGGTTTGGATGAAGTGGAACAGCATCTATTCTTTGCGGGAGTAAAGAAAGAAAATGGAAAATATTATAATAACGGAGGAAGAGTGTTAAATGTTGTTGCAACGGCTCCTACTCTGGAGGAAGCTATTCAAAAAGCCTATAAAGATATAGAAAAAATTTCTTTTCAGGATTCCTATTATCGAAAAGATATTGGGAAATTATACTCGGAAATTATAGTATTTTAGTATATCATTATAATGTTTTTAAAACTTTTATTTTTATATCGTAATTCAAAAAAGTGCCGTTTGGCACTTTTTTTTGAAATATGATTTTTTACACGGATTTTTGGCTCAATTTATCAATATAAAAGTAATGTTGTATAGAATGGTTTCTCTGTCCACTTTTGTACTGAATTTAGTCTTTTTTATTTTCTATTGAGTTTAATAAAAAAGGATTTGTCAAAAATTCTTCTTCCAAAGTTGTATTGACAGAATGTCCCGGATATACGATATAATTTGGATCCAAGCTTTTGATTTTTTCAAGACTTTTCTGCATTTTTTCAGGATTGGAAGAAAAAATATCAGTTCTTCCGATGGTACCTCGAAATAAAGTATCTCCTGTGAAGAGATGATTTTCACATCGAATGCAGAGGCTTCCCTCGGTATGACCCGGAGTTGCAATAATCTCAAAGCAGAAGTTTCCAATTTGTAATCTTCCTTCCTGCAAATCAAAGTATTCCGCTTCAAAATCTCGATGATAGCCTTCAGGAGCTGAAGTTGTCAACTTTAAAATAGCATCATCCTTTTTGCTCATATAAATGGGAAGTTGATATTTTTGATGGAGAGCTTTTACTGCGTTGACATGGTCCAAATGAGCATGTGTCAATAAAATTGCTAAAGGCCTTGTTCCATCAAACATGCTTTCTATTTTTTCCGGAGAAAAACCGGGATCGATAATAATGGATTGCTTTTCCTGAATGAGTACGTAACAATTCGTTCTATATAAGCCAAGTGCTTGTTTCTTGATTTTCAACAATTCCGTTCTCCCTTATTTAATCATTAACATGTGATTTAAACGATGAATATATCTTCCCATTTTTGTAATGTCTTGAATATCGGAAAGTTTTCTCCCTGAATAGTAATATTCAATTTTCCTGGAAGAATTTTTCTCCAAAGCTTTGCGTTTTTCTAATTCGGAAATTAGTTTTTTTATGGTTCCTTCGTTTCCGTCTAAGAAATGAACCCCTTTCGGCAGCATTTTTTTCAGACTGTCTTTAAAATAGTTAAAATGTGTACACCCTAATACAACAGAAGAATAGTTTTCCAGATTGAAGTGTTTTAATGCTTCTCTTAAATATTCTGTCACTTCCTCTTCTTCAAAATTTTCTTCTTCCGCAAAGGTTACCAATTTTGGTAGGGCAACAGCGTCTACCAAGTGCTCCGTATCGACTTTTTCAATCAAATTATGTAACTTTTCTCCTTGAATTGTCATAGGAGTTGCAATGACCAATACTCTTTTTTTCGGATGAAAGTCAATGGCTTTTTTTACCGCAGGCTCCATTCCTATGATAGGAAGGGTATATTTTTCTCTTAACTCCTGAATTGCTGCACTGGTTGCCGTGTTACATGCAATGACAATGGCCTTTACTCCTTTTTGAACTAAAAATTCAACAGCTTCCGAACTGTACTTTATAATTTCTTCTTTTGTTTTGGTTCCATAAGGTACATGATCGACATCTGCATAGTAGATAAAATTTTCTTGTGGTAACATTTGCATGGCTTGGTGTAAGACGGACAGTCCTCCAATCCCTGAATCAAAAACTCCTATTTTCATAATTATCCCTTTCTTTCTTTTCTTCACATTATACAACATATCTTTTTTCTGTCAAAGTGTTTCTTTTTAAATATTGTCATACTCCGAGGTCTTTTTTCTTTTCAGAAGAAATGTTTTTTCATTCTTTCCTATCGTGATTGGAACAATCAGTTTAGATTTTCAAAATTTCTATTTTATAAAATACATTTTTCATGTATAATGTTGATATATAACATTTTTTTAGGGGGAAAGGAAAATGAATCATTATTTACAAGGTTTGCTTATGGGATTGGCTTATGTTGCTCCTATCGGTCTTCAAAATTTATTTGTTATCAATACTGCTTTGACACAGAAAAAAGGAAGAGTCTTTTTGACCGCCTTGATTGTCATTTTCTTCGATGTCACTTTGGCATTTGCTTGTTTTTTCGGGGCGGGGGCTCTCATGGAACAATCACCTATTCTTAAAATGCTGATTCTTCTTCTGGGAAGTCTTATCGTTATTTATATTGGCTATGGTTTAATCAGGGCAAAAGCAAATATGGAAAGTAAGGACGTCAATATTCCCTTAAAAAAGGTAATTACTTCCGCCTGTGTTGTCACTTGGTTCAATCCTCAAGCCATTATAGACGGAACCATGATGTTAGGTGCCTTTCGAGCAAGTTTGCCGGCTTCGGAATCTATGAAATTTATTTTGGGAGTGACTTCCGCTTCTTGTATTTGGTTTTTAGGAGTTTCTATTTTGCTTTCCCTGTTTCAAAATTTATTTCATGAAAGAATATTACGAGCTATCAATGTTGTCTGTGGAATTATTATTATTTTCTACGGTCTGAAATTATTTTACAGTTTTGTATTGGCAATACAGGTATTAAACTAGAGAAAAAATGAGTAATAAGAGGAAATCACTCCTTTTGAATTAGTTTTGATCAATTTAATTTTAATAGGAAAATTTTATTGTCTCAACTTTTTTTGCAAAAAGAAAAATAGTATTGATAGAAAACTTATCTTTAAACATACAACAAATAGAAATATAATATCTTATTCTAAGATTATAAATTTTATCATCATGGAATATCAAATTTTTTGATAAAATTGTCGGTTTGAATGTCGGTATAAATTTCAAAAATGTCGCTAATGTGCTATAATGTGTTTGGAGGTGTTTCAAGATGAAACAATACATAGAATCAGAAACATTAGAGTTAAAGGAAAAATATACTGACATCATTCTGAAAGAAATCGTTTCCTTTTTGAATGGAAATGGTGGAACGATTTATATCGGAGTTAAAGATAATGGAGAAGTCGTCGGTGTAGATAAAGTAGATGAAGCTCTTAGAAAAATATCTGATATGATAACAACACAGATTGAACCGAATCCACAGGATGAAATTAAATCAGAACTACAATTTGATAATACTAAAACAATCATTGTGATAAAAATAAATAAAGGTAGAAAGCACATATATTGTCAAAAAAAGTATGGTTTTTCTTCTACCGGTTGTACTATAAGAATAGGAACAACATGCAAAGAAATGACTCCTGAGCAAATAAAAATTAGATATGAGCAGAAATTCATAGATACTGAGTATATGCTAAAAAAGAAAGCCAGTTTATCTGAATTATCCTTTAGAGAACTTAAGATTTATTATTCGGAAAAAAACTATCACTTAGAGAATAACTCATTTGAGATAAATTTGAATTTAAGAAATGAGAATGGGGATTATAATTTATTAGCGGAACTATTGTCCGATAGGAATAACATTCCCTTTATTTTTGTAAAGTTTCAAGGGAATGATAAATCTTCTATATCAGAAAGAAGTGATTATGGGTATGGATGCTTATTAACGACATATGGAAAGATAAAAAATAGATTACAGGCTGAAAATATTTGTATCTCCGATACAACAGTTCGTCCGAGAAAAGATATTTATTTATTCGACTATGACGCAGTGAATGAAGCTATTTTAAACGCTTTGGTTCATAATGATTGGACAATTACAGAACCACAAATATCAATGTTTCATAATCGATTAGAAATTCTTTCACATGGAGGTCTTCCCAGTGGAATGACAGAAAAACAATTTTTTGACGGTATCAGTAAACCAAGAAATACAACTTTGATGAGGATATTTTTGAATATGGGGCTTACTGAGCATACAGGACATGGAATTCCAACTATTGTAAGTAAGTATGGGAAAGAAGTTTTTGAAATTGAAGGGAACTATATTCGCTGTACCATTCCTTTTGAAAGATATGTACTTGCCAATTTTGATAATAAAAATGTCGGTTTGAATGTCGGTTTGAATGTCGGTTTGAATAAAACCGAAAAGAAAGTAATAGAGTTATTGATAGAAAATCCAAGTTATAATTCCCAAGATTTAGCGGAGAAAATAGGCGTGACAAAGAGAACTATCGAAAGAACTTTTAAAACTTTGCAAGAGAAAAAGAGAATAGAACGAATTGGATCAAAGCGTGACGGAAATTGGATTGTCACTAAATAATTTTTAGAGTTAAGTAAACATTCCATTAACTGGAAAAGCTTTACGAATATCCTTCTAAAACTATGTGATGAACTGTTTTATGAAGTATAAAGAACACTGTATAGAAAGATAATATTATAAATTAAGGGAAGGGTCAGTATGAATTTGAAAAGAAAAAAAGAAATAGGAGATTTGCAGAAGAAACAAATATGGGATATTTATCAGTCCAATTCTTACTATTTTCAAGTAACTCATCATCGAAAAGCAAAAGAAACAGATGTGGAAGAAGATATACAGGAACTTCCTGATAAAGTGGGGAATTTTCAAAAATACTATGAACTTTTGTATTTATCGGATGTTCCTATTGGAATTTTAGATTATTTAGAAAATTTTCCGGAAGAGAAAACAGTATATATCGGACTTTATATGATAAAAGCAGACTGTCACCATCAAGGTTTGGGAAGAAGTATTTTCTTGGAATTGGAAAAAGACTTTCAAATCAAAGGATTTCAAAAAATACGTTTAGCAATCATTCCGGAAAATAGAATCAGTTTTTATTTTTGGCTTCATATGGGATTTACAGAGAAGGAGGAAAAAATTTGGAAAGAAAAAAGCGGATTGCAAAAGAAAGTCATCATTCTGGAGAAAAGTTTGAAAGTATAATTCATCCTTTTCCGGCTTTTTATGAAAAAAATTCTATTATTTTAATTTTGGGAAGTTTTCCCTCCGTAAAATCAAGAGAAGAGAATTTCTTTTACGGGCATCCTCAAAATCGATTTTGGAAAATGTTGGCTAAAATTTTTGAAGAAGCTTTTCCGGAAACGCAAGAAAAAAAGAAAGAATTGTTGAGAAAACACAAACTTGCGGTATGGGATGTGATTCATTCTTGTAAGATTAAAGGTTCCTCGGATAGCAGTATTCAAGATGTTATTCCAAATGATTTGACTGAAATTTTAAACTACAGTCCTATTCAGAAAATCATTTGTAATGGAGCTACCTCCTATAAATATTATAAAAAATATCAAGAAAAGGAGTTAGGAAAGGAAGCAATTTCTCTGCCTTCTACCAGTCCCGCCAACGCCACTTATTCCCTAGAAAGATTGGTAGAAATTTGGAAAAAAGAATTAATATGAAAACAAGCTCCCAAAAATTAGGAGCTTGTTAGGAGAGTTCTTTGTTATTAAAACTTAAAAATGTTTATGCTAAAAAAATACTTTTAACGATTATTTCTTTAAAGCCAATGGTTTTCCGCAACATTGGAAATCACAACAATCTTCATGTACATCATGAGGACAGTTCGGATCTTCATGACAATTACATTCTTTGATTACCTCTACTTCAAAACCACAATCTTCACATACATATACTTGTCCTTTTTTCATAGTTTCACAACTTGCCATTTTATTTCCTCCTTCAATTTCTACTAAAATAATCACAGGGAATTTACTATACCCCCCTATAGTTTAAATATATCACAATTGATAAAAAAAGTAAAGAACTTTTTTTGAAATTTTTGAGAAATTGACTTTATTTTCCATGAAGTATCATAAGAGTATCAAAAAAAATGAGAGAAATTTATCATTGTAGAATTTTTTTGAATACATTTATAACATGTGTTTGATAATTGAAAATAATTATTTCTTATAAGAAATATTAGATTTACAAAAAAATATTAAAATGATATACTTAAAACAAGTTGTAGCTGAATATTTATTCATATTTAGAAAAATCTCATATTAATAAAACATCGTATTTATTATATTCTCGATTATCTCACGGCAAAGGGATAAATGAGCAACAAGCATACTTTTCAGCTGCCTTTGAAATATTTGAAAGAATAAGTGCAAGATATTTTGGAGAAAAGCAAATTATATCGGCAAAATATCAAGATGTAAGAGATAGGGCTATAAATCTGAAACTCATTACTGATAATATTAAAAATAAAAGTGATTATTAAAAGCAAGGGGGAAATTTATGATTAAGAAAATTTTTTTATTTATTATTTTAACAGTTTTTTCTGTTAGCCTAATTGGTTGTTCTGAAAAAAACAGCAAAATGGAAAATCGTGAAACAAATGAAAAGCAAGGGGGAAATTTATGATTAAGAAAATTTTTTTATTTATTATTTTAACAGTTTTTTCTGTTAGCCTAATTGGTTGTTCTGAAAAAAACAGCAAAATGGAAAATCGTGAAACAAATGAAAATCAAGTTGTGATAGAAAATTTTGGTGTTACAACTACCTATGATAAAGCACCGGAAAAATTACTTCCGCTTAGCTACGATGCCGCTCAAACTTTAGTAGCGTTGGGTCTTGAAGATAAGATTGTTGGGGTTGCTACAGCGGAAGGAAGTTACAAAGATTGTCTTCCTGAGTACCAAGATAAACTTTCAAAATTAGATATTATTGTAGAGGGAACACCTAATTTTGAAACATTATTATCAAAAAATCCTGATTTTGTTTATGCAACGGTGTATACTTTTGGGAAACGCGGAGTTGCTCCTATTGAAGATTTTCAGAGAGAACACATTAATTTTTATTGCATTAACGGGACTTTTTCAGAAAAGCCGTCTATAAACGACATCTATAAAGATATAGAAGATTTAGGTAAAATATTTAGAAAAGAAAGTGAGGCTAGAAAACTTATAGATTCTTTGAAAGAACGAGAAAAATTATTAAAAAATAAAACGAATCCTATATTACTGAAAGTGATGGCATATGATGGCGGAGAAAAAACAGCTACGACTGCTGGTCAGGGAATAGAAAACGAAATTATAAGTTTAGCTGGTGGAAATAATATTTTTTCTGATTTAAATAATGCTTTTGAAGAAGTAAGTTGGGAAGAAGTTGCAAAAAGGAATCCTGATATTATCTTAATTCATAGTTATGATCAAGGAGAAACCTCTGGAACAGTAGAAGAAAAAATTAATAGATTAAAGAATGATTCTGCATTGAAAAACGTTACTGCAATAAAAGAAGATAATTTTGTAGTTGTAAAACTCGTAGAAGTTTTTCCAGGATTACAAATTTTTGATGCAGCCGAAAGATTAAATGAAAAAATTGTGGAACTAACGAAATAAAGACAAAGGATATCAGATTTTTTATTTGATATCCTTTTATTTAAATAAAAGGAGTAATCATGAAAAATTATAAATTTATTTGTTTAATATTATTCCTATTCATCATATTATCGATTGTTTTAGCAACATTTATAGGTTCGGCAGATATAAACTTTAGTCAGGTTGTGGCCATTTATAAATATCATATACCTTTTTTTGACATTTCTATGGATGATATGGGATTGTATAGTATTATATGGAATATTAGGCTTCCGAGAGCCATCATAGCTGTTCTGGTAGGAGGCGGGTTAGCGCTTACAGGTTGTATTATGCAGGCATTAACAGGAAATGTTATGGCGGAACCTTATACTTTAGGAATACAATCTGGTGCGGGAATGTTTGCAGCATTTTCAATAGCTTTTTTTTCTAAGATTCCTGTATTGAGTCTTATTGGAACAAATGCATTAGCATTTATAGGTGCAATGGTAGCCATGGTATTTGTGTATATTATATCTTCGAGAGATAAATTTAAATCAAATTCAACTTTAATACTAACAGGAATTTCTATTGCCATGTTATGCAATGCAATCATTCAATTAATTATCGCTTTTGCACCGGATAATGCAAAAATAAGAGGAATAGTATTTTGGACGATGGGAGGATTAGGTGGAACACATTGGGAAGATATCCCTGTTTTGTTTATTGTGTCCATCATAGGATTTATCATTACTTATATTTTGGCAGAGCAACTAAATATCATTTCCATGGGGGAGGAGACAGCGATAATATTAGGGGTTCAGCTAGATAGACTAAACAGAATATTATTGGTAAGCGTTTCCGTAATGGTAGGAGCAATTGTATCAATAAGTGGTAGTATTGGATTTGTAGGATTGATAATTCCTCATATTGTAAGAAAGTTAATTGGATCGGATCATAAAAAATTAATACCGATAGCAACATTGACCGGAGCGTTATTTTTAGTTTGGACGGATATTGTTTCAAGAATTATAGTGGCACCTAAAGAATTACCTATAGGTGTATTGACATCTTTGATTGGAGTTCCTTTTTTCTTATTTATAATAAAAAAAAGAAATCAAGGGGTGAAAAAATGAGTATATTAAAAATTGAGAATCTGACTTATGCTATTGAAAACAATTTTATTAGCGATAATATAAATATTTCATTCAAAGAAAATACTTTTACGGGAGTTATAGGACCAAATGGAAGTGGGAAAAGTACTCTTCTTAAACAAATTTATAGAGTCCTAAAACCGACAAAGGGTAAAATATATTTAAAGAATTTTGACATAGAGGAAATAAGTTCAAAAGAGATTGCAAAACAAATGGCAGTTTTGCCACAAGAAAATCAAAGTGATTTTGATTATACTGTTAGAGAAATTATTTTAATGGGAAGATTTCCTTATCATAGTATTTTTTGTGGAGATCATGATCTTGAAAAAGACGTTGAGCTGATGAAAAAATATCTCAATATTGTGGGATTAACGGAACAGGAAAATCAGCCTTTTAAAACTTTATCCGGTGGAGAAAAGCAAAGAGTGTTGTTGGCAAGGGCATTAGTCCAAGAAGGTAATTTGTTGATATTGGATGAAGTAACCAACCATCTTGATATTGGATACCAGTATAAAGTTTTGGAAATATTAAAAAATTTAAATATGACAATTATTTCAGCAATCCATGATTTAAATTTAGCAATGAAATTTTGCGATTATGTAGTGCTGATAGATAAAGGAAGGGTTATTATGGAAGGAAAACCTAAAGATATAATAACAACTGAAAATTTAAAAAATATTTTTAAAATAGACGCACAGATTATAGAGAAAGAAAATTCATATGTAATTGATTATAGATATTCATACTATTAAGCAAAGGAGGGAAAATAAATGTTTATTAACAGAGCATTAATTAAATTTGCCCAAGGAACTGAAAAAAAAATTATTCAAGCAGTATTGTTTCAATTACTAACAACATTTATTTTATCAGCAATAGCCTTGTGTATGAGTTTTTTAATAAAGCAATTAATTGTAAATGGACAAATTATCAGAATAACAACGATAGTACTTATATTGATTATATTTTCACTGTACTTAGCATTGAAAATTTTAAGTAAAATAAATGTAAAGATTGTAATAAATGCTGGTGTTAGCATAAAAGATAATGTTAGAACTCAGATTATGCAACAACTTTTTTTATTAGGTCCTGCATTTGTAAATACAATGAGGACAGGTTTTTTGACTTCAACATTTACAACTAGAGTTGAGTGGCTCATGAATTATTATACAAAGTATATGCCGGTTGTTTTAAGTGCCATAATAAATGCTGCTGTTTTTATAGTGTTTTTAACTTATATTGACCTATATACTGGACTTGTTGCCTTGATATCAGTATTAATTATGCTATTTATACCTATGTGTTTTTTTAATATGATGAAAGAAAAAGGAAAACAAGAATGGAATAATCATGCAAAGTATTATAGTGAATGTTTAGATGGCATACAAGGTATGATAAGTTTAAAAGCATTTAACGCAGATAAGAAATATGTTAAAGATATAAAAGAATGTGGGGAGGATTATCGTAAGTCCATTATGGAGCATCTGCGTGTTACTATAATAGAAGGAACTTTTTTAGAATTTTTTGTCAGAGTAGGAACTGCAATTACTATAGCAATTTTAGGATGGAGATGTGCTTATGGATATGTTGATGAAGGATGGTTGATTATTGCTTTTTTCTCTATCGGAGCAACATTCTCTCCTATGATAACTTTAATTAGTGCATGGCACCTCGGATTTCAAGGGGTTTCCGGTTCATATTCGATTAATGAATTCCTCCAAATTGAAAGTGAAAATATCATATCGAATCAAATAATCCCTAATAAAAGAATGTTACGTGATGGTTTGACGGAATATATGGAAAATGGAGAAAAAGGAAAAAATTTAAACATATTAGAAAAGGATTTCAATTTACTGTTTAATGAAGTCTCTTTCAAATATCCCAAAAGTGAAAAAAATGCAGTAGAAGAGATTTCTTTCGAACTAAAAAAAGGAAAAATAATAGCTTTTATAGGAAATTCGGGGAGCGGGAAATCGACAATAGCAAGTTTAATAGCAGGATTTTATCGTCCTCAAAAAGGAGATATTTTCTTAAACGGAATTAAACTTGATAATGAAACACTGGGTTTCTTTCACAACAATATATCTGCGGTATGGCAAGATAACCATCTATTCTCAGGGACAATATATGAAAACATTAAAATGGGAAATTGGAGTGCCGGGAAAGAGGAAATATATAGGGCTTCTAAAGATGCTATGATTCATGAACTCATTATGACGCTTCCAGATAAGTATAATACTAAAGTCGACGAATTAAGCAGTAAATTTTCAATGGGAGAACGTCAAAGGATTGCGATTGCAAGAGCGATTTTGAAGAATACACCCATTATTATTTTTGATGAAGCAACTTCTTCACTTGATAGAAAAAATGAAATTTATATACAAAGGGTGATGGAAGGTTTGAAAGAAAAAAAGGCAATTTTTATTATTGCACATAGATTGTCCACAATACTTATGGCAGATGAAATATGTATCATGGAAAAAGGGAGAATAGTTGAAAGAGGAAATCATCAAGATTTATTACAATCATCACAAATATATAATGATTTGGTGGGAGGTATGTTATAAAAATATGGGAAGGATAAAATATGTTTTATTATTATCAAAATATATTAAAAATTATCGATATAAATTATTAATAAGCGTTTTTATTCATGGTTTATATAAAATTATGCCGATAGCATTAGGCTTTGAAACGGCATATATTATATCGAAAGCACTAAATAACCATTTGAATAATGCTGAATTACATTTTTGTATTGTATTATTTATGGTTATCGCAACAGCTATTTTAAATTATCTGGATATTTACATCTCACATGATGTTGCTTATCGTATACTAACTCAACTAAGAACACTGTCTTATGAAAGACTTGTGCATATCGCACCGGCAGGGCTTGAAGGAGAAAAAAGTGGAAATATCATGTCCGTTATATTAGAAGATATTGAAATTTTGGAGTGGTTTTATGCACATTCAATCATCCAAATCTTTGTTGCGGTACTATTACCGGTAATTTCCTTGTTTATTATAGGAACATTTTCTCCTTGCCTATCCATTATAGTATTGCTATTTATTTTTCTAATGATGTTGGAGCCATATTTATTAAGAAGAAAGTCGGATAAACAAGGCTATAAATTGCAAGGAAAATTGGGAGAATTAAATTCTTATATAATTGATGGAATACAAGGAATAAAGGAAATTCTTATTTTTCAATGGCAGAAAAAGTACTTCGAAAAAATGTATAGAGCAAATGATGAATACAATAAAGCATTCTATGAATATTCAAGACGCTCAGTTCGTGAAGTGTCTACTATCAATTTAATAATAGGGCTATCTTCTGTAATATCAACCATAATGACTGTGTATTTTGCTCAAAAAGGGAAATATTCATATGAGATGATATTACCCTTAATATCATTGTCTACTATGATATATTCTCCGCTGCAGGAAACATTGGCAATGAGCAGTAATTATGGAAGAATATTTGCGGCAGCAAAAAGAGTTTTTGATTTTCTTCAGTTGAAGAGCTCTATTTGCGATGAAGGAAAATTTGAATATGATAATGTTGTTGGTAGAAAAAAACAAGGAGTTGCCTTTGAAACTGTATTTTTTAGCTATGTAGATAAGAATACCAATGAAAATATTCCTATCCTAAAAGGATTATCTTTTGTTATCAATAAAGACCAAACAACTGTTTTGGTTGGAAGTTCTGGATCCGGAAAATCAACTTGTAGTAAGCTTTTACAAAGATTTTGGGATGTAGAAAAAGGGAGCATTTTAATTAATGGAATAAATATTAAAGATATAAGGTTGGAAGAATTAAAAAAGCTTATCACCGTTGTTCCTCAAGAAGTGTATCTTTTTAATAAAAGCATTAAAGAAAATCTACTATTAGCTAGTGAAAATGCAAGTATGAAAGAAATTGAATCAGCATTAAAAGATGCAAATTTAACGGATTTAATCCATAATTTAGAGAAGGGATTAGATACTGTTGTTGGGGAAAAGGGAACTAAACTTTCCGGGGGAGAACGTCAGAGAATATCCATAGCACAAGCTTTTTTAAAAAATTCTCCAATTCTTATTTTAGATGAAATAACTGCAAATTTAGATTATAATAATGAAAAAGCAATTAATGAATCTTTAAATAAATTGAAAAAGGGTAAAATCACATTAATGATTGCTCATAGATTATCTACCATAAAAAATGCAGATAATATTATTTTTATACAAAATGGAATTTGTGCAGGAAGTGGAAAATATGATGATTTAATTAAAAAAAATAGTAATTTTAAAGAGCTTGTAGGGGAGAAAATATAGACTAATAACATATATCCCATGACTTAGGCTTATAAATGACGTTTTCTGTGTTCCTGTTTTTTAGAATTTTAAATGTAGTATCTTTTATAGAAATAAGCAAACCACACACTAACGATGTCTTGTGAGTGACTTTAGTTTAAAAATATGATATAATAGTGATGAATAAGATTTAGAATCATCATTAAAAAGCATAGAAGCTATTATCATCAGAATCCAGGATGCAATAATTATGTTTGTTTTTAACTACATCAATACCAACAAATATCATAGAAAACTATTCCTTTGCGAAAATAAGAATACTATCTTCTACGAACTTTATGTTGTTATGTATCCTTTGGAAATGTAGTTTTACTATGTTTTTCATTATACAAGGAGGAAGCATGCAACAAAAACAGAAAAGAAATTTTTCCATTATTGCCCACATTGATCATGGAAAGTCAACAATTGCAGATAGATTATTGGAATATACCGGAACAATCAGTGCGAGGGATATGAAAGAACAGTTACTGGATTCTATGGATTTGGAACGAGAAAAAGGAATTACCATTAAGGCTCAGGCAGTTACCCTTTCATATCAAGCCAAAGACGGGCTGGAATATGAATTGAATTTAATTGATACTCCCGGACATGTCGACTTTATTTACGAAGTATCAAGATCTCTTGCCGCCTGTGAGGGAGCAATTTTGGTTGTAGATGCCGCTCAAGGAGTGGAAGCTCAAACCCTTGCCAATGTGTATTTGGCGATTGGGAATGATTTAGAGGTTGTTCCTGTTATCAACAAAATAGACTTACCGGCAGCAGAGCCCGACAAAGTGAAAAAAGAAATTGAAGACATTATTGGACTTCCTGCAGAAGATGCCGTTCTTTGTTCCGGAAAAACAGGGATTGGAATTGAGGATGTATTGGAGGCTATCGTTCAAAAAATCCCCGCTCCCCATTATGAAGAAACAGGACCTTTGAAAGCTCTTATTTTTGATTCTAAATTTGATGATTATCGAGGTGTTATTACCTATATTAAAGTGGAAGACGGTTGCCTGAAAAAAGGAGATAGAATTAAAATTTGGTCGACAGAGAAAGAATTTGATGTTTTGGAGGTGGGAATTTTTTCTCCGCAGATGGTGCCGAAAGAAGAACTGGGAACAGGTTCTGTAGGATATATCATCACCGGGGTAAAATCCATTCACGATACAAGAGTAGGAGATACGATTACTCATCCTCATCGACCTTGTTTATTCCCGATGGCAGGCTTTAAACCGGCACAGTCTATGGTTTTTGCAGGAATTTATCCTTTATTTACAGATGATTATGAAGATTTGAGAGAGGCTTTGGAAAAGTTACAATTGAATGATGCCTCTTTAACTTGGGTTCCGGAAACTTCAGTCGCTTTGGGATTTGGGTTTCGATGTGGATTTTTAGGTCTGCTGCATATGGAAATTATTGTGGAACGACTGCGAAGAGAGTATCATTTGGATTTAATTTCAACAACACCGTCTGTAGAATACAAGGTGACTATCGAAGGACAGGAACAAATGATTATCGACAACCCTTGTGAATTTCCGGAACCGGGACGAGGAAGAATTCATGTAGAAGAACCTTTCATTCGTGGAAAAGTTATTGTACCGAAAGAATATGTAGGAGATGTCATGGGACTTTGTCAAGAGAAACGAGGAATTTTTCTTTCTATGGATTATATTGATGAGAATCGTTCCATGTTGACCTATGAATTGCCGCTGGCAGAAATTGTAATTGATTTTTATGACAAGTTGAAGTCTCGAACGAAAGGATACGCTTCCTTTGAATATGAATTGAGTGAATATCGGGAATCCAATCTTGTAAAAGTGGATATTTTAGTATCCGGAAAAGCCGTGGATGCTTTTTCTTTCATTGCACATAGTGATAGTGCTTATACAAGGGGAAGAGCTATCTGCGAAAAGTTAAAAGATGTCATTCCGAGACAACAATTTGAAATTCCGATTCAAGCAGCATTAAGTTCCAAGATCATTGCAAGAGAAACCATTAAGCCATATCGTAAAAATGTCATTGCGAAATGTTATGGTGGAGACATTACGAGAAAGAAAAAATTATTGGAAAAACAAAAAGAGGGAAAAAAGAGAATGAAAACTATCGGAAATGTTGAAATTCCACAGGAGGCTTTTGTATCTGTCTTAAAATTAAATAATTAAAAGGGGTAGCTAAAAAATTTTTTATAGGATTTAGCAAAGAAAAAATATACAATATAAAAAGGTTCTCTAAATTATTTATTTTGGAGAACCTTTTTCTTTTGTAAAACTTTTATTTGTACTCTATTCTGAGTCAATAGCTCATATAGTATATTTATCCGTATTTTTAAGAAGAAATTTTTTAAAAAATATAGTCAATCCCAATGGAATAATTTCTCCCTACTGCCGGAGAATATTGACGGCTGTTATCCCAATATCCGACATAATCTTCATATTTTCTGTTGAATAAATTATTAACTCTGGCTGTCAGAGCAAGCCCATTTTCAAATTTATAATTTGCAGATACACTTACTGTAGTATAATTTCCTTTGTCTTTCGCTCTTATATTTTCAGGATCATCAGAGTCAAAATATTTTCCGTAGTAAACAAGATCTGCGTTTAAGTTTAGCTTCTCAATAGGTTTATAGTTTACACCGAAAGCAGCTTTCCAATTTGGAACCATTGGAATTTCTTTATTTTTTCTGGAAGCGAAATCAGAATCAACAATTTTGTGGTTTAAATAGGAAATAGATTCTGTAAAAGTAATTTTATCAAAATACTGCTCAGAAAGAACTTGTAGTCCAATTCTTCTGGTATCTCCCATATTGTAATATGGGAATCTTGTCCTTCCACTTATTGGATCCATCATCCCTTGATAGTAAATTTCTCCATTTATTTTTTTATAAAATGCAGAAGCACTTACAAAGACATTTCCTATATAATCCTTTATTCCTAATTCAAATGTTTTTTGAGTTTGAGCTTTCAGTTTAGAAGCGTTTACTGTGTAATACATTTCTCTGGTTAGAGGAGTTCTAAATTCTCTGGATAATTTTCCATAAATCATTCCAGTATTGGAATAGTCATACTTCAACTCCAGATTTGCTGCATAGTTGTTGTATTCTTGTCTACCTTCTTGATTTCTCTTATCTATAGGAATAGGAGAGAGATTACGCCAGTAGTATTTGTAGTTAGCATTATTGTAACGAATTCCTTGTGCAAAACTAAATTTTCCAAATCTTAGTTCATTGATAGCAAAAATTCCAAAGTCTTTTTTCTCAGAATTTCTTCCAATTGCTGCTCCATTCAAATAAGGTTTTGATTTATCTGAAAAATAATCTATTCCCACTATGAAGTAATTTTCTTTGGAATAATTTTGTTTTATTTGAGTTTTGAAAAAGCTTTTATGATATTCAGATTCTTTCACTTTTTCCCTATCTTTTACAGTAGATTTGTATAAATTTGCGTAGGTCAACAGTTCTGTTTTTAAGCCAAGACTTGCTTTGTAGGTAATATAAAAGTCATCGGAGTTGAAATATTCTCTTAGTGAATATAAAACTTGTTTTCTATTTTTGAAATATATGTTTTCCGGCAAATCAAAACCGTCTGCATGTTGTTTTTCATTTCTTGTATACTTTACTGTCAAGGCTGAATGATCAGAATTCCAGTTTCCCGCTAAGGAAATAGTTCGGTATCTACTCGTAAGTTTTCCATATTTATCATGTTCTCTCCAACTATTTAATTTGTATTTGGAATAGTCTACTGTGAAACTAAAATGTTTTGTCACATTGACATTTGTGAAGATTCCATATTTATAGGAGCTCTCACTTCCAATTTCTGCGTTCATTTTTCCATTCATTTTTTGATCACTCTTCTTAGCATAAATATTTTTAGAAAGAATGTTGATGACTCCTCCGGAAGCTCCATCTCCATGTAAAATTCCTCCTCCATTAGGAATGACTTCTATTCTCTCAATAGAAGCTAAAGGAATGTTACTGGCATCCCTACTTGAAATTTTTACACCATCCAGAGTAATGATATTATTTCTTTGAGCATGGACGGAACTGTACCCTCCAATATCAAATGCAATATCTCCATAATAGTTTTTTGCCATGATTCCTGGAACCATCCGAAGAGCATCTGCCAAGTCCTTTGCCCCTTTTTCTTCTATCTCTTTCGCCGTTATAATACTAATATTTGCTGCAGTGTTTTTGACATTTGTCTTAAAGTTTTGACTTGAGATGACACTTTCATTTAATTTGATTACATTTTCTTCTGCGTATAAGGCAGAACTTAGAATAAAAGTCATTAATCCAATTTTTTTTAACATTATTCCCTCCTCAAAATTTAAAATATATATTTCATAAGAATAAAGATACTAATATAATTATATATATAATGAATGATAATGTCAATTTTCCTTCTAGATTTTATAAAAAAGAAGATAATTATTTTTTTCTTTTAAAATAAAGAAAAATATTGATTGACGTATTGAGGGGAATATAGTAAAATTTAAAATATTCATCTAAAAAAATAATTAATTTCATATATGATAAATATTAAATTATATTTCAAAGCAAGGGAGGAAATATGAAAAAGTTTTTTTTGAGCCTATTATTCTTATTTAGCACTCTCGTTTTTGCAAAAATACCAGAGAGAGCAGTATCAACTGCACATTTTACTACAGAAATTTTACTCACAATTGGAGCGGAAGAACATATGGTAGGGACAGCGTATTTGGATAATCCGATTTTACCTAAATTAAAAAATAAATTTGAAAAAATTCCTGTACTCTCTAATAAGTATCCCACTAAAGAAAAATTTTATTCTGTAAAACCAGATTTTGTAACTGGTTGGAAATCTTTGGAAAAGCCAAAAAATCTAGGGCCGAGGGAAGAACTGGAAGCCAATGGTGTTCGAGTGCATTACTTAAAATCTTTGGAAGATGAAAATATTGAAACTCTATATATGGATATATTGGAGTTAGGAAAAATCTTTGGAGTAGAAAAAAATGCCCAAAGTTTTGTAGAGAAAATGAAGGAAGAATTAAAAGCAATTGAGGCAAAAATTCCTAGAACAAAGAAAAAGATCTTCGCTTATGATTCTGGAGAGAAACAACCATTTGTAATTGCTGGAAAAGGAATGGGACAATTTATAATAGAATTAGCAGGGGGGGAAAATATAACAGCTTATCTTCCTGGTAGTTTTGGAAATTCTACTTGGGAAAAAATTATTATAGGTAATCCGGAATATATTATTATTGTGGATTATGGTGATGATTCCTATGAAAGTAAAGTGAAATATTTAAAAGAAAGTTCTCCAATCAAAAATCTAAAAGCAGTTCGGAAAAATAGATTTATTAAAGTAAGTTTAGCAGGTGTTTCTCCAGGCGTGAGAATTGTGGACGAGGTAAAAAATGTGGCAAGGGCATTGCATGGAATTGATTTATGATGTTTCCTAAAAAAAATATTAATTATCTTTTTCTACTTGTTTTCCTGTTTTTGGCAATCATTGTTATTTCTATTTTTTCTGTTACAATAGGTTCCGTCAGTCTGAAATCGGAAGAGGTTTGGAAAATTATCATCAATAGAATTTTTTCAAAAGAAATTTTTTCGGAAAATTGGGATGAGAGTTTGGATATTATTGTATGGACATTACGAGTTCCTAGAGTGATAGTTGCCATTCTTGCTGGAGCTTCCTTATCTTTTGTTGGATTATTGATGCAATGTCTGACAAAAAATCCGTTGGCAAGTCCTTATATATTGGGAATTTCTTCTGGTGCGAGTGCAGGAGCTGTTTTAGGATTGATTTTTTTGAGTGAAGCTTATGCTTTTTCTGTTCCTCTTTTTTCCTTTTTCGGAGGAATAGTGACAGTTTTTCTGGTATTTTGGGTCTCCGGCTTTGGAGATTTTTCCACGACGAAATTGGTATTAGTTGGAGTGGCGTTTTCTGCTTTTTTTTCTGCCATCACAACCTTGTTCATCAGTATTGCTCCCAATGAAAGAAAAATAAGAGATGCTTTTTTCTGGATGTCAGGAGGTCTGAGTGGCTCAAATTGGGAAATGATTTTTCCCATGTTTCTCGCTTTGAGCTTGAGTTTCGTACTTACATATCCTAAATATAAAGAACTTAATATATTGATGATCGGAGCAGAAAATGCCCTTGTACTGGGAGTCAATATCCGATTTATGCGAAACTTTATCGTCTTTATTTCTACTTTATTAACAGGATATATTGTTTCCAATACAGGAATTATAGGTTTTGTCGGCTTAATCATTCCCCATGTTTCAAGGAAGCTTGTTGGAGAAAATCATAAAAAATTGATTCCAGTCTCCATTTTACTTGGAGCTCTATTTCTATTGATTACAGATATGCTGACAAGAGGAATCTTTAGAGGACAGGAAATTCCAATTGGAGTTATAACTTCACTATTTGGTGTTCCATTTTTTCTAAATATCCTTAGAAAAAAATCATATAGATTTGGGGATGATTAATATGATAAAAGTGAAAGATCTATGCTTTAGTATTGAGGAGAAAAAACTATTAAAAAATATTTGTCTAGAAGTAAAAAATAAAAATGTTGTGGGAATTATTGGAGCAAATGGTTCGGGAAAAAGTACTCTATTAAAAAATATTTATCATTTTTTGAAATGTGATTCAGGAGAAATATATATTAAAGAAAAAATTCTTAAAGAATATACAAATAAAGATTTAGCCAAAGAAATTGCAGTATTAACACAAAGACAAAATATGAATTTTAATTTTTCAGTAGAAGAAATTATGGATATGGCTTCTTATGCCAAAGAAAAGAGATTTTCTGGAAGAGAAAAGAGGGAAGAGATCAAAAAGATCTTGTCTTTTGTAGGAATGAGAGATGATATAGATCGAGATTTCTTTTCTCTGTCAGGTGGAGAAATTCAGAGAGTTCTGATATCCCGCACTATATTTCAAGGGTCTGAAATTTTAATTTTAGATGAGCCTACCAACCATTTAGACATAAAATACCAAGTCGAGATTATGGACTTATTGAAGTCACTTGACAAAACAATTTTGATGGTTTTGCATGATATTAACTTGGCATCCTACTACTGTGATTATATTTATGCTATGAAAGAAGGAAAAATTCTCTATGAAGGCTCCCCAGAGCTAATTCTGAATGAAAAAATAATTGAGAATATCTTTGATGTCCATTGTAGTGTTGTGGAACATCCTATAAGAAAAAAGGCAATGGTGATATTTTAGTTTGCATCAAGGCATTTTTCAGAAATAAAAAATTCTGCTTAAAAATATAAAACCATAGGAACTGAAAGGATAGCTTGGTAAAGTAAACCCAACTATTTCCCAAGAAGTTTCCACTTCAATACCTTAATTTAAGTGGAAGAGTTTCACAAAGATTCTTTGGATAATATCTTGTAAAAACTATCTTTTTATGTTACCATATATATGGGTAAGTATTTTTAGAAAAGGGCATGTAAAAATTTCTACATTTTTTCTTTTTTGAAAATATTTTAAGGTTGTAATTATGGGGGGCATCAATTATGTTATCAGTCGCAAAAGGAAGTTCTTCTCCTCTCACTTTGTTTCCAAGTTAGCCCAAAAAAAACAAAGAGGAGGAAAACAAGATGAAAGAAAGACAAATTGAATTTTTTGACAGCATTGAAAAGTCAGATGTCATTTATTATAAACAAGACAGTCATCCTTTTGACGGATTGGTATTTTATCGTTATCCGACAGGGGAAGTTCGAGAAAGAATTCGTTATGAGAATGGAATCAAAAATGGCTTGTCTTTATCCTATTATCCCAATGGAATTGTTTCTCAAAGTTCTGAATATCGAGACGGACTTTTAGATGGAGATACCATATTTTACTATCAAAGCGGGAAAATGAAAGAATTTATTCATTTTTCCTTGAATGAATTTGAGGGAGAATGGGTTATTTATTACGAAAATGGAGAATTGAAAAGTAGAGCTTTTTTTGAAAAAGGACGTTTGAACGGAAGTAAAATTACCTACTATGAAAATGGAAAAGTTCGAGAAATTCTAAATTTCCAAAATAATTTATTACATGGAAAGAATATCCAATATTATCCAAGTGGAGAAATTCAATGGGTACATCACTATTCCTATGGAGAATTGATTGATGATGGAGAATTTTAAAAGATAGAATTAAAATAACGTTTGGCGGAAGAAGTAGTTTGGGGATACAAGCTACTTCTCTTTACATATTGGAAAAGAAAAGGGAGTGGATGCAATGAAACAAAAATGGAGCTTCTTTCTTTGTCTTCTTTTCCTTAGTTCTTGTTCTTCTGTCAACAAAGAAATTTCTGAAACTTCTTTGTTGCAGGAACTGAAAAGGAAAGAAACAGAAACACAAAGAATTCTAACAGAACAAAGATTTTCTTTAGAAGAGGCGATTCAAATTGCCAAGGAAAGAAATCTCGAGCTTAAAACGAAGCAATTGGAGAGGGAAATTTCCAAAATAGACAGCAAGATAGCTTTCGGAAATTTTCTTCCTCGAATTTCTGCTTTTTATACTCGAAGTTTTTGGGAAGAAGCCCTGTCGGGACAAGTAGATTTACCGGCTTCTTTGAGTCAATTTCCTTTGATTGGACCGATGTTGCCGAAAGAAATTCAAGGTCGATTGTTGGATAAAAGTTATAGTGTTTATGGCCTGCAAGCCAGTATGCCTATTTTTGCTCCGGCAACTTGGTTTCTATATTCCGCCAGAAGAAAAGGAGAAGAGATTCAAAGTCTTGTTCTTACATTGACGGAAAAAATGATAAGCATTCAAGTCATTCAGCAATATTATTGGATTTTAGCCTTAGAAGCGGAAGAAATACAACTGAAAGCTTCTTTAAAAAGTGCCGAACAACTCTTACACAATATGAAAATAGCCCTAGATACACAAAGTATTTTAGAATGGCAATATCAAAAAGCTCAGGCGTATTATAAACAAAAAAAATTAGCCTTGGCACAAAATCAAAGAGATTTAAAATTGGCGAAGATGGGTTTATTATCTACTTTAAATCTTTCTCCTCTGTCTTCCGTCCGATTACAGAAAACACAAAATATAACAAAAAGAAAAGAAGACAATTATGAAGAAGTGATATATCAGGCCTTAGTTCATAACGATGCCTTAGGAATACAGGAAAAAGTGTTGGAAGTGGAAAAGGAAAAGCTTAAAATAAGTTTCAGTCGTTTTCTTCCGGTTATAGGTTTACAAGGTTTTTATGGAGAACATAGCTTATCCCTATTAAGCAGCTCTCACTATTTGTTGGGAATTTTGGGAGGAGTGTTTTCTATTTTCAATGGCTTTCAAGACATTTCCGCCTATCAAAAAGCAAAAATAGAGCAACGGAAAGCAATGTTAAAAAAAGAAAGTCTTATTTTACAAAGTATTGCAGAAACGACCAATGTTTATCAAAAATTACAAAGTAGTATTGAAGAAGAAGAGATTGCGGAAATAAACGAAAAGGCGGAAAGAGGAAAATTTCATCAAAAAAGCTTGGAAAGAAAAGTAGGGATGATCGATGAACTTTCTTATTTACAAGCCGCTCAATCTTATGAGGAAGCCAAAAGTTCAGCTTTGAAAGCCGAATATCAATCTGCCGTTCTTCAAGAAATATTGGATATGTTAGTTGGAAGAGGTCGTTTTGTGGGAGAAGGTGAAAACAATGACTAAAAAATGGATTTCTATTTTTCTTATTTCTTCTTTCTGTTTTCTTTCTTGCGGGAAAAAAGAGGAAGAAGAGAGAATAAGACCGGTAAAAATTCAAGAAATTGGAAGAGAAAGTTCTGAAGAAATTACTCTGGAGTATCCTGCTTCTATTCAAGCAAAACAGGAAACAGTTCTTTCCTTTCAAGTGGCAGGGAAAGTTGAGAATATTTTTGTAAATGTTGGAGATTTTGTGAAAAAAGGACAGATTTTAGCGAAATTGGAAGAACAAGACTACAACTTGAATATGGAAGCCAATCGACAAAAGTTTGAAGCCAGCAGGGCAGTTGCAGAAAATGCAAGATTGCAATTTGAACGAGTCAAAACTCTTTATCAAAACAATGCCATTGCTAAAAAAGAGTACGATACGGTACTCTCTCAATATAAGTCGGCAATCGCTGCAGAAAAAGCAAATCAGGCTGCTTTCTCTCATTCTCAAAATGAATTTCACTATGGAATATTGCGAGCTTCTTATGATGGATTTATTTCCAAGAAAATGGGGGAAGTTGGAAGTGTCGTAGCGGCAGGAACTCCTATTTTTGTTCTTAGTTCCGAAGAAGTTTCTGAAGTTGCAATCCAAGTAGGTAGTAAAGACTTGGAAAAAATAAAATTGGGAAAGGATTTTCACCTTATCTTGGATGATGACAAAACAAAACACTATCCTCTTCATTTAAAATCCGTTTCTTCGACTCCGGATATGACAAAGGCAAGTTATCCCGTATTATTGGAATTGATACAACAGGAAGAAAAGAACTTGTATGCAGGGATGAGCGGGACTGTCCGTGTTGTTCTTCCAAAAGAAGATATGGGAGAAATACGACTTCCTATTTCCGCTATTTTTGAAGAAAACGGTTCCTTCGTCTATCTTTATGGAGCAAATAATAGAGCGGAAAAACGAGAAGTAAGCTTGGGAGAACTGAGAGGGAACGGGGAAATTCAAATTCTCTCCGGATTAAAACAAGGAGAAAAGGTGATTGTAGCAGGAGTTGCTACCATTCATGAAGGTCAGGCTATCAAGCCGATTCCTCCAAAAACAGATACGAATGTTGGAAATCTATTGTGAGGAGGTAAGACTATGGTAGAGTATTTTTTAAAAAATCGCATAGTAACCCTCGTGTTAACTTTGTTGATTGCATTGGGAGGAATCTTATCCTATTTTAAACTTGGGAAATTGGAAGATCCTGAGTTTAAAGTCAAAGAGGCATTGGTAGTCACTCTTTATCCCGGAGCAAATCCTCATCAGGTGGAGCTGGAAGTGACTGATAAATTGGAACAAAAAATTAGAGAAATGCCTCATATTGAATACATTGACAGCATTTCGAAAGCGGGATATTCAGAAATTCGAGTCAAAATAGAAGAAGCAATTCCCTCGAAAGAAGTGGATCAATATTGGGATATTTTACGTAAAAAAGTAGCGGACAGCAAATTATCTCTTCCCGGTACAGCGATTTCTCCTATTGTGTTAGACGATTATGGAGATGTCTATGGAATGTTTTTTGCAATCAGCAGTGAAGGATACAGCAAAGAGGAATTAAATCATTACAGCAAATATATCAAAAGAGAATTGGAAGCCATTGAGGGAGTTTCCAAAGCCATACTTTACGGAAAGGCGGACTCCGTCATTGAGATTGTTATTGACAGAGCCAAAATGGCAAGTCTGGGTATTAATGAAAAAATGATTTATGCTGCTATTTTACAGCAAAATATTCCTGTTCCTACGCAGCAGATTGAACAGGGAACACGATATTTGCATTTTCAATTGAATACCACTTTTCAAAGGATAGAAGATATTGAGAATTTAGTTATTTTTTCTAAGTCGAATCTATTCAAAACCTTGACAGGAGAAACAGGAAATACATTAGTTTTGAAGGATATTGCCGACATTAAAAAATCTTCTTCAAATCCTTCTAGCAATATGATGCGTTTTTGTGGTAAAATGTCTATAGGTCTGCAACTGTCTCCGGAAAACGGAACGAATGTGGTGAAGACAGGAAAAAGAATAGATGAAAAATTGAAAGAAATTTCTTCTAAATTGCCACTTGGAATCGAAGTCCATAAAATTTATTATCAACCGGAATTGGTTTCCAATGCCATTTCTCAATTTGTGTATAATCTTATTGCTTCTGTAGCTGTAGTTATCGGTGTTTTGTTGTTTACTATGGGAATGAGAAGTGGGCTCATCATTGGAAGCGGTTTGGTTCTCTCTATTTTAGGGACCTTTATTTATATGCTTTTTGTAAAAATGGATTTACAAAGGGTGTCATTGGGAGCTTTTATCATTGCCATGGGAATGTTGGTAGATAATTCCATTGTCATTGTTGACGGAAGCTTACATGCACTGGAGCATAAAATGGAGCGATATGAAGCGGTTACCTTACCGACAAAAAAGATAGCCTTACCTTTATTCGGAGCTACCTTTGTCGCCATTGCCGCTTTTTTACCGATGTATTTAATGAAGTCAAGCATTGGAGAATATATTTCAAGTTTATTTTGGGTCATTGCTATTTCTTTAGGACTCAGTTGGATTTTTTCCATGACACAAACTCCTTTGTTGTGTTACTTATATTTAAAGGATCCGACAGAGCAGAAAATAAGTAAAAAACGAAGAAAATTTTATTGGATCTTACGAACATGGATGAATAAAATATTGCATTTTCGAAAACTTTCCCTGATGATATTGGCTGGAAGTTTTGTATTCATTCTTCTTCTCTCCTTAGGAATTTCGACTTCCTTTTTTCCAAATTCCGACAAAAAAGGCTTTGTGTTGAATATTTGGACTCCGGAGGGCAGCAGTTTGGAATATACCAATCAAGTTTCTAAAATCTTGGAACAGGAGATTGCAAAAAAGAAAGAAGTAGAAAATTATACAACCGTTGTAGGCTCCTCTCCGGCCAGATATTATGTAGCAACCATTCCGGAATTACCGACGACTTCTTTGGCACAAATCATTGTGAACGTCAATACCTTATCGGCAATTGACGATTTGGAACATTCTTTGACAGAATTCACTTGGGAACATTTACCGGAAGTACAAATTCAATTAAAACGTTATGCAAACGGAATTCCTACAAAATATCCCTTACAACTTAGGATTACGGGTTCGGATCCGAAAATACTGAGAGATTTGGCAAGAACTGTAGAAAAAAAGTTGTATGAGATTCGGGGAGCTAAAAATGTGAATGTCGATTGGAAAGAGAAAATTCTAACCATGTCTCCGAAATTGGATGAGCAAAAAGAACGAAGATACGGAGTGAGTGCTTTCGATATTGCCTCCTCTTTGAATCGTTTGGGAAATGGAAATCAAGTTGGAATGTTTCATGAGGGAGTGGAGGATTTGCCGATTGTCATTCGAGAAAAATCCGGAGGACAACAAGTCAATATCACTAATTTGGAACAGGTTCCCGTTTGGGGAATCGGAACGGAAGCCATTCCCTTTGGAGAATTGATCAAAGAAAAAACATTAGTCTGGGAAGACCCTATGATAATTCGCCATAACGGAAAAAGAGCTATTCAAGTACAAGCAGATGTTGAAACAGGAATGCAGGTGGAAAAAGTGCGATCTATTCTGGAAGAAAAAATTCAGAATATTAACCTTCCGGAGGGCTATTCTTTGGAGTGGAATGGAGAATATTACGAACAAAATAAAAATATTATGAAAGTATTATCCTATGTACCTATTCAATTTATGATTATGTTTATAGCTTGCTTGTTGCTATTTGGCAGTTTAACAGATCCTTTTATTATTTTTATTGTCTTGCCTCTTTCCTTATTGGGAATTGTTCCCGGATTGCTCATCACGGGACGTTCTTTTGGATTTATGGCAATTATCGGAATGGTAAGTCTTTCAGGAATGATGATTAAAAATTCCATTGTACTCTTGGATGAAATACGTTATCAAAAATTACATACCGACAAAACGGAATTTGATGCAGTCGTAGATGCTTCTCTCAGTAGAGTTCGAGCTGTTTCTTTGGCTGCCGGGACCACAATTTTTGGAATGTTTCCATTGATGTTTGATCCTCTATATGGAGAAATGGCAATCACGATTATTTTTGGATTGACAGCCTCCACTCTACTAACTCTTTTTGTCGTACCGTTATTATATGTCAGCATACATAAAATTTATAAAAAATAAAAAGTGAGGAACGTGAAATGATGAAAGATGTTTTTATGAAACATTGGGACAGATCCCAAAATATATCTGCAAAATGGGATGAATTAGAAGTAAAATTCGGGGAGAAAGATTTGTATCCTCTTTGGATAGCGGATATGGATTTTCCGGCTCCCGAAGAAGTCGTAGATGCCGTGGTAGAAAAGGCAAAACAAGGGATTTACGGCTATACTGCAAGACCAAGTTCCTATTATCAAGCTATTTGTGACTGGACGGAAAAAAGATTTCATTATCATTTGAATCCGAAGTTTTTTATTCATAGTCCGGGTGGGGTAACAAGTTTTACCTTAGCTCTGGATGTACTGACCGAAAAAGGAGATGCAGTTATAGTCACTCCACCGGTATATCCCGGATTTTTCAGAAGTATTTCCGGAATGGGAAGAAAATTAGTGACTTCTCCTATGTTGGAAAGTTCTACAGGAAATTTTGAAATCAATTGGGAAGATTTTGAACAAAAGATTATTCAAGAGAAGGTAAAACTTTTCATTTTCTGTAATCCTCACAATCCGATTGGAAAAGTTTACAAAAGAGACGAATTGCAAAAAATTGCAGATATTTGTTTAAGACATAAGGTTCAAATCATTGAAGATCAAATGTGGAGAGATTTGACCTTTGGAGAAGCGAAAACTCTTTCCCTTTTACAATTGGGAGAAGAAGTTCGGCAAAATACGGTAGCTTGTTTTTCTGCGACCAAAACATTTAATCTTGCCGGCTTACATGCTTCTTTTCTATATGTTTCCAAGGAAGAAACCCGTTTGGCTTTAATTGATAAAATTGAAGTTTTGGACATTCATAGAAACAATGCCTTGAGTATTGTGGCAATGGAAACGGCTTTTCGTAAGGGAGAAAGCTGGCTTGACTCCGCTTTAGAATATTTGGAAGAAAATTTAAAGATAGCGGTGGAATTCATTCAGAGAGAATTGCCTCAAGTATCTGCTTATATGCCGGAAAGTACCTATACTCTTTGGGTTAATTTTTCGTATTTTTCTCTTCGAGGAGAGGAAATTACAAAGCATTTGGCAAAATATGGAAAAATTGCAACAGGAAATGGAAGTCCTTATGGAGAGGGAGGAGAAAGCTGTCAAAGAATTAATTTGGCCTGTTCTCGAGAAGTTCTTTTTAAAGCTTTGGAAGGCTTGAAAATCGCAGTGAAAGCAATGGGAGAATAGAAGAGCGTGGATGGAATTATTGTTGTGAAAAAAGAAAAAGGAATGTCCTCCTTCGATGTTATTCGTTCTTTGCGAAAAATATTACAAGAGCGAAAAATAGGACATACAGGAACTTTAGATCCTTTAGCGACAGGAGTTTTAATTTTATGTGTGGGAAAAGCAACTCGTTTGGCACAGGAAATTGAAGCGGAAGAAAAAATATATGAAGCGGAAATGGAATTCGGCTATCAAACGGATACCTATGATTTGGAAGGAAAAGTCCTTGTAGAATCTCTCAAAAAAGAAGTTTCCCGAGAAGAGTTTGAAAAGGTTTTGGAAAAATGGAAAGGAGATATTTTACAAGTTCCTCCCATGTATTCCGCAATTAAGTTACAGGGAAAAAAATTATATGAATTAGCAAGAAAAGGCGTAGAAGTGGAAAGAGAAGCAAGAAAAGTCACTGTTTTTGAAATACATACTTTAGAGTTTCAACAAACAAAGGCAAAAATTTTAACCAAAGTTTCCAAAGGAACTTACATTCGTTCTTTAATTCATGACATTGGAAAAGATTTGGGAAGTTTTGCCACCATGACAGCCTTAAATCGGATTCAAGTAGGAGAACATACTTTGAAAAATGCCTATACAATTTCGGAAATTCATGATAAAATAAAAATCTGTGATTTTAGTTTTTGCATTCCCGTGGAAGAGTATTTTTTGTTCCCTAAAATACAACTCGAGGGAGAAAAAAATCGAAGTCTTTTCCAAAATGGGAATACTGTAATTTTTCAGGAAAAAGATGGCAAATATCGAGTATATCAGGAAGAAGTTTTTTTAGGATTGGGAAAAATTGAACATCAAAGGCTAAAAGGATATAAGTATTTTTAAAAAGAAGGAAAGTGAAGTATGAAAATTAAAAACATTGCAATTATTGCCCATGTCGATCATGGAAAAACGACTCTGGTCGATTGTTTATTGCGACAAGGAGGAGCATTTGGAAGTCATGAGTTGGAAAAAGTGGAAGAGAGAATTATGGACTCGGATGATATTGAACGAGAAAGAGGAATTACCATTTTTTCAAAAAATGCTTCGGTTCGATATAAAGACTATAAAATCAATATTGTAGATACCCCCGGCCATGCCGATTTCGGAGGAGAGGTTCAACGAATTATGAAAATGGTGGATTCCGTTCTACTGTTGGTGGATGCTTTTGAAGGACCTATGCCTCAAACGAAATATGTATTGAAAAAAGCTTTGGAACAAGGACATAGACCCATTGTTGTCGTAAATAAAATTGATAAACCGAATTCCAGACCGGAAGAAGTCCTATATATGATTTATGATTTGTTCATTGAATTGAACGCCAATGACTATCAATTGGAATTTCCGGTAATCTATGCTTCCAGTAAGGCAGGTTTTGCAAAAAAAGAACTAACAGATGAAGAAAAAGATATGCAGGCTTTGTTTGATACTATTTTGGAATTTGTGGAAGATCCCGATGGAGATAAAAATCGTCCGACCCAATTTTTGATTACCAATACCGAATATGATAATTATGTCGGAAAACTCGCTGTGGGAAGAATTCATAACGGGACCTTAAAGAGAAACCAGGAAGTCATGATTATGAAGAGAGACGGTTCTCAAATCAAAGGAAAGATTTCTGTTTTATACGGTTATGAAGGATTGCGAAGAGTGGAATTGCAAGAGGCGGAAGCGGGAGATATTGTTTGTATTGCCGGTATGGAAAATATTGAAATTGGAGAAACTCTGGCAGATGTCAACGATCCGGTTGCCTTACCGGTTATTGATATTGACGAACCGACTTTGGCAATGACCTTTATGGTAAACGATTCTCCTTTCGTTGGGAAAGACGGAAAATATGTAACCTCTCGGCATATTTGGGAGCGTTTGCAAAAAGAGGTACAAAATAATGTAAGTATGAGAGTGGAAGCCACAGATACTCCGGATGCCTTTATAGTAAAGGGAAGAGGAGAATTGCAACTTTCCATTCTATTAGAAAATATGAGAAGAGAGGGCTTTGAAGTTCAAGTATCCAAACCGAGAGTTTTAATGAAAGAAATAGATGGAGTAAAAATGGAGCCAATGGAAATGGCTCTGATTGATGTGGACGATAGTTATACCGGAGTGGTCATTGAAAAAATGGGAGTTCGTAAGGCGGAAATGATTGCCATGACTCCGGGACAAGACGGCTATACTCGTTTGGAATTCAAAGTTCCTGCAAGAGGCTTGATTGGATTTCGAAATGAATTTTTGACAGTCACCAAAGGAACCGGAATTTTAAATCATTCTTTCTTTGAATTTGAAGCCTTCAAGGGAGAAATTCCTACCAGAAATAAAGGAGTATTGATTGCGACAGAAGCAGGAGTCACGGTCCCTTATGCTTTGAATAACTTGCAAGATAGAGGAACTTTATTTTTAGATCCCGGAGTCCCTGTCTATGAGGGGATGATTGTGGGAGAACATAATCGAGAAAATGACTTGGTTGTCAATGTATGTAAGACGAAAAAATTAACCAATATGCGAGCTGCCGGAAGTGATGATGCCGTTCAATTGGCAACGCCGAGAAGATTCAGCTTGGAACAAGCTTTGGATTATATTGCAGAGGATGAATTGGTAGAGGTCACTCCTCTGAACATTCGATTGCGGAAAAAAATCCTAAAAGAGGGAGAAAGAAGAAGAAATCGAAGTGATGCATAGGACATGAGAACAGACAAATGATGTTTGAAGCTTCTTTGTCAAGGATATTGATGAAGACTGGAACATGAAATTTTCAAAAGGATTTTAGAGATTTTATAAATTAAAATCTTTAAAATCCTTTTTTATAGCTATGTAGTCAAATAGATTCTATGAAAAAACTATTAAAAATGATATAATATGAAAAGTATATTCTTATAAAATATTTTGAAAAAAGAAAAAATGTTGAGAAAGGAAAAAAGATGAAAAAGAAAAAAAGTATGCAAATCCAACTGACCGTATTAGTAGGAGGCATTTTATCTATTAGTAATATAGTTCTGATTTTTTTATTGAACTATGCATTATCTTTTATTCTAAAAGACATTGTAATTCCAATAGACGATATGACAATTGAAATATATAATCTTGACAATGTTGATAATTTTAGTGGAAAGTTGAAAGTCTATGGTTACTTGTTTGCTATTTTTAATATTATTTCAGGGACTCTATTGACTTATATTCTTTTGGGCAGATTTCTAATGCCATTAAAAAAAGTATCAGAACATATGGACAGAGTGGAGAGGCAAAATTTGAACGAATCCATAGAAATCTTATCCAATACAGAGGAAATTAATAGTTTAATCCTTTCTTTCAATCATATGATGTATAAATTGAAAAAATCTTTTGAAACACAAAAAAATCTGTCTTCCTATATAGCTCATGAATTAAAAACTCCATTGACTGTTTTACAGACTAAAATAGAAGTATTTCGTATGAAGTCTTATGATAAAAATGAAGTGGAAGAATTGTTATCTATTGTCTTAAAACAGGTTGTAAAATTGAGTAATATTATTCATAAAATTTTAGAATTATCCCATGTGGAAAGGATGGAATTAAAAGAAAAGATTCCCTTAGATATTTTGCTGGAAGATTTAATCGTGGATTTTGAAGAAAAAGCATTTCAAGAAAATATTAAATTGGAATGCACGATAAAAGACTTTCAAGAAGAAGAAACAGGAAATAGTAAATTTAATATTATAGGAAATTATACTTTGCTATATCAAGCATTTTTTAATTTATTAGATAATGCCATTAAATATAATTATCGTGGAGGTAGAGTGGAACTTGAGCTTAAAGAAAGCTTGGAAAATATTCACATAAAAATAGCAGATACAGGAATAGGAGTGAATGATACGGAGAGAAAATCCATATTTGAACCATTTTTTAGAGGAAAGGATTTTGAAAAATTGAAAAAAGATGGGATAGGAATGGGACTTTCTTTTTCCAAAAAAGTTTTCGAACACCATAGAGCAAAAATTATGGTATCTCAAAATCACCCAAGAGGAACTTTGATAGAAATACGCTTTCCCAAAACAGTAAGAGAGGAGGAAATATGAAAATATTATTAGTGGAAGACGAAAAAGAATTGTTAGAAACAATAGGGGAAGGGCTACGCTCATCAGGATATTATGTGGATTTAGCTTCCTGTGGAAAAAAGGCAATGGAGTATATTGATTATGAAGAGTATGACCTATTTATTTTTGATTTAAATCTTCCAGATATATCAGGTTTTGAAATATTAAAATATTTAAATCAAAGTAAAGAAAATCCTAAAGTGCTAATATTAACGGCAAATGCAAGCCTTGAAACAAAAGTAGAAGGTTTTGATTTAGGAGCTAGTGATTACTTGACAAAACCTTTTTATTTTAAAGAATTAGAAATAAGGGTAAAAGCCTTACTTAGAAGAAATTTTCGATTGGAAAAAATAATGCTAACTTGTGGAAAGCTTCGATTTGATACCCAAAAAAGAATTCTTTATGCGAATGAAGAAGAAGTGACTTTGACAAAAAAAGAAACGGCAATCATAGAATATTTACTCTTTAATCAAGATAAAGTTGTAACAGCAGAAAATTTATTAGCTCATGCATGGGATAGTGAAGTGGATTACTTTAGTAATTCCATAAGAGTCCATTTAGCCTCTCTTAGAAAAAAGATAAAGGCAATTTTGGGCTATAATCCTATTATCAATAAAATAGGGGAAGGATATTTCTTAAAAAAATAGATAATTTCTTAATGAAAATTTAACATCCCATGTAATAAAATATATTAAAAATAAAAATACTAAAAAATAGGTGAAAAATGTTACAGATTAAAACGATACTAAAAAAAATTTTAAAAAATTCTTATTTATTTTTGCTACTAACTCTATTAACAGGAAAAATTATACTTTTCTTATCAGAGTTACTTACCCTATTCTATGGAGAATTAATATTTAAATTCTTCCCGGAAACAGATTGGATGATACTTTTGGTGGAGTTATCAAGTTTTATTTTTATAACCGGACTTGTCGTCTTCTGGGGAAGAAAAATTCAAAAACTCTCATGGGAAACTTTCGGTTTTATGAGAAAAAATGCTTTGAAACATTTTTTGAAAGGATGGCTATTAGGTGGAATTGTCTTGTCTCTTTGTGTTATTTTGATGATGTCCCTTGGTGCAGTGAAAATAGACGGGATTCAAATCACTCCTCAGCTCATTTGTCGTTTTTTCTTCTTGTTCCTTGCTTGGTCCATTCAAGGAAATGCGGAAGAAGTCCTTACCCGAGGATGGCTTTTTGGCAGTATTTCTAAGAAAATAAATATTTTTATTGGAATCTTAATTTCTTCCTCTTTTTTTACTTGGATGCACTTGGAAAATGATGGAATTTCTCTGTTACCTTTATTAGATTTATTTCTCTTTGGAATATTTGCAGTACTATACAGGATAAAAACAGAAAATATATGGGGAATTAGCGGCTTTCATGCAGCCTGGAATTGTTTTCAAGGAAATGTCTTTTCCTTTCCGGTGAGCGGAACAAATACAGGCAATGCATTTATTCCTGTCACGACTCAGGGACCTTCATGGCTGTCAGGAGGAAAGTTCGGAGTGGAAGGAAGCATAGTGAGTATAGTAGTTCAACTTATTCTTATCTTTTACTTGTATTATGAGATATTTATAAAATATGAGGGATCAATTTGTTCCGGAAAAGTTCGAGCCAAATGAATAAGAAGAGAAAAATAAACGGATTGGAGTATATAAAAATGATATATAAAGATATTTTGAACAGAAAAAAAAGGAAATTACATTATTTAAAATGCTGGGATGTATTCTTAATCACTGTCATAATGTTTTCCAGTTTTATAGTAACATCTTTTTCTACTTTTTTTCATCTTACAGATAAAAATATGACTGAAATTCAAGAGTTTACAACTACATTGAATTGGCAAGCATTCTTATTTCAAACATTATTGCTAGGAATAGCTTTTTTATACCTATATTTTCGGAACTTCAATTTTTCACAGTGGAAGATAACAATAAATTTAAAAGCCGTTTTGACAGGAATCATTTTATTTGTAGGGGTTGCATTATTATTTGATTTTTATTTCATGCTAGTTTCACAATTTATCTCTGATAATTCCATTTTTTATGAAATGCCAAAAGATAGTTCTTTCTTTTTTCACTTTTCTGATATAGATTTGTCTTTAATCCTATACTCCATATTAAATGGTTTCTATGAGGAAATTTTCTTTTTAGGTGTTTGTTTGAGTGTAATACCGGAAAAAAGAAGTTATTACTTTATATATTCTTTATTTATACGTTATTCTTTTCATACCTATCAGGGAAATCTGTCAGCTATTGCAATCGGTTTCCTACTTGGAAGCATTTATTATATGCTTTATACTAAGATGGAAGAAAAAAATTTGTTTCCTTTTTTTCTGGCACATGCAATCACCGATGTTTTTGGAGCAGGTATCATAGGATATTTTTTATAAAGAAGTGAGAAAGAAAAAAGAATGGGAATAAAATATTAAGAAAAAAAGAAAAAAATTGAAAGATGTAGAAAAGTATATTATCATACAAAAATGAAAAAATATATACTTTAAGGAGGAAAGAGTTATGAAAAGAATACTTTTTATCGGATGTCTCGGAATTTCGAGTATTATGTATGCCGGGGAAGGAAAAATTTCTGCAGATATTCAAATGATGAACGGGAAGGCGGGAGAGTATGTTTATCATCCAAATGGAGATAAAATCAGTTATTTAGACTGGAAAATTAAAAATATACCTATCTTGAAATTAGGCTATGATTACACTTTTAATAATTGGGAATTTTCTATTTCCGGAAAGAAAAATATTTCAAATCATTATCGAAGCAGCTATATGAAAGACTACGATTGGTTTTCCACTCCGGATACAGAAGAGAAAATTCCCTATCTAAATAAAATAGCAACCGAAGAAGAAGCTAAAAAAAAGGCTAAAGAGGGAGATGTAATAGAAAAGGATAAAGAAGATGGAACTTATACTGTTTATTACGTTCCAAAAGATAAAGATAGAGGAAGCTTATCAAACTTCAGTAAAAATAAAAATTATATAAAAAATATTATGGGAATGGATCTTTCAGTAAAATATTATTTAAAAAGAACAGAAAAGTTCAGTTTTGCTCCCTTACTAGGAATAAACTATGATAAATATGATTTTTATGCCTTATCAGGAAATCAGTTGAATTATATTCCCGGGATAGGAGCTGTTCTCTTACCAGGAGATAATCAAAAAAGTATTACTTACAGACAACGTTTCATAAATCCATATATTGGAATAAAAATAGTTTATGCTCCAAATTCAAATTGGGAGATGGCTTGGAACTTAAATGGAGGATTTTGGGGAAGAGTAAAGGCAGTCGACAGACATTTGGAAAGAGGAAGTATGGAGACTATAGAAAGATATAAAAATATGAAATATCTTTCTTCCAATTTGTTGCTAAAATATCATTGGAATGAAGCTTTATCCTTAAAAGCGGGAGTGGAAATTGTAAAACACTTTAAAAACAGAAAATCGACGGTGGTATCTACTTCCGATGAAGGAGAGGTATCAACGGAAAAGAATATTGCAGGAGTTAAAAATCAAAATATTTCGTATTCATTAGGTTTTGAATATAAATTTTAGATATAGAAGGAGGATATTATGAAAAAAAATTTTATAATAGCAATTTTTTGTTCATTCGCTGCATTTAGTTATGCAGAAGAAAAAATGTCAGGAGTAAATTTAGGAATTACAGCTTCTCATGCAAAAGAAATATATAAGGTAAGTGCAAAAGAAAAATATTCTGTCTTACCTCTTATTTCAGTAAATTACAAAGATTTTTACATCAATCAATCCGAGCTGGGATACCAATTTCAAGTTCACGACAATTTTCTAATTTCCGGATATTTTGATTTTTTAGATGGATATCCTGTCAAAGGGAAAGAAATGCAAAAAGAATATAAAAGTATTCAAACAAGAAGAAGTCAAATTGTTGGAGGAGGAAGAATTACTTACTTTAAAGATAATTTTCAAACTTCCATCTTCGCGCAAGGAGGAAAAAGAGGAAGTTCAACCGGAGCAGATCTTAGTTTAAGTTTTCCTCTTACGGAAAACTTATTTTTTACAACAGGTCTTAATTATACGATATATTCTAAAAATTTCACAAATTATTATTTTGGAGTGCATAAGGAAGACTTTGGTGGAAAGTTAACTAAAGTTTATTCTCCGAAGGCATCTTATTCTTATGGTGCAGAAGCTTCTTTAGAATATCAAATTACAGAGCCGTTCTCTATATTTACTTCAGTATCGGCCACAAATTATTCAAAAGAAATTACCAACTCTCCTTTAGTAAAAGATAAAACCAATATCTCTACTACAATAGGGTTACAATATTCTTTTTAAAACTTTCTGATAGATAGTTTAGGACAGTTTTTATAGGATTTATTAGAGTTTTTGATAAGTAGTATTGCTAAAAAATCTTAAAAGAAAAAACCTTCTAGTCTATGTTCTCATAGTAACATATCTCTAGAAGGTTTTTAAATTTATACAAACTTATCTATAAACTCTTATTCTATAGTTCTGGCTGAATTTTAAGTATTTGTAATAGTTTTTTAAGAAATTTCTCCTGCAAAATTCTTTTGAAAATTCTCTTGAATTTCTTCATAACTATATTTTTTTCCAAGCAAATACATCAATTTTGTGATACTGGCTTCTGTTGTCATATCTTTGGCAGAAATCACTCCCAAGGAGAGAAAATTCTGGCTACAAGCATATTTTCCATGCTCTACACTTCCACGGATACACTGTGTCACATTGATAACCGGAATTTTTCTTTCCTGTAATTCTTTCAAAAAGCTCAAAAAAGAAGGAGAAGTAGGTGCATTTCCATTTCCAAAGGTTTTTAAGATAATCCCCTTGATTTGAGATTGTAGGATGCTGCGATAGAACTCGACCTTCATTCCCGGAAAAATTTCTAAGACTAAAATATTGGGAGAAAGCTCTTCCTCCAGTCGAAAGTGCTCTTTTGGAGGAGGCAGAATCTTATCCCATGAAATTTTAATTTCAGCACCGATTTCCCCAAGGACGGGATAATTAGGAGAAGAAAAACCAAAATAATTGGTAGCATCTACTTTTTTGGAACGATTTCCTCGAAGTAAAGTATCTCGAAATAAGATGCAGACTTCCGGAATTTCATATTGGGAAGCAATTTGAATGGCTGTGATTAAGTTTTGTAAAGCATCGCTTCTCGGTTTTGCAAGAGGAACTTGAGAACCGGTTAAAATAATCGGTTTTCCCAAATTTTTACAGAGAAAAGAAAGAATGGAAGCAGTATAGGACATTGTGTCCGTTCCATGCAGAATGACAAAACCCTTATAATTATCGTAATTTTCTTTTATAATTTTTGTCAATTCCAACCAGATGCTCGGGTTCATATCCGAAGAATCGACCAGATTTTGCATTTGATAGTAATCAACCAAAAAATCCCATAGAATGGGATGATTTTTTGTGACTTCTTTCCAGTTTTTACTAGGGTGCAAGGGTTCTCCTATCATTCCAATGGTTCCACCTGTATTGATTAGCAAAATTTGATGTTTCATTTCCTATCCTCTCCTTTTATTTTCTCATACTTATTCTAGCATAAAAATATCTTCTATGCTAGAATAGATTAGAAAGAAAAAAGGAGTTGTATTTATGGGAAGGTTTTATTCTTTGAATGATTATTTTCAAGATCATTTCGGGGAAAAAATATATAAAGTTTCTTTGGATGGCGGATTTACTTGCCCCAATCGAGACGGAAGTATCGGATTTGGAGGATGTATCTTTTGTAGTGAGGAAGGAAGTGGAGAATTCACAGGAGATAGACATAAAAATATTTATCAGCAAATAGAAGAACAATTGGTGCTCATTTCAAAAAAATTTCCCACAGGAAGAGTAATTGCCTATTTTCAAAATTTTACCAATACCTATGCTGATGTCGATACTTTACGGAAACGATATGAAGAAGCTCTTACACATCCTCGAGTTATGGGACTTGCCATTGCAACTCGTCCTGATTGTTTGGGCGAAGAAGTCTTACACTTATTGGAGGAGTTTCAGGAAAAAACTTTTTTATGGGTTGAATTGGGCTTGCAGACAATTAATGAGGAGGTGGCGGAATTTTTTCATAGAGGTTATCCTCTTTCCGTTTATACGGAAGCCTGTTCCCGGCTAAAAAAATATGGGATCAAATTTGTAACTCATATTCTTTTAGGACTCCCGAAAGAAAAGGAAGAAGACGGCTTACAAACAGCTCTCTATGCTCAAGAATGTGGAACATGGGGAATAAAAATTCATTGTCTATACATACAAAAAAACACATATTTGGAACAACTTTATCTCAATCATGAAATAAAAATACAAAAAAAAGAAGAATTTGTGAAAAAAGTGGTTACAATCTTGGAGAATTTATCATATAATATAGTCATCCATAGGTTGACAGGAGATGGAGAAAAAGAGACCCTTCTTGCTCCTCTGTGGACTTTACAGAAACGAAATGTTTTGAATAGCATACAAAAAGAGTTGAAACTACGGGAAAAGCGAAATAAAACTAAGGTGGTAAGAAAGAATGAGTGTAATTTTAAAACTAAAGATGATGCGTGAAAATTTTAGTAAAATGGAACAAAAAATAGCAAACTATATTTTAAATCATCCGGAAGAGGTAAAACAATTGACAACTTATCAAGTCGCAAAGATTTGTAAAACAAGTCAGGCTTCTATCGTTCGTTTTGCAAAAAAAATAGGCTTTTCCGGTTATCCTGATTTTAAACTTTCTCTAAGCCAAGACATTGGAGTTCGTTCTGCAAAAAAACAAGTCAACATTATCGATAGTGAAATCGATTCCGATGACAGTCTACAAGAAGTATGCCAAAAAGTGGCTCATGAAAATGTCAGGGCAATTGAAGATACCTATTCTCTTTTAGATTTTACAGAACTGGAAAAAGCAATAAAAGCATTGGAGAAGGCGAAAAGAATTATGATACTCGGTGCCGGATTTTCAGGAGTTGTTGCGAAAGATTTATCCTATAAACTTCTGGAATTGGGAAAAGATGTTGTGTTTGAAATGGACTTTCATATACAGCTTAGCTTGTTATCAACCATGGGAGCAAAGGATATTTTATTTGTCATTTCTTATAGTGGAAAGACGAAGGAAGTCTATGAAATTACGAAAAAAGCAAAAGAGCGAGGAATTTTGATTATCACTTTGACTACCATTGCAGGAAATCCCATTCGTGACTTAGGAGAGATTTCTTTAAATACAGTGGAATTAAATAAAAATTTTAGAGCAACGGCTCTTTCTCCAAGAATTTCACAAATGACAGTCATTGATATGTTGTATGTCCGATTGATTTTAGAAAATAAAGAGATGGAAGAAAATATATTGGAAGCTATGGAAATAGTCAAAAATTTTAAACTATAAGGAGGAAATATGCGAGTTGTTATTACAGAAAAAAATGTAGTTGATTGGACTGCTGTATACGTAGCAAGAAAAATCAAAGAATTTCAGCCTACAAAAGAGAAACCGTTTGTATTAGGCTTGCCAACCGGAGGAACTCCTCTGGGAATGTATAAAAGATTGATTCAATTTTATCAAGATGGCTTACTATCGTTTGAAAATGTCATCACTTTTAATATGGATGAATATGTGGGATTGGAAGCAACAAATAAACAAAGCTATCACTACTATATGAAACATCATTTTTTTGACCATATCGACATTCCGAAAGAAAATATTAATATTTTAGACGGAATGGCAGAAGATTATGTCAAAGAATGCCAAGAATATGAAGAAAAAATAAAAAAAGCGGGAGGAATTCATCTTTTCTTGGGAGGGGTCGGAGAAGATGGACATATTGCTTTTAACGAACCGGGTTCTTCTTTGAGTTCTCGAACCAGAAGTAAAGAATTGACGACAGACACCATTTTGGCAAATGCAAGATTTTTTAATAATGACATAACAAAGGTTCCCAAACTGGCTTTAACTGTTGGAGTTGGTACAATCTTGGAGGCAAAAGAAGTTCTGATTATGGTAAACGGCTTAAAAAAAGCACGAGCCTTGCATAAAGGAATTGAAGAAGGAGTTAATCATCTTTGGACGATTTCTGCCCTACAATTACATGAAAAAGGAATTATTGTCGCAGATGAAGCAGCATGTCATGAACTTATGGTAGGAACTTATCGATATTATAAAGACATTGAAAAAGATAATTTGGATACAGAGCAATTGCTCGAAGATTTTTATCGAGAATATAGATAAAGAGAAGGAGAGAAGTCAAAAAGGATTTCTCTCTCTTTTTCTATCAAATCATCCGATATTTATTTTTATGTATTTTTTTATAAGAAAAATTTTCAAAATTATTTAAAACAAATTATTATTTATATAAGTTTAATAATAAAATCGCATATAATTATAATTATATGTGCTAAAATAAGAATAATAATTATTATTTTAAAATAATTTAGAAAATTAGGATGGGAATTTCTCTTTTTCTCACTTGACTAAGAATACTTCTGTGGTTCATCCTTTTCTTTCTGTTCTTTGAAAAAAGACATAAAAAATATTATCGATAATCCTTATAAATACCTCTCTTTTTATTCGATCGAATTCTCTTTTCTCGTAAAATAAAATTATAATTATTATAAATAATTATTAAAATATAAATTTTTAATTTAGTTAAAATATACCGATAAAAAATATTATCTAATAAATAATAAATTACATTTTTTTATAATATTTACATAAAAAATATTATCGGAATTTCGAAATGGTTTTTCTATCTTCTTTTATTTATTCTTCATAAAAAAAGCCGATTGCAGATTTTAAAAAAATCTTTTGCAATCGGCTCTCTTTTTCTGTAAAATTTAATTGCGAAAAAAAATACAGAAAGGAGCTACTTCTTATGATTAAAGAAATATTACTCTTAACTAATCTAACACATATCTTCAATTTTATCAAGTCTTTTGTTGCGCATGAACATCTTGAATTTATCAAATTTTCTCTTGATAAATTTTTACTTTGTAGAGATATTAGCAAAGGTTTTGTTAAATATTCTTGTAAAAAATGCGGTCACTTTCATACTTTTCCTATCTCTTGCAAATCTAAACTCTGTCCTACTTGTGGTTTCAAATATTCTTCTGTTTGGGCTTCTAATATGCAAAGAGATATTCTTAATATCCCTCATAGGCATGTTCTTTTTACCATTCCTGAAGAATTAAGAATGTTTTTTTGTTATGATCGAACTTTACTTAGAAAACTCGCTGAAGCCGTTAATGAAATTTTTAAATATCAGTTTCACAATATTAATAAAAAAACTCAAAGAAAAAAGAAAATTCCTAAATCTTCTCCTAATTACTTTACTGATACTGATATTGTTCATTATGGGCTTGTCACAATTATTCATACCTTTGGTCGTGACCTCAAATGAAATCCACACATCCATGCGCTTGTTTCGCTGGGTGGGTTTACTAAAAAACTAACTTTTAGAAAATTGGAATATTTTCATGTTAATTCTATTGCTAAACAATGGCGTTTTTTAGTACTTGATATTGTAAAAAATGGAAACTACTCTGAAAACATTAAGAAAAAAGCGCTCAAATCAGTTAGAGAACTATACAAAAAAGATGTTCGCCTATTTTTTAATGTAGGATCTACAGAACTTAATTCAACTGCCGGAATCATAAAGTATCTTGGAAGATATCTTGCGCGAGCTCCAATTGCAGAATATAAAATTGTTAATTTTAACGATAAAGAAGTTACTTTTTTCTATCAAGATTTAGCTGATAATAAAAATAAAAAATATCGCACAATGCCTATTGATGAATTTGTTCAACAGATTCTTATTCATCTTCCACCTAAAAACTTTAAATCTATTTCTAGATTTGGGTTTTATGCTAGGCATTTAAATTCTAAACTAAAAAAAGTTATTCTTAATTTTAAAAAGAAAAAGCAATTTGAACTTTCTTTTTATGTGAAATCTTCTTTAGAAACTTTTGATATTAATCCTTTTATTTGTCCTTTTTGTAAGATAAAGCTAAAAGTAAAAGAATTATTTTTAACCTCCCTCTGGTCTGGGTATGAAATTCATAAAATATATCCTTAATTTTCTCTAATTTTATTAGAGCTTTTTTGCATTCAACAATTTCTTATTTTTCTATAACTTTTCTATAATTTTACTCTTAATTACAATTTATATTTCCGTAAATTCTTTTTTTTATTATTTTCCTATCTCTTTAAATTTATACTTTCCTATATAATAAAAAACTCCAAGTTAGGATTTTATACTTCAAAATTCTACTTGGAGTTTTTCTTTCCATACTGCCTGCTTCTGAATTCGCTATCTCATAAAAGCATTTTTCTGCACATTCTTTTATCATGTTCCTAGCTCATTTTTGCTAAAATCCCCTTTATGGCATTTTGCTTAAATGATTGCCCGGGCTCAATACTCCCTCAGACATGGTATAGATACTTTTTCCATACTTTAAAGTATCCAATTCATGTGTCACTATAAGAATTGTCAGCCCCCTTTCATTTAATTTTTGCAATAATTCCATGACTTCTTTGCTTGCCTCAATATCCAAATCCGAAGTCGGCTCATCCGCAATCAAAATTTGAATATCCGTAATCAAAGCCCGAAGAATAATGACTCTTCTCAATTCTCCACCGGATAATTCCTTAGGATAAGAGTCGGCAAGATGTTCCAATCTCAACTCTTTTAAAAAATATCTCGCTTTTTCTTCGGAACTTCCGTCCGTATGATATAAATCATAGGCAAGTCGAATATTTTCTAAAACAGTCAGATAGGATAACAAGGCAGGGGACTGCGGAATAAAACCGATGGTTTTGTTCCTAAAAATTGACTTTTCTTCATCTTCCAACAAAATATAATTTTGTCCTTCAAAAAGCAATTCTCCACTGTCCGCAGAAAGTAAACCCGCCACAATATTCAAGAAAGTGGATTTTCCACTACCACTTCTCCCGATAATATGGATAAAGTCTCCTCTCTTGATCTCTAAACTGACATCTTTTACAGCAAAAAAAGCTTTGTTTGCTCTGGTATAAGATTTCGATATATTTTTGATTTCTAACATACTTCCTCCTACATTTCTTCCTTTAGACTCATATAGCTATCTTTTTCCGTCAATTTTTTAACCACTCGAACGGTTGAGAGAGGTCCTATCAAGCTCCCCAGTAGAAAGCTCAAGAGAAATATAAGTAGATATTTCAAAATTCCCGGAGAAAGAAACGGCATTGTTAGACTTTTTGCCATAAGGGGAAGAAAAATCATAGAAAGCAGAACCCCTAAAAAGCTTCCGAGAGCTGCTCCCCAAAGAGATAAAATTCCGGCTTCTTTTACAATAATGTTTCGCAATATTCTTTTAGAAGCTCCCAAAACTCTTAGAACTGCCATCTCTTTTTTTCTTTCGTTAAAAATTGCCGTAAAGCTGATACTTAATATTACAATGGAAAAAATCCAAATAATAAAGATCAATCCTCCGACATAAGAGGATAACACTTTTAAATTGGAAGAGATCGTATTCACAAATTTCTTACTGAACATAGCAAAAATTCCTTCATGAGCAAGAGTCCTTGAAATTTTAGAAGAAAGTTTGACGGAATCTACTCCGGGTTTTACCTTAAGCATGATGGAAGAAATCACATCCTCTTCCGCTACTCGGTTTGCCGTAATTCTTTCCGAAGCCTTTGCCAATTCTTTTGCCGTCTTTCGGTTGACAAAGACAGTAGCATCAAAACCGACTCCCGTCGCCTTGAGACGACCTACAATTTTTAATTCATGATTGAAGAAACGAACAATTTCTCCCTGTTCTCCTATTACATGACTTCCTACGATGGCTTCATTATCCTTTAATTCTTTATGAATACTGTTTGTAATCCATGGATAAATCAAAAAATCACTGTCTATATCAATTCCTATAATTTGAATCGGATAAGAACAACAGGAAGCAGATAGGGTTGCAACATAAATTTGAGCTGTCATCTGTTCAATTTCCTCAAACTGCTCCAATTTTTTCATGGTATTTTCCGGAAGATAAAAAGTGGAAGGCTCTCCTTTCAGAAGAACACTCTCGATTTCCGCTTTATATCCCGCGGGAACCACAATCACATCTGCTCCTAGACGATTGGAAAGGCTGTCCAAACCATGTTTTAAGCTCAGAGAAAATACAGAACCCATATATACGATGATACTGGAAAGAGTAACCAGCAATATCATGCAAATGCTTCTCATTTTTCTCTGTCTTATATTTTCCATCGCCAAACTCGTAGCATCTATTCTTTTCTTCATTTTTTCACTTTTCCTTCTTCAATAAAATTGTTATGATGTTGATAATCATGACAAGGGCAATCAGTCCTGCAACAATTCCTACAATTTCAAAGGTATGATTTGCTCGACAAGCCATGCTTTCCATTTTACAAAATCCGTAAGGTTTTCCCATTTCATTGTGCATATGAGTCATACCATGAGGAATCAGATAACTGAAAGCGGACAATACTATGACAAGAGCACTTCCCAACAATCGTAGATACTTATATTTCGATAGGACAATCATAAGGATACATAGAATCATAATCATGACAGCTATTTTCATTACCAAATTTCCACTATAGAAACATCCCATGTGCGTTCCGTCTTCTTTCAGTCCGGGACAAATCGGTGCAATCCATTTTGGGATAAGAAGCAATAAAATAGACAACAAAATTCCTAATTTTTCAAATATATTTTTTTTCATAGCAAAAAACTCCTTTTGTTTTCAAATTTTGTACCTATAACGTTTTCCTATGATATGAAAGTTTTCTATTTCTATACTACTTTGCTTTTTCCAAAGCGTTCCACACAGCCGCTTTGAATTCTTTATTGGATACGGTAGCTCCTGCAATGGAATCTACTTTTTCAGGATCTTGCACCTCCAAAAGCATATCGGAATATTTTTCGAAACCTTGTACCGCCAATTGTGCTTTTGTGAACTTCTCTTCTCCGGCGTTTTCTCCATAGTGTTCATCCTTGATCTCTCCTTGAGCATCTTTGAAGGTAGCCTGACAGGAGACAATCTTATTCTCCTTTATTTCCAATATGACTTCACAGCTGTCTTTATGTTCCGAATCTTCTGAAACATATTGACCTGCATAGGAGCCGTCTTGGAATGTCATCTTGGAAAAATCTTTTTTTCCGCAGGCAATCACAAGAGCCAGCATAGCCAATGTTAACATCCACATTTTTTTCTTCATAAAATATCCTCCTTTTTTCTATTTTAAATAAATATCATCCACAATTTTTCCATAGTCCAAAATAATTTTTCGTTCCGCCGCTGACCCCACTTCCGCATCGTGTGTCACCACAATGATGGTCGTTCCCTCTGCATGTAACTTTTTTAAAATGTTGATGACGATATTCTCATTCGTTTCATCCAGATTCCCGGTCGGCTCATCCGCCAAGATGATTTCAGGACTGTTAATTAAGGCTCTGGCAATACAAACTCTCTGTTGCTCCCCTCCGGACAATTGACTGGGAAGATGATGAGCTCTTTCTTTCAAGCCCACAATTTCTAAAGCATCCAAAGCTTCCTGTTCGTCGGGAATGCTATGATAATATTGAGCTACCATAACATTTTCCAAAGCTGTCAAATAAGGAATCAAATGGAATTGTTGAAAAATAAGTCCTATCTTTTCTCGGCGAATTTCCGTTAAGGATTTTTGGGTTTCTTTCGTAATATTTTGTCCGTCCAGAATGACTTCTCCGACACTCGGTTTATCCATACAACCGATAATATTCATCATGGTGGATTTTCCGGAACCCGAAGATCCCATAATTGCCACCCATTCTCCCTTTTTCACCGTTAAATTGACATCCTTTAAGGCATGCAGTTCTCCATAAATTTTAGAAACATTCTTGACTTCCAGTAATACTTTTCGTTCTTCCATTCTTTATTCCCCTTTCAACACCAATGCAGGCTCTATTTCCATTGCTTTTTTTACAGGATACAAACAGGCAAGTGTCGTAATTAACATGGATACAATGACGGTAATCGGTGCAAACAGCCACTGAAATTCAATGGCTCTTCCGAATACATTTAAACTTACTTCCTGAGCAAATAAGAATCCTAAACCAACTCCTAAAATCCCTCCAATAAATCCTAAAGCAGAACCTTCTCCTAAAAATTCTTTTCTAATTTCGTTATTATAGGCACCTAAAGCCTTTTTTAATCCGATTTCTTTTCTTCGTTCCGCAACCACTGCCATCATTGTGGTACTGACGGAAATCATCGTTAAGACCAAAACCACAATATTGACTAATAAAACCAAAACTTGTAATTTTCCCAAAACAATATCTTGGGATTGAGTCACTCTTTTTACAGGTCTGGCGATAATATTTTTATCATAGTTTTCCAAAGTCTCCGCCAAGAGATTCAATTGTTGAGAATCTGCTTCCACGGAGCATTCAATTCCGTCAATTTGAATCACATCTTCCAAAATTTCTCCCAAAAGAGTGATAGGCAAGAAAATGAAGGATTCTTCAGCTCCTCCTGTCGTAATAATTCCCTTAACGCTTAGTTTTTTTGCATAAAAATTCGAACCCAAATCTTTTTTCTTACTTGCTTCCGCCGAATCGGACTGTTTTGAAGCAACTACTTTGCTTCCTGCCTTCGGCCCTTCGACAGTAAAAGTATCCCCTATTTGTAGATTTAACTTTTTTGAAATTTCTTTTCCAATCATCACATTGCTGCTATCCTCGTTCGTTGTCCATTCTCCCTCAATATACCAGAAAGGACTGTTATTCTTGACTTCGACCATATCAGTTCCTGTTAAAATATAGGGCTGTTGGTTGATTTTTGTCGTTTCATAACGATAAGGAGCAACCCCTACTACGCTGTGTAGCATAATTTTTGATTTCAATCTTTGAAATTCTTCTTCCGAAATTTTTTCATTTCCACTTGGCAGGATCACAAAGTTTGCTCCATAGGAACGGAATTCTTTTCCAAGTTGTCTGGGAATGTCGTAATAAATGGTAACAAGTCCCGACATAATGGTCGCTCCAATTGCAATTGCCAATAAGGCAACGATCATTCTTGCTTTTCTTCGGATAAGAGAATTCACTACAAGCTTGATATACATTTGTCTTTTTGTCATGCTTTCCTCCTATCTACCGTGTAACACTTCTGTCGGTTTCAATGCCAATAAATATCTGATTGCCGGAATACTTCCCAAAATTGTAACCGCAAATACAAGAGCAATATCAATGGGAATGACAATAATGGCAGGGTCAATGTAAGAAGAAAAAACGGTCTTTCCTATTAGCTGTGTAAAACCGATTCCTGCTGCATAGCCGAAAATTCCCCCAAAGATTCCCGATAGCACAATTTCTGTTAAAATAAGAAGAATAATTCTCATATTGGTTCCCCCAATCGCTTTGATTAAACCGATTTCCTGACTTCTTTCAATAACGGAAGCGGTAATCAAATTGGAAATTCCTAAAGCGGAAGCAAAGGAGCTTAAGATACAAATCAATAACATCAAAAGTTCCGTCTTATTCAAAATGGTTCCCTCCGATTCCGCCACCTGTCGATTCGGTTTTGCCACACTATCCGTTAATACTTCTTGCAATTGATAACTAATGGAGCTGACATAGGCAGTACAATACCATGTTTCATATTCGGAAATTGTTAAACTGTTCGGATCCTGTGCGGCTTTTTTTGCCAAATCATTGTCCGGTGTCGTAAGAGCGGAAACTTCTAAGAAACTAACTTTTCCTTCCAGTCCAAACAAATCCTGCACTGTTTTTAAATTCGTGTAAATGCCGGCATCGTCTTCTCCTCCTGAATTAAAAATTCCTTTGATGCGAAGCTTTTTCAGTCCGTTTTTACTTTTGACCTCCAGACTGTCTCCAACCTTATAATTATATTTTCCGGCAAGTAGACTTCCCAACAGGATTACATTCTCATCCTCTTCCTGTAACCATTCTCCTTTCACTTCCCACCAGTTTTTCAAATTCTTAATCCCGGTATCCAACTCTTCTCCTGTCGGCATAAGCAAATGATGATGAAACCAGGTTCCATATATTTTTACCTTATCCGGGAGCCCCGTAACCTCTATATTTCTTTCTAAATAAGGAGCAAAATCGACAATGTTGAAGCCCCAAAATATCTGTTTAACTTTTGGAATTTCTTCCTCCAATAAAAATTTTTCCGAAACATCTTCTCCGTGAATTCCATATAAGTCATCTAAAATGGATGCATCTTTATGCATCACGGTAATATTGGCACCATAGGTTTTCAATTCCTTATTGACCTTATCTCCAACCCCCAACATGACATTCATCATCGCAGTCGCTAAGGAAACTCCTAATGCCACTGTGAAAGCGATCATGAGCATTTTATTTCTCTGTCGAAATAATGTTCCTCTTACCATTCTCCAAAACATATTACTCACCCACCGGAAAGCGATTTTTTTCCTGTTCTAAAACCGCTTTATCAATTATAATTTTTTTATTTACAATCTCGTATTCAAAGGGAACAGGATTACAACCACCTTTGAAGCCGATTGTGGATTTGTTCATGACAACATCACAACGTTTGCATACCACATCATCATTTCTCTCATAATATCCGGCAACTCCACAAATATCACAGGCATCCAGTCCAACTCCATAACTACCGCCTTTCGGTTTTTTCACGACAATAAACCTCACATCGTGTCCACCGCTTGCCTGATAGGAAAATCTATGCAAATGCCCGTCTTCCACATCACTAAGAGGAATAATAATTTTATTGCCCTCTTCCTGATAAGCCTGAGCCGGAGTCAATTCCACAGGTTTATTGATGTAACTGTGAATAAAAGTGACGGAAACAATAACGAAAAGGGAGCTGAAAAATAAAGTAAGGGACCAAGAGCGATTGTTTTTCAGTCTTGCTTTTTCTTTCCGAAGCATAGCTCTGTTTGGAAAACTTCCCTTTACTTTCATATTTTGAAAAAATAAGAGAACAGAGAAGCAAACGGCACATAAGAACATTGCAAAGATAGGAAGATTTCTCTTATCTTCCAAAATCATAATTTCGAAGACAAGGGGATTACTTGCTTTTAAAAAACGAAGTCTTGCAAGAGCGGAGACTCCTCGTAAGATAAAATCCATACTTACAATCAGAAAAATGAAAAGAGCAAAGAATTTTCGATATCGAAGTTGAAAACGAAAATACATTTTATAAACAGCCAAGCCCATGATACACACTGTCAAAATCCCCAACAAATATCCTCCCAGTCTCAACAATGACTGAGTTCCAAATGAATTTTCCCCAAAGGCAACAAATTCTTTCGTCAAAGCATATACTTGAGGTAAAATCGTAAATGCCAGACAATAGGTAGCAATACCGGAGGTTACCGCTACAACGGAGATGAATTTTCGTTGCCGCAGAAGTATGAAAATAAAGAAGAGTACAGAAAATAACATGAATACCATTCCCATACTCAAAGATAATCTGTTATAAAACAAAGAAATTTTTACCATTTTTTGAGGATATAACTGCTTAAAAACAATCATGGCAGTTGTCAAAGATATTCCCAGCAAAGAAATCACAGCCATGAGAATATTCAGAAACCTCTTTTTTTCTTCCTTTAAAAATGCTAAAATGATTCCTGCCAAAAAAGCAAAAATTGTTAAAAAACTTACGATGTCAATGTAAAATTTTAGCATATTCCTCCCCCTATATTTTATTTTTTATCTTTTTTCTTTCTACATTCTCATTATACTCAATTCTTAATTATTTCACAAGCGAATTATTTATAATATTTGATATTCGTAAATGCTAATGAAAAAAAGAAAAGAAATAAAAAAAGAAGCTTGTAAAAAAAAGGACTTTATGATAGAATAGCAGAAGTGTAAAAAAGAAGGAGATGAGTTCTGGATGAAGAGGAAGTTGAAGAAAAAGTATATTTTCAAGATATTTTCCTATTTCCATTCTATTTTTCTTTTTTCATTTTCTATATTTGTATTCACAAGATAATGATTCTATCATTATCTTTTTTTTTAGAAAAATTTAAGGAGGAGCTATGAAAGGAAAGCTGATTCTGGAAAATGGAATGGTTTTTAACGGGACGATATTTGGGGAAATCGGAGAAACCGTTGGAGAATTGGTATTCAATACCGGAATGACGGGGTATCAGGAATTATTGACCGATCCCTCTTATTACGGACAAATGGTAGTCATGACCTATCCGATGATAGGAAATTATGGAATTAACCTGGAAGATATGGAATCGGATAAGATCCATTTACGAGCCTTGATTATCAAAGAAGAGGCGAAACTTCCAAATAATTTCCGTTGTGAAATGAGCTTGGACGGATTTTTACGACAAAACAAGGTCATCGGTTTCAAAAGTGTCGATACTCGATATTTGACAAAAATCATTCGAGATTGCGGAGCGATGAAAGGAATTATCACAACCAAAGACTTAACAAAAAAGGAAATCGAAGCCAAATTTTCTTCCTATCAAAACAAAGATGCCGTGGAACAGGTAAGTCCGAAAGAAATTTATGAGATTTCAGGAAAAGGACTGCGTTTAGGCTTTATGGACTTTGGAGCGAAAGCAAATATTATTCGAAATTTTCAAAAAAGAGACTGTCATCTTGTAGTATTTCCTTGGAACACTAAGGCGGAAACTATGATGAAATACAATTTGGACGGGGTCTTTCTGTCAAATGGTCCCGGAGACCCTGCCGATTTACAAACCGTCATTGCGGAAATTAAGATCCTGATTGCACATAAGATGCCAATCATAGGAATTTGTCTCGGAAATCAGTTGACTGCTTGGGCTTTGGGAGGAACAACCAAAAAAATGAAATTCGGACATCGAGGAGGAAATCATCCTATCAAAGATTTGGATCATAACCGAATCTACATCACTTCCCAGAATCATGGCTATGCAATCGATAATATCCCTGAAATTGCAAGAGTGAGCCATGTGAGTGTGAATGACGGGACCGTAGAAGGATTGAAATGTGATTCCTTACACATTATGACGGTGCAATTTCATCCGGAAGCTTGGCCCGGACCAACAGACTGTGAGTACTTATTTGATGAATTTTTAGAAGTCGTAAAGGGGGCAAAAAATGCTAGATAAATCCATAAAGAAAACCTTAGTCATAGGATCCGGACCTATTATCATCGGACAGGCGGCAGAATTTGACTATTCCGGAACACAAGCCTGCGAAACTTTGAAGAAAGAAGGAATCGAAGTTGTTTTAATCAACTCAAACCCTGCCACGATTATGACAGACAAAGCCATTGCAGATAGAATCTATATTGAACCGATTACTTTTGAATTTGTGGTAAAAGTCATTGAAAAAGAAAGACCGGATTCCATCATTGCGGGAATGGGAGGTCAAACAGCTCTCAACATGGCAGTAGAACTTTCTGAAAAAGGAATCTTAGAAAAATATGGAATTAAAGTCATCGGAACTTCGATTGAATCTATCAAACGAGGAGAAGATAGAGAACTGTTCCGAGAAGCTATGGAAAAAATTGGAGAACCGATTTTAAAGAGTCATGTCGTAGAAAGTTTGGAAGAAGGCTACAAGATTGCAAATGAAATCGGCTATCCTGTTGTGGTAAGACCCGCCTATACTTTAGGGGGAACCGGAGGAGGCTTTGCACACAATCCTCAGGAATTGGAAGAAATTTTATTAAAAGGACTTTCTTTATCGAGAGTCGGACAGGTCTTGATTGAACGCTCTATCTTGGGTTGGAAAGAAATTGAATATGAAGTCATTCGAGATGCGAATGGAAATGCCATTACCGTATGTAATATGGAAAATATTGACCCTGTAGGAATTCACACGGGAGATTCCATCGTTGTGGCTCCCAGCCAAACTTTAACGGATCGGGAATATCAAATGTTACGTCGAGCTTCTTTGAAAATCGTCGAAGAAATCGGAATTGTGGGGGGATGTAATGTCCAATTTGCTCTTCACCCGAAATCTTTTGAGTATGCGATTATCGAAATCAATCCAAGAGTATCCAGATCTTCCGCTTTGGCTTCCAAGGCAACGGGATATCCCATTGCCAGAGTAGCAACAAAATTGGCAATGGGATATTTGTTGGACGAAGTTCTCAATGAAGTAACCGGAAAAACCTATGCTTGTTTTGAACCGAGCTTGGACTATATTGTTGTCAAAATTCCGAAATGGCCTTTCGATAAATTCAAAAAAGCGGATAGAAGACTGGGGACCAAGATGATGGCGACAGGAGAAGTCATGGCAATTGGAGAAAACTTTGAATCCGCTTTCCTAAAGGGGATTCGTTCTTTGGAAATCGGACGATATCATTTGGAACATCCCGCCATCGAAAGTCTTCGTATGGAAGAGTTAAAGAAAGAAGTCGTCAATCCGAGTGATGAAAGAATTTTTGTGGTAGCGGAAATGTTACGTCGTGGATACATCAAAGAAAAATTACAAAAATTGACGGGAATTGATAAATTCTTCATGGAAAAGATAGAATGGATTGTAAAACAGGAAGAATTATTGAAAAAAATGTCTTTTGCGGACTTGGATGAAAAATTCCTACGAAACCTGAAGAAAAAAGGATTTTCGGACAAAGGAATTGCCGATTTGATGAAAATTTCAGAAGAAGACATTCATGATAAAAGAATCCAATATGGTATTGTTCCGAGTTATAAAATGGTGGACACCTGTGCAGGAGAATTTGAAGCAAGTTCTTCTTATTATTACTCCACCTACAGTCAGTATGATGAAGTGGTAGTCCATCCGAAAAGAAAAATGATTGTCATCGGTTCCGGACCTATCCGAATTGGACAGGGAATTGAATTTGACTATTGTACGGTACATGGAGTAAAAACACTGAAAAAGTTAGGAATAGAAAGTATTATCATCAACAACAATCCGGAAACGGTGTCCACGGATTTCTCCACAGGAGATAAATTGTATTTTGAACCTTTGGTAACCGAAGACATTATGAACATTATTGATAAGGAAAAACCAGAGGGAGTCATTCTACAATTTGGAGGACAAACAGCAATTAAATTAGCCAAAGATCTGGAAAAAAGAAATGTTAAAATCCTGGGAACCGGTGCTGAAAAAATTGATGAGGCGGAGGACCGTGAAAAATTTGAAGAAATGATGGAAAATTTGGACATCAAGAGACCGAAAGGAAGGGCTTCTTGGGATGTGGAACATGGAATTGCCATTGCGAAAGAAGTCGGATATCCTGTTTTGGTTCGTCCTTCCTATGTTTTGGGAGGACAAGGGATGGAAATTTGCCACGATGAAATCAATCTGATAAAATATCTGGAAGCTTCTTTTTCTCGAGATGCCTCCAGTCCTGTCTTGATTGATAAATATTTAAATGGAATTGAGTTGGAAGTCGATGCCATTTGTGACGGAGAGGATGTCTTAATTCCCGGAGTTATGGAACACCTGGAAAGAGCAGGCGTTCATTCCGGAGACTCCATTACGATTTATCCGCAACAAAATCTATACCCGGGAACGGAAGAACAAATTTTGGAGATTACCACGAAGATTGCCAGAGCTTTGGAAGTGAAAGGAATGATGAACATTCAATTTATCGCCTATCAAAATGAATTATATGTCATCGAAGTGAACCCGAGATCTTCCAGAACGGTTCCTTACATTTCTAAAATTTCCGGCTTACCGGTCATTGAAATTGCAACTCGGGTAATGTTAGGAGAAAAATTGAAAACTTTGGAATTCGGAACGGGAATTTACAAAAAACCGAACTTAGTTGCTGTCAAAGTTCCTGTATTCTCGACAGAAAAACTATCCAAAGTGGAGGTTTCTCTAGGTCCTGAAATGAGATCCACAGGAGAAGTATTAGGAGTGGGAAATAACGTAGAAGAAGCGATTTTCAAGGGATTGTTGGCAGCCAAAAGAGTTCACCAAATCAAGGACAGAAATATTTTGGTTACCATTCGGGATAAAGATAAAGAGGAGTTTTTATCCATTGCAAAAGATTTAGTCCGATATGGTTCCACATTGTATGCTACCTCAGGAACACAAAAATATTTATCCGAACACGGAGTGGAAGCAGTCGCTGTTCGAAAAATTTCCGAAGAAGCTCCAAACTTATTGGATTTGATTAAAAATCGAGACGTGGATTTACTCATCAATACCCCAACCAAGGCAAATGACTCGCAAAGAGACGGATTTAAAATTCGACGAAGTGCCATTGAATATGGAGTGGAAGTCTTAACCTCTTTGGATACCATGAAAGCAATTATTAAAATGCAAGATAGAAACTTAAAAGAAGAAAGTCTGGATGTATTTGATATCAGCAAAATTTCATAGTGTTTCATGAGTTCAGTTCTTTGTCTAAGCGTGTTACAGGTTTTCTTGATTCTAAAAATCAAAGGGGCATTTCAAAAGGATTCATTTTGGGATGCCCCTTTTTAATATATAATTTTTTATTCCTCAAAACAAGGTATTGTATTCCCTAACTACAAAAAAGTTATTTTGAGAAAACCGTTCTACATATTTGTATTAAGCCTCTTTCATTTTTCTGGATTCTATAGCATTTATCACCATACAACAAGCCGCATCTCCTGTTATATTCACAGTCGTACGTCCCATATCGAAAAGACGGTCAATCCCGGCAACGATTGCAATTCCTTCTACAGGCAATCCCACTGATTGAAGTACCATTGCAAGCATGACCATTCCTGCCCCCGGAACTCCCGCAGTTCCTATGGATGCCAATGTAGCTGTTAATACAATAGTGAGCATTTGAACTAAAGTCAAATTAATTCCAAAACAAGAAGCTATAAACACGGAACAAACTCCTTGATAAATAGCAGTTCCGTCCATGTTGATTGTTGCTCCAAGAGGTAAAATAAAAGAGGAAATTTCTTTTTTAGCTCCTAATTTTTCTGTACATTCCATACTTAATGGAAGTGTTCCTACAGAACTTGCAGAGGAAAAAGCAAAAAGAATCGCGGGCATCATACCTTTGAAAAAAGTAATCGGGCTCATAGCTGCAAAGGCTTTTACGGACACGGAATACACAAAAACAGCATGTACCACATAACAAACGTAGGCAACAAAAAGTACCATGGCAAGAGAGCCGATAATAGCGGGACCATTCTTCGCCACAACAGGACAAAGTAAGCAAAATACTCCAATGGGAGATAGTTTTAATATCATTTCCATTCCCATAACAAAAATATCATTTACAAGATTAATCGCATCTACTACACGTTTAGCACTATTTCCAACTCCAATAATGGCAAAGCCAATAAGCAAAGAAGATACTATTACTTGAAGCATGTTGGCATCAGAAAAAGGAGCAATAAAGTTTTTAGGAAATATATTCACGATATTTTCCATAAAACTTACAGAGGCGGCTGCCTCATAAGAAAGATTGCTGGTAGCCAACAGGGGGAAAATTCCTTTAAAAGAGTTTGCAAAAAATAATCCGATGGCTACTGCAAAAGCAGTGGTACAAAGATAATAAAATAAGGTTTTTCCACCAATAGAGCCAATTTTTTTAATATCTTGTAAAGAGATCACTCCCGACATAATTGAGAAAAAAACAAGTGGACAGACAATCCATTTAATTAAATTTAGAAATATTTTTCCAAATGGAGCAATATAGTCTGTAGCAATTTCGGGTGTTTTTGTCAAAAATACTCCGACAAGAATGGCAAGTACAAGGGCTAAAAAAATTTGTGTTGTAAGTGACAGTTGTAGTTTTTTTGTTTTCATTGTTCTCTCCTTGAATAAATTTTTTTAATTTAGACATAACAATATATATTATATAATAACCGTAATTATAATATATATATAATTGATAGTCAAGTGCTTCATTGGAAAAAATTCTCCAAAGCTTTTGTTATCGCCTGATTCTACTTAACACCACATGTTACTTTTCTCTGTCCTTATTATTCCAGAGTATCGAACTCCATTATTTCTATTGCCTTGTATAAGATACAAGAAGCCAATTGTAACTGTTCGTAAAATTCGGTATAATATTGAGTAGAAAACAAATCAAATGGAAATATAGTTTTATTGTATTTTCATTATACAAGGAGGAAGTATGAAATTCCAAAATAGAGAAGTAATCAACTTTATATTTTGCAATCATCCATTATCAAATAAAACAGTGGATCCAGATTATGAAAAAGAATACGCCTTGGCTTTGCGTTTAGGTTTTAATGTCGCTCTATTCAGTTATGAAGAATTGGAGCTTGGAAATCTAAAATTATTCCAATATGAAGAATTGGAGCTTGGAAATCTAAAATTATTCCAACCTCCTGAAAAAGAAATAAAAGGATTCACTATTTATCGAGGTTGGATGATGAAACCGGAACTCTATAAAAACTTTTATCAAAAATTATCGGAACGAGAAATCTTTTTAGTGAACTCCCCGGAAGAATATAACTACTGTCATTTACTACCAAAATGGTACGATGAAGTATTTCCGGAAACTCCAAAATCATATTGGACAACCGATAATTCCATAGAAGAAGCAGTTAAAATATTAAAGGAGGTAAAAAAAGATGCCATCATTAAAGATTATGTAAAAAGTCGAAAATATGAATGGAAGGATAGTTTTTTTATCCCTTTTCATCAGAATATGGAATACAAAAGAAAAATAATAGAAAATTTCATTCATAGACAGGGTGAAAGTCTTATTGGCGGTATTGTCTTTCGAGAATTTATAAGTTTAAAATCTCTAGGACTTCATCAAAAAAGTGCTATACCTATATCGGAAGAATATAGAATTGTGATTTTACTTGGAAAAATTATCTCTATTTCTTCATATTGGATTCGCAAGGAAAAAATAAATAAAGAGAAAATAGAGAATTTTGTTACAAAATATATTCATAAAATAAAAAGTAACTTTTTTACGATAGACCTGGGAGTTTTAGAAAATGGCGAACTTATCATCATTGAACTTGGAGATGGACAGGTATCCGGTTTACAGGAAGAAAAAGTAGAAAATTATTATCGCAACATAGATTATCTTCTAACTAAAAAAATTTTGGTAAAAAAATAAAAAAACTATTGACAAAATAAAAAAATGAAGGTATATAAATAGTAATTAAAAGGAAGGTGAGTCCGATGCAAGGAGATGAAAAAAAGAAATAGAAAAATCAGTGCTAACGCTAATGAGCTTTAAAAATTGAAAAAAGTTATTTTAAAAACGATTCTAGTGAAAATTGCTTAAATGGGGGAATTTATTATAAAGTATTTGTGACGGAAACTTTATTGTATAGATGGTTTCGGATAGTATGAAACCGGATTTCTCAAAGAATTGTTTTATTTCACTCTGGGAAGGATTCCCAAAAAGATAGGAACGAAAAAGAAAAATAAGGGCAAATTTGAGGAATCGAATTTTTATCAAGATAGAATCGTATGAAAATGATATACGGAGGTGATTCCAAAATTTTTGAAATAGAAGAAGTGATATGATGAGCTCCAGATTTCCGAAGAAAAAAATCTGGAGCTTTTTTATTTCTTTCTCAAAACCTCTTGATAAGAACTTCTCAATATCATGTATGATACATCCATGTTTTCTGTAAACTTCCCCTTTTTCATTCTGAGACTATTTTTTGGAAAGATTTTCGGTATTCTTCATAAAATTTTTCGTTAAAGCAAGCTAAAATAATATGCATTTCATAATCTTGATTTTTCTGTAACCATTTTAAAATGGTGGATATGGAAATATAGCTTGCTTCTTGAACCGGATAACCATAGGCACCTGTGGAAATTGCCGGAAAGGCAAGGCTGTGAATGCAAGATTCCTTTGCCAAATTCAGAGAATTCCAATAACAATTTCCCAGCATGAGACTATCGTCTTTTTTTCCGGAATAAATAGGTCCTACTGTATGAATAACCCATTTTGCTTTTAATTGATATCCCTTTGTTATTTTAGCTTCCCCCCGGTATTACATCCGTGTAAATGATAACATTCTTGGAGCAGTTCGGGTCCTGCTGCTCGATGGATGGCTCCATCCACTCCTCCTCCACCTAACAAAGTCTTATTCGCTGCATTTACAATGCAATCACATTCCAGCTTCGTAATGTCGGTAATTTGTAAAGTAATACTGCTTTTCCCTATGTTATATATCATATTTGACCTCCTCTGTTTTTAGGAAAAGAGTCGCATTTCCCACATTGACTGCAACCATTGCATATCAATTTCATACTGCAAGTTTGACAACGCTCTCTATAATATGGCTTATATAATTCTTCGTCGGAAACAATACGCCCCCACTTATCGTAAAGTTTAAACTCTATCGGCTTTCCTTGAAAATTCAATCCGGATTTAAAAGCTTGTTGGCTTTGTAAAAAATTTTTCTCAATTTTATACAGTCTGTTATCTTTTACAAAACGTCTTCCTGTCCCACAAAAAACAAATGTTACGTTGCTTTCGCTGCATTTTACACAACCATGCCACGGATTCCATATATCATGCACATTCTTTCAACTCACTTTCCTAATTTTTAAAGTATTTCTTATCTGAATTAACTTCCCCTTATTCATCTAGTTCCCAGTGTCCACTTTTCTCTTTTCCAATATATCGAACATCAGGAATATCTTCTATATATCTTGTAATTGTTTTCTCACTTGAATTATGAATATTTCCTTTCTAATAGATTTATTTTAACTCATTTTATTCATATTAATCCCATTCATATTTTTTTGTGAATTCTTCCCAAGACTTTGAAAATTCTTTATTTTTAAATGCTTCCTTGAGACCGGAGAGTTGTTTCAATCGAAATACTTCATCTCCATCCATTCCCAACATTTCTGCAATTTCTGTATCTGTCTTTCCTTCTCCAACCAACCTGATAACTATTTTGGACATATCTAAAACTTGATGTGTTCCTCTCGCACGGTTAAATTGAATCGTTGCAGCTATCCTTTTAACAATGTCATGTTCTAAAATAACTACCGGTATTTCTTTTATATTTAATTTTTTTGCAACCATATAGCGATGAAATCCATCTACGATACAATACTTGTTATTTTCATCTTTTATAACTGCTATTGGATAGCAAAATCCATTTTCTATAATTGAAATTTCCAATAATTTCATTTCAGGTGCTGCCACTATATTAGGATTATAATCATTAGCATAAACTTCATCTATAGGGACTAACTTTGTTTCCATCGCCAAAATTTTAACTTTTTGCATCACTTTTATCCAACCTTTCATTAAAATATATTATTTTATTTTCTATTTCATCTTTTTCCAACATTGCCTTTAATTCGGCATCATCTCGTTTCGTTTGAGAAAAGGATAATCCTCTGCCATAATAATCATTTTTTAAGATCATTTTTGCACATCTTCTCCATGAAGCTATTTTCTTTTGAGATTCTAAATGTTTCGGTCCAAAGTCCCGCATTGGCATACTTTTTTTCACTTCATACCACTCAATAAATCTCTCAATTTTTCTTGCATAGTGAATCATTAAATCATAATTTTTGATTCCTATACTCTCTAAGAGAAAAATCGTGTATTCTTGCCAAGTTAAATGACTTGGTTTTTCCAACTTCATATACCCAAGAGCTAAACTCTTAGCATAAATGTTTCCAAAATTGACTCCCCCAACTCTTATTAAAAGTTTTGACCATGTTTCCGGTTCTATTGCTTTAAACTGATTTAATCCTTTTCTTTGGTCATCTCCATAAGGCTGACAGATCCTTGCCTCGTGAATAGATAGTCCAGACTTGTAAAGTAGTTCATACAATTTATTATATTTCAAATCAAATTTAGAAACGGCTATCCATATATCTCTTGTTTCCCAATCATAAATAGGATAAAAATTATAAATTGGAAGATTCCATGGAGTTTGTACTCGAGTTGTCCAATTACAATCTTTCCATTTTTCTTTTCTGAGGGATACAATTGCTCTAAAACGATTAAAACTTTCATTTGTTCTAATAGCAACACCACACATAACTGGTTTGTCGTGGTTTTTTTGATACCATTTTGCAAAAGATACAATGAATGTTTCAAATTGCATACCGCTTATAAAAAAATCCCAGCCGTATTTAGAAAGATAATTTTCCTCATTGATACAATCTTTAGGCATATCTCTTATCCAAAATTCTTTCTGTCTTTTATCCCAACAAAGCCAATGGGTACTTAATTGACTTACTGAATTTCTTAAAACTAATGGTAGGCAAACCCAATAAAATTCATCAATTTGACTTAAATTTCTGAGCTCCTTTACGTGTTCAATGGTATATTTATAATTTCCTTCCAAATCAATAAATAATACATCAAATTTTTTATTTTTCTTTTTCGCAACCAGATTTGCCAATTGTAACATAACAGAGCTGTCTTTACCGCCAGAAAATGAAAAGTATACGGCAAAATTTTCTGAAAAAATTTTTTCTAATCTTTCAATGGTAGCATCATAGACATTCTTTACTACATAGACTTTTCCCACAACATTTTACCTCCCCCAAAAAACGTAATTGATAAATACTTGATTGAAAAGTTATTGTGATAAAAAACTTTTCATATGTATTATAGCATATATCTAAAATTTTCTTAAATTTTAGATATATCTCATAAACTCTTTCTTTTTTATCCGGATAGTATTTTGTCAAGTACTTTTTTATATTTATGAAGACTTTTCTGTAATATATTTTTTATTATTTCTATGAACAATAAAAACGGCTAAAAGAAAAGAAAATACGTCAGAAACAGGTTGTGATAAATAGATTCCAAATTCTCCATAGAAATTGCTAAGTAAGTACAATAGAGGAATATAAAAAATACCTTGCCTTGAAATGGAGATGAACAATGACCAAAAATATTTCCCTATGTTTTGCATTAACATACTGCTGACTGCAAAATATCCTAAAAGCGGCATGGAGATACATTGCATTCTGAGTATTTGTACGCCTATCAAAATGACTTCATCATCTTTTGACAGCATTCTAATAAAATGTTCTGAAAAAAGGTATAACAATGTTGCAGATAGTATTAAAAATATAGTCCCTACCACAACTGTCAATGTAAAAGCTGATTGAACCCTATCATATTTTTTCGCACCATAATTCATTGCACAAATGGGTTGAAATCCCTGCCCCCATCCAATCATAATCATATAAGCGATGGCAACAATCCTTGAACTTACAGTGAATGCTGCAATAATACTATCTCCATAACTTGCCGCCACTCTGTTCAATAAAACTAAGGAAATACTTGTAATCACCTGTCTCGAAAAATTTGGCATTCCTCCCACGAGAATATGATAGATACGTTCTTTACTACAGGTTACATTTTTCCAAGAAATGGAAAAACTTTCATTTCTTTTTGCTAAGATAGTCAAAGAAATACAACTCACTATTTGTCCGGTTAACGTTGCATATCCGGCTCCAACAAATCCAAATTTCAGTCCAAATATAAAGATCGGATCCAATATCATATTACTAAATATACCCAAAAGCAAGCCTATCATTCCATCTTTCACATTTCCACAAAGTCGTAGTTGATTGTAAAGAGTCGTAGAATACAAACTAAATGGAATACCGATGATAATTACTTTCAAGTATTCCATCGTAAATTTAAGCAAATGCTCGGAAGCATTTCCACCGATAAATTTCGATAGGTCCAACAGAAAAATCCATGAAAAAACAGTGATCAGAAATCCGATGAAAATCGAAAAAGCAATTGCTAGAGAAGATATCACGGCAGCTTCTTTGTCATCTTGTTCTCCAAGTTTTTTAGACATAATATTTCCGCTACCATAGCCAAACCAAAAGCCGACAGCTTGAATCATGCTTACAAAGCTAAATACGACACCGATAGCAGCTGTCATGGATTTGTTATCTAAAAGTCCAACAAAAAATGTGTCTGTCAAAGTATAAATCATCACGATTAACATTCCAATGATTGTTGGAACTGACATCCTTATCAGCAAAGGCAATATTGGTTTATTTAAAATATTTAATCTTGTCAATTCTTTTTGATCTATTTCATTTTTTGAACTCATATTAACAACCCTTTACAATACCTGTATTACCATCCACTTCTATGGTATCTCCGTCTTTCAATTTTGTAGTTGCAAATCCTACTCCAAGAACTGCCGGAATATTAAACTCTCTTGCGACAATTGCGGCATGACTTAAAGCGGATCCGGTATCTGCTACAACAGCACTTGCTAATTTAAATAAGGGAGTCCATTCGGGATCTGTAAAATGACAAACCAATATATCGCCTTTTTTCATTTTATAAAATTCTTCCGGACTATTGATGACACACACTCTTCCAACGCTAATCCCGACACTTCCGCTTACTCCTTTTAGAACATCTCCATTTGTTTTAAAAATTAACAACTTGGAAGCATCCCATACTTTCATTGCCAGAGGAAATTTTTCATTTCTCCTATTTATTTTTTCTTTGTCTGCTTCATTTAGCTTTCCTCTATCCATTGCTTCCAAGAGTTCTCTATAAAACAGATTGGCGACTCCGACTTCATAATTTACATCACCAAGAAGGATGGTATTGATTCTTTTTACACATTGTCTTACATAATAAAATAAAGTTTCCCAAAGATATTGACTTTCTTCACGAACCACATGAAAATGTCGAAAATATTTTATTTGTTTTTCTATCTCCGGATACTGAGTTCCATAAATTTCCTCTATACTTTTCATCAAGTTAGAAAAGTCTTTCGCCTCCTCCCTCTTATCGCTATTTTCATCCGCATCTAATATCGGTCTTACTATATTTAGCAATCTGTCAGGCTCTTCCATAAATGTTTTTGCAGCCAAACAATAACAGTTATAATCGGATTTGAAGCCGTTATTTTCCATAAATTTATCTGTTATCTGTTTAAACTTCTCATACTTTTCACACAATGTTCGGAAAGCTTCTCCGGAAAGAACAGCTTTTTTTAAGCTTTCCTCTTTTCTTATCTCGTAAGCTATTTTATAGATGTCATTGGCAACTACTGATGTTCTATTCTCTAAATCCCAATAAAAATCAAAGGAGGAATACTTTTTATTTATTTTTTTTATTATTTTATCAAATTTCTTGTTATTTAAAACGGAGGGGAATAAAGCATATTTAAATCTGTCATAAGCAAGTTTTTGTAAGAGAATATAGCTTTCTTCCATGAACTTTTTACCTTCCTCTAATGTCATATTCTCAAAATTGAAAGCCTTCATTTTTTCTATTTCAGCTTGATATCTCTTCAAAAAATCCTTGCATTTATCAGAGCAAGCATGGAAATCTTTCATCTCTTTCAAAAGCTTAAAAAATTGAAATATATTTTTATTGATTCTTTTTCCCCTATCAGAAAAAGTTTGTATGCCATCGTCATCTATGATTGGATTTCTTGGTAAAACGATTCCGGCTTCTAGTAAAATATTCATTTTCTGATCGTTGATTGCCGTTAAATAGTCAAAATCAAGGACTCTATGTGCAAAGGGTATTTTTTCCAAAAGGAATGCCATTATTTCTCGTGTACTTTTATTTATTTTTTTTCCCTTTGTATATTTTTCCACGAAATGATCCTCTGCTATAGTATTTACAGCATTTTTCAATGTAGTAATCGCTCTCGCCTGTAAAATATACACAACGTCATTTTGAATAGCCCATTCAATATCCATAGGTACCCCGTAATGCTTTTCTATTTCCAATCCATATGTTATAAGCATAGATAGCTCCCTATCGTTTAATGCACGATTTTTTCTTTTATCGGCACTGACTGCCACTTCCATGGTTCCTTGATCGCCATATATAATCTGTGTTTCTTTACTACCGATATGTATTTCCACTATATTTCCTGATTTATCGACAATATAACTATCTGCGGTTACTCTTCCGCTTACCACACTTTCCCCTAAGCCAAAACTGGCATTGATTTGCATTTCATCTTCTTTTTTGTTCACAGGATTCACAGTAAACAAAACTCCTGCTTTTTCACTCTCTACCATTTCCTGAACGACAACTGCAATAGAAACCGCATTTTGATCATAGCCTTGATGGAATCTATAGCTTACAGCTCTATTTCCCCAAAGTGAGGCATAACAATTCCGTACTTGATTTAATACATTTTCTATGCCTTGTACATTTAAAAAGGTATCTTGTTGCCCTGCGAAACTCGCATCCGGTAAATCTTCCATGGTTGCCGATGAACGCACGGCAACTCTTATACTATCTCCCAGATTACAATATTTTTCTCTTATTGCTTTCTCCAATTTTTCCGGAAATTTTCCGGACTTTATTTTTTCTCTAAAATCATCAGCCATATTTAATAAAATATTTTCATCGTTTCCTGCTTTTTGAATTCTATTTTGAATCAGAACATCAATACCATTTTCTTTTAAAAACTCTTGATATGCCTCTGCCGTGATAACAAAGCCATTGGGAACATTTATTTTGGCAGCAGCCATTTCTCCGAGATTCGCTCCCTTTCCTCCCGCAATGAATACATCTTCTTTTTTTATTTCTTTAAAATCCAGTATCATAGCTATCTCTCCTTTCTCTTCGACGGATTATGTTTCTATGTATCTACAAACAATTCCGGAGATGTAAATATACAATACTTCGTCAAAAGTATTTTTATTAAAATGTTGATTATGGCAACATAATAGAAAGCTACCTATAAAAGCATTGGATAAACCTTGCTTATCAACACTTTTTACCACTTTGTTTTCTTCCCAATATTCTATCAATCTGTCCAAAAAATTACTATACAGACTTTCCATTCTGTTTCCTTCTTTAAATTCATGACTTAGAAATATTTTAAAAGCATCTCTATAAATGGACTGATTTCTGATTTTTTTTGCAAGATCTATAGAGCCATTATAAATCACATCGGAAAGAAATTTTTGTGGATTCTCTAAAGAATGAGAAATTTCTTTTTCAATAGTATCCAATTTTTGTATTAACCTATATGCCATTAAGTCCATAATAAGAGCTTCTTTATCTTTCCAAAAATTATAAAAGCTCCCTTGGGCTATCCCTACTCTTTTCGTTAATTCTGAAATATTTAATGATTTTGTACCTTTGTCATGAAATAAATCAAGGGCTGTTTCCATAATCTTTTCCTTAATTTTCAGCTTTTCTTCCTTCGTAAATGCCTTTGCCATTTTTTAACCTCCAAGACTTATAAGCATATCTATGAATATTTTATATTTTATTCATAGATATGATAGCTCTAAGAATTGAAAAAGTCAATGAATATTTTTGAAAATATTCATTGACTTTTACCCAATAGAAAGAGAATACTTTATACAAGCGTATATAAAAACTCTGTAAATTTTAAATCTCTAAACCTCTTTTGAAAACTCTTCATCAAGCATTTGATAAAGAATCCTAAAACTGATATCGAAATCCCATATAAAAATTTCTTCCATCTCCCGGATAATATGCTATTTTAGGGCTTGGATAGGGATTTATCGCTATCGTATCCGCATATCTTTCGTTCAACAGATTTTTAATTCCTCCATAAATCTCAATTCCATTATCAAACTTATACGATGCGTTCATATTCAAAGTTACATAGGAATTATCTTTTCCAAGAATATTCTCGAAATCATCTTCTGCATACATTTTGGATTGATAATATAAGTCTGCATTTATTAAAAATTGTTCTGAAAAACGATAAGCTGCCCCCAGATTCAAAATCCAATTTGGCACCGTAACAAAGCTTTTTCCTTTATAGGGTCCACTCACAATTTTGGGATTAACATAAGAAATATTTTCTTTCAAAACGAATTTCCCAAGATAATGGCTTAATGCTAACTGTGCCCCAATCCGTCTTACTGTTCCATCAAAATTTCTACTTTTGATACGCAACATATCTCTCGTATCATAATAAACTTCATTTTTTGCATTCATATAAAAAATAGAGGAGGAGATTAAGGTATTTTTGAAATAGTCTCTCATTCCTATCTCAAAAATATCACTTTTTTTACTCTTTACCTCTCCATACCAAATTTTAGCATCTTCTATTGTTGGAGTTCTAACAGCCCTTGTGTAATTGAAATACATATTTCCTGTATCAGAATATAAATAATTTACTCCCAATTCAAAACTATTGTTATTAGAAGAACGCGAAGAAACTGGATTTGCTTCTGATAAATAGTAAAGATTTCTATAGGCTTTGGAAGTATAATCATATTCTACTCTTTCTCTTCTGTATCCTTGTGAAAATTCCCATTTTCCATTGGAAAATTTATTCATAAAATAGAATGCCATAGCTTTTCTCTTATCATCTGGGGCTTTTTTATGATTTGTAATAAGGGGACTCTTAAAGACACGTTTTCCATTTTTATAATCTCCTCCAAAAATAAGATAACTATTTTTTCCATAGCGATATTTTAATTGTGGTTTGATAAAATACTCGGAAGAAATTTGATTCAAAAGGATACTCTTGTCTTGGTGATGTCCTCCAATAAGTGAAAATTCTAAATTTTCTTTCAATGCTTTCTGATAAGATAGATTCCAAACATCAGATATATTTTTCACTTCCCTTCCAAAACCGCCGGTTTGTTTTGGATTGTCTTGAAATTGTTTTTTATCCAAAGAACCGGCAAAGATGTCTCTATTTTCAGTATGATTGTAGCGTAATTCTATATTTCCATCTTGTAAGTCATACTTTCCGCTAAACCAAACAGAATATTTCTTATCCGCTCGATTTCGGTAATCAAGGTACTGTCCTGTCCAATCCATTCCATGATACCTGTCCCGATAATCCATAGAGGAATATCCAGAATAGGAAGCATTCACCGATAATTTTTCTCCCACTTTCATTCCATAATTGATATTGGCTCGTTTAGTCTTCCAAGAAGCAAGTTCCAGATTGACACTTCCAAAATATTTCTTATTCTTAGGGGATTTTGTGATGATATTTACCATTCCACCAACGGCACCATCCCCATACATAAGAGCTCCTCCTCCTTGAATAATTTCAATTCTTTCCACTTCATTGATAGGAATGGAGTTGATATCAAATACAATAAGTCCATTCAAAGGAACCCCGTTTAGAAGAAGAAGACTGGAACTGATACTGGAAGCCATTCCTGTTCCTCTTAAGTCAATAATGGGAGCAGAACCATCTATTCTTCTGACTATCACTCCCGGAATTCCTTTGAGAGCTTCCTCTATGGTCGAGGCTCCTTTCTCTTTAATTTCTTTTTCTGTCATCACTCTTACATTTCTTGCTGTCTTTCGAGCAGATGTTCCAAAGGATTCCGTACTCACAATGGTTTGTTCTAGGGTCAGCACCGGATTTTCCTCTGCAAAAGCCATATTCACTCCAAATACTAAAAAGCTTGCCAATAAAAAATTTTTTCTCATTTTTTCCTCCTTCATTATAAATCCTTGTTATATTCTTTATATTACATAGTTCTTCTATAAACAAGAGAAGGAGATTCTCTTCTAAAGAGTTTAAAAAGGAGTTTCCTCTCACAAAATATAAGACTTTTCGAAAAAATATTTTCATAAAAATATAAAATATTGTGACAGATATAAAAAATATCATGATATAAAATTGGTCAAATATGATGTATATTCCGATATTCCATAGGACTCATTTTAAAAGTTTCTTTAAATATTTTTGAAAAATGTCCTGCGTTTTTATAACCAACCTTTAAAGCGATGTGGTAAATTTTATCGTCAGTATCCTGTAACAATAACAGAGCATAATTCATTCTCATAACTTTTAAATATTCGTAAGCGCTTGTCCCATAAACTTGACGAAAAGCCATTTGAAAACGAGAGCAGCTCATATTAGCCATTTTTGATAGTTCCTCTATGGAAGGATAAGCGGAAAGATTATGTTTCATAAATGTAATCACCTTATTTAGATTACGCTTATCCTTACGATCCAACTTTACAGAAAGATGCGGGCGATTTTTTTCCATCTCTATCGTAGTTGTTATCAGAGAAAGTATTTCAATTACTTTTCCCTCCATATATAATTTTCTGGTATTACCGATTGCAGGACAATCTTTTATTTGTTGAAAAACAAAATTTAGTTCCGGAGAGTTAGGATTTTCGACAAGAAAGTCTAAAGCGTTTTTTGATGTTTCGTAGGCATTACCGAATCGTTCCTCTAAAAATGAATCAAAATATTTCTTTGTGATGATTACTTTTGTAAAGCATGTTGGCTTATTTGATTCACAAAAGGCATAAGCAACTTTTCTTGTATTGGCATAACAGCAAATTCCTTTATCGACTTGTTTTACTTTTCGTCCACCTACCTTGAAGTAACTGGAATCTGTTTCAAATTGACTGATTTCAAAATATTCTTCTTCTATTTCGGATACTTTTTCAAAATCACTACTTGGGATAAAGTTAGCAATAATAATTAAGAATTGGTTGTGAAAATTCATAACTTGTACATTTCCACATCCATATTCAGAGTTCATTCGATAGAAATTATTACCCGAAGTGGATTCTTCTTCTATTTTATAAAAATGTAAATTTTGGGGTAGTTCATCATAATATTCAATGACTGTTTTTTTCATGAAATACACCTCCTTGTTGTCATATCATTTTACCATAATTTAATATCACAATCATCCAGATTTATATCACGATATTTTTAATTAGGATTAAATTAAAACAAAAAAAACGGCTAAAATAAAGGGTTTAATTGACTTTTTGTTTTATGAGTTTGTAAAATGCTATATATTGATTTATTTTCACCTTTAGAATACTCTATTAGTGATAAATAGGACAAAAAAGAGGTGAGAAAATATGGGAAGATTTAATGGGAAAAATATAAGCATATTTTCCTTGTTAAAGTATGAAAAAGTTAAAATTTTTATAGGCATATTGTTAGGAATAATCAGTGGACTTTTGTCATTTGTTCCCTATGTTGTTTTGTATCAGATGATCTTATCTTTAATCAATAAAACTTTGAACATTCATACAGTATTGATATGGGCGTTGATTATGGTTATTGGGGCGATTGTACAAAATGTGTTAATGTCAGCAACAATGATATGTACTCATGTTGCAGCCTATAATATTATGCATCGTTTAAAAATGGAGGCTTTAGAATATTTATCAAAGGTTAATTTGGGATTTTTTAATAATAAATCAACAGGAGAGCTAAAAGCAGCGTTATTTGACGATATAGAAAAACTTGAGGGCTTTATAGCACATAATTTAGTTGAAATAATTCAGGCAATAGTCATTCCTGTTATAGCGGTTGTGTTAATGCTTCGCATAAATGTTTACATGACATTGGCTATGATAATACCCGTTATTGTGGGTGTTTTTTTGCCTACATTCATGATGAGAAAATATCCGGATTTAACAAGGAAGTATACCAATACCTTTTCGGAGGTGATGGGAGTAACAAATGAATATGTAAACTGTATGCCCATAATAAAAATGTTTGGACTGACAGCGGATAAGTTTGTTAAGTTGAGTAAATCCTCAAAGAAATACACCGAGTGTCTTAAAGAGATGGCTAAATGCTCCTGTTATCCACTTGCATTCATGATTGTGATCTTAGACTCAGGAGTGCTATTTACTTTACCTATTGGAGGCTATTTATATTTAAATAAATTGATTTCATCAGAAGAATTCCTTGTATTTATGTTGTTGACGATGTGTTTTTATAGAACATTTTTTAATTTGTTCAATATCGCTATGGGAAGAATAGAGCTAAATAGCGGGCTTGTAAATATAAAGCAATTATTTTCTGTTCCTGTTGAAAAAAACGGCGAAAAAAGGGTTAAATCAAAATCGTTAGAAATAGAATTTGAAAATGTGAATTTTGGATATGATGAAAACAACCTTGTATTGAAAAATATTTCAATGAAGATAGAGCCTAACTCATTTACTGCATTTGTTGGGGAATCAGGAGCAGGTAAAACAACTGCTGCGACACTGATAGGAAGGTATTGGAATGTTGATAGTGGCGAAATTAGAATATCCGGTATTCCAATTAATGAGTTAAATACGGATTCACTTATGGCGTCCATTTCTTTTGTTTTTCAAGATGTCTTTATGATGGAGGATACATTACTTGAAAATATAAGAATGGGCTTAAATGTCAATGAAGAAGAAGTACATCTTGCTGCCCAAAATGCTCAAATTCATGATTTTATTTCCGGCTTACCTGATGGATATAACACTAAAATTGGTGATAAAGGTTTTAAATTATCCGGAGGACAAAAGCAGAGAATCAGTATTGCCAGAGCAATTTTGAAAAATGCTCCAATTATTATTTTCGATGAAGCGACATCCTATTCCGATATTGAAAATGAACATAAGATTCAGATTGCATTAGAGAATTTATTAAAGAATAAAACAGTGATTATGATTGCTCATAGACTGCACACAATAAAGAATGCTGATAAAATTGTGGTTTTTGAAAAAGGGAAAATTGTTGAACAAGGGACGCATAAGATACTTCTCGATTTAGGCGGACATTATGCAGATATGTGGAATATTTATATGCAAAATTATGTGGAATAGGGGGGATAGTATGGTTAAAGATATAAAAAACTTGATAGGAAAAAATTTTAGGAAACTATATTTCCCTATATTTCTTATGTGTTTAGATAGCTTAGGAAGTATGATGACATATTTTATTTTGTATTTGACGATTATTGATATTTTCAACGGAACATTAAATATGAACGGCGTAGTCAAATATACTGTTGTATGTCTGGCGGCTGTGATACTGAGAATTTTAGCATATAGAAAAAGTTACTTAATGTCTTTTGAAAATTCTTTTGAGATTACAGGAGAATTGAGAATTAAATTAGCGAACCATTTTAGAAAATTAAGTTTAGGATACTTTAATAAAAATAATAAAGGATATTTAATCAATACTTTAACAAATGATTTGACAAGTTTTGAAGGACTACTTTCACACACATTGCCATTCTTAATAAAAATGGCAACGATGTGTATATTTTTGATAATTGGTACATTTTTTATCAATTATAAACTGGCTCTTGCAGAATGCTTTATGATTTTTATTTCCATTCCTATCTTAATCTTTGGAGAAAAAACAGCCAAAACACTGGAAATAGATAAACGAAGGATAAATGAAACTATGATTTCCAATGTACTGGAATATATAGGAGGTATTAAGGTTTTTAGAGCATATAATATGCAGGCATCAAATTTCGATAGATTAAAAAACAACATGGATTTAGTGAGAAAAAATGGCATTAGCACTGAAATGAAGTTGGCAATACCGACAGCATTATATGCTTCATTAGTAAATTTTATAATCCCAATGACTTTGTTGGGTGGAGGTTATTTATTTTTAAAGGGAGATTTTAAAGGTGAATCACTCATCGCTTTTATGGTTATGGGAATTGCGTTGTCAGGGGTTTTAAGTTCATTTGAAAGATACTATATTATGTTAAAAAATCTAAAAATTGCTTCCGATAATTTGAAAGAAGTTATGAAGTATAAAACATTTGACTACAATAATAAGGAAGATGAAATATGTAGTTATTCTGTGGAATTTAAAGATGTTTCTTTTTCGTATGATGATAATAAAGAAGTATTGCATAATATAAACTTTACAGCAAATGAAGGAAGTGTAACTGCTCTAATTGGCGAATCGGGGTCAGGGAAAAGCACAATAATGAATTTGATTGCAAGGTTTTGGGATGTAACAAATGGAGAAATTTTAATTGGCGCTAAGAACATTGAAAATATCAATCCTGATAGCTTATTGGCTTCAGTCGGAGCTGTGTTCCAAGAAAATATTTTGTTATCAGATACTATATTTAACAATATTTTGATAGGGAATCCTAATGCAAGTTATGACGATGTAATAGAGGCTTCAAAAATAGCTTGTTGCCACGAATTTATCACTTCGTTGCCGGAGGGATATAATACGAAAGTTGCTGAAGGAGGAACCTCACTTTCTGGTGGTGAAAAACAAAGAATTAGTATTGCCAGAGCTATTTTGAAAAATGCTCCGATACTGTTGTTAGATGAATTTACAGCATCCTTAGATGCGGATAATGAAATGAGGATTAACAAAGCCTTTGAGCATTTAATAAAAGGAAAAACAGTGGTTGTTATTGCACATAGACTTCATACTATAAGAAATGCAGATCAAATCATATTGCTGAATAAAGGAGAGATTGAAGAGATTGGGAATCATGCAGAATTATTTAAAAAAAGAGGTCATTATTACAAGATGATAACAAAACAAATAGAATCGAAAAATGATTGATGAAGGGAGTATAAAATGAACGATAAAGTAAAAATTATGAGTGAAGAAAATATAACAAAGGCACTTTTTAAACTTGGGATGCCAATGGTTATAAGTATGTTGGTGATGGCATTATATAATGTCGTGGATACATATTTTGTATCTGGGTTAGGAAAACAAGCAGTTGCCGCTGTATCCGTTGCGTTTCCTATTTCCTTAATATTTTCCGGAATAGGGTTAACTTTCGGTGCGGGAGCAGGTTCCTATATTTCTCGTTTGTTAGGAGGAAAAAATAAGAAAGAAGCAGATACTGTTGCAACGGTGTCAATGTTTTCAAGTGCTGTTATTGGTTTAACAGTAGGATTGATTTTACTTCTGTTTTTAACTGAAGTTCTAAAATTCATGGGTGCTATTCCTTCGATTATGGATATGGCAAAGATATATGCCGGTATATTTATCGCAAGTGCAATATTTAGCACAATAAATGTAACTTCAGGAAATATAGCAGTATCACAAGGAGCTGCTAAAGTTTCTTTGAAAGCAATGATTGTAGGTTCCGTACTTAATATGATTTTAGATCCAGTTTTTGTTTATAAGTTTGATTTAGGTGTAAAAGGAGCTGCCATTGCAACTTTAATTTCCCAATTGGTAACAGGTTTAATGTATCTGTTTTATTTCAAAGGAGGGAAAAGTTTTCTTGAAATAAGACTAATTAATTTTAAGCCTACATCCGGTATCTATAAAGAAATTCTAAAAGTAGGAATTTCTATGTTTCTATTACAGATTTTTTCAAGTATATCTATCAGCAAAATATCTTCATCTGCATCATTATATGGAGAAGAAGCAATTGCAGCCATGGGAATAGTTCTCAGGATTGTTACATTAGGAACAAAGGATATCCTAAAATACGAACTGTTTCAGAAACGATTTCTGCTAAATCAAGCACATAACTATTAAGAAAGACATTTCCAGTTGTTCTCCTTGATTTTTTTTCAATAGCAGGTGTCCATAAGAGTTTTCAGGCAAAGAAAAAGAAGCCTTATCAGCTTCTCTTATCTTCATTTTAGTATTTTCTTTTAGTTTCCACTATCTCCTTGATAGTCATTCTGAAATCATCGCCTTGTACTGCGGATCGTTCTCGCCAGTAATCAAACTTGGCACAGGCTATCGCTTCAAGATTGATACTTCGTTGACTTCTAAAATCGTATCTCTGATTGTTTCTGACAACTTTTAGGAGCTTCAGGCATTCCGCTTCACTTTGCAAAATACCTTGTTTTACAAGCTCCAAAGTGTTATGAAAATCATTGATTCGCATTTTTACCTCCTTCTTTTTCTAAAACAAAAAAGGTGCTTAGATTTTACTCTAATCACCTTTAAATTCTGTGTATTGCAATTTACTGCAACTTAAATTTTTAGTTGTTCATTCTCACAATCCTCTATTTGATAGGACTTTCCATACTATCTTTGAATAATACTTCTCTTTTTGCAACTTACCGCAACTTAAATCAAGCCCAAAAAGGAATGTATTTCATATATCTTGGAGCAGTATTCTCATCCACCGGTTTGATGAATTTAGCTTCTAAGGTGTCTTTGATAATTCTTGAAGCTTTATATTTATCTTTTTCATCGATACCAAATAGTTCTCTGACAGAATTGTTGCTAATTACCTCTCCATTTACATATAAAAAACAAGTTTGCATATAGCAAGTTCTTACCCTTAATCATAATATAATTTTATCTATTTGCTTCTTCAGCAATTTCTGTATATTCTTTTAGTTTTCTTTGTAATAGGCTCTTATCTATGAGCTTCAATTTATATTCAGATACCATTGTAGGCGAAAGACTTCTGCTTAATGCGAACTCTACTACTTCATCGTCTTTTGATGCACAGAGGATTACTCCTACACTTGGATTTTCAGTTTTTTTCTTCACTTCTCTATCCAACACTTCCAAGTACAGATTCATTTTACCAATATATTCTGGCTTAAATTCCCCAATTTTAAGTTCAAAAGCTACTAAGCAGGACAATCCTCTATGATAAAATAACAAATCAATATAGTAATCATGGTTTCCAACCTGTACTCTGTACTCATTACCTATAAAGGAAAAGTCTTTTCCAATTTCTAAGATAAAATTCTTCAAATTTTCAAGAATTGACTTCTGAAATTCTGTTTCATTTCTGATCTTAGGAGCATCAAGGAATTCCAATACATAGCTATCCATAAATAGATTATGCGTTTCTTGTTTTGCTCTCTGTATTGCAGGTAAATTACCTTCCTTTGAAAGCATATAGCGTTCATAGTATCCGCTATCCATCTGTCTTACCAACTCTCGATGAGTTAATTTTTCCTTAATTGCTAAATTAATATAAAATTCTCTCTCTTCTCTACTTTTAGCTCCGGACATTATTTTCAAATGATTAGACCAACTCAATTGTGTCAACAGCGTTGACACTTTTTCATCATCTTTGTACAGTTCATAAAATTGCTTCATTCTGTAAAGTCCTCTGCGATTAAAGCCCTTTAATTCAGGATAGTTAGTGGAGAAAAATTTAGCTACATTATCAACAAATCCGGATCCATAAGATGCTTCCTTAGTTTTTTCACTAATATATTTTCCTATCTCTTGATACATTAAGACAAGCTCTTCATTAACTTTTCTATATGCACGATCTTTTGCATTTTCTACAATCCTAACAATTTCTTCAAAAGGATTGTTATTTTTCTCTACATCTATATTTTGTAAAGAATTCTTTTCTTTATCCATAAGCTCCTCCTATCGGTATCTGACATCCAGAATTTATTTCCTACCCTGTATATTATCCTCCATGAAAGTCTTTGAATTAACAATTTGAATATTTCCTTTAAGCATAACAAAATTTACATAATCTCCATTTTCAACTTCTAATATGTCTCTACTTCTCTTTAGAAAAGTAACTTATCTTTTACAAACAATCCTATCTTTTCCATTACCTTTGACTTCATAAAATGGAATTCATCAATAAATTTCATATCATCATAGCCTTAACCACTTTCATTCAACAGATAATGTATATAAAGCTCTTTAAAATAGAAGATTTCCCTCTTTGTATCAAGGTTATGCGCTCAACATGTGAATAATTACCCAAACTTGCTACTCATTTTAAAATTCACTTCACACAAACATATTTTTTATCCAGCTTGTCTATAAATCCAATCTCTTTTTCTTCTTCAAAACTTAAAGCTGTTATATCTACGGGATAGACCGTTTTTTGCTCTATATACTCTTTAATTTCATTTATACTTTTTGAAATATCAGAAGAGAAATTTAAGTATAATAATAAAAGGTCAATGTCGTTTGAATGTTTATCTTGTTTCAATATGGATCCAAAAACATAAACTCTCTCAAATATACAAAATAGATCTGTATTTTTCTTAATCAAATTAATTACTTCTATTTTATTTAATTGTATTGACATATCTATAAAACTCGTCCATTGTAAGTAATTTAACATTAAAGTCTTCAGCTAAATCTAGTGCTTCTTTTGATATACAATATTGCCCATTCCAATTATGTAAATTTACAATTAGGCAGTTAGACTTTGGTGTCATTCTATATAAAAACTCCTTACTTAAACAATATTCATAAACAAAAACTATGTTAGTACCATTTACTTTAATTTCTCTTAACATATCTTGATTATTATATTCAAACAATATATTTCTAGAGTTTAAATATTTCAAGGCAAAATTTAAGCTTTCTAATCTAACACCAACTTTTCTAAAACATTTATGATCATAATATAATTGCCTTAATCTTGGGGCATCATCCATAAATATTTTTTCTTTATTTTTCAGTAATATATATGGTTTGTCTATTCCTAAAACAACTTCTTCTAGTAAATCATTATGTCTAAATGTTTTCAACAGTTCTTCTAATGATTCGGTAGATTGCAACATTTGAACACTTATTGGCATAATTCCAAAAATAGAATTTAATTCTTTTGGAAAAAGTACCACTCTATTTTTTTCTTCATCAAACCTGGTAATTTTAAATTCTTCAACATGAGTTATGAATTTTTTAACAACTTCTAAATTTGAATATTCTTGAATTTCATGATTCTGGAATAAATTACTGTTACTATCAAATAACAATTTTAGCTTTTCGTTATTTGATAATATTTGAGGCTCGAATTTATTCCATAAACATTTATTATTACTCAGATAATAATTATCATATATACTATGATTTTCATTTAATATGGGTACAACTCTTTCTTTAAGTTTATCAAAAGAGCTAAATTTGATACAGAAAAACTCTTCCAGCTCTTTCTTTCTAGTTTTTTTCCATTTCTTAACAGTATCCTTGGTTATAGAATTAGTCTTATCAAATTTTTTATGACACACAGGGCATAATATTATCAAATTTTCAAAAGAATTATCTTCTGTTTCATAGTATGCACCAATATGAGCTTTTTCCATGATATCACTATTATTTATAAATAATTCTGCTTGGCAATCTGGATTCATACATCGTCCCATGGATTCAGCCCATAATCTACGTTTTACATTTTCAGCGATTGATTTTCTACTCATTTTATAGCCTCCAAATTGTTTATATAGAAATTTATCTCCAAAATTCTTATTAGATCATCTTAAAATATTTCAACACATCAAAAATAACTTCTTCCTTTTCAATTTGGACTGTGGAACTTTTTGATTCTCGCTCTTTGAAATATTATAGCGTTTCCTAACTTCCAAACAATGCTTTCTCTTCATCTGTTCAACATAAAGTGTAGACACTTTAAACTCAAAATTCTCCAAAACATAATTTTGAATTTATTCATAGTCTGCCTTACCCTCTGCAAAGGTAATATCCATCTCCTCAAATGAAAACTTTACGCTAATATGCTTTTTTGAATCTAGTTTTAAGAGTAACTTGATTAATTCGAAATACAAATATTTATATAATCTTAACTTATTACTATATTTAATCTCTAACAAACAAAGTATTCTTATCTAGAATAATTAAGCCCTAAATAGGTTTACAATATATTTTCCCGATTGCCTAAGTTTAATAAATCATATCTTTGTAAAATTCATCTGCGATTATAAGAGTATTTCCTTATAAAAACCATCTAAAAAATATTTATAATCAAGTCGTTTCCCTATGATGTTCAATAGTCCTTTAACAAATTTTCCAACCATTCTATATTAGAAATCGATGGGTTATCTACCACGTCATCAACAAGAGTTGTGTGTGGACACTCAGAACATAATGGATTGTTTCCATTATTCCATCCGCCATATCCACCATTATTTTTAATTTCTTTTTCTATTTTTCCATTAACAATTTCAAAGTGTAAAGAAGTTTCATCTGCATAGCCAGTATCTGGAATAAAACGCTCTGTAAAAGCAAAGTATTTTACCATATTTTCTTCAAGAAACTTGTCGAAATAGTCTTTGCGGATAAAGACAGTTCCACCGATAGGATCTCTATAATATGAATTCTTATTGTTGTTACATATTATCACTTTTTCTTTATCTTGAGTTTCCCATGATAAATCCGAAATATTCAATTTTAGATTAAAAAATCTAATAATATTCGATGGTGGTAATACTAATGAAGTCCCCTCAAAAACTTCAGATTGATTATTAATATTTTTTACATTCTTGCAAAGCCAAGGTTTTGATTCATTATCAGGATATGAATTCAGATTGCCAATATATTCTTCCAATTCAATGGTCAGATAGCGAGCACTACCATCATCGTATATTGTTTCATTTTCCGAGGAACAACACCACAAATCATATGTATCTTTCCATCTTGTTTCATATTTATCTTCTTCATGTAGAGATACTCTACCAGCCAACATTACCCATTTTTGTTTTTTTAATTCAACTGTTTCAAGAAGATGCAACACATTTCTTCTCGTTAATTCAATATTTCGTACCCAACAAACATCACGTTGTACAGGAATTTATTACATAATCCCCCAGTCTTTCTATAAAATCTTGATATGTTGGAATTGGTGCTGTAATAATAACATCTTCTCCATATTTCAAAGGATCATACACCTCATATCCAATACTGTTCTGAATATTATTGTATGTTGCAAACTGGTTTGTATAATAGTTGCACATCAAGCTCCCATAATATAATCCTGTTGCAATATCTACACCCTTCATATAAACAGAATGATGAAAATCTTCTTCACGAATATTCATAGGTTTTCTATCTGCTGAGATATCGTAATATTTGAAAACACATCTAAAAACTTTTTCAAAGCTTTCCAGAAAAGAATTCATATCCACTGTTTTAATCTCTGCCATAGGCTCTATCTCTAGCATAATTCTATTTTTGAATGCCATCCAACCGCTGCATTTCCCACCACATACACAGTCATATTTATTATAAAGATAATTATTTATAGTATTAATTTCATTCTTATCATTTACAAGAAATTTCGTATGCATATCAATATGATCTTTTCCCCAATATCTAAATGGTAAGAAGTCTTTATTCATAAGATCAACATAGAATAATATATCATTCAAATAATCAGAGACCTCTGCATTATGTTTAAACTTATATAAATCTTTTCTATTCCACATAATGAATGAATAAGGCGAACCTAGAAATTGAGCAATTCTCCGAATGCTTTTTGCAGTCAAATTTTCTTGTTTAATAATAATTTCATTATAAAAATAAACAATTTTTTCCCTGACTTTTTTTATCTGGCTTAAAACATAAATAATAGCTTCTTGAATATATAAGTCTAATATCGTATCATATTTCGAAATAAGCTTTTCAACATATCCATCATTCTTTGAAACAACTTCATATAAAAGTTTCATTGCCAAACACCTAACATCTTTGTTTGGTGCTGCACAACAAAGTAATGCAAAATAATAAGCTTCTTCGTCTCTTCTATCTACTCTATCATTTAATGTTGTAAAATATAAGATATTCTTAAGTCTGTTCTTTACTTCATTTTGAAAATGATGTCCAGCCAAGGTGTTAGACAATTCGATTATTCTTTCACGTTTTTCGCAATAATAATCAAATAAATAATTAGTACAATTAAATGGTTTGTCCGTGAATCCTCCCATTATCATTAGCAGTTCACTATGATTAAGTGGCTTGAAATTATTCTTGAATATATTGATATCATTACTTTTAAAATGAACCTTAACCAAAGTCCTAAAGTCAAGACGTTCTATCAAATCTGTATCTTTTAACAAATTCTTGATTTGTTTATAATCAGGCGTTAAATTGTCGAATATCGCAATAATCAATGCTTCTTCAAGGCTATACAATGTATCAGCTTTTGATTTTATAATCGAGACTTGTTGCTGATATTTTTTTCCGCTAATATCTTCAAATAGAGATCTAGCAATTAAAAAATCGGTTAATGAATCAATTGCAAAATAATAATATTTCACACCCTCATAATCATAACCATCCATAAATCCCATTTGCATCATGGATGACAGAAAATTATTACCTGTTTTTATTAATGATAATAAATTCTTCTCATCAATTCGTTTCTCAACATTCCTATACATCCATTGTGCAACTCTTTTAGTATCTTTCCATATATCAACACCTTTGCAAGTTAAATTATTCTTAAATGCCCTATTTATTGTGGTCTTTATGTAATGTTCCAAAATATAAGTAATAGACGCAACACCATTTTCAATTTCATCCACTATTTTTTCTGATGACAGCACGTTACAAAGCATACTCAATAACAAAGCATTATTTGAATACAAAATATCTTCATATAAGTAGACATCCGGAACAGGCAATTTAAGTATTTCATCCAGCGCAGATTCAAATGAAACACCTGGAAACTTATATTCATATTCTGATATTTTTTGATACTTTTTAAGAATCACATTATCCATTGAATTTGTTCTGTATGATATTATTATTCGTATTCTTGGATATTCCTTAAACTCCGTTAAAATATCTATTAAATTATTCTGTCCTTCTTCTGACATTTCATTTATTGCATCAAAAATAAAAACAAACCCTTCATCACTTGCTTTTATTATTTCTTCAACATTAATATTGTTTATATTCTTTTCAAACTTTCCATATACGCACAAATGCTCAATATTATTCTGCTCCAATTGTTCTTCGAAACATTTTATAAAGTAGCTCTTGCCAATACCTCCTTCTCCTGAAATCAAGCAAAAACTATGAAGACTCATATATGTTTCTATTTCATACAGGCTTAATCCATACCATGATCCTTTCAAATTCTGTATATCTGATATTTTTTTTGCTATTTCTTCTAGGAAAGCTGACTTTTCAGAAAAAAATGCATCATACGTTGCCAACACTTTTTCTAAGGATGATATTTCATGTTCTGCTTCCTTATCTTCTTTATATCTTCTAATTTTCGGAAGTTCTCCCATAAGATAATCCATAAACTCTGGATTTTCCCATTCCATGACATAAGCAGTATTACTAATTGCATTCATTCTATCTTTTTGATTTTTATTCAATGCTCTGTAATTCATAAAAACCTCCTTTCTCCAAAATAATTTGTATTTTATTTCATAAGCTCACCATATCTTAAACTACTGTCTTATCTACATTTCATATATCGCCCAAAATATCTAAGTGCCTCCATAATTAACTATTTCCTTCTCGGTTGTACATTTAAACTACTTTGAATCCTCTGATTTTTGATTATTGTAGCTTTTTTCGGCATCAAGATAACACATTCTCTCAACCTTTGAATACATTATTATTTCATATCAGGACATCATCTTAAAATACTTCAACGCATCCAGAATAGATTCATTGGGCACTGTGGAACTTTTTGATTCTCGCTCTTTGAAATATTATAGTGTTCCCTAACAACTAAAACATATTTCTTCTTCATCTGTGCAATATAAAGTGTAGACACTTTAAACTCAAAATTCTCCAAAACATAATTTTGAATTTGTTCATAAGTATTTCTACTCCCAGCGCTTGTTAATCCATTTCATTAATTAAACTTCCATACTAATGTGTCATTTTTAATCTGATTTGGAAAGCAACACCACACACTCCACATGTGAAGTTTGAGGAAACATATCAAAAGGCTGAATTTCTTCGACTTGATAACCACAGTCTGCCATAATTTTCAAATCCCTTGCAAGAGTGGAAGGATTGCAAGAAATATAGACCATTTCCGGAATCCCCACTTCCGCCACCTTTCGTAAAATAGATTCTTCAATTCCTTTTCGAGGAGGATCAAAGACAATGGCATCCAATTGCTTTCCTTCTTTTAACAATCTATCCAGTTCCACTTCCACAGCTCCACAGATAAAATCAATATTCGTAATCCGATTTTCTTTTGCTGTTTTTTCTCCATCCCGTGAAGCCGATTCTACAATCTCAATAGCATAGACCTTCTTTGCTCTTTTCGATAATAACATTCCTATGGTTCCGGTACCGGAATAGGCATCTACGACATTCTTATTCTCTATATCAGGAATCAAAGAAAGGGCTTTCTCATACAAATGTTTTGTTTGGGGTACATTGATTTGAAAAAAAGAAGTCGGAGAAATATGAAATTCTATTCCGAACAATTCTTCCTTTAACGTTTTTTCTCCCCAAATACAGATATTTTTATCTCCTAAAACAACATTGGTTTTTTTGGTATTGAAAGAAAGATAGAGCGACTTCAATTCCGGAATTCTCTGTGTCATCTCTAATAAAATTCTTTTCAAAGATTCTTCCAGCTTTTTCGTATTGACCACAAGCACTAACATTGCTTCTTGAAAAGAGTTCGTTCTTACCATAATATTTCGTAGCAGTCCCTGATGTTTCTTTTCATCATAAACTGTCAATTTTTCTTCATTTGCAATCATTTTAAAGACCTCAATGATTCGATTTCCCAGTTTGGAATTTAGCATATTTTCTTCCACTTCAAAAACTTCATGAGATCTTTTCTGAAAAAATCCTGAAATAATTTTTCCTTTCTTCTGTGAGAACGGCTCTATCACCTTATTTCGATAATTTTTTTCTTCCGGACTGGGCAAACAATCCAAGACAAGCTTTGCATTTAATTTTCCAATTTTTTCGATGACTTCTTTCACCATGTTGGTTTTACATCGTAACTGTGCTTCATATTTGAGCATTGCAAAATCACAACCTTGAAAGTCTTCGAAGGTGATTTTGTCTGTTTTCACTCTGTCTTTTCCCGCCTTGATAAGCTTGGTTACCAAAGCCCTCGCATAATTCTTCTTCACGGAAATGACTTCCGCTTCTACGACATCCCCTATACTTGTCATAGGTACAAAAATGGCGAATCCTTGGAAATACCCAAGACCTTCGCCACCAAATACAATCTTTTCAATTCTTAACTCTATTTTTTGAGAAAGTTTTACCATGATTCCTCCGTTATTCACTGACTTCAAAATATTTGATTTCTTCCGCCATTACCATTCCCTTCTTTTCTTCCATATTCTTTTTTATGGCAGCCAAATCAAGTTTTTTATCATACTCCATGACCTTCCGATTCAAGAGTTTAATATTATTATCCAATTCTGTTTTTTTATCGTGAAGTTCCTGCTCCAAGGACATAATCTGCATTAAAAAATATCCGTGTATTCCCCAGATAATTCCGACAATTACTCCCATTAAAATAAATGCTTTTTTCATGCTAACCTCTCTACGATCCTTAATTTTGAAGAATGTGCCCGATTATTTTTCCCCACTTCTTCTTCTGAGGGAAGAATCGGTTTTTTGGTTATAATTTTTACCTTCGCCTTTCCTCCACAAACACAGACAGGTAATTCCGGAGGACACTTACAAGCCCTTGCCAAATCTTTAAAAACTGTTTTTACAAGACGGTCTTCCAAAGAATGAAAGGTAATAATTGCCAATCTTCCTTTGGGTTTCAACAATTCTACCGATTTTTGAATTGCCGTTTCCAACACTTCCAACTCTCGATTCACTTCCATTCGAATCGCCTGAAAGGTTTTTTTTGCAGGATGCTTAGCGGCTCGTTCCGGATAGGCTCTTTTGATAATGGCAACCAATTCTCCTGTCGTTTCAATGGGTTTTTCCTTTCGATTTTCACAGATAAAGGCAGCTATTTTTTTCGCATATCTTTCTTCTCCATACTCAAATAAAATACGAACCAAGTCTTGCTCCGCATACTGATTTACCACTTCATAGGCGGACAGCTCCTGTTCGGCATTCATTCTCATATCCAATTTTGCATCATAACGATAAGAAAAACCTCGTTCTCCATCATCCAATTGTGTCGAAGAAACTCCGATATCCATTAAAATTCCATCTACCTTATCCAAGCCTGCCAAATAAGAAACAATGTCGATATTTTCAAAATTATTTTGAAAAACACTCCATTGTTTTCCATATTTTTCCAATCTTTTCTTGCAAAAAGCAATGGCACTTGCATCCTGATCAATAGAAATCAATCTTCCTTTTTCCGATAAACGCTTCAAAATTCCTTCAGAATGGCTTCCCCCTCCTAGGGTGCAGTCGATATAAATACCATCAGGATTCCACAGCAAATTTTCCAAAGTTTCTTCATATAAGACGGGAATGTGATATTCATTTCCAATTTCCTGCATATCGTTTCCCCCTTATTAAAAGTATAACAAGTATGCGATTCTAAAAATAATATTTCGAATCAATTGTATTAAAAAATAGGCAATAATAGGAGAAATATCAAGAGGGATGTTTCTCATCCAAGGATAGATTGCTCTACGAATCGGTCCCAAAATAGGTTCTGTCACGCTATATACCGCCCTTGTCAAGGCATTTTCTCCCATCGGGATCCAAGAGAGAACAACTCGTATCAATAATAGAATATTAAATACCTCTACCAATTTATTTACCACATGTAAAATTGTATACACCAATACCTCCTAACCTAAAAAATAATGTCTTGCCTTTGCTGTATACTCAGCTCCCGACCAAACAGTCAGAATTACAGGAATAATCATCAATATTTCACAAATAGTATAGTAACTTCCGAACAAATAGATAGAGATTTTTCCTATTAAAAGAGCAATAATGACAACAATCATTTGACTTGTTGTCTTATATTTTCCTAAATTTCCGGCAGCAATCACTTCCCCTTTTGCTGCTGCCAAAATTCGAATTCCGCTGATTAAAAACTCTCTTGCCAAGACTACAATAGACATCCAAGCAGGCATATATTTTAAATCTACAAAAAGAACCAGAGCCGAAATGACCAAAATTTTATCCGCTAAGGGATCCATAATTTTTCCAAAATCTGTAATGAGGTTATATTTCCTTGCAATATAACCATCGAAAAAATCAGTAAGAGAGGCAACCGAAAAAATAGCAAGGGCTATTATTCGATACCAAAAGCCATGAACATCTGAAGTTTGTAAAAAATAAATAAACGGTATTGCAAGTATAAATCTGGCTGTTGTCAATTGATTCGGTAAATTCACAATATCAACTCCTTATTTTTCATTTTGTACAATACGTCCTATAAAATCATACTCAAAATTTTGTTCCAATACAACATGAACGATTTCTCCAACCTGTGCAGTTCCCTCTGAGGTCAATACCTTGCCGTCTATATCCAAGGCCTGTGTTTTCAGTCTTCCTTCCAACATATATTCACTCTCGGAAGAAATGCCGTCAATCAGAACCTCCACTTCTCTTCCTAACAGCTTTCTATTTTTTGCTTCTGCAATCTCATTCTGTAAATTTATGAGTTCTGCCTGTCGTCTTGCTTTTATTTCCTCCGGCACCTGAGCTTCCATCGTGTAAGCGAGAGTATCTTCCTCTCGAGAATATTGAAAAACTCCAATATAATCAAACTGAAACTCTTCCACAAAGCTTTTCAGTTCTTCAAATTCTTCTTCCGTTTCTCCTGGAAATCCGACAATCAAGCTTGTTCTAAAGACAGCTTCCGGAATTTCTCTTCGAATTTTGTATAGCAATTCTTTGGTCTGTTCTCCTGTAATAGCCCTTCCCATTCTTCTTAAGACATTGCTGGAAATATGTTGAATCGGAATATCAAAGTACTTACAAATTTTTTCTTCCGTCTTCATCACGGCAATCAATTCATCTGTGATCGATTTCGGGAACATATAATAACTTCGAATCCAATCTAATTCCTCAATTTTTACCAATTCTCGTAACAAATCAGGAAGAGCTTTCTTCCCGTATCGATCAATTCCATACTCTGTCGTTTCTTGGGCAAGTAAATTTAATTCCCGAACTCCTCCGGCTACCAAATGCCTGGCTTCTTCTAAAATATCTTCTTTGCTTCTACTTCGTAAATTTCCTCGCAGTTGTGGAATGATACAGTAGGTACAACGTCTGTTACAACCCTCTGAAATTTTCAAATAGGCGGTATGAGGTGGTGTTGTCAGCAGTCTATCGGTATCTGCATTTGGCAAAAAATCAAAACTTTTTGTTTCCACCACTTTCTTATCTTGAAGAATTTCATCCACAACTCTTTCAATTTTATCGATTTCTCCCGTTCCTATGACGGCATCAATTTCCGGAATCTCCTGAAGCAATTCCTCTGCATATCTCTGAGCCAAACATCCACAAACTACAATTTTTTTTAAATTTTGTTGCTTATATTCCGCCACTTCTAAAATGGTTTCAATGGATTCCTTCTTTGCATCTCCAATGAACCCGCAAGTATTGATTAAGACCATATCGGCTTCTTCTATGTCATTCGTCAATTGAAAGCCTTTTCGATTGACTAAAATGCCTGTTAAATTTTCACTGTCCACCAAATTTTTACTACAACCTAAGCTTATGAAAGCAAAATTCATTCTGTTTGTTCCTCTCCTACTCTGCTACTTTGTATTCCACATCCAGCTTTTTCTTACTCAATGCAATTTTTCCATTTTCCATGGAAATTACTTTTACTTTAAAAACATCTCCTATTTTAAGAACATCTTCTACATTGGATACTCTTTCCTTTGAAATTTCAGAAATGTGTAACAATCCTTCTTTTCCCGGCAAGATTTCCATAAAAGCCCCAAACTTTTGAATTCCTACCACTTTTCCTTCATACACTTCATTCAATTCCACATCTTTCACATAATTATTTACCAGTCGCAAAGTATGTTCCAATACATCAGCATCTTTTGAGAAAATGGAAACTTTTCCGTCATCAGTGATATCTATGGTAGAACCGGTTTCTTCAATAATTCCTTTAATATTCTTTCCGGCCGGTCCAATCAAGATGGCAATTTTATCCTTTGGAATCATAATTTGTTGAATTCTAGGCACATTCGGTTTTAAATCTGCCGGGCTGGAAATAGCAGCATTCATCACTTCCAAAATTTGTTGTCTTGCCACATGAGCTTGACTCAAAGCAATTCTCATAATTTCTTCCGTAATTCCTGTAATTTTAATATCCATTTGTAAGGCTGTAATTCCTGATTTTGTTCCTGCTACCTTGAAGTCCATATCTCCCAAATGGTCCTCTAACCCCATAATATCCGTTAAAACAGTAAACTCTTCTCCCTCTTTGATAAGTCCCATAGCAATTCCCGCTACATGTTCCTTAATAGGAACTCCTGCCGACATCAATGCCAAAGAACCTCCACAAATCGACGCTTGAGAAGAGGAACCGTTGGATTCCGTAATATCGGAAACGACTCGAATGGTATATGGAAATTCTTCCTCTGTCGGAATGACATAACGCAAAGCTCTTTCCGCCAAAGATCCGTGTCCCAATTCTCTTCTTCCGGGTGCTCCCATTCTTCCCGTTTCTCCGACAGAATATGGAGGGAAGTTATAATGTAAGTAGAATTTTTTATAATATTCTTTTTCTAAATTATCCACCAATTGTTCATCCTCTTTGGTTCCTAAAGTTGCAGTGGCAAGAGACTGTGTTTCTCCTCTGGTAAACAAAGCGGAACCGTGAGGAATTGGCAATACGTTGATTTGAGCGTCCAAGGGTCGAATTTCTGTTGTGCTTCTTCCGTCGACTCTGTGCTTTTTATACAAAATAGCTTCCCGAACCAATGTTTTCATCAAGTCATGATAGTATTTCTTAAACGCCAAAATAGGTTCTTCCGGAAGCTCTTCCTCCGGGATCTCCGGATAATGTTTTGCAACGAATGCCTCTAATAATTCTTCTTCCAAGCTATCTACAGCTTCTTCTCGATTTTTCTTTCCTAGTGTTAAAACCGCTTGTTGTAATCTTTCATGACCATGTTCTTCTATGAAAGAAGAGATCATCGGATCGACTTCTTCTTTTTCAAAAGTAATTTTTTCCTTTCCACAAATTTTTACAAATTCTTCTTGGAAAGCACAAATTTTCTTAATATTTTCATGAGCGAACAAAATAGCTTTTAACATCGTTTCTTCATCCAATTCTTTGGCTCCCGCTTCCACCATATTGACCGCTTCTTTTGTTCCTGCTACGGATAAATCCAATAAACTTTTTTCCAATTGTTCGGGAGTAGGATTTAATACAAATTCTCCGTCGATATATCCCACAACCACTCCGGCTACCGGTCCTAAAAAAGGAATGTCCGAAATACTTAAAGCTAAGGACGAAGCAATAATTCCTAAATAATCCGGTGTATTTTTTTCATCAAAGGAGAATACAGTATTGACGATATGTACATCGTAAGTAAATCCTTCCGGAAACATCGGTCGAATGGGTCTATCTATCAAACGAGCTATCAAAGTGGCATCGGTTGAAGGTCTACTTTCTCTTTTATTAAATCCTCCCGGAAATTTTCCTGCTGCATAAAATTTTTCAATATAATCCACTGTCAAAGGAAAGAAGTCGACACCCTTTCTTGCTTCCTTGCTTCTGTTTACGGTAGAAAGTAACACCGTATCTCCGTATTGAATCATAATGGCTCCACAAGATTGTCTTGCAATCTTTCCAGTTGAAACTTTCAGGCTTCTTCCTGCCAGTTCCATTTCCAATGTTTTTTCGTCAAACATAGTTCCTCCTATTTTTTTCTTCTCTATTTTTTCCTCTTTTTTACCCCATATTATATCACTTATTTTTTTGAAAATCAATGTAAAATCGGAAACTTGTTTCTCTTTCATATACTCTCCCCACTTTGTATTCTTTCGGTTTTAATTCTGATAGACATGGCAATTCTTGTGCTTCAAAAGCAATTCCGGTATGATTTTTTCTTCCAATCTCACGAAACCAATTTGCAGTATAAATAACCATCGCTTTATTATTTGTTCTTACTTCCAAGCATCTTCCGCTCTTCTCATCTTCCAGCTTGGCATAATTGCCAACAAAAGGATGATCGATTCCTTGCCCTACGATTCGAACCTGCTCTTCTCGGCTGTTAAAAAGCTCTTGTAATTGCTTTCGAACTCGGAAATCGAAAGAAGTATTTTCAACGGAAGATAATCTGATAGGGAGAGTATCTTCATCCACTTCTCCGTATTCCTCCGCCTTTAAGGTTAAATATTGCTCCCCAATTTCTTCTTCCGAATTTCCCGACAAAGAAAAATAACTGTGATTTGTCAAATTAAAATAGGTATCTTGGTCGGAACAAGCTCTATAGTGAAGCTTTAAGCTGTCGTCTTCCAAGGAATATTCAATCTCTATTTTAGCATTTCCCGGATAACCATTTTCCAAATGTGGGCTTTCAATCGAAAAACGGACTCGATTTTCTTCTTGTTCTCCTTTCCAATATTTTTGACTTAAATTATAACTTCCTCCATGAATGGAATGTTTTCCCGAAGCATTTTTATCCAAAGCATATTCTTGTTCTCCTATTTTTAAAACTCCGTTTTTGGTTCTTCCTGCAGTTCGTCCTATCACCGCTCCAAAATAGGCACTATTTTTATCAAGATATTCCTCTTTCTTTTCAAAACCTAAAACAATATTTTGCCAATTTCCTTCTCTGTCGGGCATTTCTATTTTCTGAATAATAGCTCCATAGGATAGTAAAGTCACTCGTAATTTTTCATTTTGCAGGACAAATTCTTTCATTTTTCTCTTTCTTTGTTGTCTTTTCGTTTTAAAATATTTCCATTCCCGTTTAAAATTATAATCCAGATAGTCGTAGTCATGTTTATAAATTTTTCCCTGATATTCTCCTAAATTTATAATATTTTCCATATCCGTAAAAACTTCAAATCTCCAAAAATTCTTTTTTTGAATACTTTCTATAAATGTTTTCTGTTTTTCTTCATCCTTTGGATTTCCTTCTTCATAGACTTGACAGCGTCTTTGGAATAAAATAGGAATTCCGGGAATAAAATAAATCGGAAGTAAGAACTCTTTTGCCATTTTTCCGCATGTCATATAGCCATACTCTTCCGTTAAAATTGATTTTATATTTTTCAGAGTATTCTGATTGATTCTCGGATATTTTATGACAAATTTCGAAAAACATAACACAGCCTTATAGGAACCTTTTCTTATACACACCATTCTCCTACATCACCTTTCTAATAAATTCTAGATTTTAAAAGTATTATTTGTTATAATAGTTATCATATCTTGGGAGGAAATTTTATGTCATCTATGTTACATTGGGTTGGGAACATGTCCCCGGAATCATTCTTATTATTATCTATTTTATGTTTTTTAGCGGCTTTCATCGATTCGATTGCCGGTGGTGGAGGAATGATTAGTCTTCCCGCTTTTATGGCAGTCGGCTTACCCCCACATATTGCTTTAGGAACAAATAAAGTCAGTGCTGCAATTGGTACTTTAGCCAGTTCTTTAAATTTTTTACGTTCCAATAAAATTATTATTCCTTTGGTGACCCGTTTTGCTCCTTTGGCACTGATTGGAGCCATTTTCGGAGTAAAAACAGCCTTGTTAATTCCTCCTAATTATTTTCAACCGATTTCTTTTTTTCTCTTAATTTGCGTTTTTATTTATAGCCTTATGAATAAAAATTTAGGAGAAAGTTATTCTTATTCGGGAATTCATTCCGCCGATATCAAATGGGGTTGTGCTTTTGCTTTCGTCATCGGTTTTTATGACGGCTTTTTAGGACCCGGAACCGGTTCTTTTCTAATCTTTATGTTAATTAAAATCTTTCACTTGGATTTTGCTCATGCAACCGCCACTACAAAATTTATCAATTTAGCGAGTAATGTCATCAGTGCCGCTCTCTATTTTTATGCCGGAAAACTGAATCTTCCTTTAGGGCTTATTATGGCTGTCATCATGATAGTCGGAGCCTTTGTCGGTTCCAGTTTGGCTATTTATAAAGGAAGTAAATTTATTAAGCCGGTTTTCTTATTGGTAACAATTACTCTAATTGGAAAAATGGGATATTCTTTCCTTTTTATTTGATTTTACTCAAAATAATATCCAATCGAAAAAGTCGTCAGGAATTCTTTTTCCTGATTATTTCGAGAAATAGATAATTCGATAGGACCTAATGGAGATTCATACAGAAGCGAGCTTGCAAAGCCGTGAATGTATTTTCTCCATTTTTTAGAGGATTGTTCGAAATCATTAATAGGGCTATGATATGCCATGACATTCCAGTTTCCTGCCCAATACACATTGTTTAACACTTCGTATTGGATTCCTAAATTGCCTATCATAAATTTATCTACAATCTTTTGATGAGGACGATAGCCATAAAAAGAAAATTCATTCAATTCTATATTGTTTTGTAATCCTCCTATTTTAAAATATTGATCCACAGGTATTCTATTTCCTTGCATAATTCCGCCACTTAGATGATAAAGCCCTGTCAATTTGGAAGAAATCGGTAAATATCCGTCTATTTGATAAGAGGGACCATAAATATTGCTGTTTTTCTTCGTAGAGCTCGTAGAGAATTTATATTCCGCCTCCGCTTTCATTCCGGATTTTCGGTTTCTGACATTATCGAAGCGAAATCTTAAAAAGGCATTGTTAAAATTTTTAGAATATTCAAAATATTTATAATCCGTATCTCCCGCTTCCAATTTCAATTTTGCATAGTTAGTGGACATTCCTGCCGATAGGAATAAATCATCCTGATACCTTGTAAAAACTCCTAATTCTCCTTTTAAAATTTCTTTTTTATAGCTTGCCAATCGATGGTTCTTTTCATAGAGATAAAAAGGTCTTTCATTGTAAGCCAGACGACTAAATAGACCAACTTCATCTGAAATTCCATAATGAAACAGAGAATATAGATCCAGCCCTAAATAATCTCCAATTTTTGCATTGATATTTGTCGTATTTCCAAACTTTCCGATATGATGTAAGGTACTTCCCAAACGAAAAGCCGTCCCATAGTCTTTTTGATAGTGAAATCCTATTCCTAAGGTATTCTCCGGTATGACTTCTCCGTCCAAAAATAACTCCTTTCCTCTTCGTTCATAGTACACTTTGCTGATAAAGGGTAGACGATAGACTCTTAAAATCTTCTGTCTTAATTCTTCCTCTCCTATTTCCTTTCCTATGATGTCGGATAAAAATTCCTCCACCACAATTCTGCTCTTTCCTTCAAAATTAGGAGATAAGTTCAATTTCTCAAAGAAAAGGATTGGAGTCGCTGAAATATTTTTTTCTATGTTTTCCTCCTCTTTTTTTGCTAAAGAAAGAAGAGCTTCCTTTTTTTTCTCGACCGCTTCCTCTCCCAATTTCAAAATTTCTTCTTTTTTTTGAACATCCAAAGCAGAATATTGTTGAATGTCAGGTTCTATCAAAATATGAACCAATTTTTTCTGTTCGGCATGAGAGGAAGAGGATTGAATAGCAATCAATTGATTTAAAACGCTCAAAATGTTGTAATCCGAATTGTCTTTCAATTCATTTCCCACATCACTTCCAATGACAAGAGTCGCTCCCATCTCTATGACATCTTGAACCGGAAAATTTCTGGAAATCAAGCCATCTACATAAGAAGTGCCTCCAATTTTAACCGGTTCCAATAGAGTGGGAATTGCCATACTTGCCGTCAACACTCGTGCCAAATCTCCGGAAGAAAATGCCTTCGCCTCTCCGCTATTCAAATCTGTTGCAATAATTCGAAGCGGAATAGGAAGTTTATCAAAGTCCTGAATTCCTTCCACAGGTTTCAGAATATCCTTTAGTACCAGATACAAAAACTCGTTACTGGCCAATGCCTTTGGATAAGAAAAATTCAATTTTTTATCATAGTTGACCGTAATAATATCATGTGGATTCCTCTTATAGGCGATATTTTTTACTAAGTCGTTATAATTTAAAGAATTCAAACAGTTTTCAATCTCATCCGCAGAATAACCGATAGAGTACAGGCTACCAATGAAAGCTCCTATACTGGTTCCCGTAATATAATCAATATGAATATGTTCTTTTTCTAAAAATCGCAATAAAGAAAGATGAGCGTAGCCTTTCGCTCCGCCTCCGCTTAGTACTAAACCTATTTTTTGATTTTCTTTTTTGGGATTCTCCATCTCTTTTTCCTTTTCCAACTCTTGCAGACGTTGTTGCAAACTTGCTATCTGTTTCTTAAGATTGGAAATTTCTTCCTCTTTCGAAGAAACTGCCAAAGTATTGAGACTGAAAAGACAATAAGAGAATAAAAAAAAGATCTTTGCTCGATGTTTCATATATTTTCCCCGTTTTCTCTTTCATAATTTATTTTCATTATAGCAAGTTTGAAAAAGAAATTCAAGAAATAGAATAACAAGAAACTTGCTTATTTCTCAGAAATATGATATTCTTTTTTTATCAACGTTGCAGTTGTTTCGAAAGGAATCCGACCGCAATGCCACCGGTTTTAAACAATGGCAGCTTCACAACTTAAGTTAATATCACAACTTAAGTTAATAATTGACAAAAATAGTAAAAAATGTTATGATAAATCATAGAAATTTAATTAGAAATGAGGTAAGGAAAATGTTTGAAGATTGGCAAGACAATTTATACGATTCTACGTTCGATTCCATTTTTAATGCTCTTATCGCAGAATACAAGGAAGGAAAATTGGATGTAGAAGAATTGAAAGTAAATATTGCGGAACAACAACAAATTTTGCTAAATGCTTTTACGGAAGGAGAAGCAAAATCCACGTATTGTAATGCTATGATTGATGCTCATCAATTTGTATTATCTTTAATTACAACCGGTAAAATTGTAAACTACTAATCTCTTTGGGAGGTTTTTATGAAAAAAGTTTTTGTATTATTGGCAAATGGCTTTGAACTGATTGAAGCAATGACTCCCGTCGATGTTCTACGGCGTTGTGGAGCGGAAGTCAATACGGTAAGCACAGGAGAAGATCTTTGGTTGAATTCCTCCAATGGAGTGACTCTGAAAGCGGACATCTATTGGGAAGAAGCTGATTTTGAACAAGGAGATATTTTGATTTTGCCGGGAGGCTATCCCGGTTATGTTCACCTACGAGAAAATAGACTGGTAGTCTCACAGGTGAAAAATTATTTATCTCAAGGAAAATATGTAGCAGCCATCTGTGGTGCTCCTTCTCTTTTTTCCGAGCACGAATTGGCATTACATTATCGATTGACAGGGCATTCCTCCATTCAGGAAGACTTAAAAAAGCAGCATGACTATACAGGAGAAAATACCACAATTGACAGGAATCTAATCACAGGGATTGGAGCTGGACATTCTTTGGAATTTTCGTTTCAAATCGCTTCGCTTCTTTTTGAGAAAGAGATTATTGAAAAGGTAAAAGAGGGAATGGAGTTATAAAAAAGTAGCAAAAAGAGGGAGCAGTGCAAGTACAAAATCCCTCTTTTTTAGAGCTAAAATTACTTGCTCCCCTTTTAGTATTTTTATTTTACTCCTTTTGGGAATTTTTCATACAGGAATTACCTATGCAATGTATTTCTTCTGTATTCAGTATATCAAAACACAAACAATTGCTATTTTCAGCTATGTTGATCCCATTGTCGCCATTCTCCTTTCTGCCCTAATCTTACATGAAAATATCGGACTTTCAGGATTGATAGGAACGATTTTAATTTTAGGTTCCACCCTAGCCAGTGAATTTATTTCGTAAAAAAGAAAAGTCAACAAAAATCATAAAATACAATCCCGAATACAGCAGACAGCATGATTAAATTCATACTGGAAAGTTTCTTTCCTACTATCTTTTGTGGTAAAAAGCTTAAAAGGGTCAAAAACAATACGAGTAGCAATGCACGAATATCTAATTTTTTCTCCCCATGAAGTCCCGTATTTGTCAATATCATATACATTCCTGTCGCAAATATAATTCCAATCATACAGGGTTTCACACCTCGAAGTATGGCACGAACATATTTGTTTTCCAACATATTTTTTAATACAATCATAAGAAGAAGAACCATGAAAAAGGAGGGAAGAATCACCGCAATCGTTGAAAGAACTGCACCCCAAAAACCGGCTTGACTGCTTCCTATGTAAGTAGCTAAATTTACCATGATAGGTCCCGGGGTACTCTCGCTGACTGCAATCATATAAGTCAATTCTTCTTCCGTCAACCAAGCATAGGAGAGAACAATCTCTCGAATCAGCGGAATGGCACCATAAGCACCGCCAAATGCAAAGCATCCCACCTTCAGAAAGCCAATCACTAAGTTGATATAAATCATTTTTTATCCCCTCTTTTCCCTCTCTTATTCTCTGTTATCAACATAAAAACCAAACTGAAAACACCGAAAAACAACATTAAAAGAACAGAGGAAATCCTAAGAGAAAATAAGAAAATCAGTAACATCATCATAGCGGCACAGAACACAATTCCCTGAGATAATTTATTTTTCGGCATTTTCTTTAGCATCGTAACAGCAGCATTGAGAATAAGAATTCCTACATAAATTTTAATCCCTTTCAAAGCATGAGCAATCCATTGAATCTTCAAAAAATTGTCAAAAAAGATAGAAATAATAAAAATGACAATAAAAGAAGGAAACACCATTCCAAGAGTCGAAATGACAGCACCGATAAGACCGGCTTGTTTATATCCGATAAAAGTTGCACAATTGATTGCAATAGGACCGGGAGTAGATTCTGCAATCACAGTTACATTCATCATATCTTCATGACTAATCCATTTCTTTTTCTCTATACAATTTTCTTCCATGAAAGAAATCATGGCATAACCGCCACCGAAAGTAAAAAAACCTATTTTACAAAAAGTAATAAATAATTCCAAGAGCAGTTTCATAATATCCCCTCCCTTATATACTTTTCCATACTATGTAAAACCCAAAAAATAAGAGGGATTTTTACGTCCCCCTTCCCTTTCATTTCCTAAATCTCATGAATATGAATATTTTGTGTTCTGTCCGGTCCCACAGACACCACAGAAATCTTACAATTTACAATTTCTTCAATTCTCTTCAAATATTTTTTACAATTTTCAGGGAGATCTTCATACTTTTGCACCTTCGTAATGTCTTCATCCCAACCGTCCAATTCTTCATAAATCGGTTTTGCTCTATATAGCAGGTCGGTATTTGCCGGAACGCTTTCATATCTTTCTCCGTCAATTTCATAGGCAGTACAAATTTTCAATTTTCCCAAGCCGCTCAACACGTCAATTTTAGTGATAACAATGTCTGTCAATCCGTTGATCATCGTAGCATATCTTCCCACAACCAAGTCCAGCCATCCGCATCTTCTCGGTCTTCCGGTAACCGCTCCGTATTCTCCTCCGATTTGTCTCACTTTTTCTCCAAATTCTCCCAATAGTTCCGTTACAAAAGGTCCTTCTCCCACTCGAGTGGTATAGGCTTTCATCACACCGATTCCCTTATCAATTTTTCTTGGAGAAACTCCGGCTCCTGTCGTAACTCCCCCCGTTGTTGGAGAAGAAGAAGTGACATAAGGATAGGTTCCATAGTTGATATCCAACATCATCGCCTGTGCCCCTTCGAAGAGCACCAATTTATTTTCATCCAAAGCTTTGTTTACGATAGGAATCGTATCCTTGATTCTATGTTTAATTTTTTCAATATATCCTTTGTAGTCTGCTAAAATTTTATCATAATCCAAAGGATCGACTCCATAGATTTTGGTAAAAATTTCATTTTTCATTGCTAAATTTCTCTTTAATTTTTCTTCAAATTGAGGCATATCCAACAAATCGGCCATTCGAATTCCATAACGACTGATTTTATCTTCATAACAAGGTCCGATTCCTTTTTTGGTAGTTCCTATTTTTAGTCCGCCCTCTTTTGCTTCTCGAAGTTCGTCCAATTTTACATGATATGGCATAATGACTTGAGCTCTGTCGCTGATAATCACATGATCCGTTTTCGCTCCTCTCGTTTCCAGAGAAGCCAACTCTTCTAATAAGACTTTCGGATCGACAACAACTCCCGGTCCTATCACACAAGTTCCTCCATGCAATACTCCGGAAGGTAATAATTTCAAAATAAATTTTTCTCCGTTTACCACCACAGTATGCCCTGCATTATTTCCCCCTTGAAAACGTACCACATAATCCGCTCTATCCGCTAAAACGTCAATGATTTTTCCTTTTCCTTCGTCTCCCCATTGAGTTCCCACTACCACATATCCTGCCATGCTATAGCCTCCTATTTTACTTTTTGAATTTCTATATAGTTAATATTTTTATTATGCTTGTATAAAAAAAGATGTTCAAATTCTGTTTTAATATTGTTTTCCGCCTTTTCGCTTTGATGTAAATCGGAAGTATGATAAATCACTTGATAATGTTCCAAACTACCCACCAATGCCAAAACATCTTGATAGTATTGATCATGATCCGTTTTAAAAAACAGGACTCCCCCTACTTTTAAGATGGAATCTAAAGAAGAGAACAACTTTTCTTGAATCATCCGATTCTTTTCATTTCCTTCCCAAGGATCCGGAAAATTGATGTATAAGCCTGACAACTCTTCTTTTCCTAAAAACTCTGACAATTCTTCTCCACGTCTTCTCAAAAATACCACATTGTTCAAGCTTTCTTTTTGACATTTGGAAGCAGCTAAACACAAACGTTTAAATCGAAGTTCCAAACCGATAAAGTTGCGTTCCGGATGTCTTTTCGCAATTTCTTTGGTAAAATTTCCGCTTCCTGTGCCAATCTCCAAATAAATCGGATTTTCATTTTTAAAGAATTCTTTCCACTTCCCCTTATAATCATTCATCATTTTCTTTTTAAAGAGAATATAATCGGGAAAATCCAACAATCTTAACATATAAGGATTGTAATTATTTCTCGGTTTCTTGAAAAAATAACTCCATAATTCTTCTATTTCTTTTTCTTTATGTTCCATTGAGCCTCTCTTTCTAAAATTTTCTTTCCAACCTCTTTGTTTTCTTGTAAAAAGTTTCTCACTTCTTCTCGTATGCTTTGAGATTGTTTTTCTATCTTATCAATAGCTTCTACTATTTCTTCCGAATTTCTTACCTGATAGCCGATTCCTCTCTCCAAAACAGTTTTGGCGATTTCTTTCACATTTTGAGTATACGGTCCGAAGATAGGAGTTTTTTCATAGGATAAGGGTTCCAATAAACTATGTCCCCCGATATTCACTAAGGTCGCTCCGACAAAGGTAACGTCCGCAATGGAATACAGTTTTCGCAATACTCCCATCCTATCTACCAACAATACGGAAAATTCCTCTTCCCTCTTAAAATCACTATACTTTTGATAGGAAATCTTTCTTTCCTGTAATACTGTTTCCACTTCCGGAACTCTTTCCAAATGTCTGGGTACCAATACTAACCTATAGTTCTTTAGCTTCTGAAATGCATTCAAGAGAATATCATACTCTCCCGTTCTGGTGCTTCCTGCCACCCAGACACGATGAGCTTGAAGACAAAATTCTCGACGATATGCTTCCCGTTCCTCTTCAGAATAGCTTGGCATGGGAATATCAAATTTCAAATTTCCTACCGTGTAACAGTCTTCCTTCTTTGCTCCCAGACTGATGTAACGTTTTTTATCTTCCTCAGTTTGCACATAAAAACTTTCTATTTTCTGTAACACTGCTTTTAATAGAAATTTTATTTTTTGATAACGTCGAAAACTTTTGCCGGAAATTCTACCATTGACCACAACCACTCTCGCCTCTTGATGACAAAAAGTGATGAGATTGGGCCAAAGCTCCGTTTCGATAAGGTATAAATTTTGCAAGGAAATCTTATCCAAAATCTTCTGAATGGATGTTTTATCATCCAAAGGAAAATATAGAATATGAACTCTTTCCTCTTTTCCATATTTTTGTAGAGCCGTTTCTCTTCCGGTATCCGTAAATACCGTTAATAAAATATCTCCCTCAAAGTTTTCCAAACAGGTTTGTAAAAATTGTTCCAACAAATTGACTTCTCCAACGGAAGAAGCATGTATCCAAATATGAATATTTTTAGATAAAGCGTCATAATTTTGCAAAAGTCTGCTACGAATAAAATTCTTTTGTTTTCGACTTCCTAAAATAGAAATCATAGTCAAAAGAAATCTATGACATCGAGAATACATTTACCTCACCTATCTTTTTTGATCAATTTCTTTGGAAACTCTTGCGACAACTTCATCAATACTCATAGTACTGCTGTCAATTTCAATCGCATCTTCCGCCTTTCGTAAAGGGCTTTCTTTTCTTGTGGAATCAATATGATCTCTTTCCTGAATAGACTGAAGAACTTCTTCATAGGAAATTCTTTCTCCCTTTGCCTGATATTCCAAAAATCTTCGCTTTGCTCTTTCTTCTGCGGAAGCTAAGAGAAAAATTTTCACATTCGCCTCGGGAAAGACTACAGTTCCTATGTCTCTTCCGTCTAAAATGACTTCTTTCCCTTTTGCAATTTCTCTCTGCAAATATACCAATTGCTCTCGAACCGCTTTCAAAGCTGCAATCTCGGAAACATGGGAGCTCACTTTCGGTCCTCGTATTTCTTCGGAAACATCCTGTCCATTGACAAAAAAAGTTTCCTCCTTCATATCCAACCGTACCCCTTGCAAAGCTTTCCGACAAACTTCTTCCTTATTCCAAGCAATGGAATGTTCCAAGAAAAACCAAGTAATCATTCGATACATTGCTCCCGTATCCACATAAGTAAAATGATACTGCTTTGCAATCTCTTTTGCAATGGTACTTTTTCCACTTCCTGCAGGTCCGTCTAAAGCTACAATAAACTCTTTCATCTTTCCTCCTAAGCTCGTATTGCCAAAGCTCTCCATTCCCCTTTTGCTAAGACTTTCTCTACCTTCATTCCTGCCCCTTCCACGGCAGCTATGACTTCATTCACTTTGTTCTCAATAATTCCTGAAAAAATAATTTTTCCTCCTGTTTTAACCACGGAAGAAATATCTTTTAGCAGCAACAACAAAACATCTGCTAAAATATTGGCTACTGCGACATCGTAAGATTTTTTTTCAATCTTTTCAATTAAATTTCCATGCAATACTTCATATTTTTCTTTAGGAACGGCATTCAATTCCAAATTTTCATGGGCAACTTCCACAGCCAATTCATCAATATCCACTCCGCAGACAAATCTTGCCCCCAACTTCTCCGCCACAATCATCAAAATACCGGAACCTGTTCCGACATCCAATACGGTTTCTCCCACTTTTATCTTTTCTTCCATCAGATCAACACAAAGAGAGGTAGTAGGGTGGGAGCCTGTTCCGAAAGCCCTTCCCGGATCCAGTTCAATCACCTTTTCTCCCTCTGCCGCCTCATACTCTCTCCAAGTCGGTTTTACTACAAATTGAGAAGAAATTTTCTCAGGATATAGATATTTTTTCCAACTGTTTTGATAATCTTCTTCCTCATGTTCATAAAAATCAATGCTATATATGACTTCTTCATCCTGTCCAAATTTTTCTTCAAACACCTGTATTAAAGTTTCCTGTCGTTTCTTGGCATAAAAATTCATTGGAAAATAAGCGGATACCGAATGATTTCTCATCAAAAAACTACTTTCCTCTCTATAGTAATCCAAAGGATGTTTCTTTTCCAAAGGCTCTTCTATCTGCAAGCCTGTCACTCCAAACTCATAAAAAATATCACAAATTTGCTTTTGGTATTTTTGAATCTCGTCGCTTTCAAAAATAACTTTTACTTCCACTACTTTCATTCTTCTCTCCAAGCAATTCTTTCGATTTGTACTGTTTTTCCATTTTCCTCATCAATGTCCAAGACAATTCCGTGTAACATTTCATTTCCTTCCGCTACTTCAAAACGCTGCGGCAAAGCTGTTAAAAATTTAGGAAGAATACATTCCACTTTCATTCCAATCACACCGTTTTCAGAACCTGTCATTCCCACATCCGTGATATAGGAAGTTCCCTGCGGTAAAATTTTCTCATCTGCCGTTTGAATGTGGGTATGAGTTCCATAGACGGTAGACACTTTTCCATCTAAAAACCAACCCAAAGCAATTTTTTCGGAACTTGCCTCCGCATGAAAGTCTACAATGATAATATTTGTTTCTTTTTGTATTTCTGAAAGAACTTTTTCCGCCACTCGAAACGGACAATCCGTAGCCGGCATAAATACTCTCCCCTGTAGGGATAGAACAGCTATTTTCTTTCCTTTTTTACTTGGTAAAATGGAATATCCCAATCCGGGAACCCCTTCCGGATAATTACAAGGCCGAATCACTCGATTGCTCTGATTTAAAAAGGTATAGAATTCTTTCTTATCCCAAGTATGATTTCCTCCCGTAATGATGTCAATTCCCCAAGACAAAAATTCCACTGCAATTTTTTCCGTAATTCCGAAACCGGCAGCTGCATTTTCTCCATTGACAATGATGAAATCATAATTTTCTCTGTATTTTTCTAAATACGATTTTAAAGTCTTTCTTCCCGGTCGTCCAACGATATCCCCGACTACCAATATTTTCATCTCAATTCTCTCTTTCTTCTTTTTCATTCGTTACCTTATCATTATATCAAATCTTTCATAGAATTACTAGTATATTCCAAAAAGAAAAAGGAGCTCGTCTGAACACGAAGACTCCTCTTTTCTTTCTATGGCTCAAAATTTATTTTGCTTTTTTACTTCCTTTTTTTACTTTCTTTTCTATAACATTTACTTTTTCAGCCAATGCTTTTCCGGCTTTAAATCTTACTACTTTTTTAGCAGGTACATCCATTTTTTCTTTTGTTCTAGGATTTACACAAGTTCTTGCTTCTCGAATTGAAGTTTCAAACTTTCCGAATCCCATAAAAGCAACGCCATCCCCAGCGACTAATGTTTCTTGCACTGTGTTCAAGAAAGCTGTTACCAGTTTTTCAGCTTCTGTTTTTGTCTTCAATTCAGCGTTTTTTGCAAATAGTGCGATAAAATCTTTCTTATTCATCTTTTCCCTCCTAAATTTATTCTTGTTATCCTTACAATAGCATTTTTTTATGGAAAATTCAATAGTTTTTTAGAGTTTTTTCACATTCTTCTCTTTTTTCTTTTTTTAAAATATGTTAAAATAAACGAGATAAAATATATAAAAAATCAAGAAGGGAATCAAGATGTATCAAACGATAGAAAAAAATGGTTTTTCTCCAACATTTTGGAGGACAATGAAGCCACAATTTTCCTTGTATGCCAAGGGGGCAGAGGAAGTTTACCTGGAATTTTATCAAAATCCTGAAGATAAAACTCCAAGTCAAAAGATTGTATTAGATACGAAAAAAAACAGAACAGGAGATTATTGGTATTTTGAAGATAGCAGCATAGCGGAAGGAAGCTTGTATCGTTGGAATATTGACGGAATTAGTATTTTAGATCCTCTTGCACTTTCCTATACGGGAAATATGCCGGTAGAAGAAAAAAAATCTATCTTCCTCTTACATCAACAAAAGCCTGTCAAAAGACTATCCATTCCGGATAAAGATAGACTTATCTATGAAGTGCATATAGGATTTTTTTCAGAAAAACGAAGTTATAGCTCTTTTATTGAAAAAATTCCCTATTTAAAAGAATTGGGAATCAATACCGTGGAATTTCTTCCCATCTATGAATGGGATGATTATACCGGCAATCTTCATCCGGATGCCAGTCCCATCAAAAATGCTTGGGGCTACAATCCTATCAATTTTTTTGCTGCAACAAAGAAATACTCCTCTTCCAAAGAAGCCGCTTCATTTTCGGAAAAAGAAGAATTTCATCATCTGGTGGAAGTTCTCCATGAAAACGGAATTGAAGTTCTGTTGGATGTCGTTTATAATCACACTGCAGAAGGAGGAAAAACAGGCTATCTTTACAACTTCAAAGCAATGGGAGAGAATATTTTCTATATTAAAACCAAAGAGAGAGATTTTGCCAATTTTTCCGGTTGCGGAAACAGTTTCAATTGTAACCACCCTGTCGCAAAAGAAATGATTTTGGATTCTTTACTCTATTGGTATTATGAAATTGGAGTGGACGGTTTCCGTTTTGATCTATCTCCCGTACTGGGAAGAGATTCCGACGGACAGTGGTTGCAACATTCTTTGTTGAAAGATTTGGTGGAACATCCTATTTTGTCTCATGCCTTGTTGATTTCGGAAAGTTGGGATTTAGGAGGATATTTTGTGGGAGCCCTGCCAAGCGGCTGGTCCGAATGGAATGATTCTTATCGGGATACGGTCCGAAAATTTATACGAGGAGATTTCGGACAAATTCCCGATCTCATCAAGAGAATTTTTGGAAGTGTGGATCTTTTTCATGCCAATCGGAAAAAATATCAATCGAGCATCAATTTTATTGCCTGTCATGACGGCTTCACGATGTGGGATTTACTCAGCTATAATCGGAAATATAACTTTGCAAACGGAGAACAAAATCGAGACGGCAGCAATGAAAATTATTCTTACAATCATGGAGAAGAGGGAGAAACCGATAATCCGACTATCTTAGCTCTAAGAATACAACAGATGAAAAATATGATGTTGATTCTTTATATTTCACAAGGAATTCCTATGCTTCTAATGGGAGATGAAATTGCAAGAACACAATTAGGAAACAACAATGCCTACTGCCAAGACAACAAAATCACTTGGATGGATTGGAGTAGAAAAGAACGTTTTCAGGATATCTTTACCTTTACAAAATCCATGATACAACTTCGAAAAAGCTATTCTATTTTTCGAAAAGAAGAATATTTAAAAATGGATGAGGAAATCTTTTTACACGGAGTGAAATTACATCAACCTGACTATAGTTTTCACTCTTTGTCGATTGCTTTTGAACTTTTCGACCAAGAGACAAAAATAAGATTCTATATTGCTCTTAATTCCTATAGTGAAACTTTGGAGTTTGAGCTTCCTCTTTTAGGAGATGGAAAACATTGGTATCTATTGACGGATACGGCAAAACCAGAAACTTGTTATTTTCAAGCTGATGACATGATAAGTGGAAAAAGCTATTCTCTTACTTCCAAGTCTTCGATGATCTTAATTGCAAAATAATAAAGATTCTTTTTCATTCACAGTAGTTATTGTACAACTATAAATTGTAGCTAAAAATGGTGTCTCTATCTTAAATCTGTATCAGATAGGGACACCATCTTATATTTTGTGTCACATATATGTTTTAATAGTTATAGAAAAAACTGTTTCCAATAAATTCCTTCAAAATAGAATCATCCGGAACATCAGAGGCTTCTATCGGTAGGAAGCAGGCAAGCAGACCGATAAGTCTTCGAGCATCTGCATAGTGAGGACTTGTCGTAGGAACTTTCACCAATTCTCTCATGGCTGCATTTTTAAGCACTCCCATTTCATAGACCAAATTCGAGTTAAAAATGACATCGGCTTCTTCCTGGAAAGGAAAAATATGTTTTTCTTCTCCTTTCCGAACGGAAGGCCACATCGCAAGGGTTTCTTCCGCAGCTGTATTTCTTGATAAACTGTCCCGAACCATTCTACGAATTTCTCTGACATCGGAAGTGGCGATACGATTATGTTTATCTAAATTTAATTGGGTCAAACAGCTGATATAAATTTTAAATTTTTGTTCTTTGGGAATATACTTTGTCATGGCTTCATTTAATCCATGAATTCCCTCAATAATGATTACTCCATGTTTGTTAGAAAGTTTTGCAACTTTTCCTATTTTCTCTCTTTCTCCGGTGATGAAATTATAAATGGGAAGTTCCACCTCTTTTCCTGCAATTAAGTCCATTACATTTTGATTTAGCAAAGGAATATCGAGAGCTTCCAAGGCTTCATAATCTTTTTCCCCTTCTTCATTTAGGGGAATATTTTTACGACCGATATAGTAATTATCCAAAGAAATAACCAAAGGATTGACTTCGTCCGCTTTCAGTTGAATAAACAATCGGTTGGCAAAAGTGGTTTTTCCGGAAGAAGAGGGACCGGCGATCGTAATGACTTTGATATTTTCATTTTTTGCGATTTTTTCGGAAATTTTTGCCAAGTTCTTATTATGCAAAGCCTCGTTAATTCGAATTAATGAACGGATTTCATGGTTTAATACCTTTCGATTGATGGAGCCGGCATCCGGAACATCCATGATTCGTAACCAATGATCACTTTCCTCAAAGACCGCCGCCATTTTTGGAGTATCAATTTTTTGTTCCAAAATATGGGGATCCGTCATGGGATATTTTAAAATAAAGCCTGCGGAATAGGGATAGACATCATAGGCATCCAAGCTTCCTGTACTTTTATAAGGAAGATGATAGAAATAGTCGCTATAGTCATCCAATTTCATCTTCATAATCCCTGTCCATAAGGTCGTATTCATCAGCTCCTGTATATCTTCTCTGTTTTTTTCAATAGAAGAAAGTTTAATAGCTTCATAGTTGGAAGAAACTATTTGAATTGGAAGATTTGCCTCGATAATCTCTTTCATTCGTTGTTTGATTTTATCATAGTCCGCATTGTGAAAGATATGATGCTTCCAAAGAATTTTTCCGTATAAACCATTGTTTAAAGAATTCAAAAAGACAACTTCATGTTCCGGATACAGATCATGAACTGCTTTTAAAAAGACCATTTTCAAAGTAGTCAAATACATTCTGTAATTTAATTTTTTCATGTTATCACCTCATTATAGTAAACTAGGGAGTGCACCCAAGATTCCAAAAATACCAATGTAAATACAGTCAACAGCTAATTCTCTCATTCTGCTTCGGATTTTCTGTTTCGACTGAAAAAAATAAAAAAGCAAAGAAAGCAGGAGAATGCTTACATATGCAATGGTATAGGCTTCAATGTCATGTAAGTCAAAGGTTCCCAACCAATGTCCATGTCCTCCATAGAATTTTTGTAAGTATTCTATTCCAATCATAATGGCATAAATCATACTAAAGATAAACAAATGCATCCAATAGTAGACCCGATCCAAAAGAAGAGCAGCTCCGAAAGAAAATAACCAAAGACCGTCAGGAAGAGAATAGACACTCCAAGTGGAGAGAATTTTCCGATAAATTTTTGCATTCTCTCGAATTTGACTGATATAGGGATGCAGATGTGTATCCTGCAAGAGTTGGTAATAATATAAATTTCTACTTCGATAGAGTAAGTAAATTCCAATTCCTGTGATGAGAGGAAGAAGAACAAAAAATAATTTTCGAATTTTCATAGGCACTCCAAAATATAGTTATAATATATCTTTAAGGGTACCGCTAAAATAAGAAAAAGTCAACCGATTTCTCTATCAAAAAAAACTTGACAGAATGCATAAAATATCATATTATATTGAATGACCACACGGTCATTGACTGGTTGGTCAAAAAAATAAAGGAGAAGAAGATGACGGAAAAACAAGAGTTAGAGAATAAAAAAGAGAGAATTTTGGAAGTCTTTCAAGAACTTGTGTTGAAAAAGGGATACAGTAAGGTGTCTGTGGAAGAGATTACAAGTAGTCTGGGAATTTCCAAGGGAAGCTTTTACAGTTATTTTAAATCCAAAAAAGATATGGTTTTGGAATGTATTGAAGAAAATATGGGAATTGCTTTGGAACGGCAAAAGCATGTGGATAAAATTTCAAATTCTATGAAAGATACCTTGCGAAATTATTTGATAGAGCGTTTTCAAAGAGATATTCGTCATATTAAGATGGAATTGGTGTTAATCAATTTGGTAAAAAATCTTGAAATTTTAGAGGATAGTATTGTGAAAAGATTTATTTTTTTCGAAAAAGCTTATGTACAATATTGGGAGGGACAATTAGATAAATATAGGGATGAATTAAGTATTGTGGAGGAAGAGAAACATAAATATGCAATTCTGTTAGCAAAAATGATTCAAGGGTTTCGAATGTCCGTTCTATTTGTAACGGATGATGAGAAATTTTTTACGACAGAGGTTGCAGAAGTGCTAAAAAGAGTTGAAGATAAAACAATTTTACAGAAGATAGACTTTTTAATTAAAAATATTATGAAAATGTTACAATAGATAGAGAGAAGGAGAGGAAAGAATGAAAAAGCTATGGATATTATTTTTCCTGCTGGGGAGTGTTGCTTTTGGAAGAGAAGTTACTTTGGAAGAAGCGATTCAAGCGTCAATGGAGAATAGCAAGGCGGTCAAAATTTCAGATAAGCAGTTAGAAATTTCAAAACTAAAAATGAATCAGGCAATTAAAAAAGCACTGCCAAGCGTAGTGTACAGTGCCAACTATCAACGTGGAGAATATGAGAGAAATATTTATAAGAATAAATCTTCTATGGAATCGGAAAAAGGCGGTTACAAACAATCGATTACAATCAGCCAACCTATTTTTCAAGGAGGAGCCATTCTTGCCGGAATTCAAGGGGCAAAAGCCTATAAAACCATAGCAGATTTGTCCTATGTTCAAGAGACACTAAATACTCGTTTGAAGACGATTCGAACTTTTTCGAATATTGTCAACAGCAAAAGAAATTTACAAGCTTTGGAATATTCCGAGAAACAATTGCAAAATCGATATAAAAAGCAGGAAGCTCAATTGGAGTTGCGACTGATTACGAAGACGGATTTATTGAAAACGGAATACTCTTTATTGGAAGTACAATCTTTAATTTCCAAAGCGAAAAGTAATATTGAAGTACAGACGGAAGATTTAAAATTTCAAATGGGAGTGGACAAAAAAGAAGCATTGGAAGTCAAGGAATTTATCGTTCCCAATCATTTGACAGAACGTATTACATTTGAAAAAGATAAAGAGAGGGCATTGGAATCCAGTATTCAGGCTTTGATTGCAAAATCTCAAGTGAAGATAGCAAAGGCACAGGAAACGGCAGCACTGGGAAATATGCTTCCTAAGGTAAATGCCTTTGTGAGTTATGGAGTGGCTTCGGAGAGAACACATTGGAAACAAACGAGAGAAGATGCGGAATGGATGGGAGGTTTGTCTGTTTCTTGGAATGTCTTTTCTTTTGGGAGTGACTATGATGCTTATCAAATTGCAAAATTGGAAAAAGAGTCCAAAGAGTTATCAGAAACGACAGCTCAGGACAATATAGCTTTGAGCCTTAAGACAGCTTATTTGGAATTGCAAAGATTGGAAATTTTAAGAGAGTCCAGAAAGAGAGGATTGGAAGCGGCAGAATTGAATTTTACAATGGATCAAGAAAAATTTGATGCAGGCTTGCTTTCCACAGTGGATTATTTATCATCGGAAACACAATTGCGGGAAGCAAGAGTGAATTATTACCAAGCAGAATTAGATTATTACTATGCTTTTGAATATTATAGATCGTTGTTAGTATAAACCGGGAGGAAAGATGAAAAAACGAATAATAAGGACAGTATTGGTAGGAATAGTATTATTGACAGCCTGTGGGAAAAAGGAAGAACTCCCTGTGGAAATACCTGCCAAAAAAATAGTGAGTGAACAAATCGTGATGAGAGAAATGAGCAAAACTTTTCAATCGGACGCTATATTGGAGCCAAAAGATAAAGTTAATCATAACACAGAACGAGGAGGAACAATTGAAAAAATTTATAAAAAGAATGGAGATTTTGTAAAAAAGGGAGACTTGGTTATGAGTTTTTCAGATGCAGGAACCAAAGCCTCGTATTTGCAAGCTCTGGCAAATTTACAAACTGCGGAGTCGTCCTATCGAATTGCTCAAGGGAATCACAGCAAATTTAAGCAATTATATGATAGAGGTCTAATTTCTCATTTGGAATATGTAGGATATGAAAATACTTTAGTTTCTGCAAGTGGACAATTGGAAGTGGCAAAAGCCATGTTTCAAAGCGCAAAAAGTGATTACAGTAAATTGGAACGAAGAGCGGACATCAGTGGAAGCATTGGAAATTTATTCGGAAAAGAGGGAAATAAGGTCAATGCGTTGGAAAATGTCTTTACCGTGTTAAATGATAATCAAATGCAGGCTTATATCGGTTTGCCGGGAGAATATATTGCCAATGTAAAAAATGGAGATCATTTGACAGTCCATGTGGACAATACAGGGAAGGATTATGAGGCAATCATCAGTGAAGTGAACCCCATTGCCGATACAACTACCAAAAATTTCATGACCAAGATAACACTTCCAAATCCTGATAAAGAAATCAAAGACGGAATGTATGCCTCCGTCAATATTCCTATTGGAAGTAAACAAGCTCTTTCCATTCCGGATGAAGCAATTTTTGTCAGAAATTTAATCAGTTATATCTTTAAAATTGTGGATGGAAAGGCAGTCAGAATAGAGGTACAAACAGGTGCTCAAAATGGAGAGTACACAGAGATTATCTCCAAAGAAATTCAAGAGGGGGATCGAGTTGTCGTAAAAGGATTGTTTGGTTTACAAGATGGAGATAAGGTGGAAGAAAGTACCGCAGAAGATTTAGATCCGAAACAGGCAAATTAGAGGAAACATGAGGGAGGAACAATATGACATTAGCAGGTCTTTCAATACGACGACCCGTTGCCACCAGCATGATGGTAATTTCTGTCATCTTCATTGGAATTATCACAATGCTTAGTATGAGAACGGAATTATTACCGAATATGGAAATTCCAACAGTTACGATTCGAAGCAGTTGGAATGGGGCAGTAGCAGAAGATGTGGAAACACAAATTACAAAAAAAATAGAAGCTATTTTACCGAATGTGGAAGGAATAGACAAGATTGAATCTACTTCATCCTATGGAACTTCCAGTATTGTAGTAAAATTTAATTTTGGAGTGAACGCCGATCAAAAAGTAACGGAGATTCAAAGAGAAGTTTCTAAGATTATAAACGATTTACCGGCAGATGCAACGAATCCGGTTGCGAAAAAAATTCAAGCAGGAACGGGAACCTTGAGTATGGTAGTGATGATGAGTGCTCCGAATAAGGCAGAATTAACGACTTTCGTAGATGAATATTTAAAACCGAAATTTGAGAGTTTGCCGGGAGCGGCACAGGTGGATGTTTATGGAAATCCGGAAAAACAGTTGCAAATTCAAGTGGACAGTGAGAAATTAGCAGCCTATAATCTTTCTCCTGTGGAATTGTATTCTTTAATTTCTTCTTCGAGTACGATTTTACCGATTGGAACTTTACGAACAGGAACGAAACAATTGGTAGTTCGTTACATGGGAGAAATGCAAAGTATTGAAGATTTTGAAAATATGATTATTAACAGCAATGGAAATACTTTGAGATTAAAAGATGTTGCAAAAGTAGTGTTGACGAGAGAAGATGCAAGCAATATGGGATATATTTCAGGAGAGGAAGCTATTACGATTCTATTGCAAAAGTCAACGGACGGAAGTACCGTAGACTTAATTGAAAAGGCAAAAGTTGCCTTACAGGAATTGGAGAGTATCATGCCGAAAGGAACAAAATATAATATCATCATGGACACTTCGATAGACATTAAAAGTTCCATTTCAGGAGTAAGTTCCAATGCCATTCAAGGCTTAATTTTGGCAACGATTGTATTATTTCTTTTTTTGAGAAATGTGAGAGCCACTTTCTTGATTACTTTGGCTTTACCTATCTCCGTCATCTTCACCTTTGCTTTTTTAAAAGCAACGGGAACGACACTGAATCTGATTTCCTTAATGGGATTGTCCATTGGAGTCGGAATGTTGACAGATAATTCGGTGGTGGTTATTGACAATATTTATCGACATATTACAGATTTACATTCTCCTGTCATTGAGGCATCTGAAAATGGTTCGACGGAAGTCAGCGCTTCGATTTTTGCTTCCGCTTTGACAACTATGTTGGTATTTATTCCCATTTTATTTATTCCGGGTTTTGCCCGAGAAATTTTTAGAGATATGGCCTATGCAATTATCTTCTCCAACGTGGCTGCCTTGATTGTAGCTCTGACACTGATTCCCATGTTGGCAAGTAAGTTGATGAGCAATGAGATTCGGATTTCCTCAGACGGAAAAATTTTTCATAAAGTAAGAGAGAAATATTTGAAATTGATTCGTTATGCTCTTTCTCATAGAAAATTAACCATATTTGTTACTTTAGGAGTATTTGTATTTTCTATCTTTATTTCCGGTTTTCTAAAATTTAATTTTATGCCGAAACAGGATCAGGGGAGATATTCTATTACAGCAGAATTACCGAATGGCTTGGATTTAGAAAAGTCGGATAAGATTGCGAAACAAATTGAAGCTTTCGTGAAAGAAGAACCTAACACGAAAACATATTTTATTATCGTGGGAAGCAACAGTGTAAATGTTAACGTGGATATTGGGAAAAAAGATACCCGTTCCACCAGTGTCTTTGAAGTTATAGAGAAAATGAGACCCTTGGTTTCCAAAATTCCGGATACGAGAGTGAGTTTAAAGGAAGATTTTGGAATGGGAAGTATTCGACGAGATGTCGAATTTCAAATTAAGGGAGCGAATTTAGATGAAATTAAAGCTTTAGGAGCTTTGGTACAGGCGGAAGTATCCAAAAATCCAAAAGTTCGAGATGTAAAATCCTCTCTGGATCCGGGAAGTCAAGAAGCCAGACTTATTTTAAATCGAGATAAAATTCGAAGTTATGGAATAAATCCGGTTGTAATTGCACAAAATTTGAGTTATTATATATTAGGAGGGAATCGTGGAAATACAACTACGATTAAAACAGGAACGGAAAATATAGACGTGTTGGTAAGACTTCCAAAAGAGCAAAGGCAAGATGTCAACCAATTGAAAAATTTAAATATTAAGATTGGAGAAAATAAGTTTATCAAAGTTGGAGACGTTGCAGACATTGTATATGGAGAAGGTTCTTTGTCAATTGAAAAGAAAGATAGAATTTACAGTGTAACCATTTCAGCAAACGACAACGGCTTAGGAACTCGAGGTTTGCAACAAGCTTTTGTACAAGCTTTCCAAAAGTTTAATCGTTTGGATGCCATTAGCTATGTTTGGGGTGGACAATCTGAAAATATGAATGCTGCTATGTCACAACTGAGCTCGGCTCTGATGATTGCTATTTTCTTGATTTACGCTTTAATTGCCGCTCAATTTGAAAGTTTCTTACTGCCATTTGTAGTAATCGGTTCCATTCCTTTGGCTTTGATTGGAGTTTTTCTTGGATTGTTTATTCTGGGACAGGCAATGAACATGATGACCATGATAGGAATTATTCTATTGGCGGGAATTGTTGTAAATAATGCGATAGTTCTTATCGATTTTATTCAATTGATGCGGATTCGAGGAATGAGCCGAGAACAAGCTATTATTGAAGCCGGTTCCACAAGGTTGAGACCTATTTTAATGACAACGGCTACCACTGTTTTGGGAATGGTTCCAATGGCTTTGGGCTTTGGAGAAGGTTCTGAAATTTATCGAGGAATGTCCTTGGCTGTTATTTTCGGTTTGAGTGTCTCTACCTTATTGACTTTAGTGGTCATTCCGATTTTATATTCCTTGATGGACGATTTCATCCTTTTCGGGAAACACTTTTTTTCTCATTTTAAATTTTTTAGAAAGGCAAAATAAGGAGGATGGTGATGGAAATGGAAAATTATAAAATGGTTCTGGTGCATGTAAATGAATCACAAAAAGGAAGATTGGAAGATTTTTTTGAAGACATTGATTTTTATTATTATACGGTTCAAAGCCACACCGAAAGAGTCATTAGTAAGAGTTTGCGACATAAAAATAATAAGATATGGCCGGGAACAGACTGTTTCTTTACTCTTGTCATTGCGGAAGAGAAGTTGGAAGAAATGTTATCCTATTTGAAAACATTTCGAATGTCTTTGCCGGAAGGGATCATTATGTCCGTCGGAATTATTCCGGTCGAAAGGATTATTCCCAGTCTTTATCAGGAAGAGATTCCGGTAAAAGAAGAATTATTGGAGGCATTAAAGAAAAAGCATAATTATAAGTAAGGAAGAAGAAAATGGTAAAGTACGAGCGAAGAAGAATTACAACGGAAGATGAAGATTTTTTAGATTTAGATTGTTTACTGACAGGGAATAGCCGTTTGGCTATTCTTTGTCACGGCTTAGGAGGAAGCTCGGAGGCTCCCTATATGAAATCGACTGCGGAAGAATTTCAGAGAAGAGATTTTGATGTCGTGGCGATGAATTATCGCTCTTGTAGCGAGGAAGTCAATCGGAAAGCAAAAATGTATGGAATGATGACATATTTGGACTTGGAAACGGTAGTGAAAGCCTTTGAGGAAGAATATTCTGAAATTGTTTTAGTCGGTTTCAGTATGGGAGGAAATATTGTTTTAAATTTTATGGTACACTTACTTCCAAAGTATGAACTGATTAAAGGAGCTGTTTCCGTTTCCGCTCCCTGTGATGTCTGGGCTTCCATTTCCGATTTTGAGAAATTAGGTAATGGCGAATATCAGGAGTATTTTTTAGACAAAATCAAAGACTGTCTACGAGAAAAGAATCAAAAATATCCGAATATTTTTGAGGAAGCGGGAGTTTGCTTGGAGGAAGTTCTCAGAAGCAAAGGACTAAGAGCTTTTGATGAAACTTTTACCATTAAGGTGGAGGGTTTTTCGAATATAGACGAATATTACAAAACTACCACGACGAAGGGAAGACTGCATTTGATTACAAGACCGACTTTGTTGCTTTTACCTTGGGATGATATTGTGGTTTCTTCAAACTGTTTTCCAACGGAGGAGGGAAGAAGGAACTCAAATTTATTTTTTGAAAGACCGGAATTCGGAGGACATTTAGGTTATGAATCCAAAAATCAAAGATTCGGTCTGGAAGAAAGAATTGTGGACTTTATGTTGGAGGAGGCTGTAGAATGAAAGAATACAAACCTTCTTTTCTATTTCAAAATGCTCATATCAATACCTGTTTTCCCACTTTATTCCGAAAAGTGAAAATCCGGTATAGGAGACAGAGAGTTTTAGTAGGAAAAGATGATTTTTTAGATTTTGACTGGGTGCGAAGAGGAAATTCTAAAATTATTCTTCTTTGTCATGGTCTGGAAGGAAGTTCAAAAAGTCACTATATGAAAGCCTTTGCTCGTTATTTTTCAGAAAGATCTTGGGACGTATTAGCCTTAAACTATCGAAGTTGTAGTAAGGAGCCTAACCCAAGTCCTTTTTTTTATGTAGCAGGAAAAGGAGATGAAATTTCCACCGCCCTGGAGTTGACTTCAGAGTATCAAGAGGTGGTATTAATCGGTTTCAGCTTGGGAGCCAATAAAGTTTTGGATTATTTGGGAAAGGAGGAGAAGATTCCGAAAAATGTAAAAATGGGAGTGGCAGTTTCTCCCCCTTGTGATTTAAAAGAGAGCTCTCTGCTGTTTTCAAAAGGTTGGAATCGAATGTATGAACAATATTTTTTATGGAGGTTGAAGAGAAAAGTCCTAAAAAAAGAAAAAATATATCCGAATCTTTTAAGAGGAATGGGAATTTCTATAGAAAAAATACAAAAAGCGAAAACTTTGGTAGAATTTGATCATCTTTTAACTTCCAAGCTTGCAGGCTGCAAAGATGCCTATGATTATTATGAGAAGAACAGCTCCTTATTTCATTTAAAAAAGATTCATCATCCGACTTTGATTCTCACGGCTTTGGATGATCCCATGATGAGCGGGCGTTGTTATCCAAGAGAAGAAGTGAAGAACAATGCTTTTCTTCATTTGGAAACTCCAAAATATGGAGGTCATATTTCTTATGCCTCTTTTACAAAAGAGTATTGGCTGGAGAAGTTTGTATTTGAAAAAGTAGAGCTTTTTAAAGAAGAGAAAAAGGAAGTGACATAAAATAGATGGAAAGTGATTCAACAAATCAGAATAAGTTTGAAAAAAGAGATTTTTTCTTTTGACAAAATGGAAAAAATATTTATAATAGAGAAGACTATATCAATATGAGGTGACGAAAGTGGTGGAACAAAGAGAAGCAATCATCAAAAGGCTATGTGAAGAAGCGAGAAGACTTTTCGCTGCTGATACATCGGAAATATGGGAAGGATACTTTTCTCCGGGAAGAGTGAATTTGATTGGAGAACATACGGATTATAATGGAGGATATGTCTTTCCTTGTGCCTTGAGTTTTGGAACTTATGCGGTCTTAAAACGAAGGAAAGACAAATGTTGTCGTATGTATTCCAATAATTTTAAAGAGTTGGGAATGTTTGAAATCTCTTTGGAAAATATTGTGTATGAAGAGAAGCATGCTTGGACAAATTATCCTAAGGGAGTGATCAAAATGTTTCAAGATATGGGAGTGAACACCTCTTTCGGCTTTGATATTTTATTGGAAGGAAATATTCCGAATGGGGCGGGCTTATCTTCTTCCGCTTCCATTGAATTGTTAATTGCGGAGATTGTAAAAGATTTGTATCAAGTGGACATTGATAGAATTTCCATGGTAAAATTATGTCAAAGATCGGAAAATGTCTTCAATAAAGTAAATTGTGGAATTATGGATCAGTTTGCCATTGGAATGGGAAAAAAAGATCATGCCATTTTGTTGGATTGTAATAATTTAGATTATCAATACGTTCCTCTTGTTCTGGAAGAGGCTTCGATTGTCATCGCCAATACGAATAAAAAGAGAGGTTTGGCGGATTCTAAATATAATGAGAGAAGAGCTTCCTGCGAGGCGGCGGTGGCAGATTTGCAAAGATCGGGACTTTCCATTCAATATCTTGGAGAATTATCCGTTAAGGAATTTGAAGAAAAAAAAGCTTTGATTCAGGGAGAAGAAAAACGAAAAAGAGCAAAACATGCGGTAACGGAGAATGAAAGAACAAAGGCAGCCGTAGAAAAATTGAATCAAAAGGATGTCATTGCCTTTGGAAAACTCATGAATGAGTCTCATCTTTCATTACGGGATGATTATGAAGTGACCGGTTTTGAATTGGATAGTTTGGTGGAAGCCGCTTGGGAAGAAGAAGGATGTTTGGGATCCAGAATGACAGGAGCAGGTTTTGGGGGTTGTACTGTCAGCATTGTCACAAACCGGGAAATGGAACATTTTATTCAGAACGTGGGGAAAAAATATACCGCTAAGACAGGATTACAGGCAGATTTTTATATTGCAAAGATTGGAGATGGAACAAGAAAGTTAGGTGATTTTTAATGGCAGAAATTCATGGTACTTTGAATCGTCTGATTAAGTATGGATTGGAAAATGAGCTGATTGTGGATTATGATGAGATTTGGGTCAGAAATGAGCTGATGGATTTATTTCATCTGACGGAGTGGAAAGAAATGCCGATTTCGGCTTGTATGATGCCCAAATATCCACAGAGCATTTTGGATACTCTCTGTGATTATGCGGTGGAACAGGGAATCATAGAGGACACTGCCGGAAACCGGGAATTGTTTGATACGAAAATTATGGGAAAATTAACTCCAAGTCCCAGTCAAGTCATCGATCGTTTTCGAGAGACTTCAGAATTCAGCAAGGAGGTAGCAACTCGAAAATTTTATGAGTTTTCTCAAAAGACAAACTATATTCGTATGGATAGAATCGCAAAAAATGTATATTGGCAGGTGCCGACAGAATATGGAGACTTAGAAATTACCATCAATTTGTCGAAACCGGAAAAAGATCCGAGAGATATTGAAAGACAAAAAAATATACCGAGTTCTTCTTATCCGAAATGTTTGCTTTGTTATGAAAATGTAGGCTATGCGGGAATGGGAAATCATCCGGCAAGGCAAAATCACAGAGTGTTACCTTTTGTTTTGGAAGAAGAGAAATGGTATTTGCAATATTCTCCTTATGTGTACTACAATGAGCACGCCATTGTTTTTTCCAGAGAACATCGACCCATGAAAATCAGTCGAGATAGTTTTGCAAGAATCACTGCTTTTTTGGAACAGATTCCTCATTATTTTTTAGGTTCAAATGCCGATTTACCGATTGTAGGAGGCTCTATTTTAAGCCATGATCACTATCAGGGAGGAAATCATGAATTTCCAATGGCAAAGGCGGAAATAGAAGAAGAAGTGGTCTTTAAGGGCTTTGAAAAAGTAAAAGCGGGCATTGTAAAATGGCCTATGTCCGTGCTTCGAATTTCCTCTCCCAATCGAGAAGCGATTATCAATCTGTCTGATAAAATCTTGAAGATTTGGAGAGAATACAGTGATGAAAATTGTGGAATTTATGCTTATACCGGAGAGGAGCCGCACAATACGATCACTCCTATCGGACGTAGACGGGGAGAAGCTTTTGAAATGGACTTGGTTCTTCGAAACAATCGAAGGAGCGAAGCACATCCTTTGGGAATTTTTCATCCTCATGAGGTTTATCACAATATTAAAAAAGAAAATATCGGTTTAATTGAAGTCATGGGATTGGCTGTTTTACCGGGAAGATTGAAAGAGGAATTGGAAATCATTCGAGAATATTTGCAAGAAGAAAAGTATTTGGAAAAAATAAAAATGGATGAGAGGGTTCAAAAACATTATGCATGGATTGCTTCTTTTCCAAACTCTGAGATTGATTTAGAAAAAGAAGTGGGAAGGGTATTCGAGCATGTTTTAGAGGATGCAGGAGTGTATAAAAGGACAGAAGAGGGACGACGGGGGCTGTTACGTTTTGTGGAAGCCGTCAATGAAAACTAAGGAGGGAAACCATGGCAGTATTGGTATGCGGAGGAGCAGGATATATTGGAAGTCATGTAGTGAGGGCCTTGTTAGATCAAGGAGAAAACGTTGTTGTTATTGATAATTTGGTGACAGGACATGTGGATGCTGTTGATGAAAGGGCGGAATTATTGCTTGGAGATTTACGAGATGAGGCGTTTCTACATCATGCTTTCGAAAGGCATAGCATTGATGGAGTGATTGATTTTGCAGCGTTTTCTTTGGTAGGAGAAAGTGTAGAGGAACCTTTAAAATATTTTGATAATAATGTGTACGGAACTTTATGCTTATTAAAAGCTATGCAAAAATATAAGGTGAATAACATTGTATTTTCTTCTACAGCGGCTACCTATGGAGAGCCTGAAAATATTCCTATTTTAGAAACGGACACTACCTTTCCGACCAATCCTTATGGGGAAAGTAAATTATGTGTGGAGAAAATGTTAAAATGGTGCGATAAAGCTTATGGCATGAAATATACCGTTCTACGGTATTTTAATGTAGCAGGAGCTCATGAAAGTGGAGAAATCGGAGAAGCTCATACGACGGAAACTCATTTAATTCCGATTGTCTTACAGGTTGCTGCAGGAGAACGGGAAAAAATTGGAATTTACGGAGATGACTATCCGACACAAGACGGAACCTGTATTCGAGATTATATTCATGTCATGGATTTGGCAGATGCTCATATTTTGGCTTTCAATCGATTACGAAGAGGAGGAGAAAGCACGATTTTCAATTTAGGAAATGGAGAAGGATTTTCCGTAAAGGAAGTGATAGATGTTTGCAGAAAAGTAACAGGACATCCGATTCCTGCAGAAGTTTCTCCAAGAAGAGCCGGAGATCCTGCAAAATTAGTAGCTTCTTCTGAAAAGGCAATTCATGAATTGCATTGGATGCCAAAATATAACAGTTTGGAAAAAATAATAGAAACAGCATGGAAATGGCATAAAACTCATCCGAATGGGTATGAGGATTAAAATAAAAAAAGGAGGAATTCTATGGCAAAAGTAATTCAATTGGAAAAAAACGGGGCTTTAAAAAAATCTTGTGTCGGTTTCTCATGGACAACCTTTTTCTTCGGTTTTTTTGTTCCCTTATTTCGTGGAGATGCAATGTGGTTTATTGTGATGCTAATCTTGAATATCTGTACCCTATGTGTAGCACAACTGATTTTGAGTTTTTTATATAATAGTATCTATACTAAGAATTTACTGCGAGATGGCTATAAACCAGCAGATTCTTATTCGGAAAATATTTTGAGAAGAAGAGGATATATTTTATAATCAATAAAAATTGTAAAAAGATTCGGTTTTTCTCCAAATCGTGTTGATGAAGAATAAAATATGAAATTTTCAAGAGGATTTTAGGGATTTTGGAAACAAAATTTCTAAAATCTTTTTTGTATTTCAAACTTTTTTAAATAAAAAATTGACAAAAATGGTAAATTATTGTAGAATACAGTAAATAACAAATAAATTATTAGGAGGAAATTATATGTCAAAGTTAACAGACGCAATGAAGGAAATAATAGAAAAACAATTAGCTTATGTATCTACAGTAAGTAATGAAGGAATGCCAAATATCGGACCAAAACGTTCTATGAGAATTTTAGATGAAAATACCTTGATTTACAATGAAAATACCGGAAAACAGACAATGAATAATATTTTAGCCAACGGAAAAGTGGCAGTGGCTTATGCAGACTGGGCAAAATTGGATGGCTATCGTTTTGTAGGAAAAGCAGAAGTTTTTACGGAAGGAAAATATTATGACGAGGCTGTAGACTGGGCAAAAGGAAAAATGGGAGCTCCTAAAGCAGCTGTCATCATTCATATTGAAGATGTTTATACTTTACGTTCCGGTGCTACCGCAGGAGACAAACTTTAAAATCTATTTTGAAATAAGAGATTTTGTGAGTTCTATTTCGTATTATAGACAAATTTTAATGTAGGAGAACGGGAGTAAAATGTTTACTCCTGTTTTATTTTACAAAAGATATGGATAAATTTACTATTTTGTGTTAGAATAGTAGACAGAAAAATATGGAGGTGTGTCAAATGGCAAAATGGAAAGATAATCTGATTGTCAAGTTGTTGTTAGGTGTTATTGTGGGAATTATTGTAGGATTGTATGCAAATGAGCAAGTGATTGGAGTAATCAATACGATTAAATTCTTAATAGGACAAGTTATCTTCTTTATTGTCCCTCTTATTATTTTGGGATTTATTACTCCTGCCATTACAAAGATGAAATCGAATGCAAGCAAAATGTTGGGAACCATGTTGGGATTATCCTATGGTTCTTCTGTAGGAGCCGCTTTGTTTTCTATGATAGCGGGATATATTTTAATTCCTAAATTAAATATTGTAACAGCTGTGGAAGGATTGAAAGAAATTCCGGCACTTATTTTTAAAGTGGAAATTCCACCGGTAGTTTCTGTTATGACTGCTTTGGTGCTGTCTATTGTTGTGGGGCTTGCTGTCATTTGGACAAACTCGAAAAAAACAGAAGAATTGTTAGAGGAATTCAACGAAATTATGTTGAGTGTCGTGTATAAAATTGTCATTCCGATATTGCCTATTTTTATTGCAAGTACTTTTGCAACTTTATCTTATGAAGGAAGTATTACAAAGCAATTCCCGGTTTTCTTGAAGGTGATTGTAATTGTGTTGATTGGACATTATATTTGGTTGGCAGTATTGTATTTATTGGGAGGAGTCGTTTCCGGAAAGAACCCTTGGAATTTGTTAAAGCATTATGGACCGGCATATCTAACAGCAGTAGGAACGATGTCTTCTGCGGCAACTTTACCGGTAGCTTTGAGTTGTGCGAAAAAATCAAATGTTTTGCATGATGATGTTGCGGATTTTGCGATTCCTTTAGGAGCAACGACACATCTATGCGGTTCCGTGTTGACAGAAGTATTCTTCGTGATGACGGTTTCTAAAATTTTATATGGTAGTTTACCTTCTTTGGGAACCATGATTTTATTTGTGTTCTTATTGGGAATTTTTGCAGTGGGAGCACCCGGAGTTCCCGGAGGAACTGTAATGGCTTCTTTAGGAATTATCATTTCCGTTGTCGGTTTTGATGAAACGGGAACTGCTTTGATGCTAACGATTTTTGCTTTACAAGACAGTTTCGGAACTGCTTGTAATGTAACGGGAGACGGAGCTTTGGCTTTGATCTTAAATGGAATTTTTAAAAAGGATTTGGCAGAAAAAATTAAAGTAATGGGAAGAAGATAGAAACTCAAAAGAAGAAAGGAAAGGCTTTGAAAAATAAAATTATTTTTTGGAGCCTTTTTTTGTTTTTTTGGAGTAGTCAAAAGAGGAGAAGAAAGTTAAAATAAAAATATAAAAGTATTTTATAATCTCAGGAGGATTTATTATGAAACTACAATTGACAGGAGTATCAGAAACTTTATTGGTGCCTTTTTATGCAAGAGTTTATGGAAGTCGACACTATTCCGATCGTTTTTATGATAAAGCGGTATTGGAAGTATTTCCAAAGATTGACTATGATTTTTCTAAATTTACAAAGGGAAAAATGAGTTTGTGGGGTTGCTTGGCGAGAAGTATTATTTTGGACAGAGAAATTAAAAAATTCTTAAAAGTCTATCCCGATGCGAAATGTATCAATCTTGCCTGTGGTTTTGATACCAGATTTTATAGGCTCGACAATGGAAAAATTCGATGGTTTGAGTTTGATTTTTCGGAAGTTATTGCACTAAGAAAGCAAATATTTCCCGGTAACGACCGACTATTCTCCCTTGTGGGAAATGTACTGGAAGAGAAAATTTATGACAATATTAAAGAAGCCGGAGAAAATGTTCTTATTATTTTAGAAGGATTATTGATTTATTTTACAGAACAACAGGTGCAGGAATTATTTCAGATTTTAAAAAGAAATTTTCCAAAGGCAACTATCTTTGCAGAATTTTCGAGACCTTTTAGTGTGAAATATCAAAAATATCATGATACGGTACATGAAACGATGGCAAAATTTCAATGGGGAATTCGAAATTCCAAGGAAATTGAGAAAATTTGTCCGGGCGTTGAATTCCTTGAAGAATGGAATTTAACAGAAGAGATGATCCCTTTCTCTCCTTGTAGACTGTTTTTATTTTCTCCTTTCTTGAAGAAGGTGAATAACAGCATAGTAAAACTTCAATTCAAAAGTGCTATGAAGAAAGAATAAGGAGCAAATGGACGTATTTTTATGAGCACAGTTTTAAAATTTCCGCTGCAATATTATTTCCCCAGAAAATTCCTGTTATTGTATAGATAAATTGATGATTTTGGTGAGAAAAATATCCTTGTTTCACGAAATCCTCCATTTTATTTCGTATTCGCTCATAGCTTTCTTCAGAAAGCGATTGTAAACGTTCTTCCGGAATGCTTGGGAATTGGAATAAACCAAGGAGCTGATATTTTTGAATATATTCGGAAGAATATTTCAGATAGAAAGAAATATTCGAGTTCATATGATAACAAGCAATCTCCTCGATTCGTCCTCCGGATCCGCTTCCGATCGGAAGAAGATTTCTAGCCTAATAATTGTTTTGAATATACTGATATTTATCTTTTTTTACAAACTTGGTTAATTCGAGTAAGTGATAGCCATGTTGTAACATCTGTTCACAAAAAATATGATGAAACTCCTTGTCTTTTTCCAAATGATATTCGAAAAAAAGAGGATTTTTTTGAAAAAAACGAAATAATTTTGATTTCTCTTCGACGATGAGAGAATATTAGGTTTTTTCACATACAAAAAATATTTTTTCTCTTTGCTTGAATTTTTTCCTTCTTCAACACTAAATTTCTTTAAACATTTTATTCCTTCTTTCCATTTATAATTTCCTAAAGAATAAAAAATTTCTCATCAACATCATTTGTTATACAAGATGACTTTTTTAAGGACTTGCTATGAGATTATGCTATTGATAGCAAGTCTTTTATATTAAAAAATTAAGAAAAAATAAAAATTTAAAAAAAATCCCTTGACTTAGAGTTAGCTCTAACTGATAAAATAAATTTGTTCAGAAAAAGGAGGAGATCATATGAGTAAAAAATTAGTTGCATATTTCTCACATAAAGGAGAAAATTATTCAAGAGGAAATATTATTAAGTTAGAAAAAGGTAATACAGAAAAAGTAGCTGAAATTATCTCTCATATTTTAGGGGCAGATATATTTGAAATAATAACTGAGGAAAAATATCCTTCCAAATATGATGAGTGTATTGAAACGGCAAAGAAAGAACTTAGAGAAGACTCAAGACCTAAATTAAAACAAGATATAGATATTAGAGAATACGACACTATATTTATAGGTTATCCAAACTGGTGGGGAACTATGCCTATGCCAGTATGGACTTTTCTGGAAGGAAAAAACTTTAATCATAAAAAAATTTTACCGTTTTGCACCCATGAAGGAAGTGGAATGGGAAGAAGTGAAAGTGATATAAAAAAATTAGCAAATGGAGCAGAAGTATTAAAAGGATTGGCAATAGTTGGTTCAGATGTAAATACTTCAGAAAAGCAAATTAAAAAATGGTTGGAGGACAGACTAGAATGACAATAAAAGAAATAAGTGAACAATTAGGAGTTTCACAGGATACACTTAGATACTATGAAAAAGTTGGTATGATTCCACCAGTAACAAGAACAAAAGGAGGAATTAGAGATTATCAAGAAGATGATATTGCTTGGGTAAAACTTGCAACTTGTATGAGAAATGCAGGTTTGCCTGTGAAAGTGATGATAGATTATTTAAATTTATATAAACAAGGCGATTCAACAATTCAAGTAAGATGTGATCTTTTAAAAGAACAGAGAGAAAAATTGTTGGAGCAAAGAAAACAAATAGAAGAAACATTAGAAAGATTAAATTACAAAATTGCAAGATATGAAGTTGCAGTCGAAACAGGAAAATTAACTTGGGATAAAGAATAACAGGAGGAAACAGAATAATGTATTTAGAAAACATGAATTCACCGGAGGATGTAAAAACATTAAATATTGAGGAAATGAAAGTTTTAGCAAAAGAGATAAGAGAAACTATCATAACAAGAGATGCTAAACACGGAGGACATTTTGGACCGAATTTGGGAATAGTTGAAGCAACAATAGCATTACATTATGTATTTGATTCCCCAAAAGATAAATTTGTATTTGATGTTTCTCATCAATCATATCCACACAAAATATTGACAGGAAGAAGACAAGCATTTACGGATGAAGCACATTATGATGATGTAACAGGATATAGTAATCAACATGAAAGTGAACATGATCATTTTATCTTAGGGCATACTTCAACATCAGTGAGTTTAGCAATAGGGCTTGCAAAAGCTAGAGATGTAAAAGGGGAAGCAGGAAATGTTGTGGCTATCATAGGAGATGGTTCTTTAAGTGGGGGAGAAGCACTAGAAGGTTTAGATTTTGCAGGGGGAACATTAAATAGTAATTTAATCATTGTTGTAAATGATAACGATATGTCCATAGCAGAAAATCACGGAGGGCTTTACAAAAATTTAAAATTGTTAAGAGAAAGTGATGGTAAAGCGGAAATAAATTTATTTAAGGCTATGGGATTGGATTATATCTATGTAAAAGATGGAAATAATTTGGAAGAAATGATAGAAGCATTAAAAAAAGTGAAAGATATCAATCACCCTATTGTGCTTCATATCCACACTCAAAAAGGAAAAGGATATAAACTTGCGGAATTAGATAAAGAATCTTGGCACTATACAATGCCATTTGATATAGAAACCGGAAAATTATTAAATAATGATGACAGTGAAGATTATACAGATGTAACAAAAGAGTATCTTATAAAGAAAATGAAAAAAGATAATACGGTTGTAACTATAACTTCCGGAACACCGGGTACATTAGGATTTTCTAAAAAAGATAGAGATGAAGTGGGGTCTCAATTTATAGATGTAGGCATAGCAGAAGAGACGGCAGTAGCTATTGCATCCGGAATGGCATCTAAGGGAGCAAAACCGGTTTATGGTGTTGTAAGTACATTTTTGCAAAGAACTTATGACCAATTATCTCAAGATTTATGTATCAATAATAATCCTGCAACAATAGTTGTGTATTATGCAGGAGCGATAGGAATGACAGATGTGACTCACCTTGGTTGGTTTGATATGGCTATGATGGCAAATATTCCTAACTTAGTTTATCTTGCACCTACAACAAAAGAAGAACATCTTGCTATGCTTGAATGGAGTATAGAACAACAAAAACATCCTGTTGCAATTCGTATACCCGGTGGACAAATGGTATCAACTGGAAAAAAAGTTACAAAAGATTTTTCTAAATTAAATACTTATGAAGTAACTCAAAAGGGAGAAAAAGTTGCAATTATAGGGTTAGGAACTTTCTATCAATTAGGAGAAAAGGTTGCTAAATTATATCAAGAAAAAACAGGAGTACAAGCAACAGTTATTAATCCTATATATATAACCGGTGTAGATGAAAAATTATTAGAAGAATTGAAAAAAGATCATAGCTTAGTGATAACTCTTGAAGATGGAATTTTAGATGGCGGTTTTGGAGAAAAAATTGCTAGATTCTATGGAAGTTCAGATACCAAAGTTTTAAATTATGGATTGAAGAAAGAATTTTTAGACAGACATGATATAGGAGATTTATTCACTAAAAATAAATTAAGAGCTGATTTCATTGTTGAAGATTTATTAAAGTTCTAATATTGAAAAGAGCAGGAGGTAGAAGATGAAAAATGTAAAATTATTAAATGGAGTTGAAATGCCAATTTTAGGTTTTGGAGTGTATCAAATACCTGATTTAGAAGAATGTGAAAGAGTTGTCAGTGAAGCAATAGAAGTTGGATACCGTTCTATTGACACGGCACAGGCTTATGGAAATGAAGAAGCGGTAGGAAATGCCATAAGAAAAAGTGGAATAGACAGAAAAGAATTTTTCATAACAACAAAAGTTTGGATTTCAAATGCAGGCTATGAAAAAGCAAAAGCCTCTATTGATGAATCTCTTAGAAAATTACAAACAGATTATATAGATTTGTTATTGATACACCAGCCATTTGGCGATTATTATGGAACATATAGAGCTATGGAAGAATACTATAAAGCAGGAAAACTAAGAGCAATAGGGGTAAGTAATTTCTATCCCGATAGATTTGTAGATATAGTTAATTTTGTTGAAATTAAACCTATGGTAAATCAAGTTGAAACTCATGTATTTAATCAACAGATAATTCCACAAGAAATAATGAGAGAATATGGAACTCAAATTGAATCTTGGGGACCATTTGCAGAAGGTAGAAACAATCTTTTTACTAATGAAATATTAGTAAAAATTGGAAAGAAATATAACAAAACTTCAGCACAAGTAGCATTAAGATATTTAATTCAAAGAGATGTAGTCGTCATTCCAAAAACTGTAAGAAAAGAAAGAATGATACAAAACTTTTCTGTCTTTGACTTTGAATTAAGTGAAGACGATATGAAAGAAATTCTAACATTAGATCAAAAAGAAAGTTTATTTTTATCACATCATGATCCTGAAACAGTGAAATTTTTAGTTAATTATAAAGGATAAAAATCCAAAGATGAGGAGGTTATTTTATGAAGAAAATATATCTTTTAATAACAACAATTTTATTGACTATAATTATATCAGTGACTGCTTTTGGAACTGATAAAAAACCATTAGTTGTATATTTTTCAAGAGCAGGAGAAAATTATAGTGTAGGAATAGTTCAAAAAGGTAGTACAGAAATTGTAGCAGAAATGATAGCAAAAGAAACAGGTGCGGATTTATTTAAAATTGAGCTGGTTACTCCTTATCCAGAAAACTATAATGAAACTGTAAGAATAGCAAGAGATGAAAAAAGAGAGAATGCTCGTCCTAAAATAAAAAATAAAGTAAATAATTTAAAAGATTATGATGTGGTATTCTTAGGTTATCCTATTTGGCATGGAGATTTACCAATGGCATTTTATACTTTTTTAGATGAAAATGACCTTTCAGGAAAAAGAATAGTATTATTCTCTACACATGAAGGAAGTGGAATTTCTAGGACTGACAGTACTATTAGAAACTACACAAAAGGAAAGGTTGTAGATAATGTACTTTCTATCAGAGGAAAAAGAGTTCAAGATTCAAAAGCAGAAACAGATGTCAAAAACTGGATAAAAACTTTAAGAGATAGCAAAACTATTTAAAAAATAAAAAGAAAAAATCTGAAAATTACAAGCTAAAAATAAATTATAATAAAAAACTGAAAGAGGAGTGTGGCTATCTTGTCAAATAAAAAAATTATGAAAGATTCTTTTGATTTTCTTCACACTGCACTAATTATCGTAGATATGCAGAATGATTTTTTACTTGAAGATGCTCCTATTTGTTGTCCTGGCGGATTAGATATTGTAAAGAATATAAAAAAACTAGCCAGATATTTTAGGACAAATAATCAGCCGGTTATTTTTACACAAGATGAGCATCAGAAACAAGATTTTGGTTTAGAGTTAGATCGTGAAGAACCTGAGCATTGTTTAGAGGGAACTTGTGGGGTTGATTTTTATAAAGACTTAAAGCCTTATGAAAATGATTATATAATAAAAAAGCATAGATATAGTGCTTTTTTTGCAACTGATTTGGATTTATTGCTTCGAAGGCTTGATATGAATACTCTTATTTTAACCGGTGTTGCTACTGATGTATGTGTTGAAGCAACGGCACAAGATGCTCAACAATTAGGATATCATGTGATAGTAATTCCTGAATGTGTTGCAGGAACATCTTTCATAGCACATCAGGCGGCTTTGGATCATATAAAGTACATTGGGGGAAAAGTTATTTCACTTAATACAAGTATTAGAGCATTATCTATTCTGTCTAAATGAGAGTGTAGAAAAAAGTCTGTAAATTGTTAAAAAATATAGTCTTCTATGATAGAATATTAAAAATCATAGGAGGCTATTTTTATGAAAGAAAAAAAAGAAGTTTACAAAGTAAAACCATTAACGGAAGGAAAGAAAAATATTATTGCTTCTTTAATTGAAGAATATGATATTAAAACTACTCAGGATATCCAAGAAGCTCTTAAAGACCTCTTAGGTGGAACTATTAAGTCTATGTTAGAAGCTGAAATGGAGGAACACATTGGTTATGAGAAGTATCAGCATTCTGATGGTACTAATTATCGTAATGGTACTAAAAAGAAAAATGTTCGTTCTACTTATGGTGAATTGCAACTTGAAGTTCCACAAGATAGAAATTCTACTTTTGATCCTCAAATAGTTAAAAAGAGACAAAAAGATATTTCTGAAATTGATCAAAAAATCATAAACATGTATGCGCGTGGTTTAACTACTAGACAAATATCTGAACAAATTGAAGATATATATGGCTTTGAATGTTCTGAAAGCTTCATCTCTAATGTTACTGATAAAATATTACAAGATATTCAAGATTGGCAAAATAGACCCCTAGATGAAGTCTATCCAATTATCTTCATTGATGCAACACACTTTTCTGTTAGAGAAGATAATAGAATTAAGAAAATAGCTGCTTATGTAGTATTAGGAATATCAAAAGATGGAATGAAAGAAGTACTTAGTTTAGAGATAGGAGAAAATGAAAGCAGTAAATATTGGTTAGGAGTTTTAAATGGATTAAAAAATAGAGGTATTAAAGATATCATGGTAATCTGCGCTGATGGATTAACAGGAATAAAAGAAGCTATTGCAGCTGCATTCCCACAAACAGAGTATCAACGTTGTGTAGTTCATCAAGTAAGAAATACTTTAAAATATGTATCGTACAAAGAGAAAAAAGAATTTGCCTCATATTTAAAAAGTATATATCTAGCAGTAACAGAAACACAAGCTATGGAAAATCTAGATAAAGTAACAGAAAAATGGGAAGAAAAATATCCAAATACAATGACAAGTTGGTATCAAAATTGGGATGTTTTAACACCAATATTTAAATTTTCATTAGAGGTAAGAAAAGTAATATATACAACAAATGCAATAGAAAGCTTAAATAGTACTTACAAGAAATTAAATAGACAAAAAACAGTATATCCAAGCGATAAAGCACTATTAAAAGTATTGTATTTATCAACAATGGAAGCAACAAAGAAATGGAATCAACCACTAAGAAATTGGGGAAAAGTATATGGAGAATTTAGTATAATGTATGAGGGAAGATTTAGAGATTAAAAAGAAAAGGTACTCAAAAATTGAATACCTTAATCTTGACATATTAAAAATATTGTATTAATATATTAAAAAAATTAATTAAATAATTCTAATCATAGAAGATAGAGTTTACAGAAATTTTTTCACAGTCTCGTCTAAATTTTTGCTAAGTCCGTTTTCTTAGGAAAGAATTCTCGCAATAACCCATCGCTATTTTCATTGCTTTCATATTGTCATACGCAGCGTAGGCATCTGTAAAATAAAAAGCAATTCCAAGGCATTCTACTTCTTGGTAGCAAGCAAATTCTTTCCCTCGATCCGAAGGAAAGGTTTGTAAGGCTTCTTTTTTCTATGAAGCTGGCAAGACAGCCTTTGCAAGCCATTTTTTTGCTAGCATCTTGTTGTCCCCCATGCGAAGAATACTTTTCAGGAATATGTTTGATTTTGCGAGCGACGGCAAAATGGTGCACTCTTTGAAAGGAGCAATGTTTCGAGTAGAATATTTTTCTTTTTGCAAAATCTCTATCTGATATCGCTTTTCTATGCTAAAATGTATGCAACTCATATTGGAATCTCCTGTTCTATGTACTTGCGATTATTTACATTTTACATGAAATTTCTAATATGAGTTACTTTTTTTGTCGCAGTATATTTTATAATTTATCAAAATAAAAAATTTCTTTTTGATAAAATACTAGAAACATTTTGTTTTTTTTACTAGGATATGATTTGAGGAGGGTTAAAATTTTAAACTATATATTTTTCTGGGTCTACCTCTATTTATTTTCTCTATTGAAAAAATTGCTAAATTTTCTTTTTCTAACTTTTCAAGAATTCTACTTGCTGTTCTGGCTGAAATATACATATATTTTGCAAGGCTTTCAGCAGTTAGTTCTTCCCCTTTTTTATAAATATCTATTAAATTTCTTACTTTTTCTCCTTTTATATTTAATTTTTTTAACTTTTCAATTATTTCTAAATCCTCCTTTTTTTCTTTGCTTATCTCTATCAAAGTTTGTATCTTATCCTGACTTATCATATACACTAGCTCTCCACAAGATTCTTCATTTTTTTTCAATGCTTCTTCTGCATAAAATCTTGCTTCATTTATATTTTTTCCATTCCCCCAACCTATAAAAAAATTTTTTTTGTATTTATCCTTTATCAAAAAATTGATATCTCCTTCTAAAAAATCCTCTTTCAGAAGTAATATATTTAAATTTCCTCTATGTTTTTGTAAAATACAGTTTTTACAATTATTATAAATAATATTTTCTATTTCTTCCACATTGTTAAATCCCTTCAATTTTCCAAAAACAATTTGATTTTTGTCAAACTTTTGAGCTTTTATATCATTTATAGCTGCCAAAACAGTTTCTTTTATCGTATTTTCAGAAGGAAATAAAAATCTATATGGAATTTTATTTTCTTCCAAAAAAGGCAACATGTTACTTATTCTGGTTAATACATAGTCTATTTTTTTCTCCTGTTTAAGTTTCAGATAATTCTTTTTGAAATTTTCGTAAAGTTTAGGATCACTATAATCTAAAGGTAAAAAGATAGGCTCTTCATTATTTTTGAAAATATCTTCTAGCCAGTATTTTTTGTCATCATTTGCAATAAAATCAATATAGACACGTGAAAAATCTATATCGGGATTTTCTTTCAAAGTTTCAAATAAATATTTAAAAAGATCACTCTTCGAAATTTCAAGATAATACACCGGGGTTGTTATTTTTATTTGAGTTCTTATATTTTCATAGCCTATTGGTCCGCTTGTTATTATTCCATGATATTTATGTGCTATTTTCCTGTATATTTCACCTAAAGTATAAAGATTATCATAAAATATATATTCTTTAATACAGTCTATATCTTCTAAAGCTTTTTTTATAGAATTATATGAATTTTTCGGAGTAAAAATTGCAATTTTTATCATTTGATAATCCTTTCTTTTTTATTTTTATTATATCATTTGTATATATTTTTTTAAATAAAAAAATATTGTCAAAAAACTTGACAAATAATATTTCAAGAAGGTATAATTATTTTTAATAAAAGATGTCAAAAAAGATGTCGAAAATTTTGAAATCTTTATAATATTTAAGGAAAGGAGATATAAAGATATATGATAGAACTATCTATTTTAAAAAATGAAATTCAAAATTTAAATGATACTTTAATAAAAATTAGACATCACTTGCATGAAAATCCTGAATTATCAATGCAAGAATTCCAAACAACAAATTTTATTGTTGATACCCTAAAAAGTTTTGGAATAAATGATGTAAAGACTATTTCCAATACTGGAGTAGTTGCTTTAATAAATTCCAGCAAGAAAAAATGTATTGCTCTTAGAGCAGACATTGATGCTCTCCCAATATGTGAAGCTTCTATCTCTACCTTTTCTTCAAAAAATAAGGGTATTTCTCATATGTGTGGACATGATATTCATACTACTTGTCTTTTGGGAGCAGCTTATATACTAAATAAATATAAAACAAAACTTGATGTCTCTATAAAACTTATATTTCAACCAGGTGAAGAAATTGGTAAAGGAGCAAAGTTTATGATAGAGCATAAAGTTTTAGAAAATCCTACTCCTAGGGCTATTATTGCTTTACATTGCTGGCCTGGTACTAAAGCAGGTACAATTTTTCATCGTTCAGGACAAATTTGTGCTTCTTCAGATACTTTTCATATTACTATAAAAGGAAAACAAGGACATGCTGCACATCCTTATAAAGCTATAGATCCTATAATAATTGCTGGAAATCTCATATGTGGAATACAAAATTTAATATCTCGAGAAATTTCTCCTTTAGAATCTGCTGTAATCACTTTATCTTCTATAAATAGTAACTCTGCATCCAATGTTATACCAGAAATTGTTAAAATATCTGGAAGTATTAGAACTTTATCTTCAAATATTAGAGAATTTATACATAGAAGATTATTTGAAGTTACTGAGGGAATTTCAAAAACATTTAGAGGAGAAGCTGAAATAAAAATTATAAAAGGTACTCCTGTACTAATAAATGATGAAAAAATTTCCAATTTAATTGAAACTGTGTGCCAAAATGTATTAGGGAAAGAAAATGTTATTTTTAATCCCTTTCCCAGTATGGGGTCAGAGGATTTTTCATATTATCTTGAAAAAATTCCAGGAGCAATGTATCGATTGGGATGCGGTTTTTCGAATAAAGAAAATTTCTCTCTGCATTCTAATAATTTTTTCCCAAATGAGGGTTGTATAAGTACTGGAGTATTAACATTAGTAACGATTGCAAATAATTGTTTTCAAATATAATTTTAATTTAAAAAGGAGGAAACTTTATGTCAAAGCAAAATTCAAAAAACATTTTTTTTAATAAATTTATAGAAGTTATAGAAATTATTGGGAATAAACTTCCTCACCCTTTTTGGTTATTTACATTTCTATGTATTCTTACATTAATTGCATCAACTTTCTTTAGTTATTTAGGTACTTCAGTAGAATATTTATCTGCGCAAGCTGAAGGGGCAGAGATGATGATTGTAAAAGTTCAAAATCTTTTATCTTATGCAGAAATGAGAGAATTTTTATCTAATTTAGTTAAAACCTATATTACTTTTCCACCATTAGGATTAGTTGTAGTTATGATGATGGGGGTTGCTCTCATTGAACAAACTGGTTTGCTTTCCTCTCTCATAAGGAAAATGATTTTAAAAGCTCCTTCTTATATTGTAACATCTATTTTAATTTTTATTGGAATTAACTCAAGTATTGCATCTGATGCAGGAATACTTTTTACACCAACTATTGGTGCAGTTATTTTTAAAGCCCTTGGTAGGAATCCATGGATTGGAATTATAACTGGATATGCTGCTGCCTCCGGTGGTCTTAGTGCCAGTCTTTTTATTTCCAGTACAGATGTAGTTCTGGCTGGAATTACAGAAAGTGCTGCAAAAGCTATGAATATACTGGGTGCCACTTCTCCTGTGATTAATTGGTATTTTATGTCTGCTATGACCATTGTTTTAACCATTGTTTTAACTATTGTAACTGAAAAAATTCTAGTAAAAATACTTGATGAGCCCTTTTCTACAAATATTGAAAAAAATGAAAAATTAAAATATGAATTAACAAAAAATGAAAATAGAGGATTATTTTATGCTGGAATTAGTTTTATAATTTTTATATTTATAATTCTATATCTATCCATTCCTATTAATTCATTTTTTAGAAATGATATTGGAACATTTCTACCTAAATCTCCATTGATGTCATCTATTTTACCCATTATTTTTTCTATATTTTTTATCAGTGGTACTGCTTATGGAATAGGAGCAAAGACTATTACAAAGCTTGAAGATATTCCTAAATTAATGCAAAAGCAACTAAATGGAATGACATCTATTTTAGTTACTATGTTTCCAGCTTCTATGTTTGTTTACTTATTTGGACGAAGTAAGCTGGCTGTTATTATTGCAGTAAAAGGCGCCGATAGAATTAAAAATTTAGAAATAGGAGCTGTCCCTCTTATTATCTTATTAGTTCTATTATGTACTTTATTAAACCTCTTTATAGGAAGTGCTTCTGCAAAATGGTTAATATTAGCTCCTATTTTTGTTCCAATGTTTTCTATTGTCGGATTTTCTCCAGCACTTACTCAAGCAGCCTATCGTATAGGTGATGGGGGAACAAATATTATTTCTCCTATAGCTGGAGCTGTTCCTATTATTCTTGGACTTTTAGAACAGTACAAGTCAGAAAACTACAACAAAAAAATTGGAGTTGGAACAATGATTTCCTTGGAACTTCCCTTTTCAATTACACTCATAGTTATTCAAACTGGAGCTCTTATTTTATGGCTTATTTTTAATATCCCTTTAGGTCCTAATGCTAATGTCTTAATCTAATAATGGTGATTATTTATGAAAAAATTTCTTGAAAAAAATATAAAAGATATTGAAAAAGAGATAATAAAGTGGAGACGACATATCCATAAAAACCCTGAATTATCAAATCAAGAAAAAAATACTTCTGAATATATTGCAAAAATTCTTGAAAATTTAGGTATTAACTATGAAAGACAAAAAAATAATTATGGAATTATTGCAAAAATTTTGGGTAAACATCCCGGTAAAAAAATTGCATTTAGAGCTGATATGGATGCCTTACCAGTACAAGAAAAAAATGAAGTCTCTTATAAGTCTCAAAAAAATGGTATTATGCACGCCTGTGGACATGATGCACATATGGCTATCCTTTTGGGAACTGCAAAAATTTTAAAGAAATTTGAAAAACATATAAATGGTGAGATTTTACTGATTTTTCAACCTGCTGAAGAAGCTTCTCCCCAAGGCGGTGCTAAAAGAATTATAGCAAGCAAAGCTCTTGAAGGAATTGATAGAATTTATGGATTGCATGTTTGGCCTGAAAAAGAAGTTGGAAAAATAGTATTAAAAAAAGGTCCTTGTATGGCTGCCTCTGATCATTTTTTCATAGATATTACCGGTAAAGCTGGACACGCAGCAGAACCCGATAAAAGTATCGATGCTTTAGTTGCAGCTGCAAACTGGATTGTAGCTGCTCAATCTATTCTTTCAAGGGAAATTAGTCCTATGGAAAATATTGTTTTTAGTATTGGAACTATGAATGCCGGGGTTAGATACAATGTAGTTGCTGAAAGTGTTAAAATAGAAGGAACGTGTAGAACTTTTAATCCAGCTGTTAGAGATTTTATTGAAAAAAGACTGAGTGATAGCTTAAATGCCATAGATAATTTTTTTGGAACTAAGAGTTCTCTTGATTATGAAAGAGGATATTGCTCTTTAATCAATGATGAGGAAGCTGTTGAATTTGCTAAAGAAGTTTTTAAAAAATACATAGGAGAAGAATTCGTAATAGAAGCTAAAGAACCATCAATGTGTGCAGAAGATTTTGCATTTTATTTAAATGACTATAAGGGTGCTTTTTTTTGGCTGGGTACAGGTTATGAAGGAAATGAACCCCTTCATAATCCAAAATTCAATATTGACGAAAGTATTTTAAAAAAAGGGGTTCTTTTATTTAGTTCTTTGGCTCTTGAATTTTTAAAATAAAAAAGTGTTTAAAGTCAAGGGGAGTAGGGGGAGTGTATGAACTTTTTTCAGATAGGTTTCCAATACTCTATCAATCGTAAGTTCCGGATCGATGATTTCATCAATTCACTCTTTTCCTACTTCTGCTAACCATAGCTTGAAGGGTTCTGCTTTAGGAGATGGAATGGACTGAATAATACGGAAAATATCTTTCATATTTCCTGCCAATATTTTTCTTTTTTTACCATTGGATGATTTCATTTCTATCTGGGGACAATTTGTCCCTAGGTAGAAAGCCAACTGTTCATCACGTTTTGTCATCTTTTTAAGATAATCTATTGGATTTTTACTTTCTCTTCCCGGTGTAGGTGTTGCCGTTTTGGAATCTTGTTTTAAGTTGTAAAATTTAAGTAGTAAAATAAAATATTTCTTGAAAAAAGAAGAAAAATATGTTATTCTATAAAAAATAATAGAGGTTACGAATCCTGTAAAAAATCGGCATATATAGAGGTTACGAATCCTGTAAAAAATCGGCATATATAGAGGTTACGAATCCTGTAAAAAATCGGTATAATAGTAAAAATAGAGAAAGAGTTTCTTTCTCTATTTTTTCATAGGAGGTTTTTATGTACTGGTGTAGTATTGATAAAGAATATATTCAATTTTTAAAAACAATAGATTCCAGGATTCCGCATGCAGAATATGGGAAAGAGTATTTTAAACCTTTTTTTGCTCCTTTATTTGAGAGAAACGGACTTGTTTATGTTTCACAAATTTCTTCAGCAAAACCAAGGCATAACAAATTAAAAGAAGATTTAGATTTTTTTAAAATATATAGTGATAAAACTAAAAAGTTAATTAGTGTTGTTAATATTAATTTTATGTTTCCTGTTCCAAAAAACAAAATCACTTTTGTTAAATATTCAGAAATAGATAAATATAGAAAATTTGAAAACTTGATTGAAAAATCGAACTATATTCATTTATTAAAATATGAATTAAAAAAAATAGATGAAAAGAATATAGCAGCAAAAGCAGAAAAATTATATGAAATCATTTCTTATTCCTCGGGATATGAAAATATAAAAAAAAGATGCCTCAATTTTTTAAAATTGGAGAAAATTGTGTTAGAACGAGAAGAAGAAAAAAAGAAAATGGTATAGAAAGATGACATTCCGTTAACGGTTTTACTTTGTAAATTTCTTTTTTTCTTTCATAAAAATAGCCTCCTATGATATGTAATATTCTATCATAGAAGACTATATTTTTTAATAATTTACAGACTTTTTTCTACACTCTCATTTTTTTCTTTTGGGACTTAATTATTTAATTTGCAACAGTTCTGTGCAGTATATTTTTGTAAAAACTTAGAACTTATACATTAAGTTTACACCATATCTTGTTGCTCTTATACTTCCTTCTTCTCTTACTACTCCAATTCCTAACTTATGTCCTGAATTTGTTTCATATTGTAGTTGCGCACCAACTTTATAAATATCCTTTAGTTCTTTTGCTTTTTCTAAGTCATAATAAGCTGCTGATGAATTTTTGATTTTTGCTTGATTGGCTCCGTCATAAATTTTTCCTAATTCATATTCAGCTGTTGCAGTTCCTACTAAGCTTATTTTTCCATTCTTTGTGTAATGACGTAATGTTATATCTGCTCCAATTCCTGGTTTTACAGAATGGATCCTTTCAGATTTAATTTTTAGTTCAACTCCGTCTCCATTTTCAGAGATGTTTTTGAATTTTCCGTATCCTAAATCAAATGTTCCAAATACTCCTGCTGTCATTCTTCCACCTACAGTTGGAATTTCATAACGCAACATATTCTTCCATTCTATCATTTCTGACCAGTACTTACCTTTATTCTCAAATACACCATTACTTAGATGAATTTTTCTCTTCGTATTATGTCGGCTTATTGTTACTTGTCCTCTAGTTGAGAATTTCAATTTATTATCTGCCAATAAATCTTCATAACCTGTTCCTAAATGTAGAGAGTGTACTCTTTCTTTTGAACCTAAATCAAAATTAAATTTTGTTTCTGTAAATCCTAGGCTGATATTTGTACTTCTTCCATATTTTGCATAATCTTTTTCATACATCACTATTGTTCCAAGAGTATTTGATTTATAATCTTCTACACCTGCATTTTTATCTTTAGATTTTCCACCTGTCACTATTGCTCCGGCTTTAAATCTTTTCTTTGCATATAATTCATTATTCTTTAAATTATTATATGAAGTTGTAAAAGTATCTCCTATTTCAAACATTCTTCTTTGAACATTAGCATATATATTCCCTCTTAATTCTTTATCAAATGTTGACCCTAATTCATCTTTATCTGATATTATCTTTAAGGCATCAAATATTTTGAATTCAGGAGCCTTAGGATTTTTATTAGAAAGGTTTTTATAAAGTTCATCCAGCCCTTTTCCAAATTCAATAGCTTTTGTTCCGGCAGTTAATTCTGTATAAGGGATTCTTGCTAAAACTATTCTTGCTATTGGCTTTGTAGGATCAGTGACATCATTTTGAATGCCAGCTATAAATGATGCTGAATGAGAAATTGCACTTAGTTCTCCATTATTTGGAATATTTTTAAAGCCACCTAAATATTGAATCGTGTAAGCATCTTTATTTGTGCCTAGAGTTGAGTTTGGAAGAACTATAAATTCTCCTTTTCCAAATGTTTTGGAATTTATTGTTCCAACATTTCCAGCTGTTGTTCCTATTTTCATAGTTCCAAAATCTAAAGCTTCCGGAAGATTTATCGCTCCACTGTTGATAACTTCTACTCCATCAAATATAACTTTTGCTCCTTTTATTTCTATTTTTCCAACTTCTAAATTTGTACTATGTTCTTTAGTAGCAGTTGCTCCTCCACTTAGGTTTATAGTTCCTTTATTTAATATAGTTCCTCCACCATTAAAGATTCCTGTTCTAGCTACCCCATTTACATTTATAATACCTCTGTTATCTACCTTAGAGCCTCCATCCACATAAATTCCTTGTGCACCTTCTTCGTTAACAGTTATTACTCCTGTACTACTATTAATGATAGTTGAATTTTCAGTAGCTGCCATACCTCTTGCTTTTTTACCATTAACATCAATAATACTATTATTTATTAATGTAGATTTATTAGCTGCCATCATTCCATAAGCTAATTCACCATCAACTTTTATAGTTCCATTATTCGTTGCTTTTCTTGGATCACCAGCTACTCCATCTTTACCATTTGCCAACATTCCTACTCCCCATTTTTCTGGTACTAAGATTGTTCCATCATTTGTAATTTCACCTTTTTCTGTTGCCATAGCAACGGATATATCTGTTGAAGTTGAAGTCACTAGTGATTTACCTACTGTTATACTTCCTTTATTTACCATTTTTCCTTGTTTAGTATACATACCTATGCTGTAATCACTTAAGCTAATATTTGCTTTATTTGTTCCTGTTCCCCTTTCTGAATAAACATATGTCGATTTTTCTCCAACATTAAAGTTAGTTGGAGCTTCAATCGATATATTTCCGGCTGTAGATGCAATTGCAACTGAATTAGCACCGGTAGTTAAAGTTCCTGATTTATTAACTATCTTAGCATTTCTACCAGCAAATAATGCTGTTGAATTAGCTCCGCCAACTTTTATATCTCCGGAATTTGTTATAGTTTTTCCTGTTGCTGAGTCAACATAAATACCGTTTGAACTATCTCCTAAAGCTATTTTTCCAGTATTTTCTACATCACTTTCAACAGTATAGATTCCATTATTATTTTTACCGGCGTTTTCTATAATTCCTGTATTTATAACTTTTGTATTTTTACCATAAATTCCGATAGCATTTTCTTGCATTTTAATTTTATTAGTGTTTTTGATTTCACTTAAATTCTTTCCGTATAAACCTACTGTTGTGGCACCACTTATTCCTTTTGCTATTTCAACAGTTCCAGAATTTGTTAGAACTCCTCCATTTGCAGCATAAACTCCAATACTTGCATCTCCTAACAGTTTTATCATTCCTGCATTAGTTGTGTTTCCTGCTCCTATATGAACTATTCCTTTAGTCTTCAATTTATTTGAGTTTATATTTCCTGTATATGTAAGATTTCCACTACCTGTGCTGTAAACACCTAAAGCTTCTTCATCAATTAAATCTATAGCTGCTGCACTTTCAAAATTCTTTGTATTTCCTATGAAAATTCCACTTGCTTTTTTATTTACATTTATCTTTACAAGGTTTTGGATAGGATTATTTCCAGAATTTATTTCAGCATTTTTCGTTAAATAAATTCCTACTCCACCTTCTCCTACAGTTATATTTTTATTGTTAAAGTTTACTGTTGCCGGCACTTCCGTTAAAGTTAAAGCAGTTGTTTTATTTGGTAAAACAATGTCAGTTCCTGTATAATTAATTTTTCCTTTATCTACATAGAATAAGCTTGAACTTTCTCCAATCGTTGCAGAACCACTTACATTTATTAATCCATTGTCTTTTGCATAGTAAGCTACTGAATTTTTAGCAACTTCCACAGAACCGCTTGAAGTAGCTACTGCATTATCTGTTATATAAAGAGCTACTGATTCTTTACCATCTAATTTTATATTTCCGGAATTTTGAACTGTTGTTCCTGCTCCTGTTCCCACAAGTGCTCTCGCCTTATCAATAGAAGCATTTATTTCACCTGTTGCAGTATTTTCTATTTTTGCTCCAGCTGCTGCTTGTAAACCTTTAGTTCCAACTAATATTTTCGTTTCATTTTTTATTTCTCCACCTGCTTTTGTTACAAAAGCATTTAAGAAAGTAATATTAGGTGTTGATCCTTTTGTAAAGTGAAGTTTACCTTTGTCTAAGTAAGCAAAAATTCCATCTGCAGTATTTTCAACTGTTCCTCCACTTACTTGTAAATTTCCACCTTCTTGTACATAGAAACCTATATTATTTGTTCCAGCAATTTTTACCTTTCCTGTACTTGTTAAATTAAATGTAGATTTATTTTGTAATAAAGCTCCTATTCCATAAGCTGCTGTACTTGGAGATGCTATGCTTAAAGTTCCGCTGTAATTAACAGTACTTCCTTTTGTTGCATCTCCTTCTAAGAATAGACCTATTCCATCTGCTTTGCTAACATTTATATTACTTATTATATTTTTAGGTGTAGATGATTTTGCAGTGTAAATTCCTATTGCTCTTTTTCCGGCTTCAGATGCAGCTGTTAGATTTAAAGTACCTGTATAAGTACTTCTTCCTTTATCATCTAAATATAGTGCAACTCCATTATTAACTCCAAAATTATAATTTTGATTCCCTTCAATAACTCCTTCTTTTGCATAAATTCCAACTTTATAGTTTGTAGCTGTTCCGCCTGAAATATTTCCAACGGAAGTCATATTTAATTTTGCACCATTATCTAAGAAAATTCCAACCGTTTTATCTCCTGCCAATGTCAACGCAGCTTCATTTTGAACTGTTCCACCTTTCGCATAAATTCCAATTCCTTCTGTTTGAACTGTCTGAGAAGCTTTATTTGTGAATGCTATTCCTTCAGTGAAAATATTTACAAGTTTAGAACCTGTATATGTAATTGTTGTATTATTAACTGCACTTGTTCCACCTTTATAATATATTCCAACTCCTACATCTACTCCATTATAATTTACATTTAAAGGTCCACCATTTATGCTGCTATTATCAGCAAACATAGCTATTCCTTTATTTCCCATACTGAATGTACCATTATATGAATTTAAATCAACAGAGCTGTTCTTAGCATACAATCCTAAACCTTCTGCTCCCACTGTTATATTTCCGCCTCTCAACCTTGCCTTACTACTTCCATCTAACGATATTCCAATACTTTTATTTCCTGTTAATGAAATATTTGTTCCTGACAGATTTACTGTTGATTTATTTTGAGCAATAATACCTGAAAGTTTATTCGCCGTTCCTTCAATCTTTCCGGCTGTAGCATTCACTATTGTTTTATTATCTGCAAGAATAGCAACACCATCTGCTATATTAATAGCTCCTGTATTTGTAATTGTCGATGTATCTGTACCATAGAATCCCACATTTTTAGAATTCACACTTCCATTGTTAGTTATTTTTCCTTTAAGTGCAAATCCTCCTATACTTCCGGAAGTTGTTGGTAAGTTTGCAGCTAAATCAGATTTTAAAATTCCTGAATTTATAAACTCTGCTTCTTTTTCAACATATACTCCAACTGCTTTATCTCCTGTTGCACTTATTGTAGTAGTAGACTTATTTTCAAACTTTGCTCCTGTTCCGCTTACTAAAGTAGCTATTGAACTCTTTCCGGCAGCAGTCATATTAGCTGTAGTATATGAATTTCCACCTTGTAAATATAGTCCATATCCTTCAGCTGCTGTGATAGAAACTTTTCCTTCATTTGCAACATTAGTTCCACTAAAGTATGCTCCTATCCCTTTTGCATTTACATCTATTTTACCTTTATTCGTAAAAGTATTGGTTCCTGTTGTTAAATTTTTACCATACATTCCAATAACTTCTTTACTTGTTGAAGCAATTTCTATATCAGCTTCATTCTTAGTTGAGCCTTCTCCATAGAAAAGTCCAATTGGTCTTATTGCTCCATGAGTATTTGTTGCTGTTGCTGTACTTTCTATTGTTACTTTTTCATTTTGTGCACTATCTGTTGCTACAAAACTTCCTCCCCTAAAGAATGTTCCTACTGCAACCTTTGCCTTTGTATCTTCAGAAGAAAGATTAAATTTATAATTTCCTTTAAGTGTAGTTGTAGCATTTCCTTCTAAATAAGCACCTACTGCATTAGGGGAAACTGTAAATTTAGTTTGATTAGCTCCAGTAGCTGAATTAACTGCTATATTATTTCCTTTAGCATAAATTCCTAAAGGAATTTTTCCATCTTCTAAGCTACTTGCCTTTACTTTTATTTCGGCATTTTCTAAATTTATAGTTCCTTTATTTGTACTACTTGTTAATGCAGAAATTCCAATAGTAGAGTTACGTCCTTCAACATCAAGCAATCCAGAATTTGTTCCTGATTTTTTCACATTGAAAGTAAAATATTTTCCAATATTATGTGCACCAATATTTTCACTTCCATTTTCATCATGCTTTACTTCTAGAGTTCCACTATGTGTTAATATAGAGTTATCATTATAAATACCTATATTATTCTTTTTAACTTTAATAGTAGAATTAGTTTCATTAGTTGCACTTTTTGCATTTCTAGCTAGTATTCCTATTCTTCTTTCCGTTGGTGTTGTAGAGTTGTCAAGACTTATATCAGATTTATTTTTTAATCTAAGTTGTTCATTATTTGTGCTCTCATCTGTCAAATATATACCTACAGCATTTTTTCCGGTAACTTCCATTGCAGAAGTTCCTTTATTTATTGCTATTGTTTTAGCTGTTTCTAAAGCAGAAGTTGCTTTTGCATAAATTCCGATTGGAGTTGCTGTTGGTGCTGTTGATGTTCCATGACCTAGTACCTTAATCTTATCTCCATCTGTTGTAAGTGCAGCATTTTCAGCATAAATACCTACAGCTTCACTTGTAGTTTTAGTTATATCTCCTACTGTTATTACTCCGGTATTTTCTATTTCTACTCCCTTACTTAAAATTCCATAAGAACCTGTGTATTTAGATTCTATATTTCCTTTATTTGTTAATTTTCCGCTGACACTGTCATTTACAGTGAATCCTGTTCCTTTACTTGCGTAAAGTCCTACTAATACTTTTGCAGCATCAGTATTTTCTAATTTAATATGTAAGTTGTTTTCAAAGCTAGTTGTTGTCTTAGGAGTTGAACTTCCATCTAATAGTTGTTCTTCATAGCCTAAAGCCATGGCTGTGCCATTAGCAGCTCCTTTATATTCAACAGTTAAAACATCATTAGTTCCTGTTGTAGAAATCTTACTGTCTCCTGTCATTTGAATAGCAACTCCGCCTTCTGCTATTGCCATTCCATAGTTTCCGTCAAACTTAATATCAGAGTATTCCGTATAAACTCCGATACCATCTTTACCAACTTTTATATCTTGCTTTGTTCCGGAATCTTTAAGGGTCAAAGTACCTCCTGTTTTATGAGTACTTTGCATAACGATAGCTTTTCCTGCTTCCCCTACACTTATCTTTCCTTCATTTGTGATAAGCATTTCAGATTTTGGAACAGGAGTTGTCACTGTACCCGGAGTAGTTATTCCGTCATAGTTATTCTTCAGATAGATTCCAATTGCATCTTTACCTGCAACTTCTATATTCCCTTTATTGATAACTTCTGCCCATTTATTTCCACTTCCTTTATTTGCAACCTTTCCATAGTCATCTTGTGTTGTAGTCGGCGGATTTATTCCTTGTTTTTGTGCCAATGCCACAATTCCTATATTTTGACTGGCTGTTCCATCAGTTGCTTTGATTGTTCCTTCATTTTTTATGGTACTTCCATTTACTCCGTAGGCTGCTATCCCTCGTGTAACTTCCAGTCCACCTGCATTTTTTACATCAATATGACCAAAGTCCACATAAGCTGCTGTTGTTGGATTTGAGCCGTTAGCAATTTTTATAGCACCCTTTTCAACAGTATAACCTGACTCGGTATTAGAATTTGCAGAAGAATTTGATGCCATTGCCAAACCTTTTCCGGAACTTGAAGTTATTTTTTTAGCATCAGTTAAGATAACTTTTGTTCTTTCCATTGTAATGTCATTAAATCTATCTCCGACTGTAGCTCCTGAGGAAATATGATCTCTGTCAACATCAGTTTTTACAGTAAGTGTTCCTTTTTCCAATGCACTTTTATACCAATGCCCCTTTGTTACTATTCCTGCTACTTTAGGAATCACTTTTAACCCATCTACATAAGTATCTGTTCCATCCCAAGTCGCATTGACATCTTTAAATACTCCTAAATTTACTCCATTCCCAGTTAAATTTACCGTTAAGTTCTCCATTCCTGTATATCTTCCTGTTTCGCCGCTTGCAGGAGTATTAGTTTTTGAATAATCTTCTTTATCTCCAAAGAATACTATTCCTTTAGAGATATCAACTGTAGTTGTTCCTTTAAAATTAAGTTTTGAAGTTAAAGAATTTGTTTTTTCTGAGAAAAAGGCAACAGCATTTTCCGTATCATGTTTCATTGTTCCACCACCAAAATTAACTGTTCCTCCATCTTTTGCAACCAAACCTGCATTCTTACCACTTGTGATTGTACTATTCTTTCCTTCGATAGTAACAGTAGCTTTCTCTCCTCTTGCAAATGCTGCAACCCCATGTACATCCACTTTTTCTTTAACAGTTACACTTACATTTGCACTTCCTTTTCCGGAATTATCTTGAGAGATTGCAGCAGCAGCTATATTTGCATTTTTTTCATCTGCTACTGTTCCATCGGCAGTAGCTGTTATATTTTTTACAATAATTGTTGTATCCGGTTGAGTGCCGGCAGCAGTATTGTCTGAGTTAACTATTTTTTGTGATTCATATTTATATGTCCCATGAGCTAAAACTGCCTTTGAACTATGTCCTGTCATTGTCACATCATTATTAGTAGAATCTATTTTGGCTCCACTTTTGGCAAATAAAGCTGTAGATTTTATACTTTTCATTTCCATATTATTTTTAAGATTCACTGTTGTATTGAAATCTGAAATATATTTTTGCCCAGTTGGACTTTCCCCACGAGCATAGGCTTCCCTATCAAGAGTACTCTGTGTTAAAGCCTTTCTAGGGTTGAACCAAACTCCTTCTGCATAGACCATTATATTTTGCTCTGCCCCTGGCTCTGCATTGTCAGAAATAAGAGAACTTCCACCTAGGTCTACAACCGTTCCATTCTTTGCCACAAGCCCTATAGAATCTTTTGAATACTTACCGAATTTTGTTGTAAAATCAGATAAATTAAAATTCGTTATTTTTGCTTTAATATCAGCATTAGTTCCTAATTGCCAAGCTCCTATATCATTTCGAGAAGGATCTTGTTTTGTAGGATCTATACCATGAATTTTCTTTAGTAAACCAGTTCCATATTGATTTATATCAGTTTCAGTCAATTTATGAGAAAGTGTTGCAGGGTAATAGTGTTTAAAATTATCTGTTCCGGCAGATTTAGTATTCATTTCAGGTCTTTGCCCGGAAGCTACAAATACAGCCACATTTTTTTCAGATTTTGTATTTGATCCTCCTGAGATATTTCCAGTTCCCTGTTGAGTACCAGTTCCGCTATCACTTAACTTTGTTCCCATTTCCACATTGACTTTTAAATCTCCTTGGAAAATAGCATTTTCATTCGGTCTTGTATTATGATTAGCAAAATAGTAGGCAACGTTTTTATCCCCATATAGCTTTATATTTCCAAGATTGACTATAGGTTTCGTAGCTCCGGAAATAGTTACAAGGGTTCCACTGCTATATCTTAATACTTCTCTTCTATCCGGTACAAAACTACGAAGCCAAGCAGCAGCATTTCCACTTCCCGTAAATTCTATATTTCCAGCATTTTCAAATTTTATATTTCCCGGACTCGGATAGTAGGTAGTATAAGCTCCCGGATTTACAATATATGTTTTCCCATTATTTCCTTGAGAAGTAAGACCAGCCGGTATTGTGTGAGTTTGTGTTTTATCTCCATTCCATCTATGAGTTGCAGCAGCAAGTAAATAAAAGATGGCATTATTAGAAGTCCTTGCTTTTAAGTTGGTTGTCCCTAAATTAATACCATTATTATCAGTTGCTGTATCTCCCTCATAAGCGCCCCAACCAAAATCTGCATATAAAGATGAGGGTGAAGAATCAGTAGCATGAGGAGCCAAATTATCAGAATTATGATATCTGTGTCTGTTAGTAGTAACCGAACTCAAAGAAAAAATTGTATTATATTCATTTTTAATATCTATATCCACATTTTCAAACTTAGCTTCATAATTTCCTTGGCTATCTATATCTGCAACAGTAGTATGGCCTTGTAAATTTATCTGCACATTTTTCATCCGTACTCCCCTTGTTTGTGCAAAAATTGCCGTTCCTTGATTAGGTGCATAGGTTCCTATTACTTTATCAGTAGAATCCTTGTATGGAATTTTCTTATCATACCCTAATCCTCCAACTGTAATAGTCATATCTTTCACAAGTGTAGGTGCTCCTTGAAATATCCAGTTTTGTTGTCTTTTGTTTGCTATGAGATTATCTGTTTTTTTTGAATCAGCATTTCCTTGTGAAGCATTATCTTCGTTAGATGTTAGGGTATTTGCATCAACTCCTTGAAATGGAGTCTCACTTTTAGAAAGTGAAGCAGGGTTAAACCAAGCATTGGTAGGATGTAGATCTTTGGTAGCTGTATCATGCTTAATATCCGTATATTTATTCGTTATTTTTTTTAAAGTTCCGTCTGAATTCCATTCAGAAATAGCAATTACCTGACTGTCACGTTTTCCATCTTTCCCTGATATAGTCCCGTTTAAAGAAAAGAAAGGAGCGTTATTGATAGATGTATTGGTATTGTTTACACCAACCCACCTATCTATACGTCTATCAAAATTATTAAAACCTGAATTATTATCGTTATCATCAGAATCTACTCCAGATACTCCACGTAACCAATTTCCTCTTTTTCTTACATATACTCCAAAATTAGGTGCTTCCGGTGAATCAGGAGGCACGACTGTCGGATTAGGAGGCACAATACTTGGAGGGACATTAGGACTTACATTTACATTAACTATTGGTGCTGTTAAACTTGGAACAGTTAATGCCGCCGGTGTTCCCACATTTATTGCTCCTATTGCTATACTCATATTCGGTTCATTAACTGCTACCAATGGTGTTGCTGGCGTTGTTGGGCTGGCAGGAATATTAACTGTCGGCACTGTAACTACCGGTGTATTCACATTTATTGCTCCTACAGCTATATTTATAAGCGATGGTTCAGAAATCCTTAATTCTGCCGGTGCTGTTGGTGTTGTAAAACTTACAGTTGGAACTACCGGAGTTTTCACTGTTGGCGGATTTACTACCGGTAATATAAATACTCTTGCCTCAGCATCATAAATATTGGTGTTTTTTGAATAACTGGGACTCATATTCAGCCAACCGCTCGATCTTTTATCAACTGTGTTTGTATATTTTGTTGCTTCCAATAATGTTTTTTCATTTTCTGTTAAATTTTCTGATGTTTGAAAAGAAAGTTCTGAATTAAACAGTCCTCTCTTTCCATCCATTGAAGTATTTTCTCTTCTACTTCCCTTCCATTCTTTTTCTACAGAATGACTATCTCTGTATTCAGCTAAAAATGAAACTCCGGTAGCTTTTTCCGGTTTCACATAAAAATCCGCCTCTTTTACAAGCTTTATATTTTCTTTTCTTAATTTATTAAGGCTTCTTTCATTTTCCCTTAGCATTTCTTCCAGTTTTTCTCTCTCTATTTTTATCCTTAACAGTAATTCTTTCCGTGATAGTTCACTGGCAAATGAGAAAGTCCCTGTTATTAAAAACGCTATTAAAAATGAAAAAGAATATCTTATTTTTCTTTTTAAGTAACGTTTTAATGTTTTTTCCATTTCTGATTTTTTCATTTTATCTCCCCCTATTGTTTTATTTTTTTCTCCATTTCTTCCAGTTTCTTTAAATTTTCTTTTATTTCTTCTCTTTGTTTTAATAGTTTTGCTACTTCTTCATTGGATGATTTATATTTCTCATTTAATTTATCAAACTTTTCAGAAATAAATTCTGATGAATGATCTTTTTCTATACCCAATGCTTTTTCTTGATTCATTAAATTTTCTTCTTTGACTTTTGTAAAAGAGATTCTTTCTTCCCCAACTTTAAAAGCTCTTTCAGTTGCGGCCAACTGTTTATCCATATTATTTCCAGGTCTATATACCTTATCTTGCAATGATTCTGAATATTCTCTTCTTTTTTCTTTCAGTAATTTCATTGCTTCCTTTTTTTCATTTTCTTCTTTTAATTTCTGTTCTCTTTCTATTCTTTGTCTTTCTTCTTCTTTTATTCTTTCCTCTTCCAGTCTTGTTTCTTCCAGTTTTTTAAGTTCTTCTACTTTTTTTTGTTCTTCTATTTTTATTTTCTCACGAAATTTTTCCATCAATTCTTTATCAATCGTATTTGCCATTGTAGAAAATGAACATAAAACAAAAATGAACATAAAAAATTTTTGGAACTTTTTTACTTTAATAAGCATTTTTTATCTCCCCTTTCATTTTTAATATTTATAATCTATATTCATTATTTTATTCTTTAGGAAATTATAAATGGAAAGAATAAACAAAATACTTAAAGAAATTTAGTGTTGAAGAAGGAAAAAAGTTCAAGAAAAGAGAAAAAATATTTTTTTACATGTGAAAAGACCTAATGAAATATTAGGTTTTGGAAAAATAGGAGGTGTGAATCTTTCTTCCATACCATCGTACCGTGATGTAAAGTTCTTTTTTCTTCATGGAGATATGGCAATTGGGACATACGAAAGGATGCATTTGAAAATTTTCTAGCATATATTTTTTTGTAAGAATGCCATATGTATTTTTAAAGTATCTGGTTTTCTACGCGAATAAAAACCAAAACGAGAAATCATTTTAAAATGTTTTGGAGGAAGATGAATTAATACTTGTTGGATAAATTTTTCTCGAGACATGTGACATATGTTTTTTCTTTGTTATTTGCTAAATCATGAAAAAAGAAAGTTCTGTAACATTCACGATTTTGTAATCAGCAATGTGAAGAAATGGAATTAACCTTAAAACCAAAAAACCAAGTGATGCTAAAGCACTTCATCTGATGAACAGACAGGAAGCGCTGAATCAAGAGCTGCTTACAACATACTTGTTGAATTTGAAAAAACCGAAGATGAAAGAGTATCAGAATATCAAGCTATCTCAGAGTATTTATCAAAAATTCTTTCAAGGTAAAGTGAAAGAAGAAGAAGGGATTATAGAAAAAGCACTGGAAATTTACTTTAAGGAGTATATCAGTTAGAAGAAGACAAAATTATAAATTTAAGGTATAATATAATAGACGAAATGAGAGAAAAAGGTTGTTTAAAAGAATAATATATAAAAGAGGCAGGGTGTCATAATGGACGAAATAAAATTGTATGAAAATAAAGAGATACGTTCCGTTTGGGACGAAGAAAAAGAAGAATGGTATTTTAGTGTGGTGGATGTAGTTGGAGCTTTGATGGAACAAGAAAATGCAAGAGGGGCTAGTACCTATTGGGCTGTACTAAAAAAGAGATTAAAAAAAGAAGGAAATGAACTGCTTATAAATTGTAAGCAGTTCAGACTGTAGACAAAAGAGAGATTAAAAATTATTTTAACCTCTCTTTTTTTGAGTTGATTGCGTGTATTTGGAGAGTTATAAAAGAATAGGGTATTTGTCAATAAAAAATGATACTGATAACGAAAAATAAAAATATTCAAAAATTTTCTATATATCTCTTCTATGCCTTGACACATAGGAGGCAAAATAAGCTTTCTCAAAAGGGGTTAGGGTATTTTCCTTAGGCTAATTTTTTACAGAGGGCTGAAATCGTTTCTTATTTTGTTTGAAAAGCATGATTTTTAGAGGAGTTTCGATGTTTGGGATAAAAAACTGCAAAAAAGGAAAAGATTGACTGCTATACATGCCGATTTTTCGTTGGAATTGGTTTTGAGCCTTCCAGTTCTATTTTTTGTACAATTTTAAGACAGGATTTCAGAATAGTCACTCTGTCACCGGGAAGAGCTTATAGTGCAGGCTTTCATTATCAATTTTAATCTTTCTGTAGAATTGATAAGAAAAATTAGGATGACGATATTATGGAAATAAAATACCATTTGAAATAAAAGAAAGCCACTATTTCAGCGGCTTTCTGTAGTTTCCTCTTCTATTTCTTTTTCTTCTTCCAGAGTATCGATGACTAAAATTTGATCAATTTTAAAGTTGTCCACATCTACAATTTCGAATTGATAATTCATAAATTCCAATCTTGCTCCTCGTTTCGGAATCATTTTCAACATATACATCAAAAAACCTGCAATACTCTCATAACTATCTTCTTCGGGAAACTTCTCGATTCTTTCCAATACTTTTTTCACATCTTCAATCGGAGTTACTCCGTCAATCAACCAGGAGTGTTCGTCTCGCTCAATGATTTGTTGGTCCTCCGAACTTTGAAATACAATATCTCCCATAAGAGTATTTACCACGTCTTTCATGGTTACCAGTCCTACGACTAACCCATATTCATTTAAAATAATAGCAAAATCGTCCTGAGCTTCGTTGAAACGATCCAAAGTTTCTGAAAGAGTCAAAGTATTTGGTAAAATCAAAAGATTTTTTCTGTAGTTTTTAATCAACTCTGAAATCGGTTTTTGATTTAGCATAATGCTTGGTAAGAGATCTTTTGAAGTGATATATCCTAAAATGGAATCAATATCGGAAGCTGTGATTAAAAATTTATTATGCGGATAGTCCATAATTTTTTCACGGAGTTCTTCTTCGGTATCGTCCAGAGCCAAATAGGAAATTTCATCTCTTGTTGTCATAATGGAACTTACCCAACGGGAATCCAATTCAAAAATATTTTCAATCAGAGAATGTTCTTTTTCCTGTAGTACTCCGGATTCCGCTCCGGCATCCACAACTGCAAAAATATCATCATAGGTGACTGTTTCATTTCGAGCGGAGTCGATATGAAAGATTCGAAAAATAAAGTTTGCAACCACATTGATAATTTTGATAACCGGCTTTAAGAGAAAAATAAGAAGCAGCATGAGGTTAATTGTTCTTAAGGCAATTCTTTCCGGATACACCATCGCAATTCTTTTGGGAATCAAATCGGCAAATTGAATAAACAAGAAAGTAATAAAAAGGAAAGAAATGATATTTCCCATGTGACGAAGAGGAGCCAACCATGGAATTTGTGTCAGAATATCTTGAATGATACTTGCTCCGAGACTTCCTCCTAAAATGGAAGCGGCATTGATTCCGATCTGTACGACTGCAAAGAAATCTCCTGAATTTTCTTGGATTTTTAAAATTTTTTCCGCTCTTCTATCTCCTTCTTCCATCAAAGTATGTAATTTTAGCTTTCTTGCTCCTGCCAAGGCAATTTCACTGATGGCAAAAAAAGCTCCACAGGCGACCAATAAAAAGATAAGTAACAGTTTTATGAAAACTGACATAATAACACCCCATTGTTTTTTCTTATCATTATACTATATCTCAAACATTTTTTCAAATTCAATATAGCTTTTTTTGATTTAGAAAAACTGGAATACTGTAACAAAATTAGAGAAAAGATTTTGGCTATAAAAAGAGCTATCTCAAAATAGTATGTTTGAGATAGCCTTAAAGATTTTCTCTATATGTTTTCTAAACTTTCTTGAAAATTTTTAATTTCCTGCATCACTTCTTCGCTGGTTGCACAGCTCATGACTCTATTGACTAAGGCTGTTGCAGAAGCTTTTTCAAGTCGTAAAATGTTTTGTTTGATTCTCGGAACTGAAATGGCGGACATGGAGAAAGCGTCCAAGCCCATTCCGAATAAAAGAGCGGTTGCCTTTTCATCTCCTGCAAATTCCCCACACATGGAGATTTGAATTCCTGCTTCGTGAGCTCCCTCGATAGAAGCTTGAATCGCTTGTAACACAGCCGGGTTGTAACTGTCATACAAATGAGAAATATTTTCGTTCCCTCGATCCACCGCTAAGGTATACTGTGTTAAATCATTGGTTCCAATGGAAAAGAAATCCACTTCTTTTGCAAAATATTTCGCTCGAAAGGCAACAGCAGGAGTTTCTACCATAATTCCCAACGGAATTTTTTCATCAAAAGCAATTCCTTTTTCTTTCAACTCCGCCTTACACTTTTCCAACAAGGCTTTGGCTCTTCGAATTTCTGTAATATCCATAATCATAGGCAACATAATTTTTATAGTTCCGAAGGCGGAAGCTCGTAACAAAGCTTTGAATTGTGTTTCCAAAATTTCAATTCTGTCCAAACAAACTCGAATGGCTCTCCAGCCTAAAAAAGGATTTTCTTCTTTTGGAAGCTCCATATAAGGAAGAGATTTATCTCCTCCAATATCCATCGTTCGAATCGTTACCGGTTTTCCTTCCAAAGCCATAGCCACTTCTTTGTAGGCTTCAAATTGTTCTTCTTCGGTTGGAAATCTGTCATTGTTCATAAATAGAAATTCCGTTCTGTATAATCCGATTCCCTGTCCTCCATTATTCAAAACTCCTTTGACATCTTTCGGAGAACCGATATTACACCAGACTCCTACTTCAACTCCGTCTTTGGAGATGGCAGCTTTGTGCTGCAGTTGCTTCAACATTTCTTTTTCTTGTAAAAATTTCCGTTGTTTTTCCTGATAGCTCTCCAGTTCTTCTTGTGTCGGATTTAAAATAATCTCTCCTGCCAAGGCATCGACGATGATCATTTCTCCATTGTTTACCAGAGAACAAATATTTCCCGTTCCAACGACAGCAGGTAGCTCCAAAGATCTTGCCATAATAGAAGAGTGAGCTGTTTTTCCACCGATTTCCGTTACGAAAGCAAGTACATTTTCCAAGTCTACCTGGGCGGTATCGGAGGGAGTTAAATCTTTTGCCACGATAACGGTATCGGTAGGAAGGGAAGATAAATCCACAATGGCAACTTCTGCGACATTGTACAACCATCTTTTTCCGATATCCTGCAGGTCTGCGGCTCGTTCTCTCAGGTAAGCATCTTCCAAATTGGACAGCATTTTACAATATTCTTCAATCTGTGTTTTTAAAGCAAATTCCGCCGTGATTTCTCCTTCTTCCAACAAATCATTGATTTCTTCCAAGAGATCTTCATCTTCCAAAAGGGTAATGTGCCCGTCAAAAATATCGGCTTTGTCTTTTCCAAGCGTTAACAAAGTTCTTTCTTTGATGGCTTCCAATTGTTTCTTGGTCTTTTCTTGTCCCAGAATAAGACGTTGTTTTTCTTCTTCTATTGTCTTGTGACTTTCTTTTGTGATTAGCAGTTCGTTTTCCTGATACAAGAATACTTTTCCGATTGCAATTCCGGGAGAAGCATCAATTCCTTTTATAAACTTTCTTTCCATAAACCACTCCTTGTTTCCTAAAAAAAATAGAGGATTTTAAATCCTCTATCCAATTCATATTAGCTCTTAGTCTTTTAAATTTTCAAGTAGATTTGCCAATTGTTCTACTGCTTGTTCTGCGTCTTCTCCTTCTGCATGAACGGTTACCTTGCTTCCTTTCTTAATTCCCAAAGAAAGAAGTTTTAATAGAGATGTTCCTTTTACTTTTTTTCCGGCTTCATTTTCCACTTCAATTTGAGAAGAGAACGTTTTTGCCAAACTTACAAACTCGTTTCCGGGTCTTGTATGTAATCCAGTTTCGTTTGTAATTTCTACCGTTTTATTTGCCATAATCTATCAACCCTTTCATATACATATAATATAATTCTTCGTAAATATTATAAGATAATCTTCTCCTTTTTGTCAACCAATATTTGTGTATAAAAGTTTGGCAAGGATGTCCGAAAATTAAGCATTTTTAAAAATAGTATTCGGAGCAATGCTATTCACGGAAGCATTTCCCGTCATCAACATAGCCTTGTATAGTTGTGCCTGTAATTCATGAAATAAGGTTTCGATCCCCGATTGGCGATTTCCGACGGAGGCCCAGATACAAGGTCTTCCCACCAAGACGGCTTTCGCTCCTAAAGACAAATATTTCAACACATCTTCTCCGCTTCTTACGTTTCCGTCTGCCAAAACGATAATCTTGTCTCCCACTTCTTTTACGATTTCTTGTAGAACTTCCACCGGAGAAATACAATCATCCAAAACTCTACCTCCATGATTGGAAACGACAATGGCATGTACTCCCGCTTCCACACAGGCCTTTGCCTCCTCTACACTTAAAATTCCTTTGACAAGGAAGGGAAGTTTTGTGGATTGAACCAATATTTTTAAATCTTCGATAGATTTCGGTTCGACCGGTTGATGGAAAAGTTTCATGGTTAATAGACCGGCTCCATCCAAATCAATCCCGACAGCAATGGCGGAAGCCTCTTCTGCAAGACGAATTCTCTTGATAATTTCTTCGTTGTGTCTCGGTTTGATAATGGCAATTCCCAAGCCTTTTGCTTTTTTTAAGGAAGCAATCCCCGCTTCATAGGCAGCGGGATCTCCCGTGTCACCAATCATAGCCAAAGTTCCTGCCGCTTTTGCACCCAAAATAATATCATCACAGAATTCTTCCTGTGTGACATAACCTCCAAAATTAAATTTGGTTCCTGTGATAGGAGCTCCTAAAATAGGCATGGATAAATTTTGTCCAAAGATTTCCACTGCTGTTTTCGGGTCTTTCACTTGGTGTAAACATCTCATCTGTAGATGAAGGGCCTTCAAGGTCGTATAATTGTGTTGAAAAGAAAATCCGCTTCCACAACCTCCCATTCCCGGTACTTTTCCTGCACAGACTTTTCCGTTGCACTCCGGACAAATAGAACAAAATCCTTTCATTCTGCCACGTGCTTTTTGATATACTTCTTGTAATGTCATAGATATCGCCTCCTAATCCTTCTCTTACTTATTAATTTATATTATTTTTTTTCAAAATTCAACTTTTTATTTAATTTGATTAGAAAATATGATATTATAAATAAGGTAGAGAATTTTATATGGTGGAGGTTAAACAAAGATTGGAAAAAAAGGATATTCGAATCGAACATGTTCGTAAAAGTTTTGATGGAGTTGAAGTGTTAAAAGACATCAATTTCACAATAAATCAAGGAGAGTTTTTCTCTATTTTAGGTCCTTCCGGTTGTGGAAAGACAACCTTACTTCGAATGATAGCAGGTTTTATTCCGGCAGATGAAGGAGCTATTTATCTAGGAGAGGAAAATCTATTGGATTTACCCCCGAATTTGAGAAATGTAAATACCATTTTTCAAAAATACTCCCTGTTTCCTCATTTAACAGTATATGAAAATGTCGCTTTTCCGTTGCGTTTAAAAAAAGTAGAAGAAAAAATTATTGAAGAAGAAGTGAAAAAATATATTTCTCTCGTGGGATTGGAAGAACATATGAAGAAAAAGCCCAGTCAGCTTTCCGGAGGGCAACAACAAAGAGTTGCCATTGCAAGAGCTTTGATTAATAAGCCGGGAGTTTTGTTATTGGATGAACCTTTGTCCGCTTTGGACGCAAAATTGCGACAAAATTTGTTACTGGAATTGGACTTAATTCATGAAGAGGTTGGAATTACTTTTATTTTTATCACTCACGACCAACAGGAAGCTCTTTCCATTTCGGATAGAATTGCCGTGATGAACCAAGGAGAAATTTTACAAATCGGAACTCCGGCGGAAGTGTATGAATCTCCGGCAAATATGTTTGTGGCTGATTTTTTAGGAGATAATAATTTCTTGGAGGGAGAAGTCATTGAACTCTTGGAAAATAATTTTGCAAAAATTCGTACCGAGGACTTGGGAGAGTTGATCATTGAACAAGATAAGGCGGTGGAGATTGGAAATCATGTCAAAGTTTCGATTCGTCCCGAAAAAATTAAATTGACCAAAACAAAACCCAGAGGAAGACGCTCTACGATTAACACCTTGCCTGTCTATGTCAATGAATTGATTTACACAGGCTTCCAAAGTAAATATTTTGTGCATTTGTGTCAGAAAGAGCAGTACACTTTCAAAGTGTTTCAACAACATGCCGTCTATTTTGATGATAACGATGAAGCTGCTATTTGGTGGGATGAAGACGCTTTCATTTCATGGGATGCCGACGACGGCTTTTTAATAGAGGTGAGCTAGAGTGAAACATAGCAAGAAAAAATATTTTTATACTTTGCCTATTACTTTGTGGCTGACTTTGTTTTTTATGATTCCTATGTTGATTGTGTTATCTTACGCTTTTTTAAAAAAAGGAACCTACGGTGGAGTTGAGTTTTCCTTCTCTATGGCTGCTTTTTCTATTTTTCGAGATAAAGTCTTTTTGACCGTATTATGGAAAACGATTTATATTTCAGTATGGATTACTCTTTTCACGGTATTTTTTTCCATACCGGTTGCTTATTATATTGCTCGTTCCCGGTATAAACAGGAATTGTTGTTTTTAGTGATTATTCCTTTTTGGACGAATTTTTTAGTGAGAATTTACTCGTGGATTTCTCTTTTGGGAAGTAACGGTTTTTTCAATTCTCTTTTGATAAAATTTCATATTTTGGAACAGCCGATTAAATTTTTGTATAATCCGGCTGCGGTAATTCTTATTTCTGTATACACAAGTTTACCCTTTGCTATTTTACCTTTGTATGCAGTTGTTGAAAAATTTGATTTTTCTTTATTGGAGGCTGCAAGGGATTTAGGAGCTACAAACTGTCAGGCATTTTTTAAAGTATTTCTTCCGAATATTAAATCCGGAATCATAGCGGCAACCTTATTTACTTTAATCCCTTCTTTGGGCTCTTATGCCGTTCCGAAGTTAGTGGGAGGGACGAATGCCACGATGTTAGGAAATATTATTGCCCAACACTTAACCATTACAAGAAACTGGCCTTTGGCATCCACCATTTCCGCTTCCTTAATCATCATTACGAGCATAGCGGTTTGGATTTTTTCAAAAATGAACAGAAAGGAGGTCAGAGAAGAAAATGAATAAACGAAGAACTTCTTTCTTTTTCTTTTGTATTACCATGTTATTTTTCTATTTACCTCTTCTGGTTTTGGTTGTCTATTCTTTTAATGACGGGAAGTCTATGGTTTGGAAGGGATTTTCTTTGCGTTGGTATCGGGAGCTCTTTACCTATTCGGAAAATATTTGGCAGGCGTTTCGTTACAGTATCGGAGTTGCCGTTGTTTCCGGTTTGCTTTCGACGGTCATTGGAACCTTAGGAGCCATTGCATTGAAATGGTATAGCTTTAAGAGTAAAAAATACTTACAGCTATTGACCGTGCTTCCCTTGGTAGTACCCGATATTATCATCGGGGTGTCCTTGTTGATTATGTTTGCCAGTATTCATTGGAAATTGGGGTTATTGACAATTTTTATCGCTCATACGACCTTTAATATTCCTTATGTCTTATTCATAGTGATGGCAAGATTGGAGGAATTTGATTATTCGGTTGTGGAAGCCGCTTACGATTTGGGAGCAACAGAAAGACAGGCTTTCCAAAAAGTTATTTTACCTATGTTGTTTCCGGCAATCATTTCGGGATTTTTAATGGCGGTGACCTTATCCTTTGACGATTTTGTCATTACTTTTTTTGTGGCGGGACCGGGTTCTTCCACCCTGCCGCTTCGGATTTACTCTATGATACGTTTGGGAGTGTCTCCGGTCATTAATGCCCTTTCCGTCATATTGATAGCTTTATCGATTGTGCTAACAATTTCAACGAAAAAGTTACAAAAAAATGTTATCAGTTAACAAAAGCTTGTTATTTCCAAAAAATCCGGGTATAATAATAACAGCTATGTAGAAAAGACTTAAAAACAAACTTAGGAGGTCTATATTTATGAAAAAATTAGTAAAGTTGTTTTTGGCAATGTTCACAATGATTTTACTGACATCTTGTGCCAATGAAGTGGTGAAAGATACCAAAAAATTATTTACTGATACAAGTGCTAGGTATAACAATATTGTTGCAACCTTTGTAACCACACAGGGAGAGATTGACTTCTATTTATATCCGGAAGCAGCACCAATTACGGTTGCGAACTTTATTAATTTGGCAAAAAGAGGATTTTATGATGAAACAAAAGTAACTCGTGCTGTTGAAAATTTTGTGGTACAAGCGGGAGATCCTACAGGAACGGGAACGGGAGGACCGGGGTATACCATTCCTGACGAATTTGTAGAATGGTTGGATTTCTACCAATATGGAATGTTGGCTATGGCAAATGCAGGGCCGAATACGGGAGGTTCTCAATTCTTTTTCACCTTATATCCTGCGGATTGGTTGAACGGTTTACACACTATTTTTGGAGAGATTAAATCAGAAGCCGATTTCCAAAAAATTAGAAAATTGGAAGTGGGAGACGTGATTAAAGAGGTGAAATTCACAGGAGATGTCGATTTGATTTTATCTTTGAATAAATATCAAGTGGAAGCATGGAATGAAAGAATTGACGAATTGTATCCGAATTTGAAGAAATATCCGATTGCAGATCCTACACCGGAACAAATCAAAGAATATCAGGCAGAATTGGATAGAATTTTTACCAGAGATGACAAGAAAAATTCTTCTCAATTTGAGTATCCGATTCCTAAATTGATTCGTGCCGTTGGAAATATGTTTCAAAATAAAAAAGAGGTAACGGAATAATGGGAAAAAAATGGATGATAATTATGGTGTTGCTATTTTCTTTATGTAGTATTCATAGTATAGCAGCAGAACCCGTAAAGGAAGTCGAAAAAACGGTAGTACTTTCTTATCAGGAATTGCTTGGAAGAGAATATAAAATGATTAGTCCTTTTGGTGGAAATAAGATTACTTTGGGTTTTGATATTCGGAATCGTATCTATGGATATACAGGCTTAAATCGTTTTTGGGGACAGGCTCAGCTTGAAAATGGAAAATTAAAAGTAGGAGAGGTTTTCACGACAGAACATAAGGGGGTACAGGAGCAAAGAATCCTCCAAGTGAAGTATCTGACTCTTTTAAAAGATTCGGACAGTATTTATTTTGAGGGAGAAAACTTGGTGTTAAGCACTCCGTTTCAAGAAAAATTAATCTTTCAGCGAATCAAATAATCAAGAAAAAGGGAGACATAGGAAGCAAACATAAAAAAATATAGTAGACTATTGAAGAAAAGGCTATCTCATCGGATTTTGAGTTAGCCTTTTTTATATTATTTTTATTTATTTCTTTTTGCAATACTGATAAAACTGAATTTATCGGGACGATAGCTGGTTGTTCCGTATTGCAGAACACTTCCGTTAGAGAGATAAGTGACACTTTCAATGACAGCTACCATGTCAAAATTTTTTAGATCCATGTACTTTTTCTCTTCTTCTGTAGCATATCGAAAAAAGATTTCACGACGTGAATGGCTAATTTTTAAGTTTAGATGATTTTCCAAATATTCATAGATGGATTTTTCCACAATCTTTTTTGTCAACTTGGGAACCAGGCTTTGATCGAAATAAAAAACATCAAATTCCAAATGTTCTCCATCAATAGAACGGCTGCGAATCACTTTATAAAACATTTTTGGAGAATCAATGGAAAAAATTTCCATCAGCTTTGTGCTTGCCGGAATTTTTTCCAAGGAAATAATATGGTTTTGGATAGAGTATTTCTGGCTTTGATTCAATTCTTGCGAAGTTTGAATGCTTCCTAAAAATGTATTTTTCATTCTTCCATGACCTAATACTTTAGAATTTTTTCCCTTTATTTTTTGAATATAACCGTTCATTTCCAATAAAGAAAGAGATTTTCGAATCGTATCTTTAGAATAAGAATATTGTTTTGAGAGTTCGGTTTCACTGACAAGCTCTTCCCCTCTTTTGAATTCCCCATTTTCAATTTTTTTCTTAATATCTTGATATACTTCTATATATTTACTCATAGTCCTCCTTCTTCTTCCTTTTTTTACATTATACCACAATTTTAGAAAAGAAAATATAAAATTTATAAAACATTTACGTAAATGTGTTGCTTTTTTTTACAAAATTATTTATAATAAAATGAAAAATATGAAAAATAAATGGAGGAATTTATGTTGAAGAGAAGTAGTGGAGTATTGCTGCATATCAGTTCTTTACCCGGAAAATTTGGCATTGGAACTTTTGGAAAAGAGGCATATCGTTTTGTGGATTTTTTAGAAGAAACGAAACAAAGTTATTGGCAAATACTGCCTTTGACAACAACCGGCTATGGAGATTCTCCCTATCAGTCTTTTTCTGCGATTGCGGGGAATATAAATTTTATAGATTTTGATATGTTGCGAGAGGAAAAATTGTTGTTGGAAGAAGAGTATCAAACTCTTTTTTATGGAGATGAGGAAGAAAAAGTAAATTATTCCGCTGTATATGAAAGCAGAAAATTAGTCTTGGAAAAAGCGGTTCAAAATTTTCAAAAGAGTAAGAAATGGATGGCTGCTTTGAAAGAATTTCAAAAAGAAAATCGACTTTGGCTAGATGATTTTTCCGAATATATGGCAATTAAGGGTTATTTTTCAAATCAGGCATTACAAGATTGGAAAGATGAGAAAATTCAGAAAAGAGAAAAAGCTTCCTTAGAAAAATATAGAATGATGCTGAAAGAAGAAATTTTATATCATAATATCAGTCAATTTTTATTCTTTTACCAATGGCACAAATTAAAAGATTATGCAAATAAAAAGGGAATTCAAATTATTGGAGATATGCCCATTTACGTTTCAAAAGACAGTGTGGAAATGTGGACTATGCCGGAGTTATTTAAGTTGGATGAAAAGGGACAGGTTTTATATGTTGCCGGTTGCCCGGCGGATGATTTCAGTCCAAACGGTCAGCTTTGGGGGAATCCTATCTATGACTGGGAAGCACAGAAAGAGAAAAAATACAGTTGGTGGGTAGATAGAATTCGGGAAAGCTTAAAAATATATGATGTGATACGAATGGATCATTTCAAGGGCTTTTCAGATTACTGGCAAATTGACGGGGATGCTGTAGTAGCCAAAGAAGGAACCTGGGAGCCGGGACCGGGCTTGGAATTGTTTGACACGATAAAAAAAGAGCTGGGAGAAGTTCCTATTATTGCAGAAGATCTAGGTTTTATTGATGAAAAAGCTCAAAAATTATTAGAAGATTGCGGTTTTCCGGGAATGCATATTCTACAATTCGCTTTCGAAGGAGGAGCTGAAAATAAAGATTTGCCTTACCATTATACTCAAAACTCCATATCCTATATAGGAACCCATGATAATCCTGTGGTTTCTTCCTGGTTTGAAGAACAAACGGAAGAAATAAAACGGTATGTGTGTCAATTTTTAAACATAAGAGAAGGGGAGAGCATTTCACAGGCAATGATTCGAGGAATTTTTTCTTCTGTCAGTGTTTTAGCAGTCGTAACCATGCAGGATTTATTGGAAAAGGGGAAAGAGGCCAGAATGAATATTCCATCCGTTATGGGAGGAAATTGGGAATGGAGAATGAGAGCAGGAGAATTAACGGAAGAAAAAAAAGGATTTCTACGTCATATGACAGGATTATATGGACGAGAAAGAGAAGATAAGGTTGAGGAAGAGGATGAAGCTGTTAACAATAAACGTTCATAGTTGGTTGGAAGAAAATCAAGAGGAAAAAATGGAAATATTGGCAAAAGTTATTGCAGAAAAAAGATACGATGTGGTCGCATTGCAGGAGGTAAATCAGCAAATAAAGTCAAAACCTGTATTGGAAGACATGAAAGAAGATAATTTTCTTTATCAGCTATTAAAAAAAATACGAAAGTATACGGAAGAGAGATATGAATATTTCTGGAGTCATTCTCATATCGGTTTTGATATTTATGAAGAGGGAATTTCTTTATTAAGCAGACATCCCATTTTAGAGAAAGATGCGTTTTATTGTACCGATTCTCAAACAATTCATTCCATTTCGTCTCGTAAAATTGTGAAGATAACATTAGAAATAGAGGGAGAAAAAATAGAATTTTACAGTTGTCATATGAATTTACCGGATTGTCGGGAAGAAAAGATGGAAAAAAATATTCAGACTATTTTAAAACATTCCGATAAAGACTGTTTGAAGATATTGATGGGAGATTTTAATACGGATGCCGTTCATGATAAAAGTTCCTATCAAAAAATAATAAATCAAGGGCTTTTTGACAGTTATGTCTTGGCAAAGGAAAAAGACGATGGAATTACGGTTCATAAAAATATCAGCGGTTGGGAAGATTCTCGAGAAGAAAAAAGATTGGACTATATTTTCTTAAATAAAGGAAGAAAAGTACTGAGCAGTTTTGTTATTTTTAACGGGAAAAATTATCCCTGTATTTCAGATCATAGTGGAGTAGAAGTCATTTTAAGTTTAAAACAATAAATAAAGGAGGAATTATGTTACAAAAGTTACAAAGATTTGGCGGAGCTATGTTGATGCCCTCTGTATTATTCGCTTTTGCGGGTTTAGTGGTAGGAATAACTTCTATTTTAAAGAATCCCAATTTAGTGGGAAGCATTGCAGAGCAAGGAAGTTTATGGTACAATTTTTGGGTAGTTGTGGAACAGGGAGGATGGACGCTATTCAATCAAATGCCTGTTGTGTTTGCGTTAGGAATTCCGATCGGTTTGGCAAAGAAAGCCAATGGAAGAGCTGCTTTAGAAACCTTTGTTATCTATATGACCTTTCATTATTTTATCAATTCTTTTTTAACACAATTTTCTTTTTTTGGAATTGACATGAGTATGGAAAAAATTCCCGGAATTACGACGGTAGCAGGAGTAAAAACCTTGGATACTTCTATTATCGGTTCTATCTTTATTGCAGCCATTTCCGTGTATTTGCATAATAAATATTTTGATAAAAAATTGCCCGAACTGTTAGGAATTTTTCAAGGAACTTCTTATGTTATCATTTTGGGCTTTGTTTTGATGATTCCAGCGGCATTTGCAACTGCACTGATTTGGCCGAAGGTACAATTAGGAATTGCCGCTTTACAAGGATTTTTGAAGGGAGCAGGAGTCGCAGGAGTATACAGCTATACTTTATTGGAAAGATTATTGATTCCAACGGGATTACATCACTTTATTTATGGACCTTTTATGTTTGGACCTGCTGTTGTAGAAAATGGAATTACTGCTTATTGGGCAACACATATTCAAGAATTTGCAGCATCCGTGGAGCCTTTAAAAGAAATTTTCCCGCAAGGAGGATTTGCTCTGCATGGAAACTCGAAAGTATTTGGTTTACCGGCAGCAGCTTTGGCTATGTATATGTGCTCTAAAAGTTCTAAGAAAAAAATTGTGGCAGGATTGTTGATTCCTGCTGCTTTGACGGGATTTTTAACAGGAATCACGGAACCGATAGAGTTTACTTTCCTATTTGCCGCTCCTGTTTTATTTTTGGTTCATTCGGTATTGGGAGCTTGTATGTCAAGTCTGATGTATTTGTTTGGAGTAGTCGGGAATTTCGGAAGCGGATTGATTGATTTTCTTGCAATTAACTGGTTACCGATGTTTTCCAATCATGCGGCACAAATGATAGTACAAATAGGAATCGGACTTATTTTTTCAGGGATTTACTTTTTTGTGTTTCGATTTTTGATTTTAAAATTTAATTTAAAAACTCCGGGACGAGAAGAAGAGGAAGAAGAAACAAAGTTATACAGTAAAAAAGAGTATAGAGAACGAGCTCAAAAAGCTTCTCAAGAAAAAATGACAGATGAAGAGAGATACTTGGAACAAGCGAAGAGAATTTTAGAAGCTCTTGGAGGAAAAGAAAATATTGTGGAAGTTACAAATTGTGTTACAAGACTTCGTGTCAAGGTAAAAGAGGAGAGTATTGTGGAAGGAGATACCGCTTTCAAAGAGGCGGGAGCCAAAGGTGTAGTACGAAATGGAAACTCCTTTCAAATTATTATCGGTTTTTCAGTAGGACAAGTCAGAGCAGCTTTTGACAGCTTGTTGTAGAAGAGAGTAAATTAAAAGGGACTGTTGCAAATTGATGATTTTTATCATTCATTTGTGACAGTTTTTCTTTCTTAATAAAAAAAAGTGTTGTCAGGTCAAATGGCAAGTCAGGTTTTGTAATCTTTTCTTTTTTATTTCAATCTTATCGCCAACTAAATTGCTCAGCTGTTCAGCAGCAATCTCATCCTCTCTTTTTACAATCATGGCAAAAGTCGGTATCTGAACTCTACCAACACTGTAATTTTGCTTATACAGGCAAGAATAAAGCCTGCTGATGTTCATTCCAATAAGCCAGTCTGCTACCATTCTTGCTTGTACCGATTCAATAAATTATTATAAGCCTTTCCGTCTTTTAGATTATCAAAGCCCTTTCTTATTGCACTATCTTCCATAGATGAAATCCAAAGACGCTGTATTTTCTTTATTAGAGTGAGCTTCGTTATATACAAGCCTAAAAATGCTCTCAGCCTCACGACCTGCATCGCACGCATTTATTACTGTATCAACTTCTTTATCATTCATCAGCTTTTTAAGGGTAGCAAACTGTTTCTTTGTGGATTTTGCAACTTTATACTTATATTTCTTTGGAATAATCGGTAAATCAGCCATATTTCACTTTGGATACTTTTCATCGTAAGTGTCCGGATTTGACAGCTGAATTAGGTGTCCTACACACCAAGATACTTTGTATCCATTTCCCTCATAGTAGCCGTCTTTCTTAATTATTTGCTCCTATAATCTTGACAATAGATATGGCTACGCTCGGTTTTTCTGCTATCACAAGTTTATGTTCCATGTATATTTTCCCTCCTATTTTTAATAAAAAAAGCCGATTGGAGATTTAAAAAATCTCTTCCAATCGGCTGATTTTTTCTGTAAAATAAAGTTACCACACCTAAATTTACAGAAAGAAGGCGATCCTATGTTAAAAGACCTATTCCTTACCTCTAATTTACCACATATTTTACAAAATATCCAACCTTTTTTTTCTCCTGCGCATTTTCTCCACCTCATAAAATCTTTCAATGCTTTTTTACTTTGTGCTGATTATCAAAAAGCTTTCGTCTCTTTTGCTTGTCCTCAATGTGGGCTTACTCATAAATTCCCAATTACTTGTAAAACTAGACTTTGTCCTACCTGTGGATATAAATATTCTAAAGTCTGGGCACAAAAAATAACAAATGAACTTCTAAATGTTCCTCATAGACATCTACTCTTCACAATTCCTAAGGAATGTAGACCTTTTTTTTGCTTAGATCGTTCTTTACTACACAAACTTACTTTAGGAATCAAACAAATCTTTGATTATCAGTTTCAGAATACTCATAAAAAACGAAAAAGAAAAAAGAAAATTGGGAAATATTCCAAAAACTATTTTACAGAATCTGATATTGTACACTATGGACTCATAACTGTAATTCATACCTTTGGCAGAGACTTAAAATGGAATCCTCATGTGCATGCACTCATTTCTTTGGGAGGATTTAATAAACGTTTTGTATGGAAAAAATTAGACTATTTTCATGTAGATGTCATTGCGAATCAATGGAAATTTATCGTCTTACAACTCATTCAATCCGGAAATTATCAAGATCCCATCTGGAAAGAAAAAGCAAAACAAGTAGCCAATAAACTCTACAAAGAAAATGCACGACTTTTTTTCTCGGTGGGAAGACAAGAAGTCAATTCTGCGGAAGGACTCTTGAAATATCTAGGTAGATATCTTGCGCGTGCTCCGATCGCTGATTACAAAATCGTGAATGTTACAGAAAAAGAAGTAACTTTCTTTTTTCATGATTTGGCAAATCACAAAAAAAAAACATATATCACCATGTCTCGAGAAAAATTTATTCAACAAGTATTGATTCATCTTCCCCCAAAACATTTTAAAATGATTTCTCGTTTTGGTTTTTATGCGCGTAGAAAATCAGATACTTTAAAAATACATATGGCATTCTTACAAAAAAAGAAAAAGAAGAATCCTTTTTCCTTTTATGTCAACTCCATGCTAGAAAATTTTCAAATACATCCTTTCCTATGCCCAAATTGCCATATCCCCATGAGGAAAAAAGAACTTTACATCACGGTACGCTGGTATGGAAGAAAAATTCACATCTCATATCTTTCCAAAACCTAATATTTCATTAGGTTTTTTCGCGTGCAAAAAAATATTTTTTCTTTTTTTTCATCTTTTTCCTTCTTCAACTCTACATTTTTTTTAAACATTTTACTCCTTCTTTCCATTTATAATTTCCTAAAGAATAAAAAAAGCCGATTGGAGATTTAAAAAATCTCTTCCAATCGGCTGATTTTTTCTGTAAAATAAAGTTACCACACCTAAATTTACAGAAAGAAGGCGATCCTATGTTAAAAGACCTATTCCTTACCTCTAATTTACCACATATTTTACAAAATATCCAACCTTTTTTTTCTCCTGCGCATTTTCTCCACCTCATAAAATCTTTCAATGCTTTTTTACTTTGTGCTGATTATCAAAAAGCTTTCGTCTCTTTTGCTTGTCCTCAATGTGGGCTTACTCATAAATTCCCAATTACTTGTAAAACTAGACTTTGTCCTACCTGTGGATATAAATATTCTAAAGTCTGGGCACAAAAAATAACAAATGAACTTCTAAATGTTCCTCATAGACATCTACTCTTCACAATTCCTAAGGAATGTAGACCTTTTTTTTGCTTAGATCGTTCTTTACTACACAAACTTACTTTAGGAATCAAACAAATCTTTGATTATCAGTTTCAGAATACTCATAAAAAACGAAAAAGAAAAAAGAAAATTGGGAAATATTCCAAAAACTATTTTACAGAATCTGATATTGTACACTATGGACTCATAACTGTAATTCATACCTTTGGCAGAGACTTAAAATGGAATCCTCATGTGCATGCACTCATTTCTTTGGGAGGATTTAATAAACGTTTTGTATGGAAAAAATTAGACTATTTTCATGTAGATGTCATTGCGAATCAATGGAAATTTATCGTCTTACAACTCATTCAATCCGGAAATTATCAAGATCCCATCTGGAAAGAAAAAGCAAAACAAGTAGCCAATAAACTCTACAAAGAAAATGCACGACTTTTTTTCTCGGTGGGAAGACAAGAAGTCAATTCTGCGGAAGGACTCTTGAAATATCTAGGTAGATATCTTGCGCGTGCTCCGATCGCTGATTACAAAATCGTGAATGTTACAGAAAAAGAAGTAACTTTCTTTTTTCATGATTTGGCAAATCACAAAAAAAAAACATATATCACCATGTCTCGAGAAAAATTTATTCAACAAGTATTGATTCATCTTCCCCCAAAACATTTTAAAATGATTTCTCGTTTTGGTTTTTATGCGCGTAGAAAATCAGATACTTTAAAAATACATATGGCATTCTTACAAAAAAAGAAAAAGAAGAATCCTTTTTCCTTTTATGTCAACTCCATGCTAGAAAATTTTCAAATACATCCTTTCCTATGCCCAAATTGCCATATCCCCATGAGGAAAAAAGAACTTTACATCACGGTACGCTGGTATGGAAGAAAAATTCACATCTCATATCTTTCCAAAACCTAATATTTCATTAGGTTTTTTCGCGTGCAAAAAAATATTTTTTCTTTTTTTTCATCTTTTTCCTTCTTCAACTCTACATTTTTTTTAAACATTTTACTCCTTCTTTCCATTTATAATTTCCTAAAGAATAAAAAAAGCCGATTGCAGATTTTAAAAAAATCTTTTGCAATCGGCTCTCTTTTTCTGTAAAATTTAATTGCGAAAAAAAATACAGAAAGGAGCTACTTCTTATGATTAAAGAAATATTACTCTTAACTAATCTAACACATATCTTCAATTTTATCAAGTCTTTTGTTGCGCATGAACATCTTGAATTTATCAAATTTTCTCTTGATAAATTTTTACTTTGTAGAGATATTAGCAAAGGTTTTGTTAAATATTCTTGTAAAAAATGCGGTCACTTTCATACTTTTCCTATCTCTTGCAAATCTAAACTCTGTCCTACTTGTGGTTTCAAATATTCTTCTGTTTGGGCTTCTAATATGCAAAGAGATATTCTTAATATCCCTCATAGGCATGTTCTTTTTACCATTCCTGAAGAATTAAGAATGTTTTTTTGTTATGATCGAACTTTACTTAGAAAACTCGCTGAAGCCGTTAATGAAATTTTTAAATATCAGTTTCACAATATTAATAAAAAAACTCAAAGAAAAAAGAAAATTCCTAAATCTTCTCCTAATTACTTTACTGATACTGATATTGTTCATTATGGGCTTGTCACAATTATTCATACCTTTGGTCGTGACCTCAAATGAAATCCACACATCCATGCGCTTGTTTCGCTGGGTGGGTTTACTAAAAAACTAACTTTTAGAAAATTGGAATATTTTCATGTTAATTCTATTGCTAAACAATGGCGTTTTTTAGTACTTGATATTGTAAAAAATGGAAACTACTCTGAAAACATTAAGAAAAAAGCGCTCAAATCAGTTAGAGAACTATACAAAAAAGATGTTCGCCTATTTTTTAATGTAGGATCTACAGAACTTAATTCAACTGCCGGAATCATAAAGTATCTTGGAAGATATCTTGCGCGAGCTCCAATTGCAGAATATAAAATTGTTAATTTTAACGATAAAGAAGTTACTTTTTTCTATCAAGATTTAGCTGATAATAAAAATAAAAAATATCGCACAATGCCTATTGATGAATTTGTTCAACAGATTCTTATTCATCTTCCACCTAAAAACTTTAAATCTATTTCTAGATTTGGGTTTTATGCTAGGCATTTAAATTCTAAACTAAAAAAAGTTATTCTTAATTTTAAAAAGAAAAAGCAATTTGAACTTTCTTTTTATGTGAAATCTTCTTTAGAAACTTTTGATATTAATCCTTTTATTTGTCCTTTTTGTAAGATAAAGCTAAAAGTAAAAGAATTATTTTTAACCTCCCTCTGGTCTGGGTATGAAATTCATAAAATATATCCTTAATTTTCTCTAATTTTATTAGAGCTTTTTTGCATTCAACAATTTCTTATTTTTCTATAACTTTTCTATAATTTTACTCTTAATTACAATTTATATTTCCGTAAATTCTTTTTTTTTTATTATTTTCCTATCTCTTTAAATTTATACTTTCCTATATAATAAAAAAGAGCGAAAGATTTCACTCTCTCGCTCTGCATTTTGCACCAAATATTATGTAATATTTGGTGCAAATAGTCAATGGCAATAAAGTTCACAGCATTTTGTATTTAAATATCTTCCGTTTCAGAGGCTTCGCTTTCTTCATACTCCTCAGCTTCTGAGAAAAAATCGTCTTCTTCAAGACTTTCAAGTTCCTCTTTCTCTTTCTTCTTTACAACCTTGAAATAATATCCACCGTCTAAAGCACCTGCTATTACAAGAGCTAAAAGGATATATGTGCCTAAATCAGTCTTTTCTTCCTTATAGACCTTTACATCTTCAAAGATGTATTTTACATTCACTTTCACCTCTGTTTGGACAGCCTTATCACTTGTAGGCGTATCCGTCTTTCCATTTATAATTTCCTAAAGAACAAAGAAAAAAACAGTAAACCTTTTTTGATTTACTGTTTCATGAATTGCTATGTTATAGCTTATGTTTAGTTGTTTGAGTTAGACAAACTCAATTTTATTTATAGCCATCTTCATTATATTATCGCCTATCCTTGCAAGTAAACGATGAGAGAAGCGAATATTAGGGCTTTTCATATCATAGTAGCCTAACATATAGCCCTTTGAGGAAATTTTTATTTTATCCGACCAGTTAAGGTCTTGTATCGGATTATTTGTATAGAATAATCCTTCTACAGCACTGATACCCATATTCTTCAGTGTCTTTGACATCATCAGCTTTAAACCAAGCTTGCCTACACTATCAAAAATCAAACAGCCTCCTACATATCTTTTAGAAAGCTCTAAAACTAAATCCCTCACTTCATTTCTCTTAAAGTAATGGAATACTCCTGCTGCAAAGAAAATAACTCCGTTTGAACCGTCTATTTCGTTCATCCATGAATAATCTTTTAAATCGCAGGCAATATTTCTTTCTCTTTCATGAGTTGAAATAAGCTGATTACGAACCTCTATAACATCCGGAAAATCTACGTTGACTATCTTACAGATTCCATTATCACAGGATTTTCCTGTTTCGTCCAGGCCACAGCCTAGATTTACAGCAGTTGCTTTGGGATAAATCTTTAGATATTCTTTAATCTCCCACATAATATCTAACTGACGCATTGCTGCTTCAAGTGCTCCAAATTCATATAAAAACGAATTGTTTTTTCTCTCTAATTCCGAAAAATCATAATCCAATCCATCGCATAGATTCTTTGCAAAAATATCTGTATAAAGTGCAGGAAATTTTTCAGAACACATTTTTCTACCATATAGTGGCACAAGCAATGTTTCTTGAACGGTATTCTTTTCTATCTTTACTTTTTGTATTTCAACCCACCTCCTTGAGTTAATTAAAATTTTGTTTCACTCTATATTTATAAGATTATACCATATTTAAGCCAAGTTTTATAGGTCTAACTCGTTTCTCTTTACCTATATTAGTTCTCTGTTTTCTTGTTGTAATTTCTCTATACAGCTTCTAACACTTTCCACTTGTTCAACTTCTTTTCGTAGGTCTATGATTTGGGAATATAACTGGTCTTTTTCTTTTTCAAGGCTGCTATTTCTGATTTCTATTTGGGTATATTTAGGGTCTTGCTTTCTCCTAAATATTCTTAAATTGTAAAATAAAGTGTCACAGTGTTGCAAAAGAAAAAGAACCATAAAATAGTTTTCTATGGTATGATTTGTTTACGACAACCAATCAAAGGAGAAAACTACTATGCTTCAAAAACAGTATATCACAAAAAGGCAAAAAGGGAAACGAAGTATAGAAGAAAGAGCAGAAAGTATCAACGTGCACGAAGAAACAATAAAAGAAGTGGAAAATGGATGAATATATATCCTAGAAAATTATGGAATGGGAAAAGTTCAAAAGAAATGCATGTAGAGGAATTTACAAAATATTTATCTTAGTGTGACGTTTACTATTGCAATTTACAAAAAATAAAAGTTATCAATTATAAGTTTGAGAAAAGGATAGATCGATTCAGAAAATATAAAATGCATCAATTGATACGTTTTATATTGACAAGTATAAAAAAATAGTGTACTATTATATTACAAAGAGGTGATGCAATGAATTCCTACTATAATCAAAATTATACTGAAGAAGATATAAATAAGATTTTAGAAATAATAAAAGAATGTATTCAAAATAATAACTATACAATTGCCATGAATGAAAATAGACAGGAAAATATAGAATTCATTAATGAATATAATATTCGTAGTGATAGGCAAAAATCAATTTTATTGCAGCTTCATACGAATGATTTCTGCCATACATTACAAAATACAAAAGTTGGATATGAATATGAAGTGTTGTATGTTTTTGTTCCTCAGGTGAATTTGTATGATGCCAATGGTATAGAGGTAAGAGTAGATATTTATATTAAGATAAATATTATTGATACGCCAAGTGGAAAGCGAGTTGCGGTAATTTCTTTTCATAAACGTAACAAGCCAACAGATTATTTATTTAAATAATCTAAAACTGAAAGGAGGTATTATTATGAAAAATAGAAAAGTATTTTGTGAAGAGTGTAGAAGAGACGTTGATTTTATAGTTAATGATAAACAAATGGTAGGTATAATTAAAGGTGAAACTTATGAATATACAGGGAAAGTTGCTTATTGTATCGACTGTGAATCTGAAATTTATGTGGATGAGGTTAATGATTTTAATTTGAGAGCTTTATATGATGAGTATAGAAAAAAGAATGATATCATTTCTTTGGATGAAGTATTAAAAATATGCTCTAAGTATGGGATTGGTAAACGTCCGTTATCATTATTGTTGGGTTGGGGGGAACAAACATTTTCTCGTTATTGTGATGGAGATATTCCGACTAAGCAATATTCTGACATTCTTAAAAAAATATATGAAGACCCATTTTTTTATAATCAAATTTTAGAAGAGAATAAAAATAATTTAAAAACAGAAATAGCATATAAGAAAAGTAAAATGACCGTTGAGCAACTTATTGGAAAAGATTCAAACGAAAAATCGAAAATTAATATGGTGATTGAGTATTTATTGAATCAATGTGAAGATATTACACCATTAGCATTGCAAAAATCATTGTACTATGTTCAGGGATTTTATTATGCATTTTATAATAAATTTTTATTTGAAGAAGATTGTCAGGCTTGGGTACATGGGCCTGTTTATCCGGATATTTATTATAGATATAGAGATTTTAAATTGGATCCTATTGCATGTACTGCGGAAATTGATGATTCAGTTTTTACATCATCAGAAATAGCAGTTTTAGACAGCATTGCAAAACACCTTTGTTGTTATAGCGGTAAAGTATTGGAGAAATTCACACATTCTGAGTTTCCATGGTTATCTGCAAGAGGAAATCTTACAGAAGCAGAATTATCTGATCAGATAATTCGTAAGGAAGATATAGGAAGATATTTTGAAAGTGTGAAAGAAAAATTTAATATGATAAATCCTAATGATATTAAATCATATGCTCAAACAATGTTTGAACGAATTTAAAGGAGCTGTTTATATGGCAAGAAATACACACCATGTAGTTCATAACCTGAATGGCGGGTGAGATGTAAAGCGTGGAGGAGCTAAAAAAGCTAGTGCTCATGCAAATACTAAAGCGGAAGCTGAAAAAATAGGAAGAGGGATTAGCAAGAATCAGGGAACAGAATTTATTGTTCATGGACTTGATGGGAAAATTCAACGTTCTGATAGTCAGGGAAATGATCCTTGCCCTCCAAGAGACAAATAGAACGATTTGAATTTCTTCAATTAGATTCTATTCATAAAAAGTATAAGGCGTTTTGCTTTTGATTAAATTAAAAATTTTCTTAAAAATCAAATTAAAATTTAACTTAACGGGTAAGAAGTCGCCCACCTCTATAGGTGGTGTGATGAATTGTCCTATTGTTTTTTAGAGAACATAGTGGTATAATTGGTACAATATAATCAGTAAATATATAAAAATAGGAGTAAAAACAATGGAATTAGATAGTAATTGTCATTCGGTATTTTTGTTATGTTATCACTTAGTTCTGGTAGTAAAATATAGAAGAAAGGTATTTGATGATACCATTTCTAAGTTTGCTAAAGATATGTTTGTAAGAATTGGAGTTCCATATCATATTACTTTAGTACAATGGAATCACGACAAAGACCATGTACATATCATGTTCAAGGCCCATCCTAAAACAGAATTGACGAAATTCATAAATGCATATAAATCAGCAAGCTCTAGGATCATAAAAAAAGAATTTCCACATATAAGAGAATATCTTTGGAAAGAAATGTTTTGGTCTAAAAGTTTTTGTTTGTTGACTACTGGAGGAGTTTCTATGGAAGTCATTAAAAAATATATAGAAGAACAAGGACAAAAGAAGAAATCATTTTGAGGGAGGTGGACGATGGAAGTGGTAATCTTTGTTATGTGAAACGGATATTTCAGTACCTATATTATCAAAAACCACGATATTATCTGTATGGAAGACTTAAACACAAAAAAATTTATGTAATATACTTTTTTAAATGAAAAAGACACTAAAATACAAGAAAATATTTTTTAGTGTCTTTTTTCTTTTGGGACTCAATTATTTAATTTGCAACAGTCCCTTTTAATTCTTATATAACTTATTTTTGAAGAATTTCTGCATCGTAACGTGCAAGAATGAAAAGTAAGTCAGAAGAACGGTTTATATATTTTAAAAGGTTTTCCTGTAGCGTCTCCGTTTCTGCCAGAGCGACCATGGTTCTTTCCGCTCGACGGGCAACGGTTCTTGCCACATGAAGATAGCTCGAAACTTCCGTATCACCGGGAAGAATAAAGGTAAATAAATCAGGTAATTTCGCATTATAAAAATCAATTTTTTCTTCTAAAAAAGCAATATCTTCCTCTTCAATCTTAGCTTTCATCATCGCTTGTCCCTTTTCGTCGCTTGCCAAGAAACCGCCTACAATCAATAGTTTTTTTTGTAATTCCAAGATCAAAGCTCGAATATCTTCCTCCTTAGAGTAAAAGCGAACCAAACCAAGAAAGGCACCTAATTCATCAACAGCACCATAGGCATTGACTTTCAAACTTGCCTTGGAAGCTTGACTTCCACCAAATAAATCTGTTTTTCCTTTATCTCCTCGTTTTGTATAGACCTTATTCAAGTTTACATATTTCGTTTCTGCCATCACAATCCTCCTAAAAATATATATTAGAATGGGAATTCATCATCCAGCATTGCTTCAGAGTCCAAATTGTCTTCAAAGCTATCTCTTTTTGAAGCGGTTGCGGGTTTTGTTTCCGGGCTTCTCGCCTCATAAGTTCTCGGTTCATAAGGGCTGTCATAGCTTCTTGTGTCGGAGGAAGATTTTGTCCCGATGAAATCAAAAGTATCTACAACGACATCATAAGAGGTTCGTTTTTCCCCATTGGATTCGTATTGATTCATTTGTAGTCTTCCCACGAGAGCAATTTGTTGCCCTTTTCTAAAGTACTCTCCGATCAGTTCCGCAGTTTTTCCGAAAGAAACACAGTTGATAAAATCTGCCTCATCTTTGGAAAAAGGTCTATTGACTGCAATTGAAAAACGGCAATAAGCTTTTCCGCTTTGCCCGAATTTTACTTCCGGATCTCGAGTCAATCTTCCCATCAATGAAATTACATTCATAAAATACCTCCTTTATGATATTGATACATCTATTATATCAAAAAAAAAGAAGTTTCGCTAGTGAATGTCGTAAATATCTTTTCCGTTTTTTTCTGAAATAACATTTCTTATTTCCAAGAAATAATGATATAATATAAAAAGAGAATAACATGGAAAACAAGAATTTAGGAAAATGAGGAGGAGCAGAAAAGATGAAAAGAGCATTACTCCTAGATGTCAGTGCGATGATGTATAGAGCTTATTATGCAAATATGAATATGAGAACCAAAGAAATGCCTACAGGAGCTGTGTACGGCTTTCTTTTAAGTTTATTTCAATTGTTGAAAGAATATGAACCGGAATACATGGCGGCAGCCTTTGATATTAAGAGGAGCCACTTGAAACGAACGGAACTCTATGCGGAATATAAATCGAATCGGGATACAACTCCGGAAGATTTGGTCAAACAAATTCCTTATATTGAAGCTATTTTGGATGCTTTCGGGATTCAAAGAATTAAAATAGACGGTTATGAGGCGGATGATATTCTGGGGAGTCTTTCTACCAAGTTGTCAAAAAAAGGAATTCCTGTAACCATTGTCACGGGAGATAAGGATATTTCTCAGCTTTTGGATGAAAATACTGAAATTTATCTTTTGGGAAAAGAAGTCTTGAAAACAAGGGAAGATGTCAAGAATTATATCGATGTCTATCCTGAAAAAATTCCGGATTTATTCGGTTTGATCGGAGACAGCAGCGATTGCATTCCCGGAGTTCGAAAAATCGGACCGAAAAAAGCGGTTCCTATGCTGGAAAAATATGGAAATTTAGAGGGAATTTATGAAAATATCGATAAGCTTTCGGAGCTTCCGGGAGTAGGAAAAACTTTAATTCAGATTATGAAGGAGGACAAGGAGCTTGCTTTTTTAAGCAGAAGTTTGGCAAAGATCGAGAGAAATTTGGATTTTCCTTTTTCTTTGGAGGAATTGCAGTTTGAAAAAAAAGAAGAAGCTTTACGAGAAATTTTTCAAAAATTGGAGTTCAAGTCTTTTTTAAAGCGTTTAGGAAGTGAAGAAACAAAAGAAGAGAAAAGCTTGCTACAGGGAAATCTTTTTTCCGCTTCTCCTAGGGCGGAGAAAGAAAGCAGAACGGAAGTGAAAGAGAAAAATCTGGAGAAGAAGATTATAAAATCATTCGAAGAACTGAAGAAAGAAATGGAAGATTTTTCTGAGGAAGATAAGATGTTGCTCCTATATGACAGGTTGGGAATCACCTGTACTTTTTCTCAAAAAAATCTCTATCTTCCTTTCTTTCATGAGGGCTTATTAGGAAATAATTTGGATTTGGAAGAATGTAAACAATTCTTTTCCACACTGAAAGGGAAAATCTATACCTATCATTTAAAAGAATTGTATAAGCTCGGTTTTTCCTTTTCAAAGCCGGTGTACGATATGATGATAGCCTATCATTTGGTAAGCTCTCAAACAAAAGAGGACTATACTTTGATTGGACAATATTATTTGAAAAAAATAGCGGAAGACGAAAAAACAGTGTTTGCGAAACAAAAATTGGAAAGTTTGTCCGCAGAGGTATATGGGGATTTTTTATTAAATCGTGCCGGTGTTTTGTACTCCTGTCTGGATATTTTAGAGGAAGATGTCAAAGAGAAAGAACTGGAAGCGGTTCTGTGGGAAACGGAATTGCCTTTGATTCCCGTGTTGGCAGATATGGAGAGAATAGGAATTAAAATTGACAGAAAGTATTTTGAAGCATATTCTTTGGAACTTACGGAAAAATTGGCTTTATTGGAGAAAGCTATTTGGGAAGAGGCAGGCGAAGAATTTAATTTAAATTCTCCAAAACAGTTGGGAGAAATTTTATTTTTAAAACTGAATTTGCCGACAGGGAAGAAAACAAAAACAGGTTTTTCTACCGACGTGGAAGTCTTGGAGCATTTAAGTTCTCAAGGCTTTCAAATTGCAAGTAATTTATTGGAATATCGAAAGTTGGCAAAACTGAAGAATACCTATGTGGATCCTATTCCTAAAATGACGGGAGAGGGCGATAGAATTCATACCTGTTATCATCAGATCGGAACCGTAACGGGACGATTATCTTCTTCCGATCCCAATTTACAAAATATTCCCGTCAAAACGGAAGAAGGAATTCGAATTCGACAGGGTTTTATTGCGAGAGAAGGTTGGAAATTATTGAGTATCGACTATTCTCAAGTAGAATTACGAGTACTGGCCTCTCTTTCCAAAGATGAAAATTTGCTGAAGGCCTACCAAGAAAAACAGGATTTACATAGTGTGACGGCGAAAAGAATTTTTGAGTTGCAAGAGGACGAGGAAGTCAGCCGAGAGCAGAGAATTATGGCAAAGATTATTAATTTCAGTATTATTTATGGAAAGACTCCTTTCGGTTTGGCGAAGGAGTTGGGAATTTCCGTGAAAGATGCCGGAGAATATATTAAAAGATATTTTGCACAATATCCGAGAGTTGCTCAATTTGAAAGACAGGTTATTACATTTGCGGAAGAACACGGATATGTGGAGACTTATTTCGGAAGAAGAAGAATTATCGACGGAATTCATTCTAAAAATAAAATGGTGAAAAGTCAAGCGGAAAGAATGGCTGTCAATACCGTAGTGCAGGGAACGGCAGCGGGAATTTTAAAAAAGGTGATGATTAAGATTTACTCCTGGCTATCTCAGAAAACGGATATTCATCTTTTGTTACAGGTTCATGATGAATTGATTTTTGAAATCCAAGAGGGAAAATTGCAAGAATATGAAGAAAATCTGATACGATTTATGAGGGAAACCATTCAATTGGAAGAGGTGGAATTGGAAGTAAATACGAATATTGGAGATACTTGGGCGGAAGCGAAATAGAAAGGAGTTCAAATGTCTTATAGTTCTCAGGTAAAATCGGAGATTACAAGCAAAGGAAGTATTACCAATTTAGAAAAATTGGCAGAGCTGTATGGCATTTTTCAAAGCAAAGCTGCCATAGGAGAATACGAGATTAATCTGCGAGTAGAAAATTCTTTTCTGGCAAAAAGAGTCTACTCCTTATTAAAAGAAGTCACAAGCTTGAAAATCGGAATTAAATATTCCATTTGCAATAAGCTTGGAGAACACAATGTTTTCAGTATTCAAGTATTTCGACAAAAAGGAATGAAGGAATTTCTGAGTATGTTGCAATTTCGATATATTGATATTATCTCTCATGAAGAAATTTTAAAAGGTTATATTAAGGGAATGTTCCTGGCTTGCGGCTATATGAAAGATCCCAAGAAAGAATATGCTATGGATTTTTTCATTGATAAGAAAGAAATTGCGGAGGATTTTTATCGTATTTTACTTCAGAATAAGAAAAAAGTATTTATTACGAAAAAGAGAAATAAAAGCTTAGTGTATTTGAGAAATTCGGAAGATATTATGGACATGTTGGTATTGATGGGAGCGATGAAGCAGTTCTTTTCCTATGAAGAAACAACAATGATGAAAGATTTAAAAAATAAAACGATTCGAGAAATGAATTGGGAAGTAGCAAATGAAACGAAAACTCTAAACACTGGAAATTATCAAATAAAAATGATAGAATATATAGAAGAAAATATGGGACTTCATAATTTAACTCCCGTTTTATTGGAAGCGGTGAAGGTTCGCTTGGAACATCCGGAAAGTAGCTTACAGGAATTGGCGGATTTTATTGGAATATCGAAATCCGGAATTCGAAATCGCTTTCGCAGAATTGAAGGAATTTATGAAAAATTAAAGGAAGAAGCATAAAAGGAAAGACAATGAAGGTAATTAAAAACATATTGGAGATAAAAGAAAACTTACAAAAATCTTATGTTGCCATTGGCAATTTTGACGGCTTGCACACCGGGCATAGAACTATTATTCGAAAGGCAAGGGAAAGAGCAGAAGAAAAAAATGGGGTATCTGTGGTATTTACCTTTCAAAATCATCCTATGGAATTGTTGCGAAAAGACGGGAGAAGCGTCAAATATATCAATACCAATGAAGAAAAATTATTTATGTTGGAAAAAATGGGAGTGGACTATGTCGTACTGCAACCTTTTACTCAAAATTTTGCAGATTTGACTCCCTTGGAATTTGTGAAACTTCTAAAACAAAAGTTAGGAGTGGAGGAAATTTTTGTAGGTTTCAATTTTTCCTTTGGAAAAGGCGGAGTTGCTAAAACAAAAGATTTGGTGTATTTGGGAAGAGGAGAAGGAATTTGTGTACATGAATTGAAGGCGATTACTTCGGGAGAAGAAGTCATCAGTTCCACCTTAATTCGAAAATCCATGATGACAGGACAATTCGCCAAAGCGTTGAAATTATTAGGACATCCTATGATTGTGATTGGAGAGGTTGTTCATGGAAAAAAAATAGCAAGAAAATTAGGTTTTCCAACAGCAAATATTCAAATCAAAGATAGACTGTATCCTCCCTTCGGAATTTATGGAGCCAAGCTTCAATTGGAAGGAGAAGATAGAATTCGTTATGGAGTGATCAATGTGGGAGTAAATCCTACTTTAAAACCCGGAGAATTCAGTTTGGAAGTCCATATTTTGGATTTTGATGAGGATATTTACGGGAAAAAGATGTATATTGAGCTTATGGAATATCTGAGAAAGGAAGAAAAATTTGATAGCGTAGAGGAGCTGATAGCCTGTATTGCCAATGATGTCGCTGTGTGGACAAGATGTTCGAAAGAGTTGAAAAATGGAAGTTGTATTAAAATTGGAGAATTTTGAGGGGCCTTTGGATCTCTTGTTACAATTGATAGAAAAGAAGAAAGTAAAAATAGCGGAAATTCAAATCTCCGAATTGATTGATGAATATTTGGAACTGATTTCTCAAGCCAAAGAAGAGAATTTGGAATTGAAAGCGGAATTTTTAGTGATTGCTTCGGAACTTCTGGAAATGAAAGCTCTTTCTCTTTTGAAGTTGGAAAAAGAGAAAGAAAGAGAGGAAGAATTGCGTGGACGTTTGGAAGAATATAAAATTTTCAAGGAATTGGGAGTACAACTGAGCCTTTTTGAAAAGGAATATAATATTTCGTATTCCCGTGGAGAGGGTCGAAAAATTATTAAGAAAATAAACAGAGAATATGATTTACTTCATTTTGGAAGCAGTGATTTGTATCGAATGTATCAAAAATATTCAGAGCAATGGGAAGATAAAGAATATTTGGAATTGAGCTTGGATAAGGCATATTCTTTGCGAGAAGAAATGGATCAACTTTATTTACGGATTTATCAACAGGAGTATTCTTTTTCCGAGTTGTTTGAGTTTGCAGAAAATAGAATGCACTTGATTTACATCTTTTTAGCTATTTTAGAATTGTATAAAGACGGAAAAATTGAAATAGAACGAGAAGGAGTCAGAAAATGTTTAAAAGCTCAATAGGAACCATGATAATTACAATGATAAGTAGAATATTGGGACTTTTACGAGGCTCTTTGATTGCTTATTATTTCGGTTCTTCCTATGTAACAGATGCTTATTTTAGTGCTTTTAAAATAAGCAATTTTTTTCGTCAATTGTTGGGAGAGGGAGCTCTGGGAAATACTTTTATTCCCCTATACAATCAAAAATGTGAACAGGAAGGAGAGGAAAAAGGAAGGGACTACATTTTTTCCGTATTGAATCTTGTTTTTTTATTTAGTTTTGTCATCAGTGTGGGAACAATTTTTTTATCCAATCCGATTATTGATTTTATTGTAGTCGGTTTTCCGGAACAAACGAAAAATTTGGCATCCATTCTGTTAAAAATTATGTCTTTTTATTTTTTATTTATTTCTCTTTCCGGAATGATGGGAGCTATTTTAAATAATTTTGGAGAGTTTTTGATTCCCGCCTCCACCTCTATTTTTTTCAATCTCTCCATTATTCTTTCCGCCATGTTTTTTTCGAAAAGCTATGGTATTTATGCCCTTGCTTTTGGAGTCTTGATTGGAGGGATCTTTCAATTTTTTGTCGTTTTTTTTCCTCTTTGGAAAAAAATAGGAAGATATTCTTTTCGTATTCAATGGAAAGATAAATATCTAGGACTTTTAGCCTATCGATTGCTTCCTATGTTGGTAGGAATTGTTGCCAGACAGGTCAATACGATAGTGGATCAATTTTTTGCTTCTTTTCTGGCGGTCGGAGGGGTTACCGCTCTGGAAAATGCAAGCAGGGTGTATTTGTTGCCTGTCGGAGTTTTTGGAGTTTCTATCTCCAATGTGGTTTTTCCGTCTCTTTCCAAAGCCGCTGCTAAAAAGGATCATATCAAAATTCAAAGAGAATTGGAAAGAGGTTTTAATATCTTATTATTTTTAGTAGTTCCCTCTATGATAGTTTGTGTTTTCTATGCAAAGGAAGTTATTCGCCTTTTGTTTTCCTACGGAAAATTTGGAGAAAATGCCGTTATAATTACTGCAGAAGCACTTTTATTCTATTCTCTGGGATTGTATGCCTATGTGGGAGTACAATTTTTAAGCAAAGGTTTCTATGCTTTGGGAGATAATCGACGACCGGCAAGATATTCCATTATGGCGATTCTCATCAATATTGCATTGAACGCCCTGCTGATTCAAAAAATGGAATATCGGGGACTGGCTCTCGCAACGTCGATTGCTTCCTGTTGTAATTTTTTCGCTCTGTGGATTCACTTTCATAAAAAATATATTTCTTTGGCTTTTATCTCCTGTATCAAAATAGCGGGAGTTTCAGTATCGGCTTCTTTCCTGGCCTACGGTATCAGTCGATATTTTCCATATACCCTATTAAAATTTCTGGTTTTTTCCATAGTATATCTTTTGTGCTGGGCACCATTGTTCTATAAGAAAGGAAGGGAGATTTTCTAATGGGAAAAAAACATTATGTGATTTATACTCCGGAAATGGAGAGTAGACAAATGGCGGAACTGGCATTTCAATATGCTCCTTCACAGGAAGAGTGGCAACTTGCCGATTTATCCTGTGGAAACGGAAATTTATTGAGCGCTTTTTCGAAGTACGGAAAAGAACGGAAGAATAAGCCAAGGGTGAAGTACTATGGATATGATATTGATGAGAGGGCTATTTTGGAGGCAAAAGTAAGACTGACAGAGGAAAAAAGTTTTTTTTCCTGTGAGGACAGTCTGGGGTTAAAAACAGAAGAACGCTTTGATATTATTTTGGGGAATCCTCCCTATCTGGGAGAAAAAAATCATAAAGAAATTTTTGAAAAATTAAAGAAAACGGACTTCGGAAAAAAGTATTATGAGGGGAAAATGGATTATCTGTATTTCTTTATTGAGAAAGCGGTTGATTTATTACGAGAGGAAGGAATTTTAGTTTATTTGACAACCGATTACTGGCTCGTAGCGGACGGAGCCAAAACCCTCCGAAAGACCCTCCGGGAGGAAGGAGAGTTTTTATACTTCCAAGACTATCATATTTCCTTATTTGAGGGAGCCTTAGGGCAGCATAATCTGCTCTTTGTTTGGAGAAAAGGAAAAAAAGGGAGTTCGGTTTACATTCAGGAAAAGGAAAGAAGTTTTTCTTTGAAGCAGGAAGAAATCTACGAAAGAAATGGAAACATTTATCTTTGGCATTCCGACATTCGAAAACAGCTTCAGTCCATTGAAGAAAAGGCAAATTACCATTTGGGAGATTTGTTGGAGATTAAGCAGGGCATCGTCAGCGGTTGTGACAAAGCCTTTGTATTTTCTCATTATGAAGAAGAGTTGAGGGAATATTTAAAACCTTTCTATAAGAACAAGGATATTTTTTCCTATTCTTTGCAAAAGCAGGAGGAATTTTGGATTTTGTATTTAGATGAAAAGAGAAAATGGAAAGATGTTTTAGAAAAATATCTTTCTCCCTATCGAGAGAAATTGGAAAAAAGAAGAGAAGTACAATTAGGAAAAATAGCATGGTGGAATTTGCAATGGGCGAGGGATGAAAGAATGTTTCAAGGTCCCAAAATTTTGGCAAGACAACGATGTAAAGGAAACTGGTTTGCTTATTCCGAAGAAGAAGTCTACGGAAGTGCGGATATTTATTATTTTCTTCCCAAAGAAAAAAATGTAGATTTATTTTATATTTTGGCATATTTAAATTCTTCTTTGTTTTCTTTTTGGTACCGACATTGTGGAAAAAAGAAAGGGAATCTCTTGGAATTTTATAGCAAACCCTTGTTGAAAGTTCCTATCTATTATCCTCAAAACATCGAGGAAAGGCAAGAGATATCGGATTTGGCAAGATTACAAACTGAAAAATACTCCAGAGAAAGACAACAAAAAATAGAGAATTATTTCAAAATATGAAAGAAATGGTTGATTCTTATTACAATTTATTTTATAATGAAAAAAACGTTTGAAGAAGGAGGAGCCATGAGTCTATTAAATTCATTGTTTGGAAAAAAGGGAACAGAGAAAGAAAATCTTGAAAAAATTGAGAAGTTGGAACAAAAGTTATTGGGAAAAGAAAAAGAAATTGAAAGACTTATCTTGGAACTGGAAACTTTGAATAATTCCTCAAAGATAAAACCGAAACAATTGGAAATCTTTGAAAAAAATGTGAAAGAGAGTAGAGAAGAGATAAATCGTTTAAATGCTGTTCTAAAATCTTTTGGGATTCCGGTAAAAAAACAATACTTCAAATATAAAGTGGAGTTGTCAAAACTTTATTCCGCTTCCAGATTTCATGAAGTATTGGACTTTTTGTCGGAAAAAGGTTATATTTTTATTTCTGATGTTCCTTTCTCCAGTCTTCAAGAAGAGATTGCAGCCTTAAAAAACGGAGAAGAGGCTTTGAAAAGACATGCCGACTATTTACAGGATAATTATGATTGGGAAATAGCTACCTATCGAAATAAAGGAGAAAAGTTAAGTAAGATTTTTGGACGTGGAAAAAAGTTGGCTCAATTTTTCTCGGAATATTATTTGGAATATATGGATGATTTAGATCGAGTGGACTTGAATATTTTGACACAGTACGGTTGTGATGAAGATTTTATCCGAGAAGTCCAAGAAAAAAGAGAGCAATATTATTTAGAACAAAGAGAAAAATAGGGGAGAAAGGATGAAAAAAATTTTATTGGGGGTTACAGGAGGAATTGCCGCTTATAAAGCTGCCAATTTCACTTCCCTACTGAAAAAAAAAGGCTATGAAGTCAAGGTGATTATGACGGAAAATGCAACAAAAATTATTACCCCTTTGACTTTGGAAACCTTATCTAAAAATGTAGTGTATGTGGATATGTGGCATGAAAAATCTCATTATGAGGTAGAGCATATTTCCTTAGCTCATTGGGCGGACGTGGTGGTAGTGTTACCGGCAACTTATAATATCGTGGGAAAGATTGCCAATGGAATTGCAGATGATATGTTATCGACTGTCATAGCCGCAACCAATAAACCGGTCTTTTTTGCCTTGGCGATGAATGTTCAAATGTATGAAAATCCGATTTTATATGAAAATATTCAAAAATTAAAAAAATATCATTATCATTTTATTGAAGCGGCAGAGGGAATGTTGGCTTGTGAGGATATAGGAAAGGGAAAGTTGGAAAAGGAAGAAGAGGTCATTTGGGAGATAGAAGCTTATTTTCTGTCCAGACAGTTGGCGGGAAAATTGGAAGATAAAAAAGTTTTGATTACGGGAGGTCCTACCGAAGAAGCGATAGATCCCATTCGTTATATTTCCAATCGTTCCAGTGGAAAAATGGCATATGCTTTGGCAAAAGCCGCAGTGGCGGGAGGAGCAAAAGTATCTTTGATTTCCGGACCGACAAAGCTACAAAAGCCAAGAAGATTAGAGGAATTTGTCTCTGTACGAGGAGCAAGAGAGATGTATCAGGAAGTGGAGAAACGTTTTGAGTACTGTGATATTTTTGTTTCCTGTTCCGCAGTTGCAGATTACAGACCGAAAGAATACTCTCCTATTAAGATTAAGAAAAAAGAAGGAGATTTAAGAATCAACTTGGAAAGAAACCCTGATATTTTATTGGAAATGGGAAAAAGAAAATCACATCAAATGTTAATCGGCTTTGCAGCCGAAACCAATGATATTGAAGAAAATGCAAATCGGAAATTGGAGAAGAAGAATTTAGATTGTATTGTTGCAAATGACTCGAAAACAATGAATCAAGAGAAAAATACGGTCAGTATTTTGAAAAAAGGAGGAAACAAAGTAGAAATCCAAGAGAAAGCCAAAGAAGAATTGGCTTACGATATTTGGAAGAATATTTTATAAAAGGAAGTAGAAGATTATGAAGAAAGAGGTCGAATTATTTTGGGCGTTTTTTAAGATTGGAGCTTTTACCTTAGGTGGAGGATACGCAATGATCCCCCTGATGCAAGATGAAATTGTGAGCAAGAAAAAATGGTTGACAGATGAAGAGTTTTTAGATGCTCTTGCCATTGCTCAATCCAGTCCGGGTGTGTTGGCGGTAAATACCTCCATTATGACAGGATATCGAATTTCAGGTGCTTTAGGAATTGCGGCAGCTGTCTTAGGAGCTGTCCTGCCCTCTTTTTTGATTATATTATGCTTAAGTACGGTTATCATTCAATATCGAGAAGCAAAATTATTTCAACAGATTTTTTTTGGAGTAAAACCTGCTACGGTTGGATTGATTTTTATTGCTGTATATAAATTATGCAGATCGACAAAATTAAAGTGGAAACAATATTGGATTCCTTTACTTGTAGCCGTTTTAATTGGAACAAACACCATCTCTCCTATTTGGATTATCATTTTTACGATGATTATAGGAAATCTATACTATGCTTGGAGGGATAAAAAATGATTTATATACATCTTTTTTTGGTATTCTTAAAAATTGGACTGTTTAGTTTTGGTGGAGGTTATGCTGTCCTAAGTTTGATACAACAGGAAGTGATTGAAAAATACCAATGGGTCACCCTTTCTGAATTTACAGAAATTGTTGCAGTATCTCAGGTGACACCGGGACCGATAGGGATTAACTCCGCCACTTTTATAGGCTACAAGGTAACGGGAAGTGTTTTTGGTTCTCTTTGTTCTACGACGGGAGTCGTTCTTCCTTCCATTCTTATTTTAGTCGGGATTTCCTTGTGCCTACAAAGATTTCAGGATTCTTTGATTGTCAAGAGAATTTTTCTTTCTTTGAGACCGGTTGTGATGGGCTTGGTCTTGGGAGCCGGATTCTCTTTGTTACATCCGGAAAATTTCACTCATCCCATGACTTATATTGTATTTGTTGCTGTTGTACTTTCCGGAATTTTGACAAAAATCAATCCGATTCTTTTGATTGTTGTATCCGGGACAGTGGGATTCTTCGTTCTGTCGTGATATCAAAGTAATAGCGTTTTGTAAGGGGAAAGTCCAAAAATAGAGTTTCCCCTTTTTTATATTCCGCTTGAATAGGAATTTCGATAAGGAAGGGAGTATTTTCCACAATACCATGTAAATAGGAGTGTGTTCCTAAAAATTCTGAAAATTCTACTAAAAAAAGAAAAGATTCTTTCTTTTTTTCTTCTGTGATGAGGATGTCTTCGGGACGAATTCCCAAGATATATTCTTCCCGAACGAGAAAATTCATAGCGGGGTTTCCCAGAAAACGAGCGACAAAGCCGGTTTGGGGATTCAAATATATTTCTTTCGGACTGCCAATTTGTTCAATTTGTCCTTCTTTCATTACTACAATTCTATCTGCCATCGTCATGGCTTCGATTTGATCGTGGGTAACATAAATAAAAGTCTTTTTGATTTTTTTTTGCAGGGACAGCAATTCATAACGCATTTGACTTCTTAAATTGGCATCGAGATTTGCCAAAGCTTCATCAAATAAAAAAATATTCGCTTCTCGCACCATTGCTCTTCCGAGAGCTACTCTTTGTTTCTGTCCCCCGGAAAGTTCATTCGGCTTTCTTTGAAGTAAGTTTCGAATTTCCAAAGTATCGGCAATTTCTGCAATTTTATTTTGAATTTCTCGGGAAGTCCAAGACTTCATTTTTAAAGGAAAAGCCATATTTTCATAGACTGTCATATGAGGATAGAGAGTATAATTTTGAAAAACCATGGCGATGTCTTTGTTCTCGGAATGAAAGAGAATTTCTCCCTCCGTGCTTTCTTCTAAACCTGCAATCAAACGCAACAAAGTAGATTTTCCACAACCGGAGGGACCTACCAAAACTAAAAATTCCCCCTCCTGTATCTCCAAATGGATATTATGGAGAGCCCACTCTTTTTTTTGATATTGTTTTCCAAGTTGTTGTATTGTTAAAATTTTCATAATTCCTCTTTTCATTTTTTATTGTATCATTCTGTAATAAAAGTATAGCATATAATTCATAAAATATACAAAAAACTATTGTAAAATATTTAAAATCTTAATATAATAGGGAAAGGAAGGGGGTAGTCATGATCAATTATAATCACTTTATTGAAGAATTTACACAGGGAAAATGTCATTCCTTTGAGGAATTTCAAAGAGTTGCAAAACAATTCGGTTTGTTTTTTGAAAAAATAAATGGAGAAATGATTTTAGGATATGAAGGAAGAGGAGAGGTAGATCAGGTATGTTATGAATTTTACCGTTATTTTTTTCCGGAAACAAAATTACAAGTCAAAAATTTCAATTTGATTGCCAAAATTCATGAAGTACATTTTCAATTTGTATTAGAAGAGGTAAATGAAGTCTATCAAAAATATAATTTGCCGCCAAGATACGACAGAACTTTATCCATTCGAGAAAATGCCGTGTTACTTCTGAATACTTTGAAAATTAAGACAGCCATTCGAAAAGAAGATTTGGAATTTATCCAATATATTTTAAAATATTAAGCTTTCAGTTTTTACTTTAACTTCAATGAAAAGTAAAAGGAATATATAACAAACATAAATAAAAAGGAGGGGTATGATAACGAGGAACTAAGAGTTATCATACAAGAGAAAAATGTCTGAAAAGAAAAAGAGGAGTTTTCCTACTGCATTCACGGTATTGTTTATTATTTTAGTTTTGGCTGCCATTTTGACCTATCTTGTCCCGTCGGGAAGATTTTCCCGTTTGACCTATGACGATACGACAAATGAATTTGTGATCACGGATCATAACGATGAAGTTTCAACAGAAGCAGCAAGTCAAGAGATGTTGGATCGTTTGCATATTCAACTGAGCTTGGATAAATTTACATCCGGAGTCATTCGAAAACCGATCGCTATTCCGGGAAGTTATGAAAGAATCGAACAGCAGCCTCAAGGATTTTTAGAAACAATCAAAGCACCTATTACAGGAGTTTTGGACACGGTGGATATTATGATTTTTGTATTGATTCTGGGAGGGATTATCGGAATTATCAATAAGATTGGAGCCTTTGATGCCGGAATGTCAGCTCTTTCCAAAAAAACAAAGGGGAAAGAGTTCTTCTTGGTTGTCTTGGTCTTTGCTTTGACTACCTTAGGAGGAACCACTTTTGGTTTGGCAGAAGAAACCATAGCTTTCTATCCTATTTTAATGCCTATTTTTTTAGTCAGCGGGTTTGATGCCTTGACCTGTATTGCCGCGATCTATATGGGATCTTCGATTGGAACGATGTTTTCTACAGTCAATCCGTTTTCTGTCGTGATTGCATCGAATGCTGCAGGAATTTCTTTTACGGAGGGACTACCGTTTCGAGTGCTTGCTTTAGTTCTTGGTTTCCTAATTACTCTTGCCTATATGTATTGGTATGCACAAAAAGTTCGAAAAGATAAGACAAAATCTTTTGTCTATGTCGATGAAAAGGAAATTCATGAAAGATTTTTAGGAAATTATGACAATAGTAAGGAAACGGAATTTACTTGGAGAAGAAAATTATCCCTTGTTGTCTTTGCTCTTGCTTTTCCCATTATGATTTGGGGAGTGGCACTTGGTGGTTGGTGGTTCGAAGAAATGTCGGCCCTTTTCTTAGTTGTTGCCATTATTATCATGTTTTTATCAGGTTTGTCCGAAAAAGAGGCTATCAATACTTTTATAGCGGGATCTGCGGAATTGGTGGGAGTGGTCTTAACAATCGGTTTGGCACGTTCTATCAATATTGTGATGGACAACGGGTTTATTTCCGATACCTTATTGTTTTATTCCACAGAATTTGTAGCCGGAATGAGCAAAGGAGTCTTTGCCATTGCACAACTTGTCATTTTTTCTTTCTTAGGATTTTTTATCAATTCTTCTTCCGGATTGGCAGTGTTGTCCATGCCGATTATGGCACCGCTTGCAGATACGGTGGGATTATCTCGGGAAATTGTCATCAATGCTTATAACTGGGGGCAAGGTTGGATGTCTTTTATTACTCCGACGGGATTGGTTTTGGTTACTTTGGAAATGGCAGGAACCACTTTTGACAAATGGTTGAAATATATTTTACCATTGATGGGAATTATGGGAGTTTTCTCAGTGGTAATGTTAATTATCAATACAATGCTGTAATAGCGAGAGGCAAGGAGATGTAAAATGAGAAAGTTGGAGGGGTTGAAACCGGAACGAGTTTTTTACTATTTTGAAGAAATCTCTAAAATTCCAAGAGAATCTTATCATGAACGGGAAATCAGTAATTTTTTAATGCAATTTGGAAAGGAACATCAGTTAGAAAGCTATCAAGATGAGTCTTTTAATGTCATTCTTCGAAAAAAAGCAAGTCCGGGGTATGAAGATGCACCGGGGGTGATTTTACAAGGACACATGGATATGGTTTGTGAAAAGGAAGAAGACAGCAAACATGATTTTTCAAAAGATCCGATTGATCTAATCATAGATGGGAAGTACGTGACAGCAAATAGAACAACCTTAGGAGCGGACAATGGAATCGCAGTTGCTATGGGGCTTGCCATTTTGGAGGATGACAGTCTTCGGCATGGACCTTTAGAACTTTTGCTTACGACTTCGGAAGAAATTGATTTAGGAGGAGCTTTGGCGTTACAACCGGGACTTCTACAAGGGAAAATGTTAATCAATATCGACTCGGAAGAAGAGGGAATTTTGACGGTAGGTTCCGCCGGAGGAGAGGGAATTGACATTACATTGCCGATCGAGAAAATCAATATTCGACATCCTTTTGCTTATCGTATCAAAATTCAAAATTTCTTAGGGGGGCATTCCGGAGCGGAAATTCATAAGCAAAGAGGAAATGCGAACAAAGCCATGATAGAAATTTTGGATTTATTAAAAGAAAAATCGGATTTTTTACTTGTTTCCGTAAAGGGAGGCTCCAAAGACAATGCGATTCCAAGAACTGCAGAAGTTGTCATTGCCAGTGAAGAAAAGTTGGACATGCTTCTTCGAGAGGTCCTGAAAGAAGTGAAGGAGTTGTATGCTTCCTTTGAGCCGCAAGTGGAAATGTTTTTTGAAGAAATCGTCAATGTATATGAAGCTATGGATGAAAATTCTTTTTATCGCTATATTAATTTGATGGAAGAGATTCCAACGGGAGTGTATACATGGATGAAAGACTATCCTGATATTGTAGGAGCTTCCGATAATTTGGCAATTGTAGAAACAGGAGAAGATGTCATTCAAATTACGGTTTCTTTAAGAAGTTCCGAACCGGAAGTATTGGCAAGATTGAAGAAATATATCTCTTCCATTGCAGAAAAGTACAAAGCAAATTATACCTTTTCCGGGGCTTATCCCGAATGGAGATATCGTTCCGTCTCTCCACTTAGAGAAAAAGCTGTTCAAGTTTGGAAAGAATTAACCGGAGAAGAGATGGAGATATCCATTATTCATGCAGGTTTGGAATGCGGAGCTCTTTCTCAAAATTATCCGGACATCGATTTTATCAGTATAGGACCAAATATGCAAGATGTTCACACTCCGGAAGAAAAATTGGAAATTGCTTCTACGGAAAAAGCATATCAATATTTAGTGAAATTATTGGAAGAATTAAAATAGAAAACAAATTAGGGGAGCGTTATGATAAAAAAAGAAGACAGGATCTATTTTGAGACTTTATTTCCTTTTTGGGAGAAATTGAGTCAACAGGAAAAAAATTATTTTATAATCAATAGTCGTACCATGACCTTTACAAAAGGTGTTGACATTAGCAGTTCCCCTGAATGTTTTGGATTAACTATTATCAAAAGTGGAAGAATTCGAGTTTTTTTAAGCTCAAAAGAAGGAAAAGAATTGAGCTTGTTTTTTCTCAAAGCAATGGATATAGGAGTTTTAACAGCTCAGTGTATTCATCCCAAATTGCAGGTTTCTATCAATTTACACACTGAAGAGGCGACAGAGGTCATCGTGATGAATCCGGAAGCTTTTTCTTTGATGAGAAAACGAAATTCGGAAGTCAGTGACTTCAATATGGATTTAATCTATGCACGTTTCAGTGAGATTATTGAACAAATGGAAACGGCTCTTTTTGTGCCCTTGAATACCCGTTTGATTCGTTTTTTGCTAAGGCAGCAAAAAAAAGAAATTTTGATGACACAGGAAGAAATTGCAAGACATTTGGGAAGTGCCAGAGAAGTGATTACAAGAAATTTAAAATTGCTACAGAATTCGGGTTGTTTGCAGGTATCGAGAGGAAAAATTCAAATTCTTTCGGAAAAAGATTTACAAAGTATGATAGACTAGAAGAGGGCAGTCATGGAAATGACTGCTTTTTCTATTGCGAAAACTTTTGTTTGTATGTTATGATGTAGAGAAAAAAGGTGTGAATTTGGGGGCGTTTATGTATAAGATTATCAAAAAAAAATATCTGAGCGAAAACATCTGCTATATGGAAATAGAAGCAAAAGCATTAGCAGAAGCGGCGAAACCGGGACAATTTCTAATTATTAAAACAGATGAAAAAGGGGAAAGAATTCCTTTGACGATTTGTGATTATGACAGACATCGAGGAAGTGTTACGATTGTTTTTCAAATCGTGGGAGAAAGTACGAAACAAATGGCAGATTTTGCAGTGGGAGATTATTTTACAGATGTATTGGGTCCACTGGGAAAAGAAAGTGAATTGATTCATGAGAATGTGGAAGTCCTACACAAGAAAAAATATCTCTTTGTAGCGGGGGGAGTGGGAACGGCTCCCGTCTATCCACAGGTAAAATGGATGAGAGAACAAGGATGTTGTGTTGACGTGATTATAGGAAGTCGAAACAAGGAGAGCCTTATTTTTGAAGAAGAGATGAGAGAAGTTGCAGCGAATGTCTATATTTGTACTGATGACGGAAGTTACGGGAGCAAAGGACTGGTAACGCATAAAATCCAAGAATTGATGGAAAAAGGAAAACACTATGACCATGCTGTTGTCATCGGACCTATGATTATGATGAAATTTACAGTGGAAGTTTGTAAGCATTATGGAATCTCCACTACTGTAAGCTTAAATCCTTTAATGGTGGATGGAACGGGAATGTGTGGAGCCTGTCGGGTCAGTGTGGGAAACGAAATAAAATTTGCCTGTGTAGACGGTCCGGAATTTTCTGGGGAAGAAGTAAATTTTGAAGAGGCATTACGAAGACAGAGAATGTATCAAACGGAAGAGGGAAGAAATATTTTAAAAATGGAAGACGGAGACAGTTATCATAATCCTGCTTGTCCCAATCACGATGCTCCTCCTCATGAACTCTCTTCTGTGAATCGACAAAAAAGAGTTCCGGTACAAGAGCAAAAACCCGAAGTACGAAATAAAAATTTTGAGGAAGTCTGCTATGGCTATAGTTTGGAAGAAGCGAAACTGGAAGCAAGCCGATGCCTGCAATGTAAAAATCCTTTGTGTGTACAAGCTTGTCCTGTATCCATTAATATTCCGGCTTTCATTCAAAAAATTCGTGAGGGAAAGTTACAAGAAGCGGCGGACACCATTGCAAAGTATTCCAATTTACCGGCAATATGTGGAAGAGTTTGCCCACAGGAAAGTCAATGTGAGGGAAAATGTATTGTAGGAATTCGAGGAGAAGCGGTATCCATTGGAAAATTGGAAAGATTTGTCGGAGATTGGAGCATAGAACATGGAAGTCCCTCGATAGTGAAGAAGAAAAAAAATCAAAGGGTTGCCGTAATTGGAGGAGGACCGGCAGGACTTACCGCTGCAGGAGATTTAGCGAAGCAAGGCTATGAGGTTACTATTTTTGAAGCTCTTCATAAATTAGGAGGAGTGTTGAGTTATGGAATTCCGGAATTCCGACTTCCGAAAGAAAGAATTGTGGAAAAAGAGATTCAAAATTTGTTACGATTGGGAGTACAGGTGGAAACCAATTCTTTGATAGGAAGAACCTTTACTGTGGACGATCTGTTGGAGAAAAAAGGATTTTCCGCAGTCTTTATAGCAAGTGGAGCGGGCTTACCGAGATTTATGAATATTCCCGGAGAAAATTTCAATGGAGTGATCTCCGCCAATGAATTTTTAACAAGAGTGAATTTGATGAGAGCCAATCGGGGAGATTATGTCACTCCCGTGAAAATAGGAAAAAGAGTCTTGGTTGTCGGAGGAGGAAATGTGGCAATGGATGCTGCAAGAACAGCAAAAAGATTGGGAGCGGATACGAAGATTGTCTATCGAAGAGGAGAAAAGGAATTACCGGCAAGATTGGAAGAAATTCAACATGCAAAGGAAGAGGGAATCGAATTTATCTTTTTGAGCTCTCCGATTGAAATCCTGGGAGATGAAAATGCTTGGGTAAAAGGAGTCAAGTGTATTCGTATGCAATTGGGAGAGGTGGATGAAAGCGGTCGGGCAACTTTCTCGAAAATACCGAACAGTGAATTTATCCTAGAAGCGGAAACTGTGATTATGGCACTGGGAACCTCTCCTAATCCTCTCATTGTAGAAACAACCCAAGATTTACAACAAAATCGTTGGAAAGGAATCGAAGCGAAGGCGGAAACGGGAGAAACTTCAAGAGAGGGAATTTTTGCCGGGGGAGATGCCGTTTCAGGGGCAGCCACTGTTATTTTAGCCATGGAAGCGGGAAAAAAAGCAGCCATAAAAATAGACGAGTATTTACGAAGCAAATAGAAAATAGAGCATAAGTGTGCTATAATAACTAAGGAAGAAAAAATAGAAAAGGAAAAAAGATGAGAGAAAGATTGGAAATTGAAGAAAGTATTCGTGGTGGCTATCGAAAAAAGATTTGGAAAAAATTTATCAAGGCAGTTCAGGATTTTAAGCTGGTGGAAGATGGAGATAAAATTGCAGTGGGAGTGTCCGGAGGAAAAGACAGTCTACTTCTTTGCAAATTGTTTCAGGAATTGAAAAAGGATAGAAGCAAGCATTTTGAAGTCTATTTTATTTCTATGAATCCCGGATTTGAAGCAATGGATATGGATAAATTTCAACAAAATTTAAAAGAATTGGGAATTGACTGTGAACTCTTTGATGCAAATGTTTGGCAGGTCGCCTTCGAACAGGATCCGGAAAGCCCTTGTTTTTTGTGTGCTAAAATGAGAAGAGGAGTGCTGTATAAAAAAGTGGAGGAATTGGGTTGCAATAAATTGGCATTGGGGCACCATTTTGATGATGTGATTGAAACGACTCTCATCAATTTATTCTATGCAAGTACTGTGAAAACCATGTTGCCAAAAGTATCTTCCACAAGTGGAAAATTGCAAATTATACGTCCTCTTGTCTATGTCAAAGAACAGGATATCAAATCTTTTATGAAACATAATGAAATTGAGGCAATGAGTTGTGGTTGTCCTGTAGAATCGGATAAAACCGATTCTAAAAGAAAAGAAATCAAATTATTATTGGAAACATTGGAAAAGAGCAATCCTAACATAAAACAAAGTATTTTTTCCGCTATGAAGAATATCAATTTAGATTATGTTTTAGGCTATACGCGAGGGAATAAACATGACAGATAGAGAAATTTTACATTTTATTGAGGGAAAAAAATTTAGCAAACAACTTTGGAGCCCTATCGGAAGAGCCATGCACAAATACAATATGATAGAAGAAGGAGATCGGATTGCTGTGGGTATTTCGGGAGGAAAGGATAGTTTGACCACTTTAAATGCCTTAATTCGAATTCAAAAAATTGCACGGCTTTCTTTTGAAATACTTCCCATTCATATTCATCCCAATACAGATCAATCCTCGTATCAGAAAATAAAAGACTATTGTGAAATGCTGGGACTGAATTTATTCGTGGAACACACCAATTTAGAAGAAATTTTATTCCATGATGAAAATCCCGTGAAGAATCCTTGCTTTTTGTGTGGAAGAATTCGACGTGGTATTTTATATCGCATCTTACAGGAAAGAAAGATCAATAAATTGGCTTTGGGACATCATAAGGATGACATTATTGAAACTTTTTTAATGAATGTATTCTATCAGGGAAATTTACATATGATGAAGCCCTCGTACTATGCTGAAGAATATGGGGTTCAGGTAATTCGCCCCCTTGCCTTTGTCGAAGAGAAGAATATTATTCGTTATGTCAATCGTTTGGCATTGCCCGTGACAAAATCGGACTGTCCCTATGAAGTGAGCGAACAATCGAGAAGATTAAAAATGAAACATTTAATTCAGGAAATGGCAAGGGACAATCCCAATGTGAGGAGTACTGTTTTCAGTAGTATTGAGGGCTTGTTGTAGGAGAGGATTATGAATATTTTATTAATTCAGAGAAAACAGGAATTTGCGAAAGAATTGAAAATCGCTTGGAAGGAGCAGGGAAATATTGTAGATATTGCCGGAAATTATGAAAGTGCTTTGCAATTCTTCTATGCGGGAAACTACGATATTGTTTTATTGGATACTTGGATAAAAGGAGGAGACGCTTTTCTTCTGGCAGAAAAAATTCGAGAACGCAGTCGAAAAATAGGACTTATTTTTTTAAGTGAAGATACAGGATTTTTTTGGAAAAAAAGAGCTTTTGAAGTCGGAGCAGATGCTTATTTGCTGCCAAACAGTGTAGAAGAAGTGTCTTTACAAGTCTTTGCTTTGGGAAGACGAGTGAAAGCGGAGGCGGAGTACCGAAAACATCGATATGTCTACGCGGATATGGAGGTGGATTTACTTCAGAGAAAAGTATTTCGAGAGGGAAAAGATTTAAACTTTACGGAAAAAGAATTTTTACTTTTGAGTTTGTTGTTAAAAAATCAAGGATTGGCTCTACATCGAGATATGATTCGAAAGGAAGTTTGGGGAACAGATTTTCAAGGAGCCAGCAATATTGTGGAAAGTTATATCAAGCAAATTCGAAAGAAATTACAGGACAAAGAATACCATTGGATTAAGACAATTCGAGGCTATGGTTACGGCATAGACGAGAGGAAGGGAGAATAAAAATGGAAGGAACCGTATTTTTGTACGACAGAGGAAAAACTGCCATTATTTATAAGGAAAGAGAATATTCCTACAAAGAAATGATAGAAGGAATCAAATACTATGCGACCTTATTGCAATTGGAAACGGATGATAGAGTTATGGTTTGTTTGGAAAATCGTCCGGAATCTATGATGACTCTATTTTCCATTTGGGAAAGGAAAGGAATTTCCGTCAATGTGGATGCCGGTTCCAATGTGGAACAATTGACCTATTTTATTCAGGATGCGGAACCGAAATATATCTACGCTTCGGACAAAAATATTGAAAATGTCACAAATGCAGTGGAAGAAAGCGGTTTGGCTTCCAAGATTATCAATGTGGATGAAATCAATATTCCGGAACAATTTCCTGTGGAAGAATATTCCGTGAAAATTGAAGATGAAACACGAACGGCGGTGATGCTCTATACCTCCGGGACGACAGGGAATCCAAAGGGAGTTATGTTAAGTTATGAAAATATCATGGAAAATATTCGAGGAGTAAAAGCAGTGGATTTGGTAACTGAACCGGATCGATTGTTAGCAGTTTTACCTTATCATCACATCATGCCTTTGAGTTTCACTTTGGTTATGCCCTTACATTTCGGAGTCTTAACGGTATTGTTGGATGATTTATCTTCAGAGGGACTGAAGAAAGCCTTAAAAAAATATAAAATCAGTGTGATTATCGGAGTTCCAAGATTGTGGGAAGTCATTGGAAAATCTATTTTGCGGCAAATTCAAGCGAAGACTCTCACTCGCAAAGTATTTGAATTTGCTCAAAAACATGTAAAGAGTAGAGCATTGCGAAAGAAAATTTTCAAAAAAGTGCATACAGAGTTGGGAGGAAATATTCGTATCATGGTTTCCGGAGGAGCGAAATTGGATCCGGAAATCGGAGAAGTATTTGAAACTTTAGGCTTTCATATGATACAGGGATATGGGCTCACAGAAACGGCTCCTATCGTATCCTTTAATGTTCCTGGAAGAGAACGACAGGATAGTGTCGGAGAAATTATTCCAAAGGTCGAAGTAAAATTTTTAGAGGATGGAGAAATTTTAGTTCGTGGAAAAAATGTTATGCAGGGCTATTACAAAAAGCCGGAAGCGACTAAAATGGTCATTGATGAAGAAGGGTGGTTTCACACAGGAGATTTGGGACGCATGGAAGAAAAACATCTTCTGGTCATGGGTAGAAAAAAAGATATGATTGTATTGCCGAATGGAAAAAATATCAATCCGGGCGATATTGAATCGGAACTTTTCAAGCTGACAGATTTTGTACAAGATATTGCCGTTATGGAATACGAAAAAAAATTGGTTGCCATAGTCTATCCGAATTTTGAGTTGATGAAAGCGAGAGGAATTCACAATGTCAACGAAACTTTGAAGTGGGATATTATTGACAAATACAATGTAAATGCTCCAAGTTATCAAAAGATACATGATATTAAGGTGGTAAAAGAGGAATTGCCGAAAACAAAAATGGGAAAAATCCGTCGATTTTTATTACCGGATTTATTGAAAAAACAGGAACAACAAAGAAATGTTGAGGAGGAGAAGAAAAACAACATTGCAGTTCCCGCAGAATATTTGGAAGAATATACTATATTACAGGAATATTTGGAAGGCAGCAAGGGAGAAAAGGTGTATCCGAATTCTCATCTGGAGATTGATTTGAGTATGGATTCTTTAGATATGGTGGAATTGATTGCCTTTTTGGAAAGCAGCTTCGGAGTAAAATTGTCGGAAGAAGAATTGGTAGATTTAAAGACCCCCTTGGCTCTCATCAAAGCGGTTCATAGTAAAACGAAAGAAGTTGTTGCGAAAGATAGCAGTTTTAAGAAAATTTTAGAAGAGTGTGACGATGTAACATTGCCTGTTTCTTCTTGGGTTGGAAAAGTAGCACACATTTTTATTTCCCTATTGTTGGGATTGCTGTTTTCCATTAAGATAGAAAACAAAGAGAAATTGGCAAAAGAGGGAGCCGCTATTTATATTGCCAATCATCAAAGCTTTTTAGATGTTTTATTGATGAACAAAGCTTTGAGTTTGAAACAAATTGGAGATTTGTTCTATATTGCTACCATTATACATTTCAGAGGGGCTTTTAAGCAGTATCTATGTAATCATGGAAATGTTGTTTTGGTCGATGTGAATCGAAATTTGAGAAATACCTTAAAGGCGGCGGCAAAAATTTTAAAATCCGATAAAAAATTGATGATTTTTCCGGAAGGGGCAAGAACTCGGGACGGAAAATTACAAGAATTTAAGAAAACCTATGCCATGTTGGCAAAAGAATTGAATCTTCCCATTATTCCTATGGTAGTTCAAGGAGCCTTTGAAGCAATGCCTTTCGGTCACAAGCCGAAATGGGGAAGCAAGATGAGATTAAAAGTTTTGGATCCTATTTTCCCAACAGGAAAAACGGTTGAAGAAATTATAGAGGAAAGTAAGAGGGTCATTGCGGAAGAATTGAAGAGAATGGAAGAAGCTCAGGAAAAATAGACTTGACAAAAAAGAAAAAGATAGTATAATTTTAAAATATATTATAAATTGAATAAAAGAAATCGGATGAAGATATAAGGAGAGAGCGAAAGCCACCGAAGAAGTAAATCTTTCAGGTAAAAGGACTTATATTGGACGAGCCTCTGGAGAGAGCGGTTGCCACCGAAGGAGATAAAAACTCTCAGGTAAAAGGACAGAGGAATTATGCAATACTTTTTGGGCTTTTTTTGTTGCCTATTTTGTATAATTCTTTTAAATTTCTAGGAGGTAATGAACGATTACTTCCTTTTTTTATTCAATGGAAATTTTAAAAGGAGATGTGGAAAAATGGAACAAATAGTTGTACGTGTGAATGAAGTTTTGTGGGGAAGTCTTTTGATTTTTTTATTGATGGGAACGGGAATTTTTTATACCTTTAAATTACGTTTTATTCAACTTCGTAAATTCCGTCAAGGAATTCAAAGAGTTACTTCCGGCTTTTCTTTTCATGGGAAAGATGCAGATCATAACGGAATTTCTTCCTTTCAGGCATTGGCAACGGCAGTTGCCGCTCAAGTAGGAACGGGAAATTTGGCAGGGGCTGCCACAGCGATTGCTTCCGGAGGTGCCGGAGCCATTTTCTGGATGTGGTTAAGTGCTTTTTTCGGAATGGCAACAATCTATGCAGAAGCTACTTTGGGGCAAATCTATAAAACAAAAGTAAATGGAGCCGTGACAGGAGGACCTGCTTACTACATTCAAGCGATTTTTAAACATAGTTTTTTCAGTCGGCTGTTGGCATATTTCTTTTCGATTTCTTGTATCTTGGCACTTGGATTTATGGGGAATGCGGTACAAGCCAATTCTATTGCCTCCGCCTTTGAAATCGCCTTCCATATCAACCCTATGATAGTGGGAATTGTGGTAGCCGTTCTAGCCGGATTGATTTTCTTTGGAGGGACGAAGAGAATTGCCTCTGTGACGGAAAAGGTCGTCCCTTTGATGGCAGGAATGTATATTATCATTTGTTTGCTTATCATCGCCATGAATTATGTTAATATTTTTCCGGCAATTCGGTCTATTTTTGTAGAAGCATTTACGGGAAGAGCTGCTCTGGGTGGAGCATTAGGAATTACGGTACAAAAAGCGATGAGATATGGAATTGCGAGAGGATTATTTTCGAATGAGGCGGGAATGGGGTCTACACCCCATGCTCATGCCATAGCGAAGGTAAATACTCCGGTCGAACAAGGAGATGTGGCAATTGTTACCGTTTTTATCGATACCTTTGTGGTGTTGACGGCAACAGCTATGGTTATTTTAACTTCCGGATTGTATGACAAAGGATTGACGGGAATTGAATTGACACAGGCTGCCTTTCAAATGAAATTGGGATATTTTGGAAGTGTTTTCATTGCCGTTGCCTTATTCTTTTTCGCACTGTCCACTATCATTGGTTGGTATTTCTTTGGAGAAGCCAATATCAAATATTTATTTCATGAAAAAGCTCATTCCGTCAATATCTATCGAATTTTGGTTATGTTGATGATAGTATTTGGTTCCATGCAAAAAGTCGGGCTTATTTGGGAAATGGCGGATATGTTGAATGGTTTTATGGTTCTTCCCAACTTGATTGCTCTCTTGCTTATGAGTTCTTTGGTCAAAGTAACTTCTGACCGATATGAAAAAAGAGAGTTGGAGAAGAAATCGCTTTTGAAAATATAATAGGAAATGAATAGAAAAAGAACAGGATTTATCCTTGGAGATAAGTCCTGTTTTTAATTTTTTTATGAAATATTTTCCTCTCCGTCCTCTTTCTCCCCTTTTTCTCAATTTATTTTATCATATGAAGTCAAAAAATGTCCTTATCTTTTAAAAAAAATACAGAATTAAAACAATTTGAAATAGTAGCCTAAGAAGATTGATAAGCTTGTTTGTGATTTTTTTGAAATGTGTTATAATATATTGGGAAATTTTTTGAATTATGGGAGGTTGTCATGAAGTTTTTAGGAGTGATTCCAGCAAGATACGCTTCTAGCCGTCTGGAAGGAAAGCCATTAAAGAACATTTGCGGACATAGTATGATAGAATGGGTGTACCGGCGATGTCAAAATACAAAATTAGATGATATCATTGTAGCAACGGATGATGATAGAATTTTCGAAGAAGTGGAAGCATTTGGAGGAAAGGTTATAATGACTTCTCCGAAGCATCCAAATGGAACATCAAGAATTGCGGAAGTTTGCCAAAAAATGACAGATTATGATGTGATTATTAATATACAAGGCGATGAACCGCTCATAGAAGCTGAAATGATTGATATGATAATAAAAGCCTTTCAAAAAGAAAACTTGTGTATGTGTACTTTGAAGCATAAATTGCAAACATGGGAAGATATTGAAAATCCCAATCACGTAAAAGTTGTGACGGATAAAAAAGATTATGCTTTGTATTTTTCAAGAAGCGTTCTCCCGTATCCTAGAAAAGAAAATTTAACTCTGTATTACAAGCATATTGGAATTTATGGATATACCAGAGAATTTGTGTTGGAATATGCGGCAATGGCTCCAACAGCTTTGGAAACTTCAGAATCTCTGGAGCAGCTAAGAGTTTTAGAAAACGGATATAAAATTAAAGTATTAGAAACTCCATATCAAAGCGTAGGAGTGGATACCCAAGAAGATTTGGAAAAGGTATGTCAATGGATAGAGGAAAGGGGAATTACAATTGAAAATAACTAAGATAACCACAGTTTGTTGTTTGGCTTTATGCTTTATGGCATGTTCTAGTGGAAATATTAAAGAAAAGATAAATATTTTTAAAACTACACAACGTGGAACTACACAACCTAGAAATATAAAAAAACCTATGGACAATGCTTATAGTCTTTTGAACGGAAAAGATTATCCGAAAGTAGAAAATAATTTTGGACAGGAAGTACCTTATTTACAACCGGTCAATGACACGAAAAATCAAGATTTTTTTGAAACCTATGATGAAAAAAAGGCAAGTCAATTTTTTAAAAATTTAAAGATAGAGGGGTATGGTTCCAATTCCATGTATTGGAGATGGAAGACAAGTATTTCCAAAACTTCCCTTTTTCAAAAAATAGCGCAGAGAATTCCTCAAATTTCAGCGAGAGGAAGAAAAAATGTTTTTGTGTTAACAAATGGAGTGTGGTTGAATAATCAAAAAATTTCAGATGTCGGATCGGTAAAAGACATAAAAGTGTTATCACGTGGAGCCTCCGGAGTAATTACTCATTTATTGGTAGAAACTTCCAAAGGAAGTTATTTGATTACAAAGGAATATAATATTCGTAGATTGTTGGCAACCAATGGAAAAGTGTTTGGAGCAAGAGGAGGAAGTTCCGATTATAGCAAAACCGCGATTGCAGATGGAAGTCCTTTGCTTCCTTCGGCATCTTTGGTTTTTGAGATTGGAATGTTTTCGGTCGATATTTATGGTGGTGGTTTTGGGCATGGAAGTGGAATGATTCAATATGGAGCAGGAGATTTGGCGACAAATTATGGTTTCTCCTACAAAGACATTTTAAACCATTACTATACAAATGTAAATTTGGTAGATATGGATACGGTTGCCGGAGTCGAACAAAATATTAAGGTAGGACTAACAAAGCCGAATGGAAGTTTGGAACATGGTCAAATTTTTATCACGGGAGGTGGAAAATTGCGAGTATATGCCGAAGATGAAAGCTTTGACTATACGTTTGATCCGAACACGGAAATTCGAATTACTCCAAAAGCGGGACGATTGTATGTGAAAACGAAAGTAAAAGAATTTTGGACAGACAAGAAATTTTTTGTGGATGGTGGAGGATACTATCTTTTGGTTAAAAATCTGAGAAAAGCTCATACGAGCAATCCCAGATATCGTGGAAAAATTCAGTTTGTTCCTAAAGGAAATGTTTTACATATGATTAGTGTTGTTGATATGGAAGATTATTTGAAACAGGTGGTTCCAAGTGAAATGCCGAGAAGTTTCGGAGTGGAAGCTTTGAAAGTACAAGCTGTAGCGGCTAGAACTTATGCAATCAGTGATTTTTTAAAAGGAAGATATGCGGCACTCGGATTTCATGTAAAGGATACAACAGAAAGTCAAGTGTATAATAATCAGGTGGAAAATGAAGATGCAAATCGAGCAATTGAAGCAACAAGAGGAGAAATTTTAGTCTATCAAGGAGTTCCTATTGATGCGAAATATTCCTCCACTTCCGCAGGCTTTACGGAAGCCGCGCATCGCATATGGTAAGACAGAATGGAGTAGAAATGTTAGAAAAAATTGTAATTAAGGGAGCAAGGCAACATAATTTAAAAAATTTAAATTTGGAAATTCCGAAAAATAAATTTGTAGTCATTACGGGAGTAAGCGGAAGCGGAAAGTCTTCTCTTGCCTTTGATACCATTTATTCAGAGGGGCAAAGGCGTTATGTGGAAAGTTTGTCTTCCTATGCCAGACAATTCATCGGGCAAATGAACAAACCCGAAGTGGACAGCATTGAGGGCTTGGCACCGGCGATTTCGATTGAGCAGAAAACAACCAATCGAAACCCGCGTTCTACAGTGGGAACTATTACGGAAGTCTATGATTATATGAGATTATTATTTGCTCATATCGGAACGGCACATTGTCCCGTTTGTGGGAGAAAAGTGGAAAAACAAAGTTTGGAAGAAATTGCGGAAACAATTTTAGAAAGATTTGAAGACGGAGAAAAAATGATGCTCCTGGCTCCTATTATTAAGGATAAAAAAGGAACACATAAAAATATTTTCTTGAACTTACAAAAAAAAGGCTTTGTTCGTGTGCGAGTGGATGGAGAAATTTTATATGTGGAAGATGAAATTTCTTTGGATAAAAATAAAAAGCATACGATTGAGGTAGTCGTGGATCGATTGGCTTTGAAGAAAGAGAGTAAAGAATTTATAAGTCGTTTGACTCAATCTTTAGAAGTTGCCTCCGGACTTTCTCAAGGAAAGATTATTTTACAGGTGGGAAAAGAAGATATTCTTTTTAGTGAAAACTATGCCTGTCCGGAACATGAGGAGGTGAGCATTCCTGATTTAAGTCCTCGTTTGTTTTCTTTCAATGCTCCCTTTGGAGCTTGCCCTGAATGTAAGGGAATTGGGAAAAAGTTGGAAATTGATGAAAATAAATTGATTGAAGACGAAAATTTATCTATTTTGGAGGGAGGAATGTACATTCCGGGGGCTGCCGGCCGAAAAGGATATACTTGGGAAATTTTTAAGGCAATGGCAAAGCACTTTCATTTGGATTTGACGAAGCCTGTCAAAGAGTATAGCAAAGAGGAAAGAGAGCTTATTTTTTACGGGAGAGCGGGAAAGTTTCAAGTAGACTATGAGGGAAACGGATATTCATTTCACGGTTTAAAAGAATATGAGGGAGCGGTTGCAAACTTAGAAAGAAGATACCGGGAAAGTTTTTCAGAAAGTCAAAAAGAAGAAATTGAAAATAAATATATGATAGAAAAACCTTGTAAACTCTGTCATGGAAAACGTCTAAAAGAAGAAGTGTTAGCTGTTACTATCGCAGGTAGAAATATTATTGAAATTACAGAGATGAGTATTGCGGAAGCCTATCAATTTTTTTTGAATGTGACTTTGACTCAAAAGCAGGAGAAAATTGCCAAGGAAATTTTAAAAGAAATACGAGAACGATTGCAATTTATGATAAATGTCGGCTTGGATTATTTAAGTTTGGCAAGGGAAACGAAAACATTATCCGGCGGAGAAGCTCAAAGAATTCGATTGGCAACACAAATCGGCTCAGGATTGACGGGAGTATTGTATGTCTTGGATGAACCGAGTATAGGTTTGCATCAAAAAGACAATGATAAGCTATTGGCAACACTGTCACATCTTCGAAATTTAGGGAATACTTTGATTGTTGTGGAACATGATGAAGACACCATGATGCAGGCGGAAGAAATTATTGACATCGGTCCCGGAGCGGGAGTGTACGGCGGAGAAATTGTAGCTCATGGAACCCCTGAGGAAGTGATGAAGAACAAGGAGTCTTTGACAGGACAATATCTAAGCGGAAAAAAGAAAATTGCCATTCCGGAAACGCGAAGAACATGGAAAGACAGCCTGTTGCTAACAGGGGCTGCCGGAAATAATTTGAAAAATATCGATGTGGAAATTCCTTTGGAAGTTATGACAGTGGTAACAGGAGTCAGCGGAAGTGGAAAATCCACTTTAATCAATCAGACTCTCTATCCCATTTTATTCAATCAACTGAACAAGGGAAAATTATATCCTTTGGAGTATAAAAGCATTCAGGGATTGGAAAATTTGGAAAAGGTAATCAATATTGATCAAAGCCCTATTGGAAGAACTCCGAGATCCAATCCTGCTACCTACACAAAAATTTTCGATGACATTCGGGAGCTTTTTGCTCAGACTAAGGATGCAAAAATACATGGTTTCGACAAGGGAAGATTCTCTTTTAATGTCAAAGGAGGACGTTGTGAAGCTTGTCAAGGAGCCGGAATTTTAAAGATTGAAATGAATTTTTTAGCGGATGTCTATGTGGAATGTGAGATATGTAAGGGGAAACGATATAACAAAGAAACCTTGGATGTATATTACAAGGGGAAAAATATTGCAGAAGTATTGGACATGAGCGTGATTGAAGCCTATGAGTTTTTTAAAACGATTCCCTCTTTAGAAAGAAAATTAAAAGTATTGGTAGATGTCGGTTTGGATTACATTAAATTGGGACAGCCCGCTACGACTTTGTCGGGTGGAGAAGCTCAACGAATTAAATTGGCGGCTGAACTATCCAAGAACAGTAGAGGAAAAACTATTTATATTTTAGACGAACCTACGACAGGCTTACATTTTCAAGACATTGAAAAATTATTGGAAGTCTTACAACGATTGGTGGAAAAAGGAAATACCGTTTTGATTATTGAACATAACCTGGATGTAATCAAGACGGCAGACTACATTATTGATATTGGAAAAGACGGAGGAGATAGAGGAGGAGAAGTTTTAGCGACAGGAACTCCGGAGGAAATTGCGAAGAGAAAAGAAAGTTACACCGGAAAATACTTAGCAAAAATTTTGAAGAAAAAACAAAAAAATACGAAAAATAGGTGAGGATATGTTTGAATATTTAAGAGGGTTTGTGTCTTATAAAAAACCAGAATACTTTGCTTTGGATGTTCATGGAGTTGCTTATCGAGTTTATATTTCTCTACGAATGTATGAAAAGATAGAACTTGGACAAGAATATCAAATCTATATCTATAATCATATTCGAGAAGGAGAATATAAGCTGATTGGATTCTTGGAAGAAAAGGAAAGGAAGTTGTTTGAATTGTTGCTTTCTGTGAAAGGAATCGGAATCAGTCTTGCTTTAGCAGCTCTTTCCACTTATTCTGTAGAGCAGCTTGTTGCCTATATCCAGGAAGAAAAAATAGCCTGCTTAAAAAAAATTCCAAAGTTGGGAGAAAAGAAAGCACAGCAAATGATTTTAGATATTCAGTCCAAAGTAAAACATTTTGGAGTGGAAGAAAAAATGGAAGAGAACAGTGCTGTCACTTGGGCGGAAGATATAGCAAGTGCTCTGGAAAATCTCGGTTATGCCAAAAAAGAAATCGAGCAATTATTACAACAGGAGACTTGGGTGGAATATCAAAGTTTGGAAGAGGCAATGAAAGGTATTTTAAAGAAAATGAAACAATCATAAATGAGGAAAGAGAAAATGAAGTTATATTTTGTACGACATGGGGAAACGGAGTGGAATACACAAAGACGCTTTCAAGGAAGAAAAAATTCTCCTTTGACAGCAAGAGGGGAGGAGCAAGCCAAAAAAATTGCAGAGCAGCTGAGAGAAATTCCTTTTACGAGTCTGTATTCTTCTTCTTTGGGGAGAGCTAAGAAGACAGCTCAAGAAATTCAAAAGGGAAGAGAAATCCCTATAGAAATTATGGATGAATTCATTGAAATTTCTATGGGAGAATTGGAAGGAAAGACAAAGGGAGATTTTTTAAAATTATATCCGGAAGAATATGAGAAATACACACAGGCGGATTTGAATTATAATCCCGGTGCCTTTTCAGGAGAACGCTTTGAGGAAATTCAAGCTCGTCTCAAGCAGGGAATGCAAAAATTGGTAGAAAAACACAAAGAAGAGGATATTATTTTGGTCGTAAGTCATGGAATGACTTTGCAAATTTTATTCACTGATTTACGTTATGGAAATTTGGAACATTTGAAAGAAGAAAAATTACCGGAAAACACAGAAATACGAGTGGTGGAGTATAAAAATAAGCAATTTATAATGTAAACAATTTAGGAGTTTTTTATGAAAAAATATATATTACTTTTTTTCTGCCTTTCTTTTTCAGTTTTAGCCAAAGAGCAGAGTTTAGAAGAAATGTTGGAAACATTTTCTATAAATTCATATGAAGAGGAAAAGTACGAATTACAACAGAAAAGTCTTTTGTTAAAAGAACAACATATCAAACGTCGGGATTTTCAAGATGGACTTGTGGCAACTGCTGAATATAATGAGAATCATCGTACAGGAGAAAGAAATGATTATACCAAAAAAGGAACTCTTCAATTTGGTCCTTTCTTTGCCTCCGCTTATAATACCGCAGAAAAAAAAGGAGACTCTGTTGGCATTGGAATAGAAAAGAATATTAAGGATCTTTTTTACTCGAAATATGACAGTCAGGAAGAACAAATAAAATGGCAAAAAAAAGCGGACTTTTGGTCCTATCAGAACAATCGTCAAAAAAAGATGATTTCTTTAATCCAATTATACCGGGATTATAAAAATACTCTTTATGAATTGGAGGTAAAATACCAAGAAAGTAAGAGATTAGAAAAAGAAGAAGAAAAATTGAAATTGTCTTATCGCTTAGGGAAGGCTAAAAAGATAGACTGGCAGGCTGCAAATTTGGGATTAAAAAATTTAAAGTTGGAGATTTCTGTCTCAGAAAAACAAAAAAAGGCCTATCAAGAAAGATTTTTAAGAGAATTTCGGATTTCTCTTCCGGAGGATAAACTACAAGAGATTCCACTTTTAGAAATAAATATCGATGATTTCATGGAAGACTATGGAAAAGCGGAATTGGAGGAGCGAAAAGCGAAGTTAAAAATGCAAGAAGAAGGATTAAAATATTCTTTGTATGAGGAAAAAATACCGGATATTAACATTCGTTATGAGCACATCTCCAAGAATCAAAAACGTGATGCGGAAGATGTAGTTAGTATGAAATTGAGTAAAAAGTTGTTTTCAGACAAGTATTCTTCCCGAAAAGAAGAAAATGAGATAAAAGAAGAGAAACTACTTTTACAGCAAAGAGAAGAAGAAATAGCAGCGGAAAGAAAACAGGAAAGAGTTAATTATGATAACTATCTTTCTAAATACCAAGTAGCTCAAAATCACTTTCAATTGGAAAATTCCAAATATGAAATAAAAAAATTGGAGTATGACTTGGGAAAAGTGGATTATATTGAAGTCATGGAAGTTTTTGATAAATATTTGGAGGCAAAAATTTCCTTAGAGAAAGCCAGAAATACCTTAGCGGCTTATCTTTATGAATGGAAAATAAGGAAGGTACAAGCATGAAGAAAAAAACGATTTTACTTATAACGATTGTTATTTTATTAGCTGTTTTAGGACTATGGAAGTATTATAAAACAACAAAAAAAGAAGAAAAGGTATATTCTACCATAGAAATACATAAGAAGCAGGGAAATGGATATATTGAGGCAAAAGGAAAAGTAGAAGTCAATGATATGATTTCCGTTTTTGTAGATAAGCCTTTGAAAGTAAAGGAAATTTTTGTGAAAGAGGGAGATTATGTTGAAAAAGGTCAAATTTTAATGACTTTTGATGATTTATCAAAAAATAAATTATTGAGATCTATGGAAAAAGAAAAACTACAACTGCAAAAATTGAGAAGAAATTATGAAATAGAGATGTCTTTGGAAAAAATTGGAGGAGCTTCTCTGAATTCTTTGAAAGATATGCGGGAAGAGATCCGACTGCATGAATTAAGTTTGGAAGAATTAAATGAAGATTTTCGAAAAACTGCCAGTGAAATTTTGAGTCCGGCAAACGGAACCATTTCTTCTTTAACGGCTCAAGAAAATTATTTGGTAAATACGGACAGTCCTCTATTAAAAATTGCAGATCTATCAAATATTAAAATTGTATTGGAAATTCCGGAATACAATGTACGATATCTGAAGCTCGGAGAAAAATTAAGTTTAGCACCGGAAATTTTTGAAGAAAAAGAAAGTTTTTCCGGAGAAATCATAAGGATTGGAAAGATTGCAAAAGTATCTTCTATTACTTCGGAAAATATTTTAGAAGTGGAAGTAAAGCCATTGGAAGAGATTCCTTATATTGTTCCGGGATTTAAAGTATCAGCGAGAATTCAATTGCAAGGAGATAAGGAGGAAAAAAGAATTCTAATTCCTAAAACAGCTTTATTGGAGGAAAATGGGAGTTTCTACGTCTTTCTTGTAGGAGAAGAGCAAAAAGTAAGTAAAATAGTTGTAGAGGCGGAAATTTTGTCGGGAAAGGAAGCGGCGATATTAAAAGGTTTAAAAGAAGGAGATATCATTATTTCCAATCCTGATGTTTCTTTGAAAGAAGGTGACAGGATCCTTGATTCAAATAAAAAAGATCAATAAGTATTATATCAATGGAGAAAATAAATTACATGCTCTGAAAGGGATTAATTTTCATATCCGAAAGGGAGAATTTGTTTCGATTATGGGAAGCAGTGGAAGTGGAAAATCTACGATGATGAATATTTTAGGATGTTTAGATCGGGAATTCGAAGGAGAATATATTTTAGATGGTATTTCCATTCGAGAAATTCCGGAAAAAAATCTTTGTAAGGTAAGGAATCAGAAAATTGGCTTCGTATTCCAATCTTTTCATCTTTTACCGAAATTGACAGCTTTGGAAAATGTAGAATTGCCTTTAGTCTATGCAGGAATTCCAAAGAAGGAAAGAGAGGTGAAAGCCAAGAAGATGTTGGAGATTGTAGGGCTGGAAACGAGAATGGATCACAGACCGAATGAATTATCGGGAGGACAAAGACAAAGAGTTGCCATCGCAAGAGCCTTGGTAAATGATCCGGCTATTATCTTGGCGGATGAACCGACAGGAAATTTGGATAGTCAATCGGAAATAGAGATTATGAATTTTTTTCAGAGTTTGCATCAAAAAGGGAAAACGATTGTTGTAGTCACTCATGAACCGGAGGTAGCAAAATACACGAAAAGAGTTTTACACTTTAGAGACGGAAAACTGACAGGAGAAGATGCCTTATGATGTTGTTGGAAATTTTAAAAAGTGCTTTTTCCACTTTAAAAGCAAGTAAAATGAGGTCTTTCTTAACCATGTTAGGAATTATTATCGGAATTTGTTCTGTCATGTCCATGTGGTCCATTGGACGAGGGGGACAAGAAGGAATCACAGGAGATTTGAAAAAAAACGGTTATGGAAAATTTACTGTGACTGTGGATAACAGCAAAGAGAGTTTTCGGTATAAATATCTATTTTCTTTGAGTCAGATAGCAGATTTAAAAGAGGCCGGAAATTTTAAAAAGGTAGCCGCTCAAGTGGAGGAATATTTCGGAATCAAAATAGGAGAGGAAAAAGAGGGAATTCGGATTAATATGAGTACCCCCGACTTTGAAGTATTGGATCCTGTGGAGATGATGGCAGGAAGAAATTTTTTGAGTTTTGAATATTCCCCGAAAGAATATGTTATACTTTTAGACAGTTTAACTGCCAAGGGCTTATTTGGGAGCGAAAAAAACGCAATTGGAAAAGAAGTGGAAATATCCAAAAAAAGACGAGGAATGAATCTTTCCTATCGAGTGGTAGGAGTTTTTCGAAATCCTTTAGAATCTTTTATTCGTGTTCTGAATACAGAATTTTTTCCACGTTTTGCAAGAATCCCTTATCAAAATTATAATCATGTATTTAACAATGGAAACGGAGTATTCACAGATATTATAATTGAAGCGAAAAATCCTGAAAATTTAGGAAAAGAAATGCAAGAAACCAAAAATTATTTAGAGAGAAGAAATGAAGTCAAAGATATATATACAACTCGAACAGTTGCCAGTGATACCGAATCTTTTGACAAAATTTTATCGACTTTGAATATTTTTATTACCTTTGCTTCTGCAATTTCTTTATTTGTAGGAGGGATTGGTGTTATGAATATTATGTTAGTCACTGTCGTGGAGAGAACAAAAGAAATTGGGATTCGAAAATCATTGGGAGCCACCAATCGGGATATTTTAGTGCAATTTTTGATAGAATCCGTCATATTGACAGTAACGGGAGGGATTATTGGACTGTGTTTCGGATTTTTGATTAGTTTTACTGCAGGAAAATTATTGGGAATTCGACCTGTGTATTCTCTTATTTCCATTTTATTATCTTTGGGAGTTTCTATTTCTATTGGAGTTGTTTTTGGAGTCAGTCCGGCAAGAAAAGCGGCAAATTTGAATCCGATCGATGCTTTACGAGCAGAATAGTGAAAGGAGAAAGCGTAAAATGACGGCAAAAGAGGCGATGGAATTATTGGAAAGTCTAATTCAAACAAAAAAATTAATAAAAATTGTACTTTCCGATAAGGAAGCGGATGCGGAATGGGATAAGGTCTTGATTCGACCGGTAAAAATCAAAGAGCAGGATTTTATGCAATTTGAAAAATTCAAAAATAATAAATCCTATCATTTCAATATGGAAGCAGCCTGTTTATATGAGGAAATTTCCATCTCCGTGAAACAATTCAAACAGGCATACATTCATGCGGAAGGAAAGGATTATCATTTGAGCAGAAAAGGAGAGAAATATTTTTCAAAGGAGAGTGAAAATAGCTGCTGTCATAAAGAAACAGAGCATAATAAAAGCAAAAAATATTTATTGCCTGAGGGAAAAGCCATCGATTTTTTGGTCTATTTAGGAGTGATGTCCAAAGAGGGAAGAGTATATAAACACAGCTATGCCAAATATCGACAAATCAATAAATATTTAGAATTCATTGAGAATACGATAAAAGAATTACAGGAAAAGAAATGGATAGAAAAGGAGATTCGTATCTTGGATTTCGGTTGTGGGAAATCCTATTTGACTTTTGCCTTGTACTATTATCTACGAGAGATTAAAAAAATTAATTTTCGTATTATAGGCTTAGATTTAAAAGAAGATGTGATGAAACATTGCAATCGGATTGCAAAAGAATTGGGATATACAAATTTAGAATTTTTAACAGGGAATATTCAAGATTTTGAAGAATTGAAAGAGGTGGACTTGGTCTTTTCTCTTCATGCCTGTGATAATGCTACAGACTATTCTATTTTAAAAGCTTTGGAAATGAATGCGAAGGCGATATTGGCCGTTCCCTGCTGTCAGCATGAATTTTTTTATAAAATCAATAAAAATAAGAAAAGTCCGCTCTTTGAAACCATGAACCTTCTGGGAAAGCATGGAATTATATTGGAACGTTTCAGCAGTTTGGCAACAGACGCTTATCGTTCCGCCTTCTTGGAATTAAAAGGTTATCGAACACAGGTTATGGAATTTATTGATATGGAACATACTCCTAAAAATATTCTCATCAAAGCTGTTTACGAGGGAAGGGTAAAAAATGAAGAGAAGAAACGGGAAGAATATCAAAAATTTTTAGATTTTTTAGGAATAGATCCTATATTACAATAAAAAATAGTTGACATATGTCAAGAAAAGGTATAATATTATAATTGACATATGTCAGATATATTTAGGAGGGATTATGCCAAGACCAAAGAAATGTAGAAGAGTATTTGCTCTTCCGGAGATTAAAGGTATGAAACCGATTGGAATTCCTATGAGAGAATGTGATTCTCCTATTATCATGACAGTAGAAGAATATGAAGTGATTCGCCTGATTGACTTTGAAGGATTGACTCAGGAAGCCTGTGCGAAGCAAATGGAAGTTTCCAGAACTACCGTCACTGCCATTTATATGGAGGCGAGAAAGAAAATTTCAGAAGCTTTAGTAAAAGCAAATGCTTTGATTATTGCGGGAGGCAATTTCAGTTTGCAATATCCGCACGGACATGCTTGTTGTTGCCAAAAAAGGCAAGAAGAGGAAGAAGAAAAGGAGTGATGACAATGAAAGTAGCAGTAACTTATCAAGATGGAGATGTATTCCAACATTTTGGACATACGGAAACCTTCAAAATTTATGAAGTGGAAGGAGATAAGATTATTTCATCTGAAGTAATTGGAACGGAAGGAGAAGGGCATTCCGGTCTAGCCGGATTTTTAAAAAATAAGGGAGTGGATGTTTTGATTTGCGGAGGCATGGGTGGAGGAGCAAAGACGGCTCTTGCAGCACAAGGAATTGAATTCTATCCGGGAGTGAGTGGAAATGCCGATATGGCGGTAGAAGCTTTTCTAAGAAAAGAATTACAATACAATGCAGAAACGGAATGCAATCATCATCATGAGCATGGAGAGGAAGGACATGAACATCACCAATGCGGTGGACACCATCATGATCATGAACATCATCAATGCGGCGGACATCATCACGGACACGAGCATCACAAGGGCGGATGCTGTGGAAGACATCATCATGAGAAATAAAATTTGTCTTCTATGCTCTTTGAATAAAATAATTTAGAACAGAATAAATCATCGATAATGGTTGACAAGAAGCAAAACAGAAGGAGGCATCTCAAAATATTTTGAAATGCCTCTTTTTGATTTTATTCTTTGTTTGAATAATTGAAAAGATAGAGTTTCAGAAAGTCGACTTAAAACTTATAACTTACTCCTATTTCATAGAATCGTTCTTCCCTTTCTCTCCTCTTCATTTTTCCATTAACTTTCAAATTAGGAAATACTTCATATTCCATAGATACTTGATAGATGAAATGATTTTTCTTATCATGATGAGAAAAATAATCTTCTCCTATGGTCATTCCGGAAATTCTTCTTAAATCCCATTGATAGTCGATTCCTGTTTCTAAAGAGAAACGGTTCTTATTCCAAGCAATTTTCCCACCAGCATAATTTCGAATTCCATAATCATGAAAATCTTCTATTTTTTGTCGGAAATAATCAATTTGATAATGAGGAATGAAAGCAAAATTTGCTCCCAAAGGAACTGGTGCTGTAATTTCAGAAGAGAAAGCAATTCCATGTCCATATACTTTTTCTTTTTCCTCTTCCGTATGAAAAGTATTTCGAATCCACGCATATTGTAAGGTATGGTCTAAATGTAAGAAATCGAAAAGACGGTGTTGATAGTACAATCCTACATGGATATTTCTTTGCTTGATATTTCCAATATCCGTTGCTTTTTGGAAATACTCTCTTGTCTTATTTTCTACTTGTGTAGTATTTTCATCATAAGTGAAGAAAGTTCCAAAATTTTTGTAAAGAGGATAAGATAACTTTGTGATATTAGACTTTGTTTTCGCCTTTATCTCTTCATCATTCCAGTTTTTTGTCGAAGTTTCTTGCGAGAAGTAAAGTCTATTTCTGTCTTGGATGTGGAAAATATTTTGATAGTTATTTTCTACATTTAAATAAGGTAAAAAGGCTCTCATCACCGTTTTAGGACGATATAATCGAATAGTTTTAGCTTCTTCTCTTCTTGGAGCTAGAGCAAAAGTTCTAGAAGCCATGAAAGCAGTGGGAGAAAGAGCCAAGGTATTTAAAGATTGTGGCATAGCCAACGCTAATGTTCTATTTTTTAATGGAATATATAAGTTTCCATCTTGAGAAACTAAGGTTGAGGTCAAATAATAATCTTCTTTGTCAGGAGCATCATTGCCTCCTTCTAATAGAGTATATTCGTAATTTCCAACATAAACAGGCTTTAGCAATTGGAATATGTTCTTTTCTTCTTTTTGAAATAAATCGATAATTTTAATTCCATAATGCGTCTTAGCTCCAATTCCTCCCTGATTTCGATAATCAATCCAAGTATTTCCTCCTGCTCTTCCAAGAATAATAAGTTTATCGGTAGGAGAGTTATCATCAGAAAGTTTTCCTTTCATCTTTAGTAAAGCATTTTTTCCATAATAGTTTTGTCGAATTGTCAATTCGTGGAATTCTTCTGTATTTTCAGGAGAAAAATGTAAAATGGAGTCCTCTAAGTTTAATTTTGTTACAGAAGAATCCTTTGACATCTTCCAATAAGAGTCTTTCATATTGATATGAGATTCACTTTTTGCATCTGTAAAAATTCCGCCATCGACTTTTGACTTTTGAAAGGAAATATCAGCAAGAACCTTGTTTCCTGTGACATTTGGAGAAATTTTCATAGCGTATTCTTTTCCGTAAATTCTACTATTTTCTTTCATTTCAAAATTTGTTTTGTTATTTTTAATATCATTGGAGAAAATCCAAGCTCCCACTCCTTCAGAAACAACTTCAGAATTATTGAAAAGAACAGTTGCATTCCAAGTATGTAAGCCCTTTGCATTTTTTCCTTTTGCAAGAATCTGAGAAGAAACTATTTCCGCCTTTCCTTGATTTCCAACAGAGATTCCGGCAACTTGTGTTCCTTGAATTTCTAAACTAGAATTTACTAGCTCAACCTTAGAATCTTTTCCATTTACACGTATTCCGAATGGATAAGTAATTTTGCTGCCTCTCTTTGTTTGTAAGCTTCCATTCTTTAGAAGAAGATTCCCACCGTTTTCTATTTGAGCAACAGCATTAATTCTAGCAGTATTTTCTATATGGAAATTTTCCACAAGCATAGAACTTCCTGCTCCATCAACCGAAAGGGCAATTCCGTCATTTTCCAAGTAAAGACCTTTCCAATGAAATCTTCCCCCATTTTTTACTTGCAAAGCCCCATAAGGAACATATCCTCTAATATATTTTTTATCTATTTTTTCATAGCCTTCTACTATAGAAGAGGAATTTACCTTTGCAAGAGGAGCTTGGTCGGAAGAACGAGCATCAATATTTGCTACACTCTCATCTTGAACTTTTCCATCTTCACTTTCCAACATACTAATCATGTAATCTGAAATAATTCGATGTGCTTCCGGAGAAGGATGAAATTCATCTCCAAATACATAATGGTAGCCCTTATTCCAAAGATGTTTTTTATCTAAGCCTCCCACTCCTCCTTTTCCGTCCTCCGGATCGAAAGCTGCAATTCTATCTCTTCCACTTCCGGCTCCCCAATGGAAAATATTCGCTACTGCTCCTGAAAATGTTTTAGAAGCAGTCCCAGTGGCATTCGTAAATCCATAATGTTCGGGATGAGCCACTACTTCCAATATCATAGAAGAAATATCCGGTCGAAGAATGACTAAATTTGAATGCTTCTTTTTCACTTTTTCTAATTCTTTACCTACACCTTCATTGAAGTGTTTCCCAAGAGAAGAAAGTTTATCTCTCTCTTCTTGATATTTTTGGAACCATTTTTTTACATTGTCATCTGAACTATCTCCTTTTTGCATTTCCAATAATTTTTTAATGGCAGCTTTTATAATCTCTTCATGTTTTATATTTGTAGATAAATTTGGTTCATCCAACAATTGATTAAAGCTTTCTTCTGAAATTCCAGAAGGTCGATACCATTTCTTTTCACGGAATAATGTTTTCCCATTTAAGGTAGTATTTTCTGCAAACTGTCTAAAAAACTTCGGGGTATAAGCAATATCAGGAACATTAGGGATAACCATAAAAGAAACTCCGTTATCAGCAAGTTTTTCTACTTGTTTTCCAATATCTTGAATACTCTTGTTGATAATGGGATTCTCTGTTACCTTATGCTTATTCAGAATTTCAGATGCCAGTCTCATATCGTTTCCACCAATCCAATATACCACTTTAAGAGTATTAAGGTCCTCTTTTTTAGGTTTTGTTGCTAAAAAGTTTTGAATTTGCTTCTCTGTTTGGAATTTTATAAAACCACCACTGAAAAAGGTTCTGCCCATTCCGAGTTCTGTATTCGCAGTAGCTCCTCCTTGAGCATAGTTAGGACCTTTTAAAGAGGGAGGTTTTATTCCAAAAGCTCCTCCAAATAGAGTGCTGGAGCCTCCATTTGGGACTGGAAAAGGCTCACCAAGATAATTTGCCAGATGTTCATTATAGATTTTGCCTGAATTATAAGTAAATCTTGCCAGATTTCCTGTGTCACTCAGACTATCTCCGAACACGATAAATTTTTCTCCCTGTAATAACTGAGAAATAACAATAAACAATGCTGTAATGTAAAATCTTTTATTCACATTTCTCCCTCCTCATTTTGTAATCATATTTTGTTAATACTAACTATACCCCATTTATTGTAAAAAGGGAAGACTTTTTTTGTAATTTTAAATTTCATATTTGAAATTTTATAAACAAATAAAAATATATTTTTGAAAATTGTTTTTAAAATATTTAATAATTCCAATGGTTTATTTCTGTGTTGCAAAAAAAGTTCTCTGTAAAATTAAATTAAGAAACAAATACGTTTTCTGAACCTCTCACGACTGAAGTCGCGAGTGTTCTGGCATAATTCATAAAAATCCATAGAGGAATACTTATCAAGAAAGGTTAAGGAATGAAAGTGGATAAAGTCATAGAAATTTGTTATAATATTTACAAATAGTTTGAAAGACATGAAAATATTGATACTTAAAGAAAAAATGCATCATGAATGATTTAGGAGGAGGATAATGAAAATATTTTTTTTATTTTATATGGCAGTCGCTGTGATTGTATTGATGAGTTCTCTACTGATTATCAAAAATATCGTAAAAAGAGAAAATAAATATGATGTTTTTCATATTTCAGAAAACCAACTAACTATTTTGGCAGGAATTCCTGTGACCTATTCTCTTGATACAGTTGAGGAACTTACTTTTTCAAAGATGAGAGGTAGATATGGAGGATACACAGGTATTATAAGAGTTATAAAAATAAACGGACATAAAAGTCGTCCTTTTCTATTTGACAGCAGTGCTTACTATAAAAAATTTGTGTTTAATAGTTCTGAAAAAGACATCGATCTTGCTATCATAGCATTGATGAAAGAACTAAAAAAATATAGAGTTCCATGCAGAGAGTTATAGAGTTGTTATAAAACTACGAAGATATGGAATCGAAGAGGAAGGCTAGAGAAATATTTTGGAATATATTGACAGATTAAAATGATTTTTAAGGAGGAGTTATGAAATTTAAATTGATAAAAGGAAGTCATAAATACAAGAGTTTAATAATAGAAATGCTAGAAGAATGGAAAAAATATAACGATACTCATGATACAAATAAATCTCCTTATGCCATTTTCAAAAACTCGGTAGATGATTTTGACTACTATATAGAAAATCTTGAGTGTAAAACTCCTACTCAAGAATTAGTACCGGATTCAACTTACTTTTGTTTAGATGAAGAGAGCAATATAATAGTCGGATCCGTGAGTATTAGACATTATCTGAATGAACATTTGTTAAATGTGGGAGGACATATTGGTTATGGTATAAGACCATCTCTAAGGAAGAAAGGTTATGGAAGTGCAATGCTAAACCTTGCATTAAACGAATGTAAAAATTTAGGAATAGATAAAGTTCTTTTAGTTTGCGATAAAAATAATATTGCTTCTGCCAAAACAATTACTAATAATGGTGGCATGTTAGAAAATGAAATTGAGGAGAAAGGGAAATGTATGCAAAGGTATTGGATTTCAATTAAAAAAAATGATGAAATAGCAGTAGAAAATAAGTAAATTTTTAGAAAAAGTGCAATGGAGGAAAAAATTGTTATGAATACTATTTACTTTCGTTATAATAAACACTCTCATTATTTGTTATATTTTATGGTTATTTTTGGAATAGTCGTCGGCTTGGTATTGGATGCTTATTTATTAAATATTTCAGGTATTACAAAAGGTCCGGAGTTTATTCCTGATTTTCTTCGAGGCAGGAAGGATGTTGCTCTTTATATAATATTTGGTTCGATTCCGATAGCGATGCTACTTCCTACCTTTTTTGCTTACAGATTTTGGGGAAAAGCGGAAGAAAAAGCAAGCATTCGTTTCTGGGAAGATCATGCTATTTTGTATTATCGTAATAAAGAAATGCTTATCAACAGAGGAAAAGTAAAAATTGATATCCTTACCGGAAAAGCTACTCTTTATGATACATATAAAGTGATTCTTCCAGAGAGAAAGATTTATTTTCACAATTCAATAATAGAAAAAAAAGAGAAAAAAGGAAAAGTTCTATCTCTAGATATTGCTATGCAAAGATTAGTATTTTTTGAAGAAAAAAAAGGAAAGATAAAGGTTTCTTTTTATGGATTAAATATTATTTTAGAAAGAACAACTCCAGAAATTTTTGACAACTCTCCTTATTATCTGGACTATGGAAGCATTGTTGAAATAAAAGAGGGGAACTTTGCAACTTGCTTGATTCGTGAACGAAAAAATCCTATACATGTAGTTGGAGATTTGGAAATAGATACCTCTTTTTTTAATGAAAATGAGGTGTTAAATGAAAATAACTTACGAAAGCAGCCTATTCTTGCTGTCATAGAATTAGATGAACAAATTTCGTTGGATTAAATAAGAGAATTGCTTATTGACCTAAAAATAAAATATTTTAATTTTGGTTAATAAATATCATACTCTGTTGGGAGCTTTTATGAAAAAATTATGGACATATCATTATTAAAAGGGATTAAGAAGCTGCTTGCTTTCCAAAAACATTTTGACAAAAGACAATTTCTTGTATTTTACCTTATGTTATGATAAAAAAGGATTTTATGAATCACTTCTTCTACAATATAACAGAGAAACAGCACAGGCAAGAGTACTTTTTCAAGAGGAGCATGTTATCGGAAGTCTTGGAATTTATGAAAATGGAAATTTTTATTTTACTTCTATGAGTGGAAATATATACTGTATTGGAGAAGAAGGAGAAGAAAAATGGAAAATTCCTATTGGACATGGAAATGCAGACCCTTATATTATCTGTGATACAGATAGAATTTATGCAGCAAATCATGGGCTTTATTGTATTAATATGGAAAAAGGAGAGATTATATGGAAAAATGAGGAAAAGAGAGATAAAACGGCTTGTAAATTTGCAATCAATCATCGTTACATATATCACGCAGGTCTTGACAGTTCCATTCGATGTATCAATAAAGAAACAGGAAAAACTGTTTGGGAATATGGAAAAAATTTATATATCAGTAGTTGTACTCTAATAGATAAAAATATTTAATGGTATGTAATATTGCAGGAAAGTTTATGTTTTTCGAAGCAGAAACAGGAGTTTTAATGAAAGAAATACATGCTAAAGGAAGAATATATCGAAGTCCGGTATTTGTAAGCAATAAAATCTATATAGGTGATGAAGAGGGAAATATGACCTGTTATCTAATAGAGAAAGGCATGGAAAAGAAAAAAGCTTATATCCCTAAATTTTTTCAAAAACAGGGAATTCTTTTACTAAGTGATAAAGGGCAATTGGAATATTATTCTAGTTGAAGAAAGTACAGAGGAGGGATAATGATTTATTTTATTAGACATGGACAAACTGATTATTCAGAACGAAACACAAAAATATATCAAGGTTTTGGTGTGAATCTAGCAAAACTTTCAGAATCGGGTATTGCTCAAGTGAAAGAAGCTGCTAAAGATGAAAGATTGAAAGGAGCGGATATTATCCTTAGTTCTCCTTATACTAGAGCAGTTCAAACTGCATCTATTCTTTCAAAAGAATTAGATATTGATATTGCCATAGAAACCGATTTACATGAATGGTTGGAAAATAAAAATTACATACATGAAAATGATGAAGTAACAGAAAACTCCTATCTTGAATATGAAAAAACACATGGAAAATATCCTCTTGGCAAAGAAAAATTGTGGGAAGATGCCGCTTCGATTAAAAAACGTGTTTTAAAAGTGTTAAATAAATATTGTGATTATGAACGGGTGATTGTTGCATGTCATGGTGTGATGATACAAGCAACTACAGGGAAAGAATTCCCTGAATATGCTGAAATTTTAGAATTTGATTTAGAGAAAAATTCTTTGATGAATTCGCCATTCGAAGCAACAGAAACAGATTTAAAAAATTGCATCTTAATCCTTCGTGATATTACTGGAAAGCAAGATGTGAATGAATTGGCAATCAGAATTTTAAATATAATAGGAGCAAAAGGAGGAGACTATTCTGTTAATACAATACGAGCGTTTGCGGAAGCTTATTTAAAAGAAAGTAGAAAAAATATTGTTTCAGAATAATAGATAGGAGGATACTATGGCAATAGATGGTGTCAAAATTATAGATAGTGATGATGCATACGATATTTATAATTATGTCGTTGAAAATTACAAAGATGGAGAGAATGTTGACAAAATTATAACAACTATCTTGAAGGATGAAAAAGACTATTGTACAGATGAGTTTTACACGGAGATTTATTGGACTTCGTTTGCTTATTCTTTGTGGAAAATAGGGCATTTGTCAGATGATATAAAAAAGAAAGCTCTGGAAATCATTCAAAAGGGAGCAAACAAATTTTGGTTGGAAATAGATAGGAAAGCCTTGAATCAAAGGCAAAAGGTTTTGGATAAATTGGCAATTCAATTGCAAAGTGAAAATCCTAAGCCTCTTAAAGTACCAAAAATGAAAATAAAACGAACACCCCATTTTAACAAAGGAGATGTACTTGTAGTAAGGTTTGAAGATAAATATGGAATTCTTTTTGTTTCAGAGGTAGAGGAAAGACCGAGAAAAATAGAATATCATTTGGCATGTACTCGTTTATTGCAAAAAAATAAACCTACTATGGACGATTTTTTAAATAGTCAAATTGCTTGTAGAAAAGAAAATACAACCTATTGGCTTAAAACAGACTGCTGGTTTTCTCACAAAGACTTGGGGCTTTTACTAGACAAGTTTGAAAAAATAGGAAAAATCGAATTGGAAAACTGCTTTTTGGGTGTACTGGCACCCGCTCATAGCTTGCGTGATATTTATAAAGAAATTACAAGCAGTCCTGAAATTTGGAAGCTTACATTAGAAGATACTTATCATTTGGTTAAAAATTTTGAAGAATATGGTAAAAAATAATTGAATAGATTTTGAAAGAGTTTTCGAATTGGAAATAGGAGAACGGAATGAATAACAAAGAAGAAATCATGATTGTAAATCAAGCTTCTCTTGTGAACAAAATTTGTATGATTCGGGGAGATTTAAGTTGTAAAATAAAGTGTCACACTAAAATAAAATAAAAAGAACCATAAGTAGTTTTCTATGATATGATTAATTTGCCGATCAATCAAAAGGAGATAAACTACTATGGTTCAACAAAAGTATACTATAAAAAGAGAAAAAGGTAAACATTTAACTTCCATTGAAAGAGGAAAAATTGAAGCTTACTTTAAATTAGGGTATTCTAAAACTAAGATTGCTCAGTTAATTGATGTTTCTAGGAGAACTATTCAAAGAGAAATTAAAAGAGGTTGGGTAGAAGGATTACAAAACTCTGATTTATCTCTTTACGACACATACTCTGCGCATAAAGCTCAAAGAAAATATAATGATTCTCAAAGAAAAAAAGAAGGTAATTTAAAAATAGATAAGAATTATGAATTAATTAATTTTCTAGAAAACTCTATGCTTATTGATAAAAATTCTCCCTATGCAGCTTTAGAAAGTGCTAAAAAGAAGGGTTTCAATGTAAATATATCATTAAAAACATTGTATAACTATATTCATAAAGAATTATTTATAAAATTTACTGAGAAAGATATGTGTTACAAAAAAGATATAAGAAAAAAATCTCTCAAAGAAAAAAGAATAAGAAAACAAGGAGGAAAATCAATAGAACAAAGGGCACAGCTAATTAATAATAGAGAGGAAATAGGTCATTTTGAGATGGACACTGTTGTAGGCAAAAGAGGAAGCTCTTCATGTCTTTTAGTTCTTACAGATAGAAAATCAAGATTAGAAGTAATAAGAAAATTAAAGTCTAAAACAGTAAAAGATGTTGTGGAAACAGTAAAAAATATTGTTAGAGAATATCCAGAACTAATAAAGACAATTACAAGTGATAATGGAAGCGAATTTATGAATGCTGAAGCAATAGAAGAGTTAGGAATAGAATACTTTTATGCGCATAGTTATAGTTCAGGAGAAAGAGGAAGTAATGAAAATAATAATAAATTAATTAGGCGCTATATAAAAAAGGGAGTAGATATAGGTTCTATAAGCGAAGAAGAAATAATAAGAATAGAAGAGTGGATGAATTCATATCCAAGAAAATTATTTAATGGGAAAAGTTCCTTAGAAGTATATTCTAAAGAACTTACAAAATATTTTTCTTAGTGTGACATTTACTATTGCAATTTACAAATTTTTCCACAAAAAGAGAAAAAGATTGAAAAATAGAAAATATATGTTACAATCATAAAAAGGGAGTCCTTTTTGTTGAGGGCTTTTTTTTATAATATTTTATTTCATTATTAAGTGAAGAATGGAGAAGATGGAAATGAACTATATGAAAAATGTTGACCCGGATGTTTATAATGCCATTATAGCAGAAAAGAAAAGACAAGAAGAAGGAATTGAATTGATTGCTTCTGAAAATTTTGTTTCAAAGGCAGTCATGGAAGCAGCAGGCTCTGTCCTTACCAATAAGTATGCAGAGGGTTATCCGAAAAAAAGGTACTATGGTGGTTGTGTAAACATTGATATTGTTGAAAATTTAGCAATTGAAAGATTAAAAGAAATATTCGGAGCTAAATATGCGAATGTCCAAGCACATTCCGGTTCTCAAGCAAATATGGGAGTTTATGTTGCTCTATTGGAACCCGGAGACAAAATTTTAGGAATGAGTTTGAGTGCCGGAGGACATTTGACTCATGGTTATAAAATAAGTTTTTCCGGAAAAAATTATGTAGGATTGGAATATGGATTAAATTCGGAAACGGAGTTGATAGATTTTGATGCCATTCGAAAAATAGCTTTGGCAGAAAAACCGAAAATCATTGTTGCCGGAGCAAGTGCTTATTCCAGAATTATTGACTTCCAAAAATTCAGAGAAATTGCAGATGAGGTAGGAGCTTATCTTATGGTAGATATGGCACATATTGCAGGACTTGTTGCTGCTGGAGAACATCCTAATCCTTTGGAATATGCACATGTTGTCACTTCGACAACTCATAAAACTTTGAGAGGTCCTCGTGGTGGAGTTATCTTAACCAATCATCAGGAAATTGCAGAAAAAATTGATAAGACTATTTTTCCGGGAATTCAAGGAGGACCTTTAGGACATATTGTTGCTGCAAAAGCTGTAGCGTTCAAAGAAGCATTAACTCCTGAATTTAAAGAGTATCAAAGGCAAGTTGTAAAAAATGCAAAAGCTATGGCGGAAGAACTGGTATCCGGAGGATTAAGAATTGTCAGTGGAGGAACGGATAATCATTTGATGCTGGTAGACTTGAGATCAAAAGGAGTTACGGGAAAAGTTGCAGAAAAAATTTTGGAAGAAGCAGGAATTACCTGCAATAAAAATGCCATTCCGAACGATCCTGAAAAACCCTTTATCACAAGCGGAATTCGTTTAGGAACACCGGCAATTACCACCAGAGGGATGAAGGAAGAGGAAGCCCGACAAATTGCCAAGATGATAATAAAGGTTTTAAACAACCCAGAGGATAGCCAAAAAATAGCAGAGGTAAAGGAAGAAGTCTTAACCCTGACCAAAAAATTTCCTCTATTTTTAGATGAAGAAACGGAATAAGAATAAAGAGCAAAAAAGGAGTATTCAAGAAGAATCATTTTTGAACTGCACCCATAATCTTGGATACAAGATTGGAGGTGCAGTTTTTTTATTATATAGGAAAGTATAAATTTAAAGAGATAGGAAAATAATAAAAAAAAGAATTTACGGAAATATAAATTGTAATTAAGAGTAAAATTATAGAAAAGTTATAGAAAAATAAGAAATTGTTGAATGCAAAAAAGCTCTAATAAAATTAGAGAAAATTAAGGATATATTTTATGAATTTCATACCCAGACCAGAGGGAGGTTAAAAATAATTCTTTTACTTTTAGCTTTATCTTACAAAAAGGACAAATAAAAGGATTAATATCAAAAGTTTCTAAAGAAGATTTCACATAAAAAGAAAGTTCAAATTGCTTTTTCTTTTTAAAATTAAGAATAACTTTTTTTAGTTTAGAATTTAAATGCCTAGCATAAAACCCAAATCTAGAAATAGATTTAAAGTTTTTAGGTGGAAGATGAATAAGAATCTGTTGAACAAATTCATCAATAGGCATTGTGCGATATTTTTTATTTTTATTATCAGCTAAATCTTGATAGAAAAAAGTAACTTCTTTATCGTTAAAATTAACAATTTTATATTCTGCAATTGGAGCTCGCGCAAGATATCTTCCAAGATACTTTATGATTCCGGCAGTTGAATTAAGTTCTGTAGATCCTACATTAAAAAATAGGCGAACATCTTTTTTGTATAGTTCTCTAACTGATTTGAGCGCTTTTTTCTTAATGTTTTCAGAGTAGTTTCCATTTTTTACAATATCAAGTACTAAAAAACGCCATTGTTTAGCAATAGAATTAACATGAAAATATTCCAATTTTCTAAAAGTTAGTTTTTTAGTAAACCCACCCAGCGAAACAAGCGCATGGATGTGTGGATTTCATTTGAGGTCACGACCAAAGGTATGAATAATTGTGACAAGCCCATAATGAACAATATCAGTATCAGTAAAGTAATTAGGAGAAGATTTAGGAATTTTCTTTTTTCTTTGAGTTTTTTTATTAATATTGTGAAACTGATATTTAAAAATTTCATTAACGGCTTCAGCGAGTTTTCTAAGTAAAGTTCGATCATAACAAAAAAACATTCTTAATTCTTCAGGAATGGTAAAAAGAACATGCCTATGAGGGATATTAAGAATATCTCTTTGCATATTAGAAGCCCAAACAGAAGAATATTTGAAACCACAAGTAGGACAGAGTTTAGATTTGCAAGAGATAGGAAAAGTATGAAAGTGACCGCATTTTTTACAAGAATATTTAACAAAACCTTTGCTAATATCTCTACAAAGTAAAAATTTATCAAGAGAAAATTTGATAAATTCAAGATGTTCATGCGCAACAAAAGACTTGATAAAATTGAAGATATGTGTTAGATTAGTTAAGAGTAATATTTCTTTAATCATAAGAAGTAGCTCCTTTCTGTATTTTTTTTCGCAATTAAATTTTACAGAAAAAGAGAGCCGATTGCAAAAGATTTTTTTAAAATCTGCAATCGGCTTTTTTTATTTTTTTCATCTAGAGACTTTTTTTATTGAATTATAATATATTTTAAGTAAACATCTCCATTGGGTGCCACATTCAGTCCTCTCACTTCAGAATGCAATAGGAGTGTAGTGTTTTCTTGAAGCAGAGGAATCACCGGTAATTCTTTCAGGAATTCCTCTTCTTTTGTTATATTCACGCCATATTTTTTGGAAATATAATAATAGAAATCTTCTTTTCGATTGCTTCCAAGCAGATAATGCTCCATTTGAAAAGTTGCTTTTGCTTTTTCATCGGAGGTAACGCGAATGGGAAATTTAAAACTGGAAATCCATTCTTTTACGGTAGAAAGCAACAATTTTTTTTCTAAAAGCTTATCGGAATGAAATCTTGCAACATAAGGAGAATCGGAAAAAGTAAAATGTTTTTGCTGTTGTAAGGCTTCAAACTCTTCTTTGCTCTTGGAAATCAGTTCCGAGCTGGGATGAGGATGTGAAAAAATGGCCGGAGAATCGTTTTGAACAATGACCTTTCCCATGAATTCCGGGTCGCTGACAGCATATAGGAGTTCTCTCAGCTTTCTATTTGATGTTTCTAAAAATGGATCCTTTGTTTCATTCGGAATCGAAATATAGCAGTACTTCATCAGCGGAAAAATTAATTTTTCAGGCAAAGTATTTGCTTGCTTCAAGCGCTCAAAGGGAATCGAATAGAAGGGAGCACCGAAGAAATCGATTTCATATCTCGGGAACATTTCATAAGCCATAATTTCATTTTCTACCAAGGATATCTCCACTTTTTTTAAACGAGTATTCACAGCATCCCAATAGCTTTCATTTTTTTCCAATATAATCTTATCTTCCTGCATAGAGGCAACTCGAAAGGCGGCATTTACAATTTTTTCTCCCGCTTTTAATCTTTCATTGTCCGGATGAAGAGGATAAAAAATAGGATTGCTGACCCATTCATCAAAATTGGAAATGGGGGTGTGTAATTGTACTTGAAGTACATTTTTTTCCGCTTTGATTCCCACTTCTTCCTCAGAAACCTTATTTTCTGAAAATTTTTCCGCATTTTGAATCACAAACATTCGATATTTTTCTTGCAGCATAGGAGAATTTTTTAAGCTCTTCAACCAGCTTTTTCGATAGCTTTCTGCTGTAATCGGTTCACCATTGGACCAGGTCAAATCCTCTCGCAAATAGAATTTCCATTCTAAAAAATCTTTACTATGTTGAATATCGGTAACTTCAATCAGGCGAACTCCTCCCTCTTTCAGTTCAGTAAGTCCTTCCCACAGCTGAGTGATTAAGGCTCTGTCCGCTTCCTGATAGTGATTGGAAACAAGATGATATTCCCGCTTCGGCATAACCGTATAAAGAATTTGTTCTCTTTTCTCCATTTCCGCTTTGTCTGAGGAGCAGGCAAATAGAAATAGGGAGAACAGTATCGGCAAATATTTAAACATTTTTTTCATATCAATTCTCAACCCTTCTTTCCATAATTCTTTTTCTTTATTCTAACATACTTTTTCGTTTTTAAAAAATAAATCTTTTAAAAACTTAGTGAATAGAATTTTATATCTATAAATATATTGACTTTTTAATTAAATTGGTATAAAATTATATAAAAATGAACAGATTTTATAATTTTGGAATAGAATTAGGGGTGGAATGGATGAGAAAATGTTTCAAAAAATTGTTTGCCTTGCTCTTTGTTTTTGCTTTATTCTTTACACTGAATTGCTCAGAAATGGAAGCTGCTCAAAAGAAAAAATATGAAACTTGGCAAGAGGTTGCAAAAGATATGAATCTGGAGTTTCAAGATGCAAAAAAATCAATTGAAATGGGAGATGCCGATGCGGCATACAAATTTATGAACAATGCCTATTTTAATTACTATGAAGTACAAGGATTTGAAAAAAATGTTATGGTAAATATCTCTGCAAAAAGAGTGAATGAGATTGAAGCCATGTTTCGTAAAATCAAACATACACTAAAAGGGAATATTGAAGGAAATATTTCCGAATTGGATAAAGAAATCGATTTATTGGCTATAAAAGTCTACAGAGATGCCATGGTTTTGGATGGAGTTATTTCCAAAGAAGCTCCTGATTCTGAAGGAGAGCGATTATTTAAGGGAGAGGTTGTAAATGCGAATGCTTCCGCGATAAAATGGAAATCCTTTGGAGTGTCCTTCGGACTGTTATTAAGAGAAGGACTGGAAGCCATTTTAGTCATCGTTGCTATTATTGCATATCTTGTGAAAACAGGCAATGAAAAATTATGCAAGCAAGTATATATCGGAATGGGAGCAGCCATTGTTTGTTCTTTCCTGTTAGCCTTCCTCATTGATATTTTATTAGGTGGAATTGGACAGGAACTGATGGAAGGAATTACTATGTTCTTAGCCGTTGGAGTTTTATTTTGGGTCAGCAATTGGATTTTATCTCGTTCGGAAGAAGAAGCCTGGTCACGCTATATCAAATCTCAAGTTCAGAAATCTATTGATGAAAAGAGTGGAAGAGTTTTAATTTTTTCCGCTTTTCTGGCGGTTCTTCGAGAAGGAGCCGAATTGGTCTTGTTTTATAAAGCGATGTTGACAGGAGGACAAACCGATAAATTATTTGCTCTTTATGGATTTTTAGCCGGGATTGCCGCTTTGATTCTTATTTATCTTATCTTCAGATATACTACAGTAAGATTACCTCTTAGACCTTTCTTTATGTTTACGAGTATTCTTCTATTCCTATTGTGTATTTCGTTCATGGGAAAAGGAGTTGTAGAGCTGACAGAAGCAGGGGTTATTTCAGGAAGTACCGTCATTCCTGCTATGAATGGATACCAAAATACATGGTTAAATATCTATGATAGAGCAGAAACTTTAATTCCGCAATTGATGTTGGTCATTGCTTCTGTTTGGATGATATTAAGTAATTTTATGAAAGAAAGAAAAATAAAAAAAGAGGCGGAAAAAGAAAAATAATTTACAAAGTATTTTAATATAAATGTTTAGGGAGGAGTTTTACTATGAAAAATTTTAAATTTTTAGCAATGGCTTTATTGGTATTGGGGTTGACTGCTTGTGGAGAAAAGAAAGAAGAAGCGGCAGCTCCGACAGAACAAACAGCAGCCACTACAGAAGCGGCAGCTCCGGCAGAAAAACCGGGAGAATCCGGATTTGCAGAAATTCCGATTGATGAAACTGTTGTAGGACCTTATCAAGTAGCAGCTGTTTATTTCCAAGCAGTGGATATGATTCCAGAAGGAAAACAGCCTTCAGCGGCAGAATCTGATATGCACTTGGAAGCGGATATTCATTTGTTGCCGGAAGCAGGAGTAAAATATGGTTTTGGAGAAGGAGAAGATATTTGGCCGGCTTACTTGACAGTAAACTATAAAGTGATGTCGGAAGATGGAAAAAAAGAAATCACTTCCGGAACTTTCATGCCTATGAATGCGGATGACGGACCTCACTATGGAATTAATATTAAGAAGGGCTTAATTCCAATTGGAAAATATAAATTACAATTAGAAATCAAAGCTCCTACCGATTATTTATTACACGTAGATTCTGAAACAGGGGTTCCTGCGGCAAGAGATAACGGTTTGGCAGCGGCAGAAGAATACTTCAAAACACAAAACGTGGAATTTGATTGGACTTACACCGGAGAACAATTGCAAAATAAATAATGATGGATAAGTACTAATATTTTTTAAAAAACAAGATAAAAAACAGGAAAATGGTAGAGGAGATTTCCTCTTTGTTTTCCTGTTTTTTCTTTGGATGAAAATAGAATTAAGAGGAGCTGTCTTTTTTTTCCATAATATTCGGTATCTTATTTAAAACTCTTTTTTCCAAAATAGATTTCGCATTGATATAAACTTCTGTTACCTTCGTGTCTGCATGCCCCAAAAAATCTCGAATTTCAACCAAATCTGCTCCATTTAAAGAAAGTTCCGTTGCAATGGCATGTCGAATATTATGAGGACTCATATCCTTTTCAATGGAAAGTCCTAAAGATTTAATTAAATCATAGAGAGCTCTATAAGAAAGCGCTTTATTCTTTTCAAAATGACTACAAAAAATAAAATGATTTTGTAAATCTTCTTCTTCCAAGCGATGCAAGGCTTTCATTTCCTTTTTGTATTCTTGTAATTTTTCTATTAAAGCGGGATGTATTGGTTTATATTGCTCTTTTCCTGACTTCGTCTTTTCCAATTTTAAAAAATAATTTCCATCTCGATTTAAGAAATGACGAAATTCCATGTGTAACAATTCGTCACTTCTCACTCCTGTATAATACAAGGTATATAAAATCATCAAGTTTCGATAATTTTTTTCACTTTTTATTTGAAAGCGTTCAATGATATGCTTAATGTCATTCGAAGAAATTTTTAAAATATTATCTAAGTTTCGAGCTGTTTTAAAAAGCTTCACATAACGGAAAGGATTTTCTACTTGATAGACTTCCAACTCTTTGTACAAAGACTTCAGAGCGGAAATAACTTTGTTCACAGAGCTTTTCTTCATCTTTCTTTCCTGTAATAGATGAGAAATATACTGTTCTACATCCTCTCTCTCAACTCCTTTCATCAGCGGTAGAATTTCGTCTTGTTGAAAAGAAGCCCCCCCTTCATAGACGAAAGATAAAAAATCTTTCAGATAAAATAAATAATCTTGTAAAGTTTTCGGAGATTTATAGATTTCAAAAAAGCTTTTTCTTCCCTCTTGGGTCCTTTTTTTTCTACGTGGCAGAACAATCTCTTGTCCACCTTGCTTAATAATATCCATGTACAACCTCCTTTTTCTCTCTACATTATACAAATTTCTTCAAAGAAAGTCTATTTTTTATTGCTTTTTCCAAAAAAATAAGTTATACTGATAGCAAATAAAAATTATTTTAACTAATTATTTCTTTTTTTAATGATTTTTTTTATAATAATTTAATAAATAATTATAAATGGAGATAAAAATTATGACTAATTTTGAAAAAATTGATTCTATGATTGCTATGATAGAAGAAAATCAAATTCCGAAAGGAAAAACCTTCAATGAGTTTAGTATGGAGTTTTTTCAAGAGGTGAAATTGTTACCCCTCTCCAAATATTTAAGGAGCATCGGAAAACACAAAAGATTGCCAAAAATCATGAATATGCGAAAGGCTGGAGAAGTTCTAACAGATACCTATTCGGACAGTGAATTAGTCAGTTTTGTAAAACGAAAATCCAAGCAGGGGGAAATTCCGGAATTGGATTATCAAAGCATTATGCTGCTTCGTCGAATTGATGTTAAAGATAACTGGGAAAAGATTTTTCGTTTCTTTCGTGGCAGTGAAACTGTTGCAGAAATCAATTCTACCACTCGTCCTGAATTATTACCTCAAGAAATCGAAACCTTAGAAAATTTTTTAAAAGAAAAACTATGTATCAATGAAAAAGAATTGGATTGGCTATTGGAAAAGTTTCACAAAATTTTATCAGAAAAAGAATTGCTGCGTGCCATTCGAAAGCTGGCGAAGTAGGAGATTTCTATGAAAAAGAAAAAACTTATCTTAATTATGGAGCATAACTATGAGGAAGTGCTTAACGAAGTGTTAAGAAATCCAGAAATAGAGTATAAAGCATTGACCGTATTTTATCGCATGCAGCTACAAAATGGCCTTCAATTTCTAAAGAAATTAAAACGTATTTTCCCTTTGGAAAACATTGTTCTTATGAGTGATATTGAATATCTTGCAAACGATTTGGAAGTTTCCTGTGTTATAGAATTAAAAGAATTTTATGATTTTAATCTGGAGCAATTTTTGGAAGTTTATGAAAGTTCTGTGGAACATTTTGAAAGTTTTTCTTCCTTTTTACAGTCTATTTCAGACATTTTTCATTTTTCCTTCCATATGTATGAAAAGGAAAATGCTTGGTTTTATTTAGCTCTGGGCCATGGTATTCTGGTTATCAACGATGAAAATTATGAAAAAATCTTACAAAATTACCACAAAATAAAGGCTCATACTTCGGATTTGGCTTTTATCAATTTGAATGAAGAAGGAATTGAAAGAAATTTAAAATTATTGAAAATGCTGGGCTCCGATTCTCAAATTACCTTTGGCTTGACGAATAGTTTAAAATCGAAATTTTCCCAATGGATTGATGTCATCATCTACCAGAGAAGTCCCCACTATGAAAAAAATATTCAAAACTTTATTTTTCAAGTATTTTCCTTAAATTCTTGGGAAAAAGCCTTAGACTTGCTTCAAAACTTTTTAGAAATTGAGAAAAAATCCTTTGAAGCCGACTTGTATGAGGAAGAAGAGGATGTTTTAAAGACACCAAAACGATTTTTTCTGAAAATAGAAGAAAAAATTCAATTTCTGGAAAAAGCGGAAGACGTCTTTTATTGTGCCAAAGATAAAAAAGAACATTATCGCTTAGAAAAAGATAGGGATTTTCTAGAGTAACAAATACAACAAAAGGACTCTCTCAAAATGTGTAATTTTTGAGAGAGTCCTTTTTCTCTGGAATCTTTTTATTGCTCAATGCTACTATTATCTTTTTCTATGAAAAAGACATCTGTCTTGAAAGAATTCCTTATTTAAATTGAACCACCAATCCGGTGTCATGTACCACTTTATTGGCTCGATCCATAGATTCTACCCCTCGAATTGCATACATTCCTGCTCTTGGAGCAGAGAAATAAAACATACCGTTGTCATCGGTATAAGTTCTTTTAGAGACCTTAGGCATTTTCGGATCTCCACCTCTATAAGTGTCATTCATCACATCAATCTTCGCATTGATAAAATCCACATCAATTCTTGCATGTTTTACCGGATTTCCGTCTTTGTCGACAAATTTAGCAACAAAAACATCTTCTGTCCAAAGATCTGCCGGATGTTTCAAAGGAATAATTTCAGGATAGCCCGGTGCCACTCTTTTGTCCCAGTCCGCTCCGGCCCCGTCTTTTGCAATAATCAATTTAGGAGCTCCAAAGAAAGTGTAGCCTTCATCTGTTGCATGATTAGGAATCATAACGAAAATAAAACTTCCTTGTCCTTTTAGCCCATCTTCCGGAGTGAAGATATAATCTAAAGTACGAACTGTATTTTTATCTGTTTTGATAACTCCGTCCGTGACTTTAGCTGTAAAATCTTTCTTTTCCCCATTATGAATCATATAGAATTCTTTTACAGGTAATGCCTTTCCATCTACCGTCCCAACTGCAACTCCACCTACTTCCCTTCCTTCTCCGGGATGTCCGAATAAAGTTTTTATCTTTACTTCTTTTTTCCCGCTGACATCCAAAGCATCTGTATACAAATATTGTGTGTGTGCCATAGCTGTTGCTGATAATGCCAATACCCCTGCCATCAAAACTAATTTTTTCATAAGAAAATCACTCCTTTTTCATTTGATCCAGCTTATTTTTCCAACATATAGTCTTTCCAGTCTCCAAAATCAAAAGCATCTACGGCTTTTTTCCATGCTTCTTGCTCCGCCTCTGTCAAAGCCGGACCTTTTTTTCCAATAATATGCCCCTCTCCTGCATTAAAATACACTTCATATTTGGGAGTTGCAGGTTTCGGAAGGGTAATACTGTTATCTTCTCCAAATTTCCCCTCATACAAGATTTCTTTTCCTTTGAAGGTTTCTTCCGGACCATTGTAAGGAGCATCTTTTACAATGATTACGGGAATTCCGGCAGCACTTGCTCCGTTTGAAAATCCGCCTTCCACATAAATGGTTCCGTCTCCATTATCATCCACAGACACCAAAGGAGCATGTGCCAATGCTGCGACAGATAATAAAGTTCCTAATGTCAGTACTAATTTTTTTCTCATAATTCCTCCTTCATCTATACTATAATTTTTCATTTTAAAAATGCTTTTTTTAAGGCATCTATGTTGTTTTTATAAGACTTCCAAATAGCTTCTTCATCCATCTTTCCATCTTTATCCATAGGAATATCTAAGGTATTTAGAACAACAAAGCTTCCTCCATTTTGTTCAATTTCTTTCACGACTTTTTTCTTCAGCCAACGATCCGATACGAAGACTTTTAATCCTGTTTCGTCCATAATCTTTTTTACTGTTTCTTCGGTCACTTCTTCCGGAGTTCTTTCTTCTACGAAAATATTAAAATCGTTTAAAAAATAGTTGATGTTGGGACTCAAATTGATGACTTCTGCAGAATCTACTTCCAAAAATACTTTGTTTCCATACTCTTCCATTTCCATTACTTTTCCTGTAAACGTTACTAAATTTTTTTCTAATGTTGCAGTTTCTTTCGGATAAAGTGCAATCAAATCTTTTGTAATAATAGCCGCCATTCGAACTAAATTTTTAGTTCCCATCCAAACATAGGGAATGACCTTTCCTTCTTTGTCATAGTTGAAAAATAACATGGATTTTTTAGAATCAAAAGGATAGGAAGCATCAATTTCTACCGTATGAATATTTTCCTGTCGAATTCTTTCAAATAGATTATCCTCTAACCAGATTTTAGAAATATCAATCACCGCATCCACTTTTTCTTTCGGTGGAACAAAACTATCCGCTGCAATCGCCTCTCTGGTCATTGTCATGGAGGTATCGGAACCAAAGACCGATTCCACCCGAATATTGGTCCCCTTCGTCAATTCCTTTCCTAAAGAATAAGTACTTGAAATTGAAGTTAACACTAGATTTTTTCCAAACAAAGCGGAACTTAACAAAAAAGCTCCTAAAAAGAATAGTCGAATTTTCCTCATATGGCTTCTCCTTCCAAAAATTTCTTAAAAATGGTTCGAATGATAATGGTCAAGAAAAAAATACTTCCGGCTACAGAAATAATAGCTCCCCCGGAGGGAATGGATATTTGTAATTGAATCGGAAATACAATTCCCACGATACAGCTGATTAAAGAAAATAAGATACTATAAAAAACAAAACCTTTCATAGATTTTGCCAAATTTTTTGCAGAAGCCGCCGGAATCAATAGTAATGCCTCTACAAGAATAGAACCTACAATTTTCACAGAAGCTATGGTAATCACAGTAACCACTGCAATAAAAATATAATCAATCAGTTTGACATTAACTCCACGAACAGAAGCTAAGCTAGGATTAAAACTGGCTAGTAACATTCTATTGAAGTAAGGAGTAATGACAACACAAAGAACCAAAGCTGAAAACAATAAAATATAAATATCAATATCCGTAACCGTTAAAACAGAACCGAATAAAATACTTTCCAAGATATGAGCATTGACTTTTCCCGCCACTAAGATAAGCAAAGAACCTCCTAAGGCAATCGAAAAGGAAAGGAAAACTCCTATTAAAGTATCCGACGACATTTTCGTTCTATTTTTCGTATAATTGATAAACAATCCAAAAAGAATACAATAAGCGAACAAACACACATAAGGTGCTTGCATAGGCTCTCCCAACAAAATTCCAATCGCAATTCCCGTCATTGCGGCATGTCCCACCGCTTCTGAAAAGAAAGCCATTTTCTTGGTAACCACCATAGTTCCGACAGCACCTAAAATGGGACCAATAAATATGGCACAAATGAGAGCATTGACAATAAATTCATAGCCAAATGCCTCCGGTAATATGCCCTGATTGGCCAAAGATATTATAAAATTTCGTATACTATCTAGCATCTACAAACTCCCCTTTAAGCAAAAATTTCCAAAACACGTTTTTCATCAATTTCCACTTTGGGATCTCCATGAAAAATAATTTCCTGTTTGATACAGGTAACAAAATCCGCCATTTCTTTGACCTGTTTTAAATTGTGATGAATCCATAAAATCGTAATACCCTTACTTTTTAACTCATACAAAATATTCTTAAAATATTCTTCTCCTATCTTGTCAATTCCGGTCAAAGGTTCGTCCAAAATTAAAAGATTGGGTAGAGGATATAAAGCCTGTGCCAACAGGACTCTTTGTCTTTCTCCCCCTGACAAATTTCCTAATAGACGTTTTCTCTTATCGTACATCGACAAATGTTTCAACAAATCTTCCATGATAGGCTTGTATTCCCGAGTACTTCCCAAGAAACATGGTTTTGTCTGATAAGTCATACACATAAAGTCCTCCACGGTAATAGGAAGAGTTCTTTCAAAATCTAAAATTTGCGGAACATAACCTATGGTGTATTCTCCATTCTTTCCTGTTGCTTCTTTTTCGTCATATTGGAAACTAATCTCTCCTTCAAAGGGCATTTGCCCCAAGATACAGCGTAACAAGGAAGTTTTCCCTCCTCCATTCGGCCCCACTAAGCAGTGAATACTTCCTTCCTGAATCGTTAAATTAATATTTTTCAAAATTTCTGTATTTGATAAGGTCAAATTCAGATTTTTAATGTCAATTCGAATTCCTTTCCCCATTTATTTCAATCCTTTTTTCTTTGCTACAAATTGCATAGCGGAAATGACCGAATTCAAGTTTTCTTGAATAAATTTCTCAAAACTATCTTTTGTATAAGGACCATTTGTCATATGAGATAAAGCTCTCACTTCTACTCCTGTTTCTTTATGCAAAGTATCAATGAATTTGCTTTGGAAAGCAGCTTCCGCAAAAATAATATCAATTTTATCTCTCTTAATCACATCAATAACTTCTTTCAAATCTTTTGCACTTGGTTGAACTCCATGAGCCGGTTCAATCACTGCTTTCACGTCGACTCCAAATTCAGACAACAGATAATCATAGCCTCCATGCATAGTTGCCACTCTAAAATCCAAATTTTTGTAAGAAGAAACTTTGGATAGAGCATCCGTTTTTATTTTTCTCAACTTTTTAGCATATTCTCTTGCATTTTTTAAATAATATTCCTTATTACCGGGATCTAATTTTCCCAACTCTTTTGCAATGTTGTATACTTGTTGAATCGAAGTCGTAATCGAAATGAAAGTGTGTGCATTCATAATTTTTTCAGAACTTCTGCTTCCGGAAACAGGCATTAAAGAAACCCCTGCATTGGAATAAATAATTTTTATTTTCTTACTATTTGGGGCTGCTTTTATCATGTCAAAGACAAATTCATCATGTCCTACCCCATTTACAACAACCACATCCGCTTTTCCTAATTGCTTCAAATCTTCATATTGAGGTTGGTAATTATGAGAATCGTACAAATCTCCACGAATAACCGGAAAAACATCTACTTTATCTCCTGCAATATTTGTCACAAAACTGTAGTATGGTTGTAGAGTAACACCTACCTTTAACTTATCTGCTCCAAATGAAAAAATACTAAATACTGCAAACAAAAAAATAGTAAGTACTTTTTTTAACATATTTTTCCTCCTTAAAATTTCTTTCTTTCTTCTGCTCCTGTATAAGGAACAATTTCTCTCCAATGTTCTTGCAAATGTGAAATACTTTTTGGTAAAGAACGTCCATCATCTTGCTCATCATTGTAGTAAATAATACTCTTATCCATTGCCTCTCGATTGAATTCGATTAAGTAATTTCCCACAATATTGACTTGTTTACTAATTCCCAGGTAGTAAACTTTTCCTTTCATTTCCAATTTTTGCCAAGTCAGGGCTCCACGTTCTTCCCATAAATCATCTTTCAAATAAGGAGAAATTTCTTCTTCCTCCAATACGGCAATCTCCGGAATTTCTCCTTCTGCTTCTGTAAGGGCTTCTATCTCCAGTAAAGAATTGGTCAATTCCGTGTAAAACGAATTATTTACATTGGATAATTCTCTGTATGCACTGATTTGAGTCGCAGTCAATGTTTGTCCTATATCTTTTTTAGCAGTAAGCTGTATTAAAAAATAAGCAATGATAACAATGGCAATGACAACTAGAGATAAAAATAAATTTTCTTTTTTAGAACTTAATGGATGTATTTTTACACTGTTGATTTTTCTCACCCCTCTTTCTATTCAATTACAATATTCTTTCATCTTTTATCATCTTATCATAGGATAATTGAAAAAAATATACCCCATAGGGTATAGCTTTTTTATATTCTTTTTATAATTCTCTCAAAATATTATAAAAAAAGAAATACCATATATAAAAAAATTTTTCTCTCGTATGTTATGTTACAATTTTTCGATATTTTACTCTCTTTTTTGGGAGTATGTGCACAGAAAAAGAGCTTTTTCTTTACAAATCTTCTCAATAAAAAAATAACTAGTTACAAAATTTTTCTTAACTTTTTATTTTTAGCAGCTTTTATTATATCTTTGAATTCTTTGGAGACAGTTAAAAATATTTTTATATTTTTTGAAGCGAAAGAAAATAGATAAAAATATTCAAAAATAACTTATAATATGTTAATATAGAACTGTAATAATTTAAATGACGAAGGAGGAAAGATTTTGAGTAGAAAAATATTAATTGCTTCATTGGGAAATGGGGACACAAATCGAGAATATAAAGCAACGGATTATACAATTGAAGGAAAGATATACAAAAATAAGAATTATGTTAGTGCTGCCCTACAAGAACATTACAATATAGACATTATTTATTACATTGGAACTATGGGTTCTATGTGGGAGAATATATATAGCTATTATTGTGAAGTTTTTGAAAAGAAGAAAAATAGTGATTATGAAAATTATCTTTTTGAAAAAATAATTGAATTTCAATCTTTTTCTTTAGAAGAGAAAGCAAAAACACCGTTCACATTCTTAGATTTATCAAAATTGGAGGAAACTTTCGATAAAAAAATTCGTGCTATATTGACATATTTTGGAACAAATGATGAAGAAATAGAGAAAAACTTTATGGAAATCACTAAAATATTGAAGGATTTACAGGAAGGAGATGAGTTATATTTAGACATTACTCATTCTTTTAGAAGCAATGCTTTTTGGGCTTTTTTAGTTTTACATTATGTTTTAGAACTAAGCAATAAAAATATCGAGGTTAAGATGATTTCTTACGGAATGTTTGAGGCTATAAAAGACGGAAATGCAGGAGAGCCGTGTCCGATCATAAACTTAAACAAATTTTATGAAATTATGAAATGGATGAATGGAGCGAACAATTTAAAAAAATATGGAAATGCAGATGAATTGATAAATCTAATTCAAAAATCCAATGTTCGTGATGCTATTAAGGATTATTCAGAAGCTTTGGGAATGAATTATATTTTTAATATTGAAGAAAGTATAAAAATGGTAAAGAAATTGGATAAACACTCTTTAGAAGGACCTGCATCCTATATTATTCCAGAAATTCAGAAAAATGTAGCAAATCATTTTAAAAATCTAAAGACAAAACATGAAAAAATGTTACAATTAGCAGAATGGCATTATCAGGAAAAAAGATATGCTTTGGCTTATCTCAATATGAACCAAGCTCTTTACAATTTTTTAGAAGAGGAATTATATGAAAACCAGTCTCTGAAGAAAGTAAAAAGTAAAAAAGACAAGAAAAAAGAAAAAAGGGAAAAAGAAAATACAAGGAAAAAATTTATACAGAAAATAAACAATAAAAAATCAAAATTTAATACCTCCGAAGAAATTTATACATTCTGGAAAAATATGACAAATACTTATAACAGTCGAAATAATATTGCTCATTCTGATGAGAGAAATACGATAAAAGAGGATATTGAACAAATTCCTGAATTGTTAAATTTTTATCAAACAATATTTCAAGAAAAAAACTATGTACAGAAATTACAAATGCAACTGAAACAATACGAAACTCTCAAAAAAGACTAGTACAATAAAAAATTACATTTAGGAGCTTATTTATGAAAGAAAACAGAAAAATTTATCTACTATTTTCACATAAGTTAACAAAAGAACAGGAAGAGGAATTGAAAAAGAAATGGAGTTGTTCCCAATATATTTATTTACCGGAAGACTTGCAAAAACGTTGGTCAAATATTAGAAACGATGAAAAAGAGGAAGAAATCTTCAAACATTATCTCTCCAAAAATGTGACACCGAAAGATTTTGTTTTAATTCAGGGGGAATGGGGAATTACTTACCGAATGGTAAATTATACAAAAGAAATAGGAGCAACTGCGTTGTACTCCTATTCTGAAAGAAAGTCAACAGAATACAAGGAAAATGGATATATTGTAAAAACAGCAATCTTCAAGCATATTTGCTTTCTACCTTATGAAAGGGGGCAAAAATGCTGAAATTAGTAAAATTATTTTTGCCCGTAGAAAAAAAGAGCTTTCACAAAAGGGATGCGGAAAAGCTGCGAGGATATTTTGGAAATTTTTTTCAGGAATATATCGAATTTCATCATCATATTGATGAATTTACCTTCCAATACACTTATAGCAAAATTCAATATAAAATATTAGATGGATGCTGCGTTATTCTGGGAGTACAGGAAGCAGCTGATTTATTACTGCAATTAGCGGAAAAAATTACTTGTTTTACTATTGATGGAATAAGCTATGAAACAAAACCCGAAGTGAGGATGTTATTTCCCAACTTAGAAGTTACTGATAAAAAATGGAAATATCGTTTTGAAACTCCCTGGTTCGCTTTAAATCAACAAAATTATTCAAAATATCAAAAAGGAGAATTTGACTTTAATAAACAACTAAGAAATAACATTCTGGAGTTTTTTAAAATGTGTCGTATCCAAGCGGAAAAGAAAATTGAAGTAACAGGAAATTTCAAACTTCTCGTTTTTCGTCAAAAAGATATTAGTATTCTAGGATTTGTGGGAGAATTTGAAAGCAATGTAGATATGCCGGATGATATTTCTTTAGGAAAACGTAAAAGTATAGGTTTAGGAAGAATCAAAAAAATAGGAGGAGAAAAGTATGTTAATAATTCAGAGTGATTTACAGAGGGTCGCCTTGGCAGCACTGCTTCATGATATTGGAAAACTCTTACATCGAAGCAATGAATATTCCAAAAAAACAAAATTAGGCAATAGCAAGCATCCCTCTTTATCAAGCTGGTTTGTAGAATATTTAGTAGAAAAAAATTTGATAGCTGAAGATAAAATATTGCAGGAATTAGTTCAAAAACATCATGAATCTCACACTTTTCCTGAAGAATTGAAAGTTGAAAGCATAGATAATCCGAAAATCAGAAAATTAGCCAAGCTTGTGTCAAGAGCTGATAATTATTCTTCCAAAGAAAGAGATGAAAGTACAAAGGAAGAAAATTCAAATTTTAGAACAAGACCCTTAGATTCTGTTTTTTCACAAGTAAATATTGAAAAAGGGAAGGAAAATAATACGGTTCGCTATTCTCTTAGAACTTTTTCCGAAGAAAATATTATGCCAAAAGAAGATTTGGAGAAAAATTCACAAGAGGAAATTACAAAGCTTATTGATTCCTTCTTAGAGGAATTATCCTCTATACAATCGGATTCTTTCCATGTTTTTTATATAAATCTATTAGATCTATTAAAAAAATATACTTGGTGTTTACCTTCCGACACTCAATCAGGAATATGTGATATTTCTTTATACGACCATTTAAAAAACAGTTCTGCGATTGCAGTCGCTTTATATTCTTATTTCGTAGACAGATATGGAAGCTTTGAAAAAATTGAGGAAAAAGAGATTGAAAAAGCGGACAGGCAAAACTATTTCTTACTGATTGGTGGAGATGTTTCAGGAATCCAAAAGTATATTTATGCTTTGGAAAGTACGGATGGGATTGCGAAGAGATTACGAGCTCGTTCTTTTTTCATCAAAATGTTGTCTCAATTAGCTTCCTATAAGTTTATTCAAGAGTTAGATTTAAAAATATCCAACATCGTCATGTCTTCCGGAGGAAAATTCTATATTTTGGCTCCCAATTCTACAAAAGTAAAAGAAAACATTGAAACACTAACGAAGAAAATCAATGATGAACTCTATCATCAATATCAAACTCAAATTTTCTTGAACATTAGTTTTGTGGAACTTTCCGGAGAAGAATTAGGAACTAAAATTTCAGAAAAATACGATATATTAAATGATAAACTTAGTAAGAATAAACATTTAAAATTTAAAAAACAAATTTTAGAGCAACCTATTTTTGAAGATGCTCTATATGGAAGTCACAAGGAAATCGGAATGTGTAAAATTTGTCAAAAGCGAATCACTTTGGAAAATAAAGATTGTGATTATTGTGAAAAAGATGTTAAAATCGGCGGATTACTTCCAACTTTAGAAAAAATATATATCTATCCAAAGGAACAAAAGACAAATAACCAATATATTTCTTTATTCGGTCTATATGCTTACTTAGATACCCAAAAAGAAAAATTTGTTGAAAAAGAAATTCCATTTTTGACATTATATTATAAGCATGAGAAATGGAAACAAAGAAAAATTCCTTATCTACAGGACTTTTATGGTGGATATACACCACTGAATGAAGAAGGGGAAGTAAAAACATTTGAAGAGATTGCAAAAGAAAGTAAGTCCAATAATTTAGGAGTATTAAAAGGAGATGTAGATGATTTAGGTCTTATTTTCAGTTTAGGATTAAAAGAGACGTTTTCCATTTCCAGAATGTCTTTTTTAAGTAATATGCTGGACGCCTTCTTTTCCTTTTATTTGCCAAATTACTTGAAGAAAAAAGAAAATTCCTACTATATTGTATATTCCGGAGGAGATGACTTTATGATTGTAGGAGCATGGGATAAACTATTAGAAATAGCACAAGAAATTGAAAGTAAGTTTGGAGAATTTGTAGGAGGAAATCCAAATTTCACTCTAACACAAGGAATTGCTATTACCAAACCCAAAGATCCCATTTATTTTTCTTCAAAATGGGCAACAGAAGCGGAAGAATATGGAAAAACTTCGGGAAAGGATGGTATTGTTATTTTTAACACCTATATTCCATGGAGGGATTATTATAAAGTCAATAGCTTGATTCAATTTATAGATAAGAATATGAAAAAAGAGGAAGAATCTTCTTGTTATACACAAGGCTTTCTGTATCGTTTGTTACATTACACGGAAATGATGGAAAAGTATCGAACAGAAAAGGATGCAAAATATTTGAAATATATTTCTGATTTTTACTATGATACAAAAAGAAATCTTCTTTCTAAGCTTACTGAAGAAATAAAACGTGAAAAAAACTATAAAGAAGAGAAAGATGCGAGAGCGGAGGCAATAAACGATAGGAGATACACGGAATTAGAAAAATATTTTGGATTGGATTCTATTCAAGGAGAAAAACAAAATCAGGAATTTGCAGTAAAATATATGAGAATGATATTAAATTATGTCATTCGAAAAAATAGAATTGTAGGAGGGGAAAATGAATAATTATCAAGGAAATAGACAAAATAGTTCTGGAAAAAATAATAAGCAGGAAGAAAAAAAATATGACTGGTATTTTATACACCATGGATTTTGTAATGAAAAAGGAATTTTAAGGGAAGAGCTTATCACTACAGAGGCAAAAGAGATAGCTGGGGATTTTAAGAACGTAACTTCGACTCAGTTAAGAGCTTTTTTTGGAGAAGTCAAAGGTTTTAGAAATCGTATCTTAGGAAAAGAAGAAGAAACACAGCAAGAAGAATTTGAAAAAATTTATCCCTTGATTTTAATGATAAAATCTAAGATTAATTATCGAAACGAAAAAGAAAAGAAAAAATTATCCCCTTTGAAACAATTTTTAGATGCAGGAATAGAAAGGATTCAAAAAGAAAATAAACTAGGAAGAGGATGTAAGGCATTTTTGGATTTTTCATTATTTTTTGAAACTATAGTTGGATATTTTGGAGATATGAAATGAGTAAGGAGAAGAGTATGAAATTATTAGAAATAAAAAAAATTGATTGTAGAATTAAGTTATTAACCGGAATGAGAGTTGGAGGAAATAATGATATTATTGAAATTGGAGGAAATGATAGCCCAGTAGTAAGAAATCCTTTAACGAGAGAAGTCTATATTCCCGGTTCTTCTATCAAAGGAAAAATGAGAATGTTTATGGAATGGATAGAAAATAGTATAGAAAGCGATGGAAATGTCCATAATTGTACAGATAAAGATTGTCCTATTTGTCGAGTATTTGGTCGAGGGGCAAAATATGCTCAAAAGGCTGAAAGTGGACCGACACGTATTTCTGTGAAGGATGCTTATCTAACGGAAGATAGTAAGAAAAAATTAGAAAAACTGAAAGAGCGAACAGGAATAGATACAGAGTGGAAATACGAAAATAACATCAACCGATTGTCATCAGCAGCCACTCCCAGAAACTCTGAACGAATTCCTGCAGGAACGGAATTTGATTTTTCCATTTCCTATAAAATACTGGATATGGGAGATGGAGGAACAAAAGATAAGCAATATTTTGAAGAAGTTGTTTTGAAAGCTTTGAAAGCGATTTTGTTAGAAGGAATCGGAGGAGGAGTTTCCAGAGGAAACGGACAATTTGAATTCGTGGAATTAAAAGTAAACGGAGAAGATTATCGAGAGAAATTGGAAGCAATAAAAATAGGATAGGTGAAAAATATGCAATATGCAATCTATTGTTGGAAGATAAAAGCTCTTTCTTCTTATTTGACCCCTTGGCAAAGTGATACTATTTATGGACATATTTTCTGGGCGATTTCCTTATTAGAAGGAGAGGAAGAGTTGAAAAAAATAATACGAGAATTTGAAGAGAAAAATCCACCTTTTATTGTCTCAAATGGCTTTACAGAAAATTCCTATCCTTTACTTCAAAAGGAAAGCATAGAAAGAAATTTTACTTTGGAATGTCAAAAAAAATTTAAAAAAAGCATGGTCGATACCGTTCGTACTTTAAAGAAAATTCATAAAATTTCTTTTGTTTCTTTGGACGATTTTAATGTATTGAGAGGTAAAATGAAAAATTCTGATTTTATTCAAGAAAAATTATGGCTACAAGTGGAACAAGAAGAAAAGAAAAAACAAAAAAAAAGAGAATTGGAAAGTATAACTTATCATAATGTGATTAATAGAACGAGTGGAAGTACTAAAGATAATGCTCTTTTTACCCAAAAAGAATATACATCAAGTGAAAATCTTTGCATTTTTATAAAACTAAGAGAAGATTTTCCAATCGATAGAATCAATAAGTATTTACACTGGATTGAGGAAACAGGATATGGGAAAAAAATTAGTACCGGAAAAGGACAAATTTCCAGAGTATCCTTTGAGAAATTTGAAGGTTTTCAAAAAATAGAAAATGCCAATGCCTTTGTCGTTCTATCCAACTATATCCCCGAAGAAGGAGATTATGAAAGGGAAGAACATTTGGAAGTATTGACCAAAATTCCTAAATTGGCAAGTGATTATACAAAAAATACCGTTCCTTTCAAAAAAACATTCTCCTGTTTCACACCCGGATCTCTTTTTTATGGACAAAAAAGGGAGATTGTAGGAAAGGTGTTAAAGGATATCCATGTGGATAAAAATATTATACAGGTCGGAATTCCTTTTACATTGGAGGTGGAATTACCATGTCAAAAATAAAAAGAGAGCTACAGTCCTATCGTTGTACTTTAGAAATTTTATCTCCTATTCATATAGGTTCTGGGCAAACATTATACCCTGATAATTATATTATTCAAAAAGAAAATGCTACCTATTACAGAATTTCCTTTGCAGATTACTTTCAAAAATTGCAAGTAAAGGAAAGAGAAAAACTAATACAACTATTGGAACAAGGAGATACTATAAAAATAAGAGACTTTATCCATAAAAATTACAAAGAAAAATATGGCTATATTTATAAAGGAAAAGTATCTCAAAAAGTTTTAAAAGATTATATAGACAAATTTTCTGGAAGCAATAAAAAAAAACGAAAATAAAACTTTTGAGATTGAGGAAACCATAAAATCAGACTTTAGGGTCTATATTCCGGGAAGTTCTATAAAAGGAGCTATTAGAACAGCTTTTTTGGCAAATGAATTTGACCCCGATAAAAAGGAATATTTTATTGAAAGAAATTCTACCCAAAACACAAAACCTTTCCAAGAACCACGTATAGAAAAAATAAAAAAATATCTTCCTGATGAGAGGAAAGCTTTTATAGAAAAACAAAATGAAATAACTAGAAAAAAACTTAATAATAATAAAAAATTACTAGCAGTATTGATTGGTCTAGAAAGAGAGGAACCTAAAGTGGATCCTTTTAAAAATCTCTATATATCAGACACTGACATAAAAAATGATGATATTCGTATCGAAGAAGTTGTGAGATGGAGTAAGAAAAAAGGACAAGGAAGTGGAGTATACCATGAACTTTTAGATTGGGAAAGGGACAACCTATATACATTCCAAATTTTATTAAAAGAATTTCAAATAGATAAAGAAATTTTGGAGTCTTTGGTAAGGAAAAAAAATGAGAATCAAGGATCAGTAATTCAAGAGTTGAAGGATATATATATTGATGAGATTTTCAAGAACTTGAATCATCATGCAGAAAAAATGATAACAGCAGATAAAAATTTCTTTCAAACAATGGCAAGTAACAAAAAAGACCCTATTATGAGAGAAAAAGGAGAAAAAACTTTAAAGTTTTATGAATATTTGGAGAAAGTTTTTTCCGATTTAAAAGAAAAGGAAGCTCTTATTCGAATAGGAAAAGGAGCTGGTTTTCATTCCAAAACTTTAAACCTTTTTACAAAGAATCCTCAAGAACTTTTCAGTGTAAACCTTATAGATGATTCTACAAGAGATTATTATCTCACTATGGGTTGGGCAAAACTTTCCTACCAAGAAGAGGAAAGTTTTTAGAAACACTCTCAAGATACAGCAATTCAAAATGGTTTAAGGAAATATTATTGACTCGTTTTCTACAGATGTTATACAAGGGATTGTTAAAATCCTTGATTAAAAATAACTTATGAGAAATATGATTTAATCTTTGGGGATCAATCCCTTCATCTGTGATACAAAGTTGCGCTAAAGCATAATAGATAGAGTTTGGTATTTTCTCTTTTTTAGGACTTAAATATCTTTCGAATGTGATTAGAATATCTTTAAATAGGCTTCTTTTTATGAAAAGTTCTCCCTGATGAGAGGCTAAGTTTCCGATTCCCCAAAAACATTCATCATGATATTTATGAAAGTTTGAAAAAAATAAGGATAAAGAATCATTTGTTGTAGCTATACTTGAAAGCAATAATAAAAATTCACTCTTATAGTGTAAAGATAAAAAATATTCTTGATTTTCTATCAAAGAATTTTCTAAAAATGGTAAGTTAGAATACATCAAAGCCGAAAAAAGAAAAGAAATATTATATTTTTTAGCGTTTTGCGAAGAGCTTGTTTTCAGTAATTCTTGCCAAAGGAGAAGTTGAAGAGTTTGATTTTTTTCAGGCAAATGAGAAAGAAGAAATAAAATACGAATTCGAGTAAAAATATGCATTGTCTCAAATAAAGTTTTTATAACATTAATGCTATTATCTGAAAATTTTAACATAAGAAAGGATTCTTCCAATTGATTGATTTTCTTTAGAAGATGACATTTCGTATTGATTTTAGAAAACATTCTGTATTTAGTATACACGGTATCAAGCTCTACTAATATTTTTTCCATATTTTTTCTCCTATTCTTGACGATTATATATTTATACTATACAATAGAAGTGGAAGAAAATAAAATATTTTTTTACGAAAGTATTTAATGTTTTATTTTATGCAATATAAAATCTTATTTGAAGGGAGGTTATGATTACGAAAGGGAAAATAGTCATATCAAAATATAAGTACTTTTTGAATAAAAATGTAGAAAAGTATCAATTTATTGTACACTTTTTTAAAAAAATTACGAAACAAAATAGTCAAAAAAGGATTGGAAATTATGAAAAATAAACACAGATTGCTATTAAAGAGAATATCCATCATTAATGAGGATTGAAACCTCTATCATGGAATCTGTTAAGTAAATTCCATGAAATTAAAGAGAATATCCATCATTAATGAGGATTGAAACTTATTTTGTTCATTATTCCTCCTCTTTTTTTGATTTTTATTAAAGAGAATATCCATCATTAATGAGGATTGAAACTGCTTAACACAATAAAATTTCTAAAATTTTTCATTTATTAAAGAGAATATCCATCATTAATGAGGATTGAAACACAATAATTTTTCTTTGTATTTATTTTGAATTTTTGATTAAAGAGAATATCCATCATTAATGAGGATTGAAACTTTCCAACTCCACCTTTATGCTGTTTTACCAAAAATTAAAGAGAATATCCATCATTAATGAGGATTGAAACTAATAATTTAAAATTTTCTTAAATGCATTTTCTATTAAAGAGAATATCCATCATTAATGAGGATTGAAACGAGCAAATTTTTTCCTCATTTTCTCTTCTAAACTAATTAAAGAGAATATCCATCATTAATGAGGATTGAAACTCTGACCGCTTCATAAAGTATTTTAAAAGTTTTTAATTAAAGAGAATATCCATCATTAATGAGGATTGAAACAATTTTCTTTCGCTTTTATAGCTTAAAAGTTCTAAATTAAAGAGAATATCCATCATTAATGAGGATTGAAACACTCATAGATTCTCCCCAAATTAAGAAACTTGTTGGATTAAAGAGAATATCCATCATTAATGAGGATTGAAACTGTTTCACACTGTCTTTTTCTTCTGCCGCTATTATTAAAGAGAATATCCATCATTAATGAGGATTGAAACATAATTCCGACCAACACAATTACTGCATTTGACATTATTAAAGAGAATATCCATCATTAATGAGGATTGAAACTGTTTACTTCTATACATATTTTCATCAACTTCTACATTAAAGAGAATATTCATCATTAATGAGGATTGAAACGAAATATGATTTTCTTATTTCTAAATTGCTTTTGTATTAAAGAGAATATCCATCATTAATGAGGATTGAAACTCCATCTCCTCTAACATTGCTCCTAATTTTATTTGATTAAAGAGAATATCCATCATTAATGAGGATTGAAACTTTTTAATCTGGCTCATGTAAATTTTTTTCATTTATTAAAGAGAATATCCATCATTAATGAGGATTGAAACCTCTTCGTAACTTCCTTTTAAAAATAAATTCTTTTATTAAAGAGAATATCCAGCATTAATGAGGATTGAAACTCTTTTCCCCACTACAGATACATTTAGTGATATTTATTAAAGAGAATATCCATCATTAATGAGGATTGAAACCCATACTTTGATTCCCTATATATTCTTGCATTTCTATTAGAGAGAATATCCATCATTAATGAGGATTGAAACATTCCAAGCTCTTTTGCCATTTTGCTTAAAGAAATTTATTAAAGAGAATATCCAGCATTAATGAGGATTGAAACACTTTAACATAAATTGCAAGTATTTTTTTTATCTATTAAAGAGAATATCCAGCATTAATGAGGATTGAAACACTTTAACATAAATTGCAAGTATTTTTTTTATCTATTAAAGAGAATATCCAGCATTAATGAGGATTGAAACAGGAATATACACTTCCTCATATACTCCTTTTAAAAATAGATTAAAGAGAATATCCAGCATTAATGAGGATTGAAACACATTTTCTCATCTCCCATTTTTAAAAATTTAATGCATTAAAGAGAATATCCAGCATTAATGAGGATTGAAACCATTGATACCACTTCCTTTTTTTTCTTTTATTTTTGAAAATTAAAGAGAATATCCAGCATTAATGGGGATTGAAACACTAGCAAGAAAAACTAATATCAATCGTTTAACTCATTAAAGAGAATATCCAGCATTAATGAGGATTGAAACTCAAAGACTACATCAGCCATATACTCCCCCCTTCAATTAAAGAGAATATCCATCATTAACCTAACGGGCAAGAAGTCGCCCACCTCTATAGGTAGTGTGATGAATTGCCCTATTGTTTTTTAGAGAACAAAGAAATATACTGTAATCAGTAGATATATAAAAATAGGAGTAAAACCAATGGAATTAGATAGTAATTGTCATTCAATATATAAGAAAATATCTTTGGAAAGAAATGTTTTGGTCTAAAAGTTTTTGTTTGTTGACTACTGGGGGGAGCTCCTATGGAAGTCATTAAAAAATATAGAGAAGAACAAGAACAAAAGAAGAAATCATTTTGAGGGAGGTGGACGGGTGAGACAACTAAAAGCATATAAATTTAGAATGTATCCAAGCGAAGAACAAAAGATATTTTTTAATAAAACGTTCGGTTGTGTTCGTCTTGTCTATAATCTTATGCTACATGATAGAATGAAAGCATAGGAAGAAAGGAAAGAGACCCCTGATAAAAAGACAACATATCCAACTCCTGCAAACTATAAAAAAAGAGTATGAATTTCTAAAAGAAGTGGATAGTCTTGCGCTTGCTAACGCTCAAAGGAATTTAGAGAAAGCATATAAAAACTTTTTTAGAAATAAAGCTATAGGGTTTCCTAAATTAAAATCTAAGAAAAATCTTGTACAAAGCTATACAACGAATAATCAAAAGGGTACTGTAACTATTTTTGAAAATGGGGTAAAACTTCCTAAATTAAAAGAAGTCGTAAAAATGAAAGTGCACAGAAACATAGAAGGTATCATGAAATCTGCTACGATCTCGCGCAATGGAAGTGGTAAGTATTTTATCTCTTTGTTATGTGAAACGGATATTCAGGAATTAGCAAAAACGAATTCATCCATAGGAATTGATTTAGGTATTAAAAATATGGCGATTCTTTCTACTGGAGAAAAAATAGAAAATCTTAAATTTAGAAAACAATTAGAAAAAAAATGAAAAAGAGAACAAAGAAAATTATGGTTGTATAATTTTTGGTGTTGGTGGTCTCGGGTCATCCAACACCATTTTTTTCAAAAAAAAATTGAGACATTAGAAAAACTCGGATATAATTAAATCGTCAAACCCAATTACAAGGAGTTGATTTCTATGTCTCATCATTATTCTATCAATACTTTATTAAAAATTCAAGACCCTAACATTTCTTTTTCTGATATCCCTTGGGAAGAAAAAAAATACATGGTTACAATGCCCTCATATTCCATGCTATACTAACCTATTCCATAGAGAAATGCCCTTTCTGTGGAGAAAAACATATCATCCGGAATGGTACGAAACTTTCTAAGATTAAAATACTAGATGTTTCCAATACTCCTTCTTATCTTTATCTAAGAAAGCAGCGTTTCCTTTGTAAAAGTTGTTCAAAAACATTTTCTGCCTCTACCAATTTTGTCAGAAAATACTGTAGTATTGCAGACAGTGTTAAACTTTCCATCGCATTAGAATCCAAAAATATTATCTCAGAAAAAGATATTGTAAAAAGATTTCGAGTCTCTTCTTCTACTGTGAAAAGAAGTCTTTTCCCGTACTATGATTTTGAAAAGAAACATCCCAAAACGCTTCCTACTCATTTAGGAATCGATGAATTCAAATCTACAAAACAGGCTTCGGGAAATATGTCTGTCATTTTAGTAGATTTACAAAAGCGCGAGATTGTAGATATTTTAGAAGATAGAAGAAAGGATCCCTTGATTGATTTTTTTCAGACCTTTCCTATGGAAGAACGTAAAAAAGTTCAGGTTATCACAACAGATTTATACGAACCTTACTTACAAATATTGCCAAAATTATTTCCCAATGCGCAAATCATTTTAGATAGATTCCATATCGTCCAATTAATCTCTAGGGCATTTTTACAAGCAAAAATACAACTCATGAAACAACTTCAAGATCATTCTCTAGCAAGAAAATTAAAAAAGCACTGGAAGATCTTTCAAAAATCAGCTAGTTCTCTATCAGAAAAGCGTTACTATGACTATTTTTTTAAACAATATATTTCATCAGGAGAAATTGTAAATTTCCTATTGAAGAAAATTCCAAAAAAATTAGATGAATCCTATGGGATATATCAAAATTTTCTTTATCTATTTCAACATAAGAAGAAAGAAAATTTTCTCTCTCTATTAGAGAAGTACAAAGGATGTGATAATCTTCATTTAGCACGTACTTTAAAGACATACAGAAAAATTTTAAACAGTATTGACAGTCCTTTCTCAAATGGAGTTGTAGAAGGCTTCCATCAAAAGATTAAGTTGATGAAACGGATTTCATATGGTTACAAAAGTTTTCAAAACTTGCGCAGAAGAATCTTAATTTGTAGTTCTAACAGCATATTAAAAGAGGGAGAAATCTAAAAGATTCCTCCCCTAGCGATTTTATTATTTTGTTTTTTTCACCAACACTATTTGACAAAGAACCAAAATTTATCGAAACGATTTCTAAATGCTAAAAAATCAAAGAAGAAATTAAGTGAGGCTAAAAACTATCAAAAACAAAGAATTAAAGTAGCCAAGATACACGAAAACATTATGAATAGGAGAACAGATTTCTTAAATAAGTTAAGTACCTATATTATCAAAAGCCACGATATTATCTGTATGGAAGACTTCAACACAAAAGGATTGCTTCATAATCATCAACTAGCAAAATCTATCACTGATGTATCTTGGGCTAGTTTTGTAAACAAACTAGAGTATAAAGCAAAATGGTATGGGAAAGAGCTCATAAAAGTAGATAGACAGTATCCATCAAGTCAATTATGCTCTGTATGTGGTCATAGAGATGGCAAGAAAACTCTTGCTATAAGAGAGTGGACTTGTCTCATTTGTCATAGTTATCACGACAGAGATATCAACGCAAGTAAAAATATATTGGCGGAAGGTCTAAGAATGAGGGAAACAGCTTAAAAATAAAAAGAACCGTAGGAACTACGGGGCTAGCTTGGTAAATATAGTTGGCTAACAAAAGCAACTACTTCCCAAGAAGAAGCTCCCACTTCAAAAATGACAAAGTAATGTTAAGTGGGAGAGGTTCACTTTTCTATATACTAGAATAGGCGTAATGTTTTTTCATAATAATAAAAAATAAGTGAAATTTAGGAAGTCTATACATTATTTTTTTACTTTATTTAATGACTTGCAACAGTCTTTTTGGAAAAAATATTTTTTAGCTATTCATAACATTTACTTCGATAAAATTTCTAATATTTTTTACAAAGTCTCGAATAAAATGCTCTTCTGTATATTCTGTTTTAGTTGTATTCTCTTTCGTAATAGTAAAAGCTCCATTTTTGATATTTTCTTTTACAATATCCATAATTTCTTCATCGGTTCTTTCACCATTAAAAAGAAGCATTACTAGTAGTTCAATCTTAGATGCTTCTGTAATCAAACCAACGGAATTAGCAAAGGAAATGACAGGATTTTGTACATCCATAATATATCTTATATAATTAATATATCTATCATTTAACTTTAATTTTTTGTGTTGAGATACTTTAATTTCTCTTGAAAAAACTTCTACTTGATGAGAATGAATAAGTCTTATGATTCTTTGGTAGAAATCTTTTTCTTCCATTTTATCTTTTATTTTATCCTTGAGACAATCAAATAAATCTTTTATGGAGATGGTATTTGGAAATCTTTGATTCAATTCATCAAGGACATCATTTAGCTCATCAAGAAAGATATTCCCATTTCTTTCGTACTTTCCTTCAGAATTTTTTAAGAAAAGAGCACGAATATGTAGATTTTGTATATCTCCTATTTGTAACATAGGAGTTAGATTACATTTTTCTTTGTTTTCTAAATGTGTTATAATACTTATCCTAAATTGTCTATCAAAGATATAATCCCAGTATTGTTCTCGAACAACATGGTTATTTGCGCTTTCATTGTTAATTGCTCTTTCTATTTCTAGGTTTTCATGGATTGGAAAAGACCTTGAAAGATCGGAATCAATAACATGAAATAACCCATATTCTAAAAGTTTTTTATTAAAATCATATAGATACATAGGACGATTAGTTTCTTCAAAATATTCATGAATAATATAGTAATCGTCTTTACTTTGAATATCTGTAATCATACGTTTAGTATGTTCACTTAATATTGCATATTTTTCTAAAAATTCAATAGCTCCTTTTCCATAGCTTACCTGTTCATAAGGATCTACTTTTTTTCCTATATTTTGAAGAGTATCAATTCTGAATTTCATAATATCTCTTAATATGTCAATATGCTTCCATCCCGGATAAGTATTATAAGAAATAATAGCAGAGCCATTTTCAGAAAGATGATTTTTAATAACTTCCAAAATTTTATTTTGTACCTCATCTGTTACCCAACTAAAAACACCATGGCAAATAATATAATCAAATTTTCCATAGTCTTCTTCGAAATTCATAATATTTTTATGATGTAACTGAATATTTTCCAAACCTAGATATTTTATAATATTATTTCCTTCTTTAATTTGAATTTCAGATAAATCAATACCAATAACCTCTGCATCTGGATGAGCAATAGCAAAAGGAATAATATTCCCACCAAAAGAACACCCAATTTCTAAAACTCTTGCTTTTTTTAACTCTGGAGTAACATAACCTAAAAGTTGTAATACAGTTTTTTGCTTTTCTGGAGAAGTAAAAAAAAAACTTTTTGACATGTAGGGAATATCATTATAACTTGTTTCAACAGTTTTTTCTTCTTTCATGTATTTACCTCCTAAATTTTATTATAGTAATTAATTTTTTCAGCTGTAATTATTAAAAAAATAAATCAAAATTTTTTACAATATTTTCTTATTTAAAATTATAAAACTATCAGCTTATTATTGTCAAGAAGAAAGAAAAATATTTTTCATATAATTTTTGAAAATTTTATATGTTAAAATTAAGTAATCTTAAAAAAATCTAAAAATTTTTTCAATTCATTGACAAGTGAAAAGTTAATTATTATAATGTGAATTAATATTAGTATATTTAATAAGGAGGTATAGAATTGTTAGTAATTCAACAATTCTATAAAAATTATATGATTATTGGATTAGATATAGGGAACACTCATATTGTAACTGGAATTTATGAATCAACAGGAAAATTACTTTTAACTTTTAGAATAGCAACAAATGATAAAATGACAGAAGATGAATTTTTTTATTAAAAAATTAAAAGTTGATGACAATTAATGAGCTTTCTCATATGAAACTAAGTATTAAAAAAGCTATTACTCAGAGCTGTAAGAGAAGTTTATTTTTTACTCATACTTCAATAATTAACTTGCAATAATCCCTTCAATATTGATTTTATTTATTCTAAATTTTAGGAGCAAAACAATGAAAAAAAGAGAATTAAATATTTTAATAGGAGCTATTCTTTTTGTAATAGCCTTTATTTTAAATAAAAATATTGATATGAAAATATTAAAGAGAATATCCAGCATTAATGAGGATTGAAACGAAACTTCTTAGCATTTTCCTCTATTTTAATTTCCTTTAATTAGAGAGAATATCCAGCATTAATGAGGATTGAAATGCTACAGAGTTATACTAAAAAATTTAGAAATAGAAAAATATAATTGGCAACTTTTGGATAAAGACCATATTACTACCATCTCTTATTTTCAAAATGAAGGAGTTGCAAGAAATGAGAAAGAAAATTATGTTAAAGAAAAACAATCAGATATCAAAAGAAATCTTTTAAAGAGATAAAGGTATGTAGAGTTTATGAGCAGGTAAACTTCGTGGATTGCTATTAAGAAAAAGTTAGGAGCAATTTTTATTAATGCATACCAAGCAAAAAATTGATTTAGAAGCATTATACAGCTGGAAAGAAGATTTTGAAATGATGACAAAACAAATGCCTAAAAATAAATGGGATACGATAAACAATGTTTTTCCTACTGATTTATTTGGTAAAAAGTTAGAAAAATTTTAGCATCCTAAAGAGAGGAAAATAGCAAATTTTTAAACAAAAAAGCACTTAGAAAAATTTAGGTGCTTTTTCTATTATTTGCACTTAAATTTGACAAATAAATAAAAATATAGTACAAATAGACTGTAATCAAAATTATTAGAAAAAAGGAACCAAAAAGCTAAAAATAACATTTTAAAATCATATATATTCATTTTCTTTTCAAAAAAATTTTGCAACATAGTGTAGAAAATTTGAATAGAGGAGGAAATTTTATGGATTTATATATTCAAGAGAATGGTACAAAACTTTCAAAAGAAAAAAATCATTTTGTCATATCCAATGAAAAAGGAACTCAAAAATTAGCAGTAGATACCATCGATAGCATTATCATACAAGGAAGGAGTTCACTTACCACTGACTTTATAAGTCTTATGATAGAAAATAAAATTCCTATTTATCTAGCCGATTATTTTGGGAATATTTATGGAAAGGTCTGGAGTAATTCCTTAGATTCCAGTGCTATTTTGAGAAGACAGCAAATTATTTTATTCCAGGGAAATTATGGAAAAAAACTAATAAAAAAATGGATAATAAGAAAAATTGAAACACAAAAAAAGCATCTTTTGAAAATTTTAAGAAGAAAGTCTCTTGATGCTAGTGAAATACAAGAATACTTTCAAAGCATTGAAGATAAAATCAACCTTTTAGAACTACAAGAGAGTCATTTTCATGAAACGCTTTTAGGTTATGAAGGATTAAGCAGTCGATATTACTATAAAATATTAAAAGATCATATTCCAGCTACTTGGAAATTTCATGGAAGAAAAAACTATGGAGCCAGAGATCCTTATAATGTAGTATTAAATTATTTATTTGGAGTTCTATATTCCAAAGTAGAGCAAGCTCTTGTATTAGCAGGTTTCGATGTGAAAATTGGAATTTTACATGGAGAAAGCCGAAAAGCAGATTCTTTACTATTTGACTTCATAGAAATTTTTCGTTTTTTAGTATTTGAAACTTGCTTTTCCTTATTCAGTAAAAAATTAATCAACAAGTCTTTCTTTAATGAAGAAGGAAGGATCCTCTTGGAAGGCAAGAAAATAATACTAAGTGAGTTTTATAAAAAACTCCGAACAACCGTAGAACAGAATGGAGAAAAAATATCCTATGAAAATTTAATCAAAAAAGAAGCAAAATTTTTAGCAAAAGAGGTGCTTACCCATGAGATGCCTGATTTCATATGATATTTCTTCACAATATAAAAGAAAGATATTAATTGATTTCTTGAAAAGTTATGGTTTTATTCGAATCCAAAAATCTGTATTTATTGGGAATCTCTCCTATGAAACCATGAGAAAAAAAATAGAAAATCTCTGTTTACAAATAGATGAGGATTCTGATTCTATTTTGTTGTGTCCTCTTTGTGAAACAGATTTTTATAAAACGAGATTTATTGGAAGCACTACAGATATTTTTTCATTTGATGAATTTTCAGATTTTTTACTGCTTTAAGGAAAGAGATTATGGATATTTTAATTTTCTATGATATTGTTGATACACGAGTTCGTAATCAATTAATTGAATTATTATTAAGTTATTCCTTTGTAAGAGTACAATATTCAGTATTTTTAGGAAAAGTTACCAAAAAACAATTTTCTTTTTTACTGAGCTATATTCCAGAAATTATAAATTTAGAAAAAGACTCTGTCTATGCTTTTCCTTTATGTGAAAAAGATTTCAAAACATGTCAATTCATAGGAAAAATCGTAAATAAGCAATTTTATAAGCAAGATTTTTTAGTATTCTAAAGCGGAGGAAATATAAAATGATTAGAAGTGTTGTCATCTCTTTAAAATATATTGGCGTGGAAGAAAAAAGAATTCTAAAATATCAAAATTTTAACTTTTTTCAAAAATTATTTTTATCTTTAGATTTTCAATATACTGAGCTTAGAAAGATACAAATTTCAAATTTCCTTACTTCAAAAAAAGTTCTAGAACAAAATCAAAATTATAACATTCGAATCTGTTCTCTGTACTCTACTCTTTTACTGAAACTAATTCAGAAACTTTTTTTACTCAGTATTTCAAAAGAAAAAATTCAATTAGGAGAAAATGATTTTTTCATAAACAATATTTTATTTCAACACAAATGTTCCAAAGAATTCCAATTTCATAAAATAGTAGAAGTTCCCGCAAAAGTAAAAATAAACTTTATCACTCCTACCTGTTTCAAAGTGGGAGACAACATATTCATCAGTCTGGAAGGAAAATATGTCTATCACTCTTTATTACAATCTATAAAAAAATCAGATTTTGCAAATCAATATAAATATTTTAAATATTTTCCTTTTGACAAAATTCAAACAAAGATTCAAAAAGAAAAAAAAGTAAGTTTTTATAAAAATTATCAAGGAATGGTTGGAGAAGCAGTTTATTTTTTAGATAAAAATTCTAGTCCTAAAGACCTATGGATTTTTTATTTCTTATCTTCTCTATCTTTTTTTTCAGGAATTGGATGGAAAACACAGGATGGCTATGGACAAGTGAATGTCAATTTTTTGGATACCTTAGAATTTTAGCTCTTCTCAAAATTATCAAGTTATATCAATTCCAAAGAATTCTTCGTTAACTCTTGTCATTGACATCTTTCTTAACTCTGTGATGATAGTCACAGAAATATGTCAATTGATATTTTTTTATAAAAATGTTATGATTGAAAATAATATTAATATTAATATTTTATTTCGTTTTGCTTGGATTTGATTTATTTTTCTTTATTTTCAGTTATTTTGACTGAAAATTCACAGATATGGAAAGGAGACTTACTATGAATTTTGAAGTGATGGACGGCTTGTTGAATATAAATTTAAATTCAACTATGACTTTAGCTTTGGCTGCAATATTACTAATTCTTGGTTATTCCATAAAAAAGAAAATTACCTTGCTGAACAAATATTGTATTCCGGCTCCTGTCGTTGGGGGATTTTTATTCATGTTTATAACTTGGATAGGGCACAATAGAGAAATTTTTACATTTCATTTTGAAAACATTTTTCAATCTACCTTTATGCTCGCTTTTTTTACAACTGTAGGACTTGGTGCAAGCTTTGCCCTTTTGAAAAAAGGAGGAAAGCTTCTGATTGTATATTGGCTTCTATGTGGAATAATCTCAATTTTACAAAATACAATAGGAATTACGATAAGTAAAACTATAGGTTTGGAAGCTCCTTATGCATTACTTTCAAGTGCTATTTCTATGGTTGGAGGACATGGTGCCGCTTTGGCATATGGAAATAGCTTTGCTAAAATCGGTTATGAGAGTGCTCCTTTAGTAGGAGCCGCAGCTGCAACCTTTGGTCTGATAACTGCTGTATTGATAGGGGGACCTCTCGGAAGAAGGTTAATAGAAGCAAACCATTTAAGCCCCGATACTACAGAAAATTTTGACTTATCTATACATGAAATAAATAATGATAAAAAAGAAACATTATCCGATCTTGATATCATAAAAAATGTTGCTGTTATTTTGATATGTATGGCTCTTGGAAGTTGGATTTCCACTCTTATAGGAAAACTCATAAACATGGATTTCCCTTCTTATGTTGGAGCAATGTTTGTTGCTGTAATTGTAAGAAATTTAAATGAAAAAATGAATATGTACCATTTTAATTTCTCTTTAGTGGATGGAATAGGAAATGTCATGCTTAGCTTATATCTCTCATTAGCTCTTATGACTTTAAAACTTTGGGAACTTTCCGGATTAATAGGTGGTGTTCTTCTTGTCGTAGCATGTCAGGTTGTATTTATGGTAATTGTTGCTTACTTTATTGTCTTTAGAATTCTTGGTTCTAACTATGATGCAGCGGTTATGTGTGCCGGACTGTGTGGACATGGACTTGGTGCTACCCCTTCAGCCATTGTAAATATGACTGCATTAAATGAAAAATATGGTATGTCCAGAAAAGCTATGATGATTGTGCCTATCGTCGGAGCATTTTTAGTGGATATTATTTATCAGCCTGCAACTATATGGTTCATTAAAACTTTTGTTTCAGGTTTTGTTGAAAAATAGTATTAGTATATTTACATAAACTAGGTGTTAATAGATTCGTATTAAACGTTACTCTATCAACACCTTTTTATCATTATAATTTTCTATACTGATTCATTCATTAAAAATTTTATATTTTTCTTAAGATAAATTTAATTTTTTTAAGACCCTAGTACTACATTACTTTTCTACTTACATAGTATTTATTTCTGGAATATTAAAACTATCTTAAGATTGCCCCAGAAATAACTAATTTTTGAATTTCATTAGTTCCTTCATAGATTTGAGTAATCTTGGAATCTCTCATCATTCTTTCTACCGGGTGGTCCATAGTAAATCCTGTTCCCCCTAAGATTTGAACCGCTTCTGTTGTTACTTCCATAGCTGTATTGGTTCCTGTTAATTTTGCAACAGCTGCTGGAATTCCATATGGTAAGTGTTGATCTTTTGACCAAGCTGCTTTTAAAGTCACTGCTTCTGCCGCTTCAATCTTAGCATACATATCTGCTAATTTGAATGCAATTACTTGTTGTTTTGCAATTGGTTTTCCGAATTGTACTCTTTCTTTGGAGTAGTTTAGAGCATATTCATAAGCTCCTTTTGCAATTCCGGTCGCATGAGCTGCAACTCCAATTCTTCCACAATCTAGCGTTGCCATAGCAATTTTAAATCCTTGTCCTTCTTTTCCTAATAAGTTTTCTTTTGGAACTTCCAAGTTTTCCATTTCAATTACATTTTGTACAGAAGCTCGAATTCCCATTTTCTTTTCTCTTTTTACAAATTTGATTCCCGGGAAGTTTTTAGGTTCTACGATGAATGCAGAAATTCCTTTGGTTCCTTGAGAAGGATCTGTCATTGCGAATACTACGATAACATCAGCAAATTCTCCATTCGTTGTGAAACATTTTGTTCCATTCAAAATGTACTTATCTCCTTGTAATACTGCTGTACATTGACTTGCTCCTGCATCAGATCCTGCGCATGGTTCTGTCAATCCGAATGCTGCAATATATTCTCCTGAACATAATTTTGGCATATATTTTTGTTTTTGTTCTTCATTTCCGAAATTATAGATTGGTCCTGACCCTAAAGAAATATGTACAGAATAGGAGATTCCTACAGAAGCATCTACTTTGTTCAATTCAAATCCTGCTAATGCATATTCTACATATCCTAATCCTGCTCCACCATATTCTTTTGCATAAGGAATTCCCATCAATCCTAGTTTTCCCATTTTTTTCAAAATATCTCTTGTTGCTAAGAAATCTTCATTCAAATCTCTTTCTTTTGCTCCCGGAGCTACTTCGTTTACTGCGAATTCTTTCACCATTTGGCAGATTCTTTCTTGTTCTTCTGATAATTGTAAATTGTACATAAAACTTTTCTCCTTTCCATCATAACATTTACTTTACACATGAAATTGCTTTACATTTTTATTGTTAAAATCTTGCTGATGTTATAAACAAACTTATAATCCTAATTGGATGAGAGGGATGCATACACAAATCAATGCAATCGCCGGAATTAAAATTTGAGTTACTCCTATGTCTAAGTATCCTTCTTTGTGAGTTAAGCTACAAATTCCAAGCAATGTAATTTGTGCACCTTGGTGCGGTAAAGAATCCAATGTTCCTGCTGCAATTGCTGCAATACGGTGAATGCTTTCTGGAGAAATGTTTAATGTTTTGTAAACATCACCCAAGGCTGCGAAAGCGACTCCCAATCCTCCAGAAGCAGATCCTGCTGCTCCGGCTGAAATTGCTACAGTAATTGCTACAAACCATGCCGGTGACATTTTTATTCTTTTTAATTTATCAATTAAAAGCCCAAATCCGGTTGTTTTACTTGCTACTCCTGCAAATCCTACCACTAATGCAGTATTCAAAATTGCTGTAACAGAGTTTTGAGCTCCTTTATTTAATACATCGATCCACCCATCTACACCATTGCTAATTCTTTTATAGAAAAAAAGAATTGCTAAAATACATCCTCCAAGAACTGCTGCTTCCAAAGGAAGTCTTACTACATTGAATAAAATTAAGATTACAATTGGCGGAATAATGGCTAAGCCAGCACTTGGTAATTCAGAATCTTCATAAACTCTTCCTGCTTCTTCTAATGGTTTTAAAGAAGAATCATCAAATAAAAGACCTCTTGATGTCATAGTTTTACTTCTATATTCCAACCAAATGACGATTAAAACAATCTGGGCAATCATAGCTGCAAATCCCGGAACAGTAGAAGCCAATGCTGTTGTCCCCAAACTTCTCATTGGGATAACATTTTGAATCGATGGACTTGCAGGTGCATTCATAGACCATGTCCAAGTTCCTGCTGAAATTGCTGCCGGCATTAATCTCCTTGTCAATTTAGATTCTCTAAACAATTGAACTGCAATTGGGTAAATTGCAAAGAATACTACGAATCCACTGATTCCCCCGAATGTTAATATTCCTGTGATGAACATAATCAAGGATGCTGTATATTTCCCTTTGGTAATTTTAATCAATTTGTTAGCAATTGCTTCTGCAGCATGGGTATGTTGATAAATAACTCCGAAAAGTGCTCCCAAAAAGAAAATTAGAAAATACTTTTGAACATAATCTGCTGCTGTTTTCATATAATTTTCTAGCATGGTTTGAAAGATAGGCATTCTTGTACTAAGAATGATAAATATTGCCAATAATGGTCCTAAGATTACCGCTGAAATTCTTTTAAAGGCTAGAATAGAGAACAATAAAATCGCTATAAATAATACTGCTATTTGGAAAAAATCACTCATTCATAACACCTACTTTTCCTTTAATCCCATAGTTTCTTCTCTAAAAATTCGAGCATCCATTTCTTTTAGATCTTTCGCTATGATAGGTTTAAAATCCATGAAGTTTAGAATATCTTTTTGAAGATCGATCCCCGGAGCAACTTCGATTAAAGTAACTCCCTCTTCTCTAAGCTCGAATACCGCTCTTTCTGTTACATATAATACGTTTTGTTTATTTTCTTTTGCATAATTTCCGGAGAAAGTGATTTGTTCTACTGCCTTCATAAACTTCTTGTTCTGTCCTTCGTTTTCAATCACTAATTTTCCGCTATCCACTGCTAATTTTAATCCCTTTGCTGTGAAAGTTCCGCAGTATACAACTTTCTTAGCATTTTGAGTAATGTTGATGAAACCTCCACATCCGGCGACCCTTCCACTGAATTTACTCACATTTACATTTCCGCTTTCATCTACTTGTGCCAAGCCTAGGAAAGCAATGTCTAGTCCTCCCCCATCATAGAAATCAAATTGATAAGGTTGATCCACGATTGCTTCTGCATTTAAAGAACCTCCAAAGGCTGCTCCTCCTTGAGGAATTCCACCAATCGGTCCTGCTTCTACCGTCAATGTGAAATAATCATTTATTTTTTCTTCAGTACAAACAGCAGATACCAATTCAGGGACTCCAATTCCTAAGTTAACAATGGCATCTTCTCTGATTTCCATTGCAGCTCTTCTTGCAATAATTTTTTTTGCATCCAATGGAATAGGATTCATTTCTACCTGTTCAGAAATCATTTTCTTTCCCGTTAATTCTGGACAGTAGTCACATCCATAATAAGGTTGTTTTAATTCTTTTTCTTCTACCACAACGATATAGTCAATATAAATTCTAGGAACTTTAACCAATTTTGGATCTATTGTTCCATTTTTCAAAACAGAATCTACTTGTACAATTACTTTTCCTCCACAATTATGTACTGCTTGGGCTACTGATAACACTTCTGTTGGTACAAGTTCATCCTCCATAGTCACATTTCCTTTTTCATCACAAACACTTCCTTTGATGAAAGCAAAATGTAAATCGAATGCTTTATAAAAAAGTCTTTCTTTTCCATGAATGCTAATAACTTCTACTAACTCTTCTGTTGTTTTTGTATTTAATTTTCCTCCCTCTACTCTTGGATCTACAAAAGTTTGTAATCCAACATGAGTAATGGTTCCGATACGTTTCCCAGCAATGTCTCTAAACAGTTGTGATAAAGTTCCTTGTGGGAAATTATAGGCTTCAATTTTGTTCTCCATGATTAGTTTCCCAATTTTCGGAGCTTTATTGTAATGCCCTGCTATAATTCTTTTCAATAAACCTTCTTTTCCAAAATGATTTACTGCTTTATAGTCTCCATCTCCCTGTCCAGCTGCATGAAATAATGTTAAATTTTTAGGAGATCCTGTTTTTTCAAATCTTTCTCCCAAGGCTGATTCTAAAGCTTCGGGATTGGAACATTCTACGAATCCTGTTGTTACAACTGTCGAATCATCTGTTATCAATGCGGCGGCTTGTTCTCTTGTGATAAATTTTACTCCCATCCTCTGACACCTCCTTAATTTTTTTATTTCCAACTTCTTATTTTCCGGAAAATTTAGCTTCTCTCTTCTCTAAGAAAGCTCCCATTCCTTCCTTTTTATCTTCAGTAGCAAAACACAATGCTCCTACACTGGTTTCTAATTCTAATGCATCTGCTAATGACATATTGATTCCTTGGTTAATAGCAACTTTAGCGTATTGAATAGCGATAGGCCCTTTTGTCATAATTTTTCTCATCATTTTTTCAGCTTCTTCTAATAGAGTCTCCGCTGCTACCACTTTATTTGCTAAACCAATTCTATAAGCTTCTGATGCAGAAATGAAATCAGCTGTGAAAATTAATTCTTTCGCAATTCCAGTTCCTACCAATCTAGAAAGTCTTTGAGTTCCACCAAAACAGGGAATAATTCCTAAGTTAACTTCAGGTTGCCCGAATTGAGCTTTTTCAGAAGCAATTCTAATGTCACAAGACATTGCTAATTCACATCCTCCCCCTAATGCATATCCATTTACTGCAGCAATTACGGGTTTTCCTAAGTTTTCAATTCTATTGAAAATGGAAACTGCAAATTTGCAATACTCTCTTCCCTGCTCAGAATTATAATCTCTCATTAAAGAAATATCTGCTCCCGCTACGAACGCCTTTCCTTCTCCGGTGATAATAACGGCTTTAATGTCCGAATTCGTTTCAGCCTCTGAAATTGCACAACTTAATTCCTCAAGTAATTCTTTACTTAATGCATTTAACGCTTTTGGTCTATTCATTCGGATAAATGCAATACTATCTTTCACTTCAAAAATCAAATTTTCATAATGCATACTCATAATTCTTCCTCCTTATTTTATAATATTATTGTTTTTATATATTGCGTTCTTTTTCAGCCAGCTCTCTTCTATTTTTCCAGTTCTATATGTATTACAAGTTGGCTCTATTCTATAGGCTTTGTCGCCATCACTGTAGCTTCCCCTGTAACTACGATTTCTCCTTTTTGATTCGTAACTATAGTTTCCATGACAGCAATTCTCTTTTCCGGTATAAGTTTGGTAACGACTCCTGTTGCAGTAACCGTATCCCCTATATAAACTGGCAATACAAATTTACACGTTTGACCTAAATAAATTGCATCTACTCCCGGAATTAGCATTCCGACAATGGTTGAAAACAGAGATGCCGTTAACATCCCATGAGCAATTCTTTTTCCAAATCTCGTTGTCTTTGCATATTCTTCATTGACATGAATAGGATTAATATCTCCAATTAATCCGGCATAGGTGTAGACATCCGATTCAGAAATGGTTTTAGAAACACTTTTTTTCATTCCAATAAAAATGTCTTGAATACTATATCCACTCATATTTAAACTATTTTCATCTAGATAAGACATGTCTTTTCCTCCTTATTTCCTCTATAATCTCCTCCACTATAAGTCTAAGAAATTTTTTTCTTCTATGGATTTTAAAAGAGAAGGAATGATTTCGAATAGATCGCCCACAATTCCATAATCACAAATCTTAAAGATTGGTGCACTTGGATCCCGGTTAATCGCTATAATATATTTTGAATCTTGCATTCCAGCTTGATGTTGAATGGCTCCACTAATACCACATGCAATGTATAAATCAGGATGAACTGTAGTTCCTGTTTGTCCTACTTGGTGCACAGATTCTATCCAGCCAGCATCAACAGCAGCTCTGGATGATCCTACTTCTCCCTTGAACACATCTGCTAATTTTTGAATCAGTTCAAACCCATTTTTATCTTTCACTCCTCTCCCGCCGGAAACAACAACCTTGGCATCTATTAAATTTACTCTTTTCTCTCTTAAGCTTTCTTTTTTTACAAATTTTGTCCTTATATCTTTTTCTTCAATCCTTGGAGATATTTTTTCAAAATTTCCTTTTATTTTTTCCGAATATTTTGCTTTTTCCATAACTCCCGGTCTTACAGTAGACATTTGAGGTCTATTTTTAGGACAGATAATGGTTGCCATTAAATTTCCGCCAAATGCCGGTCTCGTTTGTAATAATTTACCATCCTTCACATCAATTTCTAATTTTGTACAATCTGCAGTTAAGCCTGTTCCTAATTTCGCAGCTAGTCTCGGTCCCAAATCTCTTCCGATGGAAGTTGCTCCAATCAAAACAATTTCCGGTTTTCTTTCATGAATTAAATCTGAAATTGCAATTGCATAAGAATCTGTAATGTAATCTTTCAACAAGGAATGTTCCAAATATATAACTTCATCCACTTCATAATGTAATAGCTTTTTTGCATTTTTTTCCACACCGTATCCTGCTATCACTACTGTAAGCTTTTTCCTTGTATCCGATGCCAGTTTTTTAGCTTCTCCAATTAATTCAACGGTTACTGGATGAATTTCTCCTTCTATTTGTTCTCCAATAACATAAATTCCTTTATAATCTTCTAAATTGATATTTTGATTTACTTTTGCTCTCATCTTTATCCCCCCTTTATATCAAATGGATTGCAGATAATTTCATAACTAATTTATCCGTTTTTTCTTTTGCAGTATCCCCTTCTATCATTTCCGATACCTTATTTTTTACAGGTACAAATGATTTCAATACATTTGTTGGGGAACCTTTCAATCCAATTTGTGTTTCATCTACCGGAAGGTTTGAGAAATCGATTGTTTCAATGTTTTCCTTCTTTTCTTCTCCATAATTTTGTATGATTCCAGAAATTGTTGGGTATCTCGGAATATTTAATTCTTTAATGGCAGTTAATACTACGGGCATTTGAACATGGTAAATGTAATCACCATATTCTGTAAATCGGCATACTTCCAACGTACTGTTTTCTTTTAATTCTATACTTTTTACATAAGTAATTTGTGGTAATCCTAAAAATTCTGCAATTTCCGGTCCTACTTGTGCAGTATCTCCATCAATTGCCTGCCTTCCACAAAAGACAATATCATAATTCCCTACTTTTTCTATCGCTGCGGCTAGAATGGTTGCTGTTGCCCAAGTATCAGATCCTCCAAATTTACGATCACTTATTAAATAAGCTCTATCCGCCCCCATACTCAATGCTTCGTTTAAAATTTCTTTTGCTTGCAATGGTCCCATAGTGATTACCACAACTTCTGCTCCATATTTATCCTTTAAAGTCAACGCTTCTTCTAGAGCATTTTTATCATCGGGATTCATGATGCTAGGTACCCCAGTTCGAATTAATGTTCCTGTTTCTTGATTGATTCTAACTTCGTTTGTATCTGGAACTTGTTTTATACATACTACTATTCTCATATTTTAGATCACCTCTACCCTAATAATGCTCTTGCAATAATAACTTTATGAATTTCAGAAGTTCCTTCATAAATTTCAGTTATTTTGGCATCTCGTAACATTCTTTCTAATGGATAATCTTTCATGTATCCATAACCTCCATGAATTTGAAGAGCCAAATTGGTCACAAATCTTGCAGTTTCTGCGGCATTCAATTTTGCCATTGCCGCTTCTTTCGTATGCGGCACTCCCTGTTCTTTTAAACTCGCAGCTCTATATAGCATCCATTTTGCACATTCTATTTTTGTTCCCATTTCAGCAATATACCATTGTAATCCTTGTAATGCAGAAATCGGTTTTCCAAATTGTACTCTCTCTTTCATGTATTTGATACTTTCTTCAAGAGCTCCTTCTGCTATTCCTAATGCTTGTGCTCCAACTCCAATTCTTGCTCCATCTAACATAATCATTGCAATTTTAAATCCTTGACCTTCACTGCCAATTAAATTTTTGACAGGAACTCTACAATGATCAAATACCAGTTCTGAAGTTTCAGATGCTTGAATTCCCATTTTATCTTCTTTTTTTCCAATCGTAAATCCGGGTGTTCCTTTCTCTACCACAATTGCACTTAAACCTTTTAAGCCTTTTGAAGGATCTGTAAGAGCAAACACGAGAACATAGTCCGCAGTTGCTCCTCCGGTAATAAAGCATTTTGTACCATTGATAATATATTCTTCTCCATCTTTCACAGCTCTCGTTTTCGCAGCTCCTGCATCTGATCCTGCATCCGGTTCTGTTAAAGCAAAGGCACCATGTTTGCCTCCATTTGTCACTTGAGGTAAATAGAATTTTTTTTGTTCTTCCGAACCGAATTTCAAAATAGATTGTCCAAAGATTCCGTGGATAGATAAAATTCCTGCTGTAGAAGCACACTTTTTCGCAATTTCTTCCACTACAATACATTTGATAATATCTCCTCCACCGGATCCCCCATATTCCACAGGTATTCCAATTCCCGTAAATCCGCACTTTACCATTTTTTGAAATGTTTCTTCAGGATAAATAGAATCTCTATCAATTTCTTCTGCAATGGGAGCTACTTCTGTTTCTGCAAATTTCTTCGCAACTTCTCTAATTTTTAACTCTACTTCATTAAATTTTATTTCCATAGATTTCTCCTTCTCTGTAAATTACTATTTCTTAGCAAGAATATCTTTTGCATAAAAGTCTATAATTTCTTCTTTTGTATATCCAAGTTCTAATAAAACTTCATCATTGTGTTCTCCAATGAAGGGAGCATCTTTATCAATCCTTACATCAATAGTATTAAATTTAATGGGTGACATCGCCATCATATTTTTACTGTGATCTCTATTTTCAAATTCATAAATGTAGTTATTTTCAATAGCTTGTGCATCAGATAAAACTTCCTGTACATGTTGTATTTTTTCATGTGCTATATCTGCTGCTAACAATTTTTCTACCATTTCCGCTTGTGTATATTTTGCGAAAGCCTCATCCATAATACTGATGAATTCCGGAGCATTTTCTTTTATTGCAATGGGATTAGAAAATCTTGAATCTTCTGATAAATCTTCTCTTTCTATCACTTGACATAAAGCTTTATAATATCTTTCATGTTCTAAGATACTTAAGAAAATCCATTTACCATCTTTACATTGATATGAATTAATCACCGGTGTAATTGCATTTTTTCTAGTCTTTGGATACACATCTGCAAATTGAGTTGAAGCAATTAAAGCACTTAAATTCCAAATTGCCTGTCCAAAAAGAGATACCATAACTTTTTGCCCTTTTCCCGTCTTCAATTGTTCATATAAGGCTGCACAGATTCCTCCGGATAAACTACATGACGTTGTTGCATCTCCGAATCCTATAGGTGGATTTACAGTTGTTCCCGGTTCTGTAATATCTAGCATTGCCCCACTTCTTGCCCAGAATGCCACTGTATCAAATCCCGGCTTATCTTTTGCCGGACCGTGATCTCCAAATCCGTTCACTTGTGCCCAAACAATATGAGGATGCTTTCGGGATAATGTTTCATAATCCAAACCTAATCTTTCTAATGCCCCGGTTCTATAACTTGTTAAGAAAACATTCGATTCCGATAATAACTTATCCATGATTTTCAATCCTTCCTTTGATTTTAAATTAATCGAAATTCCTCTTTTGTTGGCATTATATACACTGTAAAATGGATTCACCGCATCATCAGCTATCGGCATAGTCATCGTTGCTCCGGTTTTTCTTCCCGGATCTCCAAAACTTGGTTCTACTTTGATGACATCTGCTCCCCAATCAGCTAAAATTCTTCCTGTTCCCGGTCCTGCAACAAAATATGTTAAATCAATCACTTTTACTCCTTTTAATGGTTGTTTCATGCTAATCCTCCTCTTTATCTCTTCTTTCTATGGTAAATTAGGGAATAATGTAAATAAAATGACAGCTAAAACAGTCGCTAACAATGGAACAATCACAGTTAATTTAAAAACTGCTCCATAAGCATCTTTATGTGTTTCATTACAGACTCCATTTGTTACGGTAACAATATATCCATTATGTGGTAAAGAATCTAATGAAGAGGAAGAAATTGCCATAATACGTGCAATAGCTCCTACTCCCACACCTTTTGCCAAAAATACGGGTCCTAATAATGGAGCCGCTATTCCTAATCCTCCGGATGCAGATCCACAAATCCCTGCAATAACCATTGTTCCTAGTGCTACTCCTGAAGTTGCCGGTCCCGGAATATTTGTCATCGCATTTACAACTGCCGGGAAGGCTAAAGCTGCTTTTACAACTCCTCCAAATCCAACGACTGCGCAAGTATTTGTAATTGAGATTACACTGCTTTTCATTGCTACTCCAATATCTGCAATCAATTCTTCCTTCTGAATAAAATGATGCATCAAAAGAATTGTCAACAAGGTACCTATAAATAAACCTGTTTCTAAATGAACAATATTTTCGCCGTTCCTTTTAATATTAATCAATAGTACTGTAATAATTAAGGGACATAATGCAAGCATTCCTTTCGGAAGTTTTTCCTCAGAATCCGAAAAGGTATCTCCCTCTTTTGCCACAAAGTGTGCTCCATTTTGTTTTTCTTTTTTTACCATTCTGTATAACCAAATACAACCAATCACTAACATAGCAAAACAGGTAACAAAGCCATTCACTGCTCCTGCCATAATGCTTGTATTCATCGCATTTGCAACAATAGCATTATGAATTTGTGGAGCTCCAGGAGCGATCATTGCGAAAGTAGAACATCCAAAACATAAAGCCGCAGGAATATATTTCCTAGGCAAATCAGCCTCATGGAAAACTTGTAACGCAATAGGAAACACAGCAAAACTGATAACAAAGGCACTTACTCCTCCATAGCCTAAAATTCCGCAAGCCAATGGAATTGCAATAAGTGCTTTATCCGAACCTAGTCCATCAATTAACATTTTAGCAATAGACTTTGCTCCCTTCGTAACTTCCATAGCTTTTCCCATTAAGGTTCCTGTTAGAAACACAAAGAAATTGGCTTTTAAAAATCCAACAAAACCGTCCATATAATTTGTTTTATACGCTTCATACAAGTTAATTTTTCCTGTTAATGCCACTACAGCCGTACAAATAAATGCAATTAGGAAAATATTTACTCCTCGCATAACCAGCACCACCAAAAGAACCATTGCAGCTATAATTCCTAGAAGACTTAAAATAGTTTCTCCGTCCATAATAATCCCCCTTATTTTTATTTATTCTCGAATTTTGCTTTTCTCTTTTCTAAAAAGGCATACATCCCTTCTTTTTTATCAGAAGTTGCAAAGGTTAAAGCAGCGACATCTTTTTCTAACTCTAAGGCATTTGCTAAATCTAAATCCATTCCGGAATTAATGGCTACTTTTGCATATCGAATTGCAATAGGAGCTTTTTCTAAAATGCTATTCATCATATTTTTAGCTTCTATTAGTAATTCCTCTCGAGTTACTACTTTATTGACTAAGCCAATTTGATAAGCTTCTTCAGCACTAATGAATCTGGCTGTATAAATAAATTCTTTTGCCCTTCCTGTTCCAACGAGCCTAGAAAGTCTTTGAGTTCCTCCAAAACAAGGAATGACACCTAAATTCACTTCCGGTTGTCCAAAAACAGCTTCACTGGAAGCAATTCTTAAATCACAACTCATGGCTAATTCACAACCTCCACCTAATGCATACCCATTTACTGCAGCTAATACAGGCTTTTCCAAATCTTCTAATTGATTAAAAATTTTTTGTGCATAGTTAGCATATTTACGCCCCTCTTCTGCAGAATAATCTTTCATTTGAGAAATATCGGCACCTGCTACAAATGCTTTTCCGTTTCCGGTAATAATCACTCCCCAAATCTCTTCCTTTTCTTTAATCCATTCAATAATATTCAATAATTCACTTAGCGTTTCATTATTTAATGCATTCATGGCACTTGGCCGATCCATAGTAACAAAAGCTATTTTTCCCTCAACTTTTACCTTTACATATTTCAATTCCCCTAACTTCATCAAATATGCCTCCCTTATTTTTATGTCTGTCACCCTATAATAAGCAAAAAGTATGCCAATTTTAATTTTTATCAAAAATCAATTTATTTGCCACTTTTATTTCACTTCATAATTTTACAAAATTTCATTTTTGAGAATTCATATCAATTTTGAGAATCTTATAGATGATTCCATTTAAATCTATTTGTTTGTCAATTCCAAATATGTTATAATTTGAGAACAAAAACATAGAAAGGAGAGAGGAACATCATGAGGTATGAAGAAAAAAATCGATATCAATATATTTTTAATAAAGTATTTGACATGAGTGAAGACGGATTTATTGTAGTAGATCCCCAAGGAATCGTTACAGATATCAACGAAAGATATTGTAATTTTTTTAAAACCACAAAAGAGCAAGTAATCGGCAAAAGTATTTTAAATATCATTCCCAATTCCAAAATGTTAGATATCGTCAGCAAGACTTATACGGAAGAAAGTGTTGTTCATACCTATATTGCCGGAGCCCCGGCAGGAGAAAAAGTTATTGTTAGTCGATCCTATGTAGAAGATGAAGTTGGAAAAGTTATTGCAGGGGTTGCTCAAGTAAAATTCAAAGTTGCAAGTTTAGAGACTACCAAGAGACTTCTAGAAGAATATTCTACTTTGAATTATTATAAAGAGCAGTATACCGCTTTACAAAAAAGTAATTATGGATTTGATTCTATCATTGGGAATGATACAAATTTTATCATGCAAAAATTAAAAAGTTTAAAAGTAGCCAAAACTTCCTTTTCTATTCTATTAACAGGAGAAACAGGAACAGGGAAAGAAGTTTTTGCTCGTGCAATTCATAACAGCAGTGAGCGTAGCAAAAATCCTATGATTAGTATTAACTGTGCCGCTATTCCTAATGATTTACTGGAATCTGAACTTTTTGGTTATGAAGAAGGAGCTTTTACAGGAGCTAAAAAAGGGGGAAAAAAAGGAAAATTTTTATTGGCAAATCATTCCACTATTTTCTTAGATGAAATCGGAGATATGCCTCTTCCTATGCAGGCAAAATTGCTTCGAGTTTTGGAAGAAAAAAAGATAGATCCTATTGGATCCATAAAATCTATCCCTGTTGATATTCGTGTTATTTCAGCTACAAAAAAGAATTTACAAAAAATGGTTTTAGACGGAGAATTTCGAGAAGATCTATTCTATAGGCTCAACGTCATTAATATTGAAATGATTCCTCTTCGTAATCGACGAGATGATATCCTGCTTTTATCAGAATACTTTTTAAATAAACTAAATAATGAATACAGAACTAATATTGCTTTTTCTCCTGAGGTTCAACTCTGCTTTTATTCTTATGATTGGCCTGGGAATATACGAGAACTTGATAATGTAATAAAAAGTGCCTATGCGGTTTGTAATGAAAATTTTATTCAAATTCCCGATTTGCCGTCAAGAATTGTAGAGTTTATCAATCATGATTCTATAAGCCCTCAAAAATTAAGTTATCATGAAGCTATGAATCAATACCAAGAAAAGTTATTAAAATATTACTTGAAACAAAGCAAGGGAAATATACAACAAGCTGCAAAATTATCAAAAATTCATCCAAGTCTGTTTTATAAAAAAATCCAAAAATATCAGTTAAATAAACATAAATTTACAGAAGACTAAAAAAATAGAGACAATGAAATTTTCCTGATTAGGGATTATTTCACTGTCTCATTTCAATTTTATCAAATTGTCAAACGGAACAGGATCTTTCTATTTTATTTTTCTAATGACATCAAGGATACTTCCATCTCGATATTCCACGACAGCGACAACTTCATCGCTAAATTCCGCTTTCTTTGGTTCTCCGGCTAAAAATTTCGCTCTTTCAATCAAACTGTCCATTTCAATCAATTCCATTCCCGCTTTTTCAAAATTAGCTTTTAAATCCGGTCTTAATGGATTTACCGTAACTCCCAATTCCGTTACTAACACATCTACGGTTTCTCCCGGAGTTACTACCGTAGTTACTCTGTCAATCACAATAGGTAGCCTTCCTCTCAATAATGGAGCTACAATGATGGACATTTTCGCACAGGCTGCCGCATCCGAATGCCCTCCCGAAGCTGCTCGAATCACTCCATTGGATCCGGAAATTACATTGACATTAAAGTCTCTATCAATTTCCAAAGCACTTAACACTACGAAATCTAATTTATTCACAGCTGCCGACTTGTTAAACGGACTTGCATAGAAATCCGCACTAATTTCTTGATGTAAGGCATTTTTGGTAATAGAAGCGACCCCTCCTAAATCAAAGTCCTGTACATCAAAAATTTTCTTTACTAAGCCTTCTTCCAACAAAGAAGCAAAGGCTGCTGTAATTCCACCTAAAGCATAGCTGCAGCTAATTCCTCTCTTTAACATTTCTTCTTTTATAAATCGAGTAACTGCAAGAGCCGCCCCTCCTGATCCTGTTTGCATGGAGAAGCCATCTACAAAATATCCCGACGCAATCATAGCTTTTACTACATTTTTTGCAATCAACAGTTCTTTTGGATTCTTTGTAAACCGAGTTGCTCCGGACATAATTCCATTGGGGTCTCCAATTTCTTCTACTTCCACGACAAAGTCAACTTGTGTTTGCGGAATACTGATTGGATGATTTGGATACTCTACTAAAGTATCCGTAATCAACACCACTTTCTTTGCATATTGTGCATCCACCATAGCATATCCTAAAGATCCGCAAACAGACTTCCCAACCACTCCATTCGCATTTCCCATACAGTCAGAAGAAGGAACGCCTAAGAAAGCGACATCAATTTTCAAATCTCCTTCTACAATAGCCCTAGCTCTTCCTCCATGAGAACGAATCACTGCCGGAGAGGCTAACACACCGTTCGAAATGGCCTGTGCTAACTTGCCTCTCAATCCGCTTGATTCAATTCGGGTTACCACTCCTTTTTCAATATAATCCACCATACAGTCGTGAGCCCCTGTAAAAGAACTTGCCGCAACTCGTAAATCTTTAAAGCCCATAGTTGCAATGACTTCCATCACCATAGGAAGAACTTTATCCCCATCTCGAAAATGATGATGAAAAGAGATGGTCATCCCGTCTTTTAATCCCGATTTTCGAATCGCTTCCTCTAAAGAAGAAAGCACTTTTGTTCTTCTTACCTGTCCTTTGAATTCTCTTGCTTCCTCTATAGTCCCTTCGGGTTGAAAGGCGAAAGGAGAAACATAAGCTTTTCTCTTTTCATATCCTTTGATAGAAGCCAATAAAGCTTCATTTACTCTTACTTCTTTCATCTTACGCATCCTCCTCTTCCCAATTCAATCCGGCTGCTTTGGCTAGACTTAATACATGTTGTGCTCTTTCAATGATGGGTTTATCAATCATTTTTCCATCAACTGTGAAAACTCCTTTTCCTTCTTTGAAAGCTTGTTCTGTTGCCTTCATAATTTTCACGGATTTCCTTAATGATTTTTCATCCGGCGTATATACCTGATGAATTAGCTCAATTTGGCTAGGATGAATCAAAGATTTTCCGTCAAAGCCCATTTGTTTAATCATCGTCGCTTCTTTTACAAATCCTTCTTGATTATCAATATCGGAATATACAGAATCCAGGGCCGCAATTCCTGCTGATTTCGCTGCCATAACTACCATAGCTCTTCCCATTAACATTTCAATTCCTTCCGGAGAACGTGTTGTTTTTAAGTTTGTTACATAGTCTTCTCCTCCGATTGCCATTCCAATCAATCTCGGAGATGATTTTGCGATTTCCAAAGCATTCAAAGCTCCTAAAGGACTTTCAATCGCTACCATTATTTTTGTAGTTCCTACCGGAATTCCTGCTTCTTTCTCTATTCTTTCAATATGAGCTTCCACTTTTCTTACATCTTCCGGAGTATCTGTTTTTGGGATTCTGACTACTTCAATTCCTGCTCTTACAACGGCTTCCAAATCTTCCACTCCAAATTCTGTGTCCAAGGCATTGATTCGTACTACCGTTTCAATTCCCATTTCTTTATAAAATGATCCAAATTTTTTCAACATATGAAATAATAAAATTCTAGCAGAATCTTTTTCCGTGATTGCCACGGAATCTTCTAAGTCAAACATAACGGAATCCGGCTTATACACATAAGCATCTCTCATTAGTCCCGGTTTTGTTGCCGGAACAAATAACATCGATCTTCTTAGTCTCATTCTTCCCTCCCTACTTCCAAATATATTTCGTACTTTGAGCACTTCTCATCACCGCTGTTTGTACTCTACTCATAATGACAACTTCTATCGCCCCATTGTCTTCCGCTTCCATTTTTACAGAAGAAATTCCCATGTCTTTCAATGTCTTTTCAATGGTTTCTCGAATATTATCCCCAAATTGTTCCATGACTTTACTTTTCAAACAAATTTCCATTCCTTGCTCCGCCGGTTCAATCGAAATAAAAATATCATTTTTATCTGTCGTTCCTGCCACTGCAGGTACTTTTAATTCCATACTATGCCTCCTCTATTTAAATACTGCTAATAATACTCCTGCCGCTACCGCAGAACCAATGACTCCTGCTACATTTGGTCCCATGGCATGCATCAGTAAAAAATTACTCGGATTTTCTTCCTGTCCTACTTTCTGTACAACTCTAGCTGCCATAGGCACGGCACTTACTCCTGCTGCCCCTATCATAGGATTGATTTTTCCTCCACTTACTTTACACATGATTTTTCCAAAAATAACTCCGCCGGCTGTTCCAAAACCAAAAGCAAACAATCCTAACAACACAATTTTAATCGTTGTTAAGGTCAAAAATGTTTCTGCATTTGTTGTTGCCCCTACTGTGGTTCCCAAGCAAATCGTAATAACATACATCATTGCTCCCTTCGCATGTTCTACTAAGTTTGGAACTATTCCTGATTCTTTCATTAAATTCCCTAACATCAACATTCCTACTAAAGGAGCTGAAGAGGGAATCAATAAAATAACAATGATAGTAACTAAAATTGGGAATATGATTTTTTCTCGTCTTGTGACCTGTCGAAGCTGAACCATTTTGATTTCTCGTTCTTTTTTTGTTGTTAACAGTCGAATAATCGGTGGCTGAATAACAGGAACCAATGCCATATAGGAATAGGCTGCTACCGCAATGGGACCTAACATATCCGGTGCTAATTTTGATGTCAAATAAATAGCAGTCGGTCCATCCGCTCCTCCGATAATCCCGACAGAAGCCGCTGCCTTTCCGGATAAGCCTAACAAAATGGAACCGACAAAAGCAGCAAAAATTCCTAATTGAGCTGCCGCTCCTAATAACAGACTCTTAGGATTTGCAATCAGAGGTCCAAAGTCAGTACTTGCCCCGATTGCCAAGAAAATCATAGGAGGATAAATTCCCAATTTGACTCCTTTGTATAACCAATATAATAATCCTCCTTCATCCATCAGACCTTCATTGGGAACTCCCGGTAAATTTACTAATAACATTCCGAATGAAATCGGTAACAATAGATACGGTTCATAGCCTTTTTTTATTGCTAAATACAATAAACACAGGGCAACTAAAATCATAATAGATTTATGAACTGTCAACATAGATAGGCCGGTTGTCTGATATAAAGTATAAAGTAATTCCATGCCGCTCTCCTTTCTATGCTAAAGTAATCAATACTTTTCCGTTGTCTACATTTTCTCCTTTAGACACATGAATATTTGCTATTCTTCCTGCAACAGGTGCTACAATGGAATTTTCCATTTTCATCGCTTCCAAAATTACCAATTCTTCTCCCTCAGCTACTTGATCTCCTATCGATACTACAATATCTACAATCATACCCTGCATAGGAGCTTCCACTACAGTTCCCGTTATTGCACTTGTTATGGATGCCGATGCTCCTGTATCCGCTTTCTTTTGAGTTGAAGTAGTCGTTATGATCTTCCCCTCTTTTTCTGTAATAGCTTCCAACTCTACCTCATAGATTTTTTCTCCAATTTTTAATTTATAAACCTTAATCATGTTTTCCCCCTATACAATTTCTTTTACAGAACGAATTTTAATCCAAGCATTTTCCTCTTCTGCCGCAGCCTCCATAGAAGCTACCATCAATGCCAGGCGTATCTTTTCATCCTCATAGTTGATTTCTTGTTTTTCCTCTTCCATCTTTTGAGGAAGGATTGTCGATGTTTTAGCTTTCTTTGTAGAAATTTTTTCTGTCTCTTTTTCTTGTGGAATATACTTCATACAAGCCACAAAGAAACAAATGAGTACTAAAACGGAAAATACAATGGACATACTAATCACAGTAATGTATAAAGAGTCTGAAAAATTGACAAATTTATCTCCAAAAATAATACTATTCATTGCTCCTCCTAAAACACAATATGTATATATTGTTCTTTTATTTCCTGTTCTTGTTTGACAGAATGATATTTTTGATTCAAATAATTTTGAGCTACCTGCGGGAACATTGCATACATCAGCACATCCTCTTCCGATTGTGCAAATTCTTTGGATTCCTGTTTTAATTTTTCATATTCCGCCTCTATTAAGTCTGCCGGTCTTCCTGTGAATACTTCTTCCTTTCCAATAATTTTTTCTTTAATCTCCTCTGAAATTGTGACAGGAGATTTTCCATACAGTCCTCTCACATAGTCTTTAATTTCTTTAGGAACCATTTTATAACGTTCTCCTGAAATAACATTGAAAACTGCCTGTGTCCCCACCATCTGACTTAAGGGAGTTACCAAAGGAGGATAGCCCAAGTCTTCTCGTACTCTCGGTATCTCTCGTAATACTTCTTCATAACGATGTTCCGCTTTTTGTGCTTTCAATTGGGAAAGCATATTGGAAAGCATTCCACCGGGCAATTGATATTCCACAATGCTCGGTTCCGTCATCAAGGCTTGCGGATTTAAAATTCCCTCTGCTACATATTTATTACGAATCGGTTTAAAATATTCCGCCACTTCTTTTAACACTTCTAAATCTAATTCCGTTTCTCTTTCCGCTCCTGCCAAAGCTCTTACCAAACTTTCCGTTGCAGGTTGAGAAGTTCCCCCTGAAAACGGAGAAATTGCCGTATCCACGATATCAACCCCGGCTGCTATGGCTTTTAAATAGGTCATACTTGCTAAACCGGCCGTTGCATGAGTATGAAGTTCTACCGGAATTTTTAATACCGCTTTTAATTCTCTTACTAACTCATAGGCTACTTCAGGAAGTAAAATTCCTGACATATCCTTGATAGCGATGGAATCTGCTCCTATCGTTTCCATTTCCAGAGCCAGATTTTTATAATATTCCACTGTATGAACCGGGCTAATAGTATAAGACATTGCTAACTGTGCATGAGCACCATATTTTTTGGTAGATTCGCAAGCCTGTTTTAGATTTCGAATATCATTCAAAGCATCAAAGATTCTTATAATATCGATTCCATTTTCGACCGCTTTTTTGATAAATCTATCCACGATATCATCCGCATAATGACGGTATCCCAGTAAATTTTGTCCTCTTAATAACATCTGCAACTTTGTATTTTTTGTTCTCTTTTTGATTTCCCGAAGTCTTTCCCAAGGATCTTCATTTAAAAAACGAATAGCGGCATCAAAAGTTGCCCCTCCCCACATTTCCATGGAATAGTATCCCGCTTTATCCATAGTCTCAATAATAGGCAACATTTCTTCTGTTTTCAAACGAGTAGCCATCAAGGATTGATGGCCATCTCGCAAACAGGTTTCCATAATTTTTACTTTTTTCACAAAAACCTCCTGTATTTGTTTCCATTGCTAAGCAAAAATTCCAAAGAGAACGGAACCTAAAATTAGCATCATGGCTCCTCCGATACGAGAAGAAATTTGTGCAAAGGACATCAATTCCATTCTATCTGCAGCTCCTAGTACTGCAACATCTCCCGCTCCGCCTCGATTCGCCATACAAAGACCTGCCGTAATGGCAGCTTCCACAGGGTAAAACTTCATTTTTTTCGATAATAGCATAATTGATATAACAGCTCCCATAACAATGGCAAAGGCAATCAGGATATTTGCTAAGGAAAGGGCATTGATGATCTCATTCACATCTGTAGTAAAACCTACTGCCGCCATTAAAATCCAAATAGTATGTTTTGAGAAAAAAGTTTGCATTCTTTTTGCTCCTGCTTTTAAACGTTCCGGAACAACTCCGGCAATATTTAAAAACATAGTTAAAATAATTAAAAAAGCCAATCGATGAATTTCAAAAGGAAACTCAAAACTTTCCCAAACTTCTCCTAAAATATGAGCTGCACTAAATAAAATTCCCGTCATCATAAAAGCTGCTGCGGTATCGACCAATTCCGCTTTTACTTCTACTTCTTTATCTTTCACAACTTCTTTGGAGTCATCTATCACTAAATCTCCATTTCCTGTTAAGCTTGGATTCTTTTCTCCTAATTTTTTCAAGAAAGCTCCTGCTAAGATAGCAATGATATTTGCTATTGTTAAGATGGAAATCGCAAAGGCAAACCACTCGCTGGAAGGTCTCCCTGTTTTAGAAGACCACATTTCTGACATAGGTATCGCTCCTGCTCCGGTTCCTCCACCCATAATTGGCAAAACATAATTCATCATAATATCAATAGGTGACTTTCCAAAGAATAGTCCTGCTGCAATTCCGCAAAGGCTCGCTCCCAAAACTCCTACAATAATCAAAGGAATGTATCCGCTCATGGATTTGATTAGAGTTCTTCTATCTACCGTCAACACAGATCCGACGATTAAAGCCGGTATAAACATTTCCAAGAAGTTTACCGGTTGCTTCCCGTAAAAAATCTTGATCGCACTTACCACCGGTTCCGGTACCAATTGATACGTTCCAAAAACTGCTGCTGCAAAGAATACCAGAACAGTTCCTCCACCAATGTATTCATCCCAGAAAGGAATCCTATCTCCAATCTCTCCGAATAACAAACCAAAAACTCCTAACAATGCAAAAATAGTTAAGAAATTAGCTCTTAAAAAACCGGATTCTTCTCCTCCAAAAGGAACATAAACTACAATCATTGCTAAAAGTAACATAGATAAAAAAATAGGAAAATTTACTCCTCCCCATTTTAATTCTCGAATATCAAATAACTCTCTGAAATTCTTCTTTGCCATAATGACCTCCCCTTCTCTTCCTCTTATTGTATACAGTATACTGTATACAATTTTTAATGTCTTTAGGGTAATATAAATTTATAATTTTGTCAACTAGTTTTTGAAAAAAGAGAGTTCTTTTCGGGAATGGATTAAATAATCCTATTTATAAACAGATATTTTCTTCCTTTATTTTGTATCCGGCATCTTGTTTAAAACGAATTTCATAGACTGGAATAGATGTTTATCATTGATTCGTAGAGCTTCTTCCAAATCTTTCTTTTCTAAAGCTTCTACTAAACTGCAATGCTCAAGAAAAGCCTCTTTTAAACGTATTTCATCCTTTAAACAAAGAACGCGAAATCTCTTCGTGTATTCATTTAAATGTTTGATAAGTTTAGAAACTTGTTTTAAATTTGCCACTTCATATAATTCATGATTAAATCTTTGAAAAATCTCAATCAATGCTTCAGATTCCATATTTTCATCCAAAGCAATCCTTGTCTCTTCTAAAATAGAATGTAAAGGTTTCAAACAACTTCTATCCTTTTTTAGAATTTCTTTCAGCACAATACTTTCTAAGGCCACTCGAATTTTATAAATTTCCTCAATATCTTCTTTTGAAATATAATTTACAGTCACTCCTCCCTTTTCCGCATTTGTTACCAATCCTTCCAATTCCAGCATCCTAAGTGCTTCTCTAAGAGGAGTTCTGCTTACTCCAAATTTCTCCGCATATTCAAGTTCTATTATCTTTTCTCCTGATTGTATTCTTCCATTTACAATCTCTTCTTTTAAACTTTCATATACTTGTTCACGGATTGATTTCTTTTTGATAATCATATTAATCCCCTTCTTTTTTATAAATTCCTTTTCTTTATTATATTGTACTATATTTTTATATTTTGTATAGAAAATTTATTAAAAATATAATTTTCATAACATTTATAACTTTTTATTACATAGATATTAGTATAGTTTTATAACATCGTACCACGAAACATGCATACTTATAAAAAAGGATTTAAATTTTGATAAAAAGAAAAAATGATGTCAATTGATTCTCTTTCAATCAACATCATCTTCTCATGTCCTTACTTTTTTAACTGTTATTTCATTCCATTAACGAGAAACTTCTTTGATTTCCTGCATTCGATTCCAAAGAGATACTTCTACCTTCACATCTTCCGGAACATATAAAACCAAAGGAAGTTTTGAATGATAAGGCAATATTTTCGTAGCTGTGGGATAATATACTCTTTTTTCTCGTTCACTTCCTAAAGGAAACGCCATTAAAGTTTGTGCCATTTGAGAATCTCCTGAAAAAATGTAATAAGGATAGCCCCAACCTTTTACATCTTTCTCTTCCAGCTTTCCTCCTAAAAAGTGATGAAGATTATCATCTACAACAAGGTCTTTTCCAAATTTTATTTCCAATTTATAGTCTTCTTCTTTTTCTTTTTTCTCTAAAAGATACACAACCTTCTTCATGCCTTGTTTTGCCTTAGGATATATTTCCAAGTTCATATCCGGATGCTGCATTGCAAAAACACTGACGGAAAAAGAAAACAGTAAGCCGATAGCATAAATACATTTTTTCATAATGAACCTCCTTTTTTTCTGAAAGGATTATAGCATTATTTTCGAAAAAAAGCAATGAGCTCCCTACATGTCTTTGGTTGCCACGACATCGACTCCTGTATTTAATACATTTCGAATAACAACATCTCCTCTTTTTACGGGAGAATGCAGAACCACTTTCTTTAATTCTTCCATACATGCAAAATTTAATCCCTTCGGAATCGAATCATTGGTTTTTACCGGGCATCTTCTATCTTCCGCTCCTTCAATACAAACGGTGGAAGTGATAACTCGTTTCGGATTTGTCAATTCTTCTCTTCCATATTTTTCTCCTCTGGGGCAACTGTTTCCGGTTACTTCCAAAGTTTCTGTGTCCACTGTCAAATGACATCCCACAGGACATACAATACATATCATTTCCTTTTTCATTATTTTGCACCTCCAACTGCTTCCTCTGTACAATTATCATAACTTGTGCAAGCAATAATTTGTCTTCCTTCTACCACTTCTACAACAATTTCTTTCCCTTGTGCCTGTTCCAATTTTGCCTTGGGAATCATAATCCTTTCCATTTCTCCGGGAGCCATGTGATTTTTCTTCCAAGACATTAAAACCTCTTCTCCCGCTTTTACTTCCAATCTAACTTCTTTAAAAATTCGATTTACCCTCATAAAAACTTCCAAAGTTTTCTCTACATTTACCATTCTTACTTTTTGAGGAACGGTATAGCTGATTCCATTTCCATTTTTCAAGAAGATGTACTCTCCCTCTGAAACTTCTCCTTTGATATATTTTGCAGCCGCTTTTCCGGCTTTTCTTGCTTCTCCACTTACAAAATCTACCAAGTCATGTACATGGACAACATTCCCGCAGGCGAAAATTCCCGGAACACTTGTTTCCATCATTTCATTTACAATCGGACCATTGGTTCTTCGATCCATTTCCACTCCCGTTTTCCGAGAAATATCATTTTCAGGAATCAATCCGACGGAAAGCAATAAGGTATCACATTCATATTCAATTTCCGTTCCCGGAATCGCCTGTCTATTTTCATCTACTTTCGCCAAAATCACTTTTTGAACCCTATCTTTTCCCTGAATGTCAATGACAGTATGACTCAAATATAAAGGAATGTTATAATCTTCTAAACATTGTACAATATTTCGTGTCAATCCTCCGGAGAAAGGCATCAATTCTGCCACCGCCAAAACTTCCGCTCCCTCTAAGGTTAAACGTCTTGCCATGATAAGTCCAATATCTCCGGATCCTAAAATAACAACTCGTTTCCCAACCATATACCCTTCCATATTGATATATCTTTGAGCCGCTCCCGCTGTAAAAACTCCCGCAGGTCTATCCCCCGGAATTGAGATGGCTCCTCTTGTTCTTTCTCGGCATCCCATAGAAAAAATCACTGCCTTCGCCTCAATCACCATATAACCGTCTTTGCTGTTGATAGCATGTATCTCTTTTTTGTCTGTGACATCCAATACCATAGTATCCAATTTATATTCAATGTTCATTTCCAACAATTGATCAATAAACCTTCCTGCATATTCCGGTCCGGTCAATTCTTCTTTGAATTCATGCAAACCAAAGCCATTATGAATGCATTGTTGTAAAATTCCACCTAATTCTTTTGCTCTTTCAATGACTAAAATACTCTCAATTCCATTTTTCTTTGCTTCTATGGCTGCGGCAAGCCCTCCAGGGCCTCCTCCAACTACTACTACATCATATTTCATAATCGTCGTCCTCCCTATCTTTTTGTTTCTCCGGTCAAAATATATCCGCTTTTTTTATCCTGTACAATTTCATCCGGTCGTACCTGTAATTCTCTGGCTAGAATTTCTAAAACTCTCGGTCCGCAGAATCCCCCTTGACATCGCCCTGCTCCCGGTCGACATCTTCTCTTAATACCGTCTAAGGTTCTTCCTCCCGCTTTTCTATGAATCGTATCTACAATTTCCCCTTCCGTAATATTTTCACATCGACAGATAATTCTTCCATATCGAGAATCTTTTGCAATTAAAGCTGCTTTCTCTTCGGCACTTAATTCCATAAAATGAGGATGTTTTCTATTCTTAATATGCTCAACTTTCTTTTCCACTTTTCCCAAATATTCTAAAATCATCTTGGATAAGTCCAAAGCCATAGCAGGTGCCGAAGTCAAGCCCGGGGATTTGGTTCCCGCCATATTGAAGAAACCTTTCGCATCTTTGCTTTCTCCTAAGATAAAATCTCCTGTATCCGCCTCTGCTCGAAGTCCTGCAAAGTTTCGAATATTATCCCGGTAGTTAATATCTTTGATACTTTTGCTTGCTGCCTTTCGGATACTTTCAAAACCACCTAAAGTGTTTGAAAGATCTTCTTTATCATTCACATCCAAAGCGGTTGGTCCTACAATAATATTTCCGTGTACCGTTTGAGCCACTAAAATCCCTTTTCCCATTTCATTTGGGCATTGGAAAATAACACTGTTTGTTAAATTTCCCTGTACCTTATCTAAAATATAATATTCCCCTTTTCTTGGAATAATTTTAAAAGAATCGGAGCTGACCATATTATTAATTTTATCCGCATAAACTCCGGCAGCATTCACAACAACCTTCGCTTCCACTTTTCTACCATCTTTTGTTGTAATTCGATAGTGTCCGCCCATATTTTCAATCTTTGTCACTTCTGCATCCAATAGTAGATCCGCTCCATTTTCCATTGCATTTTCTACCAATTTAATGGCCAATTCCCATGGTCCTGTAATCCCTGCAGTTCCTGCATATAATGCTGCTACGACTTCCGTTGAGAGATTCGGTTCCCTTGCCAAAACTTCATCTCGTTCCAAGATTTTCATTTCAGGCACTCCGTTGGCAATCCCTCTTTGATATAACATGTCCAGATGTTTTCTATCTTCTTCCGAGAAAGCCAATACATAAGAACCGGTTCTTTTGTAAGGAGCATCCACTTCCTTACACAAATTCTCATATAAAGCATTTCCCCACACATTATACTTTGCCATCAGGCTTCCTTCCTTTGCATCGTATCCGGCATGCACTATTGCTGAATTTGCCTTTGTTGTTCCATTGGAAACATCATGTTCTTTGTCAAGTAACACTATACTTACTTGATATTTTGCCAATTCATAAGCCAAACTTGAACCCATGATTCCTGTTCCAATAATTGCTACATCAACCATTGTATCCTCCCTTTTTGACAATAAAAAAGGGGACAAGAAATAAAGGGAAATCCCTTCATTGCTTGACCCACTTTCTCTCTAGTCAGTTTATTCTATGATATTTATACCGCATTTTTTTTGAAAAGTCAAGCAATTTTAGTCTTGTTCTTCCCATTCTCTTGCTCTGGATACCGCTTTCTTCCAACCTCGATATTTCTTTTCCTTTTCTTTTTCCTCCATGTTAGGAACAAATTCTTGATCCAAAATCCATTTTCCTTTAATCTCTTCCTTGCTTTCCCAGAAACCTACTGCCAAACCTGCCAAATAAGCAGCCCCTAAAGCAGTTGTTTCCAAAACAACCGGTCGTCGTACCTTAGTTCCTAAGATATCTGCTTGAAATTCCATTAAGAAATTATTGGCAGCAGCTCCACCGTCGACTTTCAATTCCGCCAATTGAATTCCGGAATCCTCCTGCATCGCTTCCAATACATCTCTTGTTTGATAAGCAATGGATTCCAAAGTAGCTCGAATAATATGGTTTTTATTCGCTCCTCTTGTAAGTCCCAGGATAGCTCCTCTGGCATACATATCCCAATAAGGTGCTCCCAATCCTACAAAGGCCGGAACCACATAAACTCCTCCATTGTCTTTTACTTTTCTAGCGAAGTATTCCGTATCTTTCGATTCGTTGACCAATCGCAATTCATCTCGTAACCATTGTACACTGGCTCCTCCGATAAAAATACTTCCTTCCAAAGCATATTGAACTTTTCCATTCAATCCAATGGCAATGGTTGTTACCAATCCATTGTTACTCTTTACAAATTTTTCTCCGGTATTCATCAATAAGAAACATCCAGTTCCATAAGTATTTTTCGATTCTCCTTCATTAAAACAAGCTTGTCCGAACAAAGCGGATTGCTGGTCTCCCGCAACTCCTGCAATCGGAACTCGATGTCCCCCTGTTCCTCCTAAATTTGCATATCCATAGTTTCCACTGGAATCCCGAACGTCCGGCAACATTTGTTTTGGAATTCCCAACTCTTGTAATAATCTTTCATCCCATTTTAATTCTTTGATATTATACAACATAGTTCTGGAAGCATTGGTATAGTCTGTGGCATGTACCTCTCCATGTGTTAAATTCCAAATTAACCAAGTATCTACCGTTCCAAAAAGTAAATCTCCTTTTTCCGCTTTTTCTCTTGCCCCTTCCACATTATCTAAAATCCATTTGATTTTTGTTCCGGAGAAATAAGCATCTAAAACCAAACCGGTACTGTCTTTGATATATTCTTCCAAACCATCTATTTTTCTCAATTCATCACAAATTTTAGCAGTTCTTCGACATTGCCACACAATTGCATTATACACCGGTTTCCCTGTATTTTTATCCCATACAATCGTCGTTTCTCTTTGGTTGGTAATTCCAATCGCAATAATATCATGTTGTGTAATTCCTGCTCTTGCAATCACTTCAGCCAAAACTCCGCTTTGACTGGACCAAATTTCCATAGGATCATGCTCTACCCAACCCTCTTTCGGATAGTATTGAGTAAATTCTTTTTGTGCCACTCCCACGATACTTTGATTTTCATCAAATAAAATTGCTCTAGAACTTGTAGTCCCCTGATCTAATGCTATAATATATTTCATAAAAAACCTCCCTTAGTTTAACACCGGACACACTTGGGTCATTTGACATAAAAATTTAAAAATCAATGTTCCTACTACTCCGCCAATCAACGGACCTACTACCGGAATCCAAGCATACTTCCAGTTGGAATCCCCTTTTCCCTTAATCGGTAAAATAGCATGAGCAATTCTCGGTCCTAAATCTCTTGCGGGATTGATAGCAAACCCTGTTGCTCCTCCCAATCCTAATCCGATAACCATAATTAGTAAACCGACAACAACCGGTCCAATTCCTGCCGGCATTTGATTTTGACCATAACCGATTGCTAAAATTCCAATCATTAAAACGGCGGTTCCAATAATTTCTGTCACTACATTCCATTTTGCATCATCAATAGAAGGTCCTGTTGAAAAGACTCCTAACTTTGTTCCCACATCCGGTTCTTCATCCATTTGTCTCTTATAAGTTAAGTATGCCAAAGTTGCTCCCAGAATTCCTCCTAACACTTGAGCAATCATATAACCTGGTAATAAAGCCCAATCAAGAGTTCCTGCTACTGCTAAAGCTAAACTGACTGCCGGATTCAAATGCGCTCCACTAGCCCAACCTACAAAATAAGCGGCCATAGTAACAGATACTCCCCATCCGAAGCAAGTACACATCCAACCTCCGCCTTTTCCATAGCTATGCTTTAGACTCAGAGTCATATTTACCCCATTTCCTAATAGTAATAACATCGCTGTCCCAACAAATTCGGCAAAATACATTGACATTGGTTCCATATTTTTCTCCTTTCACTTCTTTAATTGCAAGTAAAAAAAGACCACGATAAAAACGCTTTTACCATAAATCACTTTTACTTGTCATATAGTTTCACTACCTATATACCTCAGTTCAAAGCAAAAATCAAATGATTTTTGCTTGGGAAATTATTCTCTAAAGTCCTATTATAACTTTAAATTAATTTAGGTAAAAATAATACCAGGCCTGGTACAAAGGTTACAAGCATTAATATTGCCAAAAGTGCTATCATAAATGGTATAGATTCACGAATAAAATCTTTAACTTCCACTTTGACAATTGAACAAGTTAAAAACATCATGGAACCAAATGGTGGAGTTAAGCCTCCTAACATAATATTTACAATTATAATAATCCCAAAATGAACAGGATCAATTCCTAATTGTAAGGCTGTAGGAACTAATAAAGGGGCTAAAATAATCATAGCAGCCCCACCCTCTATGAACATCCCTACAAATAATAAAATTAGATTTACTAAAATTAAAAATAAATACTTATTATCAGTAAAATTGACTAAAAACTCTCCAATAAGATACGGTATTCTTTCCCAATTTAAATATTGTCCAAAAACAGTAGCCCCAATAATAATAAACATAACACTACTTGTCCCATATACAGTCTCACGAATAATTTCTAAAAAATATCTAATTTTTAATTCTTTATATATAAAAAAACCAACTAATACACAATATACGACTGCAATAGCCCCTGCCTCTGTTGGAGTAAAAAATCCTGCTCTCATTCCCATAATAATTCCAAAAGGCAAAAATAGTGCCCAAAACGATTTTTTTAATTCAAATATGATTTCTTTGACGGAAGCTCTTTCTTTACGTATTGGTCTATAATTTCTTTTTTTAGAAATGAAATACACTGTTATCATTAATCCAATACACATAAGAATTCCAGGAATATAACCAGCTAAAAACATTTTTGCTACAGAAACATTCGCAATTAAAGAATAGATAATCAAATTAATTCCAGGAGGAATAACAGGAGTAATAGCAGATGAAGCAGCAGTAACAGCTGCTGAAAATTCTTTAGAATATCCTCTTTTTACCATTTCTGGAACTAATATTTTACATTCCATAGCTGCATCTGCATTGGCGGAACCCGAGATTCCTCCCATTAATGTGCTTAGTAAAACATTAACTTGAGCTAATCCTCCTTTCATATGAGCTGATAAAACTTCTGCAACTGCCATTAACCTTGCACTAATCCCAGAATAATTCATAACAGCTCCCGCCATAATGAAAAAAGGGATCGCTAAAAGAGGAAAAGATTCTGCACTTTTAATAAAAGTTTGTAAAATTAAATCTGGATAAGTATTTGTATTAATAAAAATAAAGTAAAATAGACTTGATGTAAAAAGTGCAAAACTAATAGGTATATTACAGAAAAATAAAATAAAAAGTACTAAAATTGGCAATAATTTTTCCACACCTATCCCCCCTCAATTTTCCTTTTTTAAATTTTGAATAAAAAATAGGATTGAATATATTTCTATCAAAAAAAATGATATCAATAAAGCAACATTAATCCAATTAGACGATATTCCCAATACAGGAGTTGGTTTGTCGTAAGAGTTAGTAATAAAAATATATGATAAATATAATATTACTCCATTAATAATTATTAAAAATATATCAATCAACAAAGAAAAAAAATATTGTTGTTTTTCTGGCAACATTTGTACCAACATGTCTACTCCAATATGCATCTTTCTTTTATAACATGCCACTGCACCTAAATAAACAGACCATACAAACGATAATGTTGCAATCTCTTCTGAGGTAGATATAGTCCCTAATCCTATAGAACGAAAAAAAACATTGATTATGACACTAAATACTGTAATAAGAAGAAAAATTCCTGCTATAATCTCTTCTAAGTTAATTAATATTTTCTTCATAAATATTCTCCCTTATTTGTTTTTTATTTTTCGAATATCTTCAATTTCTTTCATCATTTTATTGTAAAATTCATCAGAAACCCCTATATTCTTATAAATTGGGACCACTAGTTTTGTAAATTCACTTAAATTTACCTCATTGATTTTAACTCCTTCAGCTTCTAAATTCGCAATCAATTCTTGGTCTAATTCTAGCATTCTTCGATTATTATTTACAGCTGCCTTATCAAATTCTTCTTGTATAATATTTCTCTGTTCTTCTGTCAAACCTTCCCATACTTTTGTAGAAATATATACTCCTGCTGTCCCCAAAAAATGTTTTGTTAATGACATCCTATTTCTTAATTCATATGTCTTTGTCAAATAATTCGTTGCATAAGATCCTTCCAGTCCATCAATAACGTTTTGTTGAAGGGCTGAAATTGTTTCTCCAAATGACATAGGAACAGCACTTGCTCCCATTGCATTCAAAGTGTCTATAAATAATTTACTTCCTGGAACTCTAATTTTCATTCCTTTTAAATCAGATGGATGTTTAATTTCCTTATTACTAATAATACTTCGGAAGCCGAAGATAAAATCTAGAGATAATACTTTAATTCCTTTTTCTTCTGCTTTTTTCTTTAATTCTTCTACTAGAGGGGTATGCATTAATTTTTCATATTCTGCATAACTTTGATATAACATTGGCCCCGCCAATGCTGTAAATTCAGGAACATAGTCTCCAATGTAACTTAAATCATCTACATCAATAAAATTTGCACCTCTCACTACTTGTTGCAATCCATCCTTATAAACTGGTAATTGTCCATTAGGATAGAGAACAAATTTGACTTCTCCTTCCAATCTCTCATTAATAGCATCAGTTGCTTCTTTCATAGCAATATGTGTAGGTTCATTTTCTTTAAAAATATAACTTACCTTAATTTCCAATGGTTCAGATGATATCTTTTCTTCTTTTAAACCGCATGACATTAACATTAAACTCAAAATTAAACATAGAACTGACATTACCATATTTTTTTTCTTCATGAAAAAACCTCCTTATTAATTATTCTTTATATTTTATTACAAATTTCTTCATAATGTCTGGATAATTTGTAATAACTCCATCGACTCCTATAGAGTGTACATACAAAAAATCTTCTTCTGTATTGATTGTCCAAACAAAAACTTTGACTCCCATTTTATGTAAAATATCAACAGTTTTGCTAGTTATTAAATTTACTTCTGGATGATAACTAAAACAGTCTAATTTATTATTTTTAAAATAACTTTCAATATCTACTAAATCACTTGCTGTCAATAAGGCTAATTTAATTTCAGGGGCTAATTCTTGAAGACGTTGGATAATAGAATGATGAAAAGAAGAAACAATAATATTATTTTTTAAATTTGGAAATTTTTTCAAAATTTTTAACATACTTTCTTCAATTCCACGATGTCCTCTTGAAATATCTTTTATTTCAATATTTAACATCATATTTTCAGGAATCAACTCTAAAATTTCTTCTAATGTAGGTATTTTTTCTTTTCTATATTCATCCCCATACCAACTTCCTATTTCCAAAGCTCGTAACTCCTCAAAATTTAAATCATAAACGTAACCTTTTCCATTGCTCGTTCGATTAATTTTCCAATCATGAAATACTACAATTTTACAGTCTTTTGTAAACTGTATGTCAATCTCAATCCCATCTGCTCCTTGTTCTATTGCTTTTTTTATTGCTGCAAGAGTATTTTCAGGAGCATAGCCAGAAGCTCCCCGATGCGCAAAAACTTTCATTTTTCCTCCTTCTAAATTATATAAAAATAAAAAGCCACGATAAAAACGTTTTTACCGCGACTCACTTTTCCACTTGTCATGTAGGTTTACTACTTATATACCTCAGCCCAAACCAAAAATCAAGTGATTTTTTCAATGTTAATTATTTATTTTTGAAAACTGTTTAAACTCTTTCAGTTCTGTTAAAATATCTTCCACACTTGCCTTCGTATCATTCATAGCAACAGCTGCAATCAAACCTTCTACCAAAGGAGCATCTGCAATTTTAATCTTGGAAATTTCTTTTCCTTCCGCTTCCAAAAATTCCAAAGCAATTTGAGAATTCAATACAGAGCTTCCCAAATCCACAAAAATAACAACACCGTTTTCTGTCATTGCCTTTTCAACTGTCTCTTTGATCCTAAAAGGATTGCTTCCAAAAGATTCTCCCTCAATACCGCTTCCATTTAATAATGGAAAACTTTCTTTTTTCATTTCATTTGCCAAACGAATTGCTTCTTCCGCCAATGCCTTGCTATGTGACACTACTACAAATCCTACCATATTTCCTCCTATTTGATTGTCTCACAAATTACCTTTATCATCAGATAGGAAGATGCCGCTCCCGGATCAATATGTCCTAAACTTCTTTCTCCAACATAAGAAGCTCTCCCTTTCGTTGCAATAATATTCTTTGTAGATTCCATCCCTTTTTCCGCAATTTTTTGGATTTCTTTCGGAGTTGAAAAAATATCTTCCCCTCCTTCCAATTTCTTTTGTAAAAAGTCATATACAGGTAAAATAGTATCCAATAAGGTTTTTTCTCCCAAAGTTGCCTTTCCTCTTTTTTGTATTCCCTCAATCATAGTTTTCAAGATCGCCACCAAATCTTCTTTTTCCAATTCCGTCTTTCCCTTGCAATACATAGCGGCACTCATAAATGCAGTTCCATAAATCGCTCCAGAAGCTCCTCCAACTTTTGTTAACAATGCCATTCCCATTTTTTGAAAAATATCGGAATAACTCAAAGAACTATAGGTCGGTAACTGTACCTTGATTTCTTCAAACCCTCTTGCTAAATTTACTCCATGATCCCCATCTCCAATGACTCGATCCAATTCTGTTAAATATTCCTTATTGTTTATAATCTCATCTGCAATCTTTTCGATGATTTCCAATAACATATCTCTCTCCTTAAAATGCTATAGTGTCTTGTTCTGCAAATAATAATTGTTTCGTTTCCTGATCCAACTTTACAATACTGATGGAAAATCCTCCCATATCCAAAGAGGTCATATAATTTCCGACTAAGGTTTTAACAACTGTGACTTCTTTTTCCCGTAACAAATCCTGTAAACGATTATTGATGATAAAGAGTTCTATTAAGGTAGTTTCTCCCAATCCATTTACTAAAACAGCAACTTCTTCCCCTTTTTTCAAAGCAGCTTCCTGAGTAATTTGGGCAAATAATTTTTCTGTAAAATGATCCGCCGTTGTCATCTTTTCTCGATGTGTTCCGGGTTCTCCATGAATTCCCAACCCAATTTCCACTTCGTCGTGTCCAATTTCAAAACTTTGTTTTCCTGTAGAAAATACCATACAGGATTTTAAGGACATTCCCATTGTTTTTATATTCTTTACCAAACGGTTTCCCAAGTCCACCAACGCATCCAAAGAGTATCCTGCCTCTGCCGCAGCTCCCAATATTTTATGGACAAATACCGTTCCTGCAATTCCTCTTCTTCCCACAGTATAGGTACTATTTTCCACTGCAATATCGTCATCCACTACGACTTGTTTTACCGTGATTCCCTCCATAGCTGCCATTTCCGCCGCCATTTCAAAGTTCATCACATCTCCGCTATAATTCTTAATAATTAAAAGAACGCCTGCCCCTGCATTTACTTCCTGAATGGCTCGATATACTTTATCCGCTCCCGGAGAGGTAAAAATTTCTCCACAGACGGCAGCATCCAACATTCCATATCCCACATAGCCTGCATGAGAAGGTTCATGTCCACTTCCTCCTCCGCTAATCAGGGCAACCTTTCCCTGCTTTTTTTCTTTTCGAAAGATAATAGGCTCTCCCTCTATCCTACTAAGTTTATCGGGATATGCTTTTACCATACCTTGAATCACTTCTTCCACAATATTTTCTCTTTGGTTAATCAATTTCTTCATAAAATTCCTCCTTTTTATGATATTTTCTTACTTCATTTTTTTAGAAAAGTCAATTAAATATTCCAAAGCTCAGTATCTGTAGTTGAAACTGCACAGGCTCCTGCTGATAAAGCACTTACAATATCTTCTTTGCTGGCAATCAAGCCTCCGGTAATCAAAGGTCTATCTATTTTTGTCGATAAGGAATACAATATTTTAGGCATTAAACCGGGTAAAATTTCGACTGCTGTCGGTTTATTTTCCTGAATATGCAATAAGGTCTTTTCATAAGAAAAAGAATCCAAGATGAAAAAGCGTTGAATGACCGGAACCTTCATTTTTACTGCAAAAGATACAATATTATGTTTTGTCGTAATAATTCCGAAAGGTTGTATCTTTTCCACAATGTACTCCACTCCGTAATTTGAGCTGGAAAGCCCCTCTATCATATCCACATGGATAAATACTTTTTTCCCCGCCTCTTTCAGACTATTCACAATGCTCTCTATGTTTAATAAATTTGCCATGATAACAAACACAATCTCGGAATCGGAGGCAATGGCTTTCTCCAAAGAAATATCATTTTTAATAGCCGGAATTACAGGACTCGCTTCCAATAGTTCTTCTATTGTCATATCAGATTTCCTCCATATATTGCTTTCTTCCCTCTTCATACAAATCTCCACCATACATATCATTTACTACAATAGCCGGAAAATCTTTGACTTCCAATTTTCGAATGGCTTCCGCCCCCAGGTCCTCATAAGCAATCAATTCTGCCTTTTGAATAGATTTTGCAATCAAAGCTGCGGCTCCTCCTACGGCTGCAAAATATACGGCTCTTTCTTTTTGAATGCTATTTTTCACTTCTTGAGAACGTCCTCCTTTTCCTATCATTCCTTTCAATCCGTGCTGCATTAAAATAGGAGCATAGGGATCCATACGATAACTCGTGGTAGGTCCTGCACTTCCAATCACACAACCGGGTTTTGCAGGAGTCGGTCCCACATAGTAAATGATTTGTCCTTCCAAGGAAAAAGGAAGCTCTTTCCCTTCTTCTATCAATTTTACCAGTCTGGCATGGGCTGCATCTCGAGCTGTATAAATCGTTCCGGTAATTTTTACGACATCTCCGATTTTTAATGTTTGAATAACCTCTTCTCTAAGAGGAGTTTTTATTGCATATTCCATACTTCCTCCTTATAAAATCACTTCTTGGTGTCGTACCGCATGACAGTTTAAATTCACAGCTACAGGCAAACAGGCAATATGGCAGGGAAAGACATTTACTTTGACTGCCAAAGCCGTAGTATTTCCTCCTAAACCAAGAGGACCTATCCCCAATTTATTGATTTTTTCCAATAACTCTTCTTCCAAAGAGGCTGCAATCGGGTCGGAACTCTTATCATTGATATCTCGAAGCAAGGCTTCCTTTGCAAGTAAAGCCGCTTTTTCAAAACTTCCTCCAATTCCTACTCCAACTGTAATGGGAGGACAGGGATTTCCTCCGGCATGGGAAACCAATTCCAAAACTAATTTTTTAACCCCCTCTATTCCGTCCGCCGGCTTTAACATTTTTACCAGACTCATATTTTCAGAGCCTCCTCCTTTCGGAGCCAAAACAATCTTCACTTGATTGGAGCCTGCAATCATTTTCGTATGAATAATGGCCGGAGTATTGTCTTTGGTGTTCACTCTATCCAAAGGATGTTTTACCATAGATTTTCGTAAATATCCATTCGTATAGCCTCGACGAACTCCCTCTTGAATGGCTTCATAAATATCTCCGGGAATGTATACTTCCGTTCCTATTTCCAAAAATATCACTGCCATTCCGGTGTCCTGACACATAGGCACCCGTTCTTCTTCTGCAATGGCATCATTTTCTAAAATCTGCTGTAATACATTTTTTGCCAGAGGAGATTTTTCCGTCTCTCTATAAGCTCTGTTTATTTTTTTCAACACTTCGGGATCTACATAGTAATTTGCTGCCATACACATCTTTTCTACTTCATTTGTTACCATAGACAAATCAAGCTTTTTCATTTCCTAACTCACCCTTTCAAACCTTCTATTGTGTCCTTTATTTTTTTTGCCAAACCCCTTAATTTTCTTTTTGGAATTCCGCAAATAGCAATCCGAATTGCATCCTCAAAGACAATGGTAAAAATATTCTGTTGTTCCAATTCTCTCGTCACTTCTCTTATCTTTTCCCCCACAGGAATCGTCAAGAAAAAACCGCTCCTATAAGGTAAAATATCCAAGTGACATTCTTTTGCTTCCGTGATGAAAATTTCGGCTCTTTCCAATAATAACTTTTCATATTTTTTTTGTTCTTCCCAAAGTTGTTCCCTCAAAGATGGAGTTTCCATAATTTTTACAAACATCTCCATTCCACCTCTAGAAGCATTCGACCAAGTAGCTCTACAAGAAAACGCTGCTGCCGTCTCGAATTCTTCTATCCATTCCTTACTCGAAGAAATTGCCAATTGAGCCCCCGCCCTCATTCCGTAAATTCCTAGAGACTTCGATAAGCTGAAAGCATATACTAGCAGCATATTTTCCGGTAATTCGGATAGAACACTTCTTTCTTCATATTCCGGAGTATCAAAATCTTTATAGGCAATATCCTTGATTAAAATAATATTGCTTTGCTTCGCCGCCTCTTTTAAAATTCTCATGACAGCCAGCCATTCTTCCTGACTTAATTTAAAACCGGTCGGATTTTGACAGGGATCATTGATAACAACCACTAAACTTTCTTGTTCTCTCGATAACGTTTTTACTTTTTCCTCAAAATTGGATAGATGAAAGGTGTTTTTTTCATTGAATAAAGCATAGCAGTCAAAACTTCCTCCCGCTTCCTTTGCCATTGCCTTGTAAGGTCCCCACATCCTCTCCGGAAGAAGAATTTTTTCTCCATGATTTAAATAGTTTTTAATAGTATTGCTTAAGGCTCCCGTTCCTCCCGGAGTCCCAATCACGGAGAAAAAATAATTTGGATACTCCTTCCGATACGATTCTCCCAACACGGTCTTTTTTACAGTCTCCTTATAGGCTTCACTTCCCGTAAAATGAGGAGTATAGGCTGTAAATTCCGTCAGGGGAAGCTCACGAAACATTTGCCTTACCACATCAAATACCACTAAATTTTCTTCCTCATCATATAAAGAACCTAAAGTAGCATTGAATACCGCCTCTTTCCCATACTTATCTATGGCTTCCTTTGCTCTTTGAGCAGTAGAAAACACTTCGTCACTGAATTTTTTTCCCTGATAATGTCTTGCTAGCATTTTCCCTCCTAATTCTTTTCTCTTTGTCAAAAAAAGTTGCTTCCATATTCCTATGAAAACAACTTTTCCATTTTAACTTCTTGATATAATAAACTCTACTCTTCGATTTCTAGCTCTACCTGACTCTGTAGCGTTAGAAGCAACTGGATTTTGCTTTCCATAGCCCTCTATAGAAATATTGTTTTCAATCGCACCATGATTTACCAAATAAGACTTAATCGCCTTCGCTCGATTGACTGATAATTCCAAATTATATCCTTCACTTCCAATAAAATCCGTATAACCGTCTATTTTAATTTTAATATCCGAATTTGCCCCCAAAGCATTCGCCAAAGTTCGCAAGCTAGGCTTAATTCCATCTTTTACCTCATACTTATCGAAATCAAATAAAATAAGTTCAGGCATGGACAAAATAAGATTGTTTCCTTCTCTTCGAATGGTCACTCCATCTTGATTGAATACAATAATATCCTCCAGAGGTTTCTTTGCCGTGTCGATATCCTCAATGGCAAAATTTTGATTTCCTTCTGTCGACAAATCACGAACACTTGTATTGGAAGTTTTTCCACAAGCTGCCAAAACAAAAGAGGCTAAAAGTACAGTCATTCCTAAATATTTCTTCATAATTCCTCCATTTCCGTATTTAAAATACAATTACCACCAAGTTATCTGTTAAATTTTGTGCATTGGCACTTCTATTGGGTTTTTTAATGACCCAATCAAAAAGAAACTTCGCATGTGGTTCGCTCGTTCGAATACATTTTCTGGTACCCGAATAGGTTCCCAAAGTAAATTCTTTTTGTTTCATAAAAAATTCCCGATTCACTTCCTCTACATCATTGATGGGAGTCCCGTGAATATATCCCCCTCCACAAAAACGAAGAGCATATTTTGCAGCCCCTTGCTTTTGACCGTTTTCATCGTTATAGGGCATAACATATTTTCCCATTGCCGTACTGAAAAATCCTTTCGGCGTTTCAAATCCTAGCTTACTGTCCATTCCCGTTTTACTGTAGACATAGGAAATGACTTCCCACTCTCCTTCCTGTTTTTCAAAAACAATAAAGTTTTGATTTTTACTGTCAATCGCAATCACTTTATTGAAATTGGTATTTGGAATATTTGCATAACTGATATTTCGATTGGAAACTGTCAATATTTCAGGAACCGATAGAGCTTTTACCCTTGAGCTCCCTGCTCCGGAACTTTGGATAGACACCAAAGAACGATCCGGAATATAAATGGTTTCTCCCGCATCATTTGTCCCTGCTGTATTTTGATCCGCAGACGTTCCATATTTATCTTTATTTTTTTGCAAATCCAAGTGATTTGGGTTCGGTGCATAGGAATTGACTGCCGCAATTTTTCTTCCTGCCGCTTTCTCTGTCGCTAAAAAATTCTCTAAACTTTTTATTTTATCTAAAGCCATGTCAAAACGAAAATTTCTTTTTTGAGAAACACTCGCTGCAATGTAACCCTCATTTCCTTTCGGAGTTCTTACCTTATACCAATAATTTCCTTTTACATAAATTTTTTCCAATAAGGGAAGTTTATCGTTATAAGAATATTTTTCAATAATATTTCCCTCCATTCCCGGATAATCCCTAATATTTGCAGTTCTGGAGCTCACAAATACATAATCCACAATGTCAGGATGTTCTCCTTTATATTTTAAATTCATTTTTACACTACTAGGAATTTTATTATCATACAATGATACTTTTGTCCATTCTTCCGCCTTTGTTATTGAAGTTACACTAAAAAAAGTCAAGCATGCAACCAATACCCATCGTCTCATATATTTATTTTCCTCCCCTGCTTCGATTCCCAATAGGCATACTGCCATATTATTCTTATTATAACACAAATCCGGAAAAAAAAAAGTATAAAATAAAATACCGAGACAAGCTTTTACTCATATCGGTATCTTGAGAGTTTATTTAGTATTATCTTATTTTTTCTTTCCCATTCCTCTTGCCACCATTTCTTCTAAAGCATACGTGGCAACGTCATCTGCATATTTTCCCGGTCCGAATCCTGCATCATATCCTAATTCTTTTGCAAGATCGTTGGTAATTCTCGCTCCTCCGGCAATCAAAATTACCTTGTCCCGCAATCCTTCCGCTTCCAGCAATTCCACCAAATTGGTCATATTTTGAATATGAACGTCTTTTTGGGTTACCGTTTGAGACACCAAAAGAACATCTGCCTTCAGTTCAATGGCTTTTTGGATAAATTCTTCATTCGGAATTTGGCTTCCTAAATTGTAAGCTTCAATCCCTTTGTATCGTTCCAATCCATAATGCCCTGCATATCCCTTCATGTTCATAATAGCATCAATTCCTACAGTGTGAGCATCCGTTCCTGTACTTGCTCCTACAATAACAATGTCTCTGTCAAAGTGTTCTTCAATATATTTTTCACACTCATGCATATCCATAGTGTTGATTTCCAAAGCCTGCACCTTGATAGCCGTATAGTCTACGGTATAAGAAGTCGCTCCGTACACTACATAATAAGAGAATTGTTTATCCAAAGAACCTGAAAAAGCAACTGCAGGGGCTACAAATCCCATTTGTTTTGCTAACAATAGAGCTGCTTCCACTCCTTTTTCATTACACGGAACCGGTAAGGTAAAACTCATTTGCACCTTTCCGTCGTTCATCGTATCTCCATAAGGTTTGATTTTTGTTAAATCTAGGGTAGTATCGAAATCCCTTTTTTCCATTGAATATAATCCTGAACTCATTCTTTGTCACCTCCAAGCATTAAAGGAACAAACGGGTTAAAGTAGGTACTGTCTTTTTCAAAAACTCCGGCCAATCCCTTTCCTCCATCTTTCGGTCGTTTTACTCCACCGAAAATTCCTTTTTCAATTGTTGTAAAAATTCCAAATCCTTCAATTTCTTTCAATAGAGATGCCGCTTTTTCAAGAACTTCCTGAGCTCTTGTGTTCATAATTCCACCTTTTTTGAATTCAATATCATTTCCAAAATCTTTTAAATTATTGAAAATATATAAGGCATTTTCAATGGATAAGGCTCTATCAGCAAGGAATGGAGTATGAATTGCTTCCGTCAACATTCCCAACAAGCATAATCTTTGATTCGTTGTAATGGTAATAATATTAAATAAAGCATCTTGAATATGTCCTTTGAAAATATTTCCTGTCATAAATTTTGTAGGCGGCATATATTTTAAGGGAGCATTTGGAAAAATCTCTCGAGCCATTTCTGCTTGAGCCAATTCATAGAGGAACCCGTTCTCTAATTTCGGATCCATTTCAAAAGCATGCCCCAATCCCATTTGTTCTTCAGGTAACCCGGCAACCAGAGCATATTGTTCATTGATAAACTGAGAAGCCAAGACGGTATGTGCTTCTTCAAAGGCATCCGCTGTTGTCAAGTAGTTGTCTTCTCCGGTGTTAATAATGACTCCTGCAAAACCGTTAATGACTCTTGAGAAAAATTGGTCGCAAAGAGTTCTTTGCATGTTAATATCTCTAAATAAAATTCCATATAGGGCATCATTCAACATAACATCCAATCTTTCTAGAGCTCCCATCGCTGCAATTTCCGGCATACATAATCCGGAACAGTAGTTACATAGTCGAATGTATCTTCCCAATTCCTGTCCTACTTCATCCAAAGCCTTTCTCATAATACGGAAATTTTCTTGGGTTGCAAAGGTTCCTCCAAATCCTTCAGACGTTGCCCCATAGGGAACATAGTCCAATAAAGATTGTCCTGTGGTACGAATAACCGCAATAATGTCCGCCCCTTGTCTCGCTCCTGCCACCGCTTGTACTACGTCTTCATAAATATTTCCTGTAGCTACGATGATGTATAAGAAAGGTCCTGTTTTATCTCCACCATATCCGGCTATCATGCTTTCTCTGGTTTCTCTATTTTTTCGAATTCTTTCCACTGTTTGCACGGCAATTCGATTGATTTCCAATTGAATATCAAAATCATCGTGCCATTTCATTTTGCAAATATCCAACTCTTTTTTAGCAACCTTTTCTGCAATTTCTTGCGGAGTCAATCCGGTTTCCAACATTGCATTTCCAATATATTTTGCAATTCCCAGAGTGATATTTCCATTTTCTTTCACATAATCCACGATTGCATTCGGCAGCGGTACTCCGAAAGAATCTACATCATCAATTCCAAGCAAACGACAAATCGTTCTTTCTACCGTCACGGTGCTGTGAGAATCAATGAAAACTTGGGAATCTGCCACAATTTTTCTTGCAGATTCTCGAGCTTCCGCTACAAGCCCCCAATCTAAATCCAATTTATTATTCCTCATACTGTTTTAGTCCTCCTTATGATATTCTTGCGAAATCACTTCATTAAATTTTTCGTCCAGTCCAATCAGTTTAGCAATATTCAAGGCATCTTTCGGTACCTCTTCCACACTTGCTCTCTCTAATCGAAAATCCATGCACTCTTGAATGAGCTCCATAGACTTATTGCTAAGTGCAATTCTATTTTTTAATAGTTCGAAATCTATATTTTTTAAGCCTACAACTTGGTAATGGTTCATACTGGAGTCTACAACTCCGTCAAAGTGAGTTGTAATTAAGGAAATACTAGGCTTTCCATTTAGGAATTTCGCTAGGGCTCGAACAAATTTTTGACCTTCTTTCGGGTTGGTTCCTCTTGCAAATTCATCAAATACAACAAAGCCTTTGCCTAATTCTAAAAATACATTGACCTCCTGTAGCTTCATTATTTCAGCTCCAAAAGTACTCAAGCCTTTTGAAATATCCTGCATATCATCCGAGATAAAGAATACGAAATCAACCAATGGAAGGCTGGCTTCCTCTGCAATTACAAAAAATCCCATATGAAACAACAATAAATTTTCTGTAATTGTCTTTAAAGCGACACTCTTTCCTCCCATATTGGCACCTGTGATGATGGTAACTCCTTCTCCCAGTTCAATGCCAATCGGAGTATAAGTTTTCCCTTTTGCTTCCAGCATTTCTTTCAATTCCAAATTCACCGCTTTTTTGATTTGAAAAAAAACGTCTCTGGAGATACCGGGTTTATGAGCAGAGTACTTCTTTGCAAATTTCGCCTTTGCTATTAAAAAATCTAAATTCCCTATCTTTTCTATATTTTCTAAATATATGTTTGCTTCTTCCGCTATCACCTGACTTAGTTTTGTACGGATACGATATTCTTCCTTTTCTTCCTCTACCAGAAAAGTAAGTCTTTCCTCTTTCAGTTTGACTATCGTGTCATAATCTCGTGTGGCATAAATTTGTTTTTCTACTTTTTTTCTCTGCTCTCGCAACGCTGTCAATTGCCTCGAATAACTTTCATATAAATAAAAAGTAGGATTTCGATCTGATTGAGGATCCAAAGCCTCTAAAATTTTATTTAAGGGTTGTAGAGAAAAACCTTGTAATTCAGCCGGCAGTTCTTGCAAACATTCTTGAAGTTTTTCCATATAAATGGCCTGTACTTTTACCTCAAATAATTCTACTTCATCTAGAACATTTCCATTTTCTACCATTCGAATTAATTTTTTGATATTTTTCATTCTATGAATATAAGATTCCAAAGTCAACAAAAAACTTTTCCGATCTGTTTCTTCGGAAAAATTGATAAACTGTTGTATTTCTTCGAAATTTCGTTCCAATGCCTCCTCTTCTCCCGGAACAAAAGGTTTCAAATTTTTTAGTTTTTCTTCTCCATAGTTGGAAAGTATCTCTACACGTGACAAGAGTCGGTTAAAACCGATTCTTTCGATACTTCTTTCATCGATAAATCGCATTTTTCTCCCTCCTTTACATCAATAACATGACAAAGAATTTCCTGTTGCAATTTATTTTGAAATTCTTTCTTTGGAAAATCGACTCCAAGAGGAGAGTGAGGATTACAGGAAACAAATAACAAATGTATCGTATTCATAACATAAAAAGAAAGATTGCATGCCAAAGCTTTTTGATATTCCTGATAGCTAATGAAAAAGCGAGTCCCGTCAATGGCCACTAAATTGACATGATCAAAATTTCCTCGATTTTTAATAAACACATCTAAAAAACGACTTGTGATAGCTCCTCGCACAAAAACATTCTCTAAATCTTTCTTTAAATACTCTTTGATTTCTTGTACGGAATCCATCGTTGAAATTGCTTTTAAAAAAATAACAGTTCCATCTTTCTGTTGAATAACAACTCTGGCTTTTGACATCCAGCTTTCTATTTCTTTTTTTTCTCCTGAAAATTCGGGAAGATTCAATAAAATTGTCGTCTTTTTCGTTTCTTCAATAACCTTACTCATATCCAAAGAAAAAGCTGCTCCGGTTGCCAAAACCGTTGCATCTGTCACTTCTCCAATGGCAGAACTCTTTCTTCCTAAGGCCCCGTCCACAATGGAAATTTCCGCTCCAAAACTTTCCATAATATTTAGAATTTCTTTTATCTGTTTATTGTAGGAAGGACCTGCAATATCAACATATCCCCCTGTGATTGCCCTGACCACTACGATATTCCCCATAGGAGTGGTAAAATTGGTTGTATACAAAATCTCCTTCGTAATATCGCAGTTAGCCAGACAATCTCTGGCGGTAGCCACTATCGTTCCGGGATACACAAATATTTTAGGTTTATGAGTGCTGGTTACCACATCCACTTCCTCTCCATCTCTTCCAATCGAAGTCAAAGCTAATGTTTTTTGATCTGCTATATCTAAAATCAGCTGATTCAATAGAGTGGTTTTCCCTACATTTTTTTCCATTCCAATAATGGATATTCTTTTGTGATCCTTTAAGAAAGTATAGGTGTTTATCATATCCTTCTACCGCCTTTGCATTTTCTATTTATTTTTTGCCTCTTCTTCCAAACGTTTTGCATATCTGTCATGTCTTAACAGTTGCGTTGGTTCTAAAGCCATTTGTTGACCGCCAAGAAGCATAGAGACTCCTGTAGATTCATAATCTCCCGGGAATCCTTCCTCATAATGATCCGGTTCCGTATAAGTAGTAATCACTCCTTCAAAGTTTCTCAAAATGACTTTATGTGGAGATTGAGAAATTACATATTGAGGCATTACCGGAGTTTTTCCTCCACCACCAGGTGCATCCACTACGAAAGTCGGCACTGCATATCCTGAAGTATGTCCTCTTAACCCTTCAATGATTTCGATTCCCTTAGAAACCGGAGTTCTGAAATGTTCCAATCCCATAGACAAATCACATTGATAAATATAGTAAGGTCGAACTCTCATCATAACCAATTCATGCATCAACTTTTTCATAACGGGAACAGAGTCGTTCACTCCTCTTAAAAGTACAGATTGGTTTCCTAAAGGAACTCCTGCGTCGGCTAACATTTCACAAGCCCTCTTTGCTTCCGGAGTGACTTCTTTCGGATGATTAAAGTGAGTATTTAACCAAATTGGATGATATTTCTTTAACATATTACATAATTCCGGAGTAATTCTTTGAGGCAATACCACGGGAGTTCTGGATCCGATTCTAATAATTTCCACATGAGGAATGGCTCTTAATTTTTGAATGATAGATTCCAAAAATTCATCTGAAACCAATAAAGCATCTCCTCCTGATAATAATACATCTCTTACTTCCGGAGTTTTTGCAATATATTCGATACATTTATCAATTCTTTCCATAGGCATGGAGTCGTCGCTTTGTCCTGCAAATCTTCTTCTGGTACAGTGCCTACAATACATAGAACACATATCTGTGATAAGAAGTAACACTCGATCCGGATATCTGTGAGTTAAGCCCGGACATGGAGAGTCTGCATCTTCATGCAAAGGATCCAGTAAATCCGCTTTAGATTGATGAATTTCTTGAACAGTTGGAATTGCTTGTTTTCTAACCGGACAATTCGGATCCTCTAAATCAATCAAGGAAAAATAATATGGAGTAATTGCCATTCTCAAAGTTTCCAAAGTTTTTACAACTCCTTCAGATTCTTCTTCACTCAAGTTTGCAAATTGTTTCAAATCTTCCAAAGTTTCAATTCTATTTCGTACCTGCCATTTCCAATCATTCCATTGTTCGTCCGTTACATTCGGAAAAAACTTCGCCCTAGTATTTACAGTATTCATATCCTCATCTCCTTATTTTCATTTTTACAACCTTTTTTACAACCATCAATTTCTACTTTACACTACAAATACAGCTCATTGAAAATTTCTCTCAATACTGCACTTTCTCTCAATTCTTCCAAAGTAATAGCGGCATGATCATGAGTATACCCGTTTCCAACGATCATAGTAATATCCTTTCCTACTCCTTCTGCCCCTAAAGCAGCTTTTGTAAATCCGGTTGCCATGGAGAAGAAATAAGCAATTCCATAATCTTTCACCGGTAAAATAGTAGACATTTCTGTATTTGCGACATTTACACAGTTTACAGCCACATCAACTTCCTTTCCGTCATTTGCTTCCAAAACAGCATTCAACACATCAATAGGTTTTGTAGCATCTGCAATCACTACTTTTACTTTGTTGCTTACTCTTTCTAACAGTGCTTTTTCTTTTTCGTTTCGAACAACTCCTATGACCTTTCCGGTAGGTCCGACTCTTTTCACCGCTTCATAAGCACAAAGCATTCCTGATTTTCCGGCAGACCCTAGAATTGCTACCGATTGACAAGGTTTTACCAATTTTGCAATTTGAGCCGGTGCTCCTGCTACGTCCAAAGCAGCCAATGCTAAATTTTCCGGCATATCTTCCGGTAAAATTGCATAAATTCCACTTTCAAACAAGATTGCTTTTCCCTTGATTTCCACTCTGTCAATTTCCGGATAAATTGCTGTAATCTCTTCTATTTTCAATGGAGTTAATGATAAAGATACCAAAGTAGCGATTTTATCTCCTACTTTTAATGGAGTCACTCCTACTAAATCTTCTCCGATTTTTTCAATAGTTCCGATTAACATTCCTCCTGAACCGGTTACCGGATTTTGCATTTTTCCTTTTTCTGCCACAATTTCAAGAATTTTTGCTTTGATTTTATCCACATCTCCATGAGCTTCTTCTTCAATTTGTGTAAAAGAAGCGGAATCAATATTTAAGGCAATGACATCAATTAAGATTTCGTTGGAATACAATTCCATATCATTAGAAATCTTTTTTGCCGGTTGAGGTAATACTCCTAATGGTTCAATTACTCTATGAGTCCCGTATTTACATCCTTTTTTCATTTTTATCCTCCTATAGTCAGTCTTTATTTTGTTAATCCTAAAATTTGTCTTGCTTCTGTCGGAGTGGCAATTTCTCTTCCTAATTCTTTTGCCATTCTAACAACTTTTTCCACCAATTCTCCATTTGACTTTGCTAAAACACCCTTTTCAATGAAAACGTTGTCTTCAAACCCGACTCTAACATGTCCACCCATGACAATTGCCAGAGCCGCCATGGGAAACTGATGTTTTCCCACTCCGGCTACTGTCCAAGTGGATCCTTCCGGAATGCTTTCACTAATAAACACTAAATCTCTCGCACTGGCTGCCATTTGTACTCCTAATACAAAGTCAAAATGCATTGGATATTTAATATATCCTTGTTTTGCATATCGAATTGCGTAATCCACCATTCCTTTGTCAAAAACTTCGATTTCAGGTTTTACTCCTCTCTCAATCATAATTTTTCCAAAATTCTTAATGGTATTTTCCGTATTTGTAAAGACTTCATCCCCCCCGAAATTACATGTCCCACAATCTAACGTCGCCATTTCCGGTCCTAACTCTGTCGGTTGCAATCTTTCCAAGTCTGTCATTCCTACCGCTCCTCCTGTAGACGGTTGAATAATTGCATCCGGACATTTTTCTCGAATCGCATCCATACATTCTTTAAATCTAGCCTTATCCTGAGTCGGAGTTCCGTCATCATATCTTACATGCAAATGAATGATACTGGCTCCTGCTTTGTAAGCAGATTCTGCTTCTCGAACAATTTCTTCTACTGTATAAGGAACTGCCGGATTGTTTTCTTTTGTCACTTCCGCCCCACAAATAGCAGCAGTAATAATTAATTTTTCCATGTCACCCTCCTCCGTTTATGATTTCCTTTCCTCTCTATTTTTTTCGTTGTTTTTCTTTTGGTGTTACACAGGTTCCACTTGCTCTACATACCACAATAGGTTCTTCTAAAACATCTGCCGCCGAATCGGAAATATCAGGTCTTGGGACAATTACTTTTCTCGCTTCAAACACCATTTTTCTGGAAGAATTCCCGGCACTCACAATTTCTCCTACAGCTTCAATAAAATCTCCGGCAAATACGGGTGCCATAAATTCGATATTATCATAAGCCTTAAACAATCCTTCATCTCCGTCCATTTGAATCAAAAGTTCTGTTGCCACATCCCCGAACAATTGAAGCATTCTTGCTCCGTCTACTAAATTTCCTCCATAATGTGCATCGTGTGAACTCATTCTTAATCTGATCACTGATTTCATATCGTTTTCCTCCTCTACATTTATATAAATATATTTTAATAATTACCATTCCGCTATCCTTGCTTTACAAAAAATAAAAACAAGAGATACTTCGGTTGCTCAGTCCATTCCTAGTAAAAGAACAAAAAACTATCCTTCAATAGCTCTCCATACTCCTAAAAGAATATGACAGTGAATGTATTTTCCACACATTCCCCAAGAAGTTATCACACAAGCCTAATAACTTCTTTCGGCAACTATGCCCTTCACATAAGATTTCGGAAGCTTTTTCCTTAGCACTCTTATGCTATCCTCATATCTGCACCTCTATTTCTAATTTTTACTATTCAGTTTTATACTTTTCTTTCAATAATAGTATAATTTGTTTTCTTTTTTATGTCAATTTTTATTTTTGAGAAGAAAAAAAAGAGGAAAAAATACATTTCTTTTATATATCATCTTCTCCTCTTTTTCTTTTCCAAATCTCGTTTTGTTGATATTTTTAAATTTCTTTAATCTTTTTATCAATTTTCAGTGTCATTTATAAAATGAATAATAATCTTTAAAAGAAAATAATCTCCGCTTCCGTTTCATACCAAGGACCTTCCTCATCCTCTCCGAAGGTTACAAAAAAACCGATTTGACAATCTTCCAAATTCAAGATATAACAATTTGCCTCCTTATCTTTGGAAAAATTCATTTTTTTGAATTTTGTATTTTCCAGTCTTTCTGCCATGTCCTCTCTTTCTTCACAGAGCTCTTGTAGATCTTCTTCCAAATCAAAGCCTAATTTTTTGAATTCTTCATTGATTGTTTTTATTTTTTTGCATAATTTTTCCGAAATCATCTTATCTTCCCTTCCACCATTTCCAAAACATCAATACTATTTGTATCTTTCGAATTTCCCATGGCATTTTTCGCAGTGCTCTTTCCATTTGTCTTTCTATCTTCTCTTCCCATTCTTTTTCCATTTATATCCACCAGTCCTCAGCTTTATCAGTACTTTTCCATTTTTTTCGAATTCTAAATTTATATTGAATGTATTCGTACGCTTTGTCATATGCCTTTAATATCAATCCTATCACAACCAGAGGAAATAACAGAATTTTAGCCAATTTCATCATATTTATCACCCACTTATGATTTCTCAATACTTCCTAATTTATCTTTTTCTATATTTTACACTATTTTTATTGTTTTTAAAAGAAAAAAACAAAGAAACATTGACTTAATATGCAATTTATGGTATAAACTATTGCAGATATTAAATTTAGGAGGACATAAGAAATGACAAAAAAAGAGTTTGCAAAAGTATTATTTGATAACGGAGTTTATTCTTCTAAAGCAGAAGCGGAAAGAAATATTGAAACTATCTTCTCTTTAATGGAAGAATGTATTATTCGTGACGGTTCCTTTAGTATCACAAACTGGGGAAAATTAGAAGTAGTGGAAAGAGCTCCAAGATTGGGAAGAAATCCTAAAACCGGGGAAGAAGTAAAAATTCCTTCTAGAAAATCTATTAAATTCAGACCGGGAAAAGCTTTCTTGGAAAAATTAAACTAATTTATTACTTTTATGGGGGAGGACGGCTCCCTTTTTTTCTTCTCTTGTTTTTTCTTAAAAAATTCGTTACACTAAAAGTAGAAGACAAAAATCAAGAGAAAGGAGTGTCACATTTATGAATTGTGAAAATCGTTTACAAGGGAAAATAGCTTTTATCACGGGAGCTACCAGCGGAATTGGAAAAGCAACAGCCATTGCTTTGGCAAAAGAAGGAGTGGATCTTATTCTAACGGCAAGGCGGGAACAGTTATTGTTGGAATTAAAATCTCATTTGGAGCAAACTTATAACATTCGAGTATTCACTCTCCGATTTGATGTTAGAGATTCTCAAACCGTAAAAAGAAGCATTGAAATGCTTCCTCTTTCCTGGAGAAATATTCAAATTCTGGTCAACAATGCCGGTCTGGCTCTGGGTCTAGACAAAGAGTATATGAATACTTCCGAAGATATTGATACTGTGATAGATACCAACGTAAAGGGAATGCTCTATGTCACAAACGCTGTCGTTCCTTTGATGCTTTCTCGCCGAAAGCCTTCTATCATTGTAAATTTAGGTTCTGTTGCCGGAGATTCCGCCTATGCAGGCGGTGCAGTTTACTGTGCAAGTAAGGCAGCTATTAAAATTCTAAGCGACGGATTGCGAATCGATTTAATAGATAGTCCTATTAAAATCACAAATGTCAAACCGGGTGTTGTGGAAACCAATTTCAGTAACATTCGTTTTAAAGGAGATGAAGAAAGAGCCAAGAAAGTCTATACAGGTATTCAGTCGCTAACTCCGGAAGATATTGCAGATACCATTGTCTATATTTGCAATCTTCCTGACAATGTACAGATTCCGGAAATCACAATGACTCCTATGATGCAGGCGGACGGACTTCATATATATAGGCACAGCAATGAAAACACTTTCTAAAAAAATTTTTTGCGGAGAATTTCATCTCCGCTTTTTATTTTCTATTCTTTGCTTTACATATAAGGAAAGATTTCCTACAAATACAAGCTGACAACTTACATATAGAAAACAATATAAGAAAAAAAGGATATATCTCCAATGTAATATTGTAAGATATATCCCAGACTTTCCGGTAGACTATACCATAGTCCCCAATGGTTCTCCTCCTAACAAGTGGAAGTGAATATGAAACACGGTCTGTCCCCCATACTCATTGCAATTCGAAACAACTCGATATCCCTTTTCTGCTAGTCCCAACTCTTTCGCTTGTTTTGCAATCACAGAATAAATATATCCAATCAAAGCCTCATCTTCTTTTTGAATATCATTTATTGTCGGAATTTCTTTTTTCGGTACAAATAAAATATGTACTTTCGCAGCCGGTGCAATATCACGAAATGCAATGACAACATCATCTTCGTAGACAATGTCCGCCGGAATTTCCCGATTGATTATTTTAGTAAATATAGATGCCATAACTTCTCCTCCTCTTAGAATAAGTCACAAGACTCAATACTTTCAATTCTTCTGGAATGTCTTCCTCCTTCAAATTCCGTTTCCAAGAAAGTATCTACAATTTCCAGAGCCACAACGTCTCCAATAATTCTTCCCCCTAAGGCAAGAATATTTGCATCATTATGTTGTCTGGTCAATCTCGCCATGGTTACATTGGTACAAAGGGCTGCTCGAATTCCGGAAATTTTGTTGGCCGCAATCGAAATTCCAATTCCTGTTCCACAGACTAAAATTCCACAGTCCACTTTTTTATCAACTACGGCATGAGCCACCAACTTTCCATATTTTGGATAATCCACCGACTCCGTTGAATGCGTTCCGAAGTCTTCTACTTCATATCCTTTCTCCAATAGATGTTGTTTTATCCCTTCTTTTAATGCAAAACCTCCGTGATCCGCTCCCAATCCTATCTTTTTCAAAATAGCCGCCTCCTAGTCTTCAAATCCATAAAAATGAACATGCCCATGTTCCAATTCTTTTTCCTCTGCCTCTCGAACTCCGGTCACCAAGACTTCGAAAGTTAAATTTCTTCCTGCAAATGGATGATTTCCGTCCGTCATAATTTTATCTCCGTCCACTTCCGTTACTGTATAAATAACTTCAGAGCCGTCATCCATTTCAGCTACGAATTCCATTCCTTCATAGATATCATCAAATTCTTCAAAATCGGATCTTTTCATTTCTTCCAACAGCTCTTCATCATAATCCCCATAAGCTTCTTCCATATCCAAATCCAAGTTTCCCTTGAAGCCCTTTTCTTTTCCTTCCAAAAACTCTTCCACTTTTGGAACAAAAGCTCCAATTCCTTGAATATACATAAAAGGTCCCACATCTTGTGTATCTTCTAATAGTTCATGACTTTCTTTGTCATACACTTTGAATTCCAAAGTGACAACTCTGTTTTTTTCAATTTTCATAAAATCTCTCCTTATCTTTTATATGTTTTTAAAATCCCATGATTGTTTCTATATACTTCCGATTTTGATGAGAAGTCAATTCTTCCAATAAATCAAACGCCAAAGGAATCGCGGTAGCCGGACTGGAAGAAGTCCATACTCTTTCATCTTTACAAAAAATACTATTCTGAAAATTTACCTTATACCCGGCAAGCTGCTTTGAATATCTCCCATTTTCATAAAGATACGTTGTCATCCTTTTTCCTTCAAAATATCCTGTACTTGCTAAAAGTATGCTTCCGGTACAAATTCCTATGATATATAATTGTTGCTCCAATGCTCCGGCAATCAGAGATTGAAAATCTTTATTTTTTATTGCCTCAAAATAATGATATTTTCCGAAGCCCCCCGGCAATATCACAGCACTATATTCTGAAAGCTCTATATCTTTTATATTCAGTTCCGACTGAAGCTTCAGATTCCAAGAAGCGGAAATCCTTTCTTCCAGACTGCAAATTTCCAAATGAAGGTCTTTGCTTCCCAACATTTCATTCCAACCGAAAATATCCAAGAATGGAGAAAACTCCATACTTTCCACTCCCGGAACTAAAACCAATAATACTTTTCTCATCCTTCTTTATTGATAGAGAATCTGTGAATTCTCTTCTTTTTCTTCTCCTTCTTCCAATTCCGTTGCACTTTCATCTAAAGCCACATTCACACGATGAATATCTGTTACCATTGGGCTTTTGGTAAACAGAGCTTCCAATTCTTCAAAGCCTATTTCCTGTTTATAATCCAATTCTTCTGTATACAGAGGAATTACATTATAAAAATGAATTTGTTTTTCTTCATTCAGCTCCAATTGGAAGGCTTCCATTCCATATTCATAGGGATAGGTTACCAGAAATCCTGTGAAATTCGTATTTCCTAAATACGTATCATAGGCTACACTGTGTCCCGCTCCCAACCAAGTCTCATTACTGAAGGGAAATCTTGCCATATCCAACAAATATTGCACAGCCCACATGGTATCTAAATCCAATTCCCAATCATCAGGCAAACATAAAAACAATTCATCATATCCAAATTTTTCCGGTACCAATTCAGGAGGAGTTCCCTCCATAAATCGACTTCCCATTCCAAAAGTCATAAGAGTCGTATACGGATGCTTTGTACTTGCCGGTATCATTAAAACATCTATATTTGCATATTCTGGATCGATATCAGGAATTCTTCTTTCAATTTTTCCGAAATATTTTTCAATATGCTCCAATATTCTATCGGCTTCCTCTTTACTGTAAGCCCTACAATCAAATTCGGCATCAGAATAATGAAATTTCTTTTTCATCTTTTTGAATTCTTTTGTCATTTTTAAATCATAGTAAACTTGAGTCAAGGCTCTGGCAACCTCTTCTCCCTCCCAACTCATATCACAGCCTTCTTTTTCCCAAATGGAAATTGCTTTTTTTAAATAGGGAATGGATCGTTCCAATTCCTTTTTTTCCATCAAAGCCATTCCATAAAAAGAATTCCAATCTTTTTTTTCAATTTCTGTATGTTTTTCTAAAAATTGAATTAACTCGTCAAATGCCCGTAATTCTTGATAACTTTCCATGACAAAATATGCCGCATCATCTTCAAATTCTCCTCCCAATTCTAAGGCTCTTGTCCCATAAACAATGGTCTCTTTCCAATTTTCCAAGAAAAAGTATGAGTAACATACTCGAAAATTCCAATCAAAAGTATCCTCTTTCGCCTGCTCCTTCATCAAATATTCCAAAGCTTCTTCATGCCTATCTAGATTACTCAAGGCTCTGGCATATTCTCCATATTCTTCTTTTCCCCAGTCAGAAAGAGAATCCAACAGTTCCAACACTCCGTCCATATCTTCCACTTCATAAAGTTTTTCTATTTCGTCATGAACTTTCTTATCCATGTAGCCTCCTCATATTTTATATTCTTTTTTCATTATAACATTTTTATGTAGAAATTTTCAATGTATAAAATAAAAATATGATATAATAAGTCATATCATACAAAATATAGAGAAAAGGGAGGGCAGCAAAATGATCTTTTTAGAAACTAAAGATGAGATTCAATATTACGTATTGGAAGTAAAGGAGCTTTCCAAAATAAAGTTATTGTGGGAGAACAGCGGTCAATATCATGCAAAACTATCTAAGCATTTTTCTACACTCTTTACTTCCCTAAGTTTTGAAAAAAGAATGAAGCATTTTTTAACAATGAATGAGCTATACATTAGTCTTGCAATCTCACAATCGAAAGAGATTGGCTATTGTATTTCTACCTGTCAAAATGGAAGCGGAGAAATTCTCTCTTTTTTCGTAGAGGAAAATTATAGAAATCGAGGAATAGGAAGCTGTCTGATAGAAAATCATCTTCTATGGTTAGAAAAAAATGCCAATTCTATTTCTGTAGATGTTCTATATGAGAATGAAAATACCATTCGCTTTTATGAAAAATGTGGTTTTAAACCCTTTACTATAAAAATGCTATTCACAGCGGAAAGGAAAAAATAAGATGATTTCAATCTACCAATTAAAACCGAAATTTCAAGCTTTATTAAGACCTTTGACAAAAGTATTGTTTCGTCTGGGAATGACTGCCAATATGGTCACTCTTTTTGCTATGTTTGCTTCCATTGCTCTGGGAATTTTTCTATATATTTTCTCGACAATAACAATATATTATCTCAGTTTACCTTTCTTTTTATTTTTCCGAATGGCACTCAATGCCATCGATGGAATGTTAGCAAGAGAATTTCATCAAAAATCCCATTTAGGAGGAATTTACAATGAAATTGGCGATATTATTTCAGATTCTTTTCTGTTTTTCGCTTTTTTTCCATTAGGATTTTCTCCACTTCTTTTATTCTCTATTGTCATTTTAGCAGCAACTTCAGAGGTTATTGGTATTCTGGGAGCAGTTGAGGGAACAGAACGAAGATATGACGGTCCTATGGGAAAAAGTGACAGGGCTTTTGTGTTGTCTTGTATTGGGATATTACATGCTTTTCAAATTTTCTCAGTATCCCATCTGCAATATATATTTATCTTAATGTTATTTTTATTGTTCTACACTTGCTATAATCGAATTCAAGCCATATTGAAATCAGGAGGTAAGAAATGAAACTTGTTATGCAATATATTTTGGAAAATCCTATTTTTATTGCATTATTTTCTCTGATTTTTCTTGCCAAGCTATTTGTGACTGTCCGAAAACATTCTTTTTCTCCGGAGACATATCAAAATTTAAAGGACAGGATTCACAGTTGGTTCTACATTGTCTTATCTCTTTTTATTGCTCTATCTCAAAGAAATGTATTCTTCATCTACTTCGGCTTTGTGATGTTTTTGGGATTGAAAGAATATTTTTCTCTGATTGAACTGCGAAAAAGCGATCGATATTTAATTTTCTTTTTATATCTTACCATTCCCTTTGAGATGTATCTGATCAATATTCAATGGTATGATTTATTCATTATTTTTGTCCCTGTCTATGTATTTTTCTTGGTTGCCATCGTATTGACACTTCAACAAAAGGTGGAAGGAATTTTAAAGACCAGTGCAACTATCTTTTGGGGAGTTATGATTTGTGTTTATGGATTGGGACATATCAGTTATCTCTATAATTTTTCCATACCTCAGGTAGATGCTGTGGGGCGAGAATTGATTCTCTATGTTTTACTTTTGACAGAAGGAAACGACATTTTCCAATATATCTGGGGAAAAAGTTTGGGAAAACGAAAAATCATTCCTTTGGTAAGTCCGAACAAAACATGGGCAGGTTTCTTAGGAGGCGTATTTTCTACTATTTTTCTTGCAATCATGTTGGGAATACACTTTTTCGACTTTCCTATACATTATCTTTTCTTATTCGGCTTGGAAATTTCTATTTTCGGCTTTTTAGGAGATGTCTCTATCTCCGCCGTCAAACGGGATTTAGGGATTAAGGATACCAGTCATCTCATTCCCGGTCACGGTGGTATTTTAGATAGACTTGACAGCCTCATTTTTGTTTCTCTTTTATTTTTCCATACTATCTATTATCTATATTATTAGAATTATAAAAAAAGGATGAGAGTGCTATGATTCGTGAATTATTTTATGGAAGTCTTGTAAAATTTTTATGCCATTTTATCATTGGAAGAGAAGTAGAAGGAAAAGAAATTCTTCCGGAAAAGGGTCCCGCTATTTTGATTGCCAATCACAATAGTCATCTGGACGCTCTTATGATTTTAAGTTTATTTCCTCGAAACCAAATAAGAAATATTTACGCTGTAGGAGCGAAAGATTACTTCTTTCGAAATCCTATTCTAAGCTTTTTTTCCAAGCATTTTATCGGAGTTATTCCTTTGGATAGAAAAGTAAAAAAGGAAGAAATTTTAAATCCCATTTATACAGCGATTGAAGAAGGTAAAATTTTACTTATTTTTCCGGAAGGAACTCGAAACTTAAAAGGAACCATATCTCCTTTTAAAAATGGAATCTCAAAAATAGCACAGAAATATCCGGAGCTTGCTTTCTATCCGATTGTCTTATCCGGTCTGCGAAGAGTGCTTGCAAAAAATGAAAAAATTATGGTTCCCTTTATTTCTCATATCTATATTAAGCCGGCAGAATTTTATCACTCGGAACGCCATGAATTTATGGATAGAATCTTTCAAATTTTTTCACAGCAATTGGAACATGAAAAAAACATGTAACATTGTGGCAAATATTAATTTTTGATTTCCTGTTCCTAACAGTCTCATTTCCTTTAAAAGTCATTTTTTTGTTATAATAAGAAAAAGGCTGGATTCATCTATTTCTTTAATTTCAAACGGATAAGCTAATGATTCTCCAAGTTCTTTAAAATATTCCGGAGAGGCAGTTGTCGCTTCAAATCCATCTTTGCAAACAATAATGCCATTTTTTGTTTTTTCTATATCAATTTCTCCCAATAGTCCTTTGGAAGCTTGTTCTTGAAACCATTGTAAACGAACATCCCAAAATTTTTCACTATAGCTGCTAAAAAATACTTTTCCTCCAAACGATACTAAACTCATTATCTTTTTTATAGTATCAAAAGTCATTTTCATTGCAGAAAGCCCATTTTGTAAGCATAATACAGTATCAAAAAAATTTTTAAATGTTACATTATAAACATCCATTACCATCATTTTTGCATTAGAAACATTTTTCAAATACTCATTTCCTAACTTTACATTGTCTTCAGAAATGTCTATTCCAACAATGGAAGTACAGTTGGGAGCCAATTTTTTGACAATTCTTCCATACCCAGCACCAAGTTCAAGCACATTTTCACTTCCTTTTAATGATTTTCTTACATAATCAATTTCAGCATTTAAGTATTGTTCGACTCTGGGAATTTTAGTTTCATAGACCATACGTAATTTTTGTGCATTAAGTTTGCTGTCATAATAATTATTTTGCATTTTATAATCCCCTCCTTTAGTATAATATTTAATTTTATAGATTATTCACGAAAAATCGATATTTTTTATAATTATAACATTTTTACTAAAAATCTATAAATAGTCAGGTTCCGCCTCTAAATCAAGGCAGAAATCAGTTTCACTCCCTTTTACATATATGGTTACATTATTCACGAACAAAGATCTTACAAACTCTTTTTCGGAAATCCTTTTATCCGCTTTGAAATCACCGCTTTCAATCATCTCGTTAATAACATCTACATAGTGACCGTTTTCTTCCATAAATATATCAATTATCTTATCCTTATTATCATTCAGCCAGTTAATTTTTTCAATAACTACATGGCTCACATCTTCTTTATTATCTTCAATATTCAGAAAAATTTTTGTTGTCTTTTTCCAGACAGTCAACTCTCCGATATACTCATCACTTGTGTCTAATCTAAATTCACTATTGTCAATTAAAATTTTATTTTCCATAACCTATCACCTGTAATATCATTTTATTGAATATTATCATTCTAATCTTCTATCACGACTTAATGAAAAATCATACTTATCATCATCACATTTTTCTAAGTTGTTATTGGATAAATCATTGGATTTGTAAAAATGAAATCCGTATCCATAACATTCGATTATTATCCGAATTTTAGAGATAATTCTACTCTTGTATATTTAGAATCAATCTCTCGGAATATTCTCGAATATACATATAATACTGTGTCAAACTGTCTTTTATTTGATTGAAATTTTCTATCACATAATCATCTTCTTTCAAGCAATGCCGAGTAAATGTCCATAGTATGTCCTCACAATTTTTAATAATTTCATTCATATAGAAAAAATATTTCTCCTCCGATAAATGTTGAAGTGCTGAATAATTGTCGATAAATTCTGCAATACTACCGATGAATTTATAAAATCGTTCCTCATTAAACACATTTCTATTATATAATTCAAAAATGAAATTACTTGAATTACCTCTATCTAATTCAAATTCCAGCTTCTTTATATTGTATTCCATTTTAAACATGTCTCCTTTTTGAACTTTCTTTCAACATTTTTCATTTTATATCAATGCATTTATTCTTTTGCCAATTTCAGTTCTGTAGTTTCCAGCTAAAGTACTGTTTTAAAATAGCTTCTTTTTCTTCAAAAATATAGTTTTACAGAATTTTTTCCGGGCATTCCATTTAGCTTATAACTTCCGATTTTTATATTACTCTAACAAAATAATGACTATGAATATTGCCAAAAACCGGCAATTACATCTCCACTTTCACGATGTTTATATAGGTACAATGCTCCATAACCAAATATATAATTCTCCTGAAGCAGATTATTTGTGTAATAATTTTCATCTACTTGAATAAAAAACTCATAGCCATCCTTTTTTAATTTTTCTGTATAGTATGTTTCGTCTTGAAGCAGTTTGGGTGTTCTTGCTTTGGTTATGAAATCAAACTTGTTATTATCTACTTGGTCATACCCTATAATATGTGCTTTATTGATGCCGCCCAGTGTATATTCTGTATTCTTACTTTCCTTTGAAAAAGCATGAGAAAAAACTTTCACTGAGCAGTTTGGATATATATTCCTATCAAGCATAAAGCCATATTCATTGGGAATAAAGATAGAGAAAAATTCTTTCGGATTATTCGGATTTTGAAAAACCATATAAAATCTATACTCTTTAATTGTCTTTTCTTTATCAAGAAAAAAACAAGGTACATTTCCTCCGATCCTGCCTATTATTTTCTTTTCCTCTTCCTGACCAATACTTGCAATCAAATTCATTTCTTTTCCCCTTTACTTTTGATTTAACCATAGGTTTTTATTAATCCCTTAAATCTTTAAATTCTTATTTTTTTTAGTTTTACTCAATAACCCCAGATTACTCAACTTCTTGACAGCTTTCGTTTACTTCAACCCAAAATTCACTCTTCAAATCTATAATATCATTTAAAAAATTCAAACTACAAGGAAAAGTTAAGTCTGTATTATTTATCTTATTCAGAATTTCAGTAAATTGACAAATACTGTCTGACACCTTGAATGCTTTCCAGCCTCCCTTACCATGTATAGCTGTATAAACAGGATAATTTTCTGTTGCAAAATCTACAAAAAACGGATCACCTAATTCATTTTGAGCAATAACATACCAGTTTTCTTGCCAACTTCCAGTATTATTAGTTATTAGTGTGCATTGTTGGACAGGATTCCATCGATACCCTATCTGCATTTTTTCAAAGTCTTCATATATGCAAGGAAGCAATGGTATCTTTGTATGTATTTTCATTTTAATAAAATTTTCTATAACAGATGGTATTTTTAACATATTATGCATATGGTTTCTCCTATAAATTTCTGTTTGTAACTCTCTAATAAACTTATACTTTTCTCTTATTTGTTTAATACTAAAAACCACTAATTTACAAAAATTATTTTATCAAGTCAAAAATATTGTCCGCTTCTTTTTTCATTTCCAATGAACCTAATGCTCCTAAATCATTTGAAAATATAGAGTTATCCTTTGGCGTATCTGTTTTTATAAAGTATCCCAAATCTCCATCTTGCCCAATCATAAAATAGTTAGGCTCATTTTCTTTTATTTGATAGGTTTGATTTCTCTCCTCTAAATCAGAGTAAGAATAAATACACATTCCTGAGTTCTTAACTTCAAACACATCACCATCCTTGATTCCAACTAGAAAATCAAAGTACAGCTGTGGAAAGGTAATATTTAATCTTGCCTCAAGTTCGATAATTTTCACTTCAGTTTCTTTGATATTCATACACAACTCTCCTAAATTTTTCATTGTAATTTTTATCCGTCTATACCATTACATTACTTTACATCTCACCCATAGCTATAACATCAATCTTTTTTCAATCTTTCCTTGCAAGTTATGTCCGCAGTGGTCTATCATTAAATCTCCCAGTCTTCCTTTTCTCTTTGTATATAATAATTTTTATTATCATAACATAAATGTTGATTTTAATCAATTTTTAACTTATTTCAAGTTTTGCTTATTTTATTCCATCTTTAATGATGCCATAATGCTTTATTCCCAATTAAAGATTGTAGCTGACCTGTAAGCTATCTGTATTCCCTATGAAATTGTAATAAATATCAATGGTTTGGGTGATTTCTCCATCCACTACTTCCTTTTCGTGAACATAGATTTTTAAGATGAGTTCATCTAAGGTTTCTTTGTCCAGCTTCTTAATATTCTTGTGTTTCTTTATGACTTCTATCCATTTGTAGATACCATCTTCATCTACCTATCTTAAAAGGTCGCTTTCTTTTCTCCCTCTGTTGATAACTTTCTGATGAAAAGCTCTATATCTGCCATATACAAAATGTTATCGGGTAATTGATCTATCAATTCCAACTCCAAAAATATTTTTATTGCCCTCTCCACAGTACCAACTTGGTGGCGTGTTATGATAGCAATCATTTCTGTTGTATACGGAATGTTATCTCTAAATATAAGCTTGCCGTTATTTTTAAGGCTCATTCAGATACAGCTTTAGTAAAATATTGGAATACATTACTCCATCTTTCATACTCTCAAGCAAGGTTATAGTTTCACTTGTAAAGAAATCTTCTTTTAGCTTGAGATAATAGTATTTTTTGTTATCGCTCATTGTCTTCTCCTTGCAATAAAAAAGAGAAGTAGGTTATTACTCCACTTCTCTAATCAATCATAAATTATTTTGTTTTCTATAATTGTGCAATGGGCGTTGCACAATTTTCAATTAACTTTATTTTTTCTTATACTTCTTCACTACTCTTTCTACCTGCTCTTCTAACTCTTCTCTATCAGGAATATATAAAGTGTATTTAGAAGCAAATATCTTATTGGACAGACTGCCAAGTGCATATTCTGCCTGTATACCGTCCTTATCGGTACAAAGGATAATTCCAATAGGTTCATTATCTGTATCGTCATTAACTTCCGTCTTGTAGTAGTTAAGATACATATTGAGCTGTCCGACTGCTTCCGGCATTAGCTTTCCTGTTTTTAACTCAATCAAAACATAGCTTCTAAGTATCTTGTTGTAAAATACCATATCAACATAATAATGGGTATTCCCAAGTGTTATTCTTTGCTGAGAACCAACATACATAAAGCCCTTGCCAAGTTCAAGCAAGAATTTTTCAATATGAGTTATTAGAGCTTTTTCTAAATCACTTTCCATTACCGCCTTTTCTTCAGGTATTCCTAAAAATTCAAATACATAGGGGTCTTTTACAATATCACTTGCCTTATTTATTTCATTTCCCTTTAATGCTAAGCCTAATACCTTTTCTTTATTTTCATCTCCTGATGAAAGTAAAAGTCTTTCAAAAAGTGATGTTTTTATTTGTCTTTTTAGCTCTCTTACAGACCAATTTGCACTTACCGTTTCTTTTTCATAAAAACTTCTTTTCTTCTCATCACTTATGGAAAGCAATTCACAATAATGTGACCAACTTAATTTTCCAGACACCGTCTGGAAAATTGGAAAACTCAAATAGAAATTTCTCATATTAAACAAGTTGGATTTTGAAAATCCCTTGCCATATTCTTTTGTAAGCCTCTTTGATAAGTCTGTTACTAACTGTTTTCCATACTCGGCTCTATCAGAATTTCCCTGTTCCTCTTCTACGATAATTCGCCCAATCTCCCAGTAAGTTTGAATGAGGATATTATTAACTTCTCTTGCAACATTATTTCTTGCGTTATCCATCAATTCTTTAATGCTACTATAAATATCTTTATGAATTTTACCTATTTCATTATTCATATAGCTATCACCTCTTTATCTGCCAAGATTTCAATTATCATATCATAAATATTGAGTTTATTCAATATTATATTACTTGTATTTATATCCCTTAGGGAAATAACAATTCGTTACCCCATTTGGTACTTCATCTTTCCTCACTTCTGTAATAATCTTTTGTTTTTTCTTTCCTCTGCTCGTATTTTACCCCCTGCTCTTGGTATTTCTTTAATTGTGCAATTACACTTGGCTTTTCTCCACGCTTAATTGCCTTGTCTATCTCAATACTTAGGTCTATTCCATAATCATCATTTACGGTTTTTACGTCATATTTAATATAGTTAATACTTTCGTATTCTTCTTTGATGGATTGAGATTGATTGTTTAATAGCCCTACTTCACTTTCAAGGCTTTGTATTTCCTTTTGCCAATCTTTAGACTTGATAGCTGATGAGCCTGTTATCTTTTCAAGGATTGCCCCTCTTTCTATCAGTCTATGGTTTCGCTTTTTTCTGTCTTTAAGACTTGCCATTTCCTTCAATTGTTTTTCCCTGTTTTGAAGCTGAGCTGATTTCTTTTCGTATTTTTCTTTTTCCTCCCTCTTACTTTCAATCTCTGCTTTTACATTTTCTAATTCAGTTTTATTGTCCATAAAATTTATCTCCTTTCAAATTTTGAGCATAGAAAAAGACGACAAATGTTTTAATTCCTATCGTCTGATATCTTCAGTATTTAGTTTTATTCAGTTCGGTGATAAATAGCTTCAATCCGATAGGAATACTCTTTTTCCCATTCCTGTAATCTCTTTAATGAGTTTTCTTTCAAATCAAAACTAATATAGCTACGATTATGATTTTCTTCTGTGGTTATCGCCATTATATAAACAATAAAATAAGGATATTCTTTCTTCATTCTCTTTATAGCATTTTCTAATAATTCTAAATATTCATGAAATAAAGAACTCATTCTTATTTTCCCTCCTGAAAATCAATGTAATAATCCCTCTATAAAGCAAATTCCACTTATTTTTGTCTTAGAAGTACAGATATCAAATTCCTCAGATTCCAAATTTCCTGTAACCACATAAGAGTATCCGAAGTTTTGTAGTGTTTTTAATAGAAAGATAGCTTTTTCATCAAAACTCTCTTTCACATCTTCTTCCATATAGGCAAAAGAATTTGTTTCTTCATCATATTCAAGAAATAGGTTAGATTTCCCTAAAATGGTTTCCAGTTTTTCTCTGATTCTATTTCTCATACTTTCTTTTGCTTTTTCTGATTTTGCATCTATTTGAAAAATCATTGCCATACATAATTTTTGTTTCATAAACATCCTCTATATCCTTAGTTCCCGCTGCCATACAAGGCACAATCTTTTGCCAAGCCATACGAAACAATTGCCGTCAGCTTATATATCAGGTTTATTTGTTCTCTGATCTGTTTATCAGACAAGTTCTCCCACTGCTCAAAATCCATATACTTCATCAAATCATCTCTTGCTATTTTTAATTCTTCTATGGAAAAAGTATAATCATCATAGTATTTCTCCCATAGTTTTTTAATAAAAGGAATATCTTTTTCATATAGTGCATTTAAGGATTTTTCTTCTGAATACTCAATAACAGCAAATACTTTATTAAATTTATTTCCTAAGCTGAAACTATACATAAGTTCCCCTTTCATTAAAAATTAAATGTTTATTTATTATCTTTTATCCAACATTAAAAAAGCAACACCGCAAATCGAAAGTATCAGTCCACATATTCCTATGAAAACTCTATAACCTTTCTCTCCCCACATTTCAAAAATAAAGGCATGGCGTACTTTGTTCCCTCCTGTTGCTTGACAAAGCCATTTCCAATCTTTTATTGCACCTATTAAAAATAATAATCCTGCCGCTATCAACACATACTGATAATGTGCTTTTAAAAATTCAAATACTCCGTCCATAATTGTTTGTCTATTTCCTCCTCCAATTCAAATTATTCAACATATTCATCATCAAAAGAGAATACATCGTTAGGTGTACAGTCAAGTGCTTTGCATATTTTCTCTAAATTTTTAAGTGTTATAGGCTTATTTTTTCCCATCTGTGCCATAACATTGGTTGTTAGTCCCTCCATAGCTATAACATCAATTTTCTTTAAGCTTTTTTTTGTAAGTTGTATCCATAGTTTAATGCCATATTAATCTTCTTTTCTTTATAAATATATTTGCCGTTATTATACTATAATTATTGATTGTACCCAATATTTCGTTGTTTATAGCTTTAGTTTTAGAGATTTGGTTGTGTCATTCCGTCTTTACTTAGCCATAAATTGCTTTATGACTAACTAGAGACAGCTGAATTGTAAAAAAACAGTAAATCATTTAGATGACTTATAGTAAATTACTAACAGATTATATACTAATTATCATTTTTTACATTTTTCCATTGGGAAAAAGTATTTTCCTAACAATATGAGTATTGGCTTCACATTTCTTTTTATACTGTTCTATCAACTTAGCAAACAACTCATTTTTTCTACTACTACTTGTATAAAATGCACATTGCTCAATATTAGGATTTTGAATCATAGGAAGTATATTATCAATTTCCAGTGAAGTAGGACATACCGTTTCCGAAACTGATTTCAAATGTTGAGCGGACCCTATTGAAGTGAAGTCAAATAGATTTTTCATATTTTCAAAACACAAATGTTGTAACTTTGATTTGGATAAATCCGGAAGTTTTTTAACATTTGTTAATTGGCATATTTCTGCAACTTGTAAATTCGGAAGTCTTTCAAGTATGTTCAAATTATTTATTTTTGGCAAATAAAATAAATATAATCCTGTAATTGTGTTATTATCATATAGTTCCGAGAATTTTTCTATATTTCCTCTACTAAACGCAATTGTTTTAAGGTTTGGAAGTTTATTAACAAAAGAATATGATGGCAATGTAATCCCATGCAATTTCAAACAACGCAATTGTTTTAAGTCTGAAACTATCTCAATATTTTTTTTGCATTTATATAAGCCTAATGTTTCTAAGCATTTAAAGCGAGACAGACTTTTCAAATCAAAGGATTTATTTGTAATATCAATTTCAAGTGTTTCTATCAAATTAGGAATTTTAATTAAAAAATCATTATCGGGTAATCTATGTGTATGTACTCGCAAATGCCTAATAGCATTAAGGGAATAAATCGTTTCTATATTTAAAAAAGTTGAAGAGCTTTCTATTGATAATTTTTTTATTTTATTCATAACAGCAAGAGGTGATAAATCACAATCTGCATAGCTGTAAATGCGTAACTCTGTATCAGGGAATTTTTCAAAATACTCATCATTTAACTTCTGCAATGTAGGGACATCTAAAGGCATTGTATCTGTTTGCAATATCTTTACTGCCCCCTTTTTGACAATTTGATTTATTTCCTCTTGTGTTAAAACTCCTCGAAAGAGAATAATATTTTCTGAATATGAAACTCCCATTGAATAATATCTCCTTTATCAAAATATATTGATATTATAGCATATTTCATCTTAGTTTTATAGGTTCGGTTCTTGTTTCTTTCCCTGTGTCAGTTCTCTGTTTTCTTACAATAATTTCTCTATGCGACTTCTAACATTTTCTCTTCTATATTTTTTATTTTTCCTATCCTTTCTTCTTGATTTTGAGCAACAAAAAAACAGTAAATCAAATCAATTTACTGTTTTTTAAATTACTATGTCATAGCTTCTTATTTCATTTTTTCGAGTCAGATAATCTGATCTCCTTTTCGGGTGTGGCTCATTCTTCAGTAATCGGTGTTTCGTTGGTCTGTGCTTCTATATTTTCTGTCATTCAATTTCTTTCTGGCTATTATAGCCTTACATTCAATTCATATCTTTTCAATCTTCGCCTTTTGTTTCTCAAAAGAAGCCAAATAAGGATAGTCTATGTTTCTCAAAAAATCTTCCACTCTTTTAAAATCCATAGCGACATATCCTTTGATATGAGCATCGGAACCTACAGTGATAATTTCTCCTCCCAACCGTAAATATTCCTTTATGATTTCCGGTAAGGGGTAGAAACGTTCCTCTCGATAACGAAAACCTGAAGTATTGATTTCAATGCCTTTTCCATTCTGCACCAAATGAGTTAAAATGCTTTGAATACAATCCCAATTTTCTTTCAAATTTACTCCTCGAAACTTCGCTCCTCCATAGCGAGTAATGAAGTCCAAATGTCCTACAACGGAAAAATCTGAAAACTTTCGAATATTTTCCAGCAAGCTTTCAAAATAAAGTGCCTGAGCCTCCTGCTTTGTTTTTTCCTGCAAAATATCGCTAAAAGCAATATCCTGTCCCTCAAGGGAATGATTGGAGGCTATAACAAAATCAAAAGGATAGGTTCGAATATTTTTTTCAAAATAGGAAACCACCGGAGAATACATTCCCACTTCAACTCCCAATCGAATTTGGATTTGTTTGCTATATTTTTCTTGATATTCCTGTATTGTTTCCACATACTTGGGAAAAGGAAGAATAAAACTTTCCGGCAGATTTTGAATCCCATACTCCGCATGGTCTGTAATAGCAATCTCTTTCAAGCCCAATTGAATACAGTGTTCTATCAATTCTCCTAAATTTTGACTGGAATCTCCGGAAAATTGCGAATGTATATGATAATCTTTTGCTATCATCCTGACTCTACCCCTTTTTTCTATCTTAGTTTTTCATTATAGCATAAATGATAGAGCAATTCAACAATAGAAAATTTCATTTTTTGCCTTAGATGAACAAGTTAGGATTTCCTTCCGTGGCAGCTCCTAAATATTGTGCGACTCCCCCGAAATCAATTCCTTCCAAAAGTTCTTCCTCTCGTATTCCCATAGCTTCCATAGACATACTGCAAGCAATGATATGAGCTCCATTTTCCTTCGCATTTTGCATTAAAGATTCCAAACTTTCAATATTTTTTTGTTTCATAATATGTTGCATCATTTTTGCTCCGATTCCAAAAAAATTCATCTTGGATAGAGGGAGATTTTTCCAAGACTTCGGCAAACACATCGCAAACATCTTATCCATAAAAGATTTTTTTACAGAAACGGAATGTTCTTTTTTCAAAATGGAAAGGCCCCAGAAAGTGAAGAACATTGTTACTTTTTTCCCCATTGCCAAAGCTCCGTTTGCAATCACGAAAGCTGCCATTGCCTTATCATAATCTCCACTAAATACAACAATCGTCATTCCTTCTTTGTTTTCTATGACCTGATTTTCAAAAGAAGTGAGAGAATTCCCTTTGGATACGTATGCATGCACAAAGCCCTTTTCTTTTTTTACCTCATAAAGATGATTTCCGCTTGCCTTGACCCAAGCCTGTACATCATTTGCAAAGGCGGGATCGGAGGCTATCACATGAAAGTCCTTTCCTAACTCCGCCTCTTCCATTTTTGCCTTTAATTTCATCAAAGGTCCGGGACAGGAAAGCCCTGTTAAATTCAAAACTTCCATCGTTTCTTTTTTGGTTTCTGCCAAAGTAGTTACTGCTTTTGGCTGTTCTACTATTTTCTTTTGCTCATTTTTCCATTCTTTTGGAAGCAAACGGTAACCTCCTAAAATATTTCTTACTTGGAAACCGTATTGCATTAAAATTCTTGTTGCAATATAGCCTCGAAGCCCCACGGCACAGTAACACCATATTTCTTTTTCCTTTGGCAATTCATCCAAATGCTGTCGAAGTTCATCCAGAGGAATGTTTGCTTCACAGATGATGGGAGCCACTGCCGTTTCTTCCGGAGTTCGTAAGTCCAAACGAAAATGCTTTTCCGAATCAAAACCGTGTAACTCCTCTACCTTCACAACTTTCATAAGAGAGTCCGTAATATTTCTTCCCACAAAGCCAGCCATATTGATTGGAGATTTTGCACTTCCAAAAGGAGGAGCATAACAAAGTTCTAATTCCGATAAATCATAGATAGTTCCTCCAAAATGGATCGTAGTTGCAATGACATCAATAAACTTATCCACCGCTTCATAACCGATACATTGTGCTCCCAAAATAATTCCGCTTTCCTTTTGAAACAAAAGCTTACAACGAAGTTGTGTCGCATTCGGATAATATCCCGCATGAGAATTCGGATATAGATGAAGGACTTCATAATCCATGTTGGATTGCTTCAATTGCCTTTCATTTTTACCCGTAGCAGCTCCTACCATATCAAACACTTTAATCACGGAGCTTCCAATGCTTCCTTGATACCTTTCCCGTTTTCCAAAAATATTATTGGCTACAATTCTTCCCTGACGATTCGCCGGTCCTGCTAAAGCCACTTCAGGAATGGCATCTCCCAAAGCATATACATTCGGAATGTTTGTTTCTAAATATTCGTTGACTAAGATTTCTCCTCTGCTTCCCAAAGCTATCCCTGAATTTTGTAGAAATCCGGTATCAGGTCGTATCCCCATTGCCACAATCACAAAATCCACTTCGATTTTCTTTCCGCTCTCCAAAGAAATACGAATCCCATTTTGATTTTCAAATTTTACAACTTTTTCCTGTAGAAACAGCTCCACTCCTTTTTCCCGCATTTCCTCTTCTAAGCTCTCCGAAAGTTCGGAATCAAAAGGAGCTAAAATATGAGCTTCCGCTTCTATCAACAGAGTTTCCAAACCTAAATGTTTTAAATTTTCAGCTGCTTCAATTCCGATAAAACCTCCTCCGATAACAGCCGCCCTTTTACAACAGGTCTTTTCCAATTTCTCTATAATTCTATCCATATCCGGAATGGTCTTTAAAGTAAAAATATTGTCCAAATGAATTCCTTCAATTTCCGGTTTCCATGCTCTCGCTCCGGGAGATAACACAAGATAGTCATAACTTTCTTCATAGCTTTCGCCCGTTTCCGTTTGAATCGTCACTGTTTTCTCTTTCGTATTCACTCCCACAACCTCAGATAGAACTCTTACATCGATTTGAAATCGATTTTTAAATTTTTCGGGAGTTTGTACAATTAAACTGTCCCGTTCCGGAATTACCTTTCCTATATGATAAGGAAGCCCACAATTGGCAAAAGAAGGATAAGCTCCTTTTTCAAACATAATAATTTCATATTCTTCCGACAATCTTCGTAACCGAGTTGCTGTACTTGCTCCTCCGGCAACTCCTCCCACAATAATTATTTTTTCTTTCATTCTTCCCCCTCTTTACAATATAATTCATGTAAACGATCCATAAATTTTAAAATCCTTTCTTCCGCAATGGAATAATACACATATTGCCCTTGTTTTCTATCCTTTACAATTTTATTCGCTTTTAAACTCTGTAGTTGCTGTGAAATAGATGGCTGTGAATAATTCGGAAAATACTCTCGAATTTCATTGACGGTCATTTCTTTCTTTTCTGTCAAATAACATAAAATTCCCAATCTCATAGAATTGGACAACAACTTAAAGATCATGGAAACCTCTAATATTTGCTTTTCCCTGTCCACCACTTTCCTCCTTCTTTCTCTATAATTTCCTTCTAAAATAAATATATAATAATATTCTTATATATTTATATCATACTCTCTATTTTTTTGCAAGCATAAAAATAGAGCAGGATTTTTCCCGCTCTCAACAGACCAAGTTTCAAACTCTCAATTCCATTCTTCATCAACAGCATTTGACAAAGAATCTTCTTTTTTCCTATATGTTACCTTTTCTTATATCTTACACTCTTTCATTTTTTTTCTTTTTAAAATTTTTTCATATTGTTTCAGTTCTTCCAAAGCCGGCTTTGCAAAAGGAACAATCATGATAATGTTGATGACTGTCATAATTCCCAATCCAAAATCTGCCAAAGACCACACGAATAAATTTTGTTTGATTCCTCCGACATAGACCATGACAATGATGAACAATTGATACAAGACATTCATTTTACTATGACTATGGATGAAATAAATAGCACTTTTCCCATAAAAAGTAACTGCCAAAATGGTACTAAAGGCAAAGAAAAACATGATGATAACTACAAAAGGGGCTCCAATTTTTCCAATATGACTTTGAATTGCCAATTGAAATAATTCCATTCCGGAAGCATTTCCGACTATCTTCGGATCCGCCAACAATACAATAAAAGCAGTTGCACTACAGATGACTAAGGTATCGACAAAGACTCCTAAAGCTTGAACCATTCCTTGTCTTGCCGGTTCTTCAATGTCCACCACAGCCGCTGCATAGTTGGAATCTCCACTTCCCGCTTCATTGGAAAACAATCCTCTTCGAACTCCCTGCATCACAACAATTCCGAAACCTGCTCCTAAAAATTGTTCTCCTCCAAAGGCTTGATAAAAAATATTTTGTATCATAGCCGGAATTGCCGTGATATTTGTTAGCAAAATGAAGATTACCAAAAGAATGTACAACACTGCCATTATGGGTACAATTCTGTTCAAAGCCTCAATAATCGCATCTTTTTTACTTTTTCCAAAAATCACACTGGCAGTAATGATAGAAATTAAGACTGCCAAAAAATATTTCAAGAAATTTTCTTGATCTAACTCCACTCCGAAGACTGCCGCCAATGGTTGAAAGATAGGAGTCAATCCAAAATCAACATGACTGTAAACACTGGTAACCGATTCCGTAATGGAGTTGGACATCACTTGTACGACTCCCAAGTAACAAATGATGGAAGCAATGGCGTAGATAACTCCCAACCATTTGCAATTCATTTGTTTTTTCAAAATCCAAGGGCTTCCCCCAATGTATTTTCCATCTTCCAATTTTTCTCGATACATAACTGCAAGGCAAGATTCTATAAAAGATGTAGAAGCTCCCAACAGGGCAACCAACCACATCCAAAAAATAGATCCCGGTCCTCCTACTGAGATGGCAGCGACCACTCCTGCAATATTTCCCGCTCCGACACGGCAAGCCGTCCCCAAAAAAAAGGTTTCCAAAGAGCTGATTCCTTTCTGATTTTCTTCCTTATGAAATAAAGTTTTTAAAATAGTTTTAAATAAACGAAATTGCATAAAACGGGTTCGAATTGAAAAATAAATTGCAGACCCTACCAATAAGAATACCAATATATTTTTTCCCCATAGAAAGTTGTTGACACTTTCTATCATCCATTTGACTGACTCTAACAAGATAACTGCCTCCCACCAAAAATAATTTAATAAAAATTATTATAGCATACTTTTGTATAAATTTATAGTATTTTTATCTAAAAATTTGGTATAGTTTTTCCATATCTATATGCTTCTCAATGTTTTTTGCCAGTGTCTCATACTGCAAGTCCTTAAATTTTCGGTAATCTTTTGCCTTTTTCTCCGTCTGGTATTTTTTTCTCTTACGCAAATTATTTAAAAAGACTCTCGTGAATTCCCCATTTTCAAAAATTCCATGAATATAAGTTCCATATACCTCATCTTTCCCATAGATTGGAGAAAGAATCGAAGATCTTCCATGATGAATTTCATAGCCTTCTACTTCCATTCCCAAGCAACCTTTCAACAAACCTTCTTCCATGTTTATCTTTTGTCTTACTTGACGCTTTACTTTTTCCTCCTCCATCGTACTCGTCATGGAAAAAAGATGAAAGCCTTCTACCTTTTCCAAATTTCCGTCAATGTGAAGGGGATCCGTAATTTGATCTCCCAAAGCCTGAAATCCTCCACAAATCCCAAGAATAGAAATTCCTTTTCCATGCATCTCCTGAAGTTTTTTATCGAATCCCTTGCTTCGAAAGTACTCCACTTCTTCTAAAGTGTTCTTACTCCCTGCTAAAATGATCAAATCTTCCTCTCCCAATTCTTCAGGACTTTCTACATAACGTAACAAAACATCGGAATACTGTAACAAAGGTTGAAAATCTGTCGTATTTCCCATTTGTTTTCCTTTGAGTATGCTGATAACAATTTTTTCTTTCTCCGCCTTCTTTTGTAAAAATTGTGACGAAAGACTATCCTCTTCTTCCAAGGCAATATCCATGCAAGGTAATACTCCCAGAACAGGAATGGAATAGCCCTCTTTTGCCAATCTTTCCTCCAACATTGCAATTCCCGGTTTTAACAAATCTATATCGCCTCTAAATTTATTGATAATAATTCCTTGAATTCGCTTTCTATCCTCCTCGTCCAGTAGCATGACAGTCCCGTAGAGGGAGGCAAACACTCCTCCTATCTCAATATTTCCTACCAATACAACAGGAGCATCTATCATTTCCGCCATTCCCATATTAACATAATCATATTGTCGCAAATTGATTTCCGCAGGGCTTCCGCCTCCTTCTAAAATACAATAGTCGTATTCTTTCGCCAAAGTCTCAAAATTTTTCTTGGCTATTTTTTTTAATTGTGATGACATTGAAAAATATTCTTTTGCTTTTAAAGTAGAAAAAGGAATCCCTTCCACCAATACTTGGGATTCATCATCTCGATTCGCTTTCAACAAAATAGGATTCATAGAGACCTTTACCTTTGTCATGGCTGCCTCCGCCTGTAAAGCGGTTGCTCTACTTACTTCCCTTCCCTCCTCGTCAACATAAGAATTCAATGCCATATTCTGAGACTTGAAGGGACATACCTTTTTTCCACTTTTTGCTAAAACTCGACAAAGTCCCGCTACAATGGTTGTCTTTCCGGCAGAAGAACTGGTTCCCTGTATCATCAATTTTTTCATGAGCATATCTCCTTTTTCTTGATTTTTATATTTTTTTATTTTAGTACATATTATGATTTTTTTCAATAAAAAAAATATTGATATTATTGATAATTTTATATATAATATTATTTGAAAACAAAGAATAAGGAGAAGTAATAAATGAAAAAAATGATTCTAGTAACTGGTGGAGCTGGTTATATTGGTTCTCATGCTGTTGTAGAACTGCTAGATAACGGATACGAAGTAGCCGTAATTGATAGTTTGGAAAATGGTTTTATAGAATTTGTAGACAAAAGAGCAAAATTTTATCAAGGGAATGTACAGAATCCTACATTAATGGATCAAATTTTCTCAGAAAATAACATTAGTGCTGTCATGCATTTTGCAGGATATATCCGAGTTCCTGAAAGTGTCGAAGATCCTAATAAATATTATCTTAATAATACCTATACCACAATGTGTTTGATACAATCTATGCTAAAAAATAATATCAAAAATATTGTTTTTTCCTCAACTGCAGCTGTATATGGAGATATTACAGAAAATACACCTGTAATAGAAGAGCATTCTACATTACCAATCAACCCTTATGGTTCTAGTAAGTTGATGTCAGAAAAAATCATTATAGATTGTTCCAAGGCATATGGCTTGAATTATTCTATTTTTCGCTATTTTAACGTAGCAGGTGCACATGAAAAATATCCAATTGGACAAAAAGGAAAAGGAGTTACTTCCTTAATTACCTTAACTTTACAGTCTGCAAGTAATTCTAAAAATCATCTAAATGTATTTGGCAATAATTTCCCTACCTTCGATGGAACAGGGGTTCGTGATTACATTCATGTAGTCGATTTGGTAAGAGCCCATATTTTATCTCTCGATAAATTATTTAAAAACGAAAGTAATATTTATAATCTTGGAAATGAAAATGGTTTTTCTGTCTTAGAAATTATACAAGCTGCCAAGAAAGTTACAAAAAATGAAATTCCTTACAGAATTACAGAAAGAAGAAAAGGAGATCCTGCCTGTGTTATTGCTTCTTCTAAGAGAGCAAGAGAAATATTAGCTTGGCATCCTTATTATACGAATATCGAAAAAATTATTGAAACTGCATGGAATTTTACAAAAATTACTCTCAAATAGAAAATAAAAAAAGCCGATTGGAGATTTAAAAAATCTCTTCCAATCGGCTGATTTTTTCTGTAAAATAAAGTTACCACACCTAAATTTACAGAAAGAAGGCGATCCTATGTTAAAAGACCTATTCCTTACCTCTAATTTACCACATATTTTACAAAATATCCAACCTTTTTTTTCTCCTGCGCATTTTCTCCACCTCATAAAATCTTTCAATGCTTTTTTACTTTGTGCTGATTATCAAAAAGCTTTCGTCTCTTTTGCTTGTCCTCAATGTGGGCTTACTCATAAATTCCCAATTACTTGTAAAACTAGACTTTGTCCTACCTGTGGATATAAATATTCTAAAGTCTGGGCACAAAAAATAACAAATGAACTTCTAAATGTTCCTCATAGACATCTACTCTTCACAATTCCTAAGGAATGTAGACCTTTTTTTTGCTTAGATCGTTCTTTACTACACAAACTTACTTTAGGAATCAAACAAATCTTTGATTATCAGTTTCAGAATACTCATAAAAAACGAAAAAGAAAAAAGAAAATTGGGAAATATTCCAAAAACTATTTTACAGAATCTGATATTGTACACTATGGACTCATAACTGTAATTCATACCTTTGGCAGAGACTTAAAATGGAATCCTCATGTGCATGCACTCATTTCTTTGGGAGGATTTAATAAACGTTTTGTATGGAAAAAATTAGACTATTTTCATGTAGATGTCATTGCGAATCAATGGAAATTTATCGTCTTACAACTCATTCAATCCGGAAATTATCAAGATCCCATCTGGAAAGAAAAAGCAAAACAAGTAGCCAATAAACTCTACAAAGAAAATGCACGACTTTTTTTCTCGGTGGGAAGACAAGAAGTCAATTCTGCGGAAGGACTCTTGAAATATCTAGGTAGATATCTTGCGCGTGCTCCGATCGCTGATTACAAAATCGTGAATGTTACAGAAAAAGAAGTAACTTTCTTTTTTCATGATTTGGCAAATCACAAAAAAAAAACATATATCACCATGTCTCGAGAAAAATTTATTCAACAAGTATTGATTCATCTTCCCCCAAAACATTTTAAAATGATTTCTCGTTTTGGTTTTTATGCGCGTAGAAAATCAGATACTTTAAAAATACATATGGCATTCTTACAAAAAAAGAAAAAGAAGAATCCTTTTTCCTTTTATGTCAACTCCATGCTAGAAAATTTTCAAATACATCCTTTCCTATGCCCAAATTGCCATATCCCCATGAGGAAAAAAGAACTTTACATCACGGTACGCTGGTATGGAAGAAAAATTCACATCTCATATCTTTCCAAAACCTAATATTTCATTAGGTTTTTTCGCGTGCAAAAAAATATTTTTTCTTTTTTTTCATCTTTTTCCTTCTTCAACTCTACATTTTTTTTTAAACATTTTACTCCTTCTTTCCATTTATAATTTCCTAAAGAATAAAAAAAGAGACCCTTTCACACATCTGTGTGAAATAGTCTCCTTTTTTTATTTTTTTTACTTTTTACCTTTTTTTTCTTCTTCTTTGTCTTCAAAATAATAATAGCTGTCTACAGTATCTAATAAATACCCGTCCACTCCTATTTCATCTAATTTTTTTTGGTAATTTTTTATAATACTTTTCCATTCTGGAACCCAATATTTGACAATATAGTTTCCTTTCCAATTTTCATTCTCTTCAACCATCCAATCCGGTCTTTTTTTATTCCAACTTTTTTTCCAATAGTATCTGTAATTTTCTGCTTCCCCTATACTAAAATAAGCGATTACCAATCTTCTGCCCCCCGAAGTTTTTCTTTTCAAACTTTCTATATCTTCTCTGGTGAAAAATTCTCCATTTAAAGACGGCTCTATCAACAATACATCATAATCTTTATTTTCCAAATATTCACGATACTCTTTTAAATTTTTAAATTTCTCTGGATTCAATAGACACAAAAAATTTTTTGCTTCTTTTAAGGAAGAAATATCTTCCTTATGAAAAGATTTTATAGGAGTATATCCTTTATTTGCTTCAAAAACAGGAAGTAATTCTCCTATAAAGCCAAATTTTTCATTTTCTTCCGCTATCTTTGCTCTTCTATTTTCTCCCTCTCCATAATTGATATTGAAAACAGTTTTTCCTTCTTTCTGTATAGGAATTAAAAAGGAAAGAAGTTCTTTTTTAAATTTTGACGGAGTAGCTCTGCTTAAGTGCAATTCATGGCCATAATATAAAGATTCTTGTGTAGTTCCATCTGTTACTGGAAAAAAATCAAAATCTAATTTTCCATTTTTGAAATATAATTCATTTCCATTCTGAGTAATAAAAATTTTTTCTTTTGCTGTATTTTCTCTTAATTCTCGAATAAATTCCTTCATTCTATCTCGATATATTTCATGAGAAAAAGAAAGAGAACATAATATTATATAACAAAATAATAAAAAGTATTTTTTCATATTGCCCCCTAAAAAATATATTCTATTCCAATTTTTCCATAAATGGCTATTTGATTTTTGGAATGTCGATAATTTTCTGAACGATTCTTATCACTTCGAAAAAGAGGAAGTCCAACTTTTCCATAAATCCTTACATTTTCTTTTATATCTTTTGTATATAGTAGATTTGGTCCTATCACGAATTCAGAAGTTTTTCCTTTTTTATTTCCATGATACTTTTCTATTTTTAAGAGTACTTCAGGAGAAAAAGCAAAATTTTCATTCCATTCATAAGTCCAACGTAATGTGCTCTCATATTTATTTCTATTTCCGTTTCGGTATTGATTATAGTGTAAATATTCAGATTCCAAAGCATTCAACCACTGTATCCCATATCCCAAATTTTGAAAAGATTTCATAGAAGTTAAAAAAGAGTAGCCATCTCTCTGTTTATCAAAAATTTTATTTGCAAGAAACTCGAATTCTAAATAAGTTCCTATTCTAGTAGACCTGAAAAAGCTAGAAAATCTCTGTCCCACAAACATTTTATAATATTGTGTTTCTCGTTTCCCAAAAGTACTTCCTTCATAGTGTTTTATTCCAAAGGTACTCTTGTGTTGCCAAATATGATTTTGAATTTTGAAAAAATTATGATACTTTACAAAAGAAATTTCATTATCCCAAATTTTTGTTTTTTGTTGAGAAGTTTTTTTATCTTTATGATATTCTTTTTCTATTTTATATTGAAAATCCCAAGTCTGATTTAAATTTTGATACCCCTCTGCTACTGTCCATTGATAAATATTTTTATCATCTCGAATATCAACTTCTGCAAAGCTAGTCAATTTATTTTGTTTTTCTGTGGGAATATAGAAATTCATTTTGTCAATTCCCCTCTCTCTTCTTTCTTCATAAACTTCCGAAAAAGAAAAGGAAGAAATTAGAAATAAGGAAACCATTATCATTTTATGCTTTCTCATCAATACCCCCTTATATAAATTCCCTTTTTATTGAAGCCTTGCTTATCCATCCATTCATCTTCTAAATTTGCAGGTCTTTTTCCTTTTTCATAACCATCTTTATCCAATCCTTCTCTTGTATATCCTGCTTTGTTATAATAAGTTTTCGTTTGCTCATGTAATCCATAATAATTCCAACCATTTTCATCATATTCTCGTTTAGTATCCTTATGTATCCCCTCATAATTGAAGCCGTTTTTGTCATAGCTCGTATTGGTAAAAACGTTGTGCTGATTTACATCAAAACCTCGTTCATCATAGATTTTTTTCGTATTTTTATGCACACCCGCATAATCAAAACCAGCATAATCATAAGGACTTTTTGTTTCTACATTCCAAGCTTCTCTATTGAAGCCTCTTTTATTAATGCCTTCCACATTCCAGCCTTCTTCATTGTAGTATGTCTGGGTCTTTTCATGCAATCCATAATAATTCCAACCGTTTTTATCATATTTTCGTTTAGTATCCTTATGTATTCCCTCATAATCAAAACCATTTGTATCATAAGCTGTATTCGTAAAAACATTGTGTTGGTTTATATCAAAACCTCGTTCGTCATAAGTTTTTTTCGTGTCCTTGTGTATTCCTTCGTAGTCAAAGCCAGCATAGTCATAGTAACTTTTTGTCAACATATTCCAATGCTTTTTATTAAAACCTTTTTTATCCATTCCAGCTTGTGTATAGCCATCCATATCAAAGCCATCTTTATCATACACTCCCATACTATGCCAATTATGTCCTGTTTTTCTATGAAATCCATTGGCATCATAGTAAGAGATACAACTTCCAAATAAAAGCAAACAACTTAAAGTCAGCAAAATGTAAAACTTTTTCTCCATCAATTTTGCAAATTTTCTCAAAAATTTATTCCCGATTTGGTATTTAAAATTCTGCCAAAACATCGTATTATAGTTTAGCTCCTCAAACACTCTCGGAAAGAAGAAAATAGATAAAGCAAAAGTTAAAAAAGAAGCTAGAAAGAATCCTATTCCTGTATATTGTTTTCCCAATTTACTGAATACATAAGTAAATAGTAAATTGCTAAATAATAAAAAGGAAGATATTCCCATAGCCTGTATTCTTAAATCAAAGTAGAGAAAAATAGTAACCATGATGGAAACAAACGTTGCACAATAAGTAGAAAAAATACCAATACGAAATAAATCCAACAAGTAAATATCCATGTCAAAGTACGTAAAAATAGCATTTGCTATTAAGGCAAAACTAAGAGAAATTAAAAATTGCCATTCCATTCCATACAAAATTTCCTGATATAAAGTTTTTGTCATTTTCTGTAAGGCTTCCTGTATTTCATCATAAGTTCCTGTTTCACAAATATTCTTGTAGTATTCCTTATATACAGGTAAAAATTTTGTCTCCAGAAAAATACAAAAATAAATAATACTCGGAATGGAAATACAATAACAATAGAAAATAGCAACTTCATAGAGTGGTGAAACTCGAAAAGTATTTACAATAGTATACGAATCTCCTACGATCCAATTCATAAATACATGTCCCCACACTCCAATAGAATAAAGAAATCCAATTAATACCAGACTAAAATATCCTTTTAAATAAGTAAGAAATTCAAAATTATTTTCTCCACTTCCTTGAAAAGCTCTCAAAATATAGCTTGATGTCATTATAAAGTTTAGAAAAATTCCAATTCCATAAGAAAATAACATCCAAAAAATAGGTTCTTCTTTGAAAAAGGAAACTGGATAAGTCAAAAAATAATATCCTAACAAGGTGGATGCAATATTTCCCAAGAAAAAGCTAGCAATCAAGAAACGATATTTTTTTAACAAGGAAATAAAAATCATACCAATCCAAGATAAACACATAAACACAAAGAGAAAAATAAAACTCGCCTTATACCCTATAGACAAATTTCCATTTTTAATAAATAAAAAACTGATGAAAAAGGAAAAAATAGCAACCAGTTTTGTACTTCCTAAATAAGCCCCTCGAATTTTATAAAATTTTTTTTGAAAAACACAATCTGAAACATATCTTGTAATAAGATATTGAAATAAGCATGTTAAAATTTGTGAAAAAACAAAAGCATAAAAAATACTACTCATAAATATCGTTTGCTTTGCTCTTGACAATTCAACTCTATTTGATAAAAAAATGAGAATATTCAAAGAGCTTGCCGTAATGATCCAAGGACCTACACTTACAATAGCGGAGAAAACAACTGCCTTCAAATTTCCAAAAAGGCTAGGTTTTTCTCTATTTACAAACAACTTTTTTAATTCAAATCCAATTCCTGCCATAATCAATCTCCTAGTTCTTCATATAGTCTACGATACTGCCCAATAAAATATTTTTTAGTATAATACTTTTGTACAATTTTTTTTCCATTTTCTGAAAACTCTTTTAATTTTTTTTCATTTTTATACAGTTTTAAAAGAGCTTCTCCTAAAGCAATATAAGAAGTCGGAGGGATAATCAATCCTGCTTCTCCAATCTCCTTTTTTCCTTGTAAAATTTCACAACAATTTCCAACGTCTGTAGCAATAAATGGAATCCCAGAGGATAATCCTTCTAATATGCTAAGAGGTTGTCCTTCCGAAATGGAAGTCAAAAGAAGCAGATCTAAGAAAGAATAGTATTCTCTCACATCTACCCGCCCTGTGAAAGTAATGTATTTTTCCATATCCAAATTTTCTACTAAATCTTTACATTCCTCAAAATATTCTTCATCTTCATCTGTTGGACCAATAATCCAAAGTTTTGCATCTGGCATTTTGTCAATTACCATTCTGAAGCCTTTTATCATCATTTTAATATCCTTAATAGGCACAACTCTCAAAACAGCTCCAATATGAAAACCATCTTTTTTTTGAAAAGAAATATTCCCATATATTTCCTCATCAACTCCATTAGGAATTACCACTGTTTTCTCTAAAGGAGCTCCATATTGTAGCTGAATGTTTCGATTGTATTCAAATAAAGACACAATTTTATCGCAATATTGATATGTTAACTGAGAAAGAAAATAAAAATATTCGATCCAAATACTTTTAAAAGCCTTATCTACCCAATCGGCTCCTAAGATTTCTTCCTCTCTTTCTCTTGGATAAATTCCATGTTCCGTTAAAAGGAATTTTCCTTGTTTTCTATAGGCTGCTAAAGCTCCGACAAACCCTGCATATCCAGTTGTAACACTATGATAGATATCTGCCTCTGGAATTTTTTCTTGTCCTATCGTCAATAAATTCAAAATGATATTTCTATATGTCCAATAATATGTACTAAATTTCCCCTTTTTATAATGATTAAAATAATGTTCCAAAAGACTATTCCAATATTCTTTACTCAATATAATTTCAAGAGGCTTCCCAATATTTTTTGAAAAAACTTTCTCCATTTCCAGTAATTTCCCTTCCCCTTCATTTATTTGAAAGGAGAGCATTTCAGAAATACTCTTTTTTTTCTCTTCATCTTCATAAAGACTATCTCGAAGAACGGAAGTATAGGAAAAATTTAAGTAGGGATCCATAATAATATTCTTAATTTCTATAACATTTTTAGGAATTTGATATTTTAATTTTGCAAAATTTTCATTTGGAATAATGCACAAAACTTTAAATCTATGTTGAGGATTAGAACGAATCAACTCATGGACCCAGGCAGACACTCCTCCTACCACATAGGGATAAGCTCCCTCACAAATAAAACAAATCGTTTTCATTTTTTACCTCTTCTTAGCTCTCTCTTTCCTTCTTCTTTAAAAGTACTGATAATTCGAATTCTACATCTATATTTATCTCTTTTTTTAAAGTTTTCAAAATACTTATAGCCCTCTCTAAATAAAAATCTAAAATAGCTCCAAAAAGTAATCCGGAATCAATATATTTCTTATAAGCCTCATATATTTTGACTCCATCCTTTCCTTTCTTTTCTTCAAAATCAATATCTTGTTGTATTTTAGTTTCTATTTTATTCAATTCTGTCGCAGCATAATGTATAACATCAATGTCATCATCTAATAAAGCTTTTTGTAATATTTTTACTTTATAGGCAATATCCTCAGTTTGAAAAGAAAAAAGAAATTTTTTCTTCTGCTTTATATTATCGGATGCTAGCAAATCATCAGAACTCATCACATCAAAATCTTCATAAGTAAATTCCTCTTTCTTTGTTTCTTTCTTTTTTGGTTCAAAATCCAGAAATAAAGGATCCTTTAATGTCTTTTCTGAAATAAATCGATCAAAAAAACATTCTAAGAGTAATAAAAGAACTCCCAGTCCAGGAAACAATATCATAAAAATATCATAATAAGCAATATCTTCCGAAAAAAAGAAATAATTTATCAATAGAAATCCTAGCACCACACTTTCATGACAAAGCCAAAATAAACTTTGAAAATGTAGTAGACTTTCCTGTGAATAAAAATATTTTATAATGAAAATTTCTATGATAAATAAAACAATAAGCGATATATCTAATTTTCTACTTCTTTTCATTCTTTTCTCCCAATGAAATTGAAAAATCTTCTTTTTCTACATGAAGCAAGTATATTTTACTATCTTCAGTATCATATACCTCCAAAAAACTTCCAGAAGAAATATTTTCAATCTTATTATCCCGTATTCGAATAAACATGTCAAAAGGCTCTCTAAAATTTTTCAAACCAACATAAATAGTATTTTGTATTTTTTCTGATTGTATTTCTAAATCTTCAATATTGATATATTTTTTTGTCATATCTGAAGTACGCATCGGTTGTAAATATGGAAAATTACTTTCCACCTCTCTAAGTATTTTATCAAATTCTATCTTCAATTCTTTCCAAGATTTGTCTTTTCCCCTGTCATTCGAAATGACATCATCTGGATGAAAAAAATGAGCCCAATACCCATAAATAGCAATGGCATTAAATAAACTCCACATACCATCCTTATCATAATAAAAACCAGAGGAAAATCTTGGAAAATTATATATTTGAGGAAAAGTTCTATCTCTTCCCACTTCTCTAGCATAGGCTCCTCTATCGGAATCTCCATAAAAGATTGCAGAAATGACATTTATGTCTGGATAGTATCTTGTGATTGCCCTCTTTCCTTCCTCTTTCAAGAGATTACTAGGAGGAACATAGGTATATAACTTTACCTTCTTTCCAAACATTCTTTTAACATAAAACAACAATTGCTCCATTCCTGCTGCCATGTCTTTTTCACTTCTCCATGGATGATAGGAAAGTGCTTTAAAGTCAATATCTCCCTCATAAACCAGTGGATTATGATTATATCCATGAATTCCCAATTCTCCTCCATGAAGGAGTAATTCCCTTCCCTCAATATTTAAATCTTCTAAAGTAATTTCTGAAACAGGTTTCATATCTTCAGAACGAACAGCGTTATTGTAGTCCAAAATAATAAAGCCTGAATATATCAGATTTCTTTGCTTTGCAATTTCCAGCATATCTTTCCACCAAATCTGCTTATAAAAGTCCCGGGTACTCATATGATACTCATTTTGCACAACATCATTTTTTGTTCTCGGTATAGGTGCTGGAAAATCATCTATTTGAATCAATTTTGCATTTAAAATGGGAGTGATATACCAATCATTTCCATAAGCTATCCATTGATTCATGAGTCCTCTTGTAATTTTATCAGCAAAAAAAGAAGCATTCGAATATAAAATTCTCCCTTTCCCATATGATTTTTCCCATAACAAAGGAATATTTTCCTTACTCCACGCTATTACCTTGACATCTTTATCTAAGAATACATCAAGAATTGGATGTACTACCATTTCTTGACTTGGACTATGTTGATCCAAGCCAGGAAATAATTTATGAGTAAAATAAATTTCAGAAGACCTTTCAATCATTTTTTTTACTTTTTGTATCCCAGAAATAGAATTAAAAGGATTATACTCTGAAGTATTCAAAAAAATTAAATTTTTTCCTTCATGTACAGCCTTTTGAATTTCCTCAAACATAGGTTTCCGAAAACCTATAAATGTTTCTGTTGCAAAGATAAAAGTGTCATATTCCTTTATAGATATTATCTCTCCAATATCTACTAATTTATAATTTACCTTGTTATATAAAAAAGTTTCTTTTAAATTTTGTGTGATATTTTTTGATTGTTCCGATTGTTGATTATAAAAAACCAATATTTTTTGTGGATGTTTAAAATCGAAAGAACTTGATTTCGCTGGTTTTTTATCAAAAGAAAATTCCTGTTCTAAGGAAAAAATTCCTCCTTTATTAATAACACGATTCACTTGCAAAAAAAATTCAATTATAAAAATCACAATAAAAAAATATTTAAATTTAGAATATCCAGACTTCATTTTCTCATCTCTTTTCTACTATTTCATTCATTTCTTCCACTAAGGTTTTGAATAATTCGAAGTTATAGCTCTCTCCAACATCGTATAAAACTTTTTCTATCACCAAGAAAGCTATGACATTTTTCTCTTTAATATAGAAAGGAGCTATGAACAATGCTTGCTTTTCTTTCCCAACTTTTAAAAATTTCATAGGAGATTTCTTTTCAAATACCTCATAAAATTTCTTTCCTTCTTCTGAATGCAAAGGAAAAACTCCATCTAGTATAGATTTTCCTCTTTGTAATTTCCTGACTACTTTTTCTGTATTCTCTAGAAAATAGACAGAAATTGTTTCTGCATTTAAAAATTGATTTAATATATCTGCTACTTTTTCAAGAATATCCTCATTTGTTTTCTCTAATAATTGTTTCTTTATATAATGGAAAGCAACTATGCTCCCTTTACTTCTTATGATTTGATCTTTTAATGCAAGATTTATATTTAGTAATTGATTATTTTTTTCTTGTTCTGTATTCAAAACAGAAACTACTTTTTCCACTTCCTTTTTAAACGTCTCTTCTTTATTTTGAAAATTATCCTTAAATCTCCCTAAAATTAGTGCAGTGAATAAAAACATCAAAAAAAACTTATAATGCTGAAATTTCAATAAAAATAACACCATGTCATTACCAGAATCCAAATAAGCATACAAATATCCCAAAATCGCAATAAAAGAACTTAAAAATCCAAGATAAGTTCCATAACGTATAGACATAATTGCCACAATTACTAGTAAAGGATGCAGATTCAAAATAAGAAATTCCTGCCTTGTATAAGGAAGAATATAAAAAGCTATCATGACTAATATGGTACAAACAATACTTTCCATTAGACATTGAAACACATCTTTCATTTAAAAACACCTCATATAATAACATACTTTAAAATATTTCCCATAGATATATTCTATTTACAAAACTATTTTTATAAAAGAATATAAATTATTAAAATAATAAATACTTTTATAAGTATAAAGTAAATCTCTAAAAATATCAAGCGTTTTTTTATTATTGTTTCCAACTTCTTAAAATTCCAATAATTTAAAATTCAGAGAGATATCTTGTTCTAGGAAAAGGAAGTAGTGTTTTTTTTGTTGTTTCGATCTCTTAATATCTTCATGAATTAAAAATTTAACCTAACGGGCAAGAAGTCGCCCACCTCTATAGGTGGTATGATGAATTTTTTTAAAGAACAAAGTGGTATAATTGATATAATATAATCAGTAAATATATAAAAATAGGAGTAAAAACAATGGAATTAGATAGTAATTATCATTCGGTATTTTTGTTGTGTTATCACTTAGTTCTGGTAGTAAAATATAGAAGAAAGGTATTTGATGATACCATTTCTGAATTTGCTAAAGATATGTTTGTAAGAATTGGAGTTCCATATCATATTACTTTAGTACAATGGAATCATGACAAAGACCATGTACATATCATGTTCAAGGCTCATCCTAAAACAGAATTGACGAAATTCATAAAGGACAAAAGAAGAAATCATTTTGAAGGAGATGGACGGATGAGACAACTAAAAGCATATAAATTTAGAATGTATCCGAATGAAGAACAAAAGATATTTTTCACGACAGAGATATCAACGCAAGTAAAAATCTATTGGCGGAAGATCTAAGAATGAGAGAAACAGCCTAAAAATAAAAAGAACCGTAGGGACTACGGGGCTAGCTTGGTAAATATAGTTGGCTAACAAAGGCAACTACTTCCCAAGAAGAAGCTCCCACTTCAAAAATTATGAAATGGGAGAGGTTCACAGAATTATCTTATTCTATGAGTATGAATTATTGTATTTGTCAAATCTGGTATTTCTTCAAACCAATCTTTTTCTAATGCAATACACAATAATAGTATTATACTTCCTGTAAGGGAAATACAAATCAATGTAAAAGGGAACAACATACTATAATTTTTTCTTTTCATTTTATTTTTTTTCATTTTTCCTCCAGAACCTTTTTAAATTTATCTATGAATAAAAATATCTATTCCTTTTTTCCAGCTATAATTTCTAAAGAAAAAAAGCATCTTAATCACATAGATGCTTTTTCTTGTATAGCATTTAATTTTTGATTGCATTCCTGACTGCTTGTTTTAAGCCTTGTGATGTTGCAGTTGCTCCTGCAATATCATCGACATCTACACTTTGCTTGGAAAGAATCTCCTGCTTTAGTTGTTGAATTGCCGGTCCTGCAACTCTTTCCGGATCTCTATGTTGTACTTCTATTGATACAATTTTTCCTCCTTGCATGTCCAGTATCACTCGAATTTCATCTTTAAATCCCATAGCGGAAGCTTCTTTCCTTTCTGCAAAAGAAAGCAAACTCCACAGCAGCATCAATCCTATCAATATTATTTTTTTCATAACAAACTCCTTTATCTCAATACCATACTCTTGAAAAACAACATTAGTTTTCATTATTATAGCACATCTCGGAGACTTGTCAATCCTCTCACGAAGATCTCGCATTTTCCAACATCAAACGAATTCGATTTTCTTGGTTGATAGAACTGGCTCCCGGGTCATAGTCTACTGCTACAATATTCGCCTCCGGATGATTTGTTTTTATCTTTCGTATCATCCCTTTTGCTATGATATGATTGGGAAGACAACCGAAAGGTTGTGCACAAATGATATTATGAACTCCCATATGAATAAACTCCAACATCTCTGCAGTTAAAAGCCAACCCTCTCCCATTTTTACTCCATGCCCTAAATAGCCTTTGGCCATTTCCAGCACTTTTGAAAAAGCGGTAGGTGGACGAAAATGCCCATTTTTCTTGATACAAGCAATCATTTCTCCTTGCTTCCTTTGAACATAGGTAGCTAACATTTTGGCGAGCATATAACGAAAGCCACCCTTCCCATAAATTTCTTTATCAAAAATAGTATCATAGAGATTGAAAAGTAAAAAGTCCAAAATTCCGGTATTCACAACCTCCGCCTTTTCCTGCTCTAAATACTCCGTTAAATGATTGTTCCCCAAGGGAGAATACTTCATATAAATTTCTCCTACGATTCCTACTTTTATTTTTTTATTCTCCTTATTTTTAGGAATGGAGGCAAAATCTTCCAAAATATTTCTATAATTCTCTTTCAATTGTGAAAATGTTTTCTTTCCAATCTCTTCTATCAATTTTTTCTTCCAACGAGCGAGTATTTTTTTACTCTCTCCCATATTTTTCTCAAAGGCAACACTCTGATTGTATAGAAGCATTAACAAGTCCCCATAGAGAATACTTTGAAACAAGCGAAAGCCCGCACGAAAAGAAAGAGAAAATTCATTTTCCTTATCCAAACCTGCAAAATTTAAAGATAACACTTTTACCTGAGTAAATTTATTACGATCCAAAGCCTTTCTTAAAAGACAAATATAGTTGGAAGCTCGACACCCTCCTCCTGTCTGTGTCAAAAGCAAGGCAATTCGATTTACATTATATCTCCCGCTCTTTAAAGCATGAATAAATTGTCCGATAACTAATAAAGCGGGGTAACACATATCATTGTGAACATTCTTTAATCCCTCTTCTATGACCTCTTGACTCTCGTTTTGCAATACTTCTATATCATACCCTTCCTTTTGCAAAACTCCTGCAATAAAATCGAAATGAATATCCAACATCATAGGAATCAAAATTTTATAACTTTTATCCATTTCTCAAATCGCCTCTCTTTCTCTCATCGTTGCTTCCAGACTCCGCAGACGAATTTTAGTAGCCCCCAAATTATGAATTTCATCTATCTTCAACTGAGTATATAATTTTCCATATTTGCTTAAAATGGAATGAATTTCGTCGCTCGTAATGGCATCAATTCCACAACCGAAACTGACAAGCTGAATGAGTTCCGCCTTCTCAGTGGCTCCTACAAATCTGGCAGCATTGTACATTCTGGCATGATAGGTCCATTGATTTAAAATCTCCTGTGTAGCGTTTCTGTCAAAAGGAGGAAGAGAATCTTCTGTCAAAACAACAAAGCCCAAAGAATTCAGCAGACGATCCAAACCATGATTGATTTCAGAATCAATATGATATGGTCTGGATGCCAATACTATTATAGGATTTTTTTCTTCTTTTGCGAAATTCAGACATCGTTTTCCCTCTTCTCTGATTTCTTCCCGATATTGAAAGTACAGCTCATATGCTTTATTCACTGCAATTTTCATTTCCTTTTTCTTTAATTTCGGAATGATATTTTGAAAACAATCGTACAATTTCTCAATCAAAAGATCTTTGTTTTCCATTCCCAAATGAGGATATAGATAGTGCTTCTTTTCCACTTCCGGAATATTTGCCTGGATCAACTCCGGATAATAGGCAACCACAGGACAATTATAATGATTATCTGACAAGCCCTCATCAAAAGCATAGCTCAAACAAGGATAAAAAATAGCATCCAAGTCTTTGGATAATAAATCTTCGATATGACCATGTACCAATTTTGCAGGATAACATACTGTATCTGAAGGAATTGTATGTTGCCCTTTCATATACAACTCTCGACTTGACTTTGCAGACAGCACAATATCACAGCCCAAAGTTCTAAACAGTGCTGCCCAAAACGGTAACATATCATACATATTCAAGACTCGAGGAATCCCAATTTTTGCCCGACCTTTCGAAAGCAAAGGAAGAGAATCCAATTTTTGATTTTTATAGGCAACCATATTCGGAAGATTCTTTTGTATCTTTTTTCCGGCTCCTCTTTCACAACGGTTTCCACTGATAAAACGTTCTCCCGTTGAAAAACTGTTTACTGTCAAATGACAATGATTGGTACAAAGATTACATCTTGTGGCGATAGAATGATGAGAAAAGTGTTCCAATTCTTCTCTTGTCAACAATTTTGACTCTTTCTGAAAAAATTTTTTCGCATAGAGTGCCGCCCCATAGGCTCCCATCAGTTCCGAAAAATTAAGACGGAGTACCTCCCTCCCGATTTCCTGCTCAAAGGATCGAAGAACCGCATCATTCAAAAAGGTTCCTCCCTGTACTACTATATGTTTTCCTAAATCTTCCACACTTCTCGCCCGAATTACTTTATAAATAGCATTTTTTACAATACTTCTGGCCAGCCCTGCCGAAATATCTTCCACTCCCGCTCCCTCTTTCTGAGCCTGCTTAACCGATGAATTCATAAATACAGTACATCGGGAACCCAATTTGGAGGGAGAAGTTGCAAACAATGCTTTTTGCGAAAACTCTTGAATAGAATATCCCATAGATTTCGCAAAAGTTTCTAAAAAAGAACCACAACCGGAGGAACAAGCTTCATTTAAAAGAATGGAATCAATATTTCCATTCTGAATATGAAAACACTTAATATCCTGTCCTCCGATATCAATAATAAAATCAACCTGCGGATTAAAATTTTTTGCAGCCGTGTAATGAGCAATCGTTTCTACAATACCCAGATCCACTCCAAAAGCACTTCTCATCAATTCTTCTCCATATCCCGTCACTGCACTTCCGACAATTTCAATTCGTTCTCCACAAAGTTCCCGAATCTTTTTTAATTGCTCTAAAAATAAGGTAACCGGATTTCCCTTGGAGGAAGAATAATAATGATATAATAGATTTCCCTCTTCGTCCAATAACACAACTTTAATTGTCGTGGACCCGGAATCCAAACCCAAATAAGCTTTCCCCGAGTAATACAAAATGTCTTTTTCAGGAATGGACATCCTTCGATGTCGTTCCTGAAACTTCTGATACTCTTCCTGACTCCGAAAAAGAGTTTCTTCTTTGCTCTCCTCTTTCGGCTCCGCCTTTTTCGATAGAATTCTGATTAATTCCTCGAAAGAAAAACTTTCTTCTGTGTTTGCCGCATAGTAAGCACTTCCCAAGGCGACAAAATAAGGAGCCAACTCCGGAAAAATTGCATGTTCTTCTGTCAAATGCAAACTTTCTACAAAACGCTTCTGTAAGCCTTTCAGGAAGAAAAGAGGACCTCCTAAAAATAAAACATTGCCCTCTATCTTTCTTCCTTGTGCTAAGCCCGTAATCGTCTGCTCCACAACAGCTTGATAAATACTTGCCGCTATGTCTGATTTTTTTGCTCCCTGATTTAATAAGGGTTGTATGTCCGTCTTTGCAAACACTCCGCAACGAGATGCAATCGGATAAATTTTTTCATATTCCAAACTGACAGTATCCAATTGGGCGGCATCCATATCCATTAAGCTCGCCATCTGGTCTATAAAAGCTCCTGTTCCTCCGGCACAGCTTCCATTCATTCTCTCCTCAGGACTTCCTTGTAAGAATACTATTTTTGCATCTTCCCCACCCAGTTCAATCACAACATCGGTCTGCGGAAATCGTTTTTTGACGGCTCCGACTGTTGAAAACACCTCTTGTACAAAAGGAAGACCACAATCTTTGGCAATTCCCAATCCTGCTGATCCGGTAATTGCTACTTGACATGAACTTCCCTCCAAAAGAGTTTCCAAATTTTTTATATGTTCCAAAGTAGCTTCCCGCACTTTAGAAAAATGCCTTTGGTAACTTTTTTCAACAATATTCTCTTTTTCATCTAAAATCACTGTTTTTAATGTAGTCGATCCTACATCAATTCCTACTCTGTAACGCAAGACAGCCTCCATTTCTTCCTGTAAGACAATCTTGACTTCTTTTCTCTTCTAACTTTCCATCGCTTCTGCTTCCAAGGCTTCTGCCGATTTTTCCCGTTTCTCTGCCATAGTCATATTCAGAAAAGTATACTTTTCATACTTCAAACCTTCCGAATGAACATAACAGACACTTCCTCCTCGGATATACTCAATAATCTTTTGATTCTCACTCCTAGGAACTGCCAGACATCCTCGACTTCTTCCTAAACGTCCGTAACGATTGATAAAACTTTGTTCCGCATAATTCGCAGCATGAATGACCAAGGTTCTTGCATAAGCGTTGTTATTTCTTCCATGTTCCAAACCATATAAACGTAGAGAAAAGCCATTTTTTCCTTTATAACTTTCTCCTGTTAAGAAAAAACCGTCTGAGCTTTTCAAAGTACCTTTTCGATTGGAAAAATGCTTAGCATACAAATCTCCTGTTCTCATTCCATGAGCCACATAACTGGACACTAAAATTCGTTTTTTATCTAAGTCTATAATGTATAATCGTTCCTCTGTAGAGGGTTTTGTAAAATCGACAATCGTCAAAACATTATTGTTTCGATTATGAATTCGTTCCATTCCCTGAATTCCTTGTTTAAAGGCAGAAAAAGCAATTCGTTTTCCTAAATTCATATCTTTGTATAAGCTTTCTATTTCCTCATCTGTAAAAGAATGAGCCAAAAGAGAGAAAGAAACCAAAATAAAGATAAGACAATATAAGGGCTTTTTATAGTTCATATTTTTCTCCTCACTAACTGATAAAAAGTTCTATTGTTTTATATAGCATAAAAATTCCTAATCCAAGATAGGAAGCCAACAATAGCATGGCTGCTACAGAAGCTTGCCTTTCATCATTCTCGAATTCTTGCTCTAAAGACCTCATGAAATCCCCTCCTTATCCTAAAAAATAAAAAAAAGGATTTTTTTATTTTAATTTCGTAGGACTCGCTTCGGGAATATGGTCAAAATATTATGAATAATCCATGTATAATGAAACTCTTTCAATCTTTCTTGTTCTCGAAAACACTTTATAAAAAAATAGGAAGATTTTTTGAGAATATCCGGAAAATATTCTGTTCCGGTATTTTCCAAAATGGAAATATCCGGCTCTCCCTGTGTCAATACTGCAATATAAGATCTACTGGATGCTTGAGGTACTAACAGGACAATATTTTTTTCCTCTTTCGCCCCAAAGACTTGTGTAAATTTTTCAGAATGTAAAAAAAGAGAGGCGGAAAAGACACAACAAAACGAAAAAAGTATTGCCAAGGCTAACTTCTTATATTTTGCCATAATATTCCACCTCCCTTCATTCAATTTTTCATAGGCATTATGATTGTAGCATTTTATGAAGGAATTTTCAAATATTTTTTATTGTTTTCTTATCGTAATTTCGTTCCCAGATAAGGAAATTTCAATATGCGAGTACTCGCTAATTTCATTGGATAATAATTTTTTTGCCAAGCTTGTTTCCAATTCTTTTTGAATATATCTTCTCAAAGGTCTTGCTCCATATTGAGGATTGTAAGCATTGGCAGCCAAATATTGTATTAAACTTGGTGAAAAATCGACTTGAATTGATTTTTCCTTTAATTTTTCAGCAACACTGTCCAAAGCTAATACAACAATTTCTTCAATCGCTTTTTGATCCAAGGCTTTAAACAAAATAATTTCATCGACACGATTTAAAAATTCCGGCTTAAAGGAAGCTCGCAATTCATGCATTACCTCTTCTCTCGTTTCTTCTCCCAAAGAAATATCCTCCAAGATATAAGAACTTCCCAAGTTTGATGTCATAATAATCAAAGTATTTTTGAAATCCACAATTCTACCTTGTCCGTCCGTCAAACGTCCATCATCCAATACCTGAAGTAAAATATTGAAGACATCCGGATGAGCCTTTTCAATTTCATCAAATAAAATGACGGAATACGGTTTTGTTCGAACGGCTTCTGTCAATTGTCCTCCTTCTTCGTATCCTACATATCCCGGAGGTGCTCCAATCAATCGAGTCACGGAAAACTTATCCATATATTCACTCATATCAATTCGAACTACATTGTCTTCACTGTCAAATAAATTATAGGCCAAGGTCTTAGCCAAATACGTTTTTCCAACTCCTGTCGGTCCTAAGAAAATAAAAGAACCCATAGGTCTGTGTTTGTCTTTCAAACCTGCAATCGAACGAATCATGGTATCGGAAACAGCTTTCACCGCTTCTTCTTGCCCTTTCACTCTCTGTTTCAAATAGTCTTCCAAGTGCAGCATTTTTTCTTTTTCACTTTCCGTCAATTTGGCAACAGGAATTCCTGTCCATTTGGAAACAATTTCTGAAATTTCTTCTGCACTGACTTCCTGCTTCAACAAATGATTTTCAAAAGTCATTCCTTGTAACTCTTTTTCTAAGCTCGCCAATTTTCCATATTTCAATTCGGATAACTTGGTTAAATCATAGTTTCTTTCAGCTTTTTCCATTTCCAATTTTACATTTTCAATTTCTTCTTTCACTTTTTTTACTTTATTAACTTCTTCTTTTTCCAATTCCCATTGAGATTGCAAACGAGCTTTTTCTTCTTTCAGATCTGCCAATTCCTTTTCCAGAGTCTCCAATCTTTCTTTTGAAGCGGCATCACTTTCTTTTTGTAAAGCCTCTCTTTCAATTTCCAACTGTAAGGTTTTTCTTGTTAAACTGTCTAATTCTTCCGGCATGGAATCAATATCCGTTCGTATCATAGCGGCAGCTTCGTCAATTAAATCAATCGCCTTATCCGGTAATTTTCGATCACTGATGTATCGATGACTCAAGTTGGCGGCCGCCACAATCGCTGCGTCAGCAATTCTTACTCCGTGATAGGTTTCAAATTTTTCTTTAAGTCCTCGCAAAATAGAAATGGTGTCTTCGATGTCCGGTTCGTTGACTAAAATAATTTGAAATCTTCGTTCTAAGGCAGCGTCTTTCTCAATATATTTTCGATATTCATCAATAGTCGTAGCTCCTATCACTCGAACTTCCCCACGAGCTAGCATCGGTTTTAAAATATTTCCGGCATCCATAGCCCCGCTTGTTTTTCCTGCTCCTACAATGGTATGAATTTCATCAATAAATAAAATGATATTTCCTTGGGACTCTTCGACTTCTTTTAAAACTCCTTTCAATCTCTCTTCAAACTCCCCTTGATACTTCGCTCCTGCAATCAAGGCTCCCATGTCCAAAGAATAAATCACTTTATTTTTCAGAGAATCCGGAACGTCTCCATTTAAAATTCTCTGAGCCAAACCTTCTGCAATGGCAGTTTTTCCCACTCCAGGTTCTCCAATTAAAATCGGATTGTTCTTGGTTCTACGAGAAATAATTTGAATGGCTCGACGAATTTCGCTGTCCCTTCCGATGATGGGATCGATTTTTCCTTCTCTTGCCAATTCCACTAAATTTTTTGCATATTTTTCCAACACTTCATAAGTTTCTTCCGGATTTTGACTTTCCACTTTTCGATTTCCTCGAACATTTTTTACCACTTCATCAAATTTATCCACCTGAATTCCCAATCTTTTTAAAATAGGAGTATTTTCTATCAAAGCTCGAAACAAATGCTCGACACTTAAATAGGAATCTCCCATTTTTTTCATCGTTTCTTCCGCTTCTACCAAAACTCTATGAGTCGCAGGCGAAAGAGAAATTTCCTGTTCATGTCCTCCCTGTACCTTAGGCATCTTTTCCAGTTCATGTTCCAATTCCTGATAAATAAAATGAATATTCAAGCCCATTTTTTCCAGCACTTTTGGAATCAATCCCTCTTTATTTTCCAGTAATGCATAAGCTAACATTTCCGGCTTTATCACTTGTTGTTGATACTTTACTGCTAAATTTTTTGCTTCATTCATCGCTAAAATTGAGTTTTCTGTAAACATATTACTATTCATGTTCATCCCTCCTTTTCAAAATTAGCACTCAATTAATATACTGGCTAACAATTCTTTTATACTCCTCCTTTTGCTTTTTGTCAAGAATTTTTTTTATTTTCTTTCTTTTTGCTTTCTCAAACCAAAAAAAGAAATAGACTATCTCGATTCCGTTTGAGATAGTCTATTCTCTCTTTCTCTCTTAAAAAGGCCCTAAATTGATAAAAACGGCAAAAGCAATCAAAAGAAATTGCAATCCTAATAAAATAACAAACAAAGGAGCAAAAAATTTATACCATTTTGACAAACTGCACCCTGCAATCGCACAGTCAACTGCTGCTTGTGTCGGCCAAAATAAATTGGAAAATCCGTCCCCAAATTGGAAGGCTACGACTGCAATTTGTCGGTTTAATCCAATGATATCCGCAATCGGTGTCATAATCGGCATAGAAGTTGCCGCTTGTCCGCTTCCGGAAGGAATGAAGAAATTGATTAAATTTTGAATTATAACCATTCCCATAGCTGCCAGCATTTTATGGGCTCCTAAAATCGCATTGGCTAAATAATAACACACGCTGTCAATGATTTTTCCCTCTCTCATAACAATAATAAGGGCTCTTGCAATCCCTATGACCAAACAGGCATAGACAATTTCTTTATAAATATTGACCACAGCGGAACAAGTCTCGGAAAGAGAAAGACCATTTACTATTCCAATCAATAACATACTGATTAAAAAAACAGCGGAAATTTCTTCAAAATACCAACCTTTATAAATGGATCCCAGAACAAAGGTTACAATACTTCCCACAAAAATAAGAAGAGAAATCGTATCTTTTTTAGACATTCGCTTTTGAATCAATTCTTCTTTTGTTGTTGTCATTAGATGACTGAAATCATCTCCATATACAAAACTTTTGCTAGGATCTTTCTTAATTTTATGAGCATAGTTCATACAAAAAATAGTGTAAACAGTGACAAAAACAAAGAAACATAGAACTCGAAACCAAAGTCCGGAAAACAATGGAAGCTCTGCGATTCCCTGTGCGATTGCCGTCGTGTAAGGATTGACAAAGGCAGCGGCAAATCCGATTCCCACAGAACCCATAACGACAACGGCTCCCAATAAGGCATCATAGCCCAGTGCCAAAGAAATTCCCATTACTACTGGAATGAATCCGTATGCTTCTTCATACATCCCGAAAGAAGCTCCCATGAGAGCAAAAATCCAAATCAAAATAGGCAACAACAAGCGATCCTGTTTTCCCATAACTCGAATTAGGCTTCCAATTCCGGAATCAAAAGCTCCCACATGAATCAACATACACATATAACCATAGGAAATCATCGTAAAGAAAATGACATCTGCAGCATCCACGAGTCCTGCCAATATAGAAGCAAACATTCTAAACGGACTCACCGGATTCGCCTCTACAAAATGAAAGCTTGTAGGAATCACAATATTTCTTCCCGTAGCTTCATCCAAAACCCTTTCAAATTCCCCCGCAGGAATCAACCATGTCAATACCGTTACAAATACAAGAATGCTTCCGATAATCAAAAATCCATGTGGCATTCTCCAAACTTTTCTCTCCGTCATAACATCCCTCCTTGTTCAATTTTTTAGTAATTCCCATTTTTTTTAATAATCCCAAGTAATGTATCTTCCTGAAACATTTTTATTCTAACTCTTCCAATAATCGAGTTAAAAACTGATATACTTTATAAGTTGAAGATATACTTAGCTTTTCGTGGGGAGAATGCAAATTCCAAATATTCGGTCCAATGGAAATAGCATCCATATTTTTTATTTTCGAAGAAAAGCAACCGCACTCCAATCCGGCATGTACTACCGATATTTTTATAGAGGATTGAAACAAATCCTGATAAACTTTTTTTGCTGCTTCTTGTAGCTTAGAATGAGATTGATAGATCCAACTTGGATACAAAGAAAATTCTCTTACCCTGCCTCCCATATGTTTCGCCAAAACTTTTATTTTTTCATACAGATATTCCCGATTTTCTTCAAAAGTGGCTCTAATTTCTGTTATCAAGAAAATCGAATCTTCTTTTCTATAAATTTCTCCTAAATTGCAAGAACTCTCTACCACTCCAAGCCCTCCAAACATTTCTGAAATTCCATGAGGACTTATTAAAATCGTATCTATAAGTTTTTCCGAAAACTGCTTAGAAAAAACTTCCGTTTTAGTAGTTGCTTCCATAATTTCAATTTGGATCTGTTTTTCCGTCTCTTGATACATAGTCTTTATCCTATGTTCAAATTCTGCTACACTTTTTTGTAAAATGGAAAAATCTTCCGGTGAAATAGCTACAACCACACTTGCCTCCCTGGCAAGAGCCAAACGGAAATTTCCTCCCTGTATTTCAGAAATATAAAAAGAAAGTTTTTCTCGTACATGAGCTAACAATCTTCCCAGTAGGACATTCGCACTGGCCAAGCCTTTATGAATATCTTCTCCCGAATGTCCTCCTGTCAATCCGGAAATTGTAATCCTATATTCATGACTTCCTTCCGGTTTCAAAATTGTTTCGACAGGAATCTTCATTTCCACTCCCTTTCCTCCGCTGCTTCCGGCAATAATTTCATGATCTACCGAATTATCCAAGTTAATCACTCGATTTGTATGAAACCAAGAAGAATCCACAGCAAGAGCTCCACTCATATCCTCTTCTTCCGCTGTCGTAAAAATGACATCAATAGGAGGGTGCTTTAAATTTTCTTCTGTTAAAATGGTCATAGCAAGAGCCATTCCTATCCCGTCATCCGCTCCCAAAGTTGTTTTATTTCCGGTAGAAATAAAATCTCCATCTAATTGAAGGGGAATAGGATCTTTCAAAAAGTCATGCCGAACTTCAGGGCTCTTTTCACAAACCATATCCATATGCGCCTGTAAGATAATCCCTTGTCTCTTTTCATAACCTTCGGAGGCGGGCTTTCGAATCAGAAGATTCCAATGTTCATCCTGATATACTTCCAATTTCCTTTGTTTTGCCCAAGAAAACAGATAGTTGCTTATTCCCTGTTCCAAATATGTTTTACGTGGAATTCGACATATTTGTAAAAAATGTTGAAAAATAATATCCTTTTCTAAGTCTTTCATAGTGGGAAACTTTTTGTTTTCCAAGCTCATCCCTCCTTTTTCCTTTATTCAGATAAAAGTCATTCTTCGTTACCGTGATAAAATTATTACTACTATAGTATGAATATAAGGGAAAAATGTCAAGAATATTTTCCTTTTTTTCTCTGAGAATTTATTTCTTCAGCTTTTATTTTCCCAAAAAAAGTGATAGAATATGAAAAATATTCATGGAAAATTGAAAAATCAAGCATTACATGAAAGGAGTCTCTCAGAAGAATGAAATTTAAACATAAAGAAAGAAAAGAAGTTTTTCGAAATGATGTAGTCACTGTCTACAATGAAAATTTAATATTACCGAATGGAAAAGAAGTCAGTTGGACCTTTACAGGAAAAAGAGAGGTAGTGGCTATCTTAGCCTTGACAGAAAATCAAAGCGTCATTATGGTGGAACAATATCGCCCTGCGATTCGAAGAGAATTTTTGGAAATTCCTGCCGGTTTGGTAGAAGAAAACGAGCTTCCTTTAGAAGCTGCTAAAAGAGAGTTGGAAGAAGAAACAGGCTATCAGGCAAACACTTGGACAAAAATCTGCTCTTACTTTGGAAGTGCCGGAGTGAGTGACGGAGAATACCATCTATTTTTAGCCAAAGGATTAAAAAAAACTCAGCAACATTTGGATGAAGATGAATTTTTAACCGTGAAAGAAATTCCCTTGCACGACATTTCCGTCTATGATTTACACGACCCGAAAAGCATCATAGCTTTCCAATATTATTTGCTTTCTTCCTCTTATTGTGAAGATACAGATAAATAGCCATAACAATGATAATCGTTCCGCCGATATAGCTATAAATATCGGGAATTTCGTCAAAAAGAAGATATCCTAAAATAATTCCATAGGGAATTCCTGAATAGTTATAAACGGCTACTTCAGAAGCCTCCGCATTTTTGTAGGAATAGGTCATAAAGAATTGAGCCATACAAGCCATGAATCCAATCCCCATTAGAAAGAACCACTCCTTTAGGCTTGGAATTTGAAAGTTCGCCATCATAAAAGGAAGAGAGCAAAGTACCGACATCAAAGAGAAATAAAAGACTATGATATTGGGATTTTCTTTGTCATTTAAATATCGAATGACAGTATAAGAAATTCCAGCAAAAGTAACTGAGGTTAAGCCTGCTAGACTCGGTAACATTGACAAAGAAAAACTTGGTTTAATGACAAACAAAGCTCCGACAAAGGAAAGTACAATTCCCAAAATTTGTTCTTTATCCACTTTTTCTTTCAAGTAAAGAACGGCAAAAAAAGAAACGGTAATCGGAGAAAGTTTTCCCAGCATATTGGAATCCGCAAGAATTAAATGTTGTACAGCGTAAAAGTTTGTCACAACTCCTAAAAAACCGAGAAAAGAACGAATGAAAATAGGAACTCTATTTTCTGTTACAACATAAAATCCTCTTTTTTCTCTTAGAAGTAATAAAAAAGCCACAAAACAACTGATTAAATTTCGAAAAAATACCTTTTCAAAAAGCGGGATTCCGGGAATGGCTTTGACAGCAACACTCATTAAAGTAAATCCTAAGGCAGAGATTAACATGTAAATTACTGCTTTTGTTTTTTGTTCTATCTTCAAAGTTATGTCCTCCCACGTTTCATCTTTTGATATCTCATTATATCGTTTTTTGATTTTTTTTACAATCTGTAATTTTTTCCGGAAGAGAAAAGATACTTTTATAAAAAGAAAGTAACATTATCATAAAAATAACCTTTATCTTGTCCTTAGTAAAATAAACCCGCAGGAATTTCTATCTTATTTGCTATTTCCTTCATCTTGACACTTAAAAAATCTTTCTCATAAAAAATTGTCAGTGCTACTTGAAAAATTCACTTTCGTATTTCTTCCTTTCATACCCGAGACATTACACACCACTTTGTTAATATAATAAAAAATATCCTCTCTTAAAAATTGAATTTATATTCATAGAGAAAAGGAAATTTTTGTCAATCGAAATTTTAAAATATGCTATAATGATATCATAAAAAAATGTAATATCAAGACTTATTATATATAGGGAATTTTCTGAAAGTAATTTCTTGAAAAATTTTATCAAAAGTATAAACAAGGAGAAAAAATATGGAATATCAATATGAAAGCAGATTTTTAACTACAGATGAAATGATAAAAGAATATATCAGGAAGGTATTAAAAAGTTTTTTTCGAAAGTGTCTTTTCGGAATATTTTTGAGCTTTACACTTCTTATGCTCATTGCCCCTATTCCAAAGAGGAGTATTTATTTAGTAGTTATAGTAGGAGTGCTATGTATTTTATTCGATATTTTCTATGGTATTCTTCTATTTCGTGAAATTAAGAAAATTGCTTTTAAACTTCATAATGAGGAAAAGCAGGAATGTATCGTTCAATTTGGAGAAAATATTTCCATGAAAGAAGGAAATTTTTCTTTAGGAATAGAGTACTCTCAAATTAACAAGATATATTATTTGAAGCATTCCTTTGTTTTGATGTTTACAAGGCACAATGGCATTATAGTAAGTCCGACTCATTTCACGAAAGGAGATTTTGAACATTTTCAGGAATTTATTCAAGAAAAATGTCCAAAAGCAAAAAGAATTATAAAAAATTGAAATTGTTATTAAGAAAATTTAAACAAGGAGAAAGCTTGTGAAAAAAAGAAACAAAATACTATTTTTTACTATTTCCATTTTTTTATTATTTATATTCTATGTGAATTCTTATGCGGACGAGAAAACATCAACTTTTCCGACGGAAATGACTATAACGATTGGAAAAGAAGAATACACTCTCTTTTGTAAGCTCGATGAATTTTTGAAAAACGGTTGGAAACTCAGTGAGCGAAGATTTAATATGGATCCGACTCGTACTGAATATTGGTATGAAGTAAGGTATACCCTTTCGTGCAAAGAGAATGGAACAAAATTGATTCCATGGGGAACAGCGATTAGAACTTTGGAAAAGAACGGCTCCTACTTGGAAGTAGAAATTGAAAATCGTTCTGACACAATTGCGAAAATAGAAGATTCCACAGTGGAAGGAATTTTAATTTTGAGTAAGCATATAAAAGAAGAAGTAAAACTGAAAAATGGTCTTAGTCTACAGAATTTTAAAGTAGAAGAACTGTGGAAAGATGGGAACCCACAAAAATATCTTTTTTCAGAAGGATGGACAGTTTCTCCAACAGATTATTTAGAAGAGTTGGGATGTTTTGTAGAGTATTTTCATAGAGCAGTGGAACAGAGACCGCAAGAAGCTACATTCTATTATGATGAAAAGGATAGACTATTTGGAATAAGAATTTACAATGGAGTAGGAGGAAATCAAGTTGAGTAAAATGATATATATCAGGAGGATGTTTTATGAAAAAAGAAATAACATGTAGGTATAGTGCAAAAATTTCCAATTCATTCTTCAGTGGAATACTGATTTTATTTTTTGCCTGTATTATACTTTCTGTATATTATGAAACATATGGAGTCATTTTAGCAGGAATTTCACTATTTTCTTCAATTCTGTTTTCTTTTTTACATTTTCTTTCTAAAAATTTTACTGCTTCTTTTTTATTAGAGGAAGATAAAGTAACAATCAAAACTCCTTTCCGGAGAAGAGAAGTAAATTTTTCCGATATTTCGGAAATTTTTCAGGAATCTTATGAGCAAGATGTCAGTCTTTTTGGAATATTGGGAACAACTCCTTCCCCTAATCAATATTGTATTTTATTGAAAAATGGGAAAAGTATTATTTTTCGGGTAGCTATTTCCGAAGAAAAAGCCTATCAGAGAGAACTTGACAAACTTGTCAGAAAAACTTATCATACCAAATTTTTTATGAGGACAAAAACGATAAAACAAGCTTTGGAAGAAGATGGAATGACAGAAAATATGCGAGATTATCAATTTGAAAAGGAAAGACCAAAAGCAGATTATTCTTTAGTTTTAGCACTTTTAGAGTTATCACAATACAGTGGGATAGAAATCACAGATACGATAAAATGAAGAAGTTTCATATTTTTATATTTCTGTGTTTTAAGTAAGAAAAAGATTTTTTAGAAAAATTTATGAATAGAAAGATAAAATAACGAAGAACATACTATTGAAGATGGTGGTATAAACAGTTAAATGACAATTTGAATAATAGATTAGGAGAAAAAGTATGAATATCATTCGTTGTAGTTGGTGTGAGAAAGACGATGTATACAGAGAATGCCATGATAAAGAGTGGGGTAAAGCTGTAATGTAATTTTTGAATTTTTGATATTGGAAAGCTTTCAGGCAGGACTTAATTGGCACACCATTTTAAAAAAGCGTGAAAATCTCAGACAGGCTTTTGATAACTTTGACTATAAAAAGATTGCCTTGTACAATTCGCAGAAAGTAGAAAAACTCATGGTAAATAGCGGTATTGTACGAAATCATTTAAAAATATTGGCGACTATCAATAATACACAGAAATTTATTGAGATACAGAAGGAATTTGGTTCATTTTCGAAATATATTTGGAATTTTGTCGGTGGAAAACCGATAATGAACTATCCTAAAAGTTTGAAGGAGGTTCTAGCCACAAGCTCTATTTCTGATATTATTGCCAAAGACTTGAAAATATGAAATAGCCACATAAGGCAAAAGAAAGAGGAAAGCATAGAATTAAGAAGTAAAATTACGGGATGAAGAAACACTAAAAACTAAATATTAAATCAAGGGTGAAAAGGAGAAAAAATATGAGTAAATTTGATTTTTTTGAAACAGAATATTCTATGAAAAAAATGGATACTCCCTTTTTGGGATATGCAGGAAAAGTACAGGAATTTTATTTTATTGTCTTAATCAATCATGATGATTCCAAATTTTGTACCGTAAAAATAGGTGCCTATCGAGATGCAGATGCGGAAAGTTTGTTATCGTTATTAAAACGGGAAAAACCTTTAAAAAGAGTAAAATTTTCTGTGGAAAAGGCAAGCTTAACAATAAGGTATCGATTGTCTCTTTTTCAATCCGGAGAGAAGAAAAGATTTCAACAAATATTAGACCTTCTTCTTCCATTTTTAAAAGAACATGGCTATCATAGCGGAAGTTTTCTTTCAGGAAAAGAGGATAACAACTTGAAACTTGCTCAAATCGGAAGAAACTATCTGTATTTGACAGAAACGGAATATTCCCAAGAATCCTTTGACTTGGAAGCAAAAAAAGAAGAATATCATAGACAGGAAGGAAATATTCTTCTGGGGATTTTAGGACTTCTTATCCTAGCTCCTTTGGGAATTGCCATCTATGTTCTTTTGGGAAAAATTGGAAACTTTTACTATTTTTGTTTTTCAGGATTTATAGCAATGGCAGCTTGTTACATCTATACATTTTTGGCTGGAAAACTTAGCAAACATTCTCTGTTTTTCATTTTTCTTATTCTGGTCTCTATGCTCTTTGTCTCTAATTTTTTGGAATTTATCTGGAGATTTTATGATGAACTTCAAAAAGAATATTACGATGTAACTTTTTTAGATGCCTTACAAGAAGGATATTTTCTATTTTTGGAAGACGGAGAAATTCGCTATGATGTCATTGTCGGATTTTTATTAGATTTTGTGATTTCTATAGGAGTTAGCCTTTATATTCTATATCGAGAATTCAAAAAAGAGTTACAATCTTTAGAAAGTAAAAAACTTTAGAACATAAAAAATAGAATAAATATTTGTAGAAAATTTATAGTCAAAGAGCGGGAAGCACCGACAAAATAAAGAGGGAAAAGATGAAAAATATTTTTGAAAATTTGGAATATCCAAAAGGAGAAACACAGGAAAAAATAGAAGACTTGTTTTCCGGAAAATCGTTTCGAGTGGAAAGAATTCTGTCCGGTGGACAAGTGAGTTCCGAGTGGTATAATCAGGAAAAGGAAGAATGGGTCTGTTTATTACAAGGGGAAGCAAAGTTGGAATATGAAAATGGAAATATTCTTTCTCTACAAAAAGGAGATATTCTTTTCATTCCCGCTCATCAGAAACATAAAGTGATCTACACTTCTGAACAGTGTATTTGGCTCTGCGTTTTTGAAAAATAACTTTTAACTTATTAAAAAATTATATTGGAATATAATAGTATTCCTGGAAAGTGAGGTCGGAAAAATGCAAAAAGAAGCTTTAGAATTAATACAAAAAATAGGAAAATTCTTACAGGAACATGATACGGTTCGTTTGCAAAAACTTCTAAAAAACGTGAAAAAAAACACTCCGAAATTTCTTCCGGAAATCATAAAATACCAAGAACAAACTTTCTCACAAAAATTGGCAGATATTACAGAAGCACTATATGTACCCGGAATGTTATTTGGTCCTTTGGGAAGAAAAGCGGAATTGGATGAGAAGAAACAGAAATTACTGGAAGAAAGACTTTTACTTTGTTTGGAACTTAAAAATTGGATAACAAAGACAGATATTTCTGAAACAGAAAAGGAATTCTTCAAGATAGTATACGATATTTTGTACTAAACTCTTTATTTTACTCAGATTTTAAGCTGAGATTCTTCCTTTTTGAAATACCTGTCAATCCTTATCAATGAATTGATTATAATTACAATAGGAACCTCAAATTTTCGGCAATTATTAAAAGAAATTTCATTATCTTTAATTTAGATGAAATTTTGTTTTACTATGATAGTTTTATTATACTATAGTTATTTTCTTTCTTCTATAAAATACCTCTGCTATTCTTGACTTTTTTTTATGAAAGAAGTATTCTTAAATTATAAGAAAAATTATAAATTAGATTATCATAAATTATATCGGTTTTATTACTAAAATTTTGTCATAGATAAAATACAAAGTTAAAAATTCTCTAAAAAGTTACAGAAGGATATGAATTCAAAATTATATGTCAAAAAAGCAATATTGCAATTATCTCGAAAAAAAGAAAAGGAAGCTGTCGAAAGCTTGAATAAAGCAATTGATTTGGCGGATGACATAGTGAGTGTCACACAGGCTTACTGTATTTTAGGAGAATATTATTTTATTCACAGAAACTACCAAGAAGCTTTTTCCTATTTTTCATGGATATTGGACAGAGCAGAAGACTTGGAAGAGGAATTTGATGGTTTGCTTTCAGAAAAAATCAACCGAGCTGATGTCTTATCGGAATTAATGGAACGTTACTCTCTTCATGGATAAATACAAATAAAAGATTTGTTGGAAATAAAATTCAAACTTCGGAAAACGGCAATCTTGAATGGAAACATACTGCTTATCTGTGAAAGAGTATAACAAAGGAGAAGGAGGGCTAAGATGAAAAAAGAAATGGAAATCAAATTATATAAACTTGAGGTTATCCCCGGAAAAGAAAACATTGCTGAAGAATGGTTGGAATTTTTAAAACAAAACAAAGAAGCGGGAGAAGCATTATTAAAAAAAGAAAAAGCTTATTTTGAAGCCTATTTCAAAAGCATAGAAGAGGGAAGGATGTATATCTATCTATTTTTCTCGGCAGAAGATGTAAATTTCTCCAATAATAAAGCCTTGCATCATGGCTCCTCTTTAGACAAAAAACATTTTGCCTATATGAAAGAATGTGTTGACCTCTCAAAAGGGGATATTATGAACTGTCTTTTTTATCTCAACAATATGGAAGATTTTATGAAATAAGCGGATATTTTCCATTTTAGATTATATCAAAAAAGATACTATGAAAAAATTCTTTATCGTTTTATAGGGAAAGAAAAGGAAAGTATAGAATTTTAAGAAAAATTGGGGGGGAAGAAAACAAAGAATAAAAAAGAAAGGGAGTAAACGAATACATGAGAAAAAAGAACAGAGAGATAAGCGATTGGAATGAAATAATCGAAGTGATGAAACGATGTGATGTTTGCAGACTGGCATTTAATGATAAAGAGGGCTATCCTTATATTTTGCCTTTGAATTTTGGATTGGATATTTCCAATGGAATTGTAAAACTATATTTTCATAGTGCAACGGAAGGTTACAAATGGGAAGTTATAGCAAGAGATAATCGTACTACCTTTGAAATGGACTGCGAACATGAACTGGAATATTTTGCAGAGCAAGGATACTGCACGATGGCATATGAAAGCGTCATCGGAAGAGGGAAAGTTACAGAATTGGAAGAAGAGGAAAAAGTTGCCGCTTTACAAAAATTGATGGATCATTATCATGCGGAACATACTTATTATAACCCGGCAGCCATTTCCAGAACCAGAGTATATGCTTTAACGGTAGAAAGCATGACAGGAAAAAGAAAGGAGAAGAAGAGCTGATGTCGTATCTACTAAAAGAAATCACAATAAGAACAAATAACACTGTAGAAGGAATGGAAAAAATTGAAGAAGTTTGGAAAGATATTAACAGTGGAAAATTGCCTCTTTTATTTGATAGTGAAGGGCTTTTTTCACAAGGAATTTCTCCTGTATCAAGATACAGTAATTATGAAAGTGATGAAAATGGAGAGTATGATTTCAGTATCTTGGCAGTAAATACGGATTTTTTTCAGGAGCTGGAATTTAAAGTCAAAGAGGGAAAATATAAAAAATATGAATTTCTTGGAGATACTATTGAAGTATGTACCAAAAATGCTTGGAAAGAGGTTTGGAAGGAACAAAAAGAAAAAGTCATAAAAAGAGCTTATAGCATTGATTATGAAAGCACAGTTCCTGCTGAATATAGTAAAGATAAAAAAGTACATTGTTACCTTTATATTGCGATTGATTCCATATAATATTTTAGTTTTTACCATTTATTCTTTAAAATTAGTCAACTTTCAAGAACAATATTTCAACATTGTGATTCAAACAAATCTCGAATGATTGGTAAGAATTGCTGTGAAATGTAAATATAAAAATAAGAGAAGTAATATTTAGCGATAGAAGGAGGAGAAAATGAATAAAAATACTTTAGTTGTTTATTTTACATGGAGCAACACTTCCAAAAAAATAGCGGAAAGAATACAAGCTTTGCTACAAGCTGATATTTTTCAAATTCAAACGGAAAAAATATATCCCGATACTTATTTGGCATGTATTGTCGATGCAGGAAAAGAAAAAATGAAAAAAGAAAGACCTGTTTTACGAAATTATCTACAAAGTATAGAACAATACGAGAAAATTATTCTTGTTTTTCCGAATTGGTGGGGAGGCTTACCAATGCCTGTCTTTACTTTTCTGGAACATCTCGATTTTTCTGAGAAAACCATTTTGCCGGTTTGTATGAACGGGGGAAGCGGATTTTCCAAAACAATAAAGCAACTTCAAGAAACTTGTCCTACAGCTAAAGTATTGGAAGGAATTGAAATAAAAAAGAAAGCAGTAGAATCTGAGGAAACTCAAAAAAGATTGGAAAAATGGCTGAGGATAGAATAGAAAATAGGAGGTTTTTTATGAAAGCAGATTATAAAAACTGGATGCCAAAAGAATTGTTAATTCTCATTGGAAGCATTACTTCATTTTTCTTCTTAGGATTTATCTTGCTACAAAGAAATATTTTTTCTTTTCAAAAAACATTGCATATCATTCTTTCCTTCTTTTTTGCTATCATAACTGTCTTAGGACTGATTTTCTTTTTTCTTTTCGTCAATATGCATCGAATGTTTTCCTACAAAGGAAAACGGAAACTTTCCAAGCATATTATAGAGGGAATTGCAGAATATGCTACGATTCCCGAGGGAGAAAAAGGGCTGGATGTGGGCTGTGGAAGTGGAGCCTTGACAATAGCTTGTGCTAAAAGATATCCCAAAGCTTCCATGATTGGATTGGACTACTGGGGAAAACAATATCCCTCCTTTAGCCAAAAATTATGCGAAGAAAATGCAAGCTGTGAAGGAGTTGGTAATGTAACATTTTTAGAGGGAAATGCTATAAAAATGGAGTATCCTGACGAAAGTTTTGATTTTGTAACAAGCAATTACGTCTATCACAACATTTCAGGAATTGATAAAAAAGAACTCTTGCGAGAAACTCTTCGACTTTTAAAAAAAGGAGGAACATTTGCTCTTCATGATATCATGCCAAGAAGAATTTATGGTGACATGAATGCCTTTATAAAAGAATTGAAGGAAATGGGCTATGAAAAAGTAGAACTTATCAACACTGCCAATGGGGCATTGATACATCCTAAGGAAGCAAAATTTTTGTTTTTGTCCACTTCCGCTCTACTGTTCGGAAAAAAATAAAAAGCGAACCATTTGGACAAAAACAAGTATGGATTGGATAAAACAAATATAAAAATGGAGAATTCTTTAAAAATATAACAAGGAGAGATGCATAATGTTAGACGTTTATCAAGAATGTCCAAGCTTTGAAAATGAAAAATATAAAATACGATTTCTTTCACAAGCGGATTGGAAAGAGTTGTTACGGGTATACTCAGACAAAAAATCTGTTCCTTTTTTCAATTCTGATAATTGTGGAGGAGATGACTTTTATTATACCAGTGAAAAAAAAATGAAAGAGGCGATAAACTACTGGTTGTTTGAATATGAAAGAAAAGGCTTTGTACGCTGGTGTATAAAAGATAAGAGAAAAAATATTATAATAGGAACTATCGAAATATTTCACAGGACTTCAGATGATTTTTTTACTCATTGTGCTTTATTACGTTTGGATTTGAGAAGTGATTATGAAAAAAAACAAAGAATAAAAGATATTTTATCCTTAATTCTTACTCCTGCACTATCATTATTTTGTTGTGATAAAATAGCAACAAAAGCTATCCCGGAAGCAATAGAAAGAAGAGCTGCTTTAGAAGAACTTGGATTTTATTTGTCAAAGGAAAAACTAATAGGACATCAAGGGGAAATATACGATTCCTATTTTGTTTTAAAAGAAGAAAATTTGAAATCTTAGGATTTAGCCTTTCTTTAATAATATGTTCTATAAGGAGGAAGAGCATGCTTCATCAATGTACCTCAGAAGATAAAAAAATATGGGTCGAATTGAACAAAGAATTTATTTATTATGAATATCAGGAAGAAAATGTTTGGAATCATCCTTTGAAATCCGGAAATTTGGAGGAGGATTTTGACAATATCATGAGAGATTCCATGTTCTCCACAGTTTTATTTCTGATACTCGAGGAAGGAGTCCCGATCGGTTTTATGAATCTACAAAGTTTTTATAGCATTTGGAGTCATGGAAAGGTCTTTCTCTTGGATGATTTTTTTATTCAGGAAAACTTTCGTGGAAAAGGATATGGCAGCAAAGCCTTGCAGGACTTGGAAAAATATGCAAAAGCAAATAATATCAAACGAATTCAGCTATGGGCAGAAAACACAAATCCCAAAGCAATTCAATTCTATCCCAAACATCATTACAAGGAGCAGGAAATTCATTTGTTTGTAAAATATATGAAAAAATAGAATTTTTTATTTCTACCAAGACAATATATCAAATTCATATAATATCTGAAAACAAAACTCAGGAAAACTTTCCGTCAAAATTTAAGTTGTAAAATAAAGTGTCACACTAAAATAAAATAAAAAGAACCATAAGTAGTTTTCTATGATATGATTAATTTGCCGATCAATCAAAAGGAGATAAACTACTATGGTTCAACAAAAGTATACTATAAAAAGAGAAAAAGGTAAACATTTAACTTCCATTGAAAGAGGAAAAATTGAAGCTTACTTTAAATTAGGGTATTCTAAAACTAAGATTGCTCAGTTAATTGATGTTTCTAGGAGAACTATTCAAAGAGAAATTAAAAGAGGTTGGGTAGAAGGATTACAAAACTCTGATTTATCTCTTTACGACACATACTCTGCGCATAAAGCTCAAAGAAAATATAATGATTCTCAAAGAAAAAAAGAAGGTAATTTAAAAATAGATAAGAATTATGAATTAATTAATTTTCTAGAAAACTCTATGCTTATTGATAAAAATTCTCCCTATGCAGCTTTAGAAAGTGCTAAAAAGAAGGGTTTCAATGTAAATATATCATTAAAAACATTGTATAACTATATTCATAAAGAATTATTTATAAAATTTACTGAGAAAGATATGTGTTACAAAAAAGATATAAGAAAAAAATCTCTCAAAGAAAAAAGAATAAGAAAACAAGGAGGAAAATCAATAGAACAAAGGGCACAGCTAATTAATAATAGAGAGGAAATAGGTCATTTTGAGATGGACACTGTTGTAGGCAAAAGAGGAAGCTCTTCATGTCTTTTAGTTCTTACAGATAGAAAATCAAGATTAGAAGTAATAAGAAAATTAAAGTCTAAAACAGTAAAAGATGTTGTGGAAACAGTAAAAAATATTGTTAGAGAATATCCAGAACTAATAAAGACAATTACAAGTGATAATGGAAGCGAATTTATGAATGCTGAAGCAATAGAAGAGTTAGGAATAGAATACTTTTATGCGCATAGTTATAGTTCAGGAGAAAGAGGAAGTAATGAAAATAATAATAAATTAATTAGGCGCTATATAAAAAAGGGAGTAGATATAGGTTCTATAAGCGAAGAAGAAATAATAAGAATAGAAGAGTGGATGAATTCATATCCAAGAAAATTATTTAATGGGAAAAGTTCCTTAGAAGTATATTCTAAAAAACTTACAAAATATTTTTCTTAGTGTGACATTTACTATTACAATTTACAAACTTTCCGTCAAAATGAATTTTCTATTGAATTCATTTTGAAATTTATGGTATAATAAATAAATTTTTGAAACTATAAGGAGAGGTTATAATGATTTTTGATAGCTATGATTACCCTTTGTATCGTCCACCGAGTGAGGCATATTCGCTGATTTTGCAAATCACTTTAGGTTGCTCTCATAACGGCTGTGTCTTCTGTGGAATGTATCAAAGTAAAAAATTCCATGTCAAATCCATAGAACAGGTAAAACAGGAAATGGATATGTTTGCTACCCGATATGCCCATATTGATAAAATTTTTCTGGCAGATGGGAATGCTTTGACCGCTTCGACTGATTTCTTAGCGGAAGTGCTGGACTATATTAAAATAAAGTTCCCAAAATGTGAAAGAGTATCCTGTTATGCTACCCACATTGACATTCGAAAAAAATCTTTGGAAGAGTTACAATTACTTTCTTCCAAAGGATTAACTCTACTATATATCGGAGTGGAAAGCGGAGATGATGAAACCCTTCGATTTATCAGGAAAGGTGCTACTGCTCAAGAAATGATTACCTTATCTAAAAAAGTGAAAGATGCAAATATGAAATTATCTGCCACTTTCATTTTGGGAATCAACGGTCAGGAAAGAGACAATACCCAACATGCCATTAAAACAGGGGAAATTATTTCAAAAATGTATTTGGATTATGTTGGACTCTTAACTCTTCGTTTAGAAGAGGGAAGTTATTTAACCAGTCTTGCCGCCGAAGGAAAATACACCACGGTTGGAATTGAAGAAGTGGTTCGGGAATTGAAGTTAATTTTGGAAAATATTCATCCGGAAGAAATTTCACAGGAAATTATTTTCCGTTCCAATCATGCTTCCAATTTCTTAACACTAAAAGGAACTCTTCCACAAGACAGAGATGCTATGCTTAAAAAAGTGAAAGAAGTAATAGAAATAGGAGAATATCCTGTTCAAAGAAAATACTATTTCTAAATATAAAAAATGTACTATAATAATAGTGAACCTCTCCCACTTAAAATTACTTTGTCATTTTTGAAGTGGGAGCTTCTTCTTGGGAAGTAGTTGCTTTTGTTAGCCAACTATATTTACCAAGCTATCCCCATAGTTCCTACGGTTCTTTTTATTTTTAGGCTGTTTCTCTCCTTCTTAGACCTTCCGCCAGTATATTTTTACTTGCGTTGATATCTCTGTCGTGATGAGCATGACAAATCGGACAAGTCCACTCTCTTATATCAAGAGTTTTCTTGCCATCTCTATGACCACATACAGAGCATATTTGACTTGAGGGATATACTCTATCTACTTTTATGATCTCTTTCCCATACCATTTCGCTTTATACTCTAGTTTGTTTACAAAACTAGCCCAAGATACATCAGCAATCGATTTTGCTAGTTTATGATTATGAAGTAATCCCTTTGTGTTTAAGTCTTCCATACAGATAATATCGTGGTTTTTGATAATATAGGTACTTAACTTATTTAAGAAATCTGTTCTCCTATTCACAATTTTTTCATGTATCTTAGCTACTTTGATTCTTTGTTTTTGATAGTTTTTAGCCTCGCTTAATTTCTTATTTGATTTTTTAGCATTTCGAAATCTTTTCGATAATTTTCTTTGTTCTCTTTTTAATTTTTTTTCTACTTGTTTTCTAAATGTAAGATTTTCTATTTTTTCTCCAGTAGAAAGAATAGCTATATTTTGAATCCCTAAATCAATTCCTACGGATGAATAAGTTTTTGGCAATTCTTGAATATCCGTTTCACATAACAAAGAGATAAAATACTTACCACTTCCATTGCACGAGATCGTAGCAGACTTTATGATACCCTCTATGTTTCTATGCACTTTTATTTTTACGACTTCTTTTAATTTAGGAAGTTTTACCCAATTTTCAAAAATCGTTACAGTCCCATTTTGATTATTCGTTGTATAGCTTTGTACAGGATTTTTCTTAGATTTGAATTTAGGAAACCCTATAGCTTTATTTCTAAAAAAGTTTTTATATGCTTTCTCTAAATTCATTTGAGCATTCGCAAGCGCAAGACTATCCACTTCTTTTAGAAATTCATACTCTTTTTTATAGTTTGCAGGAGTTGGATATTTTATTTTTTTATCCGAATTCCCTTTCCTTTCTTCAAATGCTTTCATTCTATCATGTAGCATAAGATTATAGACAAGACGAACACAACCAAACGTTTTCCTAAAAAATATCTTTTGTTCTTCACTTGGATACATTCTAAATTTATATGCTTTTAGTTGTCTCATCTGTCCACCTCCCTCAAAATGATTTACTCTTTTGTCCTTGTTCCTCTCTATCAAACATATCTTTAGCAAATTTAGAAATGGTATCATCAAATACATTTCTTCTATATTTTACTACAAGAACCAAGTGATAATACAGCAAAAATACTGAATGACAATTACTATCTAATTCCATTGTTTTTACTCCTATTTTTATATATACTGACTATACTATATCATTTTGCCTTCTAAAAAACAATAGGGCAATTCATCGCACCACTTATAGAGGTGGGCGACTTCTTGCCCATTAGGTTAAAAATATAGTTTTTTAAGTAGTTTATCTCAATTGAATGGAACCCATAAAATCCACTTTGGATTTTATGGGGCTCATACCTTTGATGGTATTTTTAATAGAATCAAACTGAAATATAAAAGTGGGATATAATATGGTAAATTTTTTTTAATAGAAACATAGTGAAAACTTAGCATAGAATTAGCTATTAGACTATATTTTATTTAGAACACAGAAGAAATAAGGTAATTTTTCAGATTATAGTATTGACTTATTATAAACCAGTGGGTTGTAATATGGAGAATATTTAATTCTACCAAAGGAGGTTTAGCATGCGTTTTACAGTAACAATTCAATTAAATCAATCAGAAATTCCCAAAGATCGTTCCCGAGTCTTTCTTTCCTTGATAAAGTTCTGGCTGGAAAGAGAGAATCCGGAACTGTTTCATAAACTATATGGTAGCAGAGCAACCATTCGTAAGGATTTTACTTATTCGTTGTTTTTGGGAGATTGTAAGTTTAAAAGAGAAATTATAGAAATTCCGGATAAACGAGCTTTTTTAAATCTATCCAGTTATGATCTAGGACTGGGAATTCATATCTATAATGCATTATTAAAAGGAAAAGGTCATATTTATTCTTATAAAGATCTTTCTATGTGTATTCGTGACATTCAACTACAAAAAGAAAAATTAATTTCTACCGATGTAGCTTTCTTTCAAACAATGTCGCCTTGTGTAGTGAGAGAGCATCATGAAGAAACGAATCGGGATTGGTTTTACAGTTTATCAGAAGAAAAAGGACGGAAATTATTTCTACAAAATGTCCAAATTCAAGTTGTAGAGACCTTGCCGGAGGCAAAAGAAGATGCTCAGGAAATGAAAATAAAGGTATTCAAGAACAAAGAAGTAAAAGTCAAGCACTATGGAATAGAAGTTTTGGCAAATATTTGTGAGTTGGAGATAAAAGCAAAGCCATATATACTGGATTATTTGTATAAAGCAGGCATCGGGAGTTTAAAAAGTACCGGATTTGGGATGTTAAAAGTCAGATAGGAGGGGGAAATTTGGTTGAAAAAATTGTAATCCGATCAGAAGATTGGCTGAAGAATGCGGGAATTGTAGGATTTTATCGTATTTTAAAAGAGAGGGATGAACGAGCTGACATTTTTGTAGAAGAAGACCAGATCAGTTTTTCAGCGGACTTACTTCAGAATTTTTCTGAAAAATATTTTCACTATTTTATAAAACGGTACAAAAATGTACTTTCACTTTATCGAATATTAAATTTTACAGCAAATATAAGTCAATACGAAGAAAAAAATTATGAGACTTTTCTCAAAGAGGACTTAGAGAAACTGAATGAGCATGTAGAGAATGTAAAAAAATATTTGAAAAGTAATAGTTATCGTGCAATGTATCCATTGATAAGATGTCCTTTTGATCCTCTGCAGAAGGAAAGAGAACTAAAAAAAGTGAATTTAAAGAAAACGGAATCATTAAAGGATAGAATTTCAGATATACAAAAATTACTTGTTGATTTAAAAGAAATTCATGACTTCCTTCGACAGGAAGACAGCCAAAAATACATTGGTGCTAAAAATGCTATGTATGGCATCATACAAAATGCTTGGAAAGGGATCAGTATTCTTAATCCCCAAGTAAAAGAGCAGAATATGTACCTTGAATTTGATAAATACTTTGTACAAACTGCACGAGAGTATCTGGAGCAGGAGAAAACTAAATTTAAATATCGTTGTTTTAGCTGTGGGGAAGCCATCAAAGATACCCGTATTATGAATCATATTGGTTTTGATGTGGCAAGGAAGACTTCTCATGTGTGGGATTTTAATAACTATGTACATATTTGCCCCCTTTGTAGATTGATCTATGCCTGTGTTCCTGCCGGATTTACCTATTTGTATGACAGAGGGATTTTTGTCAATGCGAATACCGATTTGGAAGAAATGCTTCGAATCAATAATCTTGTCTTTGAAAATGTCTGGGCAGAAAATAAGGATGGAAAGTCCCTCTATGCAGCATTGGTTTTAGGAATGTCAAAGGAAATGAATGAACATGCAGAGTACGAGTTATCAAATATCCAGGTAGTTCGCTTGGAAAAAGAGCGATACAGTTTTAGTATTTTATCTAGAAAATTTCTAAATATCATTAAGAAATGTCGTACAGATGCCCTCTTACTCAACAGCCATTGGTATGATACACAATCTTTGCCCTTATAAAGAATATCACCCGATAAAAATTAGTATTCAAGGAAAATATATTTCGAAAACCAATGATTTATATACTCGTTATGAGTTTAAAAGTGGAGCAAAATACAACAAGAGTAGACATCAAATGGAGACAGGAGGATACGGAATCATTCGAGGAGTCAGTACAATCAAGTTATTATCCCAAGTGCAATTGATTTTACATATCAGACCGGAAACGGTAGGGGAGAAGAAAGTATTTCAAAAGAGGAAAAAATTCGTCAGCATGAAGAGTTGATGAAATATACTTTGACTGTAGAGTCTTACCTTACTTAAAGGAGTGAAAATAGAGAAAAAGATAACAATAAATTCTTATCAAAAAATAAAGGAGTTTCATTTGTAATAGGCTTTGTATGCATCTAGAAATGTTTTAAGTTATCACCAAAAGAAAAACATTAAAAACATTTTTAAGAGTTAAGGATAAAAAAGTATATTGAAATGAAATAATATGAGGGTATTTTTTTGCTTGTCGACCCCCAATAATGTAAATTTCCTAAGAGGTCGACAAACTACTTCTAATAAAGGACTAGAGATGATTTTTGACATTTTTTATTTGTTGAAATCAATAAAAAATGATACAATTACAAGAGGTCGACAAATTTGGGAGTGAAAATGAGCTAAAATAAAAGACTTTATCTTATGCGGCTTATAATAGAAACAGAGTGAAATGTAAATTGTTTCTATTGTGATAGAAATCAACAAAGCATAGCACTTATAATAGAAACAGAGTGAAATGTAAATCATTCTAACAGCCCTTTCATCATCTGTTTTTATCAACTTATAATAGAAACAGAGTGAAATGTAAATGAAAGATTGGAGAAGAGACAAAACGGAAGAAGATTTCTTATAATAGAAACAGAGTGAAATGTAAATTAAATCAACAACTTCTAGCAATTCTTTGTAAGTGAACTTATAATAGAAACAGAGTGAAATGTAAATTAATATTGCTTTGGTTTTCTTTCGTAAATATCAATCCTTATAATAGAAACAGAGTGAAATGTAAATCTTTTTTAAGCGGCTTAGGTTTATCATTTTTTCTTACTTATAATAGAAACAGAGTGAAATGTAAATTTAGAATTACTTGAAGTTTGTGAAGTAAAACTATTACTTATAATAGAAACAGAGTGAAATGTAAATTCATATGCCCCTTTTGCTGCTTCTTTTACTCCTCTCTTATAATAGAAACAGAGTGAAATGTAAATTTTAAAGAAGAAAAACGAGAGGTAAAATACGAAAAGACTTATAATAGAAACAGAGTGAAATGTAAATTGATTATTCTTTATTAGTAAAAACATTAAAACAAGACTTATAATAGAAACAGAGTGAAATGTAAATAATTTAAAAGATTTTTTCTAAAAGCTTCTTTTTTCTTCTTATAATAGAAACAGAGTGAAATGTAAATGCGTGAATAATTCTAGAAATGTCTTTTTCTTTTAAACTTATAATAGAAACAGAGTGAAATGTAAATTAACCGGAAAACTTCTCCACAAGCAGAAAATTATGACTTATAATAGAAACAGAGTGAAATGTAAATCCAAATGGAATTGTGGATCTTGATTATGCATTAGTAGCTTATAATAGAAACAGAGTGAAATGTAAATGGTAGAACTATCACAAGAAAAAAATGGAAAATCATTCTTATAATAGAAACAGAGTGAAATGTAAATAATGTGAAAGCAAATTTAGTTTCTAAGATTGAACAACTTATAATAGAAACAGAGTGAAATGTAAATAATCGATAGTTTTTCTTCGGAGGATATTTATAGTAAACTTATAATAGAAACAGAGTGAAATGTAAATTGTTAAATTTCCCTGGTCATTCTCTGCCGGGTATATTACTTATAATAGAAACAGAGTGAAATGTAAATTTCTGCTTGTGGAATTTGTACTCCAAGTCCAAGAAACTTATAATAGAAACAGAGTGAAATGTAAATATTTTTAAAGAAGGTATGAGAGTTCTTTATAAAGAGCTTATAATAGAAACAGAGTGAAATGTAAATTATATTTATCTATCACACTCATTTCTCTTAAATATTTCTTATAATAGAAACAGAGTGAAATGTAAATGCAGTAGAAGAAGAAGACTACAAAAAGCACTTGAAAATCTTATAATAGAAACAGAGTGAAATGTAAATTATTTGAATGAAAAAAACACCGGGATTTTGCAGGTACTTATAATAGAAACAGAGTGAAATGTAAATAAAAGAAACAAAGAAAGGAGGGAGTATGGAGTTAACTTATAATAGAAACAGAGTGAAATGTAAATAGGAGCGAATACAGAAGGGGGAGACTGCTACATTTTCTTATAATAGAAACAGAGTGAAATGTAAATACGGTTCAAAATAGAAAGGAATCTATACAAAATTTCTTATAATAGAAACAGAGTGAAATGTAAATGTTTTCTGCTAGATACATATTGTATCTAGTTGCTCCTTATAATAGAAACAGAGTGAAATGTAAATACCAGTCAGGCTAATGTACTGGCCAAGCCATTCCACTTATAATAGAAACAGAGTGAAATGTAAATATTTTTAGTATTGAGAAGTATTGTCAGAATCAGAAAAACTTATAATAGAAACAGAGTGGTCTTGTGGTTTGATAGGGATACTTATAAGGTTTTTAATTTTTCAAAAGTTTTATGATGAATGATATTACATTTAGGATACAATATAGTCTATGAAATGAACTGTTTGGAACTTTGAATAAGAGGATAAAGAAATGGATAAAAAAGATGAAATGATGATTGTAAGCCAGGAATCCCTTGAGAAAAAGATTTATATTATTAGGGGACAAAAGGTCATGCTTGACTTTGAATTAGCCGAAATCTATGGATATGAAACAAAGGCTTTTAATCAGCAAGTAAAAAGGAATATTGAAAAATTTGATGAAGATTTTATGTTCCGATTAACTGACGAGGAAGTCTCTAAACTTTCAAGGTCACAAAATGTGACCTTGAACAAGAGTGCAGGAAGAGGTAGTAATATTAAGTACAATCCTCATGCTTTTACCGATCAGGGAATCTATATGCTGATGACAGTTCTCAAGGGGGAATTTGCTGTAAGGCAGAGTAAAGCCTTGATTCATACCTTCAAGCAAATGAAAGACTACATCATAGAAAATCAAGGGTTGATCGGTAGGAGAGAGTTTTTACAACTTTCAATGCAGATTACGAGTAACGTCGTGGAAATACAGGATTTAAGACGAGATTTAAGAGATGTGGAAGATCAGGTGGCGGAAATGGTGGACACCTTGAATAATGTAGTGCATAAATCCGAACTGTCTGACCTGATTCTTGATTTCAGCAATCCGCAGCTCAAATATGGATTCTTACTCTTGAACGGACAACCCATCGAAGCAAATCTTGCTTATAGCGAAGATTTGTTGTAGCTAAAAAAGTAAATTGAAAAATATTGATTAGTTAGTATAATATATAAAAATAAAGAATGTGTCCCACTACCTATGCCCTAAAGGTGGAATATTAAAGAGTACAGAGAGAAAATCCCTCTCTTTTTTATCCTAATCCAATAATGTCATAAAAATATAAAGTATTCTAATTTACTTTATGACAAAACTCTGCCATAATATGAGTAAATAAAATTGTAGGAGGTAATGGATATGATGAATTTAATTGAAATTGGGAAAAGAATTAAATCCCTTAGAGATGAATCCCGACTTACTCAAACTAAGATTGCAGAGTATTTATCATTTGACCAAAGTATGATTGCAAAAATGGAAAAGGGAGAAAGAAATATAACTTCAGATGTAATTGAAAAACTATCAGCTCTATTTTGTTGTACAGTAGATTATATTTTGTTTGGAGCAAATCAGGAACAAAAGTGTACGGTTTCATTTAGAACAAGTAATTTAACATCCGATGACCTTAAATCCTTAGCTATTATCAATAAAATTGTATTGAATCAATTTGAAATGGATAAGATGTTGGAGGGACGCTAATAATTGACAAAATGGATTTGAGCAACAAAGCCTCTAATCTTAGAAAAAGATTAGGAGAAGATGGAGAATCACCTGTTGATATTTTTAAGTTGGTTCAAAAAATAGAAAATTTCACCCTTGTTTTTTATCCGCTTGGTACTAATATTAGTGGTGTGTGTTATAAAGGAGAAACTTCCAATGTTATAGCTATAAATTCAGATATGTCTGTTGGAAGACAAAGATTCTCTCTGGCACACGAGTTGTATCATTTGTATTTTGATGATTCTACTATTAATGCAGTTAGTCCTATTATGATTGGGAGTGGTGATGAGAATGAAAAAAAAGCAGACCAATTTGCTTCTTATTTTTTAATTCCTGCTTCATCTCTGTATGATATGGTTGAAGATATAAAAGAAAACGAGAATAGAAAAGATCTTACTGTTGAAGACGTAATCAGAATAGAACAATATTATGGCGTAAGTCATAAAGCTATGATATATAGACTATTAAATGAGGGATATCTTAAAAGTGAACAAATCAAAGATATGGAGGTCGGTATTATAGAGACTGCAGCAAAATTAGGATATGATATAACTCTTTATCGCCCATCACCGGAAAATAAAAAAAGTATAGTTCTTGGTAGCTATATTACATCATCCGAGAAACTATTAGAAAAAGAAATAATATCACAAGGCAAATACGAAGGTTTGTTATTAGATGCTTTTAGAGATGATATCGTATGTGGAATTGATGGAGAGGAGGAGATGCCTCTTGACTGATTCTATATTTTTTGACACTGACTGCATCTGTGCATTTTTATGGATCAATGAGGAAAGTTTGTTAGAAAAAATGTTTCCGGGTAAAATTGTTATTCCCAAAGAAGTTTATAATGAAATTGATAGACCAACGATTTCTCATTTAAAAACCAGAATAGATCAACTGATAGCTAATGGTTCAGTTATTGTTATGAGTATGGATATTAGCTCAGAAGAATATGCCTTATTATAGAGAACTGACAACTGATTCCGGAAGGAATAAAGTGATTGGCAGTGGAGAAGCAGCATCCATATCTCTTGCAAAAAAGCATAACGGAGTTTTAGGAAGTAATCACCTTAGAGATGTTAGCTATTATATAAAGAAGTATTCATTAAAAAATGTTACAACAGGAGACATATTAGTTGAAGCTTTTCAAAAAGGACTTATCACAGAACAAGAGGGTAATACTATTTGGACAAGTATGTTAAAGAAGAAAAGAAAAATAGGAGCAAATTCATTTACAGAATTCCTTCAAAGGAGTAAACCCGATAACTCTAAATAAAAGTAAGTCATTGCTATGATAAAAAAGATATATTTATCTGTGATGAAGTAAAAAATAACTTAAGATTTTGTGGTCAAAAATTTTGCCCATAAACTTTCTCTAACTAATTTTTTATTATTATCTAGGTTGTATCTACATAAATTAAACAAGGCATCTTAACCATAGAACGATAGATGCCAAATGAATTGCTCCTGCAAAACAGGAAACACTCTTTGCATAACGTGTAGCGATCCCTCGGAACTGCTTTAACTTCAAAAAAGTATTCTCAACAAGATGGCGATACTCATAAAGAGCATTATTGTACTCCCATTTTGTTTTTCGATTTCTCTTCGGTGGGATGACTGCTTGAGTATTCTGTTCATGTAGATACTCTACAAGAGCATTTGTGTCATACGCTCGATCCGCTATCAGGTGTTCCACAGGCATTGCTTCGATCAACTTGATTGCCATTTTGCAATCTGCTCTTGTACCCTCTGTGACAAGAGTTCGCAGTGGTATATCATGCGCATCCACCGTAAGGTCAACCGTGGTATTGAGTCTCCTTTTGTCCTTACTATCGCTTGGTTTCCCCTTTTGCTCCACAAGCATGAGGGTGAACTTTGCAATGAGAAGCATTGATCATTAGCCATTCATAGTCCGGCTCTGTTATGAGTTCTGCAAGGATATATTCCCAAATGTTTCGCACCATCGCTTATATCTGCGATGAACTGCATTGAATTTGCCATATTGAGGAGGAAGATCTCTCTAAGGAAAGCCGGTTCGTACGATCCATAGGCAGGCGTTGACAAACACCCTGTTGTCATTGGCATTTGAGTCTCCGCGTTTATTTAAGTGTTCTTTGATGATCGGTTCTATTTTATTCCACTGCGCCTCGGTCAAATCATACCTGTTTTGTAGTAGTTGCATCGTATAAAACCTCCTCTGTTTTATACGATTATCTCACAATTTTTATGTTTTGCAAATGATTGCGTAGACACATTCTAAGAAATCATAGTGATAGATGTTGATTAGAATTAGTTATGGTAAGCGGAAGTGCAAAAACTTTACTTCAAGTTGTAAATATTAAGGTGAAAAGTTAAAAATATGTATCCAATACTTGACACAAGGGTGAAATGTAAATCGAGATAGAAAGAATACTACTTATTATTTAATCGGTCTTATAATAGAAACAGAGTGAAATGTAAATAAAAAATGAGAATATAATAATAAAGAGAGACAGTAGTGGTAGATAAAGTGATTACAATAGAAGTAAAAACATAGATTATTAAAAATACGTTGTTTAAGGAAGGTAAAAAAATGATGAAGGCAATTGATGCAAGACAATACGGAGATGAATATCAACAGTTAGTTTTTTGGAAATATGCTCTCATGATGCTAAATGGTACAAGTGAAATAGAAAGTATTGGATTTGAGTGCAACAAAATAAAAACATTTGATGATATTGTTATCTCATATTCAAAACCACAAAAATTTCGCAGTTCAAAAATCACAAAAGAGTATATACAAGTAAAATTTCACATGAAAGATAATAATGTCTTTACATTAGAAAATTTACTTGATCCTTCATTTATCAATGCTAGTCGAAATTCTTTTCTAGATAATGTTGTAGCTACATATAAGAAATTAGGAACTGAATTTACAAATAGTGTGTTTATAATATATACTGTGTGGGATATTAAGCAAGGAGACGTTTTAAATAATCTCGTAAATAATACCGATAGTACAATTGATTTAAAGGAATTATTTAAGGGCAAAACAAAGAACTCTAAAATGGGTAAGATTAGAGAAAATCTTCAAAAGAAACTAGGGGTAGATGAAAATGAATTGAAGTGTATTATGGGACAAATAAAAATATTTTCAAGGAAAGAAAAGATAGATAAATTAGTAGAAAAATTGAATCATCAATTGGAAAAACAAGGATTAAATCTAATTCGAAATAGCACATATTTAAATCCTTATTCCCAGTTAATACAAAAACTATCCCAAGCTGGGGACAATTGTTTTGATAAGGAATCTTTGACACGGATATTAAAAAAAGAAAATTTGTATATCTCTAAAAAAGATAAAACTGAATTAGTCATAAGAAGCTACAATAGAGATAAGGATCATCAATATGCTGAAGATAAGAATATTTTAAAATTAGAGAATTATTTTGATGGTAGATTTTTAAAATTATAATATCAATGGGAGAAAACGATTTATCCTTTGATAAAGAATTTTATTACTAAAAAGTGCCTAGAGGATAAAGAATATCATATCCTATTAGATGCAAATCCTACAATTGCCTTTATGACTGGAAGAATTTTAGATATGAAAACAGCAATAAAGATAGTTCCAAAACAAAGAGAAGAGAATGGTTTAAAAGTATGGGAGAAAAAAGAGGGAAAAGAGAATTATCCAAAAGCAATTTATTCAGAAGACATTATTAATAATACAGTAAATGATGTTGCAATTGTTATTAGCTTTTCAAGAGATATTATTAGTGATGTAAAAGAGTATTTGATAGAAGAGAAAAAAGAAGTTGGCCGAATTTTACATTTTAGACTGGAATCAACAGATTCATCAAGTGTTATAGATGGAACTCATGCATACCAACTGACTAATCAGATAAAAAATATTATTGATCAAAGAAAATTGTCTGAAAAAAGAAGCATATTGCATATTTTTATGGCATGCCCAAATGCAATAGTATTCCTTTTGGCAAGATATTCACTATCTTTTGGTAAAGTTCAGTTATATGAGCATGATTTTAAAGGTGAAAAAAATAGTTCTTATTATCCGACTATGATGTTATCAGCAAAAAAAATGGAGCTACTTTAAAATGAATGGAAAATTTAAATTAGAAATATTAGTGCAGTGGGATAGATTAAAAGTACAAAATAATTATAGAAAGTTATTCGTATTGTAGAGAGATAGTTTTTTTAGTAGTAAAAACTCAAATAAAATAGATTATAAAATAGCAAAAATTAGGATTTTTTAATAAAAATACAAAAATTTATCATAGCATGTGTTGTGTGATAACTTTGAAATAAAAGAACGATACTATCAATAATCCAATATTTTTTCATATAAGAATTATCTAGTCGTATTCAATATAATCTCAAAAAAATTAAGGGAGGATAGAATGGGAAATATTGTAGCAATTGCAGTTGAAAAAATTCAAAAGTATATTTTTCAAAAAATAGACAACTCTCCACAAGATAAAAAAACTTTACAAAATATTATAGCAGCATCTAATCAAGTAGCAGAGAATATTTTAGATGAAATAAATGAAGAATTTAATATTTTACCATCTAAAAAAGATTTGATTTTGTGGATTTCAGGAAAGACAGTCTTTCGCTCCGATTTATCAAAAAAAGAAATAACAGAAAAGTGTAAAAAATTATTTGAGAAAATTTATAGAGTTTATCAAGGACAGATTTTTTTAAAGTATGTTACTTTCGAAGAGAATAGCAACTGTAATATGGAAATATTACGCAGAGCAGACCGGGAATTAAAAAATCCTGTTAACAAATCCAATATTTTAAAAAATAGTCATGAATTACTTTTCCAATTTACAGAAGTAAATAAAAAACCAGAACAATATATCTACAAAGAAAAAGATAAAAAGTGGAAAGATGTATTTTTAAAAGGCATGGATGATTTAGCAGTACAGGATGAAAGGTATGATATAGGTAGCTCAGATGGTAAAATTGCTATCATTAAAGCTGATATTAATAATTTAGGTAGAATTATGTCTAGCCTAGGCACTTATGATTTGTATAAAAAGATTAGCCAATTACTAGAAGATAAGATAAAAATTGATGCATTTGCAGAGCATATTAAGAATTATTCGGAAAAAGAAAAATGTGATTTACAACTTAAGGTATTGCCATTTTATATTGCTGGAGATGATATTTTTTATGCGACAAGAATAGATAGTGTATTTGACACAATTAATGTGTTACGAAATATGATAAATAATATAAATACAGAAATTAAGGAACATACAAATCAAAAAGTCAGTATAGAATTATCCCTTGCTGTGGGGGTAGTCTTTGTCAATAATCATCAACCAATTCGTTATTATCGTCAATTGGTAGAACATGAATTAAGCATTGCCAAGAAAAAGATCAAAACAGAAAAATCTTTGCAAGCACTTGTTGGTATTTCTATGGCAGGCAATTCTTTTCATATTTATAAAAATGGATTAGGTTTTGGTGAATGCGATGGTTTCTTTCGCTTTACCAAAGAAATAGACGAGCTAAAAGATATGTTACAGAAACAAGTTTTTACTAATACAGAATTGCATAATTTACTCATTAATTTAGAAGTAGAATCAAAACCGGAACAAAAATTTTATTATACTCTATATTTTTTAAAACCGAGTTTACAAAAAGGTGAAATCGTTAATGATGAACTGTATTTTAAGTATTACTGGCTATCTCATTTAATAGAAGAAAGCACAGGTGAAAAGGATCAAAGTGAAAAAGGCTTCGATTTGAAAAAGATTGATAATGTATTAATTCCCAAAATAAAATTGGTATTACTATTTTTAAGAGAGAAGTACAGCAATCCTTTAGATGAGGTGGAATATCAATATATAAAATCTACAAATTTAGTAAGTAAAATACGTTCAGTAATGTTTCATAAACCATTAAATTACCTATTAAAAAGCATGAATAAAAAAGAGTATAAAGAAAGAAAGAAAAATAACCATGATGAATTGATAAACTTGTTTATTAGAATTAAAAATATAGGAAAACGTTTATATCTTGCGGTTGACTTTCAGATATCGGTCTTTTTTAGAGCAAAAACATTAATCGAAAATGGTAAAAAAAATGAAGTACCCTCTTTATTTGAAAAATATGATGAAATGATAAAATCAAAAATAAAAAGTGGAGAAAAAAACGGAATGAAAAATCCACATAGAATTTCATTTGATATTAAGAAATTTAAAAAATTATATATAGAATCCAAAGGAATTCAATGGCTGGATACTTTAATTTTAGCATTCCACTATAATCAACAGAGAATTATTATAAAGACTGTCGAAAAAGAAAATAATGAGAAGAAGAAGAAAAATAAATATAACAGGAATAAGAAGAATGATAGCAAAAATTATAAACAGAGCCATAGGCAAAATAAGAAATATAATACACAGTTTTGAATATTATATTGTGAAATGAAAATATTGGAAAATTTAAAGCTTATTTTATAGGAGGAATATCATGTTTGAAATAGAAGTAAAGTTGACAACCGTTTCTAGTTGCTTGATTGGAAATCAAACAGAAAGTTTTTCAGTAGGAGGAACAGATCAATCGACAACTATAGATGAGAATGGTCGACCTATTATTCATGGGTCTTCGTTTAAGGGTGCTTTACGTAATATTATTCGAGAAAATGAAGTTGAACTACCAGAAACCCAAAAATATATAGAATGTATTTTGACAAAATTATTAGAAAAATATAAGGAGATTTCTCAAGAAGGTAAAATTGAAAAGTTAGTCAGAAAGATTGAAAATTATAAGAAGGAACCGAAAGCTCATTATATATTTGGAATAGAGGGAATTAACAATATGCCAAGAATTTATTGTTCTGATTTTCGAGTAAGACAAGACGAAGAAAAAGATAACAAGGATTATTTTAGATATGAAACGAAAAATACCTTGCGAGAGGAACATAACACTTTGACAAGTCTACCTAGAACATATCGAGTGGTAAAACCAAAAGTAAATTTTGAGGGAATTCTTCGTTTTCGAGATGTATATTTTAATGAATGTAATGTAGATTTTGTAAAAATAAAAAAAGAAATACAAAATCAAATACTAAAATTTAATGATGGTTTTTATGGAATCGGAAATTCTAAGTCAAGAGGTTATGGGCAAGTAAAAGTAATCGTTAAATAAGGAGATACTATGCAAACATTTCAAATAAAATTGAATAAAATTGGTGAAATCACAGTATTACCAGACTCACAGAGATTATTTGGTTTTTTAATGAGTTTATTGGATGCAAATGAAAAAGAAAAAATAGATGAATTGGCAAGTGATATATTGACAGGAAAGCGAATATGCATGATATCAAATATTATGCCTTTAGGATATTATCCAATGCCTAAAGATTATATTATGGAGAAATTAAAAGAATGTTTATCCGCCAATCAAGAAATTATAAATAAGCTAGAGGAAAATAGAAAGGATATAAGAAAGAGAGTAGAAGATATTGAGAAGCTAATCAGTATAAAAGATAAAGAAAAAAAAGAGGAGGAATATGAAAAAGAAAAAATAAAAGAAGAAATTAAAAAAATGGAAAATATACAAGCAAATTATCTAAAATCAGAATTAAAAAAAAGCATAAATATTCATACACATAATAAGGTGAAAATAGAGCAAAAAATAGAAAAAATAAAGAAAGAAATTAAAGAAAAAAGGAATCAAATAAGAGAACAACTACAAAAGTATAATAGTAAGACACAACAAATAAACTTACTATCACCAAAAGAAATTTATGAGACCATAAAGAAAATGGCCTTTATCCAAAAACAAGATTTAGAAAAATTGCTAACGGATATTGGCAATTTATTAAGAAGTGATAAAAAAGTATTTGAAGTAAAGAAATTAGAGGAGTATGCTTATATTAAAAAGAGCCAGAATTTTATTCAAAAATTTCACTTGGAGAGCCAAACAAAAAAATGGCCAGGCTTACCAAATATAGCCTATTCATTGCCTATTTTATCTTTTCAAAAACAGGGGAAAAATAATGATGGAAATAGTATTTCTTTCTGCTTTTTTGTTTCTATAGATCAGAACTGTATTTTATTTGAAAAATTGGAAAATATGAGTAGAAAAGAAAAGCTATCTTATCCATGTTTTCTGGGCAATAAAGCTAGTTCAGGATATAATGCGTACGAAATTACAGAAGTCGTTAGAATAGAAAATAGCCAAAGTTTAAATATTAAAGTCAAAAGTAAGGGTATAATTCCACATGAAAGGAGAAGATATTTAAATTTGGGAATGCTTTTACCAAATGAAAATAAGCTGGATTGGCAAGCATCAACCTTGGAAATTAGTTCTTCAGATCGTAAACCCTATGAAATCAATGATGAAACAGCTAAAGTTATAAGTTTTATTACTGATGGAAGTGTTATCGTAGGTAAAGGGGAAAAAGATATACAAGAACAAATCGGTAAATGTATTAGAAATCAATATAACCCATTATATAAAAATGCCATGATTTTTGGAAATTCATTTTTTGTGGAGTTGGAGGGATGAGCATGATTAAAGGAAAAATTACTTTTAAAACTCTTTCACCAGTGATATTGTCGTCAAGAATGGAAGGGGCATTGTACCAAGGAGTTGATTTTAAAGAGGTAGAGAAGAATACAAAAATACAAATTGTTTATTCATTTTACAGTTATTGTAATAGAAATTTGAAAGCCGAAAGACCATTTGAATTTGCTTCAAACTATTATATACCAGCCTCTGCCTTAAAAGGTGCTTTGTTAGGGAGAGCCCAAAGTTGTGATTTTCCAAAAGAAGTGATAGGCGAACAAGAGGAGAAGCTATTTCGTAGTCAAATGCGATTTCGAGATATTGAAATAAAACCAACTGAAATAATATTGGAAAATATACATAAAATTCAATATTTATATCAAAATGAAAGTACAGAAAAACAAGAAAATATTGATTCTACAAAAGTATATAAAATACCAAAATTAGATGTGTTTTTTCCGAGTATACAAGTAGAAATGCTACAAGCAGGGACAGAGTTTTGTGGAGAAATATTGCTTAAAGTAGAGGAAAATACTTTTAAAGAAAAATTGAAAAACAATTATAAAAATACCACACAAAAGATAGAAAATTACATTAATGAAATTGATGGCAGGTATCAGAAAATTAAGAAATGGAAATTAAGCGAAAAAAAACTGTACGACACATTATCAAATATAAAAAAAAGTTTACAAGGATATCTAGATGGTGAACATAAATTGATTTTTTTGGGTGGCTATAAAGGATTGCTAGCAAGCTTGAATCAATTAGATACAAACAATGAAAAAGAAATTCGAAACGGATTTTATATAGACCCTATTTCTCACTTGCCTTATGGTCTGGTAGAAGTAATAAAGGAAGAATATTTTAAAAATAAAATCTCTATAAAGAACATTTAAAAATCTTTCTATTCAAGGAGTAATAAAAGTAAAAACATATATCCAATACTTGATACAAAAAGAAAGGTAAATACAATACAAATACCTAATACTTGTTTCAAGGAGAGTGTGAAAAAATTTGAGACTATAAATAAGTCTATATAAGTTGAAAAACTCTCTAGAAATATGTTACAATGAAAATATAGGCTAGGATATTTTTTCACAAACGGATTTGATGTCTGAAACCTTGTAGGGAATGTTGGAGACAAAGATTATTCCAATTTAATAGGAAAATTTCGTGGCCTCAACTTTTTTGAAATTTTCGACTCGTTTTTGAAAAATAAATAAAAAAATTGACGAAATATAGTAAAAACTGCTATACTAACAATTGGTAAAAATGAATATAGAAAAATTGAGGTGACTTATGTGTTATATCTTGAAGAATTGATTAGAGGTCCTCTCCGAGAAAAAGAGAAATTGAAGGCAAAAATTCATCATAAAAAGCAAGAGATAGATCCGATTCTTTTAGATGCTATCTTAACTATATTATTGGGAGGAAATGACATGATTAGAACATTTAAAGTGACTGTAGACGGAAAAGTACATCACATAGAAATTGAAGAAACAACAGTGGGAGCTCCAAAAGAGACAGCAAACCCGAAAGTGGATGAAATCATCTCTACTCCAAAAATAGAGATAGAAACTTCCACTATAAAAGATAGGGTTACTGTTCCTATTTCTGGTACCATCTCTATGATTGCCGTCAGTGTCGGACAAACAGTAAAAGAGGGAGATTTATTATTTGTCTTTGAAGCTATGAAAATGGAGAATGAAGCAATCTCCTCCTGCAATGGTACTGTTGGAAATATTTACAAAAAAGAAAGAGACAGTATAAATCCTAATGAAGTTGTTATGGAAATTCTGTAAGGATTGGAGAGTACTCCAACAAGCCCACTTAAAGACCAAAAGGGATTCAAGAGATTTTTATTTCCAAAATCTCTAAAATCCCTTTGAACATTTCATTAGAAAATAACTCTTAGCCCTAAACCTGCTCTTTTATTCTTTCCTTTGCTATCGTATCCGACATTCGCTGTGATTCCATATCTTTCATTATCCAATCCTACATTTAAATCTGTTTTGATATTTCCTCGTCTATCTTCTTTTTCTCCTCTAATTCCGAACCAGTCTGCATTTGTATAAGCAACTCTTGCTTTATTCTTTGTATTTGCCATCCTACCCAGTTCATTTTCATAAGCGATTCCCAACTTGGTACTTAAGAAATTTCTTCCTGATAGTGATGTTTTATGAATGAATTCTCCTCCTATTTCCGGTTTTACAGAAAGATAGTCATTTGATTTTACTTCTAACCTTACTTCTCCGCTCTTTTCTTTAATCTTTTGGAATCTTCCATATTCCGCTTTCACGCTTCCATAGCCTCTTAAACTAAGGTTTTCGCTCCATCGAAGTGTTTTACTCAATTCATTCTTTAGCGCCATTCCATAAGACCAGTATCTCGATCTTGCTTGGAATATTTCATCCACCACTAAGAATTTTCTATTCATCTTATTGTATCCTACAAACCCTTCTCCGGATATAGTCCAATTCAAACTATTGTTTTCATCGAAAGCTTTTGAATGAAATACTCCAAGTTTTGCTTGTAATAATTCTTCTTTTGATTTTCCAATATCTTTGAATGTATTGGTATTATGAACCATACCTGTGTACCAACCTGTAGTATTTCCTAATCTGAATGTTTCCTTTTCTCCTACATAAACTACTCCATAAGCATTGCTCTTGTAGTCAATGATTCCTGCTGTATCTGTGGAGTATTCTCCCTTCATTCCAAATACTTTGATTTTATTCGAATCCTTTGAAGCAGTTCTCCATTCCTCCTTCAAGTATTTAAATTCTTGATCCAGTATTTGTCCTGTTGCATGGATTCTTTGTTGCACATTCACATATTGATGTCCCATCATTTCATCATAAGCTTGCTGTAACAAGATTCGTTCATTGTTTCCTATACTATTCAATTTTTGGAATACTTGATTTTCACGACTTCCTAATGCTTCTACACCGTATCTTTGTTCCAATCCATCTGCAAAATTGTAGGTATCTCTTGTCGTATTTTTATCTCCTGCAAATACAGTATACGGTATTTTCGATAAGTATGCATTTTGAATTGTGAAGTCTGCTTTTTGTGTTACCGTTCCCATCCAAGTTAAAGACGAAGAATAAATGGACCATTTTTCGATTCCTGAAGTTCGGATCATTTCATTGTAAGGCTTAATCATCTCTTGACTTAGTTGAATATCTTTGCTTTGTGTATATTTTGTAGCCTCAGTTCCTAAAATCAAATCTGCTTCTCGAAGAGAACTTAAATGTCCTATATTTGTAATAGGAGCTGTGTAATTAATTCCAGAAGTATCAATATACATTCCTACGGAAGAAGTTGGAATATCATTTGGTTTTCTATTTGGAATATTAATAATTTGTGCTGTTACCGGATTTTGTACGATTCCATTTCTGGTAATGATTGCTTTAGCTGCCCCCGGAGTTACCTTCATTTTGATATGGTCCAAACCATCTCCAAGTTCTTTACTGGTATCTGCAGCACTGACTACCTTTAATTTTTTTGCATTGCTACCTACTGTAACCTTATCTAATTGTAATGCACTATCTACAGCTGCTTTATTTGAATCATCATATTTATCTAATACAAAACTTCCGTAGTTTTTAACAATAGCTCCTGCTAAGAAAATTCCAATTCCATCCGTTGCATCAATATGAATTTTTCCCTTATTGGTTAATATTCCTCCTCTCATAACAGCAATTCCGATTTGTCCTTTATTATTGGAACCAACGGTCGTAATTACTCCAGTTTCTTCATTAATTCCTTCTGCTCCCTCTTCAATGAACATTCCAATATTTCTCTTCGGTCCACTTAGTTCAATTTTTCCATAATTGATGGCTTTCGAACCTGCTCCTCCGGCATACATTCCAATACTGTCAGGTGTTGTTACTCGAATTGTTCCACGGTTTTCTATATTTCCTAATCCTTTTGTTACTCTGATTCCGGAATGTTTTGGTTCTTCCACCACATATCCGGCTGCCATTCCAATTCCATATTTCGGATCATCGGGATTTGTTAATAAATCAGATTTGGAAACATGAATTTCTCCATGGTTTGTCACTAGTTCAGGAGTAGAAGTTGTTCCCTCCAAGTAACTGTAAATTCCTACATTTCCTATTCCATTGCTGAAATCAATCTTTCCATGATTTTCTGCCTTACCTGAAACATACATTCCATAGTTTCCATCTCTGGTAGATACTAAATGATTATAGTTTTTAATTGTTCCTGTATCGGATTTGTCTTTGGAATATATGAATACTGAGTCTTTTCCTAAAGATACCACTCCGGAATTTCCTGAATATCCGGTTGTTATAGTATTTCCATCACCAGTCATTACATACCCGAAGGATCCATCTCCTATTAACATATTGGAAGTTTTACTTTCAAGCGTTTGATTATTTCCTGCCAGATATGTAACCACTCCTTCTTTTCCTTTTCCTAAGGATTTTCCAATCGATAATTTAGCTCCATCTTCAATCTTGACAGTTCCTTCTTTTGAGTAAATTCCAACTCCTCCATCTCCTGCATAAATTTCTGAATTTACTCCAGAATTAATATTTCCTCCATAAATTCCTATGGATTGTTTTCCGACTGCTACCTTACCATCATTTACTGCTACACTGTTACTTCCATTTGCAGAATAAATTCCTATACTTGGATTTGCAGGAGAAGTAGAATCTCCTATTGTAATGGTTCCTGTATTTTTTACTTCATGATTTGCCGTTGTTACTTTTTCAGAATGCATTCCAACAGACTGATCTCCTGTTAATGTAATGCTACCTTCATTTAAAATATTTTTTCCACCATTATTTTTCCCATCTTGAGACATTCCCAATGCTTTTTTTTCGGTACTAATGATAGTTGCCCCAACTTCATTTTTTAATTCTCCTTCTCCTAATTCTGTTCGCATTGCTACAGAGTTTTCTCCTACTTTAATTTTCCCTTTATTTATTCCTATATGTTTTACTACATAAACTCCTATACCATGTTTTCCTACTTCAATATTCCCCGTGCTTTCATTGGTGATAGAAGCTGAATTATGCCCGTCATAAGTTCCATACAATGCTACTGAAGAATCTCCCATTAAAGAAATTTTTCCATAATTATGTACAAAACTTCCATCAGTTGCATATACCCCTGTTACCTTGGTATTTGTAGAAGAAATATCAGTTCCGGACTTTAAATTCAAATAAGTGGTATTTTTAACATTCATAAAAATGGTTTCATCATTTGTAACTGTTTTTGTGTTTTCATAATTCAAAGTACTTCTTTCAGCATTGATATAGGTATAAGGATTTGTAGAGGTCAAGGTTAATTTATCTGTAAAGTTTGTTCCGGATATAAAATTAACACCATTCAACAAATATACAGCTGAATCTTTTCCAGTAATGGAAATATTTCCACCCGTACCTAAAAACTTGGATGTATTTCCTGTTGTTCCGGATAATTTAAAGGCTGCAGATTTGTCTCCTATAGTATGAGTTCCTGCTGTTATATTTACAGTAGAATCTGTAGCATTTACTCCAATGCTTGATTCTTTCAAAGAAATGCTTCCACTGGAATTTAAAGTACCGTTTGTCATATATATTCCGGTACTTTTTGCATTTCTTGATAAGTCAATATCTCCGGAATGAGTTATTTTTGAAGTAGCTCCTGCATGGGTTGCTACATCATTCTTTGCATAAATTCCAAATATTCCTGCTTTTCCACTAATTCCTTTTATTGTTCCGCTATTGGTAATATCAATATTTTTTCCCCAAGTGGCAAGCGAGGAAGTTATCTTATTTGCTCCCCAAATTCCAACACCATTTTCTCCCAATTCCATAGCTCCACTTTGTTCATTGATTAATTTGGAATTAGAAGCTCCAAACAGAGCAACACTATTTTCATTATCCCCATTGGCTGCATCCATTTTAATAATTCCTTCATTGATTCCCTGTGCGTAGTCTACTGCAATTGCTGTAACTCCTTTTTTAGAAAAATCAATAATTCCCTTATTGATAACTTTTGTATCACTATTACTTGTTGCTCCTACATAATTCGCTTGTGCGATTGCTTCCTTTATTTTTGCGGTATCTGTCCCTATAATTTTTTTACCACTTTCCACAGTAACATCGGAGTTAATAAAATCTACTCTATAATATTTATCCAGATTAGGAGCCTCTGTATGATCCAAGTTAACATCTGTATTTATTGATAAAGTTCCTTTTGAAGTTTTATAGGCTTTAAATGTTTTTGAATTAGAATCAATTTCTACATGATCTCCAATAAAATTATTTATCTGATCAGGATCTACACTACTCAATGGAACTGAAGTTGTATTCTTATTTGTATTATCTATTACAAAGAGGGTAGATTTTCCATCCAAAGATAACTTTAATTTTTTAGTACTTCCTCCAAACATTTCGTTTAATTTTGCAGCAGTAGTACTTCCAGCACCACTACTAGGAGTGATATCTTTAAAGTAAAATGATGTTGCTCCTTCTGTAAGAGCTCCTGTAATATTATCCTTAAGGACAAATCTTCCATTTGAATTCGTTCCTGTGTAATTATAGAATAATAAAGTTCCTGCTCCAGATCCCTTCAATTTTACCTCTCCTGCTCCTCCTAATTCAATGCTTGCATTATCAGCAAAAAGACCCAAAGCTTTATCTTTTGCTTCTATACTTCCTTTCGTTATTTTTGTCTTACTATTAGTATTACTACTATCCTTTGCATAGAGTGTAATAGATTTTTCTCCTGAAGTGGAAATAGAACCATCTGTCATGCTAAATGTCCCTAAGTTATTATAGACTCCGGTTACTCTATTTCCTTGTAAAGAAATAGTACCTTGATTTTCTCCTGAAGAAGTTGTGTCATTGACTACCATCCCAACAACTCCACTTAAACCAGTATTCCCTTCAATCTCAGCATTGTTCTTGTTTACAATCTTTGCTCCTTCTTGAGAAAACATACCAATTCCTTTGCTTACATTGGAAAGTTTGATATTTTTTTCATTAGTGGCAACTGCATGGTTCGAAGAATCCGCTTTTTGAGCAACCATACCGATATTTTCCGAACCACTGGTAATATTAATACTTCCTTTATTGATTGCTTCCGGAGTCAATGAACCTGTATCATCTGTATTGACAGTTCCTAAATCTACTCTCATTCCTATATTTTTAATTCCACTAACTGAAATGGTCCCATTGGTATTATTGGTAATATTGTCATCTGATTTTAATATCATAACCATACCGGTATTTCCCTGACCACCTGAAACATTAATGGTCCCAGAATTTTTAACTTTATTTTTATAGGATCGAATAGCAGAAGTATTAGTTAATGCAGAATCTTCCAAGATAGCAACTCCTGAAGAAAGAGAATCAGCATTTCCATTGTTGCCTGTTATGTCAATAATTCCATAATTTGTATTAGCAAATGTCATATTTTCTTCTGATACTCTAGAAGATAATTTTAGTCCATAACTTTCAATTCCACCTAGTTCGATTTTTCCAGAGTTCTCAACAGTTATATGAGTTTTAGGGGATTGTGGCGCATAAATTTGGATTCCCGTAGAGTTTTTCCCAGTAAATTTAATAGTTCCTCTATTGATAAATCTATAATCACTTGTTGATCTCTCATCGTTATTTTCAAAAGTTAGAATCATCCCAATTTTATATCCAGTAAATCCTCCTTTAGTAGTAATAATTCCATTTTTTATAATTTCAGGAGTTCTTGTTATTTTTAGTTTTTTGGGATAATTAGGATCATTTCGTGTTACATAATTTGGAAGAATAAGTTCTACTTCATATTCATTAGAACTAATAGGTTTATCAGAAATTCCGTCAGTTATAGTTTCTAATTTAAGGCCTCCCATCCATCCTTTATCTACTCTATAACCATTTTCTTCTGCATCTGTTATTGTTCCTACATTTTCTATTTCCCTCTTCCCTTGAACTCCATTATTATTTGTATCAGATTGAATTTCAAAACCTACAACTAATGGCCCTACTAAATTCATAGTAGCACTATTTTTTATAGTAGCGTTTTTTGCATTGTCCATTGTAGCAATTCTTGATCCTCCAACCAAAAACATTTGATTATTAATCACTGCTGAATCATTCTTTTGTGTTGTATTTATAGAGTCAATAGTCAAATTTGTTATTATATTTGCAGTTCCTCCTCCATTAAAATTAAATGGAGACTTAGCAATTCCATAATCAAAATATACTTTTAATAAAGCAGAATCAAATCCATTTGCACCAAGAAAACTTCCTGAATCACTCGACCAAGCATATCGTATTGCCGGATTTCCATTAGTTAATTCTATAGAATTTAAATCAATGTTATTATTATGATCATAGGATTTGGGATTTCCTGAATGGGGACCTCCATCTCTACCTCTATGATCACAATTTGGTGTCATATAATTACAAAATGATCCCAATTTAATATTAAAAGTAGGAGGTGTTGGTAAACTGACTGTAATTGGATCCGGTGCCACAGGGTTAAATGGAGTAATTGCTATTTGAGGTGGGTTTGGTGCATTAGGAGATTTTGGAGTATTTAATATCGTTGGTGGATTAATCACAATTGTTGGAGATGTTATGCTGATAGAATTTTTAACCACATCCTTTGGTTTTACAGAAGCTCCTAACTCTATTGTTACTATTGGTTCATATATGATCTTTGTATCTTCCAATCCATAACTTTTTCTCTGTTTTTTTATTGCAGAAGTCGTTGCAGGATGTATAAACTTTTCTGTCGAAGCTGCTGTATATTCTTTATAGGCATTACTATCAGGGGAAACAACTCTTAAAAATAAATCGTTACTTCTCGTAAAAATTCCTTCGTAAGGATACTTCTTTGCCTTATCTCCTCTTCCTTTATATGAACCTCTCCAATTGTTGTACATATAATTCAATCCGAATTGCCAAGATGCCCAGGGGGATTTTACCACTTGATCCCCTTGTTCCATTAATTGGACTAATTCTAATTGACTGCCTTTTAATTTCTTACTATTTTCTTCCTTGATTCGTCTTAGCATTTCGCTTAGCCTATCCGTAGATAAACCTATTTCCTGTTTCGTTGCTACGGTCGCATTCATTCCTTGTGCAAAAGCATTTATTCCCAACATGACATATAGTAATACGAGACCTATGGAAAAGCTTATATTTTTATTTCTTTTCGCTATCCATCGCAAATTTTTTTCTACTTCTCTCAATTGATTCTTAACCATAATTCTCCTCCCCATTCATATGATTCTATTATTTTTTATTATATCACAATAGACTCCTTTTCAGAGCTAAATATTAATACTCTTTTGTTTGATTATAGTACATTTATTCTATTTTTATAATGATTTCTCTTAAAATAGGCTATTGTCCCTTCCATCAAATCAGAGTTTGCGAAACAAGAGGGATTGCGCAAATCAACCCAAATTTTTAAACAATCTTTTTATATTTCATAACGATTTATTTAGAATGCTTGCATTCTTTTTTATGCTACTCAAAAAGAAAAGACGATTTTATGTTTTAACATAGAAAAAAGGATTTTAAAGATTCTATTTCTAAAATCTCTAAAATCCCTTTGAACATTTCATTAGAAAATAACTCTTAGCCCTAAACCTGCTCTTTTATTCTTTCCTTTGCTATCGTATCCGACATTCGCTGTGATTCCATATCTTTCATTATCCAATCCTACATTTAAATCTGTTTTGATATTTCCTCGTCTATCTTCTTTTTCTCCTCTAATTCCGAACCAGTCTGCATTTGTATAAGCAACTCTTGCTTTATTCTTTGCATTTGCCACCCTACCCAGTTCATTTTCATAAGCGATTCCCAACTTGGTACTTAAGAAATTTCTTCCTGATAGTGATGTTTTATGAATGAATTCTCCTCCTATTTCCGGTTTTAATGAAAGATAGTCATTTGATTTTACTTCTAACCTTATCTCTCCGCTCTTTTCTTTAATCTTTTGGAATCTTCCATATTCTGCCTTTAAGCTTCCATAAGCTCTTAAGCTGAAATCTTCACTTAATCTGAATGATTTACTCAATTCATTCTTTAGCGCCATTCCATAAGACCAGTATCTCGATCTTGCTTGGAATATTTCATCTACCACTAAGAATTTTCTATTCATCTTATTGTATCCTACAAACCCTTCTCCGGATATAGTCCAATTCAAACTATTGTTTTCATCGAAAGCTTTTGAATGAAATACTCCAAGTTTTGCTTGTAATAATTCTTCTTTCGATTTTCCAATATCTTTGAATGTATTGGTATTATGAACCATACCTGTGTACCAACCTGTAGTATTTCCTAATCTGAATGTTTCCTTTTCTCCTACATAAGCTACTCCATAAGTATTGCTCTTGTAGTCAATGATTCCTGCTGTATCTGTGGAGTATTCTCCCTTCATTCCAAATACTTTGATTTTATTCGAATCTTTTGAAGCAGTTCTCCATTCCTCCTTCAAGTATTTAAATTCTTGATCCAGTATTTGTCCTGTTGCATGGATTCTTTGTTGTACATTCGCATATTGATGTCCCATCATTTCATCAATAGCTTGGAAGAACAGGATTTCTTCATTATTTCCTATACCATTTATTTTTTGGAACAATTGGTTTTCACGACTTCCTAATCTTTCAGCTCCATATCTTTGTTCTAAACCGTCTAAGAAATTATATGAATCTTTTTTATCAACAGGCCATGGCTCTTTTCCAGCCCAAGCTGTATAATTTTCTTTTGCTAAATAAAGAGCCTTTAACTGATTTGTTTCATCGTCTTTATCCAATGTTGCATTCCATGTTAATGAATTTGAGTATACTGCCCATTCTGAAATTTGAGTATTACTTAAAATCATTTTATTATAAGGACTTAATATTTTATCATCTTGTATCATAATATATTTGCTTCTTGTATTTTGTGCTGCTTCTGTTCCTATTATCAAATCCGCTTTTTTTAAATGATTTAAGTGGTTTAATCCAAGAATAGGTGTTGTATAATTTCTAGAAGAAGTATCTATATACATTCCTATTTTTGAAATCTGCATCTTTTTTTCAAATTCTCCTGTTGTGCCAATCAAAGCAAGTTGTGGTGGTTTTATAGGTTCTCCATTTATTTTTATAGCTTCATTACTTGGAACTGTTGGAACAACAATTTCAACTCCATTACTCAATTTCTTACTTAAATCACTTGAACCTAAAAGATTTTCTGCAATATCCTCTATTTCTTCTTTAGTGTCTACCAATGTAGGAGATGTTGAACTTCCTGTGTTTACTTTTCCATTAATTCTAAAAGTTCCATAGTTCTTTATAATTCCAAGAGTTTTTCTTTGCTCAACCAAATCTGTTTCTGTTTCATCTCCAACCCTTAAAACTCCTAAAGCATTTTCAGCATCTAACTCTATTAGACCATGATTTTCTAAAGTTGCTTTATTTTTTACAACAACTCCTGTTAGATTTTTTAGCCCTGCTCCTTCCGATTTAATTGTTCCGTAGTTGTAACCATATGCCCCATTATCTAAGTAAATTCCTGTTGTATTATTCGCCTTTAGTTTAATTAGTGCTGATGAATCTGCTGAAGTTCCGTTGTATACTTTTGTTCCTACTCCTGTTCCATACATACCTATTGAGTACTCTCCATCTACTACTAGAGTTCCTTTATTTACTATATTTCCTGTATATGGAGTTTTTCCTGCTGCTATTTCTTCTGCATTTGGAGTAAATCCTGCTGCCATTGCAATTGCATACCTATCTTTTTTTCTGTCTGTGTCAATATGTGAAGTTCCAACTGTAATTATTCTATTATTTGTTACTTTACCTCCATATATACTATATACTCCTACATTTCCTTTTCCTGTTTTAAAATCTATATCTGCATCATTTGTAACAGTTCCTGCTGAATAAATTCCATAATTATAGTTTCCTGTTGAGTTTAATTTTGTTCTATTATTAACTGTTCCTGTCTTATCTTTTGAGTATATATAGACTGCCTCGTTTTCTAGACTTTGATTGCTTATATTACTATTTATAGTATTTCCTGTCCCCATATTAACAAATGCAAATGAGTCATCCCTCATTATAAAAGTACTGTTCATATCGGCTGTTACAACTTGACTTGTTCCTCCCATATAAAGTCCTATTGCTTTTTCTTTTCCTATTTTAATTTTTGAATTTGCTAATAAATCTACATTTCCTCCCATTGAATAAATCGCAATTCCTTTATCTCCTACTTTTATATCTTTGGCATTTTTAATCTTATATCCATACATTCCAATGGAAGCATTTCCCATGGTAATAGAACCGCTATTTTGCATATCTGCAAAGCTTGAATTGTGCTTTCTTGAGAACATACCTACACTTGGTTTATCTTTTAATATAGGATTATTAAAAGTAATATTTCCTGTATTGTCTACTTCACTTCCTTCTGTTACAATTCCATAGCCTCTATCTCCCATGATATTCACTGCATTTGTCAATTTACCTATTGCTCCTGTTGAATTTCTCTTAACGTATAAAGCGATAAGACCTTCCTTTGTATTTACTTTATCTTTCAGTTCTATATTTGTATTATTTATTTTATCAGTTGCTGAAGAATTGTCATAGAATATTCCTACTCCTGATTTATCTGTAGTGCCTTTGTATGTTAATTTTAAGTTTCCTGCACTGACCTCACTTCCATCTTTTACAAAGATTCCTGTTCCTTCCTCTTTGACTTCTATTCCATACGGATTTGATAGAGAAACTGTAGTGTTATCTGCAAAAACCCCGATTCCTTGTTTTCCTACCACAATATCCGAAGTACCACTTCCTGATAACTCCACCTTATTTCCTTTTGAAAAAATACCTATGCCTTTCTCCTCGATTACATTTATTTTTCCACTGTTTTTTACTAGACTATTATCTCTTACAAAGTTTGCTGTTCCTGAAGGATTATTTAATTCTGCATAGATTCCGATTCCTTCTTCTCCGGCAACAGTTATATTCCCTTTATTCTCCACTTCAATTACTTTATCTGTAGCTGCTAAAGTTCCGTCCTTTATTTTTTTATCTGTTCCGTATTTAGTTTCTAAAGTATTTCCTGAAGCATATGCTAGTATTCCAATTCCTTTTTCTGTAATATCAATGTCCGCATTGATATCATTTAAAATACTGCTTCCATTGATTCCATAAGCTCCAACTCCTCTATCAACTGAGATTTTATGTTTATTATGAATAGTTCCGAAAGAAACACTAAGCGCTCTGCTTACGGCAGCAGCAGTGTAAGAGCCTCCTGTAACTGAAATTTCCCCTTCATTTATATATTTATTCGTTGTATTACTAATTGCAGTACTTAATGAACCCATTTCTAAACCTTTTCCAGTAGTAGAGCTAATTTTTTTACCTCCAGAAATTGTAAATACTTCATTTGCTAACCCTAAATTATAAAATTCGTTATTTGTATCATCTAAGTTAAGATCTGTATTTAAGTTAAAATTTCCATCGACATAGTAGACTTTGTATTTATGACCATTTTTATCTATATTTACCAATTTCATCTTATTTTTAATAGTTTCAAGACCACTGCTTGTTCCAACCCAATTAAGTGTTTCTCCTTTTTCTATTCCAAGCTTTACATCATCACTTGTTAACTTTACTGTCACTTTTTCCATTCCATTATATTTAGTTGCACTTCCTGAAATTCCTGTATAATCAGATTCAAGACCTTGCATTAAAATCCCATTTCCCATTTGTACTTCTGTTGGACCAGTAAAATTAATTTTTGAGTTTGTGTCTGCATAGAATGGTGTAGCCTCATCATGATCTTTTGCTTCGTTCTCAGAATGTACTATGGTTCCTCCTGAAAATTGAATATGTCCTCCATTTAAAGCTACCAAAGCTCCATCTTTTCCTGTTTTTATCTTATTTCCATCGCTTATGAAGTTTACTTTTGCATTTTCTCCATCTGCTATTGCTCCTATTCCATATATGTCAATATTACCCTTAAGCTCTATTTCTCCGTCTTTTTTTGCTAATGCTCCTATATTTTTATATAAGTATTTCTTTGTTGCAGAATCTGTTGCTGCCCATTCATCTTTTGCTGTTATTGTTCCTTCCACTTTTACTTTTGAATTTACAGTTCCATCTTTCCCTTCAGCGTATGCGATGATAGAACCAAAACCTTTAGCAACTGTGTTTTTCAGCATATTGACACTTCCACCATCTTTTGCTAAATATGCAATAGAGCTTACTCCCTCTTCATTACCATTTGCATCAAGCCCTGTTTTTAAATATCTTCCTGTCATCTCAACATCTCTTCCGATGTTTATTTCTGTCGCTTTATTTTCAAGGGCTGTTCCTGTATCAGAACTCATATTATGAATAGAATTCTTCCACACTCCTTTAGAAAAAGCAATAATAGTTCCTGAAGCCGCTTTATTAGTAGTATCATCCGCTGAAATTTCTCCTACTCCAATGCTATCATAATCTTTGATAGTTCCAGTCATAATTGGAAGTCTTGTATGACTATTTTCATCTCTTGCAACATCTATAACTGTACCATTTTCTGCAGCAATCATAATATTTTGTTTAGAATGTTTTCCAAAAGAAATGGCAAGATCATTAACTTGAAGAGAGTGAACTTTATCAAAATCAAATACAGAATCTTTATAACTATTCGTAGCTTTATCCCAATTCTTAGCAGCTCCCAAATCTTTAGAAGGAACAATTCCTTCTCTTTGCCCTGAACGAGCATAGATTCCCACGTTGGTTTCTGTGTATTTCACATCTCCACTATTTTCTGCAGATTCTTGCTCTTCAGTACCTATATTTGCTTTAAATTGAATTTGACCTTGATAAATTCCTACAACAGATTTTTCCCATTCAGCATCTTTCTTTGGTTTAGATATTGGATAAGGAAGTACATCAATTTCACCTTCTTTATCTCCAATTGGCCTTTTTTCAGAGAAAAATAACCCAATATTATTATCACCTATCATATTGACAGATTTTTTAATTTGAATTGTGGGAGTTAAATCTTTTGCTCTTTCTGAATCAAAATGAGCTGAATCAGTTTTTGTAAAACCAATTGTTACTTCTCCCTTCTCATTTTTGTAGGTTTTGCCTCTCATATTTTCAAAATTTGGAGAATAACCTAAGCCAGAATAAACTATATTTCCCTGTCCTTTTATTTTATATTCTCCCTCATTTACTATATCAAAAACACCTTGAACACCTAATTGATTGTAAATAATATTTCTTTTTGATTTAGAATCCATATTAACATTAACTTTTCCTTCAAAGATACCTCTTCTGTTATAAGGTCCATTAAGTACTTCTTTTCCAGTTTTTAATGCTGTTTTCCCTGCATGCCATATAAGGTTGTCATATGTTGAAGGATAAATAAGAAATACTGAGTTATCTTCATCTTCTATGTTAACTGTTACATCAGTATACTTAGTTTTCCCTGTATGCCACGTCTCAATAGAATGGAATGTTGCTTTTCCATAAAGAAATGCTCTTATATTTTCTAATTCTCCATCTGAAACAGTATGTATTCCTATTTGTCCTTTAACTCTTTTTTCTATCTTATCAGTTCGCATTGTACCACCAGATAGTCCAGCTCCGTTTACATCACCTGCTAGATGAAGTACTGTATCTTTTAAATAAAATCCCCTTTTATCGAAGCCATTCTTATCTTTACGATCTGCAGAATCATTTAAATAAAGTAGAACTCCTGGTCTTCTTCTTTTATTCTCAGGTGTAAGAGAAGAAGAGGTATCTAATTGATAATCCCAGTTTTTCCCCTCTGTGTCAGTATTATTTGTTCCTTTATTTTCATAATTTCTTTTTTGATCAGTTGATAGAGGATTGTCTGCTCCTTCTGTAAGTCCTTTTCCATATATTCCTGCACCTTGTTTATATTTCCCGTCCTTAGGATCATAACCTGCCCAATATACATCTCCCTTTCCATCTTGGTATGACCTAATTTCCCATTTAGGACCTGCAGAGTCAGGATTTTTGGCTTTATACCAACTTCTCCAATCCCTAAAATATCCTGAAGTCTCTCTATTAAATGCATATTCAGCAAAAGGATTGGTATTTGGTTCTGGTAAATCAACTTGTACATTTTGTATTTTGGGTTCAGGAACTTCTAATCTTGGCAAAACTAATTCTGGTAATTATAAATTAGGAGCTTCAGGAGTTTGAATTGCCATAGAAGGTGCATCCACTTTTGATATTGATACATCTTTTGGTTTTATTGATGCTCCTATAAATAATATCCCCAGTTTTTCCTGTACTTTTGTTGTGCTTGTAATTCCATATTGCCAAGGCAATCCGACTCTACGATTACTACTAGCCGAAGTAATGTCTGTTGATGTCTCTAATTCTTTATATTTTTTACTCAATGGAGATACACTTCTTTCAAAAATATCAGTACTTCTTGTAAATATTCCTTCAAATGGATATTTCTCTTTCTTATCTCCCCTTCCTTTATATGAACCGCTCCAATTGTTGTACATATAATTCAATCCAAATTGCCAAGATGCCCAGGGGGATTTTACCACTTGATCCCCTTGTTCCATTAATTGGACTAATTCTAATTGACTGCCTTTTAATTTCTTACTATTTTCTTCCTTGATTCGTCTTAGCATTTCGCTTAGCCTATCCGTGGATAAACCTATTTCCTGTTTCGTTGCTATGGTCGCATTCACTTCTTGCGCAAAGGCATTCATTCCCAACATGACATATAGTAATACGAGACCTATGGAAAAGCTTATATTTCTATTTCTTTTCGCTATCCATCGCAAATTTTTTTCTACTTCTCTCAATTGATTCTTAACCATAATTCTCCTCCCCATTCATATGATTCTATTATTTTTTATTATATCACAATAGACTCCTTTTCAGAGCTAAATATTAATACTCTTTTGTTTGATTATAGTACATTTATTCTATTTTTATAATGATTTCTCTTAAAATAGGCTATTGTACTTTCTATCAAATCAGAGTTCGCGAAACAAGAGGGATTGCGCAAATCAATCCCAATTTTTAAGAGTTTCATAGAATAGAAACACTTAAAATATAAAAAGCAATCCTTTATTTGACATAGAAAAAGGGATTTCAAAGATTCTATTTCTAAAATCTCTAAAATCCCTTTGAGCATTTCATATTCTACTCTTCACCAAACGATTTGATAAAGAACCAAAATTTTATTAGAAAATAGCTCTTACCCCTAAAATGGAATCGGTTGCTCAAATTCTTCGTTGCACACTGGCGTATTAGTCTCTCTTCCTTTCATTAAATAGCTTGTGAGAACAGCACTCCTTCGTGTTTTCTCTTGAGTCAAGCATATTTTTATCATATCTTTGTTCCAATTATTAAATCTACTTCTTATTCCTTATCTCCTATTTTTTCTAAATGGAATTCTACCCTACGATTTTGTGATCTTCCTTCCGGTGTTTCATTCGTAGCTATAGGACTTTCTTCTCCCTTTCCACTTATTCCGACAATTCTATCTGCCGGCAAACCAAACTCTATCAATTTCTCTTTTGTACTGTTTGCTCTCTTGAAAGATAAGCCCATATTGTATGCATTTGTTCCTATCGAGTCTGTATGACCTTCAATGACAACTTCATAATCATTTGCCAAAATATATTCTTTTAAGTTTTCTAATACTTCATAATACTGTTCTTTTATATTCCATTTATCAAAATCAAAATTTAAGGCTCTTTCATCTAACACTACTGTCATTTTTTTTAAATGGATATCCATTTCTTTTAGCTCTAGCGCATTAATTCTTATGCTATTTTCCCTCATTTGTGTCGTTGTCAATTTTTGTACTGCAAAGCTAGGCAAAGAGAATAGAAATAAGAAAAACAAAATTCCTATTTTTGTCGATTTTCTACCCACGCTTCTGCCTCCTTTTCCAACGATTTATATTCTTCTGCATATTCTATCTTTCCTTCTTCCACCAATTTATCCACATTATCTGAAGCTTTTACTCCCTTATTTTCTCGTAAATACTCCTCTATATTGTCCAGTCTCGCTGTGTTATATTGAACTACTTTTTGATTAGTACATCCTAAGACCACGATGGTTGCTAACAATATAAATCCTTTTTTCATCTTATCTCTTCTCCCCCTTTTTAATAATTCGTTCTTTGTTTTAATTGTTCCAAATTTGTTTCCATTTCTTTTATTTTTTCATCCGCTTTGTGATAATCTGATATATCCTTATTGATTTCTTCTACTCTATTTTTGATTCTTTCAATTTCCACATTCATTTTTTCACTATCTGACATTTTTCGATATCTTTCTTTTTCCGCTTTTCTTGCTGCTTTTTCTAAAGCCTTTCTTTCTTCTTCGCTGGCTTTTTCATAGGCAATTCTTTCTTCTTCCGCTAATCTCGCAAGTCTTTCTTGTTCCAATCTTGCTTCTTCTTGCGCTCTTTCCTCTGCATTCATTGCTGCAAGTCTAGCCTCTTCTTCCGCCTTTCTCGAAGCTTCCTCTGCTTCGGCTTGTAATCTTCCTTCTTCCTTCGCTCTTTTTTCTTGTTCCGCTATTCTTTTTTCTGCTTCTTTCAACAATCTTTCTTTTGCCCCGTCATCTTTCCATTTCTTTTCTGCTTCCTGAACCACTTCAGCTACTGCTGCCTCTTCCACCACTTCCGTTGCAACCACTTCGGCTGCTTTTTTTTCTTCTTCCAATCGCTTTGCTTCTTCTTGGGCTAACTTCTCTAACCTTTCTGCTTCTTTTTTGGCAATTTTTTCTTGTTCTTCGATCCTCTTTTCCGCTTCCTTCAACAATCTTTCTCTTGCTTCATCTGCATATGAAACTCCTGAAATTAAAAAAATAGCTATTCCTACTTCTAATATCTTATATATTTTTCTCATCTCGACTCTCCTATATCTCTGAATTTAAAATTTCTTTGTATTCTTTTACTTCTTTTTCTTCTCTTGCAACACTTCTTACCACTCTTTCATAGAAGTCTACTTTCTCATTTGCCAATTTTTGAGTTGCCTCCAATTTTTCCATTGGTGTTTTTAAATTTTTCTTTTCTTCTTGTGCCAATCTTTCCTTTTCCTTTAGATATTCTGCTATTAATTTATCTTTTGAATCTCCCATTTTTGTTACATCTACTTCTTCCCCCGTAACCATAGCTTCTGGACCTATAATCGGCTCTCCCGTTCTTTTTCTTGCTGCTTCTATAGCTTTTTGCTTCTCTTTTTCTTCTTCTTCTGCTAACTTAGCTGCTTTTCTTTCTTCCTCTAAGATTTTTGCCCTCTCTTTCTCTTCTTTTTCTATTCTCTTTCTTACATTTTCTAAAAGCTTTTGAGCTTCTTTTCTGCCAGCTTCATCCAACATATCCCCATTTGAATAGGAAGCCATACTCAATCCTAGTAAAAAAAGTATTAAAAACAATTTTTTCTTCATTTTTCCCCCTTTATTCACTCATAATATTTATTAACTTTTCTAATTCTGTAATTTTTCCTTCTCTTTCAGCTATTGCAGCTTCCAACTTCTTATAATATTCTTCATATCTTTTTGCTAATTTTTTATATTCATCTCTATGCCAACGAATTTCTGAATCTTTTCCTAGTTTCGCAAATATTTCTTCTTTGGCAACTTCTCTTTCTTTTAACTTGACTAATTCTTCTTCTAAACTTGATTTTTCTACCTTAAATTCCTCTAACTTTTCAGCCTCTTTTTGCAATAATTCCTGATATTCAGCATCCATCTTATTTAAAAAATTTAACTCCTGACTATCCAGTCCATAAGCTGCAATGGACAACAATAAGCAAAATAAAATAACCTTTTTCATACTATCACCCCTTAAATTATACAAATTGATTTTATTTTCTACATTAATACCATATTTTTTATTATTTTTCAATAGTTTCCTTAAGTATTTTTCATTTTTCACTTTACATTACTTCATCTTAACAAAGAAAAAATGAATAGAAAAATAACATTAAAAAAGCCAATTGAAGTCTCTAAACCTGACATAAAATTGAAGTAAATGATGAATCAAAATTTTTGTGGATTTATTTGAAATTGATTATCCATTTTCCTTTTTGACTGCTTCCTTCTCTCTTGATTATGTCATTTTTCTTCATTTTTTCCATGTAAAATTTTATAGTACTGTATTTTTCTTCTAATTTTTCAGCAATCTTTTTTTGAGAAAAGAAAGGATTTTCTTGAATACTTCTCAAAATTCTTTCTTCTATCTCATTTAACTCATACCCTTCGATAGCTTGGTTAGTAGCTTGGTTAGTAGCTTGGTTAGTTCGAAACATTACCATAATATCTTCTGATTTTATAGTATATACCGGAAAAGGATTCGATATTTTGACATTCTGGCATATATACCTCCAAGATTATTTCTTTTTTCCATTATAACATATTTTTAAGGCAAAAAGAAAAAAAGTGTGCTAGAATAAGCTCGTAGTTAGCTACAAAAGAGTTTTTATGAGAGGAGCATCCACAATGTACTTATTAGATTTTTATCAGAATGAGGAAATAATCGAGGTAGGATTGTTTCCAAGTATAGAAGAAGGGAGGAAATTTGTAAAACAAATACCCGGATATGAGATGAAAGAAGAAGAAGGTTTTTTATATGAATATTTTTATCCGGAGTCTTTGCCTGAATATATGGAATTGAGTTTTTCCGGAAATCTATTTCCAATGACGAAATATATGTTTTTGGAAACATCAAGGGTGGACATCGTATGGAAAAGTCTCCCTGACTTTTCAAAGACAGGCAACGGAATTGTGGACGGAGCAACAAGGGTGGATGCATATTCCGTTGATAACAAAGAAGTTTCTCAATATATTCGAAAAAGAGAAGAACAATATGTCAAAGTAAAAGAAATATTGACTCTCAAGGATATTGAGGTAGAGAGAAGCTTTTTCGGCTCTGAAGACGGAGAAGCTGTTGTTTACCGAAAAAAAGGAACAAAGGATTGGCATTTTTTACTTCACATGGACCCTGGCTTTGTAGAAGAAGAAAATATGGAAGCGTTCGTGGAAGAAATGTTGACCGTGTAGAAGAAATAAATCTAAAGAAAAATATTAAGTTAGAAAAGGAAAGAGAAAATGAAGATGAAAAAAAGTAAAAATATGTTGATAGTGATATTGCTGGCAGTATTTACCTTGGTGATTATAGTTTTCTTCTCCATTTTAGGAGGATTCCATGATAGAAAAACAGTACAATTTTCAACCAAACATCAGGCTGCAGAATATATTGAGAAGGGATGGATTCCCGGCAATATACCGGAGAACGCAAAAAATATAATTCTTTATTACGATATAGATACAAATGTAGTAAATGGAAGTTTCCAATCTACGCAAGAATATATTAGTAAATTTAAGGAGAGTTTGCACGAATCTGAAAAAGAAGAATTTATTCATAAAAAAAGAATCATACATCCTAAATTTAAAAACATCACAGAGTCTTTTTTGAAGAGAGATGTTTCTTTTTACAAGAATGAAAGCTATCTTTTTGTGATTGAGGAGCATACAATATATTTCTTTAGCTTACATCCATAACATATTTTTAAAGCCGAGTTTAGGTAATTTAAACTCGGCTTTTATCTTAGAGCAGCTGGGGTATTATATATTTTTAGCCCTTAAATTTAAATTAAATTTTTTGATTTCACGGGGATAAACACCTTTGTATTTTTTATAACATGTCGAAAATTTGGAGTGGGAAGAATAACCTACCGCTTCAGCAATCTCTTTAATTTTAAGGTTCGAATTTAAAAGTAAAATTTCAGCAATATTCATTCGTCTTCTTTGTGAATATTCCGTAATACTCATTTGATATTTTTGTTTAAATAACTTTTTTAATTTAGTCCCACTCATCATTGCAATTTTTTCAAGAACTTTTTGTGAAACAGTTATGGCATAGTGATCGTCAAGATAATTTGCAACATTTTCAAGTGCCTTATCATCATCTAATGAAAGATGAATATTTTTTCTGCTTAAAAAGGCATCTATCGTGATGCTTAACCATTCTTTTGCTTTTGCTTCAAAAAAGATTTCAGCAGCAGGAGAACTCATTTTACAGTTAAGTATATCTTTTGCTAAAGATTCCAAGGATTTACTCACAATCGATTTTGTATTGAAAAATATATCGGAGTAATTGATATTCCCTTTATTTTTTAAAGAGTTGAGATATTCTTCAATCATTTGCTTTTTAAAATTGATTCCGACACTTAAATAAGGATAATTCCCATGCAATAAAAAGTGATAATTGGTATCTAAATTATCAATATCCATAATATATAGAAGATTGGAAGACAGTGTTTGATAAGGATTGAAACTTTCGCCGTTTGCCGTGATTAAATAGGAAGAACAAAAAGACATAAAATAACTCATGTTTGGAAAGTTGTTTTGAGTAAAGTCTTTTTTTATAAAGAAATCATGAATATCCACAATGAAATCTTTTGTCTCATAAAACCAATAAATCCCCTCAATCTCCTCCTTATTAAAATAGAAAGTATGACCTACACTGCAATATTTCTGATTATTTTTACAATCAGTCGCTCCTAAATATGTTTGAACAAATTCATAGTAGGGCTTCATACATTGCCTCCTTATATCCCGTTTAGACTTTATCCTTATTAGACTTATATGCTCTCTTCATATTGTAACATAATATTTTAAATGATACAATTATAAATAATGATTATTTCAAGTTATCAGAAAAACAAATATAGAAGAAATAAAACTAAATGGGATAACTATATTTTTTATCAGCAAACATATAGAATTTTATTTTAACTTTTTAACTTGATAAACGAAATCATGTGTGAAGGAAAGAGGTGGCTCATATGAAAAAAGAAAAGAAAAAAACATCCATTCTAAAAAGATTGATGCCCTATGCAGGACAGAAAGGGTATATGCTTTATTTAGCAATGATGTTATCCGGAATTTCCGGAATAATGGTGCTGATGCCTATGCTATATATACATAAAATCATAAAAAGTATAATCCTTAACAAGGTTGTAGATGTTGTAATGATAAAACAATATGCCGTTTCAGCTGCATTATTTGCAGCGATTGGTCTCTTGTTATATACTTTCGCCCTTATCGTATCTCATATTTTTGCATTTGAAGTGGAAGATAATATCATAAAAATCAATGTAGAAAAAATGATGAAAAAACCTTTGGGATATTTTCTAAATAGAGAGAGCGGAAAAATCAGAAATGTGATTGTAGATGGAGCTTCTCAGACTCACAGTTTTTTAGCTCATCAACTACCTGATATGGCTATGTCTGTAATTTCTCCGCTTATTCTTTTAGGGCTTTTTTTATACTTTGATTGGAGACTGGGAGTGGCAAGTCTGATTCCTCTCATAATTTCTATGGGACTTATGGCAACGATGATGACCGAAGAAATGAAAAAAGAGAGAGAGAAATATTTTGAAGATCTTGCAAATTTATCCGCCGAAACGGTTGAATATGTAAGAGGAATCCCCGTTGTAAAAACATTTGCACAAAGCGTTGAAAGCTTTCAACGACTGCATTCTTTGATTATCCGCTTAAAGGAAACGGTGATGAAACTTACCGTTATGTATAGAAATAAAATGTCTCTATATGAAGCGATTACGGCATCTACAGCATTTTTCCTGGTCCCTGTGGCAATCCTGTTGATAGGCAGAGGAGAAGAGATTCGTACGGTCTTAGGGAACTCCATTATTTACCTATTACTCGGTCCGACTTTCGGTATGTTTATCATGAGAAGCACAACCATTACACAATTCAGTTTTTTTGCAACAACAGCTCTGGATAACATTGACAATATATTGGATTATGAAGAACTGTCTTATGGAGAAAAACAGGACTTTAGTGAAGGATTGGAGTTTAAAAATGTGTCTTTTTCCTACGGAGATGAAAAAATTCTTGATCAGGTTTCGTTTCGTGTCAATCAAGGAGAAAGCGTAGCACTTGTGGGACCGTCGGGAGGCGGAAAAAGTACGATAGCAAGGCTTGCAGCGAGATTTTATGATGCCGACAGCGGAGAGGTGTTACTTGGAAAAACCAATATTCAAGAATATGAAAAGACTGCTCTTATGAAAAAGATTGCATTCGTGTTTCAGGGATCAAAATTATTTAAAATAAGTCTTAAGGAAAATTTGCTGTTAGGAAAGTCGGATGCCAGCGACAAGGAAATAGAGGATGCTCTTATAAGTTCAGGTTCCAAGGAAATTGTAGATACTCTTGAAAAGGGATTAGAAACAGTTTACGGAACAAAAGGGACCTACTTTTCCGGAGGAGAGGTTCAAAGACTTACAATCGCAAGAGCATTTTTAAAGGATGCTAAGCTGTTGATTTTAGATGAAGCCACTGCTTTTGCCGATCCGGAAAATGAATATATGATTCAAGAATCTTTTAAGAAACTTGCCAAAAACAGAACGACGCTTATGATAGCACACAGACTCTCAACGGTGGTAAATGCCGACAGAATTCTTGTAATCGACAAAGGTAAGCTTGTAGAAGAAGGAACACATGACGAATTACTTCAAAAAGGAGAAGTTTATAAAAAACTTTGGGAAGAATACCAAAGAGCGGTCAACTGGAAAATAGGAGGTCAAAATGCTTAGATATTTTATAACAAGATATGCTATGACGGAAATAGGAGCAAAAAATCTTAAAAAATCTATTTTCTCACATACCATCTTAAATATAACGAAATTATTTCCGCCTATCATAGCTTTTACGTTTTTATTTCAATATTTGGGAAGATTAGAAGGAACGGAAGACTCCTTAAGCCTTTCATCAATCACCTATATTGTCATCATTATAGGGATGCTGCTGCTTATGTATTTTGTTGCAAGATGGGATTATGTAAGGCTTTATAACAATGTATATGAAGAAACGGCGAGTTCAAGAATAGAGATTGCAAATAGAATGAAAAAGCTTCCTCTTTCTTATTTTGGAAAACGAGATTTAACAGATCTTGCTACAACTATGATGGGGGATATTACCTTATATGAAGAAATATTTTCTCATGCAGTCCCCCACATCTATTCGACAATCATATCCACAACAATTCTATCCCTTATGATCTTAAATTATAACTGGAAATTAGGAATTGCTGCACTTTGGGTCATCCCTGTAGCCATACTTATTTTTTCTCTTTCTAAGAAAAAACAAAGAAAAACCATAGATAAGTGGATCAAAAGCAGCAGGCTTGTTTTTGATGATTTACAAGAAAACATCGAGCAGATAGAAGAAATCAAATCGTATAATTTGGAAGAAAAATCGATTCACCATTTTTTTGAAAAATTAAACGATGCCACGAAAATCAAATTGGAAACGGAATTTGTATCGGGGATATCCATTGCCTTTTCGGGAATTCTTTTAAAACTTGGAATCGTTACGGTAGCAATTGTCGGAGCGAACATGATGATTGTCGGAGAAATTAATATCCTTGTTTATATCGTATTTTTAATAATAACCTCAAGCATATATCTGCCCATTGAAAATATCTTGGGATTTATGGCACTGATTACTCTTCTTGACGGTGTCATTGCAAGGATGAAAGAAATCAAAACAATGCCGATTCAGGAAGGAAAAACCGAGATGAAGTTAAAAAATTATGACATTGAATTCAAAGATGTTTATTTTACTTATGATGAATACTCGGTCATTAACGGTGTCAGCTTTACTGCAAAGCAGGGAGAGGTAACGGCACTTATCGGTCCCTCCGGGAGTGGAAAAACAACTCTTACGAAACTTGCTGCAAGATTTTGGGATATCAACAAAGGACAAATCCTTTTAGGCGGAGAAGATATCAGCAAAGTGGATCCGGAAACTCTTTTAAAGAACTTTTCCATCGTTTTTCAAGATGTCGTCTTATTTAATGCCAGTATAAAAGATAATATCGGAATAGGAAAAAAAGGGGCGAGTGAGGAAGAAATCAGGAAGGCTGCACATATTGCAAGATGTGATGAATTCATAGAAAAAATGCCGGAAGGAATCAATACGATAATAGGAGAAAACGGGGAAAGACTTTCCGGAGGAGAAAGACAGAGATTATCCATTGCAAGAGCCATTCTAAAAGATGCACCGATCATCTTAATGGATGAAGCTACAGCATCCCTTGATGTGGAAAATGAAAGTCTGATTCAAGAAGCTCTGTCAGAGCTGATTAAAAATAAAACCGTTATTGTCATTGCTCATAGAATGAGAACGATAAGAAATGCAGATAAGATTGTTTTGTTACATCAAGGTAAGATTGAAGCATTAGGAACGGATGAAGACCTTAGGAAAAACTCTAAATTATATCAAGATATGATTGCAAAATCCATGTCGTAGTATAACAGAAAGAAGAGTTGAGAATGATATTTTCATTAGAAGGAGAAGGTAGAATTTTATGAATACAAATAAATTAAAAATAAAAGATTTGGTCACAATAGGTGTATTTACAGTGATATATTTTATAGTTATGTTCGGTGTGGGAATGATAGGCATGATACCTATTTTGTTTCTTATATATCCCACAATCTTAGGCATTGTAACAGGAGTGATAATCATGCTTTTTATGGCAAAAGTCCAAAAACCTTTCGCATTATTTATACTCGGTATCATATCCCCTTTGATTATGTTTTCCATGGGACATACCTATATAACGCCTGTTCATGCTCTAATTGTAATGACCATTGCAGAGCTTATCAGAAAAGCGGGAAATTATAAAACATTTCATTATAATATGCTATCTTTTGCAGTATTTAATACCTGGATTTGCGGTTCTCTTATGCAAATGCTTCTGGTAAAAGACAGATACCTTGAAATGTGTTTACAAATGATGGGAGAAGAGTATACAAGGGGACTTGAAAGACTTATTACTTATCCGAATATGGCTTTGGTTTATATAGGTGCTTTTGTGGGAGGAATCATAGGGGCTTATATCGGAAAAGCATTTTTGAAAAAACATTTTGAAAAAGCGGGTATAATATAATGCCCGTTTTCTCCGACAATCCTTATAACCCTAATCCTATCACTAAATTTTTGGTGACATTTTTGAGCGGACTCACAGTTCTTAACAATATAGAATTTTGCCTTGAACTGGGAATTGTTTTGTTGATTTCCATTCTTTTTTACAAAAATAGCTTCAAAAGGGATGCGATAAAAGGAATCCTGTTCTTTGCTGTCTTTTCTTTATTACCAAACTTTAAGATGATTGAGGGAGCTCCTGTGATAATAAAGATGTTTTTTATGCTCTTTATTGTATTTAGAATGTTTTATCTTCCATACCTGTCAGGTAAATTTTTGATAAAAACATCCGATGTGGGAAGTATCATATCCTCTATGGATATGCTTAGAGTTCCCAAAAATATTTCGATACCTGTTGCCGTCATGTTTCGTTTTTTTCCTTCATTTAAGGAAGAGAAGGATAATATAAAAACGGCTATGAAGATACGAGGAATTCCTTTTAAAAATCCTATTTCATATTTGGAATATGTAATAGTCCCTCTGCTGATCATTTCATCAAATATTGCAGATGATATTTCAAAAGCGGCGGAAACAAGATGTATTGAAAATCCAATTAAGAAAGAAAGATATATATCCGTAAGGATAAAAGGCATTGACTTTGTTTATGCAGCTTCAGTTTCAATACTGGTGATAGGAGGCTGGCTATGGTAGAAATTAAAAATTTAACACTGTCTTATCAGAAAAATGAAAAAATCTTACAAGATATTTCACTAACTATAAAAAAAGGGGAATGTATATTACTTACAGGCAGGAGTGGTAGCGGAAAATCTTCTGTTATCAATTCTATCAATGGTTTGTCTACAAGATATGATGGAGCTACATTAAGCGGCGAAATAAAGATAGAAGATAAAAACACGAAAGAGCTTGAACTTTATGAAATATCCATGTTGGTGTCAAGTGTTTTTCAAAATCCCAAAACTCATTTTTTTAATGTAAATACTACCATTGAATTATTATTTTATTTGGAGAACATAGGCTTATCAAAAGAAAAAATGGAAGAAAGACTTCATGAAATGCTTACAATTTTTCCAATAGAACATCTTTTAAACAGAGATATTTTTAAGCTTTCAGGTGGAGAAAAACAAATTCTTTGTATTGCGGCAAGTTATATATCAGGCACAAATAGAATCGTTTTAGATGAACCATCCTCAAATCTTGATGAAAATAATATTGAGATTATAAGGGAAATGCTTTTAAAACTTAAAAACAGAGGAATCACTCTCATCATTTCAGAACATAGAATATTTTATCTCATGGATATTGCAGATAGAATTTTCTTAATGGAAAATGGGAAAATACAAAGAGAATATACGATAGACGATTTTAAAAAATTATCTTTGACAGAACTAAACAATTTAGGCTTGAGAGACAAGCGGAAAACAAAGCTTAGTCTGCCTAAAAATCAAAATCAAGGCAACTTCGAAGTTAGAAATATAGAATTTCCGTTTAAAGGGACGGACAAAAAGCTCCGGCTAAAAAACAGGATATTTGAAACAGGAAAAATATATGGAATCCTAGGAATGAATGGACTTGGCAAATCAACTTTTATCAGATGCCTGATAGGAGTCGAAAAAAACTCTAAGGATGAAATTTATTTCAATGGCAATAAACTCTCTAAAAAAGATAGACTTAAACTTTCATCTCTTGTCATGCAGGATGTGAACCACCAGCTTTTTACAGATTCTGTCATAAAGGAACTAAGTCTTGGAATAAAAAATATTGAAAAAAATAAGGTGGAGGATATCTTGAAAAAACTTGACTTATATGAGTTTAAAGACTCTCATCCCATGAGCCTTTCAGGAGGGCAAAAACAAAGAGTGGCAATCGCCTCGATTTTATTAAAAGACTCAAAATTTATATTTTTTGATGAACCGACAAGTGGAATGGATTATGTAAATATGATAAAAATATCTGAACTTATCCGTCAAAATAGAAAAGACAGTAATATCATCTTCATTGTTTCACACGATATTGAATTTTTAAATGCAACAGCTGATTCTGTTGTCCATATTTATTAAAATATTAATTTTTAAATCATGGAATCTATTTATACAAAAGGATGGAGGAGGATTTTATGGAAAAAATTTATAATGCATTGAATTCCAATGGAATCTTTATCTGTATAGCGGACGGTATTGAGGAAGATTATAGTAAACCTTGGGATATGGTTGTTTCATGGTTCATATACAGAATGAAGGATATGCATATGGAAGTAGGCAAAGATATGGTGAAAGATTCCGCAATAAAGGCAGGCTTTGTTTCATTAGAAAAAATGTCTGTTATTTCCTCCGGGGGACATCTTGACATCGATATTCTTCAGAAAATCGTTAAGGAATGACAAAGAGTAAATCATTTCAAATTCAAAGCCCAAAACGAAGATTTTAACACTTTTTTCGCTTTGGGCTATGATTTTTTTACTGGAAAAGAAAAATTTTATTCAATCGATGCTTTAAAATTATTTAAAAACGATATTTAAATCCTACATAGACATTTCTTCCATTTGCCGGATGATATACCTTCTGAGAAGCAAAAGGACTTCGCATAATCGCTACACTGTGAGCATATTTTTTATCGAATAGGTTTTTAGCTCCCCCATAAATTTCCATTCCATTTTGAAAATGGTAGGAAAGATGAAGGTCCCATGTTGTGTAAGAATTTTCTTTTGAAAATTCATTTTTAAAATCGTCGTCAGCATAAGCCTTCGATTGATAATATACATCCGTATTGATATGAAATTGTTCTGTAACATGATAGCTGGCTCCCAAATTCACAATCCATTTCGGAACTGCCGGGAACGTTTTCCCTTGATAGATTCCACTTTCTATCTTGGGATGGATATAGGAGATATTTTCTCGTAGGGACAGCTTATCCAAATAATGAATCAAGGAGATTTGAGCTCCCCTTCTTCTTGTTTTCCCATCAAAATTTCTTGTTTTGACTTGATACAATCCCGTTTTATCGTAATATACTTCATTTCGAGTATCCATCCAGAAAATAGAAGTCGAGAAAAGAGTGTTCGCAAGGTAATCTCGCCATCCCAGTTCATAAATACTGTCTTTTTTCGTTTTCACATCTCCGGTCCATGCCTCCATATCCCCGATACTTGGGGTCCTCATCGAATTTGTGTAATTGAAATACAAGTTTCCGCTGTCGGAATAAAGATAATTGACTCCCAGTTCAAAGCTGTTGTTATTGGAAGAAGTGGAGGATACAGGATTTGCTTCCAACAAATTCCAAACAGGACCGTAAACTTTGGAAGTGTAATCATAATTTACCCTTTCTCTTCGATAGCCTTGTGTAAATTCCCAATTCTTAATACCAATTTTATTCATGAGATAGAGAGCCTTCGATTTTCTGGTATCGTTCGGAGCCTTTTTTCCATTCAATAGAAAAGTATCCTTCCATTCCCTCTTTCCGTTTCTAATGTCCCCACCGACGATGACATAACTATTGTTTCCGTAGAGATACTTTATCTGCGGAGTCACAAAATATTCTTCCATTAGAAAATGTTGATTTTCATTTTTTCCGTGATGATAGCCTCCATAAAGTAAAAAATCAAGCTTATCACTCCATTTTTTATGATAGGATAGATTCCAGATATCCGTGACATCCTCTATGTAGTTACCTGTCATTCCCGCTTGTTTCGGATTTTCTTCATACTGTTTTTTGTTCAGAAAAGTGGTAAAATAATCTTTGCTTTTCATATGACTGTAACGTAATTCAATACTTTGGTCTTTCCCTTCCTTTTTCCCGCTCAACCAAAAACTGTCTTTCCTATCTTTTTTATGTCTGTAGTCGAAAGTCTTTCCACTCATCATGTCAATCCCATGTGCTCTATCTCTCCAATCCATAGAAGAATATCCTGAATAGGAAGCTTGGAGAGAAAAGTTTTTATTCATTTGACCTCCTATTCCCAGATGGATTCTTCCCGTTTTCCAAGAACCATATTCCAAATCGACATTTCCATAATATTTTTTATTCTTCATTGTCTGTGTGATAATGTTGACAACTCCTCCCGCAGCACCATCTCCATACATCAAAGCTCCTCCTCCCTGAATGATTTCAATTCTCTCAATTTCAGAAACAGGAATGGAATTAACATCAAAAACTCGAACTCCACTTAAGGGAACCCCATTGAGAAGTAACAGAGTGGAAGTCAAACTGGAAGCCATTCCGGCTCCCCTTAAATCAATGACCGGAGGAGCTCCATCCAAGTTCCGTATGAGAAGTCCCGGAATTCCCTTCAAAGCATCTTCTACATTCAAAGCTCCTTTTTCTTTTATTTCTTCTTTGGTAACCACACGAACATTTTTTGCAGTCCTGTGGGGAGAACTTCCAAAAGAATCCATACTGACAATTGTTTGCTCCAATGTCACAGTGGGATCCTCTTTTCCAAAAACTGTTTGAACAGTTGCCAACATGAAAATAGACAGTAAGTAAAAATTTTTTTTCATAGCTTTCCCCCTTTTTTCTTTTATTTTTTAATATTTAAATATAAAAAACTATTTTTTTCTTTCTAGAAA